>NZ_CP022382.1:195000-1395000 GCF_002302565.1 Capnocytophaga canimorsus | reverse complement strand
CGAGGTCAGTCCGTAGAAATAGCTCCATTTATCGCCCTTGCCCTTGTTTAGGTTAGGGTCATTCACATCGTAAGGAGTACTGGTGAAATAATCGTAATTGGTAAAGAATTTTCCTCCGAGCAAATCGTCAATTTGGGCGTAATTATCCGAATAGATATTTCGATAGGTAGCCCCTAATCGCCAAGTAATTCTTTCGTGTAATGGTGTAGAAAAATTGATATTTCCAGTAAATGTACGCTCTTGGTTTACATCATTACTCAAGATAAAGATACTTCTTGAATCGGTAGCGTTTGCATTGGCTCGGTAAAGTGAAGCCCAGTCTAACTGTTTGTTTTCCAAAAAGTATGTTTTTTGTAAGTCTGCCAAATGCTGATTGGGTCCAGAGGTTTGATTCAGGTAATAACTTGGTAAGTTACGGTAATAATTCGGTTCGGGGTTTTGCCCATTACCATAACTAATTCGAGTGTTGCCTAAAGTTCCGAATTGGTAACCCAAATTCACATCCAAACGTGTGTTTTCTTTTTCATAATTATACGATAAGATAAAAATGGGTTCAGAAACAATTTTATTTCTTGAATTTCGGATATCTCCGTTTTGATAACCCCACATTGGGTTGTAATCATATCCAGCAAGGTCAATAACTTCTCGCGTTAAGGGTGAGGATTTTCCGCGACGATTTGGGGTAAACATCGCTACCAAATTTAAACTGTTTTGCGGATTGATTTCGTACTCAACTGCTCCGAAAACCGAGTAAGCATTGTAAAGCGTTCCGTCAACATATCCTCCACTGGGTGCCCATCGGCGTGAAGCTGAAATGGTGTATGCTAATCCGCTTTCATTCATTCCAGAATTGTATGTAGCCATTCCTCTACCTGTATAGCTGGCAGTGGCTACTGAGGCTGACAATCGAAGCCCAGGTCGGTTTAAAGACGGACGGATGTTGATGTAATTCGAACCAAAAGCTCCGCCGAAAGTATAGTCAGAGGGGTTTAACCCCACGCTAAGTTCTTGATTTCGGGTAACGTCATTAAGTCCGCCCCAATTGCTCCATTGAGCTCTTCCGTTTTCGATACGATTCATCGGGATGCCGTTAATCATCACTGTAGCGTCTTTGGAGTCGAATCCGCGAGGTTTGAAGAAAACTGCACCGAAATCAAAGGCAGCGCGTCGCATAAAAATATCTTGTGAACTTTGTAATAAGCCCGACATCATATCAGCACTGCTTTCATCATCTTCTAAATCCGTTTCAGAAATCACCACCAATTGTTGTTCAGCATCACGGATTAAGTCGGCTTCCAAATAAACGGTCGGAAACTCCGTTCTTAAACCAGACGACACCTCGGCAATCATTTTCTTTTCCACATATCCTTTCTTGAAAAAGATCAAGACGTGTTTGCCTTGTGAGAGTTGTAGGGAAAACCCCCCTTGATTGTCGGTAAAAACTTCCGATTGCGTATCTTGTGCCAACACGCGAACTCCTGCAAGTGGCGTTTTAATACGGGCATCAAGCACTTTTCCTTCCACAACAGACTGAGCCTGAGATTGAAAAGATAGTATTGCCACAAATAAAAAACATACTATTCGATACATATTATTTTGATTTTTTAAAATGCTCACAAAAATATTCTAAAAAAATGATTTTCATTTTATCATTTTATTAACTTATGATGAAAAACAATTTATTTGTATTTAGTCTTAATTTGGTGTAATTTTATTTCATCTTCTGTTTTCATCTTTGCGTAAATATGCTTACCTTCGCAAACACGCTCAATGCAAAGCATTTTTATTTTAAGATTCAGATATTCAATACAAAATAAAATTTGGCTTGTTTTTTGAGTGTATTCATTTCAAAAGAATAAACCATTAACCTTAATTAGTGTATAAAGATATGAAAAAAATAACGTATTTCCTATTTTTAATGGTGTTAAATTTTAATCTGATCACCTTACAAGCACAAGAAAAAAAATATATGGTGCGTACCGTGGCATTTTATAACGTAGAAAACCTTTTTGATACCATCAACGACCCGCTGAAGTTTGATGACGATCGTACCCCAGAAGGGGCTGACCGATGGACTTCAAAGGTGTACAACGATCACGTGGACAAAATTGCCAAAGTAATCTCGGAAATTGGCAGTGATATTACCCGACAAGCTCCTGATATTGTGGGGCTTTGTGAGATTGAAAATCAAGATGTTATTGTTGATTTAATCAATACTGAGCATTTGCGCAAATACGATTATGGGATTGTACATTACGACTCTCCTGATGCAAGGGGTGTTGATGTAGCACTGATTTACAAAAAAGGTATTTTTAAACCCATTTCCACTTCTAAACATCCGTTGGTTATTTTTGATGCCGATGGCAAACGTCGTTACACGCGAGACCAATTACTCGTCAGCGGAATGTTAGATGGTGAATTGGTGCATTTTATTGTAAATCACTGGCCTTCACGTAGTGGGGGGGAAGCCGTTAGTCGTCCCAAACGAGAAGCTGCAGCAGCCCTAAATCGTAAAATCATTGATTCGCTACAAAAAACAGATGCACAAGCCAAGATTTTAAGTATGGGCGATTTTAATGACGATGCTACCAATTCCAGCTTTAAAAAAGTACTCAAAACCGAGGGGAAGAAAAATAAAGTGGCTCAAGGTGGTCTTTTTAATCCTATGGAAGAAATGCTTAAAAAAGGAATGGGTACATTGGCCTATCAAGATGGGTGGAACTTATTTGACCAAATTTATTTTACCCAAGAGCTACTCAAAGAAGATAAAACTTCTTTCAGATACTGGAAGGCAGGAATTTTTAATAAACCCTATTTGGCAAATCCGAAAGGAAAATATAAAGGATATCCTTTTAGAAGTATGTCTAACGGAAGATACACTTGGGGGTATTCCGATCACTTTCCAGTATATCTGTATTTAATTCGTGAACACCAATAGAGCACACAGCTATTTGTAAAGGTTTGCTGTTTTTGTTTTCTGAAAACAAAAAATAGGATTATATTTGTCCTAAATCACTTAAAATTATGCTTATGTTCAGTCAGAATGCCTTTAAGATATTTGATGAAAGTATTGAAAAGTACCATATATTAGATGATGTTTACCAGCCTTTTGCTAATCCGTATCCTTCTGATTCGGTAGAGCATTTGCTGTATCGGAAAAATTGGATAGATACTGTGCAATGGCATTACGAAGATATTATTAGAGACCCGCAGATTGACCCTGTGGCTGCTCTGGATTTGAAACGTAAAATTGATGCTTCCAATCAAGATCGTACCGATACCGTGGAGTACATCGATAGCTATTTTTTGCATAAATACAAAGATGTGAAACCTCTTCAGGGGGCTACTATCAATACCGAAAGCCCCGCGTGGGCAGTAGATAGACTCTCTATCCTCGCTTTGAAAATATATCATATGCGTGAAGAAGTGCAACGCCCTGATGCCACTGAGGCACATCGTGAGGCTTGTCAAAAAAAATTAGATGTGCTTTTGGAGCAGAAACAAGACCTTTCACAGGCATTAGACCAACTCTTGCAGGATATTTCGCAGGGTAAAAAATATATGAAGGTGTACAAGCAAATGAAAATGTACAACGACGAGGAACTAAATCCTGTTTTGAGAAAAAAATAGTCGGAATAGTTTATCCAATGGAATACAACATTCAAACCATAAAGCAGCGTTTTGGTATTATAGGTAATGATTTGAAACTCAATCGTGCCATAGAAAAAGCCATTCAAGTAGCACCTACTGATATTTCCGTTTTGGTTACGGGCGAAAGCGGTGTGGGGAAGGAAGCTATTCCGCGTATTATTCACTCGCTTTCTCACCGAAAACACGGAAAATACATAGCTGTGAATTGCGGGGCTATTCCTGAAGGAACCATTGATTCGGAGTTGTTTGGTCACGAAAAAGGTGCTTTTACTGGGGCAACAGCTACTCGTAGTGGGTATTTTGAGGAGGCTGACGGGGGTACCATTTTCTTAGATGAAGTAGGGGAGTTGCCTTTAACCACACAAGTGCGTTTGTTGCGTGTACTTGAAAATGGCGAGTTTATAAAAGTAGGCTCGTCGGTGGTGCAGAAAACCAACGTTCGTATTGTAGCTGCAACTAACGTTAATATGTTTGATGCTATAAAAAAAGGGCGTTTTCGTGAGGACTTATACTATCGATTGAGTACCGTTGAAATCCATCTTCCGCCACTGCGCGAACGTAAAGACGATGTGTATCTGCTTTTCAGAAAGTTTGCTTCCGATTTTGCTCAAAAATATAAAATGCCGACGATTAAACTTACTGATGATGCCGCTCAAATGCTTACTCATTATCATTGGGCGGGGAACATACGCCAACTTAGAAACGTCGCCGAGCAAATATCGGTTTTGGAGCAAAAACGGGAGATAGGAGTCGCTACTTTACGCTCGTATTTGCCCGATGAAGGGGCACATCTTCCTATGGTGACGGCAACCAATCGCTCCGAAAGTGATTTTGGTAGTGAGCGAGAAATTCTTTATAAGGTTTTGTTCGATATGAAAAACGATTTGAACGACCTTAAAAAGCTTACTTTGGAATTGCTACAGCACGGAAATTCGCAAAAAGTGCAAGATGAAAATAAAACCCTTATTCATAAAATTTACGGCGAAACTCCAGATTTTTCTGAGCCAAGCCCCGCCGTATCTATCATTGCTGTAAATGAACCTAAATCTTCTGGGGTTAAACTGCCACAAACGCAAGATTATGATTATGTGGAGGATATAGAAGAAGAAATACTCTCTTTGCAAGATAAAGAACGCGAACTTATTATCAAGGCTTTGGAACGTAATGAAGGCAAACGTAAAGAGGCTGCTAAAGAGTTAGGAATCTCTGAACGCACCCTTTATCGTAAAATCAAGCAATACGATTTGGATTTATAACTATTAGCGAACAGAGCTTTTAGCCAATCGTATTTGGTTTTTGTTACTTTATGCTTTACACTTTGCCCTTCTTCTAAAAATATTCCTACTCTTTGAACTGCCCCCTTCAAAGGGGCAAAGCTTTTGGTAATTAGTGAATGGTTTTCAGTTAATAGTCAATAGCTAACGGCTATCGGTCAATCGTACTTGATTCTTATGACTTGGCTTTTGTTACTTTATCCTTTATCCTTTATCCTTTATCCTTCCCCACTTACCCTTCCGCTTTTTCTAAAAAACGAAGTAGTCGGCTGATGGTTTCTTCTTTGCCAATGATTTCCATAATATCAAAAATATGCGGACCTTTCATTTCCCCCACTAATGCTAAACGTAAAGGGGGCATCACTTGTCCGAGTCCGTATTTATGGGCTTCGATATAGTTTTTAACCAAAGCTTCAAGAGGTTCGGAGGTGAAATTTTCTGAATTTCGCAGTAAATTAGTTACCTCACGGAATATTTCTGCTGTGTTTTCTTTCCATTGTTTTTTTAGGGCTTTTTCATCATAATGTGATGGTGCTACGAAAAAGAAGCTGCTCAAATCCCAAAAATCGGCTACAAAAGAGGCGCGTTCTCTGATGAGTTGGATTACTTTTTCAATAACCGCATTTTCGGTTTTGATGTTTTTTTCTTCAAGTATTTTTCGGAAGTCTTCAGCGAGTTCATTTACTGGTTTTTGTTGTAGATATTGATGATTGAACCATTTTATTTTTTCGGGGTCAAAACGAGCACCAGCTTTATGAACGCGTTCTAAATCAAATAATGTTATCAACTGCTCGATGGAGAATAGTTCGGTATCATTGCCTGGATTCCAGCCTAAAAGAGCTAAAAAGTTGATGAGAGCTTCAGGTAAGTAGCCTTCTTCTTTAAATCCTTTTAAAATATCGCCTGATGAGGCATCTTTCCATTGCATTGGAAAAACGGGGAAACCGAGTTTTTGTCCGTCGCGTTTGCTGAGCTTTCCGTTTCCTACGGGTTTTAAAATCAGCGGAAGGTGTGCAAATGTGGGGGCTTCCCATCCAAAAGCACGATACAAAAGCAGGTGTAAGGGGAGTGAAGGTAACCATTCTTCCCCACGGATAACGTGTGAAATTTCCATTAGGTGGTCGTCCACAATGTTTGCTAAATGGTAGGTAGGCATACCATCGCTTTTGAAAAGTATCTTATCATCAAGGGTTTGAGTGTCCACCACTACTTCTCCTCGGATGAGGTCGTGCATATGAAGGATTTCTTGCTCTGGCATTTTAAAACGAATAACGTAATCATCGCCACGTTCGAGTCTTTTTTGGGTTTCTTCGGCGGATAATGCTAACGAGTTGGCTAATTTTTGGCGGTTGTGCCAGTTGTAGATGAATGTTTTACCAGCTTCTTCGTGGCTTTTTCGTTGGTTTTCCAAAGATTCTGCTGTGTCAAAAGCATAGTAAGCCCATCCGTTTTTAATGAGGGTTTCGGCATATTGTTTGTAAATTGCCTTGCGCTCACTTTGGCGGTAAGGGGCGTGTTTTCCTTCTTTTCCAACCCCTTCATCATACGGAATTCCGCACCAATTTAAGGCGTCAATAATGTATTTCTCAGCGCCTTCAACATATCTGTTTTGGTCGGTATCTTCAATACGTAATAGAAAATCACCACCGTGTTTTTTAGCAAATAAATAATTAAATAAAGCGGTACGAACCCCTCCAATATGTAATGCTCCTGTAGGACTTGGAGCAAAACGAACACGAACTTTTTTTGACATTTTGCTGCTACTTTAAAAACAAGCGACAAAGATAAAAGATAAAGCAACAAGAATCAAGTTTTAAGGAGAAAGGGTCAAGTAAAAAGGATAAAGTTTAAAGTGAAAAGTTTAAAGGATAAAGGAATAAGAACCAAGTAACAAGCATCTTATATTGGTAAAGTAAGGCTGACCAAAGCCAAAAGGATGCTTCAAAATAGTAATATGTCAATGGCTGAAATCGCTGATGCTTGTGGTTTTGAAAACGCTAATTATTTTACACGTCTTTTCAAAAAAGAATTCGGAATGACACCTTCTCAATTTCAAAAAATGATTTGATTTTTCAAGTGAAAAAATTGAATAAAAATAACTTAATCAATTTAGAATTTAATTTCTAAGATTGTTGTATTTAAATGATTTCTGTATATGCAGTATTAAGATGCCAATAAAAAAGGCGGAAAATTGAAAATTTTCCGCCTTTTTTAAGCTTTACTTAGTCTACATTGTCGTGTAGGTAAGAATTATTGGTTCTGATTTGAATTTCTCCAGAGCTGTCCACTCCAAAAGACATACGTGAAGGTTTTTTTTCTTCAAATTCACTTTGTCCCGAAATGTTGAATTTGTGATTATAGGTTTTCAGTACATTGGGTCGGGTACGGGTGCGTAAAACTTCTGATATGGTGCTATTCATAGGGTCAATGGTCTCTTTTTCAACATCGTCAAAAATACGAGTTTGCCCATTTTCATCAATCTTTACTTCAAAAGAAATATCAGATTCTTTTTGTTCTTGATATAATTCGTTTTCCTTTATAATGCTGTTTGTATTTATATCGGCTTTTGAAAGTTTTTCTTCAAATTCCATATAGTCTTCTAAGGAATGAACGATTTGTCCGTTTTGATTGATTTCTGGTTGAGGAATGCTTAATTCCTTTTTAGGTGCTGGTATTGTGGTTTTTTCCTCTACCAAGTTAAATACTACCGTTTGAGGTTTTTCAGGTTCTTTATAAATGGTTTCGGTATTAGAGCTTTGCTGTACTGTGGTTTTTATGGTTTGAGGCTGTTTTACCACAGTAGGTTTTACTTCGGGTTCAGAAGGTTTATCAATGATGTGGAATTCTTGATTTTCTACTCGAACTAATTCGTATTGTACCCCAATGTTGAAAAGGGCTTCCTGTTGCGGTGAAAAGCGTTTGCTTTCAACTTTTTGGGCTGCAGGATTACTCTCAAAAGAGACTTGAGGCTGTTGAGTTGGTGTCGCTTCCTCTCTGTTTTCAAAACGAGGCATATCAAAATCAAGTCCCATCACGGTTTGCTGGTAAGGGCTACGAGTGGTTAAATCGTGCATAGCCACTTGCTCTTCATCAAGGGTATGGATAATCTTTTTGGGGTCGGTATTTACTATCTTGTGTTGCTGATCGGCGTCAAATCCAGTGGCGATTACTGTAACGGAAAGGGCATCTCCTAAGCTTTCGTCTTCTCCAATTCCCATAATGATATCAGTCATATTTTCGCCCGCTTGCATTTGAATGTAATTGTTAATTTCTTCTACTTCGCGCTGTGAGGCTTGTTTCTTACCGAAAACGATAAGCAGTAACGCATTTTTAGCCCCTACAATGCGGTTGTCATTCAAAAGAGGAGAATTTAAAGCGCCCATAATGGCGTCGGCAGCTCTGTTTTCGCCATCGGCTATTGCTGAACCCATTATCGCTGTGCCTCCGTTTTCTAAAACGGTACGAGCATCGTGTAAGTCAATATTGATAATATAGTGTTTACTAATTACCTCTGCCATACCTTTGGCGCCTTTAAGCAAAATTTCGTCAGCCTTTGCATAGCTTTCTTTGATGCCCAAATCACCATAAATTTCAGCTAATTTGTTGTTGTTAATAACGATGAGGGAATCTACGTTTTTGCGTAGCTTTTCGATACCTGCTTGGGCTTGGTCGCTTCGTTTTTTTCCTTCATAAGCAAAAGGCGAGGTAACAATACCCACAGTAAGAATACCCATATCCTTTGCTAATTTAGCGATAACCGGAGCAGCTCCTGTACCCGTACCACCACCCATTCCTGCGGTGATAAAAACCATTTTAGTGTTAGTTTCTAGCATTTTACGGATTTGCTCCAAGCTTTCTTCGGCAGCTTTTTCACCCACCTCGGGGTTTGCACCAGCGCCTAATCCTTCGGTTAAGGAAACTCCTAATTGAATTTTATTAGTAACTG
Source organism: Capnocytophaga canimorsus (assembly GCF_002302565.1). Lineage (NCBI taxonomy): Bacteria > Pseudomonadati > Bacteroidota > Flavobacteriia > Flavobacteriales > Flavobacteriaceae > Capnocytophaga > Capnocytophaga canimorsus. The sequence continues at coordinate 1,386,129 of NZ_CP022382.1, read as the reverse complement.
GGCTATTTTCAAGGGCTTGAGCGTCGGTGTTACAAATTACATAATCCACACCTTTTATGCCTTCAACGTGCATATGATTAACCGCGTTTCCGCCACCGCCACCAATACCAATCACTTTAATTACATTGCTTTTATTTTTGGGTAAATCAAAAGAAAAGCCTTCCATTGGGTTCGTATTTGTACTCATAATTGTTATTACTTTAATTTTTTGTTTTATTCTGCACTATCTAACATTTTTTTCAATCGGTCAACAAATGAGTTGTTTATCATTTTGTCGAGTAATCCATATTTTTTCTTCTCTTTTTCCTCTTCAAATAGAGAGTCTTCCTCTTGGGGGAGGGGTTGCTCTTCCACTGGCGTTTCTGATAAAGCTACGGGGTGTTCTATTTTATCCTCATAGATAGGAAATAGTTCACTTTTTTGTATTTCGTGGCTTTTAATGGCGCTCATAACCAGTCCGATAGAGGTGGCGTAGACAGGTGAAGCAATACGCTCATCCGATTCTCCTGCTAAGTGCTCGTTAGGATAGCCGATGCGCACATCCATTCCTGTAACATATTCGGCAAGTTGTTTGATGTGTTTGAGTTGACTGCCGCCTCCGGTGAGCACAATTCCTGCAAAAAGTTTTTTCTTTTGCTCGTCGTGACCATAATTTTTGATGACGTTATTTATGGCTTCGAGGATGTTAACCATACGTGCATAAATGATTTTCGAAAGATTTTTTACTGAAATTTCTTTCGGTTCTTTTCCTTTAATTCCAGGAATAGCAACCATTTCATTCTCTTTATTTTCACCAGGCCAAGCCGAGCCGAAGCGCACCTTGAGCAATTCGGCATATTTACCCAAAATGGCACATCCTTCCTTGATATCATCTGTAATCACGTTACCTCCCATTGGAATTACCGCGGTATGCCGAATGATACCATCTTTAAAAATGGCTACATCGGTGGTGCCTCCTCCGATATCTACTAACGCTACCCCAGCTTCTTTTTCTTCTTCGCTTAAAACGGATTCGGCAGAAGCCAGAGGCTCTAGAGTGAGTTTTACCAAGTTCAATCCTGCACTTTTAACGCATCGCCCAATATTGCGAATAGAACTCATCTGACCGATAACCAAGTGAAAAGAAGCCTCTAGGCGTGAACCCTCCATTCCGATGGGCTCTTTGATTTCGGCTTGTCCGTCCACTTTATATTCTTGCGGAAGCACGTGAATGATTTCCTGACCAGGTTGCATTCCTAAGCTATATACTTGATTTATTAGCTTTTGTATATCCTCCTCATCAATGACTTGTTCTGGGTTAGAGCGTGTGATGTAATCACTGTGTTGCATACTCAAAATATGTTGCCCCGCAATGCCTACTTCAACATCTTTGATAATCAGTCCGGTTCTGTCTTGAGCATCTTTTATGGCTTGTAAGATGGATTGTATTGTTTTGGTGATGTTGTGTACAACCCCCTTGTTGATGCCTTCGCTTTTGGATTGCCCATAGCCTAAGATACGTATCTTGCCAAATTCGTTTTTTTCACCAATCATAGCAACGATTTTGGTGGTTCCTATGTCTAATCCTACATAGTATTGTTTGTTTTTCATATCGTTGTTTGTCACTTTGTTTTGTCTTTAATTGTTTTAATTTCTAATACAAATCACTTGGTTTGCGTACTTTAAATTTACGGTTTTGTACGTATTTAAGGCTTTTTCTTTCTCCATTTTTTTGTAAAATGCTTTCAGATTTGCCTTTTTTAGCTCTAGGTCCTCAGCTTTCCCTAAGAGTACGATAAAGTCAGGGATTCGCATTCTGAATTCGTACTCTCCGTTAGCCTTGACTTTTATTTCTATGATGTTCTTTGATAAAAAATCATCTTCTCCAATAAATTGCAATACCTTAAAAGTGGTATCCCAATAGGCTTTATTGACATCTCCCAACACTAGTGGCACTCTTGCCGAGTAGTTTTGTGAGAGTGGCATTTGCATTCCTTGGGTGTCCATATAGAAAAATTTTCCGTTTTCGTATATGCGCCCGATGGGCTGACGTTGTTTTACTTTTATTTCTACTTCTCCGTCAATGGTATGGAAAATTTCCGAATTTTCAACCATAACGTGCGCATTAAGTAGCTGTTCCAAGTTGAAAATATCCAAAGTTTTTAGCCGTATTTCGTTGTGAGGCTGCTTGAAAAGCAACTTTCGAATAGCCTGATCGGTTACGTACATATTTTCCGAGCCCAAATATACCACTTTAACTTCTTTTACCGAGCGTAAATAATTCCTCGATGAGGCAAAAGCCTGAAGAGAAATTGGTAATGTTATGATTACCAGTATTTTTAATATTTTTTTTACGCGCAACATTTTATCAACATCTTTTTAATTTTCTCAACTTCCGCTCCGATGTCACCTGCTCCAACAGTAAGCAATAACTTGGGCTGTTTTTTGGTCAGTAACGGAATTAAGTCCGATTTTGAAACCAAAACTTTCTGTTTACTTTGAATTTTTTCTAACAACACTTCTGATGTGATTCCTTCAATGGGCAACTCTCTTGCAGGATAAATATCCAACAACACTACATCGTCAAATTTGGATAAACTCTCTGCAAATTCGTCCATAAAATCGCGAGTTCGAGTAAACAAATGAGGCTGAAAAACAATGGTTTTTTCAATTTTTGGATACATTTCGTCCACCGCTTGGAAAAGTGCATTGATTTCCGATGGGTGATGTGCATAGTCGTCAATAAAAACGAAATTCTTTTCTTTGATGATGTATGAAAATCGACGTTTTACTCCTTTAAAAGTTGCCAATGCGGACAATAATTTTTCAGCAGGAAACCCCGCTTGTACACCCATCGCCACCGCCGCCAAAGCGTTCGACAAATTGTGTCTGCCCGGTTTTGGAAACACATAATTTTTAAGAACGTTGTTTGCATAATGGAAATCAAAGTGATACAAACCATTTTCGATACGAATATTTTGAAAGCTGAAATCAGAATTATCTTCCAATCCGTATGTTTTTCCGTTTATTTTCAGTCTGTTACATATAATCCGATTTTCATCAGATTTAATTTTGTCGGCAAAATCACGAAACCCTTTTTTAAATTCCTCTTTACTTCCGTAGATGTCCAAATGGTCAGCATCCATTGAAGTAATACACGCAATATCAGGAGATAACCTTAAAAAAGAGCGGTCAAATTCGTCGGCTTCAACAACGGTAAATTTACTTCCGTTAAGAACTAAATTGCTGTTGAAATTTTCGGCAATTCCACCTAAAAAAGCACTTACTGAAGCTCCACTTTCCACTAAAATATGAGCTAAAATGCTTGATGTTGTGGTTTTTCCGTGCGTTCCTGCCACCGCTAAACAAAAACTATTTTCAGTAATCATTCCTAAAATTTCGGAACGCTTAAAAACTTGATAACCATTCTTTTGGAAGAAAACAAGTTCAACGTGCATTTTCGGGACGGCAGGTGTGTACACTATAAGAGTATTTTCCACACTTTTGAAATCTGATGGGATATTTGCTTCATCTTCCGTAAAGTGGACTTTAATTCCTTCGTTTTCAAGTGTATCGGTAATTTCTGTTGGTGTTCGGTCGTATCCGCAGACATTCTTTCCGATGGCTTTGAAATAACGAGCCAATGCCGACATTCCGATTCCACCAATCCCGATGAAATATACGTTTTTTATGTTATTGAAATTGACTTTCATTGCGTTTTTGTTTAAGGTTTTAAAAGATTAAAAGATTTAAAAATTAAATGATTAGTCATTGTTTTTGTATTCCATTAAAACAGAAGTCAATCCGTTTCTTGTAATTTGTTCTCTGATGATGTTAAATCCTAACTTTTTGTACATTTCAACTGCACTTGTTGATGAATTAACGATGATGTGATTTGCTTTTGTGTCGTTTTGGGCAAATGCAAATAATTTACGTCCAATCTTCAAGCCTTGATACTTTTCATCTACAAAAAATAAGGAAATGTGATGACCGTTTTCTTTGACTCCAATAATCCCTACAAGATTTTCATTGATAAATGCTCCGTAGATTGATAATAAAGAGACTTGTTCCTTATTTTCAATATAACTATTAAAATGACGATAGCCCTCATCATTATAGTCCATTTTGTTGCACTTAGTGAAGACCTCTAAGGATAATTTCAAGCCTTTTGTTACCAAATTTTCCGAATTTAATTTCTTAATGATTACTTCTTTCATTTTAATCTTTCTGATTTTTTCAATCTTTAAATCATTTAATCTTTGAATAATTTAAAAATAATATCTACGATGTCCTTAGTTGCGTTGGGTTGAGCTAATTTTTTGATATTTTCAGAGAGATTTTTCTGTTGATTTTCGTCAAGAATTAGCTGTGAAAATATTGTTTTAAATTGGCTATCTAACTCGCTTTCACGGATTAAAACACAACCTTGTTTTTTTGCTATTGCTTGTGCGTTTTTGGTCTGATGGTCTTCCGCTACGTTGGGTGACGGAATGAAAATCACAGGTTTGCCCACAATGCAAAGTTCACTTACGGAACTTGCTCCTGCTCGGGAAATAATCACATCTGCTGAGGCGTACGCAAAATCCATTCGGTCAATGAATTGCAATACTTTAATATTTTCAGAGTCGTACTTTTTATATTCTTCAAAATAGAGTTTCCCACACTGCCAAAGTACTTGGATATCAAGTTTTTCAAAAAGAGGCAAATTGCTTTCAATAAGCTGATTGATACGTCTTGCTCCTAAACTTCCACCCAAAACCAAAAGCGTTTTTTTATTTGGATTCAGAGAGAAAAAAGTTTGAGCTTCTTTTCTTTTTTCGGAAATGTTGAGCAAATCTGCCCGAACAGGATTTCCCGTTTTCACTATTTTTTCTTTCGGGAAGAATTTTTCCATATCGTCATAAGCCACACATATTTTTTCCGCTTTTTGGCATACCCATTTGTTGGTCACTCCAGCATAGGAATTCTGTTCTTGAATTATCGTAGGGATGCCGATCCATTGAGCTGCTTTAAGGGTTGGGGCAGAGGCATATCCGCCTGTTCCGATAACCACATCAGAACGAAATTTCTTGATGATTTTCCGAGCCTTCCACAGGCTACTGACAAGTTTCAGCGGAAACATCAAGTTGTCAAGCGTTAGTTTGCGTTGTAACCCCGAAATCCACAATCCTTCGATGGGATACCCCGACTGAGGCACTTTTTGCATTTCCATTCGGTTTTCAGCTCCCACAAACAGAATTTCGGCATCAGGCAAACGATTCTTTATTTCATTCGCAATAGCAATAGCAGGATAAATATGTCCGCCTGTACCGCCACCTGATATGATAAATCTTTTCATAATAGTTTGAATGTTTGAGTATTAAAATTTAAACTATGTTGCCAATTTCTTTCTTTCTGCCTTTTGGATTTCTTCCATAATTTCTTCAGCTAGTTCCTCTTCAACTTCGGCTAAGTTTTTGTCTTTTTCCATAGCTTGTTGTTTATTATTGCGTTTGCTTGTACTTACCGAAAGAATCAATCCTAACGCCAAACACGTCATCCAAATGGAAGTTCCTCCACTACTAATAAGCGGTAAGTTCTGTCCCGTAACGGGAAATAATTCTACCGCAACTCCCATATTTATAAGGGCTTGTAGAATAATTGGAAAGCCTACTCCCAAAACTAATAACTGCCCAAATATCGTTCTTGCATTTTGAGAAATGATGACAATCCGCAAAAGTAAAAGTACATAAAGAGCCATTATGACTAATGCCCCAAACGAGCCATATTCCTCCGTAATAATAGCATAAATAAAATCGGAAGAACTCTGTGGCAGAAAGTTTTTCATCGTGCTTTTTCCAGCTCCTTCACCCATTAGTCCGCCTTTTGCAATAGCCATTTTAGCTCGTTCAATTTGATAACCTTCTTTCTCGTCTTCTCCTGCTGTAAAGGATTCAATACGGCTTACCCAAGTGCTTACCCGCGTATTTTTGAAATTATCAGGAAATGCTTTCACTGTAAGAATGAAAATTGCCATAAGAGCTATACCGATACTCAGAGCCGTAAAGATATTTTTCAGAGGATGTCGCCCAATAAAAGTTAAAATCCCTACCGAACCTGCTCCCAGTACAGCCGTAGAAAGGTTAGAGGGCACGATAAGCCCAAGGATAATCGCCACAGGTAGCCATAAAGGAAGAAAAGATTCCGAGAATGTGGGCTTTTTGCCGTAGTTTTCAGCTAAATACGAGGCTACATACGTCATCAGCATAACCAAAGCAAACGTAGAAGGCTGAAATGAAATACCCACAAAAGGCACTTGAATCCATCGACTGGCATTGGCTCCTTCAATGGTGGTTCCTTTAAGAGCGGCAAAAATCAAAAACAAAGCCGAAAGGAATAATCCTAACTTTGAAACTGGACGAGAGAAACGATACGGAACTTTATGAATTACATAAATGATGACAAAGCCAATAAAGACAATGAGTCCGTGCCTTAAAAAGTGTCCGAACGTGGTTCCCTTACCGATAACGTAAACCAAATTTGTACTGGCACTATAAACAGCCAAAAATGAGAATAACGTAAATATCAGTATGATAGCCCAAGTGACTTTATCTCCCTTTATATTTCGTGCTAACCAGCTTCGCATTTGTTATAGTTTTTCTACTTCTTTTTTGAATTCATTTCCTCGTTCTTCATAATTTTTGAACAAGTCAAAACTTGCACACGCAGGTGAAAGTAGCACAGTATCTCCGTTTTTTGCAAATTGTTTTGAAAGAGATACAGCCTCTTCCATACTTTGGGTCTCTACAATGTTATCAATGACGTTTCCAAAAGATTTTAAGATGGGCGAATTATCTTTCCCTAAGCAAATAATTGCTCTCACTTTTTCGTGTACGTAAGGCAGTAGGGGAGAATAATCATTCCCTTTGTCCACACCACCTACAATCCACACTACGGGCGTTTTCATTGTGTCCAAAGCAAAGAAAACAGAGTTTACATTGGTCGCTTTTGAGTCGTTTATATAGGTAATTCCTTCCACTGTTTTAACAAATTCCAGACGATGTGGCTCACCAACAAAACCTTTCAGGCTCTCGCGGATAGATTCCTTACGAACTTTCAGAAGTCGTGAAGATACCGAAGCCGCCATAGAGTTCTTAATGTTGTGTTTTCCTTTCAAACTCATTTCTTTTACTTCAATTTCAAATGTCTGGTTGTCAATATTCATATGTATTATGTCTTTTAAACTATAAATTCCTTTATTTAATTTTTTTTCTATTGAAAATGGGATTTTTTGTGATTTTATTTCGTTCTTTTCAAGCCATTGAGCTATGATTGGGTCGTCGATGTCGTAAATAAAATAATCATTTTCGGTCTGATTTTCAGTAATTCTGAATTTCGATGCGATGTAATTCTCCATTTTATAGTCATACCTATCCAGATGGTCAGGAGTGATGTTCAGTAAAATGGCAATGTGCGGCTTAAAACTCGTAATTCCGTCCAGTTGAAAACTACTGATTTCCAGAACATAATATTCTTTATCATCTTCTGCTACCATTTGAGCAAAACTCTTCCCGATGTTCCCTGCCACGCCCACATTAAGCCCGCTTTCTTTCAGAATGTGATACGTTAGGCTGGTTGTGGTAGTCTTTCCGTTGCTACCCGTGATGGCAATAATCTTCCCTTTGGTATAGCGATAAGCAAATTCAATTTCGGAAATGATTTCGATATGTTTTTCCTTTGCTTTTTTGATGATTTCTACCGTATCAGGAATTCCTGGACTCTTTATGATACAATCTGCTGAGAGGATTTCACTTTCGGTATGCTTATTTTCCTCCCATCGAATGGTATGTTGATTGAGTACCTCAGCATATTTGGTTGCTACCTTGCCTTTGTCGGACAGAAATACGTCCCAATGCTTCTTTTTACCAAGAATTGCAGCCCCAACACCGCTTTCGCCTCCTCCTAAAATTACTAATTTTTTCATTTTTTATATTTTGAACTATAAATCGATGTCATTTTTCATACATTGATTGTTAAGTTAGTTATCAAAGTCTTCGTCTTCTTCCATATCTTCCTGAAAACGATTATTAAACTCACTATTTCCCCTTATATTTTGCTGAGAATAGTTGTTTAAAACATTTTCATAGTTGATTAAAAGAGAATCTATCTTCTGTTTGGTTTCAATTGAGGTATTTCCTTCCTTTAGTTTTATAAGTTCTTGCTGAGCATTTTTAGTAAACTGCGTGATTGCGAGTATTTCCAATGCTCCTAACTCTCCTGTGGTGATGTTTTCCTGCAGAAGAGAAATTCTTTCGGCAATATTTTGATATTCAACTACTTTTAAAGCTACATTTTCAATACTTTCCAAATGTTTTACGTTCAGTAACTCGTTGGTGATGGCTTCCAAATTGACATTTTTCAAAACTTCGTCTTTAATTTGGTTTGTACTTTTAGAAATTTCTGTCTCAATGCGTTCAGAGCTTTCCGATATTTCGTTACTGATGTTATTTACCAATTGATTGACGTTCTCACACGAGGCAAAAATGTTTGCACAAAGTATGATAAATAGTATTTTTTGTTTCATTTTTTCTTTTATGTTAAAATTATTAATCGTTTTTTGCTTCATTTTGCTCTGTACGCACTTTATATTGTATTGTACCGACTTTATTTTGCATTGTACGGACTTCATTTTGTTCTGTACGAGCTTTATTTTGTATTCTACGGACTTAATTTTCTATTCTACAATCTCAATTTTCTGTTATATCTGTATATTTTTGTTGATTTAATCCCTTTTTAATAGATTTTTTAGCTTTAAAACGATAAAAACAAGCCCAATTGTTCCATATAATAAGGTAATTGCTATCAAATCGGACAATAAAGTAAAAGGCAACAACACGATTGCTTTTATATACAATCCTATTTTGGGCAATTTTGATTCTTTTTCTATCGTAAAATGAAATTTTTGCTTCAGCGGAAACTCATTTTTTAGCTTTTCTTTCCATTGTTGCTTTGGTGCAAACTTTCCAGCAATGTGAATTGACTTATATATGAAATTTCCCGTGTCTTCTTCGCAAAAAATACTGCCTTTTTTCTCAAATCCGATGTCTTTTGCCTCTTGTAGGTTCTCTTTTGAAAGTTTTTCTGTGTTTATTCCCAAAAGCATCAACACATAGAGCTTATTTTCCTGCTTGATGCTCTTGGCGTAAAACTTAGCAAAGCCATAATACAATTCATTTTTCCATTCGGAAGAGAAAATGTTATGCAATTCCTTCTGATATTCGGGTTTTACCTCGTTAAAGTGATAGTAATACTTCTTCCCAATGATAATTAGTTCGTCTTGGGAGGAAAATCCTGCAATTTGAGTACTATCTTCACACTTTTTGTAGATACTATTTTCCCTTTTCTTTGCATCGGAAAACATTTTCTGTGTTAAAGACGAATATTTTAGCAGATTTATCATTCGTTTTCTCTTTTCTACGGACTTTTTTCTATTCTTTATAGCGATAAAGAACTTCTTTCTGAACTTCGATTACCTAATTTTTAAGGTTACGAAGGACATTATTGCCAGAATGATGCCCACAATTAGGAACCGCATCACAATTTTACTTTCGTGATAGCCTTTTTTCTGATAATGATGATGCAAAGGTGACATCAGGAAGATGCGTTTGCCCTCGCCATACTTCTTTTTTGTGTATTTGAAGTAAGAAACTTGCATCATAACCGATAGATTTTCAATCAGGAAGATACCACACAGCAATGGAATGAGCAATTCCTTACGAACTGAAATGGCAATCACAGCAATTACCCCCCCAATGGTCAGGCTGCCTGTATCGCCCATAAAAACCTGAGCAGGATAGGTGTTATACCACAAAAATCCGATGAGAGCCCCAGCAAATGCAGCGATGAAGATGGTCATTTCTCCTACATTGGGGATATACATTATGTTAAGGTACTGCGAAAAAATGATGTTCCCAGATACCCAAGCGAAAATCCCGAGTGTTAGCACAATGATTGCGGAACTTCCTGCTGCCAGTCCGTCAATTCCATCGGTGAGGTTAGCTCCGTTGGAGACTGCTGTCACAATTAAAATAACTATCGGAATAAAAACCACCCAAACCCAATCTTTACTTCCTTCACCTGCCCACGAAATCAGGTCGGCATAGTCAAATTCGTTGTTTTTCATAAACGGAATAGTGGTTTTGGTAGATTTTATTTCTTCTTGCTGAATTTGAACTTCGGTTACTGTACTTGCTTTTATGCTTTCGTTCTTCACGGTTACATTAGGGTTGAAATAAAGCATCGCTCCGACAAAAAGTCCGAGACCTATTTGCCCCAAAACTTTGAATTTGCCTTTGAGTCCGTCTTTGTTTTTTCTAAAAACCTTGATGTAGTCGTCCGCAAACCCAATGATTCCCATCCAAATCATTGAAACTATGAGTAAAATGATGTACACATTTGCCAGTTCAGCAAACAGAAGCACTGGTACAAGCGTTGCCAAGATGATAATCACGCCTCCCATTGTAGGTGTTCCTGCTTTTTCGTTCTGTCCTTGCAGACCTAAATCACGAATGGTTTCTCCCACCTGAAGTGCGTACAGCCTACGGATAATTTTCTTTCCGAAGATGGTAGCAATTAAAAGTGAGAGAATCGCCGCAACCCCCGCACGGAACGAAAGGTATTGAAACAATCCTGCTCCCGCCAAATTGTATTCTTTTTCTAAGTAATCAAATAGATAATATAACATTTTTATTGTCTTTTATTGTTATCGTGGTTGCGTACATACGCTTTTATTATTGTTTTGCCATTAAAGGTTGTATGTATTACATCATTTTTATGTGAAATGCTAAAAATCATCGTCAATTGGTAGTTCCAGTTGCTTTGCCAGAGATAACATCCAGTCTTTATATTCTTTATGGCATAGAAAGAAAGTATAAAAGCCCAGCTGATTTTCTACATTTAAAAGGGTATAATCGGTTTGTTTTTCGATTTTTTCGGCAATACTTTTGGGGTACAATATGTCTTCTTCGGTAATGTGAATTTTTTCTCCCAAACGCTCTTCTATATAATCCGTAAGGGCATCAATCTCAATAGGAAAGTCGTCATTATAAGTTTCGAGATGTTCCTTGAGGAGAAATTCATAATTGATTTGCTGCTGATTGGCATTGCCGTAAAAACCCGCTTTTAATATTTTGTCGATATACTTTTTAGGGTTTTGTTTTAGCTTTTTCCACTGATTTTTAAAAGTTTTCTGTTTTTTGATATTGGCAATAGCGACAAAATCATTCAACGCATCGTCAAAAGTACTGAGTTCGATATGTTCTGCATTCGCAACGAGGTTTAGTTCCTGTTCTACTATTGCTACAGCTTTTTCAAATATCGCCCAATGTTCTTTATCATTGTCCTCCGAAAGAGGCTCGGCGTATTTCATTTCTTCAACAATTCCGCTAAAACGATTTTTTGAAACCAAAATTTGGAATGCTTCCTCGCCATTTTCCGTAAAAGGCACGGCAAAAAAAGTTCTCACTTCGGCATTGAACCCTTTTTTCTTTATTTCTTCGGAAGGTTTGACCAGAAAATAAAACAGCAAAAAAGTATGATTTTTTTTCTCATTTAACTCCGATTCATCAAAAGGCGTGATGTTACACTTTTTCATAAATTCTGCAACAAGCTGATACAAACTCTCATAACCCTCTCGTTTGCATTCAGTTTGATACTGCTCTATATCTTCCATAAAATCAAACGGATAGGCATAATCATACACCTCGATACTCGATTTGAAAGCCGAATTATGAATCGTAAACTGACGAACACCAACGATACTTTCTTCGATTTTTGTTAGGCTTTTATATAGTTCTTGTTTCATTTTGTTTGCTATTTATTGTTTTTGGTAAATTTGGAGAAAAACGCTATTTTCTTTTCCGCCAAAGTAATTTAATCTCTTTCCAAGAATCGCTGATGATATTAACAAACCAAATCATAATGCCTATCATCATTAACGTTTCCCAGTTTATGGGACTGCTTCTTCTTAAGTTTTTTTCAAACAGAAAAATATAAAAAATATACAAGCAAGCCACTATTTTTAAAAGCGAAGGCAGTATTTTAAACAAAAAATTCATTTACAATTATTTATATTTTTCCAAAGTTATTATTCTTTAAGAAAAAACTCAGTTATTTTTCTGAAACTATTTATCATTTCTACCAATCAATTTGAGTTATTTTACCATTTCCGATTTTAAAATACTATACACTTCCAAATCTCGGAATACATTTTCCGAAACGCGTTCGCCTTGCCGTTCGATGCCCTCAAAGGTAAATCCCAATCGCTTTGGAATGTTTTTGCTTGGTAAATTCTCGACAGCACAACGGATTTGTACGCGGTTCATTCCCATTTCGGTAAAGGCAAATTCACACATTCGCTTGGTGGCTCGGGTTGCGATGCCTTGTTTTTGGTATGTTTCTGAAATCCAATAACCGATTTCAGTTCTCTGATTGAGTTTGTCCGTTTTGATAAAACTGATAAGCCCGACAAAATTGCCTTCTTTTCGGATACAAAACACATAATCTTTGGTTTGTTCCATTGTCTCCAAAACCGATTTTATAAAATTTTCTTCATCAGCAACATTTTTTATAAAAGAAACGAACGGAAGCCACTTCCCTAAATATTTTCTTTGTTTATCTATTGTGTTGAAAATGGTTTCAGCATCAGATAATTGTACCAATTCGAGATATAATTTTTCGTTTATGATTAGTTTCATATCTTGGTTATTTTAAAAATTGCCTCACTTCCTCCATATCATCAAAATGGGTGTGAACACCTTTTACTTCTTGATAGGTTTCGTGTCCTTTCCCTGCAATGAGGATAATATCTCCCGATTGAGCAAACTGACAAGCGGTTTTTATTGCCTGATGGCGGTCGGCTATGGTAACGAACTTTTTGTAATGTTGTGCCGATACGCCTGATTCCATTTCGTCCAAAATGGTTTGTGGGTCTTCGTCTCGCGGATTATCCGATGTGAAAATCACTCGGGTGCTTTCCTTCGTGGAAATATCCGCCATTACGGGGCGTTTGCTCTTGTCGCGATTGCCTCCGCAGCCTACCACCGTGATAAGTTGTTCGTTTTTGGTGCGAATATTGTTGATGGTGTCCAACACATTTTGCAAGGCGTCGGGCGTATGGGCATAATCCACAATCGCCGTAATTTTGTCTTTCGAAACAAAATACTGAAACCTGCCACCTACCGACTGCAAAGTACTCAAAGCGGTTAGGTTTTCCATTTTTTCGATTCCGAGCAAATCCGCAACAGCATAGACTGCCAATAAATTATAAGCATTAAACTGCCCGATGAGGTTTGTCCAAACTTCCTGTCCGTCTATTTTCAGCACCAAACCCGAAAACTGATTTTCCAAAATCTGCAAACGATAATCTGCCATTGTTTTCAGAGCGTACGATTTCTTTTGAGCTTTAGTGTTTTGGAGCATCACACTGCCGTTTTTGTCGTCGCTATTGGTAAGAGCAAAAGCCGTTTTTGGCAATTGGTCGAAAAATTTCTTTTTAGCATCGCGGTAGTTGGCAAAGGTTTGGTGATAGTCCAAATGGTCGTGCGTTAAATTCGTGAAAACACCCCCTGCAAATTGTAACCCTTCGATGCGTCGTTGCTCCACGCCGTGCGAACTCACTTCCATAAAGCAATACTGACAACCTGTATCGACCATCATTTTCAGATACTTATTGAGTGTAAGAATGTCGGGCGTGGTGTTTTTGGTGTCGTACTTCTGCTCATCTACATAAATGGCGATGGTGGAAATCAGCCCCACTTTGTAGCCCACTTTTCTAAACAACTGATACAGCAAACTCGTGGTGGTGGTTTTTCCGTTTGTACCTGTTATCCCCACTAACTTGAGTTTTTCCGATGGATTTCCGTAAAAATTACTCGCCATCGTTGCCAAAGCAGAAGTGGTATCTTTTACCTTTATGTAAACAATTTCCGAAATAGTTTCTTGTGGAATTTCCTCGCAAACGATGACTTTCGCTCCCTTTTCGATGGCTTTGCTAATGAATTGATGCCCGTCTGATGCCGTACCTTTTATAGTAACGAATACATCGCCTTGCTTAATTAACCGCGAGTCTTGCACCAAATTGCCTACTTCGGTATTGATTTCTCCCGAATGGGAGATGATTTCTATGTTCTGTAATATGTCTTTTAGGGTCATAGTTTTAGTTGTTTATATATTTTCCTACGCCATTACCACCAACCTTGTCAATGTATTGAAATTGCGTGTGGTTTTTGTGATTTTCAGTTTCTTTTCTAAGAAATTTTTGTTCAATCAAATAAGCCCATATTTAGAATGCTATTCTTTCTTCTGGGCATCACGCCCCTGAGTAGTGCAATGTAAGTGTCCATTTTTGAGTTGTTTACTTTACGCTTATAAAAACCTCCACTTCGGACTCCTCGCCGTTTTGGGATTTTTCACCATAGACTTCAAAATCGTACTGGTAGGCACGATTCAGCACTTCATCTTGTTCCCAAATGGTTTTCCAAGTCTGCATAATGGCATTGGGCATTACTCCTTTGGCAATGAACTTCTGAAATTTTGTAGCAGGAAATTCTCGCCCAATCATTCCGTTTGGAATTTCATCTAACGAACTGACTTTCTTCCCGATAATCGCGGTATAAGCCCCTTGATGATTACTTTCATAATCAGTGTAAATCGCGATAATTTCTTCGGAAATGGTATTGGGGATTTTTGAAATGGTGTCGCTCATAAATTGCCCCCAAAGTTTGCCCAAATCTGTTGCGGCTTGTCCGCTAGCATTGGTCGTGCGTACCGCGATGCCGATGATTTTAAATGCGTGTGTCATATATTTAGATTTCCTGTTTTGAAAAATACAATTTTTGTTGGTTTATATTTTATGATTTTGTAAGAAAATCCTATTCTCCAAAAATTCGTAAAATTTGATGTGATTTATATTCAATAATATTAACTTCAATCATTTTCTTCAAAAGAAAATCCACTTCATTTTTTTGACAATAATTTATTTGGGTATATTCAAAAAAAGAATTTGAAAGATAAGATTTATAACATTTATTGTTTCTAATCGTATTTTTTATCTCATCTTTTAATCTTCTATTGAGTGCGATATTAAGTTCTGTATGTTTTTCACACAACTCTTCGCTTATATTTTTGTGACCAACTTCAAAAATTATTTTCTCCTCTATTTCTGTAAATAATTCTATGGGCAGTCTCAGTAGAGTTATTTCTTCAAACTCTTCATTATTAGGGTACTTTTTTGATATTTGCTCTATAAAATTTGAAACTGTTGAAATAGATATAAAATAGAAAGTGGGAATATTTTTTAATTCATTTCTATCCAAAAAAGCCAACCAAACAGGCATCAATATAGCTTTCTGAAGGTTCATCAATGCATTTATCTCTGAAATGTACAGATAAAAATATTTTTCATCTCCTTTATGAAATGAAATTTTTGAACGACATTTAACATCAAACAAAATAGTACCCAAATCTTTGATATTGGCTAAAAAGTCTGCTCTTTTTGATTTAGTATTATCTAAAAGTACTCCAGAGCGTTCAATACCAAACGGACCTTGACCAATGTAAAGATATGGGATATTATTCTTTTCTAATAATTTTTTAAATTCAATTTCCCCTTTAAGACCATCTTGCTCTCGCAAAGAAAGAAAATTATTAAATGAAATTGCCTCTGATTTACCATTATATTCATAAAAAGTAAAATCATCAGTACAATCTGTTTTTTTTATTTTATTTCTATTTCTTGAATCTCCACGAGAAATAAAAATTGAGTTATTTTCTATATCAAAATCTATGTAACTCATTTTGTTTGATTTTATATCTTTATAATCTCACTCACAAAATCACGAAAATTCTTTTTATTAACCACCATTAAATCAGACGAGTAATTATCTAAGAACGGCTTAGGAAGTTTTGCTTTTTTGGTATCTGACCACTTAAACTCAAAAGCTCTAATTTCATTGGCAGTTACTTCCAAATAATCTACCTCTTGTTGAGCGGTGGTTCGCCAAAAGTACGGACGAGCTAAACTGCGATGAAAATTCAGGCGTTTTTTTCGTTCCGAAATCATAAAATTTTCCCACAAAGCCCCCTTATCTTGTCGCAAAGCGAAGGAAGTAAAATCACCTAAAATCATATTACGAACACCATTATCATAGAAATAAATCTTGCGATTGGTCTTGATTTCGTTTCGTAAATTTGTCGAAAATGAATGCAATGAAAATATCACAAAACACTTTTCGAGTAAATCAATGTAATGGCTCACCGTGTTTTTATCTACACTTACCAACTGAGCTATTTCATTATAACTCACCTCACTACCCACCTGAAATGCCAATGCACGGAGAATTTTTTCTAAAACTTCAGGCTTTCGAATATTCGCCAATGATAGAATATCTTTGTACAGATAGCTCGAAACCAAGTTTTCCAAAATCTCTTTTTCCTCTCCAAAATGATTGATTACATCAGGATACATCCCGTATAACAATCTGATCTCCAATTGCTGTTCTGCTTTTAAGTAACCTACATCATCTTGAAATTCCTTCCACGAAATGGGGAAAAGATGGTACTCCAACTTGCGTCCCGTGAGTGGCTCTTGTGTCATATTATTGATATCCAAAGCCGAAGAATCACTTACCAAAACTTGCACTTCTTTCATTTGGTCGGCAATGATTTTGAGTTTCAGTCCGATATTTGGAATGCGTTGAGCCTCATCTATAAACACATATTTATAATTGCCAATGATGTTTCGTAACACTTCCGTATTTGCCTCTGAAATTAGTTCTACCACCGAAGTATCATCACCATTAAGAAACAGATAATTCTTGTCTTTCAAAAGCTCATTGATCAGCGTAGTTTTCCCTACTTGACGAGATCCCACAAGCAAAATTACTTTACCTTTGCGTAATTTTTGTTGTAAAATATGCGTAAACTCCCTGTTTATCATAGGTTTGTTTTTTACGCAAAGGTAAAAACAAATTTTCTATTCACCAAATATATAGGTTTTTTAGTGATTATATTCACTAAATATTATGATTTTTGATGAATATACTCACTGATTATTGATTTTTCACTTCACCGAAACGAAAATCTCCACTTCAGACTCATCGCCGTTTTGGGATTTTTCACCATAGACTTCAAAATCGTACTGGTAGGCACGATTCAGCACTTCATCTTGTTCCCAAATGGTTTTCCAAGTCTGCATAACGGCATTGGGCATTGCTCCTTTGGCAATGAATTTCTGAAATTTTGTAGCAGGAAATTCTCGCCCAATCATTCCGTTTGGAATTTCGTCTAACGAACTGACTCTCTTTCCGATAATCGCGGTATAAGCCCCTTGATAATCACTTTCATAATCGGTATATATCGCGATAATTTCTTCGGAAATAGCATTCGGAATGTTTGAAATAGTGTCGCTCATAAATTGCCCCCAAAGTTTGCCTAAATCTGTTGCGGCTTGTCCGTTGGCATTGGTCGTGCGTACCGCGATGCCGATGATTTTACATTCGTTTTTCATATGATTTCCTTTTTTAATTAAAGTTAATTTACATTATTTTGAGAGTTTTAAAATTTTTATTGCCCCTTGCCAAACAATGCAAAATACAATGGCTCCGATGATAAGGTCAGGAGATTTAGAATTAGTCAAATAAACCAATCCACTAGCAATAATCACCCCTATATTGATAATGACATCATTAGAAGTAAAAATCATACTGGCTTGCATATGAGCTTCTTGGCTTTTGTTCTTTTGCAATAAATACAAGCAAAGAGCGTTACCAATAAGTGCCAGCAACGAAACAAAAGCCATCGTTTGAAAATGAGGAATGGATTCACTGCCAATAAATCGCTTAATGACTTCTACAAGTCCGATAATGGCAAGAAATATTTGAAAATAACCTGCTATTTTTGCAATACGTTTTTTATAAATGATACTCGTACCAACAGCTAATAAAGCAAGTCCATACACTAAGCTATCAGCAAGCATATCCAAACTATCGGCGATAAGCCCCATAGAACCAGATAAAAATCCTGTTGCCATTTCTAAAATAAAAAAGAAAAAATTGATATATAAAACACGCCAGAGCAATACTCTTTCATTGGTGTCATTTGTTTTTGAGTAATCATCTGCAGCACTGCTATCAATCAGAGAAGTGTCTAATTGTAGGCTTTTAAGGTGCTGAAAAATCTGCTGATAGTTACCACTATGAAAAACAATTAACAGTCTATTATCTATGCTAAATTCCATTGAATGAATATTTTGCAACTCTGCAAGCTTCATTTTTATCATTTGCACTTCGCAAGGGCAATCCATTTTTGATATTTTAAATGATGTCTTGTACATTTTTTCCTTGTTTGTTTTGATTCAATTCATTTTTGCCAATCCTTCACAATTCGCTCAAAATCAGCCAACATCAACTCAAAATTATAATTGATTTTCTTTTGTTTTTGGGCAAAAACACGAAGGGCGGTCAAAAAATATTCACTGATTTTTTGTTTCTGTTCTCGGTGGCAAAGGTCGCTAAATTCTTTTTCAAAATGAAAAATAATTTCGGCTTTGCCCGTGTCTTTTCGCAAACCGCCAATTTCAAAACGATTGCGTAAAAAATAGCGATGTTCTTCTATTTCTTCTGCCGAAAATCGTTCGTGCAAAAGTTTCAATGTTTGGGTATTGGCTTTTGATTTGAGCCAATTTTTTAGGGTCTCTTCCTGTGATAATTACCTTATTATCAAGTTCATAAAAACGCTCTGCTAATGCCCAACCAATACCTGATGAACCGCCCGTAATTAAAATAGTGTTGTTTGATAGTTTCATTGTTAAATTCTTTACTAATGGACAAAGTTATATAATTCTAACACATTTGTTGAAGTTTTATTATCTAAATAAAATTATAACCAACGGCGAACTTTCGTCAGATATTCTTCGTAAGGTTTGCCAAAAATTTGTTTTAAAACCCTCTCTTCTGGGAGTATCTGAAATTGTGTAATATACACCACAAATCCCACAACAGCCAACCACGAAAAATAATTGCCAAAACCAAACACTAAGCCTACAAGCACCGTCGCCATTCCCAAATACATCGGATTTCGGCTGAACCGATAAATACCCGTATCCACAATACGACTACTCTTTTCGGGCGTGGTAGGATTGACGGTGGTGCTTAATTTTCTAAACTCCAAAACGCCTGATAATGCAATCATTGCACCTAGCACAATAAAAAAGATGCATAAACCCATCGACTGAAAGGCATCGAATGGAAAAATATACGGAATGGCGACAATCATACTCGCAAAAACAGCAAGAACGATAACTGGAGGAATTTTTAACTGTAACATTTTTTACTTCTTTTGTTTATAATGGTTGATAAACTGTGCGATTAAGACCAAAGGCGACGCAATCAAGATTTTATTTTCTTTACCAAAACCATAATTCCCAATCCGAAAAACGCCAACAGATACAGCACTACAAAGAGATTTTTTAGCAAACTGAAAAAAGGCAATACCGATAAAACGGTATCCGAAAGTGACGGAAAGCGGTAAAGCGATATGCCGATGCCGATATTTTCCAAGTAGTCAAACACTGCCGCCAAAATGGGTAAAAAGACCACCCATCTTACCCTTTTAAAGTTCAATTTATCAATAAAATGCTTTAATATCTTTCTGTAAGTAAAGGCGTACAACAGCGGATACAGCATATCCACAGGTAATTGCTTGTACAGATAGTAATGTCTGCCCTCACTTTCTAAATACTCCAAAAGACGCACCACATATTCGCCATCGTAAAAGGGAAGGACATCAATAATATCCAGTCCGTTGGCAAGGCGATTCAGTGTAGGGATAGTGATAAAAACCATCAGCAAGTACACCGACATTGTGATGATAAAATATAGCCAGAGTTTCGTTGGGGCAAAATATTTTTTGCCCTTACATTGAGGGGTAAAAAATGTTTTACCCTTACATTGGGAGGTAAAATATTTTTTGTCCTTATTTATCATTTATTTATTTTTAAAAATTCAATTATTAGAACGATAATCCGTAAAGCCCATTACATTGCCCGAAGGGTCTAAAAACTCCACCGCCCAACCTGTTTTTATGGGGAAAGGTGGCGTTAAAAATTCCACGCCTTTAGTTTTTAAATCTTCGTACACTTCCGTTACATTATCTACTTCCAGCCAAATGGCAGGTTTCACATTCGGAAATTTTTTCTTGTCTTTTAAGATAATAGCAGCCTCTTCATTGCCCACTTTAAAGGCAATCATTCCCATTTGGGAGAAATCAAATTTGATTTCCAAACCCAAAACATCAGCAAAAAAATATTTGCTTTTCTCAAAATCTTCCGCAGGAAGAAAAAAATTGTCGTAATTCATACCTTATTC
Organism: Capnocytophaga canimorsus; assembly: GCF_002302565.1. Classification (NCBI taxonomy): domain Bacteria; kingdom Pseudomonadati; phylum Bacteroidota; class Flavobacteriia; order Flavobacteriales; family Flavobacteriaceae; genus Capnocytophaga; species Capnocytophaga canimorsus. The sequence goes on along the minus strand of NZ_CP022382.1, from coordinate 1,365,748 downwards.
CTTTTAAAATATTAAATGTTTTTAAATATTCTTTGTTAATGACACTTAGCAAAGAATAATTTACCCATACGGAAAAAACCACCGCAGGTTTTGGGCAAAAGCACGGCAGGTTTGAAATAAAACCAAGTGTGGTTTTAGGTGAAACCACGCTTGGTTTTTAGAAATACTGCTGCTGGTTTTTATGAAAACTATTTTTTCTTCTCGAAACCTGCTGCTTTCATTGCTTCTACAATGCGGGTACCTGGGCGATAATTCACACTAACGGATTTTATCTGGTTAGCCGTAAACTCCTTTTCGGTAGCTACTCCATTACTGCTGAGCGTAGGGTATAGACTGCCGAGTTTTTCCAAACGAATGATTTTGCTATCGGCTAATCCTTGTTGAATTACATTTTCCAAAGCGATAATCACCCCGCGAATGTCCGCCTCACTAAGAGCGGAAAATTTCTCGATTTGCTTTACCAAATCATCTACCGATAGCTCTCCTTCGGTTACTACATTGGCATAAAACTTTTTGGTTCCGCCTCCGGCAACGCCCGGTTGCCCTTTCTCGATAACTTTGTACTTGATGCTCATAATTGAAAATTTTTAGAAATGATACATTTATTAAGGAATACCTTGTATGTCCTATGGCTAACAAAGATAATATTTTTAAACATTATACGGCATTGATTTTCATTTTTATATCTTTGAATTATCAGGACTTATAGCATCTTATTTTGGATATACTCGCAGATTTGCTGGGCGATATGTTCTTTTTGGTAAAAGCTGTGATACGCCTCATCAAACAGGTATGGCGATGTTTTCATTGTATCATACCACGCAGTACTGGGCAGATGATGGTCTTTTTTACCATAAAATAGGTGAAGCTGAGCTTTTGGAGGTATTGTTTCATACCGCAATCTGGTGGAAGATACAGCTACCAAATGTTGGGCTTTTAATCCGCTGTGTAAGGCTCTCCAAGCAATATAGCCACCTATGCTAAAACCTAGTATGGCGAAGGTTTCTTTTTCTTTGTGGGTTAAGTTTTGTACAGATTGTAGAACGCCACCGTCCATAAATTGCTGATGCAGTGCCACCTCGGTATATTGACTTACATCTATCTGCCCTAACTGACAAGCGTCATAAAAGATAACCTCAAAATGTTTGGATAAGGTTTCGGTGTAATATTGCCACCATTGTGATTGTTTTACACCCCATAAATCCGAAATAACGATGAGTTTTTTCATTGGTTTTTCTTTTTTATAAAGGTTTATTTCCTTTTTTGCCATTGCATCTTAATATCTTTCCAAGCATCGGAAATAATAACAACAAGCCATATCATAATGCCGAGCATCATTAGCGTTTCCCAGTTGATAGGGCTGTGTCTTCGTAATCCTTTTTCTACAATAAAGATATAGATGATATATACACACGCCACTATTTTAAGCAAAGAGGGTAAAATTTTAAGCAGAAATTGCATTGTAATTAGTCAGATTTATTGTTCTTTAAAACTTTTTAGCATCGGGATAAGATAGCTTAATGCCTTATCTTTATTGATTGCATTGGTGCTTCTTGCGGTGTGTTTGAGGGTAATTTTCACAAAATGGCGAGGCGTTTCCACCATAAAGAAATAGCCCTCAAAGTATTTGGGCAAAAGGATACTGCGGTCTTTTCCGCCCCCAAAAAAAGCCATTATCGGGTAGCCGTTATCATTAGTAACAGGCTCTTCAATACGCTCAAAAGTCATAAAAGACGAGTTTCTATATTTGCGTTTAGGGTCGGCACGGAATTCCTCAAACTGATTTTTCCACGCCTGATTTGATTTTAATGCAGCGTCTATTTCAATACGATATTTACCATTATCGAAAAAATTAAGGTCTTCGGGCTTGTGTTTTTTAAAGTGGTTACTCAGTTCAAAAGTAAATTGCTCGTCATAGGTTTTAAAGGTAGTGAGTTTTTCCTCCGAACACGCCATCAAACCCAATGCTGAAAAGCCTATAATGATGTTTTTTATTATTTTGTTCATAAGGGCTACAATGACAAACATTTTCTTTATTGATTTCATTGATGATTTCTTTTTAGTAATGACACTGAAATTGAGTGCGTTTTCTTTCTGCTATTCGGAATAAAACATTCCTTAAAAGGATATTAAAAATTAAGGAACAGATACACCTGCTCCTTAATCAATGATTTTTTATATGTTTGAAAGATAATCTTCTCGAAAACGATTTTAGGTAAACTATAATTACCACTTATTTACCTTATTGCCTTTTTATGAGCTTGTTATATGCCTGATATGCTTGGTAAAAAAAGAACAATCCACCAACTGCCATAAGTGAAACAACTGCCCAAATCCCTCCTATATTATATGCAAATGCAAAAATTCGAGGCATAGGACGCGTACCTCCCTCTTGTTCCCATAATGTTAAATCATTATATGTTTTAAAAGCATACCATAGAAATCCTACTCCAATAAGAACTAAAACCAAAACGCCTAATTTTGGATTTTTTTTGAGTAAACCTCCGTACTCATTTGTTTTTTTGTCTGACATAAATAGCTATTTAAATTGAGGTGGCGAAAATAGAAAAAAATACAGGTTCTCACAAATTGTACGGACAGGATGTGTCCTGTCCCTACGGTGGAACGGATTTTCAAAGGAAGCGATATATCTCTTCCCTACATTGATACACAATTTATTGCGTATTTACAGCAATTTTTTCTTAATTTGTTGTTTTAAGGATTAATAGTCCGTTTTGGCGTTATCAAATAGGTTTTTTAGTGTTTCTATTTTTTTCATTTTATTAATTTCTTATAACTTCCTTATTCATAGATTCTTGCCCCCTTAAAAATATCGGCAAAAAGTCGCCAAGTGGCGGTATCGGCATTGATATTTTGCCCAGTATTGATGTAATACTGCTGAATGTCAGTTGCATAACGGCTCAATGCCTCCAAAAAATCGGACAGCGTGGCGTTTTCCCAGTCTTGTGGATGGTTTTCAAGGTCGGTTTTTAAGGTTTCGATAAAGTGAGCAAAATCCTCACGCGTGTTTACTTCTATTTCGTTAATATCCATACATTTTTGTTTTAAATTCGTAACTAATTGTTTATTAGTGATATACTTTATCAATCTTCGTTATCAAAATCAGTAGTAATTCTGGGTGCATTGGGCAATTGTTTGTCTAATGATTTTCGATACTGGATACATCCTTGCATAAACTTATCCCACTGCGGAACAGATATATCCACCTCATATTTTTCAGGAAGTAAATTCCATAAATGAGGATGAAACCAACACAAATCGTGTTCGCTGCAATCACGGTGCTTACGAATGGCATTACGCAGTTTTTCGACCTCCGAAATGAGTTGCTCTCGGGTCATTTGTTGTAAATCTTCGTCCATTTCTTTCATATTGTTTATTTTCTTATCGCTCCAATCCCATAAGGTATTAGGGGCAAATGGTGTTTCTGCTAATCTACCCACAAGCCAAGTTGGTCAGCAAGGGTGTAAATACGCTGTTTGTCCTGCTTTTTAGCGATGATGAAATTACAGTCGTCGTTACCACTGGTCAGGTCGAGTAAGGTGTAATCGCTTTCCTGCTCGAGTTTATCACTCACAATACGGCTGTCGTTTCCGCATTCTTCAAAGGTGATTTCGAATTTCTGACCAATATTCTCGCTGATAAAATCACTCAATGCTTCGGGATCGAATTTCCAATCGTCGCGATACACATTGAATTTTTCCACAAATGCCCAATAAAGCAAATAATCGGTTTCATAAGTGTAAACATATTTCAAATCTTCCTCAAACCAAATGCCCTCATCGATGAGTCTTTGAGCAAAGGCTTCACGATTTTGGTGGATGTTTTGCCAATCGGTTTTCAGCTCGGCGATATCCTCTTTGGAAAGATAGTTATCGTGGTTTAACAGCTCCACCAATTCATCAAAGGCTTCTTGGTCAGAAGCTGTTTTCTTATGGAAGATGCCTTGGTTCTCTTCGGTAGCGATTTCCAATTCATTGCACACCGCTTCGGAAAGTTGCAACATCGTTTCGTAATAATACCGTTCGTTTTCGGTTGCATTTTCCAAAACAAAAGGCTTCATATTTTTAAAAGCACTGAGATAAGAGCCTCCTGCAACAGGCTTATCGCAATAGGTAAAGTATAGATTATCAGCTGAATCGGGGTAAATTCCGAAAGTGATGGGAAGCTCGTATTGCCTTTTGTTTTTGGATTTTATGGCAAAATCAAAAATCATCATCGCATAGCCCAAACCTTTGGAAATATTTTGAAGTTCTTCGCCTGAAAACTCAGGAAACCCCACCATTTGGAACAATTTGTTGGTCAGTTTAATTTCCTTTTTGTAATCGTATTCAGGACGGTGAAAACCCGTATCGAAACTAAAAGGAAGCACCCAATAAGCCACTTCCATAGTGCCTTCGTACAGCGGATTTTTCATAATAAGATTTTTCGCGTCCGCCGTTTTGAAATGGTTGAAAATTTTTAATAAATTGGTTTCTTTCATTGTTATTGGGTAAATGTTGGTTAATCATTGAGGCGAAAAAACCTTTCGCCCTTACACTGTTTGGGCGAAAAATGTTTCGCCCTTACATTATTTATTATAGGCAAATGTTGATTTGCCCCAACAATATTACAAAACCTATATTGGAAAATCATTAACCATTGGTAATTATCATCAACAATTATAATATTCCCCACCAAACAAAATCTTCTGTTTAAAGATTTTTTCTAAATCTACCTTGTTAAAAAGGTTATTGTCGGCTTCAAGGATTTTGGTGGGATATTTTTCGTTTTTATATTGTATGAAAATGTAATCTGCTCCGTGTCCTTTGGCAGGAAGCATACGCTCGATGTACACTTTTTCAATGTCTGACAGCGGAAAAACCCGAACAAATTTGTCCACACTCACACCCATTTGCTGATTTTCCTCATCTCGCCATAAAACAGACTGATTACCAAACTTTTCGGTTAATAGAGATGGTCGGCGTTTGACACGAATGTCTTCTCGGTAATTGGTATCCATCCGAATGTCTTGTGGTGGAAAAACCAAAAAATCCGTAAGTTGTATTTCGTTTTCCAAAGGTTTAATAATTTCGTAATAATCCCTTGTATTATAAATAGATAAAAAGAAATCTTGATGTCGAGCCTCGCCATAATATTGCATACGAAAACTGATGCCGTTCGTGCGATTATCATAATACAAATTTTCTAAATATTTATCTACTTCCTTGTGCGACAAATCTTTATTAAATTGCTCACAAATCTGTAAAAAATCGTGTTTAGATGCTCCTTTTTTGCTCGTAAAACGGTATTCTCTTACGGCAATGTCGGTGCGTTGCGTGCTTGTAAAGCCAAATTCAAAGTTGTAAAACAGCAAATTACCCACACGCACAGGAAATTTAAAGGCGAATTGACGACTAAGTTGCCCCTCGCCATAATCCTTATAAAAAATCTGTTTCACCCAAGGCGATGCGATAACTTCCTCGTAGGTAGCGTCCCACGAAAAGAATTTTGGTTCAGGCGATTGCACCTCAAATCCGAGGTGATAATCGGTGTGGTTTTGTAAAAGTATGATTTTCTCCATAGTTCATTTGTTGGGGCGAAATATTTTTTGCCTTTACATCTGGGTGAGTTGTAATTACTTCGCCTATTCACTTTACTCGGATAGTCGCTACGATTTTTGGATTATTTAATCATTGTGGCTAATGTTCCAAAAAAATTACTGAAATTATGGGACAAAATCGCTAACAATATACTTCGACTTTTTAGAGTTATCCACCCCCAAAGGTATCCTGCAAAAGTGGTTTGTATAAAATAAATAGATTCAAAATCAATCGCATAGTTTTTATCAAGAGTCAAACCGTGCATAAATCCGAATAGAATTGCGGTTAGTAAAACGCTTGGATTTCCTACAAAAGTTATTTTTTCTTTCAATGAAGAGGTCAAAAGCCCGAGTAGAATTCCGCGAAACATTATCTCCTCATCAACCCCTGGTAGGGATATTTGAAAAGCCAATGTTTCCATATTAAATTGGGATTTACCTAATAAAAACCAAACCACAGTTGATAATAATACCAATCCTACCGCTACAATGAGAGTTGGTTTTAAGTTTTCTCTATTTTGTTTTAAAGTGAAAAAATCATTTTCGTGAAAATATCTTCTAAAAATGAAATAACAGCTTATTCCAAAAATGATTCCCAATGCTTTTCCTTCCCAATTCCAACGACTTTCTATTACATCGAACACTACATTGATGCTCGGAAGCACGAGAAATAACTGATAAGCGACATAGCAACTTACAAAAATCAATAATCGCAGAAAATTGATTTTGCTTTTTTTGTTCAAAAATAAAATTGCGAAAGGAAGCAAAAGAGCAACCTGCAAAAAAGATTCGGTTAAAATTTTTATCATTTTATTGTTGATTTCTATTGTCTCTTTTGTTGTATTATCAGCTATATGCTGGTTTGTCGTTTCATTATTAGTCCGAAACATTTTTCGCCCTAACATTGTTTATAGGACAAATGTTGATTTGCCCCTACAATATTACGAAACATATATTGGAAAATCCTTAATAATTGATAATTAACCATTAACAATTATAATAAAACCCTGTTACTTCAATACGCATACCGAAGAATTTTTCCAATTGGGGCAGATAATTATCCAAATCATATTCTTTGGCACCGAAAATTAGCGTTGGGTATTTTTGTTTTTTGTAATACACTCTCAGAGTATCGGCACCACTGCCTTTGGCAGGGAGCATTCGGTCGATGTCCACTTTTTTAATATTCGATAGCGGAAAAATATTGCAAAATTCACCCACACTTACCCCGAGTTGTTTATTTACTTCATCTTTCCATAGAACGGCTTTATCGCCAAACCTTTCCGTCAGTAAAGGTGGACGGCGTTTTACGATTTCGTTTTCTTGATAGTTGGTCTCTATTCCGATATATTCTTTCGGAAATAACACCCAATCGGTAAGTTGTATATTCTCCTCATTTTCAATTGGAGTGATTAATTCGGGATATTTACGGGCATTGATAATATTAAAAAACACATATTGATGCTGAGGTTCTCCGTAATAAACGCTAAGAAATGTCATTCCGTCTTTCTGAAAAAATGAATAGAGGTCTTCACGAGTTTTATAGTGTTCATTGAGAGGCAAATGTTTTTCTAATTGCTGATGCACTTGCCAAAAATCAAATTCTTCTACTTGTGTGTCTCCATTGGCATAGTATTCTCGTACGGCTATATCCCTACGCTGGGTGTTATGAATGCGAAATTCAAATTTGGAAAATAGCAAATTGCCCACCCGCACCGGATATTTAAAATAGTAATACTCATACACCTCATAATCCAAATCAAAAGGGCTGTCCCACTCCACCAAAGGCGATGCGATAACTTCCTCGTAAGTTGCGTCCCACGAAAAGAATTTCGGCTCAGGCGATTGCACTTCAAACCCTAAATGATAATCCGTGTGATTTTCTGAAAGTAATAGGATTTTTTTCATATTACTCTTCTCTCGAGATGATTTTGGTTACCAATTTCAAGAAATCCACTGCCAAGAAATATTGGTCGCCCAAAGCATTGTACGCGAGGTCTTCCGAGAGTACTCCGTGGGGCATTCCTTCGGGGATTTTACCCGCATTGGCATCGTCATAATCTTGTCGCCACTGGTCGCTTCCGTAATAGGTGTTAAGTTTTTGTACTTCGGGAAGTAATTCCTGCCATTGTTTTAGAAATTCTTCCGCTTTCGGGGTGAATTCTTCTATTTTATTGAGGATTTCCTCCATTTGGGCGATGTTTTGTAGTTGTTTTGGGGTCATTTTCTTCATTATTTTTGTATTTAGCTATTGTTTTTATATAACCCTCTCCGAACATTTATAATTCGGAGAGGGATTTTGTATATATAACTTTGAAATATCTTCTTTAAAAATATTTCAAATATTTTAAGCATAGAAAGTATTTTTTATGCTTAAAATCAATGATAAGCACCTATTTATAATCACTTTTAATTCCCATTATGTCAAAGAACATCGGCTCGTTTACTGGTAAAAAACAGTATGGTTAGCCGTTTCCTAATGTCAAAATGACATTTTTTGTATTACCGAGTTTTTGCCCATAAGGCAAAGACTGATTTTTTACTTTTCCTTCACCTACCAAATGTACACTTATGCCCATATTTTCAAGTAAAGCTACCGCATCCATAGCACTCATTCCGATTACATTAGGCATTATGGTTTTGTATTTTCTCGCTTTAACGTAATATTGATTGTATTCATTTTCGGTGGTATCGGAGGCTTCATCTACATCTTCAATGGTATCGATGAGCAGTGAATTGGTATATATTTTTTGAGCAATACTTTTAAAAACAGGTCCTGAAACATCACCACCATAATAGCCTACGCTCTGATTGGGTTCGTGAATAACCACAATGCAAGAATATTTAGGATTGTCGGCAGGGAAGAACCCAGCAAATGAAGAAATGTAATTTTTCTTCGATTTGTCTTTGTAATTCTTTTGTGCAGTTCCTGTTTTTCCTGCCATTGAAAAATCAGGAGAGTATAGTTTACGCCCAGTTCCGTAGGGTTTTTCAACAACATCTTTGAGTAGTTTTTGCATCTTTTTTGCTGTTTCTTCCGAGCAGACTCTCTCATCAACAACCTCAACATTGAAACGCTCAATGGTTTTGTTCCATTCTTTTACCTCTTTAATCAGGCGCGGTTTAACCATAATCCCGTTGTTGGCAATGGCATTGTAAAAGGTTAAGGTTTGTAGTGGGGTTAGGTGCAGTCCGTATCCGAAAGCCATCCATTCCAATGCAATTCCGCTCCAATTTTTCTTGTCTTTCGGATTGGGTATATATGGAGTACCTTCGCCTAAAATGGGTAAATTCAGTGGTTTGGTTAGTTGCATCGCTTCCAGTTTGTTGGTAAAATCGCGAGGTTTTTTTGCAAACAAATCGTGAGTCATTTGTACAATGCCTGTATTGGAAGAAACGGCGAAAGATTTTGCTAAATTTATTTTTCCATATCCTTTATTATTGGCGTCAACCACAGGTTTTCCATAAAAATAAAGTTTTCCGTTTTTGGTATCTACTACATAACTGGTGTCAATACTGCGAGTTTCCAAAGCGGCTACCATAGTCATTAGTTTGAATACAGACCCTGGTTCGTGTGCCTCACCTACGGCATAATTCAAACGTTCAAAATATTTCCCTGAAGAACGCCCCAAGTTTGAAATTGCTTTGATTTCGCCAGAGCTTACCTCCATTACTACCACACAACCGTGGTCAGCTTCGTATTTTTCGAGTTGGGTGAGCAAGGCGTGATGTGCAATATCTTGAATATTAATGTTTATGGTAGAAACTACATCGTACCCATCTTTGGGGTCGATGATGTTACCACTGCCTACTAACTTCCATTGTCCTTTGGCTATTTTTTGTTCCAAACGAAGTCCTTCTTTTCCTAACAGATATTTAGAAAAAGCTCCTTCTAGTCCTACACGGGTTACATATCCGTTTTCATCTCTACGTTCGTACCCAATGCTACGATGAGCAATTCCTCCTAACGGATATTCGCGTGTGGTTTTTTCCTCTACAACCAGTCCGCCTTTGTAAGGATTCATATTTAGTAGCGGGAATTTACGCATACGCATATAGTCGCTATACCCTAAGCCTCTTGCTAATAACAAGCCTCTGTTTTTATGACTTCTTTCCTTGCGAAGCAAATTCTGATAGTATGAAGATGGTTTTTTGAACATCTTTGAAAGAGAATCACTTAAGGGGCGTACCCATTGTTCAAAATCTTTGTTTTTTGGGGTTTGTGTGTCAAAGCGAATATCATATCGGGTTACTGAGGTAGCCAATAAACTGCCATCATCAGAATATAAATTTCCTTTGTTGGGGATAATTGTAGCCTCTCTGAAGGTAGTTTCTTCTGCTTTTTTTCGGTAAGCATCTCCCTCAATTTGGATGTTGATTAACTTAAAGGCAATAACCACGGCTAATACCAGCAAACTGCCTGCCACCAAGTATGTACGTGCCAAAACAAATTTGTCTTTCGTTTCCATAGGTTACTCCTTTACAATTACTTTAATTTTTTGTGGTGGATTTGCTGATTGCTTTAATCCGTTGCTTTTTAATTGTTCTAGTAGGGTGGATTCTAATTTTACTTTTTGTAACTTAGAGCGTACCTCTACAAATTCACTTTTAAGTTGGTTTACTTTTTCATTGAGTTTTGCAATTTCATACACTTTTCTGTCCGCCGAATGTGAGCTGGAAATCATCACTACGCCCAACAAAAAGAGAAATAAAATAAACGTCCAGTTCTTGACCGCTTCATTACCTTCGACCAAGAACCGCCCTCGTAGCACATTCATTATTTCTTTTCTCGCTTTTGACATTTGGTGTCGTTTGTGAATTGTACAAAATATTGAAAAATGTTGTTTTTGTTTTTATATTTTTTCGGCAACGCGAAGTTTAGCACTTCGTGCTCTGTTATTGGCTTGTATCTCAGAGATTGAGGGCAGAATAAGTCCGCCTACTTTTTTAAAAGGAACCTTGGTGTTGCCAAAGAAATCTTTTTCGGGGCTTCCTTCCAATTGTCCGTCGCGGATAAATCGCTTTACCAATCGGTCTTCCAACGAATGGTAGCTGATAAGACTGATACGTCCGCCTATTTTCACAATTTCAGGAAGTTGTAATAAAAATTCCTCAAGGGCTTGAATTTCGCTATTTACCTCAATACGAATAGCTTGATAGATTTGAGCTAAAATTTTATTTTCTTTGAACTTGGGTAAAAAAGGGTCTAACAAACTTTTGAGCTGTATACTTGTCGTGATTTTTTTTTGTTTACGCTGATTAACCAAATGTTTGGCAATGGCTCTTGCATTTCTCAGTTCGCCATATTTGTAAAGCAAGTTGGCTAAATCTTCCTCTGAATATTCGTTGAGTACCTCTTGGGCTGAAAGCGGATTGTTTATATCCATTCGCATATCCAAAATACCATCGAAACGGGTAGAAAATCCGCGTTCAGGTTTATCAAATTGGTAGGAAGAAACCCCAAAATCACCCAATACACCATCTACTTGTTTGATTCCGTAGAAACGTAAGTAACGATTCAAATATCTGAAATTCTGATTGATAAGTGTGAAACGCTCGTCGTTAATGGCATTCTTGGTTGCATCGGTGTCTTGGTCAAAGGCGTATAATCGTCCGTTTGCTCCCAATCGACTTAAAATTTCGCGTGAGTGTCCGCCACCTCCAAAAGTAACATCAACGTACACGCCATCTTGTTTAATGGCAAGAGCATCAACGCTTTCAAGCAATAATACTGGGTTATGATATGTAGTTGTTGTTTTATTCATTTCCTAAACCTCCCATTACTTTTTCCGCTAAAGCCGAGAAATCTTCAGGGCTACTATATACGGCTTGTTCGTAGCGCTGTTTGTCCCAAATTTCAACACGGTTTCCGGTTGCCGAAAAAACTACCTCTTTTTCAATTTGTGAGAAAGTGAGCAAGTCTTTAGGAATGAGCATTCTACCTACAGAGTCAATTTCAATCATTTTGACTCCTGCCATAAACTTTCGGATAAAATCGTTATTTTCTTTAACGAATCGGTTTAATCCGTTGATTTTTTGCATTACCAAACTCCATTCGTCCATCGGGAATAATTCTAAGCAAAATTGAAAATCAGAACGCTTAAGCACGAAACTGGTTTCCTGCTCTCCCAATTGTTTTTTTAGGGAAGCAGGAACAAGTACGCGTCCTTTAGCGTCTATTTTTGCCTCGTATGTACCGATGAGTAAACTCACGTGGAAAATCTTTTTTGTTTTGTTCAAGGACAAAATTAGAAAAAAAATCCCACATTTTACCACAAAATCCCACTTTGTTGATAAGTTTTTTGAAATCTGAAAAGTAAATCAATTTGCTTATAATTAGCTAATTAGTTAATTTTTTCCGAAATTAATGTTAAACATAAAATACTGGTTGCTACAACTATTTAACTCTTAAAGTTTTATGATTTTTGTCATTTCTAAAATAAAAGTTAAATCAGACAAGCTTTTTTTAGCTTTTGTTGTTTTGTGAAAAACAAAGTGTTGATAATCTTTCTGTTCGATGAATTGGAAGCGAATAAAAACTATTTTTTGACTCAAAAATTTGCAAGTATGATTTTTTGTATTACTTTTACGGTGTAATAGTAAAGTAATATACTAAAACACTTTTTTATGATAACGGTTAAAAATTTAGATTTTTCTTTTCGCAAGAAAACCATCTTTACAGATTTGAATTTGCATATTGAGCGAGGACAAATCTGTGGTTTGTTTGGGAAAAATGGAGTAGGGAAAACCACGTTTTTGTACAACATCGCAGGGTTGCTTTTCCCTAATCGAGGGACAATTCAAGTTTTAGGATTTGTTCCAAAGGAGCGAAAAACGAGCTTTTTACAAGAAATTTTTGTAATCCCTGATGAAGTTTATCTGCCTGACACTTCGGTTGAAAAATACCAACAAAGGCTATCGTGTTTTTATCCGAAATTTAGCTTAGAGCAATTCCAGAGTTTTTTACACGCTTTTGAAGTTTCGGAAAAAGATAAACTCCATAAGTTGAGCTACGGACAAAGAAAAAAAGTGCTGATTAGCTTTGCATTAGCAGCAAATACTTCGTTGGTGTTGATGGACGAACCTACTAACGGATTGGATATTAATGCAAAAACGCAGTTTCGTAAAATTATGGTAGAAATAATGAATGATGAGCGTTGTTTTGTCATCAGTACGCATCAGGGGAAGGATTTGGAAAACCTCATCGACCGAGTGATTGTTTTAGATGAAAAAAATGTGCTTTTCAATCAATCAATGCGAGAAATTTCTCAGAGTTTAGAATTTAAAGCCACACACAACAAAAATCAGCGTGAAGAAGCCTTCTATTTGGAAAAAAGTTTCTTCGGAGATATGCTCGTTTTGCCTAATAATGGTTACAATGAGAGCAAAATAGATTTGGAATTGCTTTATAAAGCCGTGATTTCAAATCCGAAAAAAGTAAATGATTGGTTTAACTCAAAAAATAAGTAACGATGAAGACATTTTTAAATCTTTTAAGAAAAGAATGGAGCGAAAACGCAAAGTATTTTCTGTATTATTATCTTGTTTTTACGATAATTTTTATAGGCTTGGTAGCCTATGTTTGTTATCAGAATTACTTGGATTTTCATTCATCTTTTAATGAAAGTGATATTTCTGTAATAGTATTATATAGTTATTTGGTAGGAGGTATTATTTTTGTTTATTTGGGGTATTATTCCTTATTTAAAAAAGAAAGAATAGTTCAAACATTAACACTCCCTGTCAGTAATTTGCAAAAATGGCTTTGTTTTTTCCTAATTTACTCTATTTTATTTTTTGTTGTGAATTTTATTTGGAGTGATATACTTGACATTTTAGCAAAAACCTTTACAAGTAGTTTGGACTTTGTAGAACAAGAACAAATGGAAGATGCTTGGAGCTATTGGAAGCGAAGGATAAGCAGCTCCTTTGCTCACGGACTTGGTTTTTTACTTTTATACCTATTTTTTTTCGTTCAATCTGTATTATATGTGGGGTTGTTTCATTTTAAAAGATATGGAATTATTAAAACGTTGTTCATTGCTATCGTAATTGGGTATTTATTTTTTGAATATACCAATAGTGTTCCAGAATTTTTTGGAGGATATGGTAATGCATTTGGTATTTTGACTGAATATAGAATTGATGAAGATGAATATTTTGCTATACATCAGTATTATAGTTCTGATTTGGTAAATCATTTGGACGAAACTTTTATCCTTTCAGTTCCAATAATCTTGTTTATAACATCTTATTTTAAATTAAAAGAACGAGAATTACGATAATTATGGAATTACGAGATAGCGGTCAAGCCATTTACCTTCAAATTGCGGATTATATCTGTCAGAAAATTTTGTTGGGTGAATGGCAACCCGAAACCAAAATACCGAGCGTACGTGAGTTGGCAGTGCAGATGAGTGTCAATCCTAATACGGTTGCTCGAAGTTACGAGTTTTTGAAAAATAACGGAATCATCATCGATAGGCGAGGAGTAGGTTATTTTGTAGAAACAAATGGAATAGAACAAGCACGAAAATATCGTCAGCAAGAGTTTTTGCAAAATGAACTTCCTTCGTTTTTCAATACGCTTTATACCTTGGGTGTTGAACTGACTGAATTACAGCATCATTATGAAAATTTTAAAACAACTTTAAACCAGAAACAAAATGAAAACCAGTAATAAAATTCTTTTATTTTTTGTAGCACTATTGCTTTTATACCCTGCATTTTTGTCTTACACCAAGAGAAAGGAATATGAAAAAAATCCTACAAAACTGTTCAGAAAGGAAAATCGATATTACGATTTAGAAAAATTAGAAGATTTTAAACACTTGAAAATCATCGGGAATGATAGTACACGATTGAGCCATATTCGGTTTACTTATTCTGACTCTTGTTTTTCACTGAACAAAAAAGACGATTTGCCCAAAGAATTTTCTATTGATAATAAGCAAGATACACTAATAATCACACTAAACGAAAAGGGAAATGACTATTGGGGTGAAAATGTCAAAGATTTTAAAAGTACGCCTCGTTTACATCTGTTTGCACCTGCTTTACAGTCAGTTACTTTGGAAAAAATAGGTTTGGTAGTTAATGCAGTAACTTTTAAGAAGAAAGATGCCTTTACGTCTTTTTACTTGAATAAAAGCGAAGTAGTAATGGAAACAATATATGACAGTGACATAACTCATATATTGGAAAAGACTTCTAAAATTCCGTATAAATCATTTGATATCAATGGAATGGATAGTGATTTTGATTTAGGGAATGTACTTTGTGATAGCCTAACCTTTAATCTGAAAGGAAAATCAATTTTTAGAACAACCTCTGATAGTTTTACACATTTTTCAGGAGAAATTGGTTACGAAACCACCACAGAAATTCCTGAAAGGTTGAAAGAATCGATTAAGGTGTTCGAAGAAAAGTAGTTATATTTGCTGTTCAAAGTTTAATCTAAAAATTTTGATACGTGAAAATGAAAGTAAACAAAACATTTAAGAGAGTACTGAAAATTTCTCTCGGCTTGATAGCCTTAATCCCGATTATTCTTTTAGGGCAAATGCTTCTTTTCAATATGAAATACCAAAACGACGAAAAAAATATTTTCGGGTGGGACAAGGAAAATAGGCGCTTTCAAATCAATGAAAAGAAACAGTATGAACTCAATGGTATTGATGGTCCGTACCTTATTGGCGATACGCTATACTATCTAAATGAAGAGAATATCGTTGTAAAATCCACCGAAGTAAAAGACTCCTTGCAGGTGCGTGTGCCCAATAAAGATGCCGATTCGTTCCATTTTTCATTAAGGAAAAATATTGAAAAAGATTTGTTTTCCTATGCAATGCCCGAAAAATTGATTGCGATTTCGGATATCGAAGGCAATTTTGATGCCTTTTGCGGATTTCTTCAAAAAAATAAGATTATCGACCAAAATTTTAATTGGGTTTTTGGTAAAGGGCATCTGGTCTTAAATGGTGATTTTGTGGATAGAGGTCAGCACGTAACTCCCACGCTTTGGCTGATATACAAATTAGAGGAACAAGCACTACAGCAAGGTGGAAAAATTCATTATGTTTTAGGAAATCACGAAATTATGAATTTCCAAGGAAATCATAAGTATGCTGATGCTAAATATATTAAATTAGCTCAAATTATTTATCCGAGCGCTTCTACCAAGGAGAGTTACAAAATTCTGTATTCCAAAAAATCGGAAATAGGTAGGTGGCTACGTACTAAAAATGTGGTAACGAAAATTGGGGATTATCTTTTTGTACACGCAGGTTTCAGTCCTGAAATTTTATCGCACCATTTAAGTTTGGAAAACATCAACGAAATAACTCGAAAAAATTGGGACAAAGACCTTTACAAGTATCCTCAAAGCGACAGTATAGCCAATTTTCTGCTTGGACGAAAAGGTCCGTTTTGGTATCGTGGTTTGGTTAAAAGTTATAAATATTATGACAAAGCCAATGGGAAAGATGTGCAAGAAATCCTAAAAACTTATCAAGCAGAAAAAATCGTTGTAGGGCACAGCATAGTTGATGCTGTTTCCGCAGATTATCACGGAAAAGTAATCCGAATAGATGTGAAACACGGTAATGAAAAACACAGCCCCCAAACACAAGGGTTACTTGTAGAAAATGGTATTGAATACAAAACAGATGCGATGGGCAAAAGAACCAAGCTGTAAAGTTTATGAGAGTTTTAGGCTGCGAAGTCAATATTTAAATTTTGATTAGTTTGATACTTTTTGTAGTTTTGTTTCTTATTGGTATAGAACGCATTTATGGAAAAAGAAAGAGAAACAAAACGAAAATATTTAAAACGAAAGTTGCTCAGTAAGTATCGTTTGGTATTTATGGACGAGGAAACTTTTGAAGAAAAAGGGTCGATACGCTTAAATCGGTTGAATGTTTTTTTGGTGAGTTCGCTTTTCGCCATATCGATGATTGTATTGACTACTTTACTTATCATATATACCCCTCTAAGGCAGTACATATTAGGCTTTTCCGAAGTAAAACTTCGTAAAGAGGTAGTTAAACTTAATTTCAGTGTAGATTCCTTAGAAAGCGAAATTGCTAAAAATAATTTATATTTAACTTCTGTAAAAAAAGTATTGGTTGGTGATATTCAGCCTGAAAAAATCAACAAGGATTCTATTTTTGAAAGTTTTAAAATAGATCCTCAATCTATTGATTTTAAGCCTAATCGTCAGGATTCACTTCTTAGGCAAGAGGTTGCCGATGAGGAACGCTATAATGTTTTTGAAAAGGCTTCCTACCGTGATAAAGAAGTGCTTTTGTTTGCTCCATTACGAGGTGAAATTTCTAATGAATTTTCGCCTGAAAATAGGCACTATGGTATTGATATTATCGCTGCGGAAGGTACACCTGTGAAGGTTGTTGCTGACGGAACTGTGATTTTTTCGGATTGGACAATTGAGACTGGATATGTCATTATTGTGGAACATAAAGACAACTTAATTTCCGTTTATAAGCATAATTCATCTTTGGCCAAACGGCAAGGAAATCAGGTGCGTACAGGCGAAGTCATTGCCACTGTTGGCAATACAGGCGAACTAACTACGGGTCCGCACTTGCATTTTGAACTTTGGAATAACGGATACGCAATCAATCCGTTAAGTCATATTGATTTTAAGTAGTTGAAGAATGTCACTAAAATCCTTTTTAGCCAAAATATTTGCCGCTTCGGTAAGGAAGAAAATCGACCGATGGGCAAATCGTCCTGTCGAGACCCAAGAAAAAGTCTTTCAAGAACTTATCCAAAGTGCCAAAAATACCCAATTTGGGAAAGACCATCATTTTCAAGAGATTATTTCACATTCCGATTTTGTGAAAAATGTTCCCATTCGTGATTATGAAGCCTTAAAGCCTTACATTGAGCGAGTTGTAGCAGGAGAAGAAAACGTACTTTGGCAAGGAAAACCCATTTATTTTGCCAAAACTTCGGGGACTACCAGCGGAGCGAAATACATTCCCATTACTAAAGCCTCAATGCCTTACCATATTGAGGCTGCTCGTGATGCTATTCTGTGCTATGTTCATCAGACCCAAAAAGCTGATTTTGTTAACGGAAAAATGATTTTCTTGCAAGGAAGTCCTGTTTTGGAGGAAAAAAAAGGCATCAAATTGGGGCGTTTATCAGGAATTTCAGCACATTATGTTCCTAAATATTTGCAAAAAAACCGAATGCCTTCGTGGCAAACCAATTGCATTGACGATTGGGAAACCAAAGTAGATGCCATTGTTCAAGAAACTCAAAATGAGGATATGACGGTTATTAGTGGCATTCCGTCGTGGGTTCAGATGTATTTTGAGAAACTTCGGGAAAAATCGGGAAAAAATGTAGGTGATTTATTCAAGAATTTTCATCTTTTCATTTACGGAGGTGTAAATTACGAGCCTTATCGACAAAAATTTGAACATCTTATCGGAAGAAAAGTAGATAGTATTGAACTTTTTCCTGCTTCAGAAGGTTTTTTTGCCTATCAGGATAGCCAAACGGAAAAAGGAATGCTCTTACTGCTAAATTCGGGTATTTTTTATGAATTTATCAAAGCAGACGATTTCTTTTCTGAAAATCCAAAAAGATTGACTATCAAAGATGTTGAGGTTGGGGTAAATTATGTGATGATTATTTCAACTAATGCGGGATTGTGGGCGTACAATATTGGCGATACGGTACAATTTACTTCAACCAAGCCGTATCGGGTGGTAGTTTCGGGTAGAATTAAGCATTTTATTTCTGCTTTCGGCGAACACGTTATTGCTAAGGAAGTTGAGGAAGCGATTCGCAAAGCCACGATTGGAACAGATATTCGCATTACTGAATTCACAGTTGCTCCTCAGGTAAATCCCGACCAAAACCAATTGCCTTATCACGAATGGTTTATCGAATTTGAGAATGAACCTACTGATTTAAAGCAGTTTGCATTTAAAATTGATGCCCTGATGCAAGAGCAAAATTCGTATTACTTTGATTTGATACAAGGTAAGGTACTGCAACCGCTGAAAATTACGCAAGTGGCAAAAGATGGTTTTTCTGATTATATGAAATCGTTGGGTAAACTCGGCGGACAAAATAAAGTACAACGCCTTGCCAACGACCGAAAAATTGTGGAACAACTCGCTATTTTGAGTTAAATAAAAACTTTAAAATGAGTCAAGTGTTGGAAAATGATGATTTTTACTATTCCGAAAAGGGGTATAAAATCTTTACCGAAAAATACCTACTAAAAAGAGGATATTGTTGCCAAGACGGTTGCAAACACTGCCCTTACGGATATTCTAAAAAGACAGGAACAATAAAGTCTAGAAAATAAATTAACATTTCATTTTTTCTCATTCTTACAAACTTCAAAAATACAACAATGCAATATATCACAAATATGTTCCAAAACTTGAAAAAACTTCCTATTTATTGGTATGTTTTGATGTCGTATTTGCTTCTCACAAGTATAGTAGCTGTTGTTTTTGAGCCGAAGATAATTATTATAAATCGATTGATTTTCATAGGTTTATTGTGTTTTGCTCTTATTTTAGGAAGAACGTTCCCGAAAGTCAAAAGTATCATTCATTTGGTGTTGGCATATGCATTTTTAGGAGTGATTTATAAGGAAACTGCCATAATCCATCCGCTTTTTTTTAGTCCGATTGATGGTTTTTTGATGAAGTTGGACGCTTACTTGTTCGGAGTTCAACCCGCTTTGGCTTTTTCGGCTATATTTCCACAGGTTTGGATTAGCGAATTGCTTTTTTTTGGATATTTTTCGTATTATCTGATGCCTTTAATAGTCATATTTTCACTTAGAAACGAACCCGAAGTCAAAATTAATCAATTTGGAGGGATTCTTATTACTTCATTTGTGATATACTACCTGATTTTCATACTAATTCCTGCCATAGGTCCGCAATTTTATTGGGATTATCCCGAAAACCACATCGAAGCTCAAGGTTTTTTCGGAAAAATCGTAAAAATCATTCAGACCAAAGGCGAAGCTCCTACCGCAGCTTTTCCAAGTTCGCACGTGGGTATTAGCGTAGTGATTCTACTTTGGCTTTATTCTCACAACAAAAAATTATTCTTGGGTATTCTTCCGTTTACAGCAATACTCATATTTTCAACAGTTTATATCAAGGCCCATTATGCAGTTGATGTCTTAGCAGGATTGTTATCGGGTGTATTGATTTATTTTATCACTTATGGTTACTATAAAAGAAGTTAATACTGCAAAACAGCTCAAAACCTTTATATATCTTCCTGAAAAGATACATCAAAGTCACAAAAATTGGTTGCCTCCGTTGTATCTTGATGAGGAGAAATTTTTCTCTCATAAACGAAATCCTGCCTTTCAACACGCAGATACAATATTGTTTTTAGCATATCGAGGAGAACAAGCCGTAGGACGAATTATGGGAATTATCCCTCACGAGTACAACCGCAAAAACGGAGTGCAATGTGTGCGCTTTTCTTATTTTGAATGCTATGAAGACGAATTGGTTTTCAAGGAATTGCTTTTAGCTGTGGAACGTTGGGGGAAATCTAAAAATTGTAAGGAAATGGTAGGTCCGATGGGCTTTTCGGATAAAGAACCTCAGGGATTTCTTACTCAAGGATTTACAGAGCCTACGATGCTCATTACCAATTGTAGTTTTGAGTATATGAAGATTTTTATCGAAAAAGCTGGTTTTGAATCTTTTGTAAGATTATATCAATATCAAGTTCCGCTAACAGAAAATGTTATGGAACGTTACCAAAAATTCACGCAACGTGTAGAAGCCCGACAAAGCATCATCGTTCACGAATTTACTCGAACCAGACAGGTACGTCCCTTTATAGCAGGAGTTTTTGAATTGATAAACAACTCGTATAAAGACATTTACGGTTTTTCGCCCGTAACAAAAAAAGAAACCGAAGAGTTTGCCAATCGCTTCTTACCGCTTCTTAATCCCAAACTTATAAAAATCATTTGCGACCTCAGCGGAAAAGTCATCGCCTTTGTAATTGCAATGCCCGATTTGAGCGGAGGTATCCGTAAAGCCGAAGGACGTTTATTTCCATTAGGTTGGTTTCATATATTACAAGCTTCTCGAAAATCAAAAAAATTGATGCTACTTTTGGGTGCCATCGCCCCCGAAATGCAAAACAAAGGCTTAGATGCCGTATTAGCGACCAAATTGTTTGCCTCTGCCCTGACACTTGGTTTTCAAGAAATAGACAGCCACCTGATTATGGAGAAAAACCTAAAAATGCGTAGTGAAATAGAACGTCTGCCCAATCATAAATTATATAAAGAATATACGATTTATAAAAGGAAGTTTTAAATGTGAATGGGAGATTCTGTAAGTTTGTGGTTTTGCAAGTTTTAGGCTATATGCTTTGCTGCTGGTGCAAAATTGCCATTTTATATAAATAAATTTTCGTACTCTAAATCATCTTTTGAAAAAAGGAAAGCCTATAAAAATAAGGAAGGTGGTGAAGAACGGAGCTTACAGAAGGAAAAACGGCCTTTGCTTTTTTGGTTTTTAAGTCTTAAAAAATAGTCTAAATATAAAAAACAAAAAAGCTTTCCATTTACGGAAAGCTCTTTTGTTGACCTACTAGGACTCGAACCTAGAACGACTGAACCAAAATCAGCTGTGTTACCATTACACCATAGGTCAGCTATCAAAATTGCGGTGCAAAGATACGATGTTTTTTTAAATTTCCAAATTTTAAATCATTTTTTAAGTCAAAAAAAATAACTTTTTTATTTTGTATGGAGAATGATTTGTTTTTATAATCTTTAAGGTGTTGATTTTTATTGGATTATTTCCTTCAAGGTGTTTTTGTTTTTATCTCTTTTTAAGATGTTGAAGATTACTTGGATTAAAGTTGCAGCGGAGAGTGCGTATCGCATCGACAATTGCTGTAAAGTAAGTTACAAAGCAATTGTTGAAAGAATTGTAATTAGTTTTTTGAAAAAAAACGGTTTTTTGTCCGTTTCATCAAGATTTTATTTTTAAATTCGCACACTGTGCTTTTTGCACCTTAACAAACCTCATTTTACAGATGGAAAAGCAATTTAAAAAATACGAAATTATTACGGGGTGGATCGCCTTTTTAGTGGCACTTATTACTTACGGACTTACGGTAGAGCCAACTTTAAGTTATTGGGATTGTGGTGAATATATAGCTACATCGGCTAAACTACAGATAGGGCATCCGCCGGGGGCACCATTTTTTCAAATGATGGGAGCTTTTTTTGCTATGTTCGCGCCTTCTGCTGAAAAAGTAGCTTTGTTTGTGAACTGGATGTCCGTACTTTCCAGTGCTTTTACGATTTTATTTTTGTTTTTCATTATTACTAATTTGACCAAAAAATTGGCTTTACGTTCCAATCAGCCCCTTGACTTACCAAAGACAATTGCTGTTTTGGGAAGTGGGTTTGTAGGCGCTTTAGCTTACACGTTTTCGGATAGTTTTTGGTTTAATGCCGTAGAAGCCGAAGTATATGCTATGGCAATGCTTTTTATGGCGGTGATGTTTTGGTTGGGAATTAAATGGACAGATAATTTACATCAACCAAGAGGTGATAAATGGTTGATTTTGATATCTTTGGTGATAGGTCTTTCTTTTGGGGTACATTTTATGGCACTATTGACCATTCCGGCAATCGGTATGCTTTATTTCTTCAATAGTAATATCAAAAAGAGTGTAAAGAATTTTTTCTTAGCTAATATAATTTCTGTGGCTGTACTGCTACTTATTTTTAAGTTGATATTGCCCTATACTTTGGCATATTTCGGATATTTGGAGGTGTTTTTTGTAAATTCTGTGGGTTTGCCTTTCAACTCGGGAACAATTATAGCCGGAATTTCCATCATTTTGGCTTTTTACGCTACACTTCGCTATACGTATCGTAACGGAAAAACACATTTGCAGACCATTACTTTGTGTATTCTTTTTGTGCTTATTGGTTTTTCTACTTGGATAATGATTCCTATTCGAGCCAATGCTCATACAGTAATTAACGAAAATAGTCCCACTGATGCCCGTTTGCTTTTGGCTTATTACAAATTGGAACAATATCCTGAAACCCACTTGTTCTACGGACCGATGTTCTCTGATAAATATGCAGGTCTTGATGAGAAAAACCCGTATATGGACGACAAACCCAAATACGAAAGGGATTATAAACAGAATAAGTATGTAATTGTAAACGCTTATGAGAATGCTCGAATGCGTCCTAATTCCAGCCATGAAGGAATTTTACCGCGTATGTGGAACTCTCCAAATGCTACGAACTATATGGCGATTACAGGGCTGCTTGATTTTAGCATCAAACCCGAATATTTTTCGAATGATGACCTGCGTCAAGGTGTGGCAGAATTCAAAAAGCGCTTACAAGAGGGGCAAGTTAGTTTGGAGGATTACGACCGTTTTTTATCGCGTTTTAAGGACTATATTGATGTTAAAAAGCCTTCATTCTGGCAAAATATTCAATACCTATTTTCTTATCAGATGAATTATATGTATTGGCGTTATTTTATGTGGAATTTTGTAGGTCGGCAAAATGATATTCAAGGGAAAAAAGATGGTAATGGGAGTTGGCTTAGTGGTATCCACTTTATAGATGATTTCCGTTTGGGGGCTCAGGAAAATCTCCCTTCCGATGTGTTAAATAACAAAGCGCGAAACACGTATTTTTTCTTACCTTTAATTTTAGGAATTGTAGGTTTGTTTTATATGCTTTTGAAAAGTGAACGTCAAACTTGGGTTATTTTTGTGCTTTTTATGTTTACGGGGTTGGCTTTAAAAGTGTATTTGAACGAAAGACCCTTTGAACCTCGTGAGCGTGATTATGCTTTGGTGGGTTCGTTCTTTACTTTTGCCATTTGGATAGGAGTAGGCGTATATGCTGTTTTCGAACTTTTACGAAGAGCCGTGATGAGCCGCATTGCAGCACCACTTTCGGTATTAGTAACACTACTTACTGTTCCAGTGCTTATGGCAAACCAAAATTGGGACGACCATAGCCGTGCGGGGCGTTACACGGCACGTGCCGTAGCAAAAGCATATTTAGATTCGGTCAAAGAAGATGTTGGGGCATTGCTCTTTACCATTGGTGATAATGATACTTTTGGGGTATGGTATGCTCAAGAAATTGAAAATTATCGTACTGATGTTCGTGCCATAAATACTGCGTTACTCTCTACCGATTGGTATATTGACCAAATGAAACGCAAGGCGTACCAAAGCGACCCCATTCCCTCACAGCTCACTCACGATAAGTACGCCTATGGTATTCGCGATGTGGTGTATTACAATCCGCTTACCGAAAATACTTGGAATGTTAAAGATCTTATGAATTGGATTGAAAGCGAAGATCCTAAAACTCAAATGACTTTTAAAAACGGACATAAAGCGTATTTCTATCCTACCCATAAGATACGTATTCCTGTAAATAAAGAAAACGTGCTCAAAAGTGGTGTGGTAAAACCTCAAGACGCTCATTTGATTGTAGAATATATTGATATTGAGCTGCCTAAATCGGGGATTGAAAAAAACCGAATGCTTATGCTTGATATTATCGCGAATAACGATTGGAAGCGCCCGATTTATTTTACAGGAGGAAGTTTAAGTCCTGAAGAATACATTTGGATGAAAGATTATTTACAACTTGACGGATTTGTGTATAAATTGGCGCCCATTAAAACCCCGATTGACAAAAAAAATCCGTTCGATATAGGGCGTATCGATACCGATTTGATGTTTGACATTGTAATGCGCTGGGACTGGGGGAATATGGAAAGTCCAGACATTTATCACGATCCTGAAACTCGTAAAAACGGAATGATTTTCAGAGGGAATTTGGCACGGCTTAAAGAGGCTTTACTTAAAGAAGGAAAAACCGAAAAGGCTAAAAAAGTAATAGATTTGGCAATGACTAAAATTCCGTTCGAGTATTTTGGGTACTACTTTTCGTTAGAGCCTTTCATTGAAGGATATTACCAAACGGGGCAATCCCAAAAGGCGCGTGAGCTTATCCTGAAAATTGCTCAGAAATACCAAGAAGAACTTAATTATTATGTTCATTTGCCTTTAGAGCAACGTTATGAAAATTTCGCTGAAATTCAATATACCGCACAGCATTATGGTTCGCTTTTGGCTATTGCAGTGAAAAATAAGGATACTGAATTTGCTAAAAATCAAGAAGTTATTTTTAGGAAATATTTAGCCAATTTCATTGATGAAATCGACGAAGAAGAATCACTGATGGATGACTTAAACGAGCAAACTACTCCAGAAGACAGTTTAGTTAAAGATAGCTTGGAAAGATTGAAAAATTAAAAAGATTGAAAAATTAAAAAGGAGAATTGATTTTGTTGTCAATTCTCCTTTTTTGTCTTTTGGTAAAAACTTTAACAGCTAAAGAAAATGTCTTCGAGCTATTTCTGTGATTTTGTCGGTTTTGTTAGGTTTTTATATTCGTAAAAATGACGGTATTAAGAACTTTCGGAGTCTAATTATTTATTTTTAGCTTCTAATTCCGCTTGGAATTCTTCCATAACAGGTCGCATTGTACTTTCGGGCAAGTCCGAAATGCGAATGTACATCAGTCCGTCAATGGCATTATTAAACAACGGATCCACATTGAAAGCGATTACCTTCGCATTCTGCTTGATGTATTTCTTTATCAAAACGGGTAAACGCAAGTTTCCAGGTTCCAACTCATCAATAATTTTGTCAAATTTGTTTAGGTCAGCTTTCGTTTCATCAAAGATAAAATCTTTATCTTCATCTTTAAGTTTTACTTTGAACTCTTTTTTAGGTTTTACGTACTGAGCCACATAAGGATCGTAATAATTTGATTTCATAAACTCAATCATCAATGATTTTGAGAAATTCGAAAACTGATTACTTATACTAACACCTCCTAAAAGATATTTATGTTCAGGATAGCGCAAAGTGGTATGTACGATACCTTTCCAAAGCAGGAATAAAGGCATTGGTTTTTGTTGATATTCAGGAACGATAAAGGCTCTCCCCATTTCAATGGTTTTGCTCATCATTTTGTAAAGCTCTGGTTCAAAGCGAAACAAATCGTGGGTGTAAAAGCCATCTATTCCATATTTAGGAAAAATATGAGCCCCCAATCCCATACGATAAGCTCCTGCAATGCATTTGGCGTCACTATCCCATAAGAATAAGTGATGATAGAAAGTATCAAAATGATCCAAATCACTGGAAAGATTTGTTCCTTCGCCTACCTGACGAAAAGTGAGCTCTCGCAGTCGCCCAATTTCGTGCATAATGTTAGGAATATCATCGTACGTAGCTAAAAAAACCTCGTAGTTATTACTTTTAAGTAAGCGTAAATCCTTCTTTGTAATGGTTTCAATTTCTTTTTCCACCAATTCTACAGAAATTGGATTTACAATTTGCTCTGGCTTTGGGGTTCTGTTAGATTTAAGTACTGTAGCCAAAGGTAAAAATTTCCGATTTTGTTCAAAGGCATTGGCTAAAATGTACGTTTTTTTTCTTAAAAACTCGGTATAACTATCAATAGAGGTATATTCCTCTTGGGTCTGTACTGAAATGGGTTTTCCAATGCGTATGTAAATGGTTCGTTTCCTTTGTGTTAACAACTCAGAGGGTAACTTAGCAGTACGTAGAGTACCACTAATTTTTGATAATGTATAGAAAAGTTTGCTATTCTTGGCGTGAAAATAAATTGGGATAATAGGCACTTGGGCTTTTTTAGCCAGTTTCATTGCCGCTTCTTCCCAAGGTTTATCTACCACTAATTTTCCGTTTTTACTTACCGAAACTTCACCCGCAGGAAAAAGCCCTAAAGGCATACCTTCTTTTAAATGCTTGATAGCCTGTTTAAAACCTAAAACACTTGATTTTGCTTCTTTGTGATTTTCAAACGGATTGACAGGCATCACGTAGGGTGCCAAAGGAGCGATCCGCTGTAGTAAAAAATTAGCAATGATTTTAAAATCAGGGCGTTTTTCAAGCAATAGTTTTAAGAGGAGTATTCCGTCAATACCTCCTAACGGATGGTTTGAAATGGTTATGAAGGCTCCGTCTTTTGGTATATTTCTTAAATCTTCTTCAGGAATTTCAAAACATATTTCAAATTCATCAATAATTTTATTGAGAAAATCGATACCCTCGAAATGTTTATTACGCTCGTAAATTTTATTCAAATCGGAAATGCGCAGCATTTTCATTAAAGCCCACCCTGCGAAAGTACCTAAAAATCCGTACTTTTCAAGGTTAATCGCTTTAGCGACTTCCTTAGCACTAACAAGCCCCACACGTTCTTTGCTTTGCATCTGATTCTGATTAACATTTTAATGATTACGACCACAAAGGTAAAAAAATATCTGTTAAGACGAAAAAGGTTATTAATTTCAATCTTTTTAAATCACCGAAAAATGAAGTTAAGTGCTGAAATATAAAAACTTAAAATAAAAATTACCCTTCAATCATTAATTTTGTAAAAAACTAATATCAAAGGGTAAAACTATGAAAACAATTTAGTAAACTCTATTTTTTAGAAAAATATTCGGTCAATCCTAAATTTTTTAGTTTTTGGAAGATTTCATTAAGTTGTGAATCGGTAAGGGTAACGTGCGGATAACGTGCAGGACCACAATCTACCCCTAAAAGTTTCATAAAACTTTTTCCCCCACCATTAAAACCTCCATACGAAGCCACAATGTTCACAAATTCAATGGCTTTTACTTGTAACTCAGTTGCTTTAGTGTAATCGCCCTGATGAAAAGCATCTTGTATTGCCAAATACAATGGTGCTAAGTGATTATAAGTACTTCCTACCCAGCCTTTTGCTCCTAAAGGTAAACTGGCGAGAAAGGCTTCGTCAACTCCGAACAATATATTAAATCCTTCGTTGTCAAACGATTTAGATAGTGCATAATGAATCATATTGTTTTGCGTGAATTTTAGTCCAGCAAAAGTAGGTATTTGCGCTTTGGCTTTTTTCATAAAAGTAGGCATATCTAGCTGTGCCCCTGTAAGTTCCGGAATGTGGTAGTAATAAAATGGAATGTTAGGGGCAGCTTGAGCCACAGCTTTGCAATAATCAACGAGTTTGTCTAAATTGGGCTTAAAATAAAAAGGTGCTAAAACCGAAATGGCATCAACCTTATTGGCACAATGCCCAGCCAATTCAACAGCGTGATTGAGGTTAATATCTCCTACGTGGTTGGTAATGAAAAAATCCGCACTTTTCTCTGCTGCCCAAGCCTCTATCAAAACTTTTCGCTCTGCAACAGATAACGATGCAAAATCTCCTGTGGAACCGTTAGCAAAAATGCCCGATACCTTATTTTTTTTCAAAAAATTCGCGTACTGACCAATAACCTCTGGCGCAATAGCTCCATTTGGGTGCATAGGTGTATAGGTAGCCGCAATTAAGTTTTTCATTGTTTTTAAGTATTATGTATTACATAACAAAAGTAATTTCTTTTTTATTAAATAAAAAATATTTTTAAAGATTTTTTGTGTTCTTTGGAAATTACGTGCTTCTATGATGATGTTTTCAAAGTTCAAAATTTAGCAATTCAGTTGAGCGTCTGCTTTTTTTTCAGAAAAATTAAATCAATTTTTTGTATTCGGATATGTGTTTTTTCGTAAATTAGCGTCCCGAAAAGATTTTAAAAATAAAACTGACGAATAAAAAAATAAACAAATATGCATTCTTTTTCTACATTAGACTATGTGATTTTCGCTCTGTATGCGATTGTTATTCTATCGGTGGGGCTTTTTGTTTCTCGAAGTAAGAAAGATAATAAAACCGCCGAAGATTATTTTTTAGCTAGTAAATCATTGCCTTGGTGGGCTATTGGTGCTTCGTTAATTGCTGCAAACATTTCAGCTGAGCAGTTTATTGGAATGTCAGGCTCTGGATTTGCTTTAGGCTTAGCTATTGCCTCATACGAATGGATGGCAGCTTTGACCTTAATCATTGTAGGGAAGTATTTTCTACCTATTTTCATTGAAAAAGGCTTGTACACCATTCCTGAATTTATTGAGAAGCGTTACAGCACAAACCTAAAATCGATTTTGGCGATTTTCTGGGTTGCTCTTTTTGTTTTTGTAAATCTAACTAGTGTGTTGTTTTTGGGAGGAAAGGCATTGCAAGTGGTTTTAGGTGTTGATCCTGTTTACGCTATGATAGGTCTGGCTCTTTTTGCAGCAGCTTACTCCCTTTGGGGTGGGCTTTCGGCCGTAGCTTGGACTGATGTTATTCAAGTAGCGCTCTTGGTGGTAGGGGGGCTAATTACGGCGTATATTGCTCTTGACCACGTTACTCCAAATGGTGGTGTAATTAACGGCTTGCAACATATTTTTGATGTAGCTCCAGGGCATTTTAAAATGATTTTGGATAAATCACATCCCGAATATATGAATCTGCCAGGTATTGCTGTACTCGTTGGTGGACTTTGGGTGGCTAATTTATACTATTGGGGCTTTAACCAATACATCATACAGCGTACTTTGGCAGCAAAGTCTTTAAAAGAATCACAAAAAGGAATTGTGTTTGCCGCCTTCTTAAAAATGATTGTTCCTATTTTGGTGGTTATTCCTGGTATTGTGGCTTATGTAATGTATCAAGGAGGTAATGGAACAGCTGTGATAGATGGCGTTAAAGAAGCATTTGTTGGTGCAGACGGAAATATAATGAACGATAATGCTTATCCTTGGCTAATAAAAACATTTATCCCTTCAGGGATTAAAGGATTGGTTGTGGCAGCACTAGCCGCTGCTATTGTTTCTTCATTGGCGTCAATGCTAAACTCTACAGCAACCATATTCACTATGGATATTTACAAACAAAATATCAATAAAAACGCTTCGCAAAAACAGTTGGTTAATGTAGGTCGAATTTCTGCGGCTGTAGCTCTGGTAATTGCTTTGTTTGTTGCGCCTGCTTTAGGGAATATCAATCAAATGTTTCAATATATTCAAGAATATACAGGCTTGGTAAGCCCAGGTATTTTGGCGGTGTTTATGATGGGACTGTTCTACAAAAGAGCAACCAATAAAGGTGCTATTTGGGGGATTTTGCTCTCCGCAGTGATTGCTTTCTACTTTAAGGTGGGACCTAATGGTTGGATGGCGGATTCATCTATAAGCAGTTTGTTTGTAATTCTTCCTTGGATGCACCAAATGATGATTACTTGGATTGTTTCAATGATTATTATTGCCGTTATCAGCTACTTTGATAATAAAGGAGTTGTTAGCGAGAGGGCTATTATTACCAATTCCAATACATTTAAAACTGACACTACATTCAATCTGGCGTCTTACACGATAATTATTATGCTGGTTGTTTTGTACGCCTTATTCTGGTAATTCTTTTTAATGTTTTTTAAGATAAAAGCCATCTGATAGCCTATTATCAAGATGGCTTTTAACTTATTTTTCACACTAATACGCGTGTTTTCTTCTTGATTTTTTCTTATATTTGTGTACTTAAAAAAATGGGAAAAATGGACATCTATCAAAAAATAAGCGAAACAGCTCGTATTATTCAATCTTACATTTCAGAACATACTCCTGAATTTGCCATCATTTTGGGTTCAGGGCTAAGTAAACTCCAAGACGAAGTAGAGGTTATCTCTGAAATCAAATACAAAAACATTCCTAATTTTCCAAAATCAACTGTTGCTGGGCATAGCGGTAAGCTTATCTACGGAAAAATAGAAGGGCGGTATGTGTTGATGATGGCAGGTCGTGCTCACTATTATGAAGGATACAGTATGCAGGAGGTAACCTTTCCTATTCGGGTATTTCATCAATTGGGCATTAAACGTTTGATTGTATCGAATGCTTCGGGTGGGGTAAATCCTGATTTTGCTATTGGTGATGTGATGATAATACGTGATCATATCAATATGTTTCCTGAGCATCCTTTGCGAGGTAAAAATTTGGAAGAATTTGGGGTGCGTTTTCCTGATATGAGCAAACCTTACAGCCACCAAATGATTGCTGAATTGGAGCGTATTGCGGCTCAAAATCAAATAAAAGTTCAGAAAGGCGTGTATTTGGGCTTACAAGGTCCTTCCTTTGAAACTCCTGCTGAATACGGAATGGTGCGTATTTTGGGAGCTGATGCTGTGGGTATGAGTACCGTACCAGAGGTTATTGTTGCCAGACATCAGAATATGGAGGTTTGTGCCTTGTCGGTCATTACTGATTTGGGCGGTCCAGAAATTGCGCCAGACGTTTCACACGAGGAAGTGCTAAACGCTGCTAACAAGGCTATGCCTACAGTGATATTGTTAGTAAAATCACTTATAAAAAATTATAGATAGTTTTAAATGATTTGCTTCAAATTAACGACATAGCTGTCTTTATTCTTAATTAAATCATAAATGTTTAATATTTAACAGCTTATTAACTCATTAATAAGTGTGTGGGAGCTATTTTTGTCGCCTTAAATCAATTTGAAAGGAGAAGTGTAGAAGATTTAATGATGAATGATTGATGAAAAGCTTTATAAAAAAAATACTAGTATTAGTTCTGCCGATAGTTATTTTTGGTTTGTCTCTTATGTCCTGTAATTCTTGCCAGACCAAGCAGCAAAACCAAACCTACTTCGGAGGGTACTTGGTGAATTCAAAAGATTCCTTGGTTATTCTTTATTTAAACGATAAGGCGGTGGACTCTGTAGTTTTGGATAAAGACAAAACCTTTAGTTTCTCAATCGATACAAATACCGAAAAATTATACCATTTTGCTATTGACCAAGAGTACCATTATGTGTATTTGGAACCTGGTGATAGTTTGACGGTTTTCGCCAATCTGTTGGATTTCAAAAAAACGATGTCTTTTTCTGGTAAAGACGCTATTGTAAATACTTATATTACAAGCCAATTGGAAGAGAATGAATCATTTCGCGAAGTTTTTAAGAAATTTCATAGAATGTCTCCTAAGGATTTTAAACAGAAAACAGACTCTGTTCGAAGGGTAAAGGAACAAGAATATGTCGATTTTTTAAAAGCAAATCCTACCCTATCAGAGAAAGCCAAAGCAATAACCCAAGTAAGCACAATGTCTTTGGTTAATAAAGAGATAGAGCTTTATCCTTTTATGCATCAAAGGAAGATGAACGAGTGTGTGGTTAATAAACTACCCAAAGATTTTTATGATTATAGGTCGGATATTGATTTTAACAACACGTTTCTAGCTTATTTTCGTCCGTATTACAGCTATATGGTGATGTTTATCAATAATTTGTCGTTTACTACATATCGTAAAAACTCCAAGCAACACGATTTATCAGAAGATATCAATAAAGTGCCTGACTTTCATATTAATAAGCTGGGAATTATTGATAGTATTTTTGGTTCGGGAGATTTGCGTGACGCATTATTTAGAAATGCGGCTTATGCTTTTTTGTTCCATATTCAAGATGAAACCAGTAGCAGGAATTATGTTAATTTGTACGATGGTTTCAATCAAGAAAGTAAACATCGGGAGGAATTAAATCAAGTATTTGCCAATACTTTTGCATTACAGAAAGGAAATTTTCCTCCTGATTTTGATCTTGTTACTCCTGATAAAAAAACAGTTTGTTTTAAGGATACACCTCGCCCAATAATCAACTTGTATTACCTGTGGTCTGTAAATCAATCTTATCAATCAAGCGTTATTCAAGGTAGAATTCATCAATTGATGAAGCGTTTCCCAAGTGTACGCTTTGTAGGAATTGATGCTAGTAAAAATGAAGCACTTTGGTTAAAACGCGTATCAGAATGGGATTTGAAAAATACTGAGCAACTTCACGTAACCAACTTTCAAGATTTTTCGGAAAAATATCTAATCAACGATTTGAATAGGTGCTTCATTTTAGATGAAAAAGGAAAAATTATATCGGTTTTCGAAAATATTTTTAGTGCTAATCTGGAAAAGATACTTTCCGAACGCATTTCCGCCTATAAAAGAAATAGTAGGTTATAGTTTCAGCAGATTTTCCAGCGTGGTTATGCTTTTGCCACGTGAGAGCTTCCCTAGTAGTTTCAAAAACGCCAAAGCGGTTAAAAAAGCATCTCCAGCAGCACTATGTCTATCGTATGGAGTGATGTTTAAGTCGGAACAGATGTCATCTAAGCTATAATTACGATCGTTCTGTAACAAAATATTTATAATTTTTGTTTTTTTGAATAAATAATTGGTATCTATGTATTTGTTTTCCAGAGGAGGTATTGCATTTCGTTCCAGAGCGGCGTTGAGCATTTTTATGTCATAACCTACGTGGTGCCCTACCAATACGGCGTCTTTAATATAAACTAAAAACTGCTCTACGGCCTGTTTTTCAGTAATCTTTTTATATTTATGATGTTTGATGATGCCGTGAATTTGTACGCTTTCAGGATTGAACTTTTCTTGTTGTAAAAAAACTTCAAAACTGTTTTTAAGGTGTATCCGACCGTCCTTAACTTCAACAGCTCCTATAGATAGTATTCTATCGGTAGAATAATTAAATCCGGTAGTTTCTGTGTCAAATACTACGAAACGAACCTGTTCTAAGGGTATTGCTAATTTTGAACTTGATTTTTTAAATAATTTTCCAAACATAATTTTATAGATAAGGACTGATTTTAAAACGAAGCTTTACTAACTCTTGCGCGTTTGAAATGGCTTTAAAGGTGCGTTTGAGCTTTGTTTTTTCTTCCTTGCTCAAATGGTTAATATCCAGATAACGACCGCTATTGTCATTTTTAAGTCCGCTTTTTATTCGAAATTTCAATAAAGCTTTCGCGGCATAAGCGCACGCCAAATAAATTTCGGCATTTTGTGGCTCTATCTGTGCCAATTTTTCAAAGCGTTCAGCAGTATTGGTAATTCCTTTTATTTTATGGGAGAGGATTAGAAGCCTTCCGATGTCAGTAAGTGTAGTAATTGCTCGGGTTTTAAGGTCGAATTGATCTTTGTACTTTCCGTCGTGTTCCACAATAAACTGCCGGAAGAAGCCCAGCGGAGACGGATTTTCCAAAGCACTTTTTGCCAATAACATCATAAATCTTTCGTTCTCTTGTGTAAATTCAAACACTTTTTGGCTAAGCTTGTCAACCAGTGTAGCCTCACCATAAGTGAAACACATATCGTAGAATATGGAAAACATCAATAAATCACTATCTTGAGCCTGTGTTACCCAAGCGTGATATTGTTCTTCCCATTTGTCTAAGCTCATACACCATTTTGGGTTTTTAGCCATCATATCAGCCGGACAATATTCGTAACCGATTTTATTGAGCATTTGGTTCACTTTTTTTGCCAATTGCAGAAAATATTCTTGCGTTTTCGGATAGTTTTGTGGGCTTACATTTTCAAAAACAATGGCATTGTCTTGGTCGGTGATCAAAAATTGTTCTTTACGTCCGTGGCTTCCTAAACTCATCCAAGCAAACCGAACGGGAGGCGGAGTTTCCATTCGTTTGATACATATTTCTATGGCTTTGACGGTAATGGCTTCAAAAAGTTGATGAAACAAATCGGTTATTAGCCCTAAAGGAATATTTTGCACTACGTAACCTTTGAGTAGGTTTAAGGATTGTTGCCGAATGCGTTTCAAATGTTTGGATTTGGTACAACGTTTTACGGCTTTCATCAGCCCAGGAATGTCATCTCCTTTCATAATCTCAATATCGTGATAAGTCATTATCCCACAAACGGGGGTGTCTGGTGTGCCATCTTCGGTGATTATTAGGTGATTGATTTGATATTTAATCATCTCAAATTGTGCTTGAGAGATGGTCATTCGTTTGGGATAGGTACGTACGGGGCTACTCATTACTTGCCCCACTTGCATATCAAGTGAAAAATATCCAGTGGCGATTTGTTTTCGTAGGTCTTTATCGGTAACTATACCGATGGGTTTCTTTTGTGAATCGGTAACGACAATACTGCTTACTCGTTTTTCAGTCATCAATGCAGTTGCCTCTTTGATGGTTCCTTCTGCAGTGATGCGAACTACCTTGCGTACATAGGCGGCGGGTTGTAATTCGAAGAAATCTTGTTGTAACATATTTCTATCGAAATGCTTATATAAGTATTTGGTATAATCAGCCGAATAAGGGTTTCTGGTTTTGGAAGCAAATATTTCGATGAGATATAGCCCAATTTTGGTGTCTTTTTCCAAAATGGGTTTGAATTCATCGGCAGGAATACCATATACGATGGACTCTTCCTGTGCAATGGCACTCATCGTGTAAGGGGTGTTGGTAATCATTGGGCGTACACCAAAAACATCGCCCTCATCACAAATATCCACCATTTCTTGATGGGTATTGATGGTTTGCTTCATTTCAATAGCCCCTTCCTTAACGATATACAAAAAGGAATGTGCTTGTTCATTTTCAGCAAAAAGTACTTTCCCTTTTTCCAAATAAATAACCACTACTTCTTTGGAAAGGGTTAATAAATCCTCCTCGGTGATGATATCAAAAGGAGGGTATTTTTTTAAAAAATCATATACTCTTCGGGCTATAGTATTTCGCATAAGCAAAAGATTTTCAGTGTTTTCTTTGTAGTTAGAATTTTTTAAAGATTGGCTACGAATTTACAAATTTTGATAGAATATTCCTCTTTTCCTTTTTTTGTTTATTTTCATAAAACAATCTGAATTAAGATGAAATTCTGAGTATATTTGCCCCTTGGCACAACTATTGCCTATACTAAAGACAGATGCTGTGTTAAAAGAGCAAAAGCATACTGAAATTAAATGTGTTACATTAAAAATATTTGACAAGGTTTAGCCTAACGGTAAGTAAAGTTACGCCAAATTGTCATTTTTATAAAAATATAATGATGAAAATAGGAAATTTTGACAGTTTTACTCACGAACATATTGATGAAGATGCCGAGTTCATCCCGCTTATGACTCCTGAAGATGAAGAAGAAATTCAGCGAGAAAGCTTACCAGAGAGTTTGCCTATTTTGCCTTTGCGCAATACGGTGCTTTTTCCAGGAGTGGTCATTCCTATTACTGCTGGAAGAGATGCCTCCGTAAAACTCATTAATGATGCTTACGAAACCACAAAAACCATAGGTGTGGTTGCCCAATTAGATGAAAAAGTTGAAACCCCCAAAGGTAACGACGTTTATAAGATGGGAACTGTGGCGCGTATATTGAGAGTTTTAAAAATGCCCGATGGTAATGTAACGGTAATTATTCAAGGCAAGAAACGGTTTGAAATAGAGGCTATTACACAAGAAACACCTTATCTTAAAGCTCAAATTAAAGAAGTGCCTGAGTTCAGAGATTATCAGCACGATAAGGAGTTTAATGCCATCATAGAATCGGTAAAAGACCTTGCTATTCAAATCATTCGTGAAAATCCGAATATTCCTTCCGAGGCTACTTTTGCTATTAAAAACATCGAAAGTAATGCCTTTTTAATCAATTTTGTATCCTCGAATATGAATTTGAGCGTAAACGAAAAGCAGGGGATTTTACAAATTGACGATTTGAAAGAACGTGCTTTAGGTGCGCTCAAGCATATGCATTTGGAGTTGCAAAAATTAACGCTTCGTAATGATATTCAGTCAAAGGTACGTTTCGATTTAGACAAACAACAACGCGAGTATTTTTTACATCAGCAAATGAAAACCATCCAAGAAGAATTAGGTGGAGTATCGTACGAAGCTGATGTGGAAGAGATGAAACAACGTGCCAAAGGCAAAAAATGGGACGTAAAGACCCAAGAACATTTCGAAAAGGAACTTCTGAAAATGCAACGTACCAATCCGCAGTCGCCAGATTATACAGTGCAGCGCAACTATTTGGATGTTTTACTAGATCTTCCTTGGAATGAGTTTACTAAAGATAAATTCGACCTAAAAAGGGCTCAAAAAATACTTGATAAAGACCACTATGGCTTGGAGGAGGTTAAAAAACGTATCATTGAGTATTTGGCAGTACTCAAATTACGAAACGATATGAAGTCGCCTATCATTTGCCTTTACGGACCTCCAGGGGTGGGTAAAACCTCTTTGGGGCGCTCCATTGCTAAGGCACTAGGGCGGGAATATGTGCGTATGTCTTTGGGTGGCTTACGTGATGAAGCGGAAATTCGTGGACATCGAAAAACGTATATCGGAGCGATGCCTGGACGCGTTTTGCAACTGCTAAAAAAAGCAGGGACGTCCAATCCTGTTTTTGTATTAGATGAAATTGATAAACTCAGCTACAGCCATCACGGCGATCCTTCCTCGGCGATGCTCGAAGTGTTAGATCCTGAGCAAAATAAAGAGTTTTATGATAACTTTTTAGAAATAGGATTTGACCTTTCAAAAGTGATGTTTGTTGCAACGGCAAATAATTTGAATTCGATACAACCTGCTTTGTTAGATCGTATGGAAATCATTGATATTACCGGCTATACAGTGGAAGAAAAAGTAGAGATTGCTAAGCAACACTTACTTCCTAAACAATTGGAAGAACACGGATTAAATAAAGGACACTTGAGTTTAGGCAAGAAAGAGCTCGAAAAAATCGTAGAGGGTTACACTCGCGAATCAGGAGTGCGCGGACTGGAAAAACAAATTGCCAAATTAGTACGTCACATTGCTAAAAACGTTGCAATGGAGGAGCCTTACGAAATAAAAATATCCTTAGCTGATATTGAAAAAATATTAGGTCCAGCACGTATGGAGCGCGATAAGTACCAAGACAACGATGTTGCAGGAGTAGTAACTGGACTTGCTTGGACAAGCGTTGGTGGAGACATTCTCTATATTGAGTCTGCTTTATCAAAAGGCAAGGGTAATCTGAACATTACAGGGAATTTGGGGAACGTGATGAAAGAATCAGCAACCATTGCTTTGGAGTACTTAAAGGCAAACGCAAATTTGTTTGACATCGACGAGAGTATTTTTGAGAAATACAACGTTCATATTCACGTTCCAGAAGGAGCTACTCCTAAAGATGGACCAAGTGCAGGGATTACAATGCTAACTTCTTTAATGTCATTGTTTACCCAAAGAAGGGTGAAAAAAAACTTGGCAATGACTGGAGAAATTACCCTACGCGGAAAAGTACTTCCTGTGGGAGGCATCAAAGAAAAAATATTGGCTGCTAAACGTGCAGGAATCAAAGAAATCATTCTCTGTGAGGAAAATAGAAGAGATATCGAACAAATCAATAAAGAATATCTCAAAGGACTTGTTTTTCATTACGTTACCGATATGGAAGAAGTGATCAAAATTGCAATTACGGACAAACAGGTTAAACACGCTAAAAAGTTGTAATTTTCTTGAAATACGCGTTTTTTTAAGTTTCATAAATTCTTGTAATTCATATAAATATTTTATATACCTATGACAAGTACTCTCCCTCGATTTTCGGCTTTTTGCCGAAAATCGAGGGTTTTTACTACAAATGAATTGCAGTGACTCAAAGAAACTTATATCTCTAAAACCTGAAATTTTAAATTGGTAAATAATTATGCAACATTTAGTAAAAACAACCATTGAAGAATTAAGCCATTGGATTGAAAAACCAACCAGTGAAGACGAAAATTTTAATCAAATTATTCAAAAAATTCAAACGCTTTTTTGTGAGAATAAACTCAAAACCATTTTTCGGCAATATGAATATTTGGATACTTGGTATAGCCGAAATTTTATTTATCAATCACTTATCAATAACACGCTGATTTTCCGAGAAAAAATAGCAGAAAATGGTTATTATATCATAAAAATGGCCGATAAAACCGCTAATAAGTATAAGAATAATCCGCCAGTTATTGCTTTTGACTTATATTTGTATTGGATAGCCAATGTTTTCATAATGAATCAAATAGAGAAAACAAAGGAACTTGTACAAATCGTTAATTTTCATTTAGATACCAACCTTTTGAAGGGTGGAGTAGATTATAAGCCAGTGGCTTGGTTTATTTTAAAATTGTTAAACGATTGTTTTGGACTTGAGGTAGATTATTCAAAGTATCATATTCCTAAAAATATGGGCATTTATGAGGAAGTTCTTTTACACAAAAACAGCTCAGATGTTGATTTGGTA
This sequence comes from Capnocytophaga canimorsus, assembly GCF_002302565.1. NCBI lineage: Bacteria > Pseudomonadati > Bacteroidota > Flavobacteriia > Flavobacteriales > Flavobacteriaceae > Capnocytophaga > Capnocytophaga canimorsus. Next base: position 1,327,076 of record NZ_CP022382.1, on the reverse strand, counting down.
CAAGAATTAATTTCTCAAATGGCTCAATATCATATTTTACAATCAGAGCCTAAAAATCAATCAGATATGATGTCGTTGCAATTTTGCAAAGCTCACGAGTATATTTATGCTTATGAAATTTTGGTGTGGTTGCAATATCGTCATATCAACGGATTGTCAAATCCGAAAGTGTTTTCACATTCACTTATGAATTTGCCACATAATCAGTTACCTAATAATTATCCCAATATAAGATTTGATGATGACATCTTTAACAAAATAATGAATATATACAATTTGGAGTAAAAATAAACGGAGACAAAAATGTTCAAAATAAAAAAATAGAAATCAAATTTTTAACTTATTAAAAAATATAAACTTATGGCAGTAGGTTTTTATGTAGACCCTTGTTTTTATCTAATAGGTTCGGGAGATTTCCTCAATAGTTTTTTTTCAACGATTTATATTAAGTTGGAAGATTCTTTTTGGGGAAGTAAATATCCGTTGATAATGAATGAATTGTATAATGGGCGATTAGAAAAAGAAAATACTCCACAAGCTCAAAAAGAATTGCAACAAATCAAAGAAGCGTTAGCCAAACTTCCTCCAACAGAGGTTGTTTGGGATTTTGAAGACTTGTCTTTATCTCCGCCTTGGGGTAATGACATCAGCGAAGAAATTACCAATATGGCAGAATATTTTGTTACCAGCGATGGTAAAAATTTGATTGATGTGTTAGAGAAGGCTTTAAAGACTGCTATTGAGTTAGAAGATGGTTTAAGTATAGATGTTTTATAATGAAAACTTTCTATTTTATGGCGAGTTTTTTAAATTATTAAGAATCTACAAAAGCACCCACCAAAACAACATCAACAAACCAAAAAACAGATAAAATGGCAAGAAAAAATTTGATGGCTACGAGCCTGAAACCAATACGCTTATCGATGCCAAAGATTGGGATAAATAGCCTCCTAAGGGAGAAAGTAATTGGGCAAAAAGACGACGAGAACAAATGTTAGAAAATGCTAAAAAAGATTTGGATATAACCCAAAACACAAATCCTCCTTCTAAACTAAAATGAATAGTTTCGGATAGGAAGAATGCTAAGTATTTAGAAAAATTATTCGAGAAAAAGGTATAGATATAGAAGTAGAATTTATAGAAAAAATCGTAACATAATGGAAATAATAACAAGACTTAATTTTAGAGAACTCACCGCACGAGAATATATTTCTTATTGTAAGGAATTGCTCAAAAATATAAAAGATATTTTTCCCAATATTATCCTATCATACTTTTGAAAACACTACCAAATTTTTTTCCAAAACTTATAAAAGAAAGAAAGTAGCTAAAAATAAAAGAGGCGTTTTAAAACGCCTCTTTTATTTTTTCTGCCAATTGTAAAAATTCATCGTGAGTCAATTTTACCTTATGATTAAAGGTCATTTCTTTCATTTCGTTTATAGGAATCAAATGCACGTGTACGTGAGGTACTTCCAACCCAATTACGCTCACTCCCACACGATTGCAAGGAACAACCTTGGCTAATGCAAAGGCCACTTTACGCGAAAAAATCATCAAATCCGTATAAGTTTGCTCATCTAAATCGAATAGCTTATCTACCTCTTTTTTAGGTACACACAAAGTATGCCCCACGGCATTAGGGTTAATATCCAAAAAGGCAATAAAATTATCGTTTTCAACTACTTTATAAGCTGGAATTTCACCCTTAATAATCTTAGTAAAAATGGTAGCCATAGGGTTATGATTTTTAAATTCTACTAGCGTGTTATTTCTAAAATTTCCATTTTTAAAGTGCCATTAGGTACCTTAATTTCAGCAATTTCGCCTTTTGATTTACCTAACAATCCTTTACCAATAGGAGAACTTACCGAAATTTTACCCGATTTTAGGTCGGCTTCACTCTCGGCAACCAAGGTATAGGTCATCTGCATATTGTTAGCTAAATTTTTGATTTTTACGGTAGATAACACAAGTACTTTGGAGGTATCCAACTGTGACTCGTCAATCAGACGTGCATTTGCTAAAAGCGCTTCCATTTTAGCAATTTTCATTTCCAACAATCCCTGCGCTTCCTTAGCGGCATCATATTCAGCATTTTCTGATAAATCGCCTTTATCACGAGCCTCAGCTATGGCCTGTGAAGCTCTGGGGCGCTCCACATCCTTGAGCTGATTGAGCTCATCTTTCAATTTTTTTAATCCTTCAGCGGTATAATAAGATACTTTACTCATAATGGTCTGTTTTAAAAAATAGAAAAATCCTCATCACTTATGAGGATTTGGTTGCAAATATACATTTTTTTTTAATACCTACCACTTTTGATTCTTTTTTTAGCAGGAATTTAAAAAACAAAATCTATTTGTTATCAAAACATTAGCTGTACAAAAGCTTGAGGTACGATTTATGACAAAAAGCAGCTTCTTTTATCGATTTGGATACGATTTTACCGCCTCGACAAAAGCTTTTGCGTTTTCAACAGGAATGTTTGGTAGAATTCCGTGTCCTAAATTGACGATGTAATTGTCTTTCCCAAAATCATCAATCATTTGATGTACCATTCTTTTGATTTCCGAAGGTGGAGAGAGTAATCGTGAAGGGTCAAAATTTCCTTGCAACGTGATTTTACCTCCCGTAAGTTCTCGAGCTATTTTCGGAGTACACGTCCAATCCACACCAAGGGCAGAAGCTTTCGATTTTGCCATTTCAGCAAGGGCAAACCAACAGCCTTTCCCGAAAACAATTACTTTAGTAAGTGGCGCCAATGCTTCCACAATTTGATTGATATATTTCCAAGAAAATTCCTGATAATCAAGAGGTGAAAGCACACCCCCCCAACTATCGAAAATTTGTACCGCATCAACTCCTGCTTTCACTTTTTCTTTCAGATACAAAATGGTCGTATCCGTAATTTTTTGTAACAATTTGTGTGCTGTTTGTGAATCTGTAAAACATAACTCCTTGGCAATGTTGAAGTCACGCGAACCTTTCCCTTCTACGGCATAACAGAAAATCGTCCAAGGAGACCCTGCAAACCCAATAAGAGGCACACGATTATCAAGCATTTGTTTGGTAAGCTTAATGCCCTCCATCACGTATCCTAAAGTTTCGTGAATATCGGGAACTATCACATTTTCAACGTCTTTAGCAGAACGAATCGGATTAGGAAGCCAAGGTCCTACCCCCGATTTCATTTCCACCTCAATATTCATCGCTTGTGGAACAACCAAAATATCTGAAAACAAAATAGCAGCATCAGTACCCACAATATCAATGGGTTGCACTGTGATTTCCGCCGCTAATTCAGGAACTCGGCAACGCGTAAAGAAATCATATTTATCGCGTAAAGCCCTAAATTCTGGCAAATATCTACCCGCTTGACGCATCATCCAAACTGGCGGACGCTCGACAGTTTCGCCATTCAAGGCTCTTAAAAATAAATCGTTTTGTAACATTTGTTAGTGCTTAGTGATTAGTAATCAGTGGTTAGTACAATTACTGAATAACTAACCACTAATCACTAACTGCTATGAATTAAATTCCGTTAATAATTGCAATAAAATCATCGGCTTTGAGTGACGCTCCTCCAATGAGTCCACCATCAACATCTGCTTTTGCAAAAATTTCTTTGGCATTATCAGGTTTTACGCTACCTCCGTAAAGAATTGAAACGCTGTCGGCTACTTCTTTTCCGTATTTATCAGCGAGTGTTTTACGAATAAATGCGTGCATTTCCTGAGCTTGTTCAGGTGAAGCGGTTTCACCCGTTCCGATTGCCCAAACAGGTTCGTAGGCTAAAACGACATTTTTCCACGCGTCGGCAGACAAATGGAACAATCCGTTTTTAATCTGATTTTCAACTACTTTAAAATGATTATTTGCTTTTCTATCTGCTAATTCTTCTCCGATACAAAATACCATTCGGATATTGTGTTTCAAGGCTGTGTCTGCCTTTTTAGCCAATGACTCGTCAGTTTCGTTAAAATAAGCACGACGCTCCGAATGTCCTAAAATTACAGTTTTTACGCCTATGCTTTTTAACATTTCAGCTGAAATTTCACCTGTGTAAGCTCCGTTTTCAGCAAAATGCATATTTTGAGCAATCACTTCAACAGCAGTTCCTTTTGCGGCTTCAGTTGCGGGAATTAAATTCACAAAAGTAGGAGCTACCATCACTTCTGCTTCTGTTTTAGGTAATTTTTTTAATAAATCAGCTATCAATTCTGTTGATTTTTTCAGGTCATTGTTCATTTTCCAATTTCCTGCTACAATTTTTTTTCTCATATTGAAATTATTTTTTGAATTTGTCGGTTTCTGATAGGTACAAAGGTAATGTTTTTATTTCGAAATTGTTTTTAAATGCCCAAATCAAGGGAGGTTTGCTGGTCGTTTTCAGTTTGACTTGATGGTATAAATTGCTCATCACCGATTTCTTCCTCCGAAGGCTCCTGCTGTACATCTTCCTCATAAGGCAAAGGCTCAAGGGCTTTGATTTCCCTTACTTTATCGGTGCTTAGCTGATTGCCTAAAGCCTTAATTCCTTTGATAGCGATGAATTCTTCCAAATTAACGATAACATTTTCTTTGGGGTCTTTCCCTTTTTCTTTGGCAAAGACTACCTCTGCCATTGGTCGCCAATGAGTTGATACGAAAAGCAATGCCGATTTGGGGTGTTCGGTAATTATTAACTCTTCTTTATTTTCGTTTTCTACCACGAAACGCTTTACAAAACAGCGGTCTTTTTCGCCATCGTAATAGATTGCTGAAATGGGCTTTTCGGGTTGCCATTTCTCCATAACCAGCAGATTGTTATCAAAATGCAGACTTAAATCAGGAATTACCGTCTTTACCAAACCTTCTTTGGATATAAGCAACAATCGGTCATCGCCCTTAAAGGCTCCCAACAACGTTCCCCGCTCATCTGTATTGAGGCGACGTACGATATCATCAAACCAAATTTTACGAGGCTTAAGCGTGGATACCCCTTTCTCCTTAAGCTCAATGCGCTTTATGGCAAATTTGGACACCATATTGCCTCGTGCCGAACGACTTTTAATGAGGGTGTCGGCAAAATTGATATCCCATTTGAGCTTACGTATGGAACCAGCTTGTCTTAAATTGATGGTTACAATTTCTGCCTCACCATTAGGATTTGCACTGAAATACAGTACTTTCGAAGCATTGTGTTTCGGGATAAGTTCGTATTCTTTTTCACGTGTGATTGCCGTTACGTTAAAGCGTTTGATGTACGAAAATCCGGTGGTGCCATCTTTGTAAATCATATTGTAAATGGTGCGTTTGTCGTCTTTTTTAAACACCGCTACGTGAATAAGATTCTTTTTTACATATGTTTTTTCGGTTACTTTAAATACGGTCATCGTGCCGTCTTCCGCAAAAGCGATAACATCGTCAATATCACTGCAATCTCCTACGTATTCGTCTTTTTTAAGCGAAGTCCCCACAAAACCTTCCGCTTTGTTTACGTATAATTTGATATTTCGAATAACCACTTTGGTAGCTACAATATCATCAAACGGACGAATTTCAGTTTTTCGCTCACGCCCTTTTCCGTAAGTATCTTTCAAGCGTTTGAAGTGATTGATAGCATAATCAATGAGGTTTTCTAAATGATTTTTTACCTCAGCAATATCCGCTTCAATTTTGAGCATTATTTCATCTGCCTTGAACGAGTCGAAACGGGTGATTCGAATCATCGGGATTTGTGTCAAACGCTGTAAATCATCATCGGTAATTTCGCGGATTAAATCTTTTTTGAAAGGCTCGAAACGTTCATAAAGATAACTATATAGGCTTTCTTTGTCGGAATAATTTTTAAAGTCGATGTACATTTCCTCTCGGATAAAAATCTTTTCCAAAGACGCAAAATGCCATTTTTCTTGTAATTCTTCTAGCTCGATTTGCAATTCGGCTTTGAGTAGCGCCACGGTGTAGTCGGTAGAGCGTTTTAGGATTTCGCTCACGCTCAAAAACAGCGGCTTATTATCTTCAATGATACAAGCTAATGGCGAAACCGAAGTTTCACAAGCGGTAAAGGCATAAAGCGCATCAATGGTTTTGTCGGGAGAGATTCCTGAAGGCAAATGAATGAGAATTTCTACATTTTCTGCTGTATTGTCATCTACCTTTTTGATTTTGATTTTTCCTTTTTCATTAGCCTTTAAAATGGAATCAATCAGCGAGTTGGTGGTGGTTGAAAACGGAATTTCGGTAATGACCAGCGTACTTTTATCCATCTGCGATATTCGGGCTCGTACCCTAATTTTACCACCACGTTGCCCATCGTTATACCCGCTTACATCCATAATACCTGCGGTAGGAAAATCAGGATACAGCTCAAAAGGCTTTCCTTTGAGATATTTTATCGAGGCATCGAGCAGTTCCACAAAATTATGAGGCAAAATTTTGGTAGAAAGCCCAACGGCAATTCCCTCAGCCCCTTGTGCTAACAGCAATGGAAATTTTACAGGCAGGTGAACGGGCTCTTTTTTACGTCCGTCATAGCTGGCTTGCCATTGGGTTACTTTGGGGCTGAAAACCACGTCCAAAGCAAACTTGGAGAGCCGCGCTTCAATGTATCGGGAAGCCGCCGCATTGTCGCCCGTGAGAATGTTTCCCCAGTTTCCCTGCGTGTCAATAAGTAAATCTTTTTGCCCAATTTGCACCATAGCGTCAGCAATACTGGCATCTCCGTGAGGGTGATACTGCATTGTATGCCCCACAACGTTAGCAACTTTATTGTAGCGACCATCGTCTAATTCCTTTAAAGCGTGCATAATACGCCTTTGTACGGGTTTAAATCCGTCTTCAATGGCAGGAACCGCGCGTTCCAAAATCACATACGAGGCATAATCCAGAAACCAATTCTGGTACATTCCCGTGATTTTAATGATGCTATCTCCTGTGTTTTGTGTATTTTGAGTAGTGTTCTCTTCCATCAGATTGCCCAATTGCTTTTACTTGTGAGCAAAGATACAACATTAAAAAAACTAAAAGATTTAAACATTAAAAAAAGTGTAAAGGATAAAGGATAAAGTGAAAAGTAACAAGTAACAAGTAATAAGTGTGAAGTAAAAAGGATAAAGTATAAAGGAATAAGAAATAGTTTTGATGATTAGCTATTCGCTAATTACTGTTGGCTAACGTGTGTAGATTAGCTTCTATCTCATTTATTTAAAGCTTCGACTTCGCTCAGCTTGACCGCAGACTATTGACTAAAAGCTATGTATGACAAACACAAAACTCGGTATTTGTAGCTTTTAGCTCAATATTTCTACTTTTTTATTGAGAATTTTAACCTTTGAGTTAAGTTTTTTAAGCTTTAGGCTAGATGTTTTAAGCTTTTAGCTCAGTGTTTCTAGCTTTTAGCTTCAATTTCGGAGCTTTTAGCTTGAAAAATGAAGCTTCTAGCTAGAATTTTCATACTTGTCACTTGCATATTGATTGTTCATACTTTTCACTTTATCCTTTTCCCTCACACTTGGTTCTTGTTTCTTGTTCCTTTTCACTTTATCCTTTCTACTTTATCCTTGAAACTTCTAATAAATTATTTGTGTTTTGGGCTTTAATTCAGTATTTTTGTCCCGCTCATTAAATATTAAAAATTATGATTCTTTCAAAAAATCTTCTTTGGCTTGTGTTGGTAATGATTTCATTAAGTGCATATTCGCAAAATGGCATCACCATAGTGGAAAGCGAAAACATTAAAACCCTCATTGAGGTGAAAAAGGAAATTGCTAAGAGTGAAAAGCATATACAAATTCAGATTTATAACGGAAATATTTCGGGAGCCAATCAAGCAATGGAAACCGCAAAATCAAAATTCAAGCTCCCTGCTTCGCTCAGTTTTGAAACCCCTAATTACAAGGTGCGTATAGGGGTTTTCCGTACTCGTTTAGATGCCGAAAGACAATTGGTAGAGGTTAAAAAAGTATTCCCTGCGGCTTTCATCTGGAACCCAACAACCTATTAACCCTAAGGCACAAATGCTCAAAAAAAACTCGCTTCGGTTACGTATTTTTTTAAGTATGGCACTTTTGATGCTGGTGGCTTTCTCGGCAATTGCTGCAGTGATGGTCTTTCAGTATCGTAAACAATCGGCTCAGTATCATCAAGAACGGCTTATTGATAAAGAAAATCAGATTCATACTCAAATCCTCCACGTACTGAAGCAGACTACCTATCCGGTAGAAACCAGCTACATTCCCCTTATTTTTCGTCAAGAAATCTTCAATATCGCGAACATTCAAAACGTGAACTTTAACTTGTTTGACCTTAGTGGAAATCTGTTAAAAAGCTCAAGTGTCGTTTTGGACAGCACTAAAGATTCCTTGCAAATCCCTGAAGAAATACTTCGCAATATCGCAGGGGCTTTAGACAAACGCTATGCTCAGCAATTGGAAATTGACCAGCGTAGCTATCAAGAATCGTATTCGTATGTAAACGACCCGCAATTCAAACCTATAGCCATTTTAAACATTCCGAATTTTGAAAACGATACCTTTATTGAGCGTAATATGGAGGGCTCGTTATACAACCTTCTGATGGTATATTTCATTATTTTAATTGTAGCTCTGTCGTTGGCTTACTTTATGTCGAAATACATTACCAAATCTTTAAAAACCATTGAAAAGGGCTTGGAAAAAACACGACTGCTTGAGCGTAATGAAAAGATTATTTTGGATTCCCCAAGTGCCGAAATCGGGAAATTGGTAGCGGCTTATAATGGTATGATTGATGAAATTGAGCGAAGTAAAGTACAATTGGCAAAATCGGAACGTGAACAGGCTTGGCGTGAAATGGCAAAACAAGTGGCTCACGAAATCAAAAATCCGCTTACCCCAATGCGATTGAGTGTACAAAGTTTCCAACGTAAATTTTCGATGCATCCGCAACAATCCTCTGAAACGGTCAATGAGTTTTGCGAGTCTATTATTCAGCAAATTGATATTATGAGCAATATCGCTTCTGCTTTTTCCGCCTTTACCAATATGCCTGCCAAACACGACGAACATTTTGATTTAGTGCCTATTGTAAAGCGTACTTTGGATATTTTCAACTCCAAACATATTGATTTTGTTTGTCAAGAAGAACAAATTGTGGCTTGGTTCGATAAAGACCAAATTGCACGTGTGGTAACCAATTTGGTGAAAAATGCTGTACAAGCCACCGCTCAAAAAGCCGAGCCTAAAATCAGGGTAACCCTACTTAATAAAGACCAAAATGTGGAGCTTATCGTGACCGATAACGGAACGGGCATTGCTCAAGCCGATGCAGACAAGATTTTTGAACCCAAATTCACCACCAAATCCAGCGGTAGCGGACTGGGACTTGCCATTGTAAAAAACATTGTAGAGTCGCACGGCGGAAAAATACAATTCCACTCCGTTGAGGGTCAAGGAAGTACTTTTTTTATCAGTTTTCCTAAATCGGACAAATAGATTTTGACCTTATAATTGGGCGAAATTGCGTGAAAACTGCCGTACCTCGTCCCAATTGGTGTATTCTATGGGTTCTTTTGAGCGTATCGGACCCTTGGTTATAAACATTATCAGTTTTATAATTAGGCGATCACCCAAACTATACAATTTGTAATCAATTCGCCCAGCAAAAACCTGTATCACAGTGGGTTTCCACGCTATTTTACGAATAAATTTCACCACATACGGATTGGTCATAGCACTGCTTTTTTCCGCTTTACGCGCCACCAAATTCACCGAAACAAAAGCCGTTTTTTTTGTGTTTAAAAGTGGGGTGTTTCTGTTTATAAAATCAATAATTTGCTTGTTATGTTTCCCATACCTAATGCTTGACGCTACTATGATTTTGTCGTAATGAGCCACTTGGCTTTCCTGTAGTTGATCAATCCTGACCAAATCAACAATACATCGTTCGGATTTTAAAGTTTGGGCTATGGCTTGACTGATTTTTTGAGTCTGCCCATCTACTGTAGCATAAATAATGATTGTTTTATTCATCGCTTAAGCTTTGTTATCTATCCATTGGTTAATCCATACGGCAATGGCATCAGCCCAACTATCATCGTCATTAAGGCAAGGCACCATCTTGAATACTTCGCCACCGTTTTCTATAAAATCTTTACCAGCTTCCATTTCAATTTCTTCAAGGGTTTCAATGCAATCGGTAACGAAAGCAGGAGTAATGACGGCAAGTTTCTTAACGCCATTTTTAGCCAATTCCTCTACCCGATCAGAAGTGAAGGGTTCTAGCCATTTGTCAATCCCTAAGCGCGACTGAAAGGCTTGAGAATACTGGCTTTGTTTCAAACCTAAACGCTCCACCAGTTGTCGTGTGGTTTCAAAGCAGTGAGTTCGGTAACAATACGTTGCTTCAGGAGTTTTAGGCTGACAGCAGTACTGATTGTCCACTATTTTTTTGTGTTTCCCAGTTTTATCTGTTTTCTTTATATGTCTTTCAGGAACACCGTGGTACGAAAACAGCAAATGGTCAAAATCAAAATCTTTTAAGAAAGACTCGGTAACGCTGGTTAGTGCGTCAATGTATTCTTTTCTATCGTAAAAGGCAGGAAATTTGGTGATTTCAAGGTTTTTGAACTTAGTTTTGACCAAATCATCAGCAAGTACTTCTATGGTTTGTGTAGTAGCCATAGCGTATTGCGGATAAAGTGGCATTACAAGCACTTGGGTAACTCCTTGTTTTTGAAGCTGAGAAAGTCCAAATTCCAAGCTAGGATTGCCGTAACGCATTACTATCTGTACAGGAATCGTAGTGCGTTGCTGTACTTTCTCTTTAAGTCGCTGGGAAAGTACAATAAGCGGTGAGCCTTCTTCCCACCAAATTTTCCGATATGCCTTGGCGGTTTTCGGCGGACGAACGCGCAAAATAATACCACGAACTATAAGGGCACGTAGCCAGTAGGGAAAATCGATGACCCGTTCGTCCATTAAAAATTCATCTAAATATTTTTTTACATCTTCCACTTGGGTGGAATCGGGCGAACCTAAGTTCACTAACAAAACTCCTTTTGACATCGATTTTGAATTGATTAAAAACACAGCAAAAATACTTAATTTATTTTACAAAAAAAGTTTCATTATAAATTATTGAAATACTTGTATAAACAAAAGTTATAGTATTGAGGTTTGAATATTCGTAATAATTATATTATCTTTGTTGTTCATTTTAATTTACTAATTAAAAAATAAAAAATATGGCTTTAGAAATAACTGATGCTACTTTTGAAGAAGTAGTTTTGAAAAGTGACAAACCTGTAGTGGTTGATTTTTGGGCAGCTTGGTGTGGACCTTGCCGTATGTTAGGTCCTGTAATTGAAGAAATTGCAAGAGAATATGACGGAAAAGCCGTTGTAGGAAAGGTAGATGTGGACAACAATCAAGATTTTGCTGGAAAGTATGGCGTACGTAATATTCCTACGGTTTTGATATTCCAAAACGGAGAGGTAGTAGGGCGTCAGGTAGGTGTTGCACCTAAAAAAACATATACAGATGCTATTGACAGCTTACTGTAAATAATTTTTTCATTTTCAGACAAAAGCAGCTGCAAGATTTTTTCTTGTTGTTGCTTTTTTGTTTTTTTATATCGTAATAGTGTAATCCGCAAAATGAAATGTACCAAAATTCAAAATAAAATGTACATTTTTTGAAGATTCTTTTAGAGCCTGTTTAAAAATGTATTTTATAAATTCGTGGCATAAAAAATTGCACTTGGGGGTTGAATGTAGCCAGCCTAATTTTTGTCCATTATACCAAAAATATTATCTTTGCACACGTTTAATAATAGAGGAAAGATTTGACTGATTGCAACCTCTTTGGTATCTACCAAAAAATGCTAAAGCAGTATCTTGTTGGTTTTTACTATACTATAGCTGTAGGATTGTTTTTCTTTTTATCTCTTTCTCTACCTAAATTTTATAATATGGGATATTTATTCACTTCAGAATCTGTTTCGGAGGGGCATCCAGACAAGATTGCTGATCAGATTAGCGATGCCTTGATTGATAATTTTTTAGCTTTCGACCCCAACTCAAAGGTAGCTTGTGAAACTTTAGTAACTACAGGACAAGTAATTTTGGCTGGAGAAGTAAAATCAGAAACATATATTGATGTTCAGCAAATTGCTCGTAATGTAATTGAAAAAATTGGATATACCAAAAGCGAGTATATGTTCGAGGCAAAATCTTGCGGAGTGCTTTCTGCCATTCACGAACAATCACCTGATATCAATCAAGGGGTAGATAGAAAAAATCCAGAGGAGCAAGGTGCTGGTGATCAAGGGATGATGTTTGGCTATGCTACTAACGAAACGGAAAATTATATGCCTTTGGCACTTGACCTATCGCACGTTTTGCTTCGTGAGTTGGCCGAAGTTCGTAGAGAAAATAATGAAATTACCTATTTACGCCCCGATGCCAAAAGCCAAGTAACTTTAGAGTATAGCGATGATAATAAGCCTCAACGCATCAATACTATCGTTATTTCAACTCAACACGATTCCTTTGATACTGAAGAAAAAATGCTTCAAAAAATTAAGGAAGATATCATCAAGATTTTAATTCCTAGAGTCATTAAAAAATATCCGCAATATGCTCGATTTTTCGATGACGATATTATATACCACATCAATCCCACAGGTATTTTTGTAATTGGTGGACCACACGGCGACACGGGGCTTACAGGAAGAAAAATCATCGTAGATACCTATGGAGGAAAAGGGGCACACGGAGGTGGTGCTTTTTCAGGCAAAGACCCAAGTAAAGTGGACAGAAGTGCTGCCTATGCGATGAGGCATATTGCCAAAAATATGGTAGCTGCTGGTATTGCTGATGAAATTTTAGTACAAGTAAGTTATGCCATTGGAGTGGCAAAACCCACAGGGTTATACGTAAACACTTACGGAACAGCAAAGGTAGGCTTGACCGATGGAGAAATCGCTCGAAAAATTGAACAAATATTTACCTTGCGTCCGTATGATATTGAGAAAAGACTGAAACTTCGTAACCCAATATATAGCGAAACTGCGGCTTACGGACATATGGGAAGAACTCCTGAAGTGGTTACAAAGGTGTTTCATTCGCCTTATGAGGCTTCAAAAACTATTGAAGTTGAGTTGTTTACTTGGGAAAAATTGGATTATGTAAATCTTCTTAAGAAAGAATTTGGATTGTAGCTCTTAAACGACCAAATAGTAAAGGAAATAGTGCTTAAAAACAATAAATAAAGTTTTTAAGCACTATTTTATTTTTGTCTTAATCTTCTGTTATTTCTTCCTCTTCTTCGGAGGCTTTACTTTTGCTTGTTTTCTTTGGAGTGTCGCTATTAGATTCTGCTTTGAGTGCTTCACGAATTTGGGTTTCTAATTCTTCCATTAACTCAGGGTTGTCTTTAAGCAAGGCTTTTACGGCATCGCGTCCTTGAGCCAATTTAGTACCATTGTAGTTGAACCACGAACCACTTTTTCCAATGATGTTATAATCTACACCCACATCAATAACTTCTCCTACTTTCGATATGCCTTCTCCAAACATAATATCGAATTCAGCAGATTTGAATGGAGGGGCAACTTTGTTTTTTACTACTTTAACTTTGGTTTTGTTTCCTACGGCATTCCCATCGCCATCTTTTAAGGGTGAGCCTACTTTTCGAATATCTAATCGCACTGAAGCATAGAATTTTAAAGCATTTCCACCTGTGGTGGTTTCTGGGTTTCCGAACATTACCCCAATTTTATCTCGTAATTGATTGATGAAAATAACGGTACAATGTGCTTTGCTGATGCTTCCCGTAATTTTTCGTAAGGCTTGTGACATTAGTCGGGCGTGTACTCCCATTTTTGAGTCACCCATATCGCCTTCAATTTCGCTTTTTGGAGTCAGAGCTGCTACCGAATCAATAACAATCAAATCTACAGCATTGGAACGTATTAAGCTATCAGCAATTTCAAGGGCTTGTTCTCCGTTATCAGGTTGTGAAACAATGAGATTGTCAATATCAACCCCTAGTTTTTGGGCATAGAAACGATCAAAGGCGTGTTCGGCATCAATAAAGGCTGCAATACCTCCTGATTTTTGAGCTTCGGCAATGGCGTGAAGGGTTAGGGTGGTTTTCCCTGATGATTCTGGTCCGAAAATTTCAATAACTCTTCCTTTAGGATAGCCTCCTACCCCCAAAGCTACATCAAGCCCAATAGAGCCTGTAGAAATGGTTTCAATCTCTTCAACTGCAGCATCTCCTAGTTGCATTACAGTTCCTTTTCCGTAGGCTTTGTCTAGTTTTTCAAGGGTAAGTTTTAGGGCTTTTAACTTGGCTTCTTGAGCGCTTTCTACTTTATTTTCTTTTTTACTCATAATCTGTGTAATCTTAAATCAAAGCGCAAGTTACAATTTTATTATGAATATTTTTTAAAATCGAAATCAAATAACATATTTTTATAAAACGGTAGGTTTAACTTTTTACTCATTGTATTTGTTTATGTTATTTCTGCACTATTTTTTATACCTTTGCCCATAAATTATTATTTTTAGAAATTATGGCAAGTATAAAACATTTGAAAAAAGATATCAACTATGTATTAGGAGATATCATTGATGCAGTGCTAATGTGGGAATTATCAACTGGAAATCAAAAATCGGAACAAGGAACGGCTTTGATTCAAGAAATTGTGGCAAAGTATGATGGTTTTATGTCTAAAATATCCGATAGAAATGTAGAAAATAGAGGAGAACACTTGAAGTCGGTTCGAAAAGATTTCGAGGTAGAGGCTGGTAAATTGGTTGAAAAATTGAATCAATTGAGCTAGAAAAATAGCGATAGGGATTTGCAAATAAGAAAAAACATACTATATTTGCACCCGCAATGCCGGCATAGCTCAGTTGGCCAGAGCACGTGATTTGTAATCTCGGGGTCGTGGGTTCGAATCCCTCTGCCGGCTCAAACTAAAGTGCACTTGAATTTCTCAAGTGCACTTTAGTTTTTTATTGTCAATCAATTTTAAATATTATATTTGCACCCGATTATAAAATATAACACTATTGTAATGAAGAAAATTTTTATTGCTTTAACAGCTTTATTTTCTGTTGGAGTTTCGGCTCAACAACCTTTTTCGGGCATACGCTCAAGTAGTTATTTAGGGGTACAAAGTACGCTATCTAACCCTGCTAATATTGTAGCTTCTTCTAAAAAATGGGACGTCAATTTGCTTTCTTTTCAAGTTAATTTTGCAAACAATGCTACCGATTTGAAGCTATCTTCTGTGAAAGATGACTTATTTAAATTAGAAAATGATAAGATATCAGGAGTTATAAATGCTGATGTTTTAGGTCCTTCATTTATGGTAGGAGGTAGCAAATTTGCCTTTGCCCTAACATCAAGAGCTCGTGTTTTTGCTCATTTGAATAACTTGAATACTCATCTGTTTAAGGCTTTGAGCGAGAATAAATTAACAGAAAATTATGTTCTGCAAAGTCCAGAAAATCAAGGTGTGACTGCTAATGGTTGGTCAGAAATTGGTGGTACATTCTCTATGGTGCTTTTTCAAGATTTGAATCACGTGATTAAAGCAGGGGTAACTGCCAAGCTTTTGCAAGGTTTCACTAGCTCATACGTTCAAATCAACGGACTTAAAGATGCTAAAATTGAAATAGACGGAAATGAGGTTTACTTAAGTAATGCCAACGCAGGGGTTGTAATGCTCAATTCAGGAGTTGATTTTACTAATTTGAAAAACGTTTCGGATATTACTAAGTCGTATGGCAAAGGTATCGGGTTTGACTTAGGGTTGGTTTATGAGCGTCAGCTAGAAGGTGCTGACGACTGGTGCCCTAATTGTGGAATAGGAAGAGGATACAGATACAAAATAGGGGTTTCATTGTTGGATATCGGTGGAATTAAATATTCGTCAAATCCTCAAAATTCGTTCCAATATCTTTTGAATGTTCCTGCAGGGAAGCGTTTCCGATTGGATAATTTAGGAGATAATTTGACCCAAATACAAGAAAACCTTAAAAAGAGTGAATACGTTAAAACGGGAGGAATATCCGATAGTTACAAAGCCAGTTTACCTACTTCATTGAACCTGATTTTTGATTACTATGCAGGTTCACGATTTTTTGTGGAATTTGCCTCACAATTCAATTTGGTAAGTAAAGAAGATAGCGCAAAAAATGCGTATTATGCCAATTCGTATTCGTTGACGCCTCGATTTGAAGGTAAATATTTTGGATTTTATTTGCCATTGAATTATAGTGATTTATCAAAATTCAATGCTGGTGTAGCTTTGCGAATGGGGCCTTTGTTTGTAGGTTCAGGAAGTGCGCTAAGTGTACTGACCAACAAGTCAAAACAAGCTGATGTGTATTTTGGGCTGCGCTTTGGTCTGTAATCGGTCAAAAAAGAATAGTTTTAAAATATTTAAAAAGGGATTGTTGTACAATCCCTTTTTTAGTGTTTTGAGACCAACTCAGTGAAAGTTAATTCTTTTTAAAATCACCATTTTAAAATATCTTACGATTGATTGCTGATATTGAGTTTTTTTATTACTTTGCGAAATCATTTTAATTCAATTTAAGTTTATGAATTCAGTCACACGTTTGTTTGACATTCCTTATTACCAATTAAGAACGCTTCCTTCTGATGAAGCTTTTACCACAAAATACGACGGAAAATGGATATCCATTTCCACCCAAACCTATATTGATCGTATAAACACGGTTAGTCGTGGGTTATTGCGTTTAGGAGTTAGAAAAGAGGATAAAATCGCAGTAATTTCATCAAACAATCGCACGGAATGGCATATTTTAGATATGGCAATACTCCAAATCGGAGCGCAAAACGTTCCAGTATATCCTACCATTTCTTTAGAAGATTATGAATACATTTTCAATCACGCCGAGTGTAAGTATTGTTTCGTTTCTGACCAACAATTATTTGAGAAGATTACCTCTATCCGAGAAAAATTACCTCTGTTGGAGCAAATATACACTTTCGATGAGGTTAAAAACGCTCAAAACTGGCATATCCTATCCGAATTAGGAGCCGATACCAGCAATCAAAATGAAGTAGAAAGACATAAAGATAATGTAAAAGCCGATGATTTAGCCACCATCATTTATACTTCAGGGACTACAGCACGACCCAAAGGAGTAATGCTTTCGCATCGTAATATTATTTCTAATATCATCAACTGCCAAGACCGTTTGCCCGTAAAAAGAGGTTCTCGTTGTTTGAGTTTCCTTCCCGTATGTCACATTTTCGAGCGTATGCTTATCTATTTCTATCAATACAATTGTATGCGCATTTATTTTGCTGAATCCATTGAAAAAATGGGAGATAACCTCAGAGAAGTAAAACCACAAATGATGACGGTAGTACCCAGATTGGTGGAAAAAGTGTATGACAAAATATATGCTAAAGGTGCTTCGCTTAACGGATTTAAGCGGAAAATTTTCTTCTGGGCACTGAATTTAGGATTTGATTATGAGCTTTATGGAGCTAATGGGTGGTTTTATCAAATGAAACTTGCCATAGCTCGAAAATTAGTTTTCAGAAAATGGCACGAAGCCTTAGGAGGCGAACTTGAATTGATGGTATCGGGTAGTGCACCTCTTCAATCTCGATTGGCTCGTATTTTTGCTGCCGCAGGATTGCATATTGTTGAAGGATACGGACTGACCGAAACCGCTCCTGTAATCGCGGTGAATCGTGAAGCAGGAAGATATTGGAAAATAGGTACGGTAGGAAAACCTATCAATAATCTGGAAGTTAAAATAGCAGACGACGGAGAAATTCTATGTAAGGGAGAGAATGTAATGCTCGGATATTACAAAGACCCTGAATTAACACAACAGTCCATCACCGACGGATTTTTCCACACTGGGGATATTGGTGAACTTGATGGTGAAAACTTCTTGAAAATTACCGACCGGAAGAAAGAAATATTCAAAACTTCGGGAGGGAAGTATATTGCCCCACAAATGATTGAAAATCTGCTAAAACAATCCCGATTTATAGAACAAGCAATGGTGGTTGGTGAGGGTGAGAAAATGCCTGCCGCTTTCATACAAATCAATTTTGAGTTTGTAAAGGAATGGGCACGTCGTCACCAAATTCCACTTTCGGGAACTTATGCTGAAATGGCTAAAAACAAAGCTGTTTATGACCGAATACAAAAGGAAGTTCATAAAGTAAACAGCCATTTGGGCAATTGGGAGCAAATAAAAGTGTTTGACCTTACTCCTGACGAGTGGAGCATTGATGCTGGGCATCTTACCCCTACACTAAAACTCAAGCGACGTATCATTAAAGAAAAATACGCCGAGATGTACAATAAATTTTACAGACATAATTCGTAATTTAGAAATTTAAATTGATATGACAATGAAAAAACAATCCTCAGTACGTGCCAAATGGAGTTATGCTACTCTGGTGTTGGTAGCAACAGCAATTTTATGCCTATTTTCAAACAACACGCTTCAGGCACAAGAAACCAAAGCGAAGAACGACTCTTCCAAAGAAACTCCGGAGGTAAAAACAATCGAAACAAAAACGTTTGTAATTAAAGACCCCGTAATTAAAACCGCCTACAAAGAACCTTTGATAATTGTTGATAAAAAGGAAGTAACCTTGACTGAATTTAATGCACTATCTCCCGAAAATATTGAAAACATCAGTATTTTAAAAGATGAAAAAGCCATTGAGACTTATGGAGAAAAGGCAAAATACGGAGTTATTATTGTAACCACTAAGATGAAAAACGCTCCTACATCTGAAAATAAGCAAAATATATCCACCATTACAGATTCTTCGGTGTCTGTTGATGAAACTTTAGTTATTATGGACGGGAAAGTGATTTCGCACGAAGAATTACAAGCCTATGACCCGAATAAAATACTTTTGGTAGAGGTGTTAAAAGACCAAAAATCGTTAGAAAAATACGGAGCAAAAGATAAAAAAGCAGTAATCTTGGTAACTACTAAAAAGTAAAATTCCATATCTTGTAAAAGAAATAGAAATCAATTAAAGAAATGAGCCGAGTAAGCACAGGTTTTACTCGGCTCAACTATTTTTTAATGTTTGACCATAATTTGATAAATCAAAGATTAAAGAATAAATAATTTTTTATCCGTAAAATTGAATTTTATATCAGTAAAATTTAATTTTATTGATGTAAAATTAAATTTGTTAGCATAAAAATTATATTTTATATCAGTAAGGGCTTATTATCTATCTGTAAAATTTAATTTTCTATCAGTAAAAACTCATTTTATAGTAGTAAAAAGTATTATTCTATTGGTAAAATTAAATTTCTTATCTGTAAAAAAGAATTTTTAATTAATAAAAGATAATCTTACTTTGGTAAAAATACATTTTTTAGCACAGATTTTTTATTTACAAAGTGGTATAGTCAATTTACTTTAAATGATAACGATATAACCTTTTCTTTAAAGTAAGAATTATAACAGCAA
This sequence comes from Capnocytophaga canimorsus, assembly GCF_002302565.1. NCBI lineage: Bacteria > Pseudomonadati > Bacteroidota > Flavobacteriia > Flavobacteriales > Flavobacteriaceae > Capnocytophaga > Capnocytophaga canimorsus. The sequence continues at coordinate 1,307,599 of NZ_CP022382.1, read as the reverse complement.
TTTAAAAAAGGTTGCTGAATCTGTTGTTTTTTAGCAGACATAATTCAATAAAAAAACTCGGAACAATAGGTTTATTCCGAGTTTTCCTTTTATAAAAACGCACTAAAAAATGTTACATAAAGAATACGATAAGTAGTTGTGCTACCATAATCCGCATAAAGGTAGTGAGCGGATATACACTGGCATAAGTAAGTGCCGGAGTGTCAGAATTGGTTACATCGTGAGCGAAAGCAAGTGCTGGTGGGTCGGTAGAGGCTCCTGCAAGTAATCCGCACGTTTCCAAATAGGTGAGTTTGTAGTTAAATCGGGAAACTAAAGCCGTGATGATAAGTGGAATAAGTGTGATTAGTGCTCCGATAAGCATCCAATACAATCCTTCGCCGTGTAAAATGGTCTCCATAAAGGTTTTTCCAGCATCTAAGCCCACACTTGCCAAAAAGAGTACAATACCTATTTCGCGAACCATTAAATTAGCACTTTGCGAGACGTAATGTGTCACGGATAAACGTCCTCCGTAACGGCTGATTAAAATAGCCACAATTAAAGGTCCTCCTGCCAAACCTAATTTTACAGGTACCGGAATGCCAGGAATATGGAAAGGAATACTTCCTACCAAAACCCCAAGGGTAATTCCTAAGAAAAGTTCAGCAATGTGTGGAGTACGCATACGCTTTTTGGAGTTTCCGAATTCTTTGCTTACCAATTGAATACTTGCTTCATCGCCAATTACGGTAATGGTATCGCCGAATTGTAGCTTGGTGTTGGGGCTGGGAATAAATTCAAGTCCAGCACGGAACACTCGGGTGATGGTTACCCCAAAACGCCCACGTACGTTAAGTTCTGAAAGTTTTTTGGTGTAAGCACTGCGTTGAGTGACATTGATACGACGTGACACGATTTTCATTTGTTTTTCGTCCTCAGAGAAAAACTCTGTCGCTTGTACTTGTTTTCCCATTAGGTTAAGTAGTTTTTCTACGTTTTTCTTATCACAAACAATCAGAGCCACATCTTTTTCTTCAAGGATAATTTGGTTATCTGCCAAATGTTCTTCAGATGTATTTCTTTTGAATACCCGTGAGATGATGAAACTAAAATTCAAAGTTTCGTTAATCACACTAAGTCTTTTGCCGAACAATGCAGGATTGTCTATTTCAATAGCAATACGAGCGATAGAGGATTGGTCATCGTGATGTTTCCAATTATGAAGTCGTTTCTCTGTATTGATATTGATTCTTAAAGCAGATTTCATTGCTAACATTACAATGATAATGCCCAGCACCCCGAAAGGATACGCTACAGCATATCCGGTAGAAAGCACCGAAGTTGAAATAGTTCCTCCCGAAAGGTCAGTAACGGTAGCTTGAGCTGCCCCTAAACCAGGGGTATTTGTTACAGCACCAGACATAATCCCTACTAGTGTAGGCATATCAATATCTAGCAGATAATGAATAGCGATTACCGTTGCCACACAGCAAACAACAGCTATAATTGCCAAAGAATTGAGTTTTAGCCCTTCTTTTTGAAACGAGGCAAAAAAACCTGGTCCTACTTGCAAACCTATCGTATAGACAAACAAGATTAAACCAAATTCTTTTATAAAATGTTGTACTTCGTGGTTTACGGTAAAACCAAAATGAGCGGCAGCAATTCCAGCAAATAGTACACACGCTATCCCAAAAGAAATACCTCCAATGCGCACCTTCCCTAAGGCAACTCCTAAAGCAATTACAACACTGTAAACAATCACGGTGTAGGCTACACTCTCGTGATTAGTCATCAAATTAAAAAACCATTCCATATTCTTAAAATAATCTTTAAAAATTAGAAGACAAAGGTATCGTTTATTTTAATAACATTAGTATTTTCTTATGAAAATAAGTGTAAAAAACTACGAAAACGATAAAGATAAATCTTTCGAAAAGGTTACTACTGATGGCAATCGGGATGCCTTTGGGAGTATTGCCCAGGCGAACAGTTTTTTAACTGTTTGAAAATACGAGAGAAATGGTATCTGTCAGAAAAACCTAAATTATGAGCCACTTTTTCAATAGACATTTCTTTCCGGTCTAATAATTTACAAGCTAACTTTATTTTTTCGGATTTTATAAAATGTTGTACGGACATTTTCATCTGTTTTTTAAACAAACGAGAAAAAGAATTAGTCGCCATATTGGCAAACGAAGCCAATTCGTCATTTGTATAGTTTTGCGAAAGGTTTTGGGTGATTTTTTGAGTAATCTGTAAAATTCGAGAATCAATATGAAGCGGAGTTTGGAAATCAAAGTTCAATAAGCTTAAGAATTCAAAAACAAGGGATTGAATATGAAAACAACACTGAATGGTAGATTGATTGTTCTTTGTTAATTGATCAAATAGAAACAAAAGTCTTTTTTGTTGGCAAGGTGTGAGTGAGATGGTGTAGATTGCAGGAGGCATCCAGTCCAATGGAATGCCTAAATTGAAATGTATTGAAAGGTTTTGATGAGGTTTTGTTTGCTTGATCTGCTGGTTGTTGTTAGTTGTTATCCATTTAGAATGTAGCGTGTTGGGTGAAATGAGATAAACTTTATCGGAAGCCATTTCTTGTCTTTGTTCTTGAAATTCTATAAATACTTTGTCATTCGTATTCCAAGATAAAACCCAATGTGCGAAAGCGTGTTGTTCGTTGCTACATTGCTCTAACTGCGAAATTTGGCAATCCCAAATTTTCAATTCGAAAGGAAAGAAAGAGTCACTTTTTTTCGTTTCTTCAAAAGAAATTTTTTGATAGATATCTGTTGTTGTCATATTTTATCTTTTACTTTCTTTGCAAATAATAACACTTTTTTTATCAACTTAAATAATTTGTTTTTATCCCTTTTAAAAATGAATTTAAACGCGTTAAAAATTGTAATTAAAAGGTAATAAGCTGTTTGGTTTTAAAAATAAATTATTTTTCATTAAAATTTGATTTGGAAAAATGTTTGAAATAGATACAAATATACACTTTTTATTCATTGAATGCAATTAGTCTTTTTTATAGGTTTGTTACGATAAAATTAAGAATACGAAAGGATAAACTAATAAAATACAAACACATAACCTAATGATAAAATTCAACACCTCGCACCCGTTATCTAAAAATACAGCCAATAACATCTTTCTTAAAACAAGGATGCGGGGTGTTTCTTGGATAAAAACTAATAACATCGAATCAAAATTAAGTGGTAGCATCATCTAAATTTTGCTGCAACAACAATTACAAGACTTTTCCAATCAAACCAAAACTTTAACAATTCATTTACCAATTAAATTGTTATTTATTTTGAAGAGATGATTTATCTGCGTAGGCTGATTACCAACAGCCTACGCTTTCGTTTTTATGTGATACGTAAAAATTTCAATACTTATTAGAATAATTTTTCTACCTTTGTTCATTATGAAATTAACTTTTAAATCTCAAAAACAATGATTCTCTCTACAACCCCAACTCTTGAAGGTCACCCTATCAAAGAATATAAAGGTATCGTAACGGGTGAAACGATTATTGGCGCTAATGCCATCAAAGATTTTATGGCAGGGCTTACCGATTTTTTTGGAGGACGTTCTACCACCTACGAGAAAGTACTTATTGAAGCTAAAAATACGGCTATTGCCGAATTACAACAACGAGCCGCTATGCTGGGAGCCAATGCAGTAGTAGGTATTGACCTTGATTATGAAACTGTTGGTAGCGGTGGGGGTATGCTTATGGTTACAGCAAGCGGAACCGCAGTGGTTATCTGATAAATATCCAAAACTTACTTAAAACTTTCAAAGGATTCCAATCTTTTAAAAACTTTATTTTCTTTTGATTTCAAAAAGCACCATTGATAAAATTTTCGACGCGATGCGTGTCGAAGAGGTTATTGGAGATTTTGTACAGCTGAAAAAGGCAGGGGCTAATTATAAAGGACTGAGTCCGTTTTCAAATGAGCGTACCCCTAGTTTTATGGTCTCGCCAGTGAAACAGATTTGGAAGGATTTCAGTAGCGGAAAAGGAGGAAATGCCGTAGCTTTTTTGATGGAACACGAGCATTTTACCTATCCAGAAGCTCTTCGGTATTTAGCTAAAAAGTACCATATTGAAATTGAAGAAACTCAAATCGATGACGATGAAAAAGTTAAGGCAGATCATCGCGAGAGCCTTTACATCGTTTCGCAGTATGCTCAACAGTTTTTTGAGGAAAACCTTTGGCAAACACAAGAAGGTAAAGCTATTGGGCTTTCTTATTTTAAAGAAAGAGGGTTTACCGAAGAGACCATCAAAAAGTTTCATTTGGGGTATTCGCCCGACCTTTGGGAAGCCTTTACTCAAGAGGCTTTAAAACAAGGATATCAACTCGAATTTTTGGAAGAAACAGGGCTCACGATAGTTAAAGACGATAAAAAATTCGATCGGTTCAAAGGACGTGTGATGTTTCCCATTCATTCAATGAGCGGACGTGTGTTGGGCTTTGGTGGACGTATCCTTACTCAAGACAAAAAAGCAGCCAAGTACCTCAATTCGCCCGAAAGTGAAATCTATCATAAAAGTAAAATACTTTATGGTATCTATCACGCCAAACAAGCTATAGCTAAAGCCAATAACTGTTATTTGGTAGAGGGGTACACTGATGTTATTCAGTTTCATCAAAGAGGTATTGAAAACGTGGTGGCATCTAGTGGAACGGCACTGACCCCCGAACAAATTCGGCTTATCAATCGGCTCACTCCAAACATTACCTTGCTTTATGATGGCGATGCAGCAGGACTTAGAGCCTCACTACGCGGTGTTGATTTGATTTTGGAACAAGGAATGAACGTAAAGATTTGTACCTTTCCAGAAGGAGAAGATCCTGACAGTTTTGCTCGGAAACACGCCTTTGAAGATTTGGTGCTTTATCTGGAAGAAAATGCTACTGATTTTATTCGTTTTAAAGCCTCGCTTTTGGTTCAAGAAGCAAAAAATGATCCTATAAAAAAATCGGAAACCATTCGTGATATGGTGGAAAGTATTTCCAAAATTTCAGATATGATAAAACAGGAGGTGTATCTGCGTGAGTGTGCCGTGTTGATGGATATTTCGGAAGATGTACTTTTCTCTACCCTTTCACAAATTTCTAAAAAGGATATTTATGAAAATCAGCGAAAAGAGCGTAAAACCCAGAAACCAATGGAGCTTGTTCGTACCAAAGAAGAACAGCTCAAAACACAAATCAATAGGCTCGAATCATTGGAATACGAATTGGTAAAACACCTTTTGCTTTACGGAAAAGAAGAAGGTATTTCTACCGAAAAAATTTTAGTGGCAGATGAGAATAACCAACTCAAAGAGCAAGAGGTACAACGCAAACTGAAGGTACACGAAAAAATCTTTTTGGAACTACAACAAGATGAGATTGAGCTTAGTACTCCCGATTTTCAACAAATATATAGTGAAATCATCGCTAAATACCATCAAAATCCCGATTTTGAACAAAGTACATTAGCCAACGAGCTTCCGATGGAGCTAAGCCCTAAAGTATCAGAGATTTTAATGAGCGAAGAAAAAGAACAGCTTTGCGATTGGGAGAAAAGAGGTATTGTTGTGAAGTCCAAATCAGAAACTGCCTTTTTTGCTGTTGATGATATCTTGCTCAATATTCGTTTGTTTTTGGTAAATAAAATTATTTTTGATTTTCAAAACCAAATTGCTGAAACTGTTTCGGAAGACGAAAAACGTGATATTCTGGAAAATATCATCAATTATATGCAACTGCGAAAAGTGTTGTTTCATCGTCTGAGTCGTGTGGTCTAATTATCAGATTGTAAGTTGCTAATATTCGTAAGTATTTGCAAAAAAACATTACTTATTTTGGTGTTTATATGGTTAAAGTAGACCAATTTACAAAAACTTATTTTTGATAGATTGGTTTGTGGTGTTGAAGGTGGCTTTCAAGATGCTTTTTTTATCTAAAACAACTATTTAGTGATGATTTGTTGCTTGTGTTCAGTAAGTTATAAAATATGAAAACCATTAAAAATTTAGCATTATTCCTCCTTGTTGCAATTACAATAAGTTGCTCATCTCCCAAGCTCGGGAAAGACCGTTTGGATTTGGAAAAGTTCGACTTGAATTTCGATGTTGATGCTTTTTATGCCGATGAAATTAAGAAAGGCAAAAGGAATGAGAAAGAATTAAAGAAACTCAGGGAAAAAAGAGAAAATGAGCATCTTTCTGAAAAGGAAAGGCAAAAAATGCAAGAAAGATTTTGGGAGCTTTTGGATTTTAAAAGTATTCAGATAGATACCGTTTTTGAAGATGAAATTTTGAATAGAAAAAGGATTCCTCTTGCTAATCAATATAATATGTGGAATTGGAGTCAGGATGATAGCTTGGCATATTTTCAGAAAATGCACTTTTGCAAAATAGAGATGGCGACCAGTTTTAAAGGTGATTTTATGGCATTGGTTGCTGAAAGTGAAAGTAAAGGTACGGACGATTTTGAGGCTTTACTCCATTATTTGAAGCAAAAACACGGCAAACCAACGGTAAAAGAAGATAGAATTTTTAACGGATTCTTTACCTACCATTGGGAGCTGGACGATCGCCTATTGGCTATTTTCTCTCGTTACGATAACAAAGAGAACACCTTAAAATTAGGTGTCGAAATTACCGAAAATGGCGTAAAGGCAGATACAGCCAAACAGCCTGCCCACATAACGCGTTTGTTTATACTCAAAAACCAATACAAACAGGATAGTATCCTGACGCATTTCATTCGTGGCGAATGGAGTGATTTTAACGATTTGCTCGATGGTAGATGATTCCTCTGAATAATATACTTTTATAACATCTTGATAATTTTTATGCATAAATACTTGATACATAAATATGAAGACTATTAAAAATTTAGCATTATTCTTTTTTGTTGCAATTACAATGAGTTGCTCATCTCCGAAGCTCGGAAAAAATCGATTGGATTTGGAAAAATTCGACCTAAATTTTGATGTAGCGGCTTTTTATGCTGACGAAATCAACAAAGGCAAAGAAAATATGAAAGAATTGGAGAAACTTGAGGAAAAAAGAGAAAAGGAGGGGTTTTCTGAAAAGGCAAGAAAAGAATTGGTCAAAAAGGCTTGGAAACTTCTCAATTTTAAGAGTATTCGAAAAGATACGATTTTTAACGCCCAATTTTACGAGGACGAACGAAGTCCGATAGCGTATCGATATGATATGTGGGGCTGGAATTCTGCTGACAGTTTGGCGAATTATCATAAGATGCACTTTCATAAAATAAATATGGCAACAAGCCTTGAAGGTGATTTTATGGCGTTAGTCGCCCAAAGCCAAGGCGAAGGTACGGACGATTTTGAAGCTTTACTCCGTTATTTGGAGCAAAAACACGGTAAGGTAACGGTAAAAGAAAAAAACTTCTTCCGAAATTTTCCTATTTATTATTGGGAGTTGGATGACCGCCTATTGGCAATGATTTCTAAACAACAAAAACAGGCAAATCTAACACTGAAATTAAGTAAAGAAGCTACTGAAAACAATCCAACGACAGATACCATTAGATTTAATACAACCCATTTGTTTATACTCAATAACCAATACAAACACGATAGTATCATTAGTAATTTTCGCTCTGGCGATTGGATAGATTTTAATGCAGTTCTCAAAAAGTGATTTTCTGTATTTTAATAATGTAATTGTTTAATTTTTAAATATTTATAAAAGTATGAAAGCCATTAAAAGTTTAACCTTATTCTTTATTTTTATCCTTATGTTGCATAGTTGTTCGTCTCCCAAGCTCGGAAAAAATCGATTGGATTTGGAAAAATTCGATCTAAATTTTGATGTAGCCGCTTTTTATACCGATGAAATCGAAAAAGCTCAAAAAAATATGAAAGAATCCGATAAAATTTTGGAAAAAAGAAACAAAGAAAATCTTTCCGAAAAGGAAAGAGAAAAATTGACTGAGAAAATTTGGGAACTTTTGCGTTTTCACGTCATTCAAATAGACACCGTTTTTAAAGGTGAATTTACGAAAGAAAAAACTCCGATGGCGTATCGATACGATATGCGAAGTTGGAGTACTCGTGATAGTTTAGCCTATTTTCAGAAAATGCACTTTTGCAAAATCAATATGGCAACCAGTCTTCAAGGCGATTTTATGGCGTTAGTTGCTGAAAGTGAAAGCAAAGGTACGGACGATTTTAAAGCCTTACTTGATTATTTAGAACAAAAACACGGCAAACCAACGGTAAAAGAAAACAGTTTTTACAACGGTTCATTTACCTACCATTGGGAGCTGGACGACCGCTTATTGGCAATTTTTTCTCGTTACGACAACAAAGAAAGCAGCCTAAAATTGGGTATCGAAGTTACCGAAAATGATGTAAAGGTAGACACCACCAAACACCCCACCCACGTAACGCGTTTGTTTATACTCAAAAACCAATACAAACACAATAGCATCATTAGAAATATAAACTCGGGTGATTGGGTTGCTTTTTACAAAATCCTTGAGAAGTAAATTTTTATATTTTAATAGTGTAATAATTTAATTTTTAAGTGTTTATAAAAAATATGAGAACCGTGATAAGCTTTGTTATATTTCTGATTTTGTTGGGCTTAATCTATTCTTCGGATTTGGGGTTTAGGTCGCGTAAATATGCCAACCGTGCACAAAATCCCCCTGCCAAGGTATTTAGTGGCGAGGCGTTGTCCGCTGCTCAAAAAATGTTTGACGGCGATATAGCGGGAATGGAGCAGGAAATTAAACAAAAAAATGTCAATCTCGACCAATTAGACCCTGAAAAAGGCTATACCTTATTGATGTACGCCACCATTATAGAAGATATAAAAGCGATGAGAAGGCTGCTGGAATTGGGGGCTAATCCTAATATTATTTCTGCTGATTATAGTACGCCATTAAAACACGCGGTGGCACTTAATAATTATAAAATGCTGGACTTGCTTTTTGAGTTTAAAGCCGACCCCAATCCCAAAGTAGGTAACTCTCCTTTAGTAACGGCTTTATCTTTGGCTGGTTTTAAATATGTAGAAAAGAACATGGTGGATTATCTGTTGGCTCACGGGGCGGATATTAATAATATTTCTCTGAGCGGACATAACATAATGAAAGAAGTTACGCTGGATAATTTTGATATGGCGTTGTATTTTTTAGAAAAAGGCGGACAACCCATAATAGAAGGCACCAACCTGAGTCCTATGGCAAGTTATATTCAATCCGAAGAAAAGTGGTTGAAAAAAAATAATAAATCAGAAACGGAGTATTATAAAAAATTATTATCCCTAAAACAACTGTTGATAGACAAATATGGCGTTCAATTTCCTTATGAAAAAGATACCTTACAGGAAGCCAAATTGAGAATCAAGCTATACGAAGAGCTTAGTCCACAAGATAAAATTTCCATTAATTTTAGATATAATTACGGCGAAAACCTTTATCAAAAAGATTTAGAATTGATAAAAAATAGTGAATAATTTTGTTTCAAAAAATATATTTTAAAGCGATTTATAAAGGAAAATTTTTATAAGTTGAATCTAAATGTTAATGTAAGTTGATATAAATTAAGAAATGAAAAATCAAGAAATTAAAATAGATAGTTTTAATGTGAAATATTCTTTTTGGGCGAGTATTATCACGATTTTTATTCTTTTTCCAATGGCATTATTAGTATTAAAATCGGGCAATATTAAAAATACAGCAAGCCAAACACAACTCATTATTTTGTTACTTTCTATGACATTTGGGTTTTTGATCATCATTATGAAAAGTAAAATGAAGAAAGTTTATTTCATAAAATCGGATGAAAATATTTTGATAAAAGATGAACATCATACTGAAATAAAATTGGATAAAAACTTTAATTATAACTTGTATAATTACAACTCTAAAAAAGCATTTATGATAAGAATATCAGACGAAAATAAATCATATTTTTACTTATCTCCTAATATGCATTTAAAAAATGATATAGAAGCTTTTTTTCCTGCGTCAAATAAGAAGAAAATTAGAATGGATTTTTACGCTCAATATTTCCCAATAATACTTTGCCTATTTTATTATATCTGTTTTGTTTGTTGTTTTTGTTATTTAGAAATAAGTATGGGAGTTTAAAAAAACATCAAATTAAGTATAAAAAAACACAAAAATGAATAAAAAATATTTGTTTTCAGTCATAGGTTTTTTGGCAGGTGTAACTTTCTATCTGTTTGATGTAATGGTATCTAATTCAGAAGTTTCGTCAATAGAAGCCACAGCCAATGAATTATTGCGTAACATTAATTATTTTATGTTATTTATATATGGCATCATAGGTTTTATAATGATGTATATCTTGATAACAACTCTTAATAAACTTATTAAATAGACAAAGCAAGACGCTCAAATTTTCTGCTTTGTGCATTATAATATCTTTAAAATTCGCATATAATATAGAAAATCAGATTACGAAAAAATATACCATAAAAGGCGTTGATTTAAAATCAGAAATTTTGATGACACTGCCTATTATTCCTGTTGTCCTTTTTATGATTCAATAAGTTATAAAAATATGAAAACTATTAAAAATTCAACCCTATTTTTAATTCTTGCCCTTATGATGTATAGTTGTTCGTCTCCGAAACTCGGAAAAAATCGATTGGACTTGGAAAAATTCAACCTAAATTTTGATGTAGCAACTTTTTATGCCGATGAAATCAAGAAAGGCAAAGAAAATATGAAAGAATTGGAGAAACTCAGAGAAAAAAGAGATAAGGAGGGTTTTTCTGAAAAAGAAAAAGAAGCATTGACCGAGAAAATTTGGGAACTTTTGGATTTTCACGTCATCGAAATAGACACCGTTTTAAGTGGCAAAACCTATAAAGACGAACGAAATCCGATAGCGTATCAGTACGATATGCGGAGTTGGAGCACCTCTGATAGCTTAGCATATTTCCAGAAGATGCATTTTTGCAAAATCAATATGGTAACTAGTCTTAAAGGCGATTTTATGGCGTTAGTTGCTGAAAGTGAAAGCAAAGGTACGGACGATTTTAAAGCCTTGCTTGATTATTTAAAACAAAAACACGGCAAACCAACGGTAAAAGAAAACGGTTTTTATAACGATTCATTTATCTACCATTGGGAGCTGGACGACCGTCTGTTGGCAATTTTCTCTCACCACGATAACAAAGAAAGCACCCTAAAATTGGGTATCGAAGTTACCGAAGATGGCGTAAAAGCAGACACTACCAAACAGCCTACCCTCGTAACGCGTTTGTTTATACTCAAAAATCAATACAAACACGATAGTATCCTCACGCATTTTACTCGTGGCAATTGGAGTGTTTTTGATGAAATTCTTGAAAAGTGATTTCCTAAGAAAAAAAGCAGTTTAATATTAGGTTTCTCAATTTTTTGAAAAAGCAAAATGTTTTTTCAGCGTAGTGTTGGGAGCTTTTAAGAATTGTGTTTCTGCTTTTTAATAAAAGTAAGTTAGCAATGTTTAAACTCAAAGTCAAATCCCTTCGGCTATTTTTTGCAGTTGCTTTGGGTTAGTTATTCGGATGCGTTTTCCTTTAGTAATAATCCAATTGTTTTTATTAAAGTCGGAAAGCATACGAATGAGTGATTCGGTGGCTGAGCCTATCATATTGCCAATCTCTTCACGTGAGAGTTGTACATTGATAAATCCGTTACTATCATTGCCAAAGGTTTTTTCTAAAAATAGTAAAGCACTTGCTAATCGTTGTTTTACAGTCTTTTGGGCTAAATCAACAATGGTATCATCAGCTCTTTTGAGTTCCTCACAAACCTCTTTCAAAACTTCCGAAGAAAAATCGGTATTTTGAACAAAGGAAGCTAATACCTCTTCTTTAGGAATAAAACACGCTTGTACATCAGTAAGTGCTACTGCTGTAAGGTTAGCGGGTTGTTTGCCTATTACGCTACGTTGCCCTAGTATATCTCCTTTGACTACGAATCGAACAATTTGGCTTTTGCCATTGGTGCACAGCTTACTAAGTTTGCATACGCCCTCAACAATGCAATACACCCCCGAGAGCGTTTCTCCTTCTTCGAAAATGACATCTCCTTTTTTTATTGTCATTCCAGATTTACACATCGAAATTTTACCCAATTCACTAATGCTTAATGATTTAAGTGCATTGTTTAGCTTGTTGGTACATTGTTCACATTTAGGGGTTTGCATCATAATAGGTGAAATTTCTTCCGCAAAGATAAAATTTTTTATGATATTTGTCATCGTGTAAAAACAAAACATTGTCGAAATTTGTCAGTTCATACAATTAAATAATATGCAAAATATTTGCTACCATTGCGGAGGCGAATGCGAAGAACAAACCCTTACCGCTGATGATAAACTTTTTTGCTGTTTAGGTTGCAAAACGGTTTATGAAATACTAACGGAGAATAATTTAGAATCTTATTACAATATTGAAAAAAATCCGGGGGCTCGTCCTGAAACCTCTTTTGAAAAATATCAGTTTTTAGATAATCAAAAAATCGTTGAAAAACTTCTGGATTTTAATGATGATAACATTCAGGTAGTTACACTTTTTATTCCTCACATACATTGTAGCTCGTGTATTTGGGTGCTTGAAAACTTACAAAAACTACACACTGCTGTAAATGCTTCCTTAGTGAATTTTCCTAAAAAAACGGTGCGTATCACTTACAATGCCACCCAAATTTCCCTAAAAGAATTAGTCCTTTTGCTCTCGCATATTGGTTATTCGCCCTACATTAGCTTGGAAGATTTTCAAAAGCAGAAAGACCATCAAAATCGAGAAATTTACTATAAATTAGGCGTAGCTTCGTTTGCTTTTGGTAATGTAATGTTGCTTTCCTTTCCTGAATATTTTGAGTCTGACGAATATTGGTTAGAACAATACAAATATTTTTTCAGAGGGTTGATGTTTTTGCTTTCGCTTCCTGTGGTTTTTTACGCGGCTAATAGTTATTTTATTTCGGCTTATAAAGGGTTGCGCTCCAAGTTTTTGAATATTGATGTTCCGATAGCTTTAGGTATTGTTGCTCTTTTTGTGCGAAGTACATATGATATTGTAACCGATTCAGGTCCAGGTTTTTTTGATAGCCTTACGGGGCTGCTTTTTTTCTTGCTTTTAGGGAAATTTTTTCAACAAAAAACCTATAATTTTCTTTCCTTTGAACGCGATTACAAAAGCTATTTCCCTATCGGAATTACACGAATTGCCAACGGAAAAGAAGAAAGCATACAAGTGTACGATATTGAGCGAGGGGATAAATTACTTATTAGAAATCAGGAGCTTATTCCAGTAGATGCTATCTTAATACAGGGTGATGGATATATTGATTACAGCTTTGTAACGGGCGAATCTGTTCCCGTGCAGAAAAACAGTGGCGACAAGCTTTTCGCAGGAGGTAAACAAACCCGAGGAGCTATTGAAATTGAAGCCATTAAAAGCGTATCGCAAAGCTATTTGACGCAACTTTGGAGCAATGATATTTTTAGCAAAAATAAACACGATCGCTTTAAGACCCTTACCGATCGCATTAGTCAATATTTTACCATTGTTATTCTTGGTATTGCTTTTACCTCCTTATTGTATTGGTATTTTATTGACCCGCTTATAGCTTGGAACGTATTTACCGCAATTCTTATCATTGCCTGTCCTTGTGCTTTGGCAATGTCTGCTCCTTTTACTTTAGGAAATATGTTGCGCATTTTCGGATACGAAAAATTGTACCTCAAAAACAGCAAGGTCATTGAGCAAATGGCACAAATTGACACTATCATATTTGATAAAACAGGAACGATTACTTCGGCTCAAAAATCAGAAATCACCTATGAAGGTATTACCCTTACTGCTACAGAAGAGGAGGTGCTAAAGAATGCCCTACGTAACTCTAACCACCCATTGAGTAGGTTGCTTTACCATTTTTTACCAGAACAAAAAATGGTGTCAATAACACATTTTGAAGAGTTTACAGGGAAAGGAATTGAAGCAAAAGCAGAAGGCTATCACATCAGGATAGGCTCGGCAAATTTTGTAGGTAAAGCCGAATCAAACAAGACCTTAAAAACCAGTGTTCATATATCCATAAATGACACCTATAAAGGAAGCTTTATCTTTAATAATGCTTATCGAAAAGGAATAAAAGAGCTGTTCAATTCCCTATCTCAAAAATATCGCTTAGTGATTCTCTCTGGTGATAATGAAAGTGAACGACAAACCCTTGAAAAGATGCTTCCTGCCAGTGCTCAAATGTTATTCAATCAAAAACCTGATGATAAGCTCAATTACATTAAAACAGAACAAGAAAATGGGCATTCGGTAATGATGGTAGGCGATGGGCTAAATGACGCTGGAGCCTTACAACAGAGTGATGTAGGTATTGCTCTTTCGGAAAATGTAAACGTATTCTCTCCAGCTTGTGATGGTATTTTAGATGCCCAAAAGATAAACAAATTAGGTTTGTTTATGCAGTTGTCTGAAAAGTCAATTCGGGTAATTATGGTGAGCTTTGGGTTGTCATTTTTGTATAATATCGTTGGGTTGTCGTTTGCTATCAGCGGAAATTTATCGCCTGTGGTAGCGGCTATTTTAATGCCGTTGAGTTCCATAAGTATTGTAGTTTTTACTACTGTTACCACTAATATCATTTCAAAGCAATTGAGAATCAATACAAATAATGAAGTGAATCGCAGGCTTGTTGAAAAATAATGACAAAAATCATTTTTTATACTATCCAAGATAATTACTTTTGCCACAAAACTTTATCGTAAATAAAAACATAATGAGTGTTATTTACATGTTAATTTCCATAAGCATTGTAGTGGCTTTGATATTTTTCTTTTTGTTTATCAAGGCGGTACGTACAGGGCAGTATGATGATAGTCACACACCAGCGGTGCGAATGCTTTTTGAAGATGAACTTGTAGAGGAAGCTCCTACTGAAAAAGAAAATATTAAAGAACACTAATAAACAACTAACATAATGGAAAAACAGCAATTTTATTACGACAACAAAATTGTGAGTAAGTTTCTTTTCGCAACGCTCTTGTGGGGAGTTGTAGGGATGTTGGTAGGGCTTATTTTGGCCTTCCTTTTCATTTTCCCAGGACTAACGCAAGATATTTCTTTCTTAAGCTTTGGGCGAATCCGTCCGTTGCACACCAATGCGGTAATTTTCGCTTTTGTGGGGAATGCTATCTTTGCGGGGGTTTACTACTCGTTACAACGGTTGCTCAAAGCGCGTATGTTTAGCGATTTTTTGAGTAACTTTAACTTTTGGGGTTGGCAGTTAATCATCGTTGCAGCAGCCATCACCTTGCCTTTGGGGTACACCTCTTCTAAAGAATATGCCGAATTGGAATGGCCTATTGACATTGCCATTGCTTTGGTTTGGGTAGCCTTTGGGGTAAATATGATTGGAACCATACTAAAGAGAAGACAACGACACATTTATGTGGCGATTTGGTTCTACTTAGCAACTTTTGTTACTGTAGCTGTTTTGCATATTTTTAATAACTTAGAGCTTCCTGTTACAGCACTAAAGAGCTATTCGGTTTATGCAGGGGTACAAGATGCTTTGGTACAATGGTGGTACGGGCATAATGCGGTAGCTTTCTTCTTGACCACACCTTTCTTAGGGTTGATGTATTACTTCGTTCCGAAGGCAGCGAATCGTCCCGTGTATTCGTACCGATTGTCAATCATTCACTTTTGGAGTTTGATTTTTATCTACATTTGGGCAGGTCCTCACCACTTATTGTATAGTGCACTACCTGATTGGGCGCAAAACTTAGGGGTTGTCTTTTCGGTAATGCTTATCGCTCCTTCTTGGGGAGGTATGATTAACGGATTGCTTACTCTTAGAGGCGCTTGGGATAAAGTTCGCGAAAATCCTGTGTTGAAATTTATGGTGGTTGCTATTACTGGATATGGTATGGCTACCTTTGAAGGACCTATGCTTTCGCTCAAGAATATCAATGCCGTAGCTCACTTTACCGATTGGATTATTGCACACGTACACGTGGGGGCTTTGGCTTGGAACGGTTTCTTAGCTTTTGGTATGATTTACTACTTGGTGCCCAAAATGTGGAAAACAAACCTTTACTCTATCAAATTGGCAAACTTCCACTTCTGGATAGGTACTTTGGGTATCGTGCTTTATGCTTTGCCTTTATACGTAGCTGGATTTACGCAGGCCTCTATGTGGAAGCAATTTAACCCTGACGGAACACTTGTTTATGGAAACTTCTTAGAGACGGTAACCAACATTATGCCAATGTATTGGATGCGTGCTATAGGAGGAAGCCTATATCTGTTTGGTGTTTTGGTTGGAGTTTATAACGTTGTTGTAACTCTAGGAAGAGCCAACAGCTTAAAAGATGAATTGGCAGAAGCCCCTGCACTAGCACCTATTTCTAAACATCGTTTGAAAGGCGAAGGTTATCACACTTGGCTGGAAAGACGCCCAGTACAGATGACCATTTGGGCTACTGTAGCTATCCTTATTGGAGGACTTGTACAGATTATTCCTACTATTTTCGTTAAGGAAAACATTCCTACCATTAGCACCGTAAAGCCATATACGCCTTTGGAATTGGAAGGACGTGATTTGTATATCCGTGAGGGTTGTGTGGGTTGTCACTCACAAATGATTCGCCCGTTTAGAAGTGAAGTGGAACGTTATGGCGAATATTCAAAAGGAGGCGAATATGTTTATGACCGTCCATTCTTGTGGGGAAGTAAACGTACGGGTCCTGATTTGTTACGTGTTGGTGGCAAGTATTCTGATAACTGGCACTTTAACCATATGCTTAAGCCCGAGAGTACTTCGGCAAAAAGTATTATGCCTGCTTATCCTTGGCTCATTAGCAACAAACACGACAGAAGTGATATTCAAGCGAAAATGCGCACTTTGGTAAAATTAGGGGTTCCTTATACTGATGAGGATATTGAAAATGCTCACACTACTATGGAAGCGCAGGCCGCTCAGATTGAGAAGAATCTGTACAGCGATCCTAAATTTGTGGAATCATACGAGAAATCTAAAAAAGCAGCTTTGGCTGAAGGCAGAGAGTTTGTTGCAATGAAAGACCGTGAGATTGTAGCGCTTATTGCCTATCTACAGCGTTTGGGTACTGATATTAAAGTAAAAACGGCTAACGCGGAATAAACTATGCTGAAATTTGTTAAAGATCATATGGCAAGTATTGATGGGATAGAAATCTTTCCCATCATATCCCTATTGATTTTCTTCCTTTTTTTTGTGGGACTTTTTTGGTGGGTAATAGGCTACAAAAAAGAAACTATTAAAGAACTGGACAGCATCCCTTTTGACAATGACAACGAAAATAACGACACTTTATCATGAGAAATTTTACATCATTTTTACGAGTAACTTCCATAGTTGCCCTCGCAGCATTAGTTGCTGAGTTTTTCTTGGGAAGTTGGGAGAAACCCGCTATTATAACTTATCCTGAAATTCCTGTTTTTTTGGTTTTTCTTACCATTGTTCTGATAATTGTTGAGATTATGTTAGGGTCTTTAAAAACCCTTGCCGAAGCCATTATGACTGAGGAACAACGCCAAAAACACAAAGAAGCGGCTAAAAATGCTTGGTACCGACGGTTCTATGCCAAAATGCTTGATCAAAAACCTATTGAGAAAGAAAGCGAAATCATTCTTGACCACGATTATGACGGAATTAAAGAGTTGGATAATACTTTACCGCCTTGGTGGGTGTATATGTTTTACCTAACTATTATTTTTGCAGGAATTTATATGGTGCGTTACCACATCTTGGGTGCTGACAATCAAAAAACAGAATACGAAAAAGCCGTGGCCGAGGCGCAACTTCAAATTGAAGAATACAAAAGAAACGCCCCCGATTTATTAAATGCAGATAACGTAGAACTTCTTACCGATGCTGCTGATATTTCCGCAGGGAAAGTTGCCTTTGAAACCAATTGCGTGGCTTGTCATATGGCAGATGGTGGAGGAGGTATTGGGCCTAATCTTACCGATGATTACTGGATTTTAGGAGGTGGTATAAAAGAAATTTTTACTACTATTTCTGAAGGAGGACGTGAAGGAAAAGGTATGGTGCCTTGGAAATCAACCTTGAAACCCAGAGAAATTGCACAAGTGGCAAGTTACATTAAATCATTACGAGGAAAAACTCCAGCAAACCCTAAAGAACCCGAAGGAGACTTATGGGTAGAGCAAACAACAAGCCAAGACACACAAGAGCAAGAAGTTTCTCTATAAAAAACCTTTTTTAAAATATTTTGTTTAGGTTGCTTTAAGTGGCTTTTCCTTAACTTCTCTATCAAAAAGAAGATATGCTGAAAAACTTAAAGCAACCTTTGCTTACTTAAACTAACTGACAACAAACACACCTATGGCTGAACAGAATAAAGAAGTCTTTCGTGACTCCATTGGTACAATTAGTGAGGAAGGAAAACGGGCTTGGGTTTATCCCAAAAAACCTTCTGGGAAGTTTTACAACTATCGTAAGTACGTAAGTTATTTTTTACTCTTATTCCTTTTTACGGCTCCTTTTATTAAAATTGAAGGGAATCAATTTCTGATGTTCAATGTTTTGGAGCGTCGATTTAATATTTTTGGACTGCCTTTCTGGCCCCAAGATTTTTATCTTTTTGTAATCTCGATGATTATTGGGGTGGTTTTTGTTACGCTCTTTACGGTGGCTTTCGGAAGGATTTTCTGTGGCTGGATTTGCCCTCAAACCATATTTATGGAGATGGTTTTTCGCCGTATTGAATATTGGATTGATGGCGATCGTGGGGCACAGATGCGATTGGATAAACAACCTTGGAATGGAGAAAAAATCAGAAAACGACTGCTCAAATGGAGTATCTTTTTTATCATTTCTTTTGCCATTTCCAACATCTTTTTGGCATACCTTATCGGAAGTGATGAGCTACTAAAACTCATTGCCGATGGACCTTTGGCACATTTGAGTACTTTCGTTGCATTGCTTATTTTTACAGGTATTTTCTACTTCGTGTTTAGCTGGTTTCGTGAACAGGCCTGTATCATTGCTTGTCCTTACGGACGATTGCAAGGGGTACTTTTGGATAACCAATCCATCGTAGTAGCTTACGATTACAAACGTGGCGAGGGTGAAAACGGACGTAAGAAATTTCGTAAAAATGAAGACCGACAAGCCTTAGGTTATGGAGATTGTATTGACTGTATGCAATGCGTTCACGTTTGCCCTACTGGAATAGATATCCGTAACGGAACACAATTGGAATGTGTAAACTGTACGGCTTGTATTGATGCTTGTGATGAAGTAATGGAAAAAGTAGGCTATCCTAAAGGGCTTATCCGATACGCTAGTGAAGAAAACATCGCTAAAAAAGCTCCCTTTAAGTTTAATTTACGAATGAAAGGATACACAGCTGTTTTATCGGCATTGATAATTGTGCTTATAGGGATGCTCTTTTTACGTTCGGAATTACAAGCTACTGTTTTGCGCTTACCTGGGCAACTGTACCAACACGAGCCAGATGATGTTATTAGTAATGTCTATACGTATAAAATCATCAATAAAACCACTAAAGATTTTGAAAATGTTTCCTTTAAGGTCGTTTCACCCATAGCAGCAGATGTTGTTTTGGTTTCCAAAGAAACCATTTTCATTCCTAAGCAGGGTATGGCAGAAGGAACGCTATTTATCAAAACCAAAGACTTTTTACTTAAAGATGACACCACTGTTTTTGAAATAGAGGTGTATAGCAATGGTAAAAAAATAGAAAGTACTAAAACTACTTTCTTAGGTCCTCGAATATTCAGATAAAGTACTTTTAGTTTTTGTTTTCATTTTATTTAAGAGAGAAGGGATTGAGTGCAAGTTCAGTCCCTTTTTTATGTTTTTTTCGCTCTTTTTTCTACTGATTTAATAAATTTGTCCTCTATTAAAAACATAGTTAATAATGCGAATTTTGATATTGGCTTGGCGAATTTGGTTTTATTTACTCACAGGATTGCTCATTGTGTTTTTGATTCCTTTTTTGCTGATTTTGATAAGTAATCCTCTTTGGTATGGGAAATTTTACTGGGTTGTACGTAATTTTTGGGCAAAACCCATACTTTGGGGAATGGGATTATTCCCCAAAATACAGCAGGAAATGCCTTTCAAAAGCGGACAAAGTTATATGCTGGTTGCCAATCACGTAAGTATGATTGACATTATGCTTATGATGTATTGTAGTACTCAACCTTTTGTTTTTGTAGGAAAAAAAGAGCTCTCAAAGCTTCCTGTTTTTGGTTATTTTTACAAAAGAGTGGCTATTTTGGTGGATCGTTCTGATGCAAAAAGTAGAAAACAAGTGTATGACCACGCTAAGAAACGATTGGAATTGGGCTTGAGTATCTGTATTTTTCCCGAGGGGGGAATCCCTGAGGAATTCGTGATTTTAGACCAATTTAAAGACGGGGCTTTCCGATTGGCCATTGAGCATCAAATCTCTATTATTCCGATGACGTTTCTTGATAATAAAAAGCGTTTTCCGTGGCGACTCACAGCAGGGGCTCCCGGAAGGTTACGTGTACATATTCACGCTTTTGAATCTACCAAAGGGTTATCATTGGAAGATAAAAATGCTCTAAAAAATCACATCCGAAACCTGATACTTCAAGATTTGATATCTTATCAGAAGTAATGAACCATATTTACTTTTATTCACTAATGTGAATTGATTAAAATTCTCTTTATTTTATAAATTCACAGCTATGAATTTATAAAGTTCTACCCAATACTCCTAATTCACGGGTGTGAATTACTCCATTTCTTCAAAAGTGATCCATTCACTGCTGTGAATGGTTTAAGTATCTTTTTGAGGAGTCAATTCATAAGTGTGAATTCAATTAAATGGCGTCTAAATGCTTAATGTTTTTTGTTGTCACAAAACCTATCTTCTGCCCAAAGCACCTCGTAAAAAAGCAGCAAGATTTGACCTGTTTTTCAATAAATCATTCATAGAAAATTACTTAAACTCAATAATGTGAGGTATGCGTTTTTCTAAATCTTGAAGCTCAAAATCATAATTACGCACACTGGTAAAGTTATAAATATGATCACCGCTTCCGGGAATCCTCGGAAAATAGCAAAATGATACTTGAAAATCACCGAACATTAGGTAATCATTCGTTACATAAAACCCAATGCCAATTTTTGAGTACACTTGGTTTTTAAACCAAGGCTCGTGCTCTGAGCCTATAAACCCAATGTCACCCACCAAAAAAGGGCTGAAACGAAAACCAATCCACTCAAAAGGCGAATACGACTGTGTTTGTGAGGAAATCACCCAACGACGAGTGCCATAAACAAAATTACTTCGAAAGCCCGATATGCCGTGCTCATCATTGAGGGTGATACGATCCTTTACAAATCCCCTGCGATTAAAGCCCACCGTAAGATGCGTTTTTAAAAACTGCCTAAAATGCCAATCTCCCATACGGAAAAGGTTCGAAAAATGAGTAACCTCTCCTCTTAAAACGGTTTGTTGGGTTCGGTCAACCAAAAACAGACTACCTGCTTCCGTTTTAACTCCAAAATATCCCCTATTCGTGTAATTCGCCCAAATGAAACTTGCCCCCAAATAAGGGTAATTTACCTGATTTTTATGGAGTATTCCAGAAGTTAAAGCAAAACTTTTCCCTGTACTAACATCTTCTGTGTCGCCGTGCCTGAAGATGTATCGGTCTTGTTTATAGTCCACCCGATTGAGCAAGACTTCTGCCAAAAAGAGTCTTTCATTGGAATAATATAAATCGGCATAAATATAATCTTTGGGGCGTTCGTGATAATTCAAAAGTTTATATCTTGTTGAAAAAATGAGATTGGTTCTATCTTTTCGCTTTTTGAAAATGGGAAACGCATAACTTGCATAAGCGTCGAATTTTGTAGTTTTTAACATTGGACGATGTATGCTGTCATTGATAGGAACTTCATCGCGCCATCTGTTTTTGTACAGCCCAATGCTGCCTGACCAACGCGCATACGGAGAAAAAAACGGACGCTCAATTACCCATTGCTTGTGGTATTGATTATCGAAATTAAAATCATATTCAATAATGGCGTTTATTTGGCTATTATATAGATTATCAGCTCGATACCCTAAGGCGAATGCGTTCTTCTGCCAATTGTCAAATCGTTGACGATAAATACCTGTAGCCTCGTGCCCAAGCCCAAGAAAGTTGCGCTCACGAACCCGAACTTTACCTTGTGTTTGCGAACCGTCTGCATCAACATAAATACTCCAGTTGTCAAGTACCGCCACTTGAATATCCACAGAATCGGAAGTCTGTTCCAGAGCTATGGGAGTAATCAAAGCACGGCGTATATATCTGCGACTTCGCAAAATACGTTCCGATTCTTTGAGTAATACCGAGTCCAGAGGCATATTTTCTTTGATGAGTAACTGCCCTTTGATGGTAAACTTTTTGGTTCGTCCGTGTAAGGCATTACCCCAGCGGTCAATATTTCGGGAGGGTTTTTTATTTAGGTCTTTTTCGTCAAATCCGAAAGGGTCTAAAGGATAAATTTCAATATTTCGAATGATTTTTCCTTGATATTGTGCAAACTCACGTTGTTCTACTTGTTTTTTAGGGTCAGATTTATCCGCAGGGCGAATGCGTTCAAAAGTTATCTGGTGTAGCATTCGCATCAGTTTACTTCTTTTGGAGTAATCTTGAATTCCTTTGTAGAACTCAATGTTTTTTTTAATCCTGTTGGAATCAACTTCTATTTTTGGCAAAGAGTCTTTTTCCTCTTGCTGAGCGTAAGTGCTTGTGCTTAAGAGGAATAAAAATATCCAAAATAGTTGTTGAACTTTCATATTCAAAAGGTTACTTTCTTTTTTTATTAAAGAATTGGTGTAGAAGTTGTGTTGCCTCGTGTTGCAATACGCCACTTTGAATTTCTGTTTTGGGGTGAAGCAAATTGCCTACGGTTCTAAAGCCACGTTTGGGGTCGTCAGCGGCAAAAACCACACGCGATATTTGGCTCCAAAATAGGGCACCAGCACACATAATACAAGGTTCAAGAGTTACGTATAAAGTGCAATTTTTCAAATATTTACCTCCTAAATATCCTGATGCTGCTGTTATGGCTTGTATTTCAGCGTGAGCGGTAACATCATTGAGTTTTTGGGTAAGATTATACCCTTTGGCGATGATTTGATTGTTTGTGGTAATGATTGCTCCTACTGGAATTTCATCTTCCTCCAAAGCCTTTTGAGCTTCTTCTAGGGCTTTTTTCATAAAATATTCATCTGTGAAAAATGTATTCATAACACAATCAGTTTATTTATTGCCAAAAGTACTATTTTTTTTAATATGATAAAGAGTGGGGGATAAAGCAAAAAGTAAAAGAATAAAGCAAAAAGAGAAAATAACAAGAAATAACCAAAACTACAATACTTACATAAAATCAACTACTTACAAGTAAATTTTCTATTACAATGAAAAATATTTTGAAAAAAAGTTGGAGAAAAATTTTTTCTATTTAAAATTTGTTTCTACATTTGTAGTGTAAAATCTAAACTTGTAGAAAATGAAAAAATTATCAAATACAGAAGAACAGCTTATGGAATATTTATGGCAGAAACAAACTGCCTATATGAAAGATTTATTGGAGGCTTATCCTGACCCAAAACCGGCAAGTACAACCATCGCTACGCTTCTTAAACGAATGATTGACAAGCAGATGGTTGGGTATCATCAGCGGGGAAATTCACGTGAGTATTATCCGAAAATTTCTAAAAACAGCTATTTTTCCCGAAAGATGAAAACCATTATCAGTGATTATTTTGGAAATTCAGCTTTTCAGTTTGCTTCCTTTTTTGCAAAAGAAATTTCGATGACTCCCGAGCAATGGGAAGAATTGAAAAAAATAGTAGATTCAAACCTTAAAAAGGAATAAAATGATACCGTATCTTATCAAAACGCTATTATGTGGTATGTGTTTCTACACATTGTATCACTTGTTGCTATCGCGAGAAAAAATGCTGATATTCAATCGGTTTTTCTTGCTCTTGGCTTTGGTAGCTTCGTTTGTTTTTCCGCTGATTACCATTGAAATGCCTTTTCAACTCATATTTGAAAAAACATTCGAGAAAACAGTCGTTACACAAGAAGTTAACAATTCCTCAATTTACGTAAATCCAACAACAGAGCAATTGATTATAGAAACTAAAGACTTTACAAATCTGATTATCATATGTTTATATGGAGTGATTGCGTTTCTGATGCTATTTCGATTCTTACGTAACTTGCTTAAAATCTTCAATAAAATCAAAAAACATCCTAAACAAGTTTACGAAGGAGCTTATTTGGTAATTTTGGAAGAAGAATGTGCACCCCATTCATTTTGGAATTACATTTTTATCAATAAAAAAGATGCCTATGAACAGAAAGTTTTATTACACGAACTGACCCACATTCGGCAAAAACATTCTTTGGATTTGCTTTTTGTCGAGTTTTTGAAAATCGTGTTTTGGTTTCACCCTATGGTGCATTTGTTTGGGAAAGCTATCCGAATCAATCACGAGTTTTTAGCCGATGCTTGTGTGGTTTCTAAACACACAAATATTGCAGAATATCAAATGCTTATACTCAAAAGAGCTGCTTCTGCAAATGTCCCATTTTATAATTATTTCAATTTTTACAACACCAAAAAACGTCTGATTATGTTACAAACAAAAGTAAATCATTTTCGTAATTTATGTAAAATGGCGTTGCTTATCCCAACAAGTGTTCTATTCCTTGTGGTTTTTGCCGAAAAAAGCTACGCCCAAGAAGCGGAAAAACAAAAAGAAGTTTCTCCCTTACAAGCATCTGCCAAATATAAAATAATAAGAGTAGAAGGTGTAAGTCTTAAGGGAAAAGGAGAAAAAACAACTGTTACTCTGACAGATGAAGCAGGTAATGAAATTGTGGAGCAAATTACCAATAAATCAGAAAGAGAGGCTTTTACTAAGAAGTATGGCTTACAATTGCCGCCTCCGCCACCAACTCCACCATCTGCTATCAGAGTAAAAAAAGCTGAGGAATTACCACCGCCTCCTGCTCCTCCAACACCGGTTGGCAAAATGAAAAAAAGTACGGAATTACCGCCTCCGCCACCACCTCCGGTGCCTGTCAAAGAAAAGTAATGTCGTTTTTCTGTGAATGAAAACAAAAAAGCAAGTTTTTAAGACTTGCTTTTTTATTGTAAAGTCATTGTATAAACTTTAAGCTATCATAAAATACACTTCTATAAGCAGATTCAACCCAATTAAAGTGTAAATAATTGTCATAACACCTATACCAAGACTAATGAAACCTTTAGTTTTTCGTTTTTCAGTCAGTAAAAAGTAGGATTCCGCCATCAAATACAAAGAAGAAATACCGCTCCACAGAAAAAGACATAAAAACAAAAACTTTTCCATTTTGATGCCATCATCCATTTTTGAAAAGACATATCTTATGATGAAAAACACCAAAAAGAAACCTAAAAAACGGACAAGAAAATGTATTATGTTTGATTTCATCTGTTCCTCTTAAAAAGAACTTTTGAACTGCTCTAAAAAACGGACATCATTCTCATAAAACATACGAATATCTCCAATTTGATAAAGCAACATCGCTATACGTTCTACTCCCATTCCGAAAGCAAAACCACTGTACTCTTCACTATTTATATTGCAGTTTTTCAATACATTAGGGTCAACCATTCCACAACCCATAATTTCGAGCCAACCCGTTCCTTTAGTGATGCGATAATCAATTTCGTTATTCAAGCCCCAATAAATATCCACTTCCGCAGAAGGCTCTGTAAACGGAAAATACGACGGACGCAAACGAATTTTTGACTTTCCGAACATTTCTTTAGTGAAATAAAGCAATGTTTGTTTCAAATCAGCAAAAGATACGTCTTTGTCGATGTAAAGCCCTTCTACCTGATGGAATAAACAATGCGAACGTGCCGAAATAGCTTCATTTCTGAATACACGTCCTGGAGAAATGGTACGAATTGGCGGTTGGTGGTTTTCCATATACCGAACCTGTACCGAACTAGTATGCGTACGGAGCAAAATATCAGGATTAGTTTGAATGAAAAACGTATCTTGCATATCACGAGCAGGGTGATATTCAGGTAAATTCAATGCCGTGAAATTATGCCAATCGTCTTCAATTTCAGGTCCTTCGGAAACGTTAAACCCAATGTTAGAAAAAATTTCCACGATTTGTTTTTTTACCAGTGATATTGGGTGCCTTGCTCCCAAGCTGATGGGTGTGGCAGGACGTGTTAAATCTCCATAAACGCCTTTGCTTTCTTGTTGTTGTTCCAAAGCATCACGAAGTTCTTGCACTTTGGCTTCTACCTTATTTTTCAGCTCATTGATAACTTGCCCGAAAGCCTTTTTTTCTTCATTAGGAACTTGCTTAAAAGCAGCAAAAAAATCATTTAAAATTCCTTTTTTTCCTAAATACTGGATGCGAAACTGTTCAATTTCTTCTTTTGTAGTTGCGTTAAAACCTTCTACTTGAGCAATATCTTCCTTAATTTTGTCAATCATAGGTGTAGTTTCCTTTTTTGTGAAATTCTAAAAGGGCAAAACTACATATTTTTTAGCAAAAAATGGGGACAAAGTCTAATTAAATAAATAATACGCAACAAATTATTGTATTTTACGTGTGGCTCTTTTGATAATCCATTGAGTGTTTGGGTTTTCGGAAGTTTTCCAGCGTTCAATCAAAGGTAAAACGGCTTGGCGATTTACTTTGAGCCAATCGGTAAGGTGGTTAGCAACCGATTTTTTAACGAACAAAATTTCATCTTCTTTTAATAGTTCGAGAACTTCGAAAACAGGGGTAGGGTTTTCTATGAAAGTATCTAATTTACTTGCCCAAGGGAGCTTTGGTCGTAGCCCTTCACTTGCCAATCTGCGCAAGTGAAAATTGGGTGATTTTGCCCATATTTTAACGATTTCGAGAGCGGCTTGTGGGTGCTTTCGAATATAGGGGCGAACGGCGTATTCCCCTGTATTTCTTTTGGTGATTTCTTCGATAGCTTTCATTGAAAGTTCAAAATTGTTCAATCCGTACTCTTGTACAAATTTTCCTATGGGTAAAATCCAGTAAAAGTGAGTAAACATTCCCGTTTGATTCGGATTTTCTTCGCCCAAAATTGCAAATAGAATGGTTAAAGCCTCTTTATAATCAGCAGGTAAATAGTTTTTTAAAAGTTCGGCAAGGGATGCTACACGTTGCGTGTAGGTCTGTCCTATGGTTTTGCTTTCGGTATCTTGTATGAAGTGTTCCGAATCAAACTTTGGGTAGATTTTTTGAATTTTTTGAGCCAAAAATTCAGCGAGATTTGCTCCAAATTTTTCGGTAATACTGTAATTAGTTCCCACTTTTAATTTTTTAGCAAAACTAATCACATTTTTTTAAATGAATGTCGTTATCTTTAGAAAATGGTATGTTTACATACAAAAGGAGGTTGTGTTATAAAAAGTATGATGATAATTTTTTAGTGTTAGTGGTCAATTATGAATTTTATTTCAATTTATAAATTGTCTATTTAAAAAACTTGTATATCTTTGTTATTCATTGAATAAAAAAGTATGGCTTCGGAAAAAGAGATACAAGCGTTACAGGAAAAACTTAGAGAGTTGCTTAAAAGGCAAGAGCTTTTTATGACAGAAATCAACGAAATTCGTCAAGTTTTGGATAGTATGCTCAACCAAACGGGAAAATATTCGCAGGAGGAACAAGTACATTTCAATGATGCGCAATTGGAGGTTTTTGAGCCAAAAACAGCAACTAAACCTGTGTTGGAGGAGCCATCACCACTACAGGCCACTGAACCGAAAAAAGGTTGGTCATTCAAAGATCCAGAGGTGTTTGAAAGAGAACAGCGACAGAAAAAACATCCTCAAGACACTCTATTTTCACCACCATTGCCGAAAACCCAAAACAGTTTAGAGCGATTTTTGGGAGAAAACTTACTCAATAAGGTGGGTATTTTCGTTTTGATTATCGGAGTTTTTATTGGAGTAAAATATTCCATTGATAATAACTTGATTAGTCCGCTGATGCGTGTAGTTTTAGGGTACGTAACAGGAACGTTGCTTTTAGTTTTTGGGTTTAAACTAAAGGCTAAGTATGAGGCTTTTAGTGCTGTTTTGGTTAGTGGGGCGCTGACTATTTTCTACTTTATTACTTATATTGCTTTTGATTTTTACAATCTGTTTCCCAGAGTTTTAGCGTTTGTTATGATGTTTTCATTTACCGCTTTTGCTGTGGTTTCAGCATTGAATTACAATCGACAACTTATCGCTTTATTAGGTTTAGTAGGGGGGTATGCCGTGCCCTTTTTACTTAGTGATGGTTCGGGAAATATTCCAATTTTGTTCACTTATGTGGCAATAATTAACATCGGGATTATGATTATTTTTATCTTCAAGAAATGGAGAATTTTACAAATAACTGCTTTTTCCCTAACTTGGTTGATGTATTTGATAGCACGAGGAGGATATTATCAAGAACAGTATCTGCATACGTATTATCTGTTTTGTTTGGTGTATTTCTTGATTTTTCATATTCCTTTGCTTATCGGAATTAAAAAGAAGGACTATGTATTTGGATGGACAGACTTAGTTTTAATGTTATGTAATAGTATTTTGGTATTTTTGCTGGGATATTCGCTCTTAAGCGGAAGTACTTCAAACAGCTCTATTTCATTAGGATTTTTCACTTTGGCAAATGCACTTTTTCACTTTTTGTTGGCGGTGTTTTTGCGTTCCAAAGATTTGAAAAACAATATGTATTATCTGTCAATAATACTCGTTTTAGGGTTTGCCACCATAGTGCTTCCTATTATGGCAGACGGATTTGTGGTCACTCTTTTTTGGGCTACACAAGCCGCCCTTTTGTTTTGGGTAGCTCGAAGTAAGAAAATGCCCTTTTACGAATGGCTTTCCTATCCGCTTATGGCAATCACATTTTTTAGCCTTTTACACGATAGAGAGGTGTATAATCTTATCTATTTTGAAAGATATGTAGCGGAAAAATCCAGCTACATACAGCCTTTTTTAAATGTTTATTTGCCTACTTCATTGTTTGTAGTTGCCCTTTTGGCTTTCGCTTGGTACATAAATCGAAAATATACGGAACGTTACACCAAACCACTATCATACGTGTTTGGAGGTGGTTGCTTACTTTTGTTGTATTTGGTTTTTTATCAAGAGATAGGATATTATTGGGATTTTAATTTTTACAACGATGAAGATAAGTATTGGCAGTATAACTATTTTAAAAAGTTGTGGCTTATAAATTATACTTTGTTTTTTGTGGCTTCATTTATTTTATTAGTAATAATGAAGATAAGACAAGAGACTATTGGTTATATTGCTTTAAGTATAGGCTTTTTATCGGCATTTGTTTTCCTTACTTTTGGTTTGTATGCGATTAGTGAGCTTAGGGAGTCGTATCTTTTCTCTGAAGAGATAGGATATACTGATGCGGATATGATGCACCTATACATACGTTATATCTCGTTAGCTTTTTTCGCTTATTTGATTTTTGCCTTACGCACTTTGTTGCAATCAAATTTGTTAAAATTCAGAAGATTGCCTTTCTTTGCTTTGGCATTACACATAACCATTTTATGGGTAGTAAGTAGCGAATTGTTGCATTGGACGCAGATGTATCAACAAACTAATAATTATAAATTAGGAATCAGTATTTTATGGGGCGTGTATGCTGTATTTATGGTCGTTTTAGGATTGTTCAAAAGGCGTCGTTATGTGCGTTTGGGTGGAATAGCACTTTTTGGAGTTACACTCTTAAAACTCTTTTTCTATGATATTGCTAATCTAACTACAATTGCCAAAACCATAGTTTTTATTTCTTTGGGGGTATTGTTGCTTTTGGCTTCGTTTTTATACAATAAATATACCAATCGTATAGAGGCGGAGGAAGAAAAATAAAATCGTACCTGTATTTATGAAAAGATATTTATCGTTTTGTTTGCTATTTTTTTGTGTTTTGGGGTTTGCTCAAATGCACACCTACGACTACAAGCAGGAAATAAAAGGAGCCAAAGCAGGGGAGTGGAAGCGCTTTTCCTTGCCCGAATTGGTATATGCTAAACTCAAAAGCGAAGGGAATGACTTGAGAATCTACGGAATAACCACTGAAAAAGATACCATAGAGGTTCCGTATATTTTGGATAAAAATCACTCCAAAACAGAGCTTTTGCCTATACTTTTTCAAGTAATCAATCAATCTCGTACAAGTGAAGGTACGTTTCTAACGCTGAAAAATCCGAAGAAAGAAATCATTGACCAGATTGAGCTTACTTTTGAAAACCAGAATTTTGACCGAAAAATCACCCTCGAAGGCAGTAACGACCAAAACCAATGGTTTACCCTGCTGAAAGATTATCGCGTGGTAGCAATAAAAAACGAATCGGTTTCTTTTGTTTACAATACGTTAGAATTCAACGAATCGGAATATCTGTACTATCGTATCTTTATCCCTGACCCTTCCCACGCAATACAATTTGTTTCGGCAACAGTGAATCATCGGCAAAAAACTTCTATTTTGATATACGAATATGAGTCGCAATTTGCTGTTAATGAGGATAAAAAACACAAAGAAACTTGGGTGCGCGTACAACTAAATACTTTGCTACCCATTTCAACTTTAAGGGTGTTACCCCAACAAACTCACGATTATTTCAGACCTATACGCATCGGATACGAAGACAGTATTCAAACTCGAAAAGGTTGGCAAAAGCGCTTTGTAACCATAGCCTCTGATGTGCTTACTTCACAAAACAAAAATATTTATGATTTGTCTATGCAAATGCTGGATAATCTTGTAATTCGGATAGATAATCAAGATAATGAACCCTTACAAATCAACGCCGTTGAGGTTTACGGAACTCATTACCAAGTAACGGCTCGTTTTCCAGAAAAACAAGCGGATTATTTTTTGGTTTATGGAAAAGTCAATGATTATCAACCTGATTACGATATATCTCGCTTTATGCAAAACATTCCTGCCGATATAGCTTCCGTTGCCTTGGGAGGGATTGAGCGTTTAAGACAAAGCAAAAATGAGAATACCGTACTTGCCACGAATAATAAAAATTGGCTTTGGGGTATTGTTGTTTTTATGGTGGTACTTTTGTTTTACTTTTCTTTTAAAATGTTACGCGAAAAGAAATAGAGATGAAAACTTTTTTCAATTTTTGCCCTTCTTGTGGTTCGTCAGATATTATTTTTCCCAATCAAGTACGTTTGTCTTGTAACGATTGCGGATTTGTTTACTTCCATAACATAGCGGCAGCTGTTGCTGTAGTTTTTACCTTTGAAGGGCAGGTGCTTTTCACTGTTCGTAATCAAGAACCCGATAAAGGAAAACTTGATTTACCAGGCGGATTTATTGACCCTGAGGAAAATGCCGAACAAGCTGCTTGTCGTGAAATTAGAGAAGAAATGGGACTTGAAATCGCTCCCGATCGTCTTAAATATATCACTACTCAGCCCAATAATTATCTTTACAAAGACGTACTTTACCGCACGATGGATATCTTTTTTGAATGTCCGCTTCAAAACCAAGATCTTTCGGTGGCTGCTCCTGATGAAATCAAAGCTTTGATT
This sequence comes from Capnocytophaga canimorsus, assembly GCF_002302565.1. Taxonomy (NCBI): domain Bacteria; kingdom Pseudomonadati; phylum Bacteroidota; class Flavobacteriia; order Flavobacteriales; family Flavobacteriaceae; genus Capnocytophaga; species Capnocytophaga canimorsus. The sequence goes on along the minus strand of NZ_CP022382.1, from coordinate 1,275,901 downwards.
TGGAAAAACCCTAAACAGATGGATTTTAATGAAATTGGCTTTGTTTCAATCCGAAAAGTTATCGAGAATTTTTATGGTAAATAATCCTTTTGTAATAAAAGTTACAGAACTTCAAGGGAAGATAATATAACTATAATCCGTAAAACCAAATGTACCAAAATTCAAAATGGAATATACATTTTTTGATGATTTCATTATCACGGACAAAGATATATAAAAGCACAAAAAACACAGCGTTTTAGCCTTGTTTTTTATGTGCTTTCTCCTGCAATTGCTCCAACATTAGTAAATTAGGTTTGTAAATGTCTTTCACGTTGGTATTGAACTCAAAGGTAGAGAAATGTTTGTCCTATGCCAAATATCGATTACCAATTTCGATAATAGGGAAGTATCATCTTGCAATAGATTTTATTCGAGAGAGAAAATCGACTTAAAATCTGTACAAATAGCTTAACAAGAGTAAGTTGCTTGTCATTTGGTGGCTTGTTCTTTCTTTTTATTTGTTTCTCCTTACTTTATTCTTTAATCTTTATCCGTCTGAACTTTATCCTGCTTATTATTCCTTGTTTTTTCTTTTTTTAATAGTTATTTTTGCCAAGAAACCAACATTTTTCTCGGTATGAAACACTTTATGATTATTGCTTTTTGTCTATTTTTTGGCATCAGCACGGCACAAAACACCAAGCCCTTTGTAATTCCTGAACTTAGCCAGTGGCAACAGGGTAAGGGGAACTTCACAATTTCCGAAAAAACATCTATTTCAGCAGATATGAAATCGGCAGAGGTGGCACAAGCCTTTACTGATGATTTCAAAACGATGTTTGGAAAAAATCTGAAAGTAAACAACTCAAAATCAGACATTCATTTTGAAATACATTCAGATATTTTGAAGGATAAAGGGGAAGAAGCCTACCAAATCGAAATTGGGCAACAGATAAAAGTTAGTGCAAATTCCACCAAAGGGCTGTATTGGGCTACGCGTACTTTGTTGCAACTTTCCGAACAATCTTTTGACCTTCCTTGCGGAACCATCATAGACTATCCGCAATATCCCCTTCGTGGTTTTATGCTCGATGTTGGCAGAAAATTCTTTACCATTGATTACCTCAAATCGGTAGTGAAATTGATGGCTTACTACAAGATGAATACCTTTCAAATTCACCTGAATGACAATGGGTTCAAGAAATTTTTTAATGAGGATTGGGACAAAACCTATTCCGCATTTCGGTTAGAAAGCACCACTTTCCCTGGTCTTGCTGCAAAAGATGGGCATTACACCAAAGATGAATTCCGTCAACTTCAAATAGATGCTCTGAAACAGGGAGTTACCATCATTCCAGAAATTGATGCTCCTGCACACACATTGGCTTTTGCTCATTATCTGCCCGAAATCGGAAGTGATAAATACGGTAAAGACCACGTCGACTTATTCAATCCGAAAACTTATGAATTTCTTAATCAGTTATTTAAAGAATATCTGGAAGGCGAAAATCCCATTTTTGTAAATCCGCTAGTACATATCGGCACAGACGAATACAACAATGAAGACCCCGAAGTGGTAGAGAAATTTCGCTATTTCACAGACTATTACATCAAGTATATCGAAAGTTTCGGAAAAAAAGCAGCACTTTGGGGAGCTTTGACTCACGCTAAGGGTAAAACTCCTGTAAAAGTGGAAGATGTACTGATGTTTTGCTGGTACAACGGATATGCTGAACCTCGCGATATGATTGCTTTGGGATATGATGTGGTTAGCATTCCTGATGGATTGGTGTACATTGTACCACAAGCAGGATATTATTACGATTACTTGAATATCAAAAAGTTATATGAAAGTTGGACGCCAGCTACCATCGGAAAAGAAGTTTTTGAAGAAAATCATCCTCAAATTAAAGGTGGAATGTTTGCCGTTTGGAACGACCATTGCGGAAACGGAATCAGTCAGCAAGATGTTTATCATCGAGTATTTCCAGCAATGCAAACGCTTTCTGTAAAGATGTGGAACGGAAAAAACACAACACTCCCTTTTGCTGACTTCGATAAGAAACGCCTCTTGCTTAGTGAAGCTCCTGCGGTAAACGTATTAGGGCGTCCTGAAAAAAATGAAAAAGGTGTGGTTTTTGAAATCAAAAATCCTGAAAAAGGTAAAGAATTGGGGCAAAAACTAACCGATATTGGTTATGATTACCGAGTAACTTTCTACATCAATGCAAAGAGCAATCCGAAAGGAACTGCTTTATTTACTTCTGATTATGCAACTTTCTATTTATCAGATCCTAAAAGTGGAAAAGTAGGTTTTAGCCGTGATGGATACGATTATCAATTCAATTATTTTCTGCCCACAAACAAAAAGCTGAAAATCATTGTTAAGGGAACTAATAAATCGACTTCATTGTACGTAAACGATGAACTTATCGAAACCTTAGAAATTGTTCCGCATAAAGATGATGCTCATTTGGACAAACCCAGAAAATGGGTACAAACCTTAGTTTTCCCACTCAAAAAATTAGAACACTTCAACGGAAAAATTACCGATTTAAAAGTAGAATATTTGAAAGATTGATAAGAAAGCATATGGTATCAAGTATTTTGTCAGACTGAGCGAAGTCACAGCCTGACAATGAAAATTGAAAAACAAAGGGAATGTAGTTAATCACATTCCCTTTGTTTTTTAAAGTTCTTCTTTATATTCCAAAATATCAGCAGGTTGGCAGTCAAGTGCTTTACAAATAGCTTCGAGGGTGCTAAATCGGATGGCTTTGGCTTTTCCTGTTTTCAAAATGGAAAGGTTGGAAAGCGTTAAACCTACTTTTTCCGAAAGCTCATTTAACGATATTTTTCGCTTTGCCATCATTACATCTAAATTTACAATAATTGGCATAATATCAAACAGTTAAATCATTTTCTTCCTTCATTTTTGTACTTATTTTAAGCACTTCACTCAAAGTCATAAATAACAAGCCCACAGCTATCTTAAACAACATAGGATTTGTATCCAATCGGAATCCTATATTTTTGCGTTCTATAACGCTATAAATCATTAAAGAAATATCAGTACATATAATTATGATTATCAGTAGAATTCCTATTTTATTCAAGTTTTTAACCACTTTCTCGTTAAAAATTCGTACTCGAAGAAATAAGTATGCAGTTTTTCTGAAAAGATAAAGAATATATATGAACAAAAGATAACCAATATACCAAAGCCAAAGCACAATTTTAGCGAATAATGTGTCAGCCGTAACATCATAACCGTTCACTCTGATAGTCTCTTCCAAAAAGAATGAAATAAAACTCAAAACCCCGAAAATTGATAAAATAAATAGCAAGTCGAGAATAGTTTTTAGAATAAATATTTTTCGCATAATATCAAATAGTTAAATCGTTTTCTTCTTGTAAATCTATTCCTTTTTTGAAAATGTAAGCAAGTACATACATCGTTGACCCTAAAAGAAGTATTATTCCCATATCCGATGCCGTTCTACGATTAAATTCTTGGTATGACGGGGTGTTAATAAAAATAAAATCACTTATGGCTTGAAAAATAAATATGAAGCAACTCAAAGAAATAGCTATTTTACTGATTTTTAAAAAATTGTCAGCCAATTTCTCTTTAAAAAACGAGTTGTTCACATTTAATTTTGAAACAGATTTAGCCGCTATGAAACTCATATAAATTTTTGAAAAGGCAATAATTAACTCAAAAAAAACAATAATTCCGTAATAAATTGGGTGATTTTGGAAGAATATCAATTTTCTACCCCAGCTTGATGTGTTGTTCTCTCTCAAAAAAATCAAAGGGAATATGAATTCGAACAACATTCGTATTGCATCAAAAGAAAATATCACTAATATCAACCAAACAGTTAATTTAATGAGTTGAAAATCGGAAGATGTAATCTTTTTCATTGTATCTGATTTTAAAATTATGATGCAAACATAATAAATATTTATTGAAAAACAATAAATAATTTTTATTTTTCATTGAATATGTCATTTTCAAATTTTCTTTGAAAGGAAATATTTATCTTTGCCTAATCTTGAAATAGCTGCAGTTCAGTGCGGTGTAGATTTGATTAACAACATATTTATCAGAAATAGATGAGAATAGGGATTATAGGAGCTATGGAGCTTGAAATAAATCGGTTAAAAAATGAATTGGAAGATTTAGAAGTCCAAAAAATAGCCGCTTTTACTTTTTATAAAGGAAGTATAGCAGGAGTTTCGGTAGTGGTACTACTTTCGGGAATAGGTAAGGTAAGTGCTTCTGTAGCAACTACTTTACTTATAGAAAAGTATCATCCTGATATTATTATCAATACAGGAACTGCTGGAGGGTTGGGTGATACTTCGGTACACGACCTTATTTTAGCTACCGAAGTACGCCATCACGATGTAGATGTTACTGCTTTTGGCTATCAAATGGGACAACAAGCGCAAATGCCAGCAGCTTATCTTCCCGATAATCAATGGTTTGAAAAGGCTAAAGCTATTGCTAAAAAGCATACCCAACAGCTTCATTACGGATTGGTAGTTAGCGGAGATGCTTTTATTCACGATCCTAAACGTTTACAAAATATTCAAAGACAATTTCCTAAAGCAAAAGCAGTTGAAATGGAAGCCGCTGCCATTGCACAAACTTGCTATTTAATGCAAGTCCCTTTTATTATGCTCAGAGCCATCTCCGATAAAGCTGGAGAAGGAAACGCACAATCCTACGAACAGTTTGTACAAGAAGCAGGTAAAATTGCTGCCGAAATTAATATCGACCTTATTAAACACTATGCCTTAGAGGTTTAGTTTTTGGTTTTTGCAAAGCATTTTCTACTAGTAACAATCCATACGCAATTGTCCGCGATTTTGGAAATGATGTAGAGGCTTGTTTAACTGATTTTTACAGATGTTTTCCAAAACTTCAAGAATCTCTTTTTGCATAGCTACGGAGCCACAAATCATAATGGTGCCTCGCTGGCTAAGTAATTCAGCTACCAATGTTCTTCTTTCTGAAATTAAGTCTTGTACGTATTGTTTTGGAGTATTTTGTGAAAAGGCAAATTCGCAAAATATTTTACTGCTTATCCAAGGACGATAAATTTCGAAAGACTTTTGGGTTTTTCCACCCCAAAATAAGTATAGCTCGGCTTTCGGGCGATGAGTCATCATTCCTAAAAAAGGAGCGATTCCTGTACCAGTGGCAATACACATTACTTTTGTAGTTCGATGTGGGAAGTGAAACGATGTGTTTTTTATAATACGAGCTTTTAGGATATCGCCTATGTTTGTTGTGGTGTATAGTAAATTTGAAATCAGTCCTTTCTCGTGTTTTTTGATACTGAGCAAAATGTTTTTTTTAGAAATTTTTCCGATAGAATATAATCGTTCACGTTGGTCAACATCACTAGTAATTCCTAATAAATCACCTGATTGGAAACTTTTATTGCCAATAATTTTCAATGTGATTAAAAATGTATCGTCTTGATTGATAACTGATTTTTGAACTACTTTGAAAAGCTGTTGTTTGTGTTTTTTTCTTTGTAAGTTATTGGCTTCAATAGTAAGCGAAATTTGATGTTTCTCCGCCCACAAATTTACCCATTGCGTAAAATCTTCAAACGATTGATTATTTATGGTATAAATAGGTAAAAGAGCTTGAGCATTAGGTAGTTTTCTTAATAAAATTTCTGTTTGAAAAGCAAATTTGCAAAAATCAGGATAGGCATACGAGCCAAATCCCACCACGGCAAATGAAAAATCAGCCATCGGCGGATGTTTTTCGAAAATGTCTTCAAATTTATTTGCATTAGAAGGAGCATCACCCTGCCCATAAGTAGAAGTCATCATCACCAAATGCTTCATTTTTGGGTAAGGTGTATAAGCATTCATTGTGGTAAGAAATGATTTTTTGCCTTGTTTTAAAAGGGATTGGTGCAATAAATCAGCGAAAGCAAGGGTAAAGCCACTTTCCGAGCCTACCAAAATTAGATATGGACAATCTTCCTTTTTGTAAAGGTTTTTTATTGCGGTATTTTTTCGTTTTAAAGTGATGGCAAACCCAGAGTACATAAAAAATAGTAATCCGAAGCAAGTAAAAATGAGTATTATAGCCCAAAAAATGTTCCCTTGACCTGTGTGTAAAATAAAGCTATAATACGATATCATTTTGGTTAACGGATAATCATATTCGCTGATGATTTCGCCAGAAAGGGGGTGAATCAGTAACTCTTTATGAGTTAGTTGTAGGGTAAAATAGTCTTCGGGGTCATCAGAAAACGGAAATTCCAATTGCTTGACTTGTGAGAGCGGTTTGTCGAAAGCTCCCATTTCTTGCTCGGCTTTTGATAAGTTTTCTTGTGGGGGATTAAAATGGTGTTTTGGGGAGGCATCAGGTAGCCACGAAAATTTTTCGATTGAAAGATAAATCCCTGTAAAAGAAATAATAACAATAGGAATAAGCGTCCATCTACCCAAAATCACGTGATAGTAAGGGTAGAAACCGTCTTTGATTACCTTATGAAAAAAACGCCACCAATGTTTTTGACGTTTAATAATTAGCCAAATCCCCGTAAGAGCTATTAAAAGTAGTAGAAGCGAAGTAATTGCCATAATAACCCGACCTACACTACCCATAAATAAAGAGCGATGCAGAGTGGTAGCGAACTGGTATAAAGGCTTTTTAGGGCTTGAGCTTCCTATTTTTTCTGCGGTTTTGGGGTGAATGTAAAAGGTTTCGTTTTCGCCTTGTTCATTTATGGTTTCAATAAGCACAAAACCACTATGTTCTACCTCTAAACGAACTGTTTCAGGATATTTATTTTTGACCGCTTGTAGGGTTTGGCTCAAAAGCGTGTTTTCAAATTCAGCTGATTTTAGTGGTTTTAGTTGATTTTCAATCGGTTCTATGGCTAAAATAATACCTGTTGCCGAAGCTATGAAAATAAAAAATGAAGCCACCAAAGCCAGTGCCAAATGAGCGTACCTCCAAAGGGAAAAAATCATATCTAAAAATCAGAAAGCTATATAAGTCAAATTAAATCAATCTTCTATCGCTAAGATTGATTATCTTTTGAGTTCAAGTTTTTGTATGCGTTCGCCCTCTGAAGTTTCCCATTTTTGGGTTTTCCTTTTGCTTTGGGTGATTTTCCAAGTTCGGGCAAATTCGCTGTAATTTCCTCCAATGACAACCCTCCTTCCTTTTCTTTTCCAACTAAGTGGCGATTTTTCATTGTGAGTAACCCCAAAGATGCTGTAGGTTAAGTGCTGTTCGCCTGAGCCGTCTCGGTCTAATTTTATGGTTCCGATGTTACTCAAAATAACCCCTTGTTTTTCGGGAGTATAGGTTTCATACCTACTTACTTGCCAAGTTCCTGTAATTTTCGGTGAACAAGAGCTCAAGAATAACAACAATCCTAATGGGAGAAATAATTTAATTACTTTTCTTTTCATATATTTTTTGATAAAAATTAAGGGACAAAGGTACTAAAAAACCTGAGGTTATTAAAAATAAATGTGTTAGTTCGTTGTTAAAACTTGATGTCTAGAGAACTCAAAATGATATCTAATTAGGTATCATTCGTACATAACGGATGTATCCATTTCCTTCTATTTTCCCTTTTAGATTTTCGGTAGTGAGTTCAAACTCTACATCTTTGGCGTAGTATTTTTGGTCTTCCACAGCTGTTTCAAAACGCAATTTGTAGCCTTTGTTAAGTTTGTCGTCATCAATTTCAATAATTTTTATGGCTCTTTGTCCGCCGCTGATGGTTGCTCCAGTAATGGCATCAATGGTTTCTCGTTTTCCGTAAAATTTCCACCATTCGGGTAAATCACTATACCATTCGGGGTCGTCACCCAATACTTGCAAAGTTTTTACATAAGCTCCGTTAGGGTCGAGTAGCGACACCACGATGTAAGCGCCCTCACCCTGATAGTTGGTCAGTTGAATCATACATTTATATTTCGTTGAAGGCTGTTGGCTTGTAAATGAAAATACTGTCAAAACCACTACCAATGCCAATAATATCTTTTTTAAATTCATATTTTTATGTCTTTTTTAATCTTTTAATTAACTTAAATCGTTTAATCTCTCAAGAAATCAAGGTTGTGCTGATTTAAAAACTCATTTTCTTGAGCAAGTTCTAAAACAGTTTCTCCAAAATCAGTGGTAACGGATTTGTCTGCTCCTAATTTAAGTAATAAATGTAATAGGTCAGTATTTTTTGCCGTCATTGCTGCTTTTTGAAGTGGCGTTAAACCTTCGTCATTTTTAGTGTTTATAGAATTGTTAACGTTACTTACTTTCTGTACTAAATCGGTATTGCTTTTTTCTACAGCGATGTGGTACAGGGTGTTGTTCCCAGCCTGTAAGGCAGTCCAATCCAAACCTGCGTCGGATAAAAGTTTCCATTTTTGTTCAAAAGCTTTCAGATTTCGAGGCGAGAAATTATCCAACAAATGATATGCCAATGTGTTTTGATTTTTATCTTTAATTGTTACATCAGCTCCTTTTTCAAGCAAAAATTTTACCACTTCAGGGGTGTTGCCGCGCACGGCTTGGGTAAGGGCAGAAAAGCCTTCATTATTTTGAGTGTCGATATTTTTGCAATGTTGAGTAAGTGTTACCACCACTTCGCGAGAGTTGCGCAAGGCTGCCCACATCAGAGGAGTGTTTCCTTCTTTATCTACCTGATTTACATCATTGCCTTTTTTGATGAAGTAATCAATCACCTCTAAATTTTTATTTGATGAAGCAACAATCATTAAGGGGGTTATTCCTTCATTGTTAGGCTGGTTTGGAGAAATACCTTGTTTTTCTAAAAATTGAAAAAAGTCAAGGGTGTTGGTTTTCATTCGTGCACCTTGTGCAGCAGCAAACATTAGGTTTTCTCCTTTTTTATTCAGGGCTTTGATATTTATTTTTCGTTTTTTAAGTTGCTTAACAAGAGTTTCATTTCCTGAACGAGCGGCATAAAATGCAGCGTTGTTTCCGTTGTGGTCAGTACTTTTTAAGGATAATCCTTTTTTGATAAAAAAGTCAGCTTCTTTTATGTCTTTCATATTACCGATAGCTAAAAGCAAAGCATTAGCCCCTTGCTCGTTACGATAGTTAATATCTGCTCCGTTTTTAATAAGTAGCTCAATTACAGGTTGATTGTCTGTTCCACGGGCTGCGGCAAACAAAATGGGGTTGTATAGGTGTGAGTCGTATAGGTTTACATCTGCTCCTAATTTTATAAGTTTCTCAGCTAAAGGTAAATTCCCCTTCATAGCTGCCCAAAACAGATAGGTACGTTTGTCGTGAGTACGTTTATGTACATCGTTGCCCTCTAACGATAGCAAATATGAAATTACTTCTAAGGAAGCATCGTTAATAATTGCCATTGAAACGGCATCATAAGCACGTTCGTTTAATGAAGTAGGGCTGTTGCCTTCTGCAATTTTTTGTTTTACCTGTTCAACTGTGGGGTTTAACTTCCAAAAATCAGCAGTGTGGAAAGTGTTTTGTTGTGCATTTGCAAAAGCAAACACCCATAAAAATACCAAAAAGAGTTGTTTTTTCATATCCTATATAACTGAATTATAGTTTAAAATAACTAATAACGTTTAAAAACGGATCACTTCACTTTAATTAAATAATTGATGGTTTGATAATTCATTTTGTACGATTTCCCATTGTGGTCGCCCTCTTCTTTGTTTGACCACGAAAACTCAAGCAGATAATTTCCTTTCCAAAGCGGATTGAATTTAATCCTTCCGTTGCTATCAGTACGATATGCCATTGCCCAGCCATTTTCGGAAGTGATACTGACACGCTCTTTCCCGGCAACATTACCTTCTTTGAGCATTTTAAAAATCTTTGTTCCGTTTGTTTTTACTGCCGAAGTATCAAAAGAAAGCTGCAAGGGCAATTCTCCTAATGTAAGTTCTGAGACTTCTTTCGTGCCGACACTTACAAACGCTACCGACTGATAGGTAATTTTCATCTCCTTGAATACATCTTTTACCAGATGTTTTACCGAAAGCGTGTAGATGCCTTTTTGAGAAGGAATAAACGATGCCAAATAATGGCTTTCTTTTTGAGTTTTGTTCAAAACCTCTTTTTTCCCTGACGGATATATGAGCAACAGCTCTAAATCTTTAATGTCTGAAAACCATTTTTCAGTAAAGGTAGGGCTATCAGGCTCTCCGAAGAAAACTTTTACTTGATGGGGTTTGTTCAATTTTCCGTTAGCATCGGTTTCTATCCACACGGTGTGAGCGTATGTCGTTAAGCAACCTATTAAAAATAGCAATATATTTAAAAGTTCTTTTTTCATAATGTGCTGATATGTAATAAAGTTTTTTATGTTTTATTGTTTAGATACATAAATATCTATTATGGCATTGATTTGTTCTTGAGTTTTATATTTTTCTTCATTTAAAAGGTGTTCGTACAGAGTTTTTCCCTCTATTTTTTCCTGTACTTTGAGATTTCCTTTTTGCTCAAAAACCTTCTCCCAACGATTGCGAACTAAAGCCCATTTTTCTTTATTTTCTTGCCAGAATTCTTGAGCCGCCTTACATTTTTCATCAGCTACTTTTTTGTAAGTATTGTAGCCTCGTTCTTGTGCAATGACCAAATCGTCTTTATCATCTCGACGTAAAACTTTATCGTTATCTTGCTGGTGCAACCAACCGTAATTGGTGATTTCGTGTCGGTTACGTCTTAAAAGCACGTTATAATCGTTTCGGATTTCTTGTTCGCGTCGTGGCATTGGGGCATCTGCTTCACTTTCCCAAAAACTTTTGCCGTCCACGTGAACCCAAGTAGCGGTTTGTTCGTAACGTGGGCTGTCATCTACTTGATAGACTTTTTGTGTCCATTGTCCTTTCACTGCCGATTTGGGTAAGGAATAACTACTCCACTCATTGTCTTTTATATATTTTAGAAGGTCAGTGTTTTGATAAATCCAATCTTGTCGCCAATGCTTGATAACGTGCTGTTTATCTCTTTTTCCCACTACAAGCAAATGTTGCAAAACGAGTTTCTTTTTATTGTTTTCTATAAGCTCTACCCATTCCAAAGCTTTGGAACGACTTGATTTTGAAGGCACATATGTAGAATCAGCACCATACTGAAACGTTTCTGCATACTGAAACGTTACCTCATAACAGCCACACATACTTTTTATGGACTCAATATCTTTCTTGTTTTGAGCCTTAACTTCTGCTAAAAAAGAAATCACACATAAAACAACAAATAATCTTTTCATATCTTCTGAATATTAAGTATTTTAGACTAAACTCGGGGCAAATATAGCACTTTATTTTTATTTAGAATATATATAAATAATAATTTTTGATGTTTTTTAATTATTTGATATATAGTGATATATAAATTTTTGTTACTTATTTAAATAATTGATGGTAAAATGTAAGGAAAAAGCGTGGTATTAGGGAACATACGTCTTACTACATCATAAAAAACACGGTTTAGCGACCGTGTTTTTTACATTTTTATACATCTTTTTTGGTGATAATTCCTCAAGAAGTATGCTTGATTTTACAGATTATACAGCAAAAATACCATTTTATTATTCCTCTCTTTTTGTTGGAGGACTTTCAAAATCTTCTTTTCTTTTGGGAGGAAGATTTCTGGAAAGGCTGTAAATTCCAAAGAAAAGCAATGCCATACCCAGCACTAACATCCATTGATGATATTTCTCATCAAAAAAATCTCTGGAAAAAGCCAATATTACGCCTAAAAGCATACAAACATACAACCACTTGTTATTCATTTTCTTCATTTGTTATTTTTAATCAATTCGTAATAACTCTTTGGCTAACTGAATCATACGAGGTTCTCCAGTATGTTTATTGGGCTCATCAGAAATTTTAACCGTAGGTACCCATTCGTTATCGCTGGTAAGCACTTCGGTAAGTTTGATGACGATGTTCATCGGGCGTAATCCTACATCATTAGTAAGGTTCGTGCCGATACCGAACGAAATACCAATTTTGCCTTTGGTTGCCTCAGTAATTTCGGTTACTTTCTTAGGATTTAACCCATCTGAAAAGATGATGTATTTGTACATTGGGTTGATACCGTGTTTTCTATAATGCTCGATGGTTTTATTGGCAAAGGCGATAGGGTCACCGCTATCGTGACGGACTCCGTCAAAAAGTTTGGCAAATTTAGTATCAAAATGTTTGAAAAATACTTCTGTGGTATATGTATCGGAAAGTGCCACACCCAAGTCACCTCGAAAAACATCTACCCAATGCTCCAGCGACATTGCGTTTGCCATTTTGTACCCGTATTCAGCTGCGTGAAACATAAACCATTCGTGAGCGTGTGTCCCGATGGGTTTTACTTGATTTTTCATTGCGAAATGTACATTGCTCGACCCTATAAAACTCTTCTGTTGATTGCTCTTTAAGGTGCGCATTACCAAGTCGTGTACGTGATAAGAATGCCTACGACGTGTGCCAAATTCGGCAAAAGGTACTTCCAGTTCATTGTACAATTTTATTTTTTCAATGGTATTTTCAATGATTTTTGTATCCTCCCAATGCACTGCTCCTGTAAGTTTGTAATACAGTTCGCTAATCATTGCCAAGAGAGGTACTTCCCATAAAATGGTGCGGTACCAATATCCTGAAATTTGCACCTGAAGGTCTTCTCCCTCTTGTTCAATATGTACCTCTGAGGGGTCGTAACGGTATCCTTCCAAAAAGTCAATATAGGCCGGATTTAAATACGGACAGTTTTTTATGAGGAATTTTTTTTCGTCTTTAGTTAGTTTAAGTTGTGCCATTTGGGCTACCGAAACGCGCATTGCCTCGGCAAAACCTTCAGGGAATTTGTGCTCTCCACGATTGATAAATTTGTACCGTGCTTTTACATTAGGGAATAGTTTTACGGCGGCACATTGCATCGTAAATTTATAAAAATCATTATCTAACATTGAGTTAAATACCCTAAAGGTTTCATTTGTTGTTTGCATACCGAGTTTTAATTTGGGTTGACAAGCAAATGTAATATATTTATCTGAAAAACAAAATCAATATTAGCTGATATCTTTTGTGAATCGTTATCATTATCTGAAATATTTTTATATTTTAGCACACAGAAATAAAATAAATATTTAATAAATATGAAGGGACATTTATTAACCGCATTTTTACTTACAGGAGGCTTATCTATGGCACAAGAAGTTGCTTTTGAAGAGTATGATTTAGCCAATGGCTTACACGTAATTTTACATCAGGACAATTCTGCACCCGTGGTTACCACTGGAGTGATGTATCACGTTGGGGCAAAAGACGAAGACCCTACACGTACAGGATTCGCTCATTTTTTTGAACATCTTCTCTTTGAAGGAACTAAAAATATTGAACGTGGTAAATGGTTCGATATTGTTTCTTCAAATGGTGGAAGAAATAATGCCTTTACTACACAAGACAAAACTTACTACTATGAGGTTTTCCCTTCCAATAATTTGGAATTAGCCCTTTGGATGGAATCCGAGCGCTTGTTACACCCAGTAATCAATCAAGTAGGGGTGGATACTCAAAATGAGGTGGTTAAAGAAGAAAAGCGTCAACGTATTGACAATGCGCCTTACGGAAAAATCATTTACCGAACGGGCGTAAATCCTCATTTGTTTAAAAAACATCCTTACGGACAATCCGTTATCGGGAGTATGGAGCATTTAGATGCTGCCACCTTAGACGAATTCATCGCCTTTAAGAAGAAATTTTATAATCCTAACAATGCTGTTTTGGTAGTTGCAGGTGATATTAACATTGCACAAACTAAAAAATGGATTGAAAAGTATTTCGGAAAAATCCCTAATACGGCTGCAAAGCCCAAGCGAGTGGATATTCAAGAAGAGCCTATAAAACAGACCATCAAAGTTACTGAATACGATGCAAATATTCAGATTCCGATGAAATTATATGCTTACCGCACTCCAGGAATGAAAGAAAAAGATGCCTATGTTTTAAACCTGATTTCATCGATTCTTTCAGGAGGAAAAAGTTCACGTTTGTATAAAAAAATGGTAGATGATAAAAAATCAGCTTTGCAAGTATTGGCTTTTTCTGATTCTCAAGAAGATTACGGCACATACATCATTGGGGCTTTGCCTATGGCAGGAGTAAGTTTAGATGATTTAGGAAAAGACATTGACCAAGAAATTGAAAAACTACAAAACCAACTCATCTCTGAGCGCGAATTTGAGAAACTTCGCAATCAAATAGAGACTAATTTCGTAAACTCTAATCAAAGTACAGAGGGAATTGCCTTGTCGTTAGCCGATTATTACACCTTCTACAAAGACACCAATTTAATCAATAAATCGGTAGAAATTTATCGTTCTATCACTCGTGAAGACATCCAACGTGCTGCCAGAGAATACCTAAACCCGAACCAACGTTTGGATTTGGATTACTTGCCAGAAAGCACTAAAAAATAAGTTTTTACAAAAACAATTATCCATTTAAAGTATTGATAAATATGAAAAAAAATATCAAATTTATAATTACGCTTTTAATTACTTGTTTCACAGTAGTAACTATGGCACAAAATAATCGTTCAAAAATGCCTAAGCCAGGCAAAACTCCAGCTATCAATCTAAAAACTCCGGCTATTCATAAATTACCCAACGGAATTACGCTCTTAGTGGTTGAAAATCATAAGCTTCCTTGGGTTCGATTAAGTTTTGTTATGGATGTAGCTCCCTTTGCAGAAGGCGATAAAGCAGGGATTTCAGACCTAACGTCTTCAATGATGGGTAATGGTTCAAAAAACATTTCGAAAGATGATTTCAATGAAGAAGTTGATTTTTTAGGAGGAAGCATTCATTTGTCTACTGGTGGTGGTAGTGCATCGTCTTTACCTAAATATTTTCCACGAATTGTAGAAATGATGGCTGATGCAGCACTAAACCCTAATTTTACTCAAGAAGAATTGGATAAAGAAAAGGCTCGACTGATTCAAGGTATTAAATCTGGAGAAAATAGTGCCGATGCTATCGCTTCACGAGTACAAGGAGTTTTAATCTACGGCAGTCAGCATCCTTACGGAGAGTACGCCACCGAACAAACCATCAATAGTATTACTTTGGAAGATGTTAATAGCTTCTATAAAGACCATTTTTCTCCTGCTAATGTGTATATGGTAGTTTCAGGAGATATTAAGGAAGAACAAGCAAAAGAGTTGATTTCTAAACACTTTTACAATTGGATGCCTTCAACGGCGATGCAAAAAACGGTAAGCTCTCCTACCGATGTGCAATACACCCAAATCAATTTTGTGGATATGCCCAATGCCGTTCAATCGGAGATTCGAGTAAATAACTTGGTAGATTTAACGCTTTCCAATAAAGACTTCTTTGCTGTTTTAATTGCAAACCATATTTTAGGAGGTGATTTTGGAAGCTACATCAATATGAATCTTCGTGAAAAACACGCCTTTACTTATGGCGCGGGGTCTTCCGTAGGTACTAATAAATGGACGAAATCAAATTTTAAAATTCAAACCAAGGTACGCAATGCGGTAACTGATAGTGCTGTGGTTGAAATTTTGAAAGAAGTAAATCGTATCCGTGAAGAATATGTAACCGATAAAAGCCTTGCTCAAGCTAAAGCACAATATTTAGGTAAGTTTATTATGGCTACTGAAAATCCGGCAACTATGGCACAGTATGCCATCAATATCAAAACCCAAAATCTCCCTGAGGATTTTTATAAAAATTACATTGCCAACATCAATGCTGTTACCAAAGAAGATATTAAACGGGTGGTAAACAAATATTTCAAAACCAATAATTTAAGATTTACTATCGTAGGGAAAGGTAGTGAGGTTGCGCCCAAATTGGAAGCTCTTACTCACAACGGAAAAGCGATGCCTGTATTTTATTTTGATAAATTTGGTAATAGAACAGAAGCTCCTAAAAATCAGGTTATACCTAACGATGTTACTGCTCAAAATGTAATCGAAAAATATTTCAACGCCTTAGGAAGCCCTCAAGCCGTGAATGCAGTGAAAACCACGGCAACTTTCGGAAAAGCTGAAGTTCAAGGAATGACTCTTGATATTGCTATTAAAAGAAGCAAACAAAATAAGTTCAATCAAACGTTGAGTATGATGGGCAATGTGGTTTCAAAACAAGTTTACAATGGCAATAGCGGATATGCTGAAGTTCAGGGGCAAAGAGTTTCTATTGAAGGTAAAGATTTAGCTGTTTTACAACAAGAAAGTGGTATTTTTCCTGAAAATCATTTTAAAAATCATCCAGAAGTTACACTGGTGGGAGTTGAAAAAGTAGGCGAAGAAGAGGCTTATAACTTGCAAGTAACCGTTAACAAAAATGTGTTTTACAGCATTTCAAGTGGACTCAAAATCAAAGAAGTTTCTACTCAAGAAATGAACGGACAAACTATTGAAAACACGGTGTTTTACAAAGATTACAAAGAAGTAAACGGGGTTAAATTTCCTTTTACAATATCCATTGCGATAATGGGACAAACTTTAGATTTTAAAGTTCAAGAAATCAAGATAAATAGTGATGTTTCAGATGCTGATTTTGAATAAATTACTTAAAAAGTAGTTCGCTATAATTACCCTCAAAAAAGTGATACACTATTTTGGGGGTATTTTTATGGAAAAGAGATATGATTTAGTATTCAGTTTATGGTTTAAAGAGCAAACTCCAATCGGTAATTTTTTTTGATTTACTTTTTTTTGATAATTTAAAGGCTAAATCAGGATAAGCTTTATTGAAGATGAATGAAGAGCAAATATCTGCTACTTCTAAAAAAAATAACTCTCTGTTTTACAGAGAGTTATTTTGTGTTTTGTGACCTCGTCAGGATTCAAACCTGAAACCTCTTGAGCCGTAATCAAGTGCTCTATTCAGTTGAGCTACGAGGCCTAAATGTGGATGCAAATATACAACTTTTTTAGTTCTATACAAGTGTTGTCTCGTTATTTTTCAAAAAAATAAATTTTTTTCTTGTTATGAGGTGGTTATGTCATTAAATTTTAATACGCCAACCAAAAGGATCGTCGGTTTTATTGTATTGTATATTCAAAATAGCGTCTTTAATGGTTTGTGCGTATGTTTTTTCAGGACGTGTAAAGGTATAGTCTTTTCCGTTGTAGCCAAATCCGCTGATGGGACTGATAACTGCAGCCGTTCCGCTACCAAAAATTTCTTGAAGCGTACCCTTTTCAGCAGCTTGTACTAATTCTTGGACTTTTACAGGACGAACCTCAACTTTAATTCCTAATTTTTCTGCCATAGTAATAACGCTTTTTCGGGTTACTCCATCTAATATACGATCGCTGGTTGGGCAAGTAATCAATGTGTCATCAATACGGAAAAATAGGTTCATTGTTCCAGCTTCTTCCAAATACTCGTGGGAGGTGTCGTCTGTCCAGATGATTTGCTGGTAGCCTTCTTGAATAGCCAATTGAGTAGGATAAAACTGCCCAGCATAGTTTCCTGCTGCCTTTGCTGCCCCAAAACCACCATTGGCAGCACGGCTGTAATAGTCAGCTATTTTTACCTTTACATCTCCTCCGTAGTACGATTGTACTGGAGAGGTGATGATGAAAAACATATACTCTTTTGAAGGTGAGGCCATTACTCCAGGTGCCATAGCAATAACAAACGGACGTATATATAAGGAATTACCAAATCCTTTCTGAATCCAATCGCTATCTATTTTAAGTAGCTGACGCAAACCTTGGTCAAACCATTCTTCGGGAAATTCAGGGATAGCTAAGCGCTTTGAGGATTTATTTAAACGACGATAGTTTTCAAAAGGGCGGAAGAGAAATATATCTCCAGCATCATCCTTGTAAGCTTTCATTCCTTCAAAAACCGCCTGACCGTAATGAAATACGCTGGCTGAAGGCTCTAAGGTAATCGGAGCGTAAGGTTTTATTTGAGGTTGCTGCCATTGACCGTCTTTATAATGGCAGAAAAACATATGATCTGAAAATATTTTTCCGAAAGCCAAGTTGGAAAAATCTACTTGACCGATACGACTTTGTTTTACGCGTTCTATCTCTAAATTCATAACATTAATTTTTTATGCGAATGTATTGAATTATTATGAATTCTGAAATTATTTCTCGAATAAAGTAAGATTAGGTATCAAGATTCCATTTTTGATAGCCTGAAATTTATTTTATAAATTCGTGGTATAAAAAAATTGCACTTGGGGTTGAATGTGCCGAATGTACCTCTTTAAAATATTCCTTAAAAATTTAGAAAAAAATGATTACATTTGCTTGATGGAACAAATTTTAGGTAGATATATTCCTGAGAAAGCTGTGTTGGTTTGTTTTGAAATGATAAAGCACTACAAAGTGCATTTAAAAATTGTAAACGAGCGACGTACCAGACACGGAGATTATCGGTTGTTGCCTGATGGTCAGCATCAAATTACTGTTAATGCAGGGGGGAATAAGTATCGTTTTTTAATCACGTTAATCCACGAAATAGCTCATTTGGTGGCTTTTCAACGCTTTGGAAGACAGATAAAACCTCACGGACAGGAGTGGAAATATACTTTTCAGCAATTGATGTTGCCTTTTATTCGTCCTGAAATTTTTCCAGCACAGTTACTTCAGGTTGTAGCAAGGCATTTTAAAAATCCAACGGCTAGTAGTGACATTGATGTACACTTGTCGG
Organism: Capnocytophaga canimorsus; assembly: GCF_002302565.1. Classification (NCBI taxonomy): domain Bacteria; kingdom Pseudomonadati; phylum Bacteroidota; class Flavobacteriia; order Flavobacteriales; family Flavobacteriaceae; genus Capnocytophaga; species Capnocytophaga canimorsus. Next base: position 1,257,215 of record NZ_CP022382.1, on the reverse strand, counting down.
TAGCTTTGAAAAAATATGATCAACAGCACGATAAAAATTATATATTTGAGCTCCCTTTAGGTAGTATTTTTCGAACCGATGATGGGAGGGTATTTCAAAAAGGTAAAAAACGAATTAAAAGATACGAATGTTTAGAGGTTAGTTCAGGACGAATTTTTATATTTCAGCCTCACGCCGAGGTGGAGCCTCTTCGCATTACACAATAACTTTATTTTTATGATGGATATCAATCATTATGCAGTAATTATGGCAGGAGGGATAGGCTCTCGCTTTTGGCCTATAAGCACTTCAGATTATCCTAAGCAATTTCACGATATGTTGGGTTCGGGAAGAACGCTACTACAGAAAACGTTTGACCGTTTGAGTGGTTTTATTCCCAAAGAAAATATATTGGTGCTTACCAATGCGATGTATTTTGATTTGGTTCACCAGCAATTACCCGATTTACACTCAGAGAATGTGGTTTCAGAGCCTTGTATGCGAAATACAGCACCTTGTATTTTATATGCGGCTATGAAAATCAAGCAGAAAAACCCCAATGCTGTAATGATTGTTGCTCCTAGCGACCATTGGATTGAAAATGAAATAGCTTTCATATCTGATGTAAAAGCGTGTTTTGAAGCTGCTAAAACTTCAGATATTTTGATGACTTTGGGGATTGTACCTACTTTTCCCAATACGGGATACGGCTATATTCAGTATGAAAAGCAAACACAACGGCACATTAAAAAAGTAAATAAATTTCGTGAAAAGCCTGATTATGAAACGGCAAAATCCTTTTTAAATGAAGGAAATTTTCTGTGGAATGCTGGGATTTTTGTATGGAGCGTAAGTAGTGTCTTAAAAGAGTTTGAAAAATATCAACCCGTGCTTTTTGCTCTTTTTGAGGCAGGGAATCAATATTACAACACTTCTTCTGAGGCAGATTTTATTAAAGAACAATATCCTAAGGCAGAAAATATTTCGGTAGATTATGCGATTTTAGAGCCTTCGGATAATATTTTTGTATATCCAGCTCATTTTGATTGGAACGACTTGGGTACTTGGGGCTCTCTTCACGAAAAATTGCCTAAAGATGAACAGCAAAACGCCACGGTCAATGCCCAAGTGCTTTTTAAAAGTGCCAAGAATAACATCGTACGAACTGAAAATAAAAAAATTGTGATTATTGACGAACTTGATGATTATATTGTTGTTGATAAAGAAGAAGTTCTTTTGATATATCCTAAGTATAAAGAACAGCAAATCAAAGAAATACTCAATGAAGTCAAGGTTAAATTTGGTGACCATTTAGGTTGATTTTAAGGGAAATAACTTCCTGAAAATGAAATAAAATCTCAAATATAACCCTTGATTACCTTTGAGATTTTTTTATCAAAATATCGTTTTATTCACTATCAAAGGGCAAATGCAATAAAAATTAACATATAAAAATTGGGAAAGTTCGACTAATATTATACTTTTACCTTAAAATGAAAATTATGAAGGCATTACTAGTCGTTTTGAGCGTTTTATTTTTAACGGTGATTAACGCCCAAGAGGTTAAAAAGTCACAAGAAATACAGCTAACCAATGGAGATTTTGCTATTGATGGGGTTTTGCAACTTCCAGACAAAATCAAGTCTCCACTGCTGATTTATGTGCCAGGTTCAGGCAATATAGACCGAAATGGTAATCAACCTAATACTTTTGTACAAGCTTCTTATATTCAGCAGTTAGCAGATTCTTTGGTTGCAAAAGGTATTGCTATTTTTCGTTATGATAAACGTACGGCAAACACTAAAAATAAGGCACTTCTTAGTCAATCCATTTGTTTTGAGGATTTTGTGTCAGACGTTAAGGCAATCATATCCTACTTCCGTAATGATGAGCGTTTTTCATCAGTCAACTTGTTGGGGCATAGCCAAGGGGCTTTGGTAGCGATGTTGGCTATTGATAGCGATATTAGTCGTCTAATTTGTGTAGCGGGTCCTTCTGAAAATGTCGAGCAAACTCTTGTAGCTCAGCTTAGAAAGCAGTCTCCAGCACTTGCCGATAAAGCCAAAGAGCACTTTCAGGAGTTGATGGAAACGGGAAATATCGCTCAGGTACATCCGTTTTTGATTTCGATTTTTGCCCCAGTAAATCTGAAATTCTTACAATCATACAACAAATACACGCCCGTTCAAGAAATCCGAAAGCTACAGCTCCCGATACTGATTATTAACGGTACTTCCGATTTGCAAGTAAGCCCAGCCGATGCAAAGAAAATGCACACCGTAGCCAGTGATAGCCGATTGGTAATTATTGAAAATATGACACACGTGCTTAAAATAGCAAATAATCTTTACGAGAATCAACAAACATACATCAACCCCAAATACCCTATTTCAACAGAACTTGTAAAGCAAATTACTGATTTTCTCACTCAAAATTAGTTATATAATTCTTCTATTAGGTTGGCTACCAAGGCAGTCCACCCAGTTTGGTGCGAAGCCCCCACACCTCGTCCGTTATCGCCGTGGAAATACTCGTAAAATAGAATTAAGTGTTTGAAGGCTTCTCTTTGATATAAATCCTGATGCAACAAGTTTACGGGGCGGTTTTCTTGTTTGTCTTTTTCAAAAATACGGATTAAACGTTTGCTAATTTCATTTGAAATCTCTTTAAAATTGAGTTGATTTTCGCTATTTCCAGTAGGAAATTCAAATTTAGTATCGTCATAGAAATGAGATAATTCGCGTAAGGCATCAATCAAAATATAGTTGATAGGAAACCATATAGGTCCTCGCCAATTGCTATTGCCTCCAAAGAGGTGGCTGGTAGATTCGGCAGGGTCATAAGCAATTTGGTAATTATTGCCTTCAAGAGGCACTGAAAAAGGATTTTCATATACTTTTGAAAGCGAACGAATGCCATAGTCGCTTAAAAATTCTTTTTCGTTGATGAGTGTACGTATGAGCTTAGCGATTCGGTTTTTAGGTACCAAAGACAATAAAATACCATCATCTGATGCTTGAGTTTGGATGATAGGGTGTTTTAATTTGTTCATTCGGTGTTTTTTAAACCACGAAAAACTATTTTTAAATCGTGGGAGACGGTCTAAAGTTTCTTTGTCGATATACAATACAGCGATTAAGGCAAGCATACCTACCACCGAACGTACTTTTACCAACTTTGAATTTCCATCGTGGAAGATGATTTTGTCGTAAAAAAAGCCGTCGTTTTCGTCCCAAATTCCCTTGTTTTCTTCGTTCATATGGTTTAAGGCTTTGGCAATATGAATGAAGTGACCAAAATATTTGGTTGCCATTTCTTCATAGGATTCGTCTTCTTTTGAAATTTCAAGGCTGATTTTTAGCATAGAAAGACAATAAAGAGCCATCCAAGCTGTACCATCAACTTGTTCTAAAACTTTTACCCCAGGAATGCCTTGACTGCGGTCGAAAATCCCGATGTTATCTAGTCCTAAAAATCCACCTTCAAAAACGTTGTTTTCAGTACGGTCTAATCGGTTAACCCACCAAGTGAAATTTACGGTAAGTTTGTTAAACATACGTTTAAGGAAAGCAATATCAGCTTTTCCTGTTTGTTTTTTATCTATAAGATAAATCATTACCGTAGCCCAAGGCTGTACAGGAGGATTGACATCACTGAAATTCCATTCGTAAGCCGGTATCTGCCCGTTGGGCTTCATATACCATTCTTTAGTAAATAGTAGCAGTTGCTCTTTAGCAAACTGACTATCAATCATTGCCATACTCACGCAGTGGAAAGCTGAATCCCACGAGGCGTACCACGGATATTCCCATTTGTCAGGCATCAGCAAAATATCGTGATTGCGTAGTGTTTGCCAATGGGCATTTCTGCCTTGCCAACGTTGTTTTGGGGGCTGGGGTTGTTTAGGGTCGCCTTCCAGCCATTTCTCAACGTCAAAATAGTAGTATTGTTTGCTCCAAAGTAATCCTGAAAGAGCTTGTTTTTGAATATAGAATAGTTCTTCGCTTTTAGGTTTAAGAATATCCCGATAAAAATCGTCACACTCTTTAGCTCTTTGTAAAAATAAATTTTCACAATGGATAAAGGGCTGATTTTGTTTTTGATTAGATAATCGAAGAAAAATGGTTTTACTGCTTTTTGCTTCAATATCAAATTGATACATTGGGGCAAACTTTGTGCCGTGTTTGCGCTGTGTTGGTAGAGAGATATCTCCTGAAATTACTGCTGTATGAAACAAATCCTTTTTGAAAGGATGATCGTTAGGGTGACAATGTATTTTTTCGTCATTGGTTTCATTTTCAGTGAATAGATGATGTAAGGCGCGGTCGAAATACAAATAATAAGTGCCTAAACTCTCGTGTTCGATACGCACAAAATGGTTTTGGTTATCGCTTTCCAAAATAATTTCTGGTTTTTTATCAATTTCGATAAAGCTCCAATAATTACGAAGCAAAAGAGTAGGTAGTAGGGTCAGTGGTGCCGTTTCATCGCCTTGATTGGTTGCCGTTATCTTCATAAAAATATCGTTTTCACTGGCTTTGGCGTATTCAATTTGAATGTCGAAATAGGCATTTTGGTCGAAAATACCTGTCTCAATGAGTTCAAATTCGGGGTCGTGAAGCCCACGTTCTGCATTGGTTTGTTCCAAAAGTTGATAAGGGAACTCATTTTGAGGGTATTTGTAGAGGTATTTCATATAGGCGTGAGTAGGGGTATTGTCTAAATAATAGTACAATTCTTTAACGTCTTCCCCGTGGTTGCCTTGATTGTTGCTTAGTCCGTAGAGTCGTTCTTTAAGTATGGGGTCTTTTCCGTTCCAAAGGGCTACGGAGAGGCAAATGTTACACAATCGGTCTGAGATTCCAGCCAGTCCGTCTTCCCCCCAGCGGTAGGTTCGGCTTCGGGCATCGTCGTGCGAGAGGTAATTCCAAGCATCGCCATTGGCGCTGTAATCTTCACGAACAGTTCCCCATTGGCGTTCACTGAGATAGGGTCCCCAATTGAGCCATTGTTTTTCGCGTTTGTTTTTTTCTTCAATACGTTGCTTTTCCGAAGATTCAAAAGTAGAAAAATTGTCCATAATGTATTTTTTGTTTTAAAACGATGATTTATATGAGTCCAGCACGTTTGAGCAGTCCCTCTGCTGAAGGTTTCTTTCCTCGGAAACGTTCATAAAGCGTCATCGGGTGTTCGCTTCCTCCTTTGCTTAAAATGTGTTCTTTGAATTTATCTGCTGTTTCTCGATTGAAAATTCCGTTTTCGGAAAAAAACTCAAAAGCATCAGCGTCAAGTACCTCCGCCCATTTGTAACTATAATATCCTGAGGCATATCCTCCTTGAAAAATATGAGAAAACGCCGTTGAGGTACAAATTTCATCTATATTAGGTAGGATTTCAGCAGCTGAAATCGCTTCATTTTCAAAAGATTTTACGTTTTTTATTTCATTTGAAGGATAAGTATGCCAAGCCATATCTAATAAACCGAAACTCAGCTGACGTATGGTTTGCATACCTTCCATAAAGGTGGCTGCTTCTTTGATTTTGTTAACTAAATCAATGGGAATGAGTGTGTTGTTTTTGTAATGATGGGCAAATAAGGCTAAGGCTTCCGGTTCATAACACCAATTTTCCATAATTTGGCTGGGAAGTTCCACGAAATCCCAATAGACGTTGGTTCCACTGAGGTTCGGATAGGTAGTGTTTGCCAACATACCGTGAAGCGCGTGTCCGAATTCGTGGAAGAGGGTGGTTACTTCGTTGAAATTAAGCAGTGAAGGTTCGCTTTTTGTGGGACGAGTAAAATTGCAAACGATGGAAATATGCGGACGAGAATTTACGCCATACCGCTTATATTGGTTTTTGAAGGAAGTCATCCAAGCTCCGTTTCGTTTGCCTACGCGCGGATGAAAATCAGTGTAAAAAACGGCTACTTCGTTGTTTTGATCATCGGTAACGAGGTAAGTATCCACCTCGGGGTGGTATTTATCAATGGCGTTTGTTGGAGTAAAATGCAATCCGTAAAGCCGATGAGCTATTTTAAACATTCCTTCTACCACGTTTTCTAAACGAAAAAAAGGTTTCAGAATTTCATCATCAAACTCAAAACGCTCTTGTTTGAGTTTTTCACCATAGTAAGAAGTATCCCATTTTTGTAGGTCGATGATGCCGTCTTTCTCAAAGGCATATTTTTTTAAATCTTCCAATTCGTGTTTGGCAGCAGGGAGTGCCTTTTGGAGTAAGTCTTTTAGAAAAATATTTACTTTTTCGGGGGATTGTGCCATACGTTCCTCCAAAACGAAATGTGCATAATTGTTGTAACCTAATAATTTGGCTCTTTGTTCTCGCAGCTTTACAATTTCAAGCACGGTTTCTTCGTTATTGTGTTTATTGTTATGAAAACCTTTGCTGCTGTAAGCTAAAAAAAGAGTTTTTCGTAAATCACGATTTTTGGCATATTTCAGAAAAGGCACATAACTTGGAAAATCAAGAGTAAAAATCCAACCCTTTTTGTTTCTTTCCTGAGCTAATTGAGCAGCGGCTTCAATCACTTGCTCGGGCAAACCTTTAAGGTCGTTTTCATCGGTGATGAGTAGTTCGTAATTTTGGGTTTCAGCAAGTACGTTTTCACCGAAATGCAGACTTAAAGCGGCGAGTTTTTTATCAATCTCACGCAGTTTTTGTTTTTCTTCTTCGGGTAAGTTGGCGCCATTTCGGGTAAAACTTTTGTAAGTGTTTTCCAAAAGTGTTTGTTCTTCGGCAGACAAAGAAAGGGTTTCTTTTTGCTCATAAACCACCTTGATGCGCTGAAAAAGAGCGGTATTTAGCCGAATATCATTGGTGTAATCAGTTAAAATAGGCGAAATTAGCTGGGCTTGTTCTTGCATCAAAGGGCTGGTTTCAGCACTGTTAAGATTAAAGAACATTGACGATAATCGGTCTAACTTTTCGCCACAAAAAGCCAATGCCTCAATGGTATTTTCAAAAGTAGGTATTTCTGAATTGTTAGTAATTTGCTCAATTTCAGCTAAACTTTCGGTAATAGCGTTTTCAATGGCAGGTTTATAATCTGTAACCCCAAATTGGCTAAAAGGAGCTGTGTCGTAAGGGGTGGAAAAAATATTTTTAATAGTCATTTTTATTTGAATCTGTAAGTGAGGGGCAAAAATACGCAAATTGTTCGGATGTAAATCTTTTTTAAGAGTCGCTTCGGCTTAAAAATGTAAAAATAAATGGAGTTGATAGTTGTTTTTGATATGCTGAATTTTATTATTTTTGCCTCAAAAATCAGGATAATTTTTAAATTTGTAACCAATGAACTTTGATTTAGCCGAAATTCGAACAATTGCTGCTGAATTATTTGTTGTGATAGATATCATTGGGAGTATTCCCATTGTATTGGACTTACGGAAAAAAGTGGGACATATCCATTCGGAAAAAGCTACCATAGTGGCTGGGCTTTTGATGATTGCTTTTCTCTTTTTAGGTAAGGAAATATTGGAGTTTATAGGGCTTACCGAGCAAACCTTCGCTATAGCGGGTTCTTTTATTATTTTCTTTTTTGCTTTAGAGATGATTTTGGGTATTTCGCTTTACCGAGATGACCACCCCGAAACGGCTTCAATCGTACCTATTGCTTTTCCGCTCATTGCAGGAGCTACTTCTTTAACAATGATTTTGAATTACAGCTCTAAATATCATACCGAAAACATTATTGTTGCCATTCTTATTAACCTGATTATTGTTTACTTAGTGCTTAAATCTGCTAAAAAAATATATGATTTTTTAGGTAAACAAGGTATTAGTATTGTGCGTAAAGTTTTCGGTGTGATTTTACTTGCCATTGCTATAAAACTTTTTGCAGAAAACGGAAGTAAACTTATGATTCTCATCAAAGAGAAACAAACTGAAGAGCTATTGAAAAAAACTGAGGAAAAAACAGCATACAATGAAAATTTTATCTATTATTTTGGTAATAGTAGCCCTTGTACTTATAGGGTTTAATATTACTTACATTGATTTGGACAATCCGTTTTCGGGCAATAGTATGGTGGCTATCATAGCCATTGTTGCCGCTTTATGCGCCTTGATGCTACTAGCATTGCTTTATGTTTCCAGAAAAATCAACGACAAGCTGAAATAAATAATTTTTTAGCCGAATTATATTTTTTACCTTTGCTTGGTGATTAACCAGTCAAGGCTAGTGTCTTTGTGCTGTTTTTTTTAATTAAGAATAAAGATGAGTAAATTAAATAGTATATCGCAACTTACAAATAATGAGCAAGGTATGTTTTTTTTGTTGGCAGGACCTTGCGCTATTGAGGGCGAGACAATGGCAATGCAAATTGCTGAAAAAATAGTTAAAATCACGGAAAATCTCCGTATCCCTTATGTTTTCAAAGGGAGTTTTAAAAAGGCGAATCGCAGTCGTATCGATTCTTTTACAGGAATTGGTGACGAAAAAGCCTTGAAAATCTTACGAAAAGTAGGCGAAACTTTTGGTGTTCCTACTATTACTGATATTCACGAGGTTTCTGATGCCCAAATGGCAGCTGAATATGTTGATGTATTGCAAATTCCTGCTTTTTTGGTACGTCAGACCGATTTGGTGGTGGCGGCTGCAAAAACAGGGAAGGTGGTCAACTTGAAAAAAGGGCAGTTTATGAGTCCTGAAAGTATGAAACACGCGGTACAAAAAGTAATAGACTGTGGCAATCCCAATACATTAGTTACTGATAGAGGTACAATGTTTGGTTATCAAGATATGATTGTTGATTTTCGAGGTATCCCCACTATGCGTGAATTTGCCCCTGTGGTGCTTGATGTTACTCATTCGCTGCAACAACCCAATCAGACCTCTGGCGTAACTGGTGGAAGACCTGAAATGATTGAAACCATTGCCCGAGCAGGTATTGTAAATCAAGCTGATGGGTTGTTTATTGAAACTCATTTCGATCCTGCTAACGCCAAAAGCGACGGAGCTAATATGCTTCATTTGGATTTGTTGGAAGGACTTTTAACCAGACTTGTAGCCATCCGAAAAACCATCAATCAGTTCTAATTCAGTTAAATCACTGAAAACAAAATCACAAAACGTAATCAAATCTGTATTCAATGTCTCAAAATCATAAAGAAGCGTTAAAAGACCCTATTTTTTTACTTATTAGCCAAGTAGCCAATGAAATAGCGTTGGAAAGCTATGTGGTAGGGGGCTTCGTTCGTGATTTTCTTTTGGGAAGAAGATTGCCTAAAGACATTGATGTCGTTTGTATTGGTAGTGGAATTTCTTTAGCAGAGAAAGTAGCTGAAAAACTCTGTGGAAACCCAAAAGTCTCTGTGTATAAGAATTTTGGCACAGCAATGATTAAGGCTAAAGATTTGGATTTGGAATTTGTGGGAGCTCGAAAGGAAAGCTATCAGAGCAATTCCAGAAAACCTTATGTGGAAAGCGGTTCTTTGCAAGACGACCAAAATCGTAGGGATTTTACCATAAATGCGATGGCTCTTTCGCTCTCTCAAGCTGATTTTGGAGCGCTTATTGACCCCTTTGATGGTGTTTCCGACTTGAAAAACAAAATCATACGCACACCACTCGACCCCGATATTACTTATAGTGATGACCCCCTACGAATGATGCGCGCCATTCGTTTTGCTTGTCAGTTGAACTTTCAAATTCAAGAAGAATCATTACTAGCGATTACTCGGAATAAAGAGCGAATAAAAATCATTTCTAACGAACGTATCGTTGATGAACTTCACAAAATATTGGCTTGTGAAAAACCTTCTGTGGGTCTTAAGCTTTTGTACACTACGGGCTTACTTCATTACATACTTCCTGAGTTGATTCAACTTCAAGGGGTGGAGGAAAAGGAAGGACAACTCCATAAAGACAATTTCTGGCATACCCTCGAAGTGGTGGATAACATCGCACAGCATACAGATAATTTATGGCTGCGTTGGGCTGCCCTATTGCACGATATCGGTAAAGCGCCTACCAAACGATTTGACAAAAAAATCGGTTGGACTTTCCACGGGCACGAGTTTTTAGGAAGCAAAATGGTCTTCCAGATTTTTAAACGATTGCGTATGCCTTTGAACGAAAAAATGAAGTATGTTCAAAAAATGGTGCGTATGAGTTCTCGCCCTATTGTTATTGCTGAAGACGTAGTAACTGATTCTGCTGTAAGGCGTTTGGTGTTTGATGCTGGTGATGATTTTGAGGATTTGATGACTCTTTGTGAGGCTGATATCACTACTAAAAACCCTAAAAAATTCCAGAAATATCATCGTAATTTTCAAATTGTACGTCAGAAAGTGGTGGAAGTGGAAGAAAAAGACCATATACGTAATTTTCAGCCACCTATATCAGGGGAAGAAATTATGGCTATTTTCAATTTAAAACCTTCTCCAGAGATTGGCATACTTAAAGAAGCCATAAAAGAAGCTATTTTGGAAGGAAAAATTCCTAATGAATATGAGGCGGCAAAAACGTTTATGTTTGAAAAAGCTCGAAAAATGCAACTGAAGTTTTAATTCTGATTTACTTTCAACTTTTTTACCGTATCTTCCGAAATTTTGATGTTTTCGGCTTCTATTCCTCTTAAAATTAAATCAATAAATCTTTTTGTGTATATCTCTATTTTCGGATTGGTTACATTGAAAAGCATTACAATTACCACTTGCGGTTCAGGGTAAACATAAAACCAAGCATATCCGCCAATGCCGTTGCCGATATGCCCAAAATAAGGTCTGCCTTTCCAATCGTTGCCTGTTTGCCAACCGATACCATAGCCTGTTTTTTGTTTATCGGTGGTATATTGTGAGGTAAGCATCTGTGTTTTTGTGTTTTCCGATAAGAAGTTTTTATCCAGTAGTGCGTTACCCAAACGAGCAATGTCCTCCGAAGTAGATAAAAATCCGCCTCCAGCAAGTTTGTAAAAGTTATTTACAGCGGGAGCTATGGTAAAACTTCTTTTGTTTTTGCTGTAAGGAATAGATTGATTTTCAGTAACTTTTCCTCTATCGGCAAGGGTGTTGTACATCGAAAGTGGTTGCAAAACTTCTTCAAAGACAATATTCTCAAAAGGTTTTTTAAGATGTTTTTGCACAGCAAGTGAAATTAAATTCCAATTAAAGGTATTGTAATTATACTCACTGCCTGGGATAGCAATTAAGGGGTCGTTTTTAAACATATCGATGCCCTCTTCTATGCTAAAAGGTTTATTACTAAACATTTCTTTGCCTCTGTAACCTCGTATGCCCGATAAATGTCCGCCCAATTGCTCAATAGAAAAGTCAAAGTTTTTCTTCGGAAAATCAGGCAAGTATTTATATACTGAAGCCTTCCAATCCATCAATTTTTTATCTTGTAACTGAGCCAGAGCTGTTGCAGAAATGGGTTTAGACACACTGGCTACTCTAAAAAGGGTTTTAGAGGGATTTATGGGTGTTTTTTGTTGGATATTTGCCCAACCGTAGCCTTGTTGCCAAAGGGTGTGGTTGCCTTTGGTGATTGTTATTGATGCTCCAGGTACTTGTCCGTCTTCAATGAGAAATTTTATAATTTTTTCAGCTTCTTCCTTTGCTTCTTTAAAAGATTTTATAGCTGTAAGTTCTTTTTGTAGTAAAGAGTTTTCTGGCAGATTTTGAGAAAAAGAAATCTGAAAAAAACAGCATAAAATTGAAAACCCAATGATAGACTTTAGATGAGGCATTTTATGAGATGAGTTAAGATAAGAGGGAAAGTTAGATTTACGTCAAAAAAAACAAGTTAAAAATAAAATCCTGCCCCGAAACTCACGCCTGAAACTCGACTACCTGCTAAGTTGCTGTATTGGTATTTTAGCCCAAAATGATACCGATTTAAGTGGTATTTGGGTCCAATAGCAAATAGAGTAATATCATTGTTTTTAAAAGCAATATAACCAAAATCAGCCTGAATGGTAAAGGGTTTTATGAATATTTCGCTACCTGTTTTTACGGATAAGCCTAGCTGGTTTAATCCGTTGCCAATGTATCCTGCACCTAAGCCCCAATACATTGAAAAATAAGGAGTTCTTACTCGGTAATAATCTAAATTGGTACAAAATAAATCCAATTTTTCTTTTTGATGGATTAAGGTTTCCCGAAAGCTTATGTATGAGGTACTTATGCTTAATCGGCGCATCAATCGGAATTTTAAATCCAAAAAGTTAGCTGAAAGTTTTCCTTTTTCCGATAGGTAATAATTAGCAACATCTAAACGCCAACGAACCAAATCATTGGTATAATACTGATAGTCACCTTTATGATTTTGGTAGAAAGGGTAAGGCGATAAACTGGCTTGGTACATTGGTGAGTTTATTTCGTCTATTCCTTCAAAGAGAATGTGATAGGTTAATCCTATAGAAATTTCAAAAAATACAAAGTAAAGAAAATCAGCCAAAAGGCTATCCGACCGATAAGAACTTGACGAAGATGTATTTGATGTACTTTCGGTTATAACTGCTTGATGGGTAGAGGTTGAAAGGTTGTTTTTTGCGTTTTGAATTTTACTTTGGGCTATAGATGGGTGTGCCATCAAAACACAATACAACATACATACCAAAACACGTATTTTCATAGACAAAAGTGAGTTTTTAGAGTTACTTTGCTATTCTTCAATAGGCTCTTCATCAATGTTATAAACCTTCTCTTTTAAAGTTTTCCAAGTTTGAGCACTGATGGCATCTTCAAAGATGATTTCATCTTGCTCTTCAAGATATTTCAAAATGTACTCGCTTCGGTCGGTCGATATGGGGTGGGTACTAATCCATTGCGTTACCGATGGCATTGCACTTTCTTCCAAGAAGAAGAAAAAATCGGCTAAAGGCTCTGGATTGATTTTGGCATTAAGCAAATATTGTACTCCTACCATATCGGCTTCCTTTTCCATTTTTCGGTCGAAGGCTGAAGAAGAAAGTGTTTTAGCAATTTGCGATATAACACCAGGGTCGGATTGTCCAGAAATCACAGAAACCAGCACTGAAAGCCCTATTTCACGAGTGAGTTTCTTTATCACGTGTTTCTTTTCGATATGAGCCAACTCGTGAGCGATAACACCGCTTAGCATCTCTTGTTTGTCCACCGATTCAATAAGTCCTGTGTTTATAACAAGTTGCCGATCAGGTAGTGCAAAGGCATTTACTTCTGAATTTTTTAATACATAAACTTTTAAGCCTTTTTTGGAGATGTGGTTCGCCTCGGCAATTTTAGTAACTAAACTATCCACACTACGAACTATGTAACTATCTTCCACTTTGGTGTGTTCTTTTACAAAGAGGTCAATGGTCAGTTCTCCTAATTTTTTTTCGATACTCTGGGTGTTTTCTTTTACTTTGAAGAGTTTTTCCCAATTGAATTGTGCCATCAAAAACCACAATCCTAAAAATGAAAACACCACAAAAAAACCACGAGCGTATATGTTGTTCATAATCACTGTTTTATTCTTGTACGATAGTCTCTGTTAAATCTCCATAAAACCACCACGAGATGTGTTCTCCTTTTCGAGTTTGCACGGCAGTGTAAATGGTTGCGATAAACTCGGTAAGGTTGAACAAAAATGCTGAGATGATGTAAGCAAAATATAGATTTGTCGGTTCTTTTTCTTGTAAAATTACCGAAATCGTCCACCAAAAGCCCACACTATTGATACATAGTACAGAAAGCTGTGAGAGTAGTGCTTGCATACAATGCCAACGCACAAAATAAGTACCCTTTCGGTTGGCTAGATAGAAAAAGAGAGTAGCCAAGACATTGATGATAGGTAGAGGCATTCCAGCAATAATGGCAATTACTGACATTAGATAGCCGTTTGAGGCTCTTTCTTTTTCGTTTTCAGTTACACGATACGGGAAAGGTTTTGTGAGAATCATAGGTCTTTATAAAAATTCCAAATCCAATTTAATAAAATCAATATGGCAAAAGGTACGTAAATATAAGGTTTTTTTAAGTATTTTTCAAAAATTAGAAAGGCTCGAAAAAAGGAATCTTTGTGTAAAACAAAGTCGTAGATGAGCCAAAACGGAGCCAATAACAGCCCTAAAGAACCTACAATTCCTATTGGGTTTGTTAACAAGGCTTTTATAAAATCACCTTGAAAGAAACTTATTACCGATCGTGTCGTTCCACACGAAGGACAAGGAGCGCCCGTAACATTTTTGAAAAGACAAATGCTTACTTGGTTGTGATGGTATGCCGTAAAAAAAAGATTATAGACTAACCAAACCCAACCAAGAAAGCATAATGCGACCAAAAAAAAATAAAAATTTTTCTTTTTCAATGTTATTGAAGGGCTGTCTGTAGCAATTGAGCATTTTTATCGCGAGTAGCGTCTTGAATCATAAACCAATCTACAATGCTCCAAATTCCTAATCCGCCACAAGTAAGCAATTTAGCAACTCCTAAACCTACATCGCCAATAAAGAAACGGTCAATACCTAAACCACCAGCAAGGATAGAAATAATTAGTGATGTGGTAGGGTCTTTGAATTGTAGTGATTGTACTCCTACCCATTTTGATTCGTCTAACTGAAGCATACGTTCGCGAATTTGAGGAACGATTTCACTTTTGAAGAATTTTGAATTGGACATAATGAACATATCCACTTTTTGTGCATCCATAGTGCTATTAAATTAAAATTACTCTTTGCAAAGAAACTACTTTTTTTTAAAATAACGAAATTTTTAACCTTTTGTTTTTGCCTGTGAATAACCATTGATATACAAAAAGTTACTTCCGTATTTGTGGGGTGTTAATAACAAGTTTTTTTTTGCTTAACCTCATTGAAAATAATAGGGTGAAAAGCACCCTATTATTGTTTGTATTATTTCGTTGAAAGATAAAGCAGTTATCTATTTTGAAGGTAGTTAATTACATTTGTGTAGATACGTTGCGAGATGTCATCGGTATTTGCCTTTACAAAGGGTTCGCCCATAATGTTTTCGTACAGTTCGATGTATCGTTCGGAAATGGTGTTTATATATGTGTCGCTCATATGAGGTATGGTTTGTCCTTCTTTGCCTTGAAAACCATTGGAAATGAGCCATTGACGCACAAATTCTTTGGAAAGTTGTTTTTGAGGTTCTCCTTTTTCTTGGCGTTCCTGATAGCCTTCTTGATAAAAATAGCGAGAGGAATCGGGGGTGTGAATTTCGTCAATGAGTACGATTTTACCATCTTTGGTTTTTCCGAATTCGTATTTGGTGTCCACCAAAATAAGTCCTCTTTGGGCAGCAATTTGTGTTCCTCGGGCAAATAAAGCGTAGGTGTATTTTTCTAACAAAGCATAATCTTCTTCACTTACAATGCCTTTACTGATGATTTCTTCTTTGGAAATATCCTCATCGTGAGCCCCATTGTCGGCTTTGGTGGCTGGGGTGATGATGGGGTGGTGTGGAAAAATATCGTTTTCTTTAAGTCCTTCAGGAAGGGCAACTCCGCAAAGTTTGCGTTTTCCAGCTTTGTATTCTCTGGCGGCGTGTCCGGCTAAGTACCCTCGGATGACCATTTCCACCTTAAAGGGTTCGCACAGATGTCCTATAGCTACGTTAGGGTCAGGGGTGGCAATAAGCCAATTCGGAACAATATCCTCGGTTTGTTGCATAAACTTTGTGGCTATTTGATTTAGTATCTGACCTTTGTAAGGAATTCCTTTGGGCATAATTACATCGAAAGCTGAAAGTCTATCCGTTGCTATCATTACCAATAAATCGTCTTCCAAATGATAAACTTCGCGTACTTTTCCTTTGTAAACGGATTTTTGTTTTGGAAATTGAAAATCTGTATTTGTAATGGTATTTTTCATTGTTTTGCGTTTTTATATGTTGGCAAATTTATACATTCCTATCAGAAGCAAAAGGGAATAGTTATCAGATTTTATCCACAGCCTTACAAATTCAGATAAAAATCTTTAGTGAGTTCAATATACTCAGGGGTGTATTGGTGGCGCTCGGTTTCTATAACTAATTCGTTACAGAGGCAATCTTGTTGGTTTTTGCTAAAAGCGATAAGGCTTCTTTTTATTTTTGTTTTCGAATTCCCTCTGACGTGTGTTATTTTTTGAGGAAATAGTCCGTATGTTGTTGCTTTTTCCAAAAAGAAAGTTTCTTCTTCATAAGGAATGATGACAGCAAAAATTCCCGTTTGGGGCGAAAGCAACTGCGAAGCGCCTTTGAGTAAGTTTTCAAAGGGTAAGGAGGCTTCAAATCGGGCTTGATTCCGTTGCGGGTGCGCTGTGGTTACGTTTTGGGTGTAAAAAGGTGGATTTGAAACGATTAAATCATAAGTTTCATCGTCCATTTCAGTTACAAAGTCATCAAATGAAGCGTGGTAACAAAAAAGGCGGTCGTTCCAAGGGCTTTCTTCGAAGTTTTCGGTACATTCTTCAAAGGCTTGGGCGTCAATTTCCACAGCGTCAATTTGCTGGGCTGAGGTGCGCTGGGCTAACATCAAAGCGATAAGCCCTATGCCAGCACCAACATCTAATACCGAATAGGGTCGGTGAGCTATAGGGGTCCAAGCGCCCAAAAGCACACCATCGGTGCCAACTTTCATTGCACTTTTGGACTGATTCACTGAAAAAGATTTGAATGTAAATCTCATAATTAAACGAAGAGAAAAGCCTCACCTTTAGCCACTTTTTTAGCAAAATCACAGATGGTGTTTTCCGTAAGTAGCTTCATAAACTCGTGTTTGAAAGGTTGCACCGCGTGGTGAATGGGGCAGGGCTGTTGTTCGGAACACAATTTTAGCCCCAATGCACAATTGGTGAATTTGTCTATTCCATCAATGTGATAAACAATGCTTATCAGTGGAGCTTTCTTTTCCTCATCGTTAAGCCAAAACCCTCCGCCAGGTCCTTTGGTGGAACTAATGGCTTTTTTCCGAGATAGAATTTGCAATATTTTTGCTAAAAAAGGAGAGGGTATTTTTAATGCCTCACCGATGTCTTTAACTCCTATTTTTTTTGTTTCGGAAGCATTTACAGCTAAAAAAATAACTGCGTTGATAGCGTATTTACTTGAATTGGAAAGCATCTTTTTTTTCTGAAAACTTTAACGGCACAAAGGTACGTATTTTCAATAAATACCAAAAAATCTTTTTATACTGAATTGCGCTTTCTAAGTGCGTTTGCGATAAAATGCTTTGATAAAGAGCAAATTCTTTTACAAAATTTTTATATTTGTAGGCAGGTAATTATTTAATTTTTAACAATGAAAAAAATAGCTTTATTGTTAGCCGTAGGAACATCTTTATTTGTGTCGGCTCAAGATGATTTAATTAACAAAGTAGCAGGAAACTATAGCCAAAAAGCAGGATTTTTGTTTACGCCTATGATCAATTTGGAGCGTATGGAAGTGAAAGACCAAGGTAGTAGTGGTACTTGTTGGAGCTACGCTGGGGCTTCCTTTCTGGAAAGCGAAATGATAAGAATGGGCAAACAACCCGTTGATTTGGCAGAAATCTATACAGCCAGAAATACTTATATTGAGAAAGCAAAACAATATGTCCGTTTTCACGGGAATTTAGATTATGGTGATGGTGGAGAGTTACACGATATTATCAATATTTACGCCAAATATGGGGCTGTACCCCAATACGTTTATTCTGGACTGAATTACGGTACAAATCGCAATGATTTCTCGGAAATGCAAGGTGTTTTGAAAGGCTTTTTAGAAGGATTAGTAAAGCGCCCTAATGTTAAAAAACTAACCCCCAATTGGGAAAAAGCTTTTACCGCAGCCATTGACGCCTATTTAGGAGAAGTGCCAGAAACTTTTTTCTTCAAAAATAAAAAATATACACCACAGAGCTTCGCTAAAGAGGTGGTAGGTATAAATCCTGACGATTATATTGAAATGCTTTCGTATGAAAATCAGCCTAAATACAAAAACGTACTGATGGCTGTTCCTGATAATTGGAGCTTTGACCACGCTTATAATGTTGAAATGACCGATTTTACTAAGGTTATAGACAATGCTCTTAAAAAAGGATATACCGTAGCTTGGGCTGCCGATGTAAGCGAAAAGTATTTCAGCTGGAAAAACGGAGTAGCTTTCGTTCCTGAAAAAGATTGGCAAGAAATGAGCGCTGAACAACAAACAAGACTTTTTGATAATCCGCCAACTAACGAAAGAAACATCACTGCAGAAATGCGTCAGAAAGCTTTTGATAATTATGAAACCACCGATGACCACGCAATGCACATTGTAGGACTTGCCAAAGACCAAAACGGTAGAGAATACTACATTGTGAAAAATTCGTGGGGGGTAAATAACGACTATCAAGGCTATTTGTACGTAACAAAGGCTTACGTGAGGTACAAAACCACAGCGCTTATGGTACATAAAGGTGCTGTTCCTGCTGAAATTTTAAAAAACTACAGAAAATAATATCTTTATCCTAAGTTCATAATGAGCTTAGGATATTTTTTTGTAGTACAGTTTCTGCAAGTATGATACAGAAAAAAATAAATGATTTCTGTCAGGATAATAATCATCATACTTTTTATAAAACAAACCAATTATGAATAAAAAACTTTCAATTATTTTTCTTTTATTATGGATAAGTATGAGCCATTCACAGGAAACCATATCATTTAGTGGCTACTTTAGGGAAGATTTTCGTACAATAAGATTAGATGAAAAAACCGCCAATTTTCTCTTTATTATGGAAAAGGGTAGCGTTTTTCTACCCGAATGGGCTTATTTTTTAGAGCTTTTGCCAGCCGATGCCGAGCGATTACAACAAAAAACGGCACTGATTATTCCGCTTTTTAAAGATGATATTTGTTACACCTACGATACGCTTTTTACCATTGAGGCAACTCTTGTGCCTTCAACAGAAAATACCTTTGTAGCTAAAAAAATCTATCAAAACAACAAAATTATCGCTCAATATCCTGATGATTTGAATGAAACATTCCCTTCGATATATCAATTAATGCAAGAAGGAAAACCTTTTTCATATCGGCAACTTTCTGTTTATGAGGATTTGAGAGATATTCCGCTTTGGATAGACCAACTCAATAACCAAGATAGCATCCCTTTTATAAGCGAAATCATTTGGCATGGTGTAAATAAAGATGGTAAAATGGTTGCTGGTAGTGAATACTATCAAAAAAAAATGGCAGTTGCCGATGTGGCACAACAAATACTTGATAAACTCTATCGGTTCAAATACGATTTTCCCATTCCCAAAAATCCTACTGCCCAAGCCTATAAAATCTGGCTTAAAAACATTTTAAATACTGATATTACAGAAAAAATCTGTCCGTCAAAAACACATACTTTCCGAGTTCGAAAAGAGGGTTACGGAAATTCTTTACGGAAAAATAACAATCCGCAACAAAGAAACATTATGTTTTTGAGTTCTCCTTCGGAAGGAAAACAGCTTGTTGAATTAGACCCCGTAACCTTTACCGAGAAAAACATTCCTACTGAAGCAATAAGCAGCATTAAAAGTTTTTATTTAAACAACGAGGCATTGTACATACTAAAAGATTTTCCTGATATTGTTTGGCAAAAATATTTGCAAAAAGGACAGGAGGGCAATCTTTCTTATAAAAAACAAAAAGAAAATATACTGATGCCCAAAACAAAAGGAAATAAGCTCGTAGAAGTTCGAGAATCTCTATTTACTGAAAACGTTTTATATCTCTGTTATAAGATTTCAAATACCTATAAGGCCTTATTGATAAATACCAAAACGGGGGAAAAAATAAAAGAAATCAACCTTTCTAAACTGTTGCCCAAAGATGATGCTATTGACTTTATCCGAGTAGGACGCATTGGTGAAACTCAAATTTCGTATTTACCCATTATTATTTCGGGTGAAAAACGAAAATATCAGGTGAATTTAACCCAAAACGGAGCTTCTTCTCTAATTGATTTGGGAGAAAAATATACTCATTGGGGGATTTACTTCAATGGAAATCCGTCTTATTATCTTGATAGTAAAGGAGGTACGCTTTACAAGTATCCGATTTCGCAAGAATGGGAGCCCGAAGCTCTTTTCACAGACAATTTTTTGGATAGTGTTATTGCCATAGCTGATGAAAAATATGTTAATGTAATTTATAATACCACTGATGCTTTCTTTGAAAAAGTATTGCTCCAACGATTGGATAAGCAAACCCTTAAAAAAATAGGCGACCCTCTTTGTTTGTATAGTTATTTAGTTATGGAAAATCGCTCGTCAGAAAATACTCCGGTAAATTTATGGGCATTTAAAGCTTACGGAAAATGGAATGTAACCTTTGAAATAGGCAACTTTTTACATTGGGTACAAGTTCAACAATAGAAAATTGCATTGATATGCTTTGCCTGAATTGCTTGATTTCTGCTAAAAAATTACTTTGCTTCACAAACCATTAAATTCTGTACCTTTGCCTTTATGAATACACCTTTGGCAGAACGTATGCGTCCCACACATTTGGATAGTTATGTGGGGCAAGAACATTTGGTAGGCGAAAATGGCTCACTGCGTAAACAGATTGAAAGTGGTTTGCTTCCTTCTCTCATTCTGTGGGGACCACCAGGAACGGGAAAAACGACACTTGCTCAAATCATTGCTCAACAAAGCCGTCGGGCTTTTTTTACTTTGAGCGCTATCAGTTCAGGCATCAAAGAGGTGCGTGAAGTGATTGAAAAATCGAAACAAAACAATGGGTTATTTGCTACTAAAAATCCTATTGTTTTTATTGATGAAATCCACCGATTTAATAAAACACAGCAAGATTCATTACTGGGAGCGGTTGAAAAAGGGTGGATAACGCTCATTGGGGCTACTACCGAAAATCCGAGTTTTGAGGTAATTCCTGCTTTATTGTCACGTTGTCAGATATATACGCTTAATTCCTTTGAGCGTAATGATTTGGAAAAATTGCTCAAAAATGCTGTTGAAAAAGATGAAATCTTAAAGAAAAAACGCATTACACTCTCTGAAACGGAAGCGTTAATACGGCTATCTGGTGGGGACGGACGCAAACTCCTTAATACGTTCGAGCTAATAATCAATACCTTTGAAGCCAATGAAATTGTCATTACTAATGAAAAAGTAATGCAAGTAGTTCAGAAAAATACGGTGCTTTATGATAAAACGGGTGAACAACATTATGACATTGTTTCGGCATTTATCAAATCCATACGGGGGAGTGACCCCAATGCCGCTGTTTATTGGCTTGCTCGAATGATTGAAGGTGGTGAAGATGTGAAATTCATTGCTAGACGAATGCTTATTTTGGCTTCGGAAGATATTGGAAATGCTAATCCAACAGCGCTAATTTTAGCCAATAATACCTTTCAGGCAGTGACTACTATTGGTTACCCAGAAGCGCGTATCATTCTAAGTCAGTGTGCGGTGTATTTAGCGGCTTCGCCTAAAAGTAATGCTTCGTATATGGCAATCAACAAGGCGCAACAATTGGTGAAGCAAACTGGCGATTTGTCCGTACCTATTCATTTGCGGAATGCTCCTACAAAGTTGATGAAGGAATTGAATTACGGAAAAGACTACAAATACTCACACGATTTTGAAAATAATTTTGCATTTCAAGATTTTCTACCCGAAGATTTGCAAGGCACAATGCTATACGAACCTGGTGACAATCCGCGTGAAAACGCATTGCGTACCTATCTTAAGAATTTGTGGGGTGAACGATACAATTATTAGTTTATGTCCCGATGTAAATTAGAAGCATAATTTGATAAACAGGCGTTTTTTTGTAAATTTGCTTTTGTAGTTTTTGGTAAAGCAAAAAGAAATAAAAGGAGGGTTTTAGGCTAAAACTCATCAAAGTGGTAAAGGCTGATATAGAGCTAAATTTTGCAAATTAAGGTTTTGACTTTGCTTATCTTAAAAGAAAGCAGATTGTTTGTTTATCATATTTTTTTGAATTACCTCTGAGGTTTGTGCCAAAACTACATAAATGATGATTTTTTCAAAATAAAAATATAGAATTATGGCTATTCGAGAATCTGAACTTATTTTAAATCCTGACGGAAGTATTTATCATCTGAATTTAAAACCCGAACAAGTGGCTCCAACCATCATTTTGGTGGGCGACCAAAATCGTGTGGCACGCGTGAGTGCCCATTTCGATCATATTGAGCATCAGGTACAAAAAAGAGAGTTTTGCACTCATACGGGGACTTACAAAGGAAAACGCTTGTCGGTGCTTTCAACTGGGATTGGTCCTGATAATATTGATATTGCTATCAATGAGATAGATGCTCTGTTTAATATCGATATGGCGACACGTCAGCCTAAAGAACAACAAACTTCATTAAACTTTATTCGTTTTGGAACTTCTGGGTCTTTACAGGCAGATATTCCAGTAGATAGTATTGTGCTTTCTACTCACGGATTGGGGTTAGATAATATGCTTCATTCGTATAAAGATGCTCCAAAAGTACGAGAAATAGAGCTGGAAGAAGCTTTTATTGCCCACACACAATGGGATTTGCAAAAGGGACGTCCGTATATTGTAGGTTGTGGGGCTTCACTGAGAGAAAAGTTGGTTTCGGATCATATCTTTGAAGGAATTACGGGAACAGCTCCTGGTTTTTATGGTCCTCAAGGGCGTGTACTTCGTCTTGCCGTACAAGATGCTCAGCTAAACGATAAGTTACATAGCTTCAAATATAAAAATTTTAGAATGACCAATTTGGAAATGGAAACTTCTGCTATTTATGGGCTTTCGCGTTTGCTGGGGCATCAAGCCGTTTCGCTCAATGCAATCATTGCCAATCGAGCAAACGGAACCTTCACTAAAGATACTAAACAAGCTGTGGAAAATCTTATCGTTTACGGATTAAATCAATTAGCTAAAAACCTGTAAAATGCCTATTCCGTTAACTGGAGAAGAATTACATTATTTGGCAATGAACATCGTGGGGACAGCCTTGCGAGACGATTTGCAGTGGGAGTTTTTACTGGTAAATAGTAAACTTAAAAAAGACCCACAATTTGTTTGTGTTGATAAAAACAAACAGAAGCATTTCATTATTGTAAGAGCCGTTCCTTATGGTGAAGATCCTGATGCTTATGACCCTATACTGATGCAAATGGTACGTAAGCACGCTGAAAAACACCAAGCTAAGACCTACTTTGCAGGAGTGGGGCTTACTAATATTGAAAATCAGGAGTATCCTATTTACAAAAATCAGCCCTATAAGGTTAATTTTAAAGGGCTCTTGGAAATCCGCTAAGTTATTTTAAAGAGGAATGTAATGAAAAGAAAACTATTTTTTTTACTGATTTTAGGCGGAGTGTTCGCTTTTCAATCTTGTCAAGAAAAAACAAATAAACTACATACTATAAGCGGATTAGCTCAAGGAAGTACCTATCAGATAAAGTACATTTCGGATCGTGAAGAAATTAAAAAATCATCGGTGGACTCTATTTTTGAAGTGATTGATTTGTCAATGTCCACCTATCGTTCGGAGTCTATCATCTCAAAAATCAATCGGGCAGAAGAGGCTTATATTGATACTCATTTTGAAAAGGTTTTTCTTGCCTCGCAAAGTATTTGGCAACAAAGCGAAGGGCTGTTTGACCCTACGGTCGGAATTTTAGTAAATGCTTGGGGATTTGGTAAAAACAATGCTAAAAAACCGCCAACATCGTCAGAGATAGACAGCCTTTTACTTCGTGTAGGTTTTCAGAAAGTGACCCTTTTGCCAAACAAACAAATTGTCAAACAGCATTCTGAAATTGCGTTCGATTTCAATGCTATTGCACAAGGGTATACTGTAGATGTATTGGCAGATTTCTTAAAATCAAAAGGAATTGAAAATTTTCTGGTGGAAGTAGGAGGTGAGATTTTCCTAAGTGGGAAAAATACCATTGATGATAAAAAGTGGACTATTGGAGTTGATGACCCCACGCAATCTCCCGAAAACCGCACCTTAATTACTACATTACAATTTACTAACAAAGGGCTGGCTACCTCTGGGAATTATCGGAAAGTATGGACGGATAGCCTCACTGGGGAAAAATATGTGCATTCCATTAACCCTAAAACGGG
This sequence comes from Capnocytophaga canimorsus, assembly GCF_002302565.1. Taxonomy (NCBI): domain Bacteria; kingdom Pseudomonadati; phylum Bacteroidota; class Flavobacteriia; order Flavobacteriales; family Flavobacteriaceae; genus Capnocytophaga; species Capnocytophaga canimorsus. The sequence continues at coordinate 1,233,192 of NZ_CP022382.1, read as the reverse complement.
TTTAGCCAAGCAAAGTAATATTCTTAGTGTAACGGTCGTTACCTCCAACGCGATGTTGGCTGACGGATATGCTACAATGTTAATGCTTATGGATTTCGAGCGAAGTAAACAATTCTTAAAGGAAAATCCCACCATTGATGCGATGATTATTTTTAACAATACTCAAAATCAAACGGAGATTTTTACAACTGAAGGATTCAAAAAATATCAAACAGAATAAAAACCATTAGCGTTTATTGGTGTTATTAAACCAAAAAGCGGAAGTTTACTCAATGGTATAACTCCGCTTTTTTTAAGGGTATGGATTGAAAATTATTTTCTAAAATGATAGTGTTAGCCCTGCCAGATAATTGATTTCGGCTTGAGGGAAGTAAGCAGCTTGTCCATCTTCAAAAGTTCCGTTGGCTACATATTTCGCATTCAAAATGTTGTTCCCAGTAACTGAAATCACTATTGATTTACAGAATTTTAATGGATTTATTTCATACGATAAGTGCAAGTTGTTAACAAAGTAAGATTTTAATTTTGAGTTTTCTTCGTTAATGTTGCTCATATATTGCTCTCCTACGTATTTGGTTAACAATGTTGCACCAAAGTTTGGTATAGGCTTGAAAGTTAATGAGCTTGAAGCCACAAATTCAGGAGAATACGATAGTTTGGTGTTTCCTATATTTACCGATTTTCCTTCTTTTATAGTGTGAAAATCAATATTTTTATTTCTGCTGACAGATACATTTGGTTGCCAAATCCATCTGTCGGAAAGTAGTAAAGTAGCATCTACTTCAAGTCCAGCTCTGTAGCTATCTCCGCTGTTATCACGAATTGGATACCCTTTGTCGTTCAAACGACCAGTTAGTACCAATTGGTCTTTATAAAGCATATAATATAAATTCGTATTGATTTTTACTTTTGGGGTGTTGTATCTCCAACCCAATTCAAAATCGTTCAATTTTTCAGGTCGAGGCTCTCTTATTGTTGCGGAAGGGTCTGTCTTTTTGGCTTTTTCGTACTCTTTGTGTGCCGCTTTGTAGTCGCTACGATTCGGCTCCTTAGTGGCTTTGGCATACGATAAGTAAAAATAATTATTTTCGTTTAAGGAAAAACTTACTCCTATTTTAGGGTTGATAAAATTAAATGCTTTGTTAGCTTTGTATTCATCGGCTTTGTAGTGAACGTATCTGTATTGAATATCAGTAAATAAATCCCACTGAGGAGCAAATTTCCAAGTCATTTTGGCAAAAGCGGAACCATCTTTTTTGTATCCCCAATTTTCATCTACAATTTCTTGATAAGGTTTTGAAGCTTCTTCCGACCATACTCTTTCTTCGAAATGCAATCCGTCATATTTGTTGAAAGCACCTCCAAATATCAAATCAATAGTATTTTTCTTGAAATTGGAAGATAATGTAGCTCCGTAGAAATCGTTGTCTAAGGCGTATCGTGTGATTTGGTGTTTGTCATAGGTTGCACCGCCCCAAGTTTCGTACATTTCCCAATGTCCACGACCTTTGGTGTAATGAAAAGCCAAGTTGGTTGTCCAAAAAGGAGACCATTTTTCTACCCAATGCAGTTGAGCGTGGTCTTGTTGGTAATTATCCGTTTCATTGTCATAGAAACGAGTGTTGCCCTCTGCATCTTTGTATTTTCCAGCAGGATTGTATTTTCTGTTTTTGTTTAAAGTTGCCTCGTCAATTCCTATCCAAGTAAGCTGTGTTTTTTCTTTTCCACCAAAAACTAAAGCTTTAATCAGCGTATTTTTGTAAGAATAAGCTCCTTGTAAAAAATAGGATTTCAAATCAGATGATGCTCTGTCTCTGTACCCGTTAGAATTGATTTTTGAAAAACGTCCCGAAAGCTCAAAACGCTCATTGATTTTTCCTGTCGAAAGTTTTACCATATGCTTATGTGTGTTGTAACTTCCGTAGAAATTTGCAATTTCGGCGTATGGATTCTCCGAAACGGCATCAGTAAGTACGTTCAAACTTGCTCCGAAAGCTCCCGCACCATTAGTAGATGTACCTACACCACGTTGAAGTTGGATATTCTCTGAGGAAGAAGCAAAATCGGAAAGATTGTACCAAAAAGTTCCTTGTGATTCTGAGTCATTGTACGGAATACCATTGATAGTCACATTGGTTCGGTAAAGGTCACTTCCACGAACAGAAAGGTAGGTTGCCCCGAAGCCTGTTCCGTCTTCAGAATATGAAACTACGTTAGGCAAGTTCCCTAAAAGCATCGGGATTTGTTGTCCTTGATTGCTTTTTGCGATGTCTGATTTCGATAAATTGGAGAAAGTTACTGGCAAAGTTTGTTTTGCCCTTACTGCTGAAACCAGTACTTCGTCTAATTTGATGGTTTTTAATTCTGTAGAATCTTTTTCTGATTCCATTGTTTGAGCATAAGCCGAAGTAATAAGGCTCATCGCTCCCATAAAAAATAATTTTTTCATCAGTAAAATGAAATTTTTACAAAATAAAAGAGGTAATTATTTTATGGAATGAATAAAAAAAGCCTGTTTCTGCTACCCAAAAAGCAAAAACAAGCCACTTATTATTGACTTCGTTTCCTTAGACTGCATTACCAGCCCAAGTTCTATGGGTATAATCTCAGCCGCAAACGCAGCACCCCTTTGAGACGGGTGCAAAAGTATAAAAAAAAGTTAAAGCGTACAAGTGCTAATGCAACAAGGCGAGAACTTATTTTTAAAGTTCTTTACGTAAACGAGCCACAGGAATATCTAACTGTTCCCGATATTTAGCAACGGTTCTTCGGGCGATAGGGTAGCCTTTTTCTTTGAGTATCTGGGCTAAATCATCGTCAGGATAGGGTTTGCGTTTGTCTTCTTCAGCAATGATATTTTGTAGTATATTTTTGATTTCGTGAGTAGAAACGTCCTCTCCTTGGTCATTTTTCATAGATTCGGAAAAGAATTCTTTGATGAGCTTTGTGCCATAAGGTGTGGTTACGTATTTGCTATTGGCTACACGCGAAACGGTGGAAATATCCATACCTACTACATCGGCAATGTCTTTTAAAATCAAAGGTTTGATTTTTAGTTCGTCACCTGTCAAAAAATATTCTTTTTGATGATTCATAATGGCATTCATTGTTACGTACAGCGTTTGTTGGCGCTGTTTTATAGCGTCAATGAACCATTTGGCGGCGTCTAGTTTTTGTTTGATAAAGAAAACAGCTTCTTTTTGTGAGTTTGATTTTTCTTTGGTGTTTTTGTACGTTTCGAGCATCGTGGTGTACTCTCTGGAAACGTGTAACTCGGGTGCATTTCTTCCGTTGAGAGTTAGTTCTAGTTCGTTATCATTAATGCGAATATTAAAATCAGGAATGATTTGCTCCACTTGTATGTGATTGTTGGAGTAGGCATTGCCTGGTTTAGGGTTGAGTTTTTCGATTTCTTGAATGGCTTCTTTTAAATCTTCTTCCGATGCGGAAAATTTTTGCTGTAGGCGTGAATAATGTTTCTTGGTGAAAGGTTCAAAACCTTTTTCGATGATTTCTATGGCAAGTTCTATTGCGGGAGTACCCTTTTTGCGTTGTAATTGTACCAGTAGGCATTCTTGTAGGTCGGAAGCCCCTACGCCGGCAGGGTCTAACTGAAAAATGATTTGTTGTTGTATCTGTCTTACCTTTTCTTCATCGGTATAGATGTTTTGAGTAAAAGCCAAATCGTCAGTAAGGTCTTGTAGGCTACGGCGGATGTAACCCGTATCATCAATGCTGCCTACCAAAAATTCAGCGATGAGGTAGTCTTCATCACTTAACTGAAACGTATTGAGTTGGTTTATAAGGGATTGATGAAAAGAAATACCAGCGCTAAAAGGAATTTCCTTTTCTTCATCGTCATCGCTATAATTGTTAGCTTGAAGACGATAATCAGGGATTTCATCATCGCTTAAATATTCATCAATATTGATGTCATCTGTGTTAATGACTTCATTATCATTGAAATCATCTATGCTATTATCGAACTCATCAGCAAACTCATCGTATAGGCTTTCTTCTTTCCCTGTTTCCAAAGCAGGATTTTCTTCCAATTCTTGTTTTACGCGTTGTTCAAAAGCCAAGGTAGGAAGCTGTACCAGCTTCATCAATTGAATTTGCTGGGGAGAAAGTTTTTGTGAGAGTTTAAGTTGTAAGTTTTGTTTTAGCATAGTTGTTCTATAAATCAGATATTTATTTACTTGTTTGTTGCTTCGTTTTCTTTCGGGAAAGCTTTCTTATTGAATACCAAAAGTAAACCTACGGCAATGCTAATGGCTGCATCGGCAACATTAAAAACGGGTTCAAAAAAGCGAAAGTTTTTTCCGCCCCAAAACGGAAGCCATTCGGGTAATTTTGTATCGATAAGCGGAAAGTAAAACATATCCACCACTTTACCGTGTAGAAGTGTTCCGTAAGGATTCTCTGAAAATAAAGTAGCTACATTGCCATAGCTATGGTCAAAAATGACTCCGTAGAAAACCGAATCAATAATATTTCCTAAAGCTCCGGCTAAAATTAAAGAAATAGATATAATTAAAATAGTAGGACGCTGTTTTTTAATGGATTGTGTCAGCCAATACCCGATACCCACCACCGCTACAATGCGGAACAAGGTTAATGCCAATTTACCATACGTTCCTGGAATTTTAGTTCCCCAAGCTGCACCTTCGTTTTCAATAAATAGTATTTTAAACCAACTGAAAACCTCCACGTAATCATTGAGTTTGAAATGTGTTTTGATGTAGATTTTACTCCATTGGTCAATAATTAGCACTACTAATATAATCAAAAATGCGTGTTTTAATTTCATAAGGAAATAGGGTATCTATAAATTTAGCGACAAAAATAGTATTTATATTCGGAATAATTTCAACTTTTCTATTACGAAAGCATACTTTTTGCTTTCAGTAAAGCGACTATAAACTGATCGATTTCTTCAAAGGTATTGTAAAAGGCAAAACTAATGCGTACCGTCCCAGGAATTTGATAGAAGTTCATAATGGGTTGTGTACAATGATGACCCGTACGTACGGCTATGCCTTGTTTGTCAAGCAATGTGCCTAAATCATAAGGGTGTATTCCTTTGATATTGAATGAAATTACAGCTGTCTTGTTTTTCAAATTAGAGGTTCCGTAGAAAATTACTTCGGGTATGTTTTGTAATTTTTCTGTGGCATACTTGAGAAGTTCGTGTTCGTGACGAGCAATATTTTCCATCCCGATTTGGTGCATATAGTCAATGGCAGCGCCCAAGGCAATGCCTCCGCAGATGTTAGGTGTACCTGCTTCAAATTTATGAGGCAATTCGGCATAGGTGCTATTTTCAAAAGTTACTTCTTTTATCATTTCGCCTCCTCCTTGATAGGGCGGAAGTTTGCTCAGCCACGCTTCTTTTCCGTACAAAATGCCAACTCCTGTAGGTCCGTACATTTTATGCCCTGAAGCGGTATAAAAATCAACATCTAAAGCCTGAACATCGGGTTGTAAGTGTGGCGAGGCTTGAGCTCCGTCCACCAAAACTGCGGCATTTACCTTTTTAGCCAAAGCGATGATTTTTTCAATGGGTTGGATATTCCCCAAAGCATTTGAAACGTGTTGTACACATACTAACTTGGTATTTGAAGTTAGTAATTGCTCGAATTGATTTAGGTCTAAATGCCCTTCCATATCCATTGAAATCACTTTCAATGAAGCTCCGCTATGCTTACAGGCAAATTGCCACGGCACAATATTGCTATGATGCTCTGATGCTGAAACAATAATTTCATCACTTTTTTTCAAGATATTAGCAAATCCGTTAGCAACCAAATTGATGCTGTGTGTGGTGCCTGATGTGAAAATTATTTCACAAGATTTATGGGCATTAAAATGTTTTTGTAGTTTCACACGAGCTGCTTCGTAAGCCTCAGTGGCTTCTTGGCTGAGTGTATGTACACCCCTGTGAATGTTAGCATTCAGGTGCGAATAATAATGCACAATGGTGTTAATTACAGGCAGAGGCGTTTGCGAGGTAGCGGCATTGTCAAAATAAATCAGCGGACAGCCGTTTACTTTACGTGCTAATATCGGAAAATCGGCTCTAATGGCACTTATTGTTTTCATATTTATATGCTAAAGATATAGAATTATATTATTATTTATCTCTTTATGAAGTTTAGAAGGTAATGGTTTTTAAATGCCTTTTTTGAAAGCAAAACTTTCGCTCTCAGGCGGCGTAAGGTTTTTGCCCGTTGCCGTCCGCCATTTTTTGTAATTTTGAATTTCGTGAGAAAGCCGATTTACTACAAAAATCACTACGGTAATATCGTCTGTCCAGCCAATCATTGGAAACAAATCAGGAATAGTGTCAATGGGCGAAACCACATATAGAATCACTCCTGCTAAAACAGCCAAAGTAGTTTTTGAAATGGGATATCCGCCCGAAATACCGTCTTTAAACATTGATAAAAGCAGTTTGAAATCGGTTACCTTTTCTTTTAAGTTTACCGATTTGCTTTCGGCGGTGGTTAAATCTTCCTCTGATACTTTTTGTTTAGAAAATTTTTGAAGTAATTTCAGTGATTTATCAAGTATTTTTTCTTTTTTATCTTTCATAATTAGTTTTCTGTTTCTGTGTCATCTTCCATAAATTCTGGGTACAAGAAGTTGTTGTACGGAAAACGTGTGATGTGTATTTCTCGCACTTTAGCATACACTTTTTCGCGAAATTCCTCCAGATTATCCTTATTTAATGCCGAAATGAAAAGCACATCGTTGCCTACTTTGTTCATCCACGTCTGTTTCCACTGCTCCAATGTAAAATGTTTGGAGGTAGGTTCAGTGATGAGGTCATCTTCTGCAATAGTTTGATGTTTGTAAGCGTCTATTTTGTTGAAAACCATAATTGTAGGTTTGTCTGCACTTTTTATTTCTGAAAGAATTTGATTTACTGAGTGAATATGTTCCTCAAAATTTGGATGCGAAATATCCACAATATGAAGTAGTAAATCCGCTTCACGAACTTCATCTAACGTACTTTTAAATGATTCGATAAGTTGAGTAGGTAATTTTCGGATAAAACCAACAGTATCAGATAGTAAGAAAGGAAGATTTCCGATAACTACCTTTCGTACTGTGGTATCGAGTGTAGCGAAAAGTTTGTTTTCGGCGAAGACTTCACTTTTGCTAATTACATTCATTAGGGTAGATTTTCCAACGTTGGTGTATCCGATAAGTGCCACACGTACCATCGCTCCACGATTGCTTCGTTGTACAGCCATTTGGCGGTCGATGGTTGCTAATTTTTTCTTCAAAAGTGCGATACGGTCACGTACGATACGGCGGTCAGTTTCAATCTCTGTTTCTCCAGGTCCACGCATACCAATTCCTCCTCGTTGGCGTTCAAGGTGTGTCCAAAGTCCTGTTAATCGAGGTAAAAGATATTGATATTGAGCTAATTCCACTTGGGTTCGGGAATAGCTGGTTTGAGCCCGTTGTGCGAATATATCCAAAATAAGCCCCGTTCGGTCTAAAATTTTGGCTTTCAAGATACGTTCAATATTTTTTTGCTGTGCAGGAGAAAGTTCATCATCAAAAATAACAGTCCCAACTCCGTTTTCTTCCACGAATTGCTGAACCTCTTCCATTTTTCCTGTCCCTATAAAGGTTTTCGGATTTGGAACATCTAACTTTTGAGTAAATCGTTGTAAAACTTCTCCACCCGCTGTATAGGTAAGAAATTCTAATTCATCTAAGTATTCTTTTGATTTTTCTTCGTCTTGCATTTGGTTGATGATTCCCACCAACACCACTTTTTCGTAATTTAGATTTATCTGTTCGAGCATAGTATGCTTAATTGTTTCGTTTGCAAAAATAACAAAATAATTTTTTCTGTAAGGAAAAAAAGTATATTTGTGCCTATAAATCATTTGATTAATGAGTATTTTGCTTAAGATGATACGTTTTTTGCGAATTTTATTTCTGACCATAGGTTGGGGTGTCCCGATGTTGAGTTTTTTAGAATTCTTTCTGAATGCTGTCTTCAAGATAGAAATGATTTTCTATAATAATTATTTGATTGTCTTGGTTTTATTTTGGGTAATTGCTGGTTTAGGAAGTCTTATTTTTCTGCTTAAAAAACGATTGAAGTTTTTTATGTTTTTGGTTATTAGTATGTTGCATTGGGTGTTGTTTCATTATTGGTGGTCACAATATCAATTCAGTTTTCAAAAAAATGTGGAAAGCACCAATTATACAATGAAAATATTTATGCACCATTATGAGGTTTGGCAGATGAATTGGATATATCGCCAACAAATGTTGGTCAAAGAATCGGATATATTTTTCAATCCGTACTCGAAAACGGGTATAACTCATCTCTCAAAAGTGAATATTCTTAGTAATGATGAAGAAAAAATCATTCTTGAAATAGAAGTTGGTGCCAAAAGAGAAATTTTGCATATTGAAAAAAGATGATTTTTAAAAATAAATGATGTTCATTTTCAGTGTTTTGTTTTTTTGAGTGAAGAAATTTTGAATTTTTTTAATCAAAAAATTTGCACAATTGCAAAAATGTACTACCTTTGCAACCGCAATGATGAAACAAAATGTTCATAAGCAAATATTGGTCTGGTAGTTCAGTTGGTTAGAATACATGCCTGTCACGCATGGGGTCGCGGGTTCGAGTCCCGTCCAGACCGCGGTAAAATTTAGTTGTGTTGTTTTGTGTAAATACCTTTTACACAGGTTTATAGTTAAACCAATGAAAGCTTTCCCTTAAGGAAAGCTTTTTTGCTTTTATATCTTTTAGAAGTTTATGGAAGCCAAATCTTTACGCGCTGATTCAAATTCTGTGATGATTTCTTCAAAAATCTCTGAAACAGATTGTATTTTATGAATAACCGACGCAATTTGCCCGATTTCCAATTCACCAGCTTCTAAATCACCTTCGAACATTCCTTTTTTAGTTCTCCCTTTTCCTAAAAAAGTACGAAATGCCTCTGGTGAATTATTTTTGTTTTCATACATAGCTTCAAGCTCCTGATAGAATTTGTTTTTTAATAGTCTTACAGGTGCTAGTTCTTTCAGTGTAAGGTGGGTATCTCCTTCTTGGGCTTCGATAACTTTATTTTTGAAGTTAATATGAGCTGAGGCTTCGTGCGTAGCTACAAATCGGCTGCCGATTTGAACGCCCTCTGCTCCCAATGCCATTGCGGCGAGCATTCCTCTGCCTGTAGCAATACCTCCTGCTGCAATAATAGGAATGTTAATGTGTTGTTTTACAGAGGGAATAAGTACTAAAGTAGTGGTTTCTTCTCTTCCGTTATGTCCGCCCGCTTCAAATCCTTCTGTTACAACGGCATCTACCCCTGCGTTTTGGGCTTTTATGGCAAATTTTGAACTGCTTACCACGTGAGCTACTTTAATACCTTCTTTTTTCAATAGGGAAGTCCAAGTGTTAGGATTTCCAGCTGAAGTAAATACAATAGGTACTTTTTCTTCTAAAATGGTAGCTATCAGTTGTTCGATGTTCGGATACATTAGCGGTATGTTTACCCCAAAAGGCTTATTAGTGGCAATTCGGCATTTTCTGATATGTTCTCGAAGAACTTCTGGGTACATCGAACCTGCTCCTAAAAGCCCTAAACCTCCAGCATTACTCACCGCAGAGGCTAATTTCCAACCGCTTGCCCATACCATTCCTCCTTGAATGATAGGATATTTAATATGGAATAATTTGGTTACATTATTGTTCATACTTGATTGTTGAAAGAAAAATTTGATACAAAAATAGCTTTTTTTGGGTGATTTTTTTTGCGTTAGATAGCGATTGTTTAAGATTATTTGTTTGATAAATAAAATTATAAAAATCAATATGTTACGATTTTATTTTTGTATTTTGCTTTTGTTTTTAGCGCTGTTTGTTTTTGAAAAATATTTTTAAAAATAAAAAAAAATATAGAATTATTTTTTGTTTAATATGGAAAAGTGTTTATATTTGCACCGTTAAAAATTGATGTAATGAAAAAATATACTTTTAAAATGATGTCTATGATGATGTGCGGAGAAAATTCGGCAGAGTTATTCGTTTTGTAAAGTGAAATATAAAATTCGAATAAAACCTCTGCTTATGTAGAGGTTTTTTTTGTATCAAAGAAATAGAAAAATCTTAGTTAATTATAAATTGTAAAAAAGAAGAAATTATGAGTAAATTTAAACCAGCTACACAGGCACTACACGCAGGATATGATGTTAAACAACACGGTGGAAACAGAGCTATCCCGATTTATCAAACCGTTTCGTATGTTTTTGAAAATAGCGATCAAGCTGCTGCCCGATTCAATCTTTCGGAAGCAGGATATATCTATACCCGATTGAACAATCCTACTAACGATATTTTGGAGCAACGTTTGGCAGCCTTAGAAGGAGGTGTTGGGGCAGTAGTTACCGCATCAGGAACGGCGGCCCTTTCTACTACATTTTTAACCCTATTACGGGTAGGTGACCATATCGTTTCGTCTAATAGTTTATACGGAGGAACCTACAATTTGTTGAATGTTACGTTGCCACGATTGGGCATTACGACCACTTTTGTTGACCCACAAAATCCGCAAAATTTTGAAAAAGCAATTCAGGAAAATACCAAATGTATTTTTATCGAAACATTGGGAAATCCAAAATTAGATGTGCTTGATATTGAAGCTATTGCCAAAATCGCTCAAAAGTATAATATTCCGCTAATTGCTGATAATACAGTAGCATCTCCTGCTTTACTTAATCCGATTAAATATGGAGCGAATATTGTAATCCATTCATTAACAAAGTATATTGCTGGAAATGGAACGGCACTTGGTGGAGCTATCATTGATGGTGGAAACTTTGATTGGAGTAGCGGAAAATTTCCTGAATTTACCGAACCTTCAGCAGGTTATCACGGATTAGTTTTGCACGAAGCCTTAGGAAACTTGGCTTTCATCGCTAAGGTGAGAATTGAGGGGCTTCGTGATTTTGGAGCTGCACTTAGCCCGTTTAACGCTTTTCAAATTCTTCAAGGTTTGGAAACGCTGGAAATCAGAATAAAACGACATAGCGAAAATACTTTAGCTTTGGCAAAATGGCTTTCACAGCAACCCGAAGTAGCTTGGGTAAATTATCCAGGTTTGGAAAATAGTTCATATAAATCTTTAGCAGACAAGTATTTACCTAACGGACAAAGTGGTTTGCTAACTTTTGGATTGAAATCAGGGTATGAAGGAGCGAAAAAAACGGTGGATAATGTTAAAATCATTTCTCTTTTGGCGAATTTAGGTGATACCAAATCGCTGATAATTCATCCTGCAAGTACTACACATCAGCAACTTAGCGAAGAATCACAACGATTAACGGGAGTAACCCCTGATTTGATTCGTCTTTCTGTAGGTTTGGAAGATATCGAAGATTTAAAAGCTGATTTAAAGGCTGCTTTTACAAGTAATTAGTGTTAGTTGTTGGTTATCAGTTGTATTTCTGATGTCAAAATATAGATTTTTTGCTTGAAAGTTTTGTAACCGACAGAAATTCAGTTGAAAAAGTATTCATTAGTGTATGAAATCTAAAAATTAAAAAATGTCAAGCCTTCCTTACATAGAAATATCGAATTTTGAAACGCTTTCGGGAGGGAAATATCCGAAAATTCACTTGCAGTATCAAGTTTTTGGAAAAAAATTAGGAGAAGCCCCTCTAATAGTGGTCAATCACGCACTTACAGGAAATTCGCAAGTTACGGGCGAAAATGGTTGGTGGAACGAGGCCGTAGGCAAGGGGAGACCTATTGATACTCAGCAGTATAGTGTTTTGGTTTTTGATATTCCAGGTAACGGGTATAAAAATTCATTTTTTATTGAAAATCCAAAAGAGTGGATAGCACGTGATGTGGCTCGACTTTTTTTACTGGGACTGAAATCGTTACATATTGAACAAGTTTTTGCTCTTGTCGGGAATTCAGTGGGTGGAGGCATCGCTTGGGAAATGATTGCTCTTGTCCCCAATTTGTTCAGTCATTTGATAGCAGTAGCAACCGACTGGAAATCATCGGATTGGATTATTGCAAATAGTCTCATTCAGGAGTCTATTTTACAAAATTCAGCCAACCCACTGCACGACGCTCGTTTACACGCAATGCTTTGTTATCGTTCTCCTCAATCCTTCAAAATGAAGTTTGAACGTAGTTTTAATTTTGAGAAACTACCGCTTCGTAATGTAGAAACTTGGCTTTTGCATCACGGTGAAAAATTGGAAAAACGTTTCACACTTTCCGCCTATAAGCTTATGAATCAGTTGGTAAAAACAATTGATATCGCTGAAGGAAGAACGAGTTTTGAAAGTGTAATGAAAGACGTTCAGACAGAAATTCACATTATTGGCACAAATTCAGATTTGTACTTTGTTCCTGAGGAAAATCGGCAGACTTACGCTGTTTTACAGAAAATGGGTAAGAAAGCCACCTATCACGAAATCGATTCCATTCACGGACACGATGCGTTTTTGATTGAATATCAGCAGTTAGATAAAATTTTAAGAACTATAATTTAAGAATCAATACAATGAAAATATTAAAATTTGGAGGAAAATCATTGGCTAACGGCAAGGGGCTGGAAACCGTGCTTGAAATCGTCGAACAAAAAATAAACAAAGGCGAACATATTGCTTTGGTAGTTTCAGCACGAGGAAATGCCACAGATGATTTGTTAGCGATATTGGAAAAAGCCACCTCAGGAGAGTCATATCTTCCTATTTTTGAAGATTTTAAAACCTATCAAAAAGCCTATGATTTGGATTTTCCAGAGGAATTTGCCTTACTTGAAAAACTTTTTGAAGGGGTGTCACTTTTAGGAGATTACAGCGATAAAATCAAAGACCAAATCGTGGCTCAAGGCGAAATCATTTCGGCAAAATTGGTTACTTATCTTCTTGAAAAGAGAGGAATTAACGCTGTTTTTGTAGATAGTAGAAAACTTCTGGTAAGCGACGACCATTTTGGAAATGCCCAAGTAAAGGAGGCAATTTCTCAGCAGAAAACCCAAACTTTTTTTGAGCAACTTCCTAAGAGAGCAGTTGCGGTAGTCACTGGATTTATCGCAGCAACCGAAAAGGGCGAAACCACTACTTTAGGACGTAACGGAAGCAATTATTCGGCGGCTTTATTTGCGAATTTTCTCCAAGCGGAAGAATTACAGAACTTTACACACGTGAACGGGATATATACGGCTAATCCTGATTGGGTTTCGGAGGCTCAAATCATTCGCCATTTATCCTATCAGGAAGCCAATGAATTAGCAAATTTTGGTGCCACGATTCTACACGCCAAAACAATTATTCCGTTGATTTCCAAAGATATTCCACTTCGTATTCTCAACACGTTTAACGCTGATGATGCTGGAACATTGATTCATTCGCAAACTGCTGAAAAGGGCATACGTTCGTTATCGGTTTTGGAAGGAAATGCGTTGGTAATTCTCGAAGGAAGAGGATTGCTGGGACAGGTTGGGGTTGATGCTCGGATTTTCAGGGCTTTAGCACAACGCAATATCAGTGTGAGCATCATTTCTCAGGGTTCGTCGGAGCGTGGAATTGGTTTTTTGGTGGCAAATCAAGATGCTGAAAAAGCCAAAAAAGCTTTGGAGGAAGAGTTCGAGTCCGACTTTTATACCAAAGATGTAAGTGAAGTTTCTGTGGTGAAAAATGTGGGAGTAATTTCTATCGTGGGGCAAGATATGGCAACTTTTCATAAGCCTTACAATGCGTTGATTCGTAATCAAATAACCCCACTTTTAATCAATAATGCTGTCACTGGAAATAATGTGAGCGTGGTAGTGTATAATCATCAGTTACAGAAGGCTTTAAATGTTATCCACGGTGAAATTTTTTCAATTTCAAAACGAGTGAATTTGGTAATTTTCGGAAGAGGAACCGTAGGCGGAACACTTGTGAAGCAAATATTTGACGCTCAAGAGTCTATATTGTCAAGAAAGAACATTAGTTTGCGAATTGTTACAGTAGCAAATTCGAGCCAATGTCTTTTCAATCCGAAGGGAATTACTTCTGATGAATATCAAAATTTTGAAACTCTCGGTAAACAATATCAACTGGAAGACATCTTCAATTTTGTTAAAAAACATCATCTTGAAAATTTAATTGCGGTAGATGCAACTGCAAGTAAAACATTTGTAGAAAATTATATTCCGCTCATTGAGAATGGATTTGACTTAGTTTCAGCAAATAAAATAGCCAATACGGTTTCGTATGATTTCTATCAGAAATTAAGACAAGTACTTAGAGATAATCAAAAGCAATACTTGTATGAAACCAATGTTGGAGCAGGGCTTCCGTTGATTGACACCATTAAATTACTGCATCTCTCTGGAGAAAACATTACACGTATTAAGGGAATATTTTCTGGAACACTTAGCTATCTGTTCAATACGTTTTCGGACAGCGACCAACCTTTCAGTCAGGTGCTTCAAACCGCCATCGATAGTGGCTATACCGAGCCTGACCCACGTGAAGACCTTTGTGGAAATGACGTCGGGCGAAAATTACTTATTCTGGCACGTGAACTGGATTTGGAGAATGAATTTGATGAAATAACTATCCAAAATTTAATTCCAGAGCATTTACGTCAAGGAAGCGTAGCTGATTTTTTATCTCGGTTGAATGAATTTGATGTTGAATTTCAGAAGATTAAACGGAATCAAGAACCTAATCACGTTTTGAGATATGTGGGTGACCTGCACGGAAATTTAAGTCAAACTCAAACTTCTCGTCTTGAAGTGAAGTTAGTTTCCGTTCCGAAAGAAAGTGCGTTGGGGCAGGTAAAGGGGGCCGATTCTATTTTTGAGATTTATACCGAATCATACGGAAATCACCCTATCGTAATTCAAGGAGCTGGAGCTGGAGCCGCCGTAACAGCACGAGGCATATTCGGAGATATATTACGACTGGTGGAAAGAGGAACTTTATAGTTCCTTTTCCTTTATATAGTCTTCATATTCAAACCAAAAAGCTTCAAACTTATCCATCGTTTCATAGAAAAATTCCATCGTTTCACGCCAAGTGTTTTTATTGTGAATGGAAACATTTTCTTTAAGTACAGATATTCGGCTGATTTCCTTCTCATTGTCTAGAATACAAGAATCTTCAAAAACGGCTTGAGGGAGGAAATCCGTCAATAATATGTTTTTTAGAGCTACTAATTTTTCGTAGTAAAAGATACGGTTTTCAAGGTTATCATCTTCAATGTCAAGAACAACCATTGCTTTTTTGGTGTCGAAATAAAATTTGAAGCTGAAATCTTTAATTTTCGTATCGTAAAGTATCCATTTTCGAGGGAAAGACTTCCCGAAGGAAATCCAAAAAGTTTCTCGTAATTGTTTCGATTCTTGTTTTGAAAACATACTTTGGTTTTTTACGTAAAATAAGCAATTAGAAATCCTAAAAGGATACTCATCATTTTAAAACTGTTAAATTTATGTCCTTCAGCACTTTCAAAAAGAATCATTGTTGAAATGTGTAGAAAAATACCGATAACCATTGCCGAAAGTTCGGTGTGGTAGTTGGCTAAAAACGGAACATAATCGCTCAAAAATGTTCCAAGAGGGGTCATTAACCCAAAGAGAAATAAAAACCCAGCTGTTTTTAATTTTGAGACTCCTGTATTGATGAAAAAAGCACTCAAAACGAAAGCAATAGGTAATTTATGTACGAAAATTCCGTACACCAATTCGTGGCTGTGAGTTAGGGGAAATCCTTCTAAAAGTGAGTGAGTGCTTAAACTAATGAAAAGCGCTATAGGGAAGGATTTTTGAGTATGCGAATGTGTGTGAATGTGACCGTGCTCAGCACCTTGTGAGAAAAATTCTAATACAATTTGCAACAAAATCCCTAAAAGGATAAAGGTACCAGTGTGTTTTAAAGCGTTATGGTTGTGTTCGCCGTGTAAGTGATAAACCTCTGGTAGTAGCGTGAAAACGGTAAGTCCTAAAAGATAAGCCCCACTAAAAGAGAGTAATAGCTTTACGTATTTGTTTTCTTTGGGTTTGAAAAATACGGCTAATAAAAAGCCAATAACCACGGCAGAAAAAGGTAAAATATAATTCATTTTTGACTTTTAATAATAAACTGAAAAACAGGGTTTTCTAAAAAGAAAAACAGTGTGCAAAAATACAATAAAAAGCATAGAAAGACAATAGTATAAAGTACATTTTGAAAAATAGCTAGGATAATTGAGAGTTTCAAAAAATTTATTGTCTAATTTTGTAAATCGTAAAAAAATTATAGGGTCATCACTTAAATACATATTTGATTTTGTAGTTAAGCCTTGATTTTGAATTTTTTGTTGTCACAATTTTACTGGCATTGGAGACGAAGCGTTAAGAAAATCAATGAATGGAGCGTAGAAAATCTCCACTGTTTGAGCGTTAGCGAGTTTGGAGGTTTTCAGCGAAATGATTTGATTTTTAGCGGAGTATCCACAGCCTTGAATTTTTGGTACTTTTGTTTCAAGACAAAAGTACAAATATGAAAATAAATGATAAATTCAAAAAAATTATATTCTATTTATGAAGCAGAATTTTTCTATGGTTGCAAAAACATTTTTCGGTTTTGAAGATGTTTTGGCTACAGAACTCAAAAAAATAGGAGCGGTAAATGTGCAAAAAGGTGTACGCAGTGTGTCGTTTGAAGGTGATAAAGGCTTTATGTATAAAGCCAATTTGTCTTTACGTACCGCTTTAAAAATATTGAAGCCAATAACTCAGTTTAAAATTCGAAATGAACACGATTACTACCGAAAAATATATGATTTTCATTGGTATTCTTTCTTAGAAGTGAATCAAACCTTTGCCATTACAGCTACACTACAGACGGAGCTTTTTAATCATTCGCAATATGTTGCACTTCGGGCTAAGGATGCTATAGTAGATAAATTTCGGGCTCAACAAGGTAGGCGACCCAGTGTGGATGTGTTGCATCCGGACTTGCAAATACATATTCATATTCAAAAAAACGATGTAATTATTTCATTAGATAGCTCTGGTGAGTCGTTACACCATCGCGGATATCGTTCAGCGACCAATATTGCTCCGATTAACGAGGTTTTGGCGGCGGGTATGCTTATGATGAGTGGCTGGGAAGGGCAATGTGATTTTCTAGACCCGATGTGTGGGAGCGGAACACTACTTATTGAAGCAGCGATGATAGCTTGTAATATTCCAGCTAATATTCATAGAAAAGAATTTGCCTTTGAAAAATGGAAAGATTTTGATGCTGATTTGTTTGATACGATTTTTGAGAGTTGCCTTAAAAAAACAAAAGAATTTCACTATCAGATTTTAGGATACGACAAGGCACCTTCGGCGGTGGTTAAAGCTAAGGATAATTTGAAGAATGCCAGTCTTTCTGATTATATAGAGGTAGTACAAAAGAACTTTTTTGAAACCCAAAAACAAGATAAACAAAGAAAGTTACATATGGTTTTTAATCCGCCTTATGGAGAACGTTTGCAAGTAGATATCCCTAAATTCTACGAAACACTTGGCAATACTTTGAAAAATGGTTACCCTAACACGGATGCTTGGTTTATTACTTCTAATTTGGAAGCGATCAAATATGTTGGGCTTCGTCCCTCACGTAAGATAAAACTCTTTAATGGAAAGTTGGAAAGTCGCTTTTTGAATTACAAAATGTATGAAGGAGCTAAAAATAAGAACCGATTTTAATCTAAAAAACAAAAGATTTTTTAATAATTTTTGTTTGAATTCAGTTTAAAAGTAGTTTTTACCCAATGTAATGCCTTATGTATTGCAAGAAACGCATTTATGTTAAAAAAATATAAACAAATGAAAACTTTATTATCTTTGCCTTTAATAAAATTTAGTATTAACTAACTTGATAGTGTATGAAAAGAAAATTATTAGTTGCACTTATGCTTGTTATGGGAGTGTTTATGCAGTCCGTTTTAGCACAAGTGCGTATGGTAAGTGGTCAGGTAACCGATGAGTCGGGGATGCCGCTTCCAGGAGTGAGTGTGGTGGTTAAAAATACCTCAAAGGGAGTTTCCACTGATTTTGATGGGAAATATTCCCTGCAAGCCAACCAAGGAGATGTACTTGAATTCTCATATATTGGCTTTGCTACCCAAACTAAAAAAGTTACAGGGTCAAAAATGGATGTTGTTTTAAAGGAAGAAACTGAGCAACTTGGCGAGGTTGTGGTTACGGCTTTAGGGGTTAACAAACAAGCTCGTTCGGTGGGGTACGCAACTACCAAAGTAGATGTTGCTGAGATTGGGCGTTTGAATGTGGTAAACCCTGTTAATGCTTTACAAGGTAAAGTGGCTGGGGTTGCTATCAATACGGTAGGGTCTTCAGGGGTAACTTCAAGTTCTGGAATTACCATTCGTGGTGCCAAGTCTATTGATAAAAACAACTCTCCGATTTTCGTCATAGATGGGATGATTATCCAAGAGGCGGTTACTGGAGCGCTTTCAGGAACAGACTGGGGGTCTCAGCTTAAAAACTTAAACCCTGCAGACTATGAGAGCATAACGGTATTGAAAGGTGCTGCTGCCACAGCTTTGTATGGTTCTCGTGGAGCTAATGGTGCTATTGTAATTGTTTCAAAAGGAGGTAAATTTGGTAAACAAGGGCTTGGGATAGAGATGTCTCATTCTGTTGAAATGGGGGATATTTATAAATCTCCTATCGCACTTCAGAACGTTTATGGAGCAGGATATCCTCATAATGGATATGAAGGAGGTTTTTTAGGTGATGGTTCTTTGACCCGAGTTGCTCTTAGTTTTGGTCCAAAAATGGAAGGGCAGCTAGTAAACCAATATATGCCTCACGGTAAAGCTACTCCTTTTGTTCCACACCCTAATAACTGGAGGGCATTGTACCAAAGTCCTATAAACATACAACATAATATTGCTATAAATGGAGGTGGAGAAACTTCTTCTTTTCGTTTGTCATATTCTTATGCCGATAATAATGGTGTATTTGCACGAAATAACTTTAATAGGAATACACTAGCCTTCAAAGGTTTGATGAAGCTTAACAATGTTTTCTCTGTTGAAGCTGGTGTTAACTATGCCTTTTCAAGTGCTCAAAACGGAGGTAATCAAGGGGCTTGGAACTATGGTGGTAATTTACCAATGATGAGTACTTACTATACTCCTCGTAACTTTGATATGGCAACTTATCAAGCAATTTATCGTGACCCAGTTACTCATGCCGTTGAGACTAATTCACCTTGGGGTACCCTAAGAGGGTATTTACACGATAGAGATTTAAATCTTAGAAAAAGATATGAAAATTCATTGTTAACTAACTTGACTCTTCGAGCAGAAATAGCTCCTTGGCTCACGGCAAGTGTTAAAGGGAATTATAACTACTATGGCATATCAACCTTAGATAAAACCTACGGAACAGGGGTTGATTATGGTCCTACTCGTACAGGTAGTTATAGCAGAGGTGGGAATAACTCTGGGTCATATAACATATTAGGGATGCTTCAATCCAATGACAATAAGTTTAACATAGCAGGGGAGGAATTTACTTTTGATGCTATTGTAGCTGCTGAGTTGTATGGGAACTTAGAGTCACATTCTTGGAGTAAATCTACCAAAGGAGGATTGGTGGTCCCTGGTGTATTCGCATTTTCTAACTCTGCTGAAACCATAATTCCTAATTTTACATATACCCCAAGAAATAACCAAACTTTCGGACTTTCTGGAATATTAAATTTCGGATGGAGAGATCAGTTGTTTTTGGAAATCACAGGTAGAAACGATTGGCTATCTACCCTCACGTATCCTACATATATGAATTTGGGTAAAAATAACTATTCCGTATTCTATCCTTCTGTAAATGCTTCGTATGTATTTACTGAGTCGTTCAATATGCCTGAATGGTTTTCTTTTGGAAAAATTCGTGCTTCAATAGCAGAAGTAGGTTTAGGAACTAGTGCTTATGCTACTACACGTGGTTTTGGAGTTTTCTCACAATCCTCTCAATTTGACCCCAATCGAAATAGTGTTTTGGTGGCTAATCCGAACTTAGGTACAGCTTGGAATGCTGATTTGAAACCTGAAATTCAACGCTCTATTGAGGTAGGTACAGACTTGCGTTTCTTTAATGAACGTTTGAACTTAGATTTTACTTATTATAAGACCAATACTAGAAATCAAATCCTTTCTATTGGAGCTGTAGCTGAAGCAGGAGCAACAAGCCAGCTTATTAATGCAGGTAATATTCAAAATCAAGGTATTGAGGTTCAGTTGGAAGGAACACCAATCCGCACTAAAGATTTTCGTTGGACATTAGGGGCTAACTTTACTAAAAACAAGGGTAAGGTAGTGAAACTACACGATAATGTGAAAGAATGGAAATTGCTCGACGGGTATGATGCTGGTCCTGAAATCTGGGCTTACGAAGGAGGTGATTATGGAGTGATTACTACTATTTATAACTCAGCTAGTGGCTCAGCTATATACAGATTCAATAACCCTGATAATGCGAATGATCCAAGGAATGGTAAACCTGTAATTACTTATATAGGGCGTTATGGTAGTCCTAATCCAGTATATGCTTATGGCTATGTAACAAATCAAGATAAGGGTAAACCAGAAAGGGTAGTTTTAGGAAAGGTTGAGGCTGATTTTTACCTAAGTTTAAATACTTCTTTCTCTTACAAAAATTTTGATTTTTATGCTCTAGTAGATGGACGTTTTGGGGGTAATTTTTTCTCACATACTCATAAGTATGCAACAGGAAGAGGATCAGCGGAGTCTACTTTAAGAGGAAGAGATCGTGA
Organism: Capnocytophaga canimorsus; assembly: GCF_002302565.1. Lineage (NCBI taxonomy): Bacteria > Pseudomonadati > Bacteroidota > Flavobacteriia > Flavobacteriales > Flavobacteriaceae > Capnocytophaga > Capnocytophaga canimorsus. The sequence goes on along the minus strand of NZ_CP022382.1, from coordinate 1,212,366 downwards.
GTTTGGTGGTATTCCTCGAAAAAATTATAAAGGAGAAACTGTATATGATGCTATTATGTTAGATGCTGTTTTTGATGAAGGTGCTAAAGTGCCTTCGGCAAGTGATCCTTCAAAACAAATAGAGGTCGGTGGTAAAACTTATGCAGAAGCTTTAGAGGCAGGTATTATGCCAATGATGGCCACTTCTTATTATATGTTCAACTATGGCTGGGGAGGACCTAATGAGTTGAATATTCAAGATAATACTTGGTTGATGTTAAGAGAAATTACATTGGGGTATCGTCTTCCTGAAGATATCTGTAAAAAATTTGGAGCAAATTATCTTCGTTTAGGGGTAACTGCTCGAAATTTAGGCTACTTAATGAATAAGTTAACTGACGGATTAAATCCAGAATCTGTTTCAAGTAATAATCCATTGACTCCAATGGATATCGGGGGAGCTCCATTCCACAGAACTTATTCTTTTAATTTAACTTTACGTTTCTAAAATTTACGAATATGAAAAAAATGAAATATACATTTTTTGGGGTATTAATGCTCGGAATGCTTTCAGGTTGTTTGAAAGATTATCAAGAATTAAATACTGACCCTGAGTTGCTTGGAAATACCGACCCTCGTAATGTTTTTACTGGGGCAACAGAGAATTTTAATAATCGTAGTCGGCAACATTTGATGGGTAAATACCAAGGAGTTATGCAGGCTATGCAGTATATAGTCTTTTATGAAGGTCCTCAATCAGGAGTATATTATGACGGGACAGCAACAGGTCGCCCTTCTTACTATGTGCCTTATTATCAAGATTATTTTCATCAAATAGGACTTCGTTTGCGTTACTTGACAGAGACCGTAATCCCTTCTAATAAGGATAAAGATCGTTTTCAACATTTAGCTGCCATAGCTAATATTTTAGAAACGTATCAAGCGTGGCTTATGTACGATGTTTATGGAGCGGCTCCTTATACCGAAGCTTTTAAGTTAGCTACTGAAGGCATTTCAAAACCTCGTTATGATTTATATCAACAAGATTTGAACGGCACTCCCTTGTATAAAGTGTTTGATAAAAAAGTTAAGGATAATGTTGCTATATTACAATCGCCTTCTGTAACTAATCAGTTTGAATTGGGAAGAAATGATTATTTTTACCAAGGAAACATATCAAACTGGATTAAGTTTGGTAATACTTTGCGTATAAAAATGGCTCAACGTCTTGAAAAAGCAGATAATGCTTTTTATACAGCTACTATAGCCGATGCTCTAAATTCAGGAGGTATTATTTCTAGTAATGCAGAGTCTTGTGTATATAATCATCCGAATGAACATAATGATAATACGGATGATATGCAAATTTTGACCTATCAGTATTGCGCTTCTCGATCATTTGTTAATTTCTTAAAAACTTATGATGATCCTCGTTTGCCTTTGTTGGTTCGTAGAAATGGTTTTGGTAAAGGGAATAACAATAAAGGAAATGATAAGATAGCAGAGGATTTGAAAAAATATTTCCCTGACTATGCTTCTAAACCGAAATTTCAAAAAATTTCAGAACGTTACTTTGGAATGTCTGCCAATCCTGATAGTACTAGTACCGATTGGTCAAGAAACTCTTATTATACCTTTGAGTATATTCCTGAAGGGAAAACAGCAACTGAAACGTTTACTGTACGCCATAATAGCCAAATAGAGAGTCGTTTCTTTGTTAAAAACGGAGGTAAGGTAGGTAATCAAGTAACTGCGCGTGATAAGGAAGATGATGCTTATGATGTAGCACAGACAAGTATAAGTCTCTTTACACCACTTATCACCTATCCTGAAGTATGCTTAATGATGGCTGAAATAGCTCATAAAGGAGGAGGAAGCATAGGAGGTAAAACCGATTTGGATTGGTTTAAAGATGGTATCAGAGCCTCTATGCAACAATATCAATCTTGGGCTGTGAAAATGGCAGTACCTTCAGCAATGAATTCAAACAGTGATAACTTTAACCCTATTACGGATAGTAAAATAGACGCATATTTAGCGAAGCCTGAATTTCAGAGTGTTAGCTTAGAGAAAATTATTTCTCAACAATGGGTGAATTTGTTTATGCGTCCTGAAGAGATGTGGGCTACTTGGAAAAGAACAGGTTTGCCTAATTTTAAAGATGATCCAGTTCCTGACAACGGTGTAGCTTATTTTGAATCACTAACCAAAGCAGGTTCTCCTTTGCAAATAATCCGAAGAGCGGTTTTACCGGTTCCAAACGCCGAAAATATCAGTAATTATGAAGCTGCTATTGAAAATCTGAAAAAAGATCCAGATTATGGAGCTTTGGTAAATCATACAGAAGGAAGAATATGGTGGGATAAAAAATAATCCACTTTGTAGTAAATAAACTAAGAAAAACAGGATGTAAATCATACATCCTGTTTTTTAGTTCTTATTTTTCAAAATTTAGAATCACTTTTTTAATGATAGCAATAGCTTCTCTAAGTTGTTCTTCGTTGATAACCAAAGGAGGAGCTAATCGGATAATGTTTCCGTGAGTGGGTTTGGCAAGTAATCCGTTTTCTTTGAAAGCCAAGCATAAGTTCCAAGCTGTTGGGCTATCTTGTGTGTCATTAACCAAAATGGCATTGAGCAATCCTTTTCCTCTTACTTGATAAATCAGGTCAGTTTGATTGATGATTTTTTGTATTTCTCTTCGGAAGATTTCTCCCATTTTTTCGGCATTTTCGGCAAGATGTTCCTCTTGAACTACATCTAAGGCGGCACAAGCTACAGCACAAGCTAGCGGATTTCCTCCAAAGGTAGAACCGTGCTGTCCGGGGTGGATTACGTTCATTATTGCATCATTGGCTAATACAGCCGATACCGGATACATTCCACCTGATAGGGCTTTTCCTAAAATAAGAATATCTGGTTGTACGTTTTCGTGATGACAAGCTATGAGTTTTCCTGTTCGGGCAATACCCGTTTGTACCTCGTCAGCAATGAATAGTACATTATGTTGCTTACACAAATCAAAGCTCTTTTTCAAGAAACCTTCATCAGGTACATAGACTCCAGCTTCTCCTTGTATGGGTTCTACTAAAAAAGCAGCAATATTTTGAGCATCTTCTATAAGTACCTTTTCCAAAGCATCTACATCGTTGTAAGGAATACGTATAAAACCAGGAGTAAAGGGACCATAATTAGTATGTGCATCGGGGTCGTTGGAGAAGGAAACGATAGTGGTGGTACGTCCGTGGAAGTTGTTTTCACAAACTACAATTTTTGCTTGATGTCCTTTAATGCCTTTTACTTCGTACGACCATTTACGTGCCAATTTAATAGCGGTTTCTACCGCCTCAGCCCCCGAATTCATCGGTAGTACTTTATCAAAGCCTAAAAGTTTGGTGATTTTTTCTTCGTAAATACCTAATTTTGAATTGTAAAAAGCACGAGAAGTTAAAGAAAGTACTTGGGCTTGTTGGGTAAGCGCTTTGACAATTTTAGGATGTGAATGTCCTTGATTAACGGCTGAATAAGCTGACAAAAAGTCGAAATATTTTTTACCTTCCAAATCCCAAACATATACTCCTTCTCCTCGGTCTAAAACCACGGGTAGTGGATGATAATTATGGGCTCCGTATTTATCTTCAAGAGCAATGGCTTGTTCTGATGAAAGTTTTACTGTTTCCATTATGGTTTAATTATAAATGTTATAGGTACGCAATATACTAAAAAAAATGATGCTTGTTTAATTTCTTTTCAATTCTTTGTCTTTCAAATTTTAAATAGTAATTTTGCTCCCAAAACTGATTTTTATCATAACTATAATGATTCAAGTATCTGAACAAGCAAAAAAGAAACTAATTTCCTTGATGGAAGATGATAATTTCGACCCTACAACCGATTTTGTACGTGTGGGCGTAAAAAGCGGTGGTTGTAGCGGACTTTCCTACGAACTCAAATTCGACAAAACTACTGACGCCGACGATAAAATATTTGAAAACAACGGAATACGCATTGCTGTAAACAAAAAAAGTTTTCTCTATTTGGTAGGTACAACCCTTGAATATTCAGGCGGACTTAACGGAAAAGGCTTTGTATTCAACAATCCCAATGCTAACAGAACTTGTGGCTGCGGAGAAAGTTTTTCGTTGTAAATATTTCAAGGTTCAAAGTTTAATGTTCAAGGTTTTGTCGGAAACTTTACACATTCAATCCTAAAAACACAATATGGCTACGATAAAAAGATTTGAAGATTTAGAAATTTGGCAATTGGCAAGAATACTTAGCAATGATATTTATCAAATCATCGAAAATTCAGCACTTAAAAGCAATTTTCGTTTAAGTAATCAAATTGATGGTGCATCGGGCTCAATAATGGATAATATCGCAGAAGGCTTTGAACGTAACGGGAATAAGGAATTTATACAATTTTTATCAATAGCGAAGGCTTCTTGTGGAGAGACAAGGTCGCAATTGTATCGAATTTTGGATAGAGGATTCATTTCTGAAGAAGAATTTATCAAACTAAAAAATCAAACTGAAATTTTAAGCAAGAAAATAAATACATTTATCAATTATTTAATTAACAGCAATTTAAAAGGCATAAAATATAAGTGATTTTAAGGTTACATATTCAGAGTTCACTCTTTAAACCTTGAACTTTGAACCTCAGACCTTAAACTTAAAAACTAAAACTATGGCAAAATACACAGAAGACGATTTACGTGACGAACTACAAACCAAGGAATATGCCTATGGTTTTTATACCGATATCGAAGCCGAAACATTCCCAAAGGGGCTCAATGAGGAAATTGTAATTGCGATTTCCAAAAAGAAAAACGAGCCTGAATGGATGACCAATTGGCGTCTCGAAGCCTTCCGCATTTGGAAAGAAATGGAAGAACCCGAGTGGGCAAATGTAAAATACGAAAAACCAGATTTCCAAGACATTTCGTATTATTCCGCACCCAAGCAGAAACCTCAATACGAAAGTTTAGATGAAGTAGACCCAAAACTTCTTGAAACTTTTAACAAATTGGGTATTTCCATCGAAGAGCAGAAACGTTTAACAGGCGTTGCCCCTGTTGCGATGGACATCGTGATGGATTCCGTTTCGGTGGCGACAACTTTCAAAAAGACATTGGCAGAAAAAGGAATCATCTTCTGTTCTATCTCCGAAGCCATTCAAGAACACCCCGAATTAGTGAAAAAATACATCGGGTCTGTCGTACCTAAAACCGACAATTTCTATGCTGCCCTGAACTCGGCGGTATTTTCCGATGGGTCTTTCTGTTATGTACCCAAAGGCGTTCGTTGTCCGATGGAACTTTCTACGTATTTCCGAATCAATCAGGCAGGTACAGGACAGTTCGAGCGTACTTTAGTGATTGCCGATGAAGGTAGCTACGTGTCTTATCTTGAAGGATGTACCGCTCCGCAACGTGACGAAAACCAATTACACGCTGCCGTAGTGGAGCTCATAGCTTTGGATAATGCCGAGATAAAATACTCAACCGTTCAGAATTGGTTCCCGGGGGATAAAGATGGTAAAGGAGGGGTTTTCAATTTTGTAACCAAACGAGGACTATGTGAAAAGAACGCTAAAATATCTTGGACGCAGGTTGAGACAGGTTCCGCAGTGACGTGGAAATATCCATCGTGTGTGCTCAAAGGTGATAATTCGATTGGGGAATTTTACTCCATCGCCGTAACCAATCACTTCCAACAGGCGGATACAGGAACCAAAATGATTCACTTAGGGAAAAACACCCGTTCAACAATCATTTCAAAAGGGATTTCTGCCGGACAATCGCAGAATTCTTATCGAGGATTGGTGAAAGTTAGTCCGAATGCCGAGAATGCACGAAACTTCTCGCAATGTGATTCCCTCTTGATGGGCAACGAGTGCGGAGCTCATACCTTTCCGTACATCGAAGCAAAAAACAAGACCGCTCAAATAGAACACGAAGCCACAACTTCAAAAATCGGGGAAGACCAAATTTTCTACTGCAACCAACGCGGTATCGACACGGAAAAAGCCATCGCACTGATTGTAAACGGCTTCAGCAAGGAGGTTTTAAACAAACTCCCAATGGAATTTGCCGTAGAAGCTCAGAAATTATTGGAAATCTCTTTGGAAGGAAGCGTCGGATAATCCGTAGCACGGATAGGCAAGTGATTTTTCCCTAAAAGAAAGATGAAAAAGCCAAGTTTCAAGCTATTTTTCACAGAAAATAACCATAACAAGGCGTTAATACAGTAGGGGTGTATTGCAATACACCCTTACATCGTTTAAAATAATGTAATATAAAGCATTTCCCTATAGAGATAAAGTGTATTTCATAAAAATATTTTGTTTTTCTACAAGAAATAAGACAAATTCCTAAAGGGATGGAACATTTTTTATCAGGGATAATGTATTTCCCTAAAGGGATGAGTAATATCCCTAATGGTACAAGGCATTTCCCTAAAGGGATAGAGTGTTTCCCTAAAGGGATGTACAATATCCCTAATGGTACAAAGTATTTCCCTAAAGGGATGAGCAATATCCCTAATGGTATAAGGCATTTCCTTGTAGGGGCGAAATATTTTTCACCTGTACATTGTATTTTACGTGTAGGGACGAGATGTGTCTCGTCCGAAAATCACATTTTCACAATAGGGATAGCGTGTTTCCCCGTAGGGGCGTATTGCAATACGCCCGTACATTGTGTAGAGCAATTATGATATAAGATATTTTGCCCGTACATTGTGTAGAGCAATGTGATGTAAGGTGTTTTTTAAGCAATATAGATATAAATTAACATCAGCAGAAATACAATCCACGTTACAAAAACAAAAACTGTTGATAAATACGTTCATAAAAAGCTGATAATAAGTAATATTTGGCTCGATATTTGCTTGTGTTTTAATAAAATAGCCCAAAAGCTAATGGATAACAAAGGTGGAAGGCTTAAACGGAATATTAACCATTAAAATCGAATTATTATGGCAAGGAAATCGTATGCAGAAAACATCAAATCTGTAAAGTTAATGATTGACGGGCTTAGAAATCACAAGGATAATCTACCCGCAGGGATTGATGAGGCTTTTATCGATGAGTTGGAAGCCTTAAAGAACAAAGTCGAAACCCTAAACAGCGAACAAGAGAAGCTCAAAGCCGATTTAAAATCGAAAACTGAGGAGTTCGACAAGCAACTCAAGCTGCTTACCGACAAACAATCAGTTGCTCGGAAAAGAGCCAAGATGGATTATCAGCAAAGTCAGTGGCGAGAATTCGGCATTGAGGATAAAAGATAAGTCCGCAAGGTGGTACAAAACAAAAAAATGTAGGGGCGGAAAATGCTTCGCCCGTACATTGTGTTTTTCGTATGGAAATGTATTATATACCTGTTGATATTAAAACATTTTAATAATTTTATAAAAGGTATAATGATGATATTGAGTGTCAGGCTGAGCGAAGTCGAAGCCCCATAGTTATAGGCTTCGACTTCGCTCAGCCTGACAAAAAAATACGCTATTTTTGCATCTCATATTTGAAAAATAATTTATTTTCCTAACAAGAAAAGGCAACATCACACATCAAATAAAACCAAAAATAACTGATATATAATTACTGTTACAAATATAACTATTTATGAAACAAGCATTTTTATTCATCACACTTTGGGCTTTGGTAAGTACATCTTGTAGCAAAGCAGAACATACTGAAGCCCCGAAAGAGCAAGAAATCCCTAAGCCGGAGCAAGAAGCCCCAAAAGGGAATATATCCAAAGAAAAGGTCAAACAATTTTTCGTAAAACACCTATTGGGTAAAACAACGTCTTTTCAAGAAGGGAAAACCTTGTCGCTTACTGAAATAGCCCATACGCAACAAGAAATTTGGCAAAGTTGGAAAGAAGCAAACCAAAGTTTTTCTGAAGAGAAGTTAGGAGATTTAGCTCCTCTTACCAACGCTACTCAAGGCAATCGTTGGCAACTTCCTGTTAACTTGGAGGCAAATGCTACAATGCCTTTCTATTGGGCTTCCAAAGGCAATCAACCTGAAAAAGGGTATCCGCTTTTTGTGTATATGCACGGTTCGGGCGATAAACATAAGGAGTGGGCTAACGGAAAGACTCTTGCACGACACTTTGAAGATGCTCCATCTGCCTATTTCATTCCGCAAATTCCCAATACAGGGGAACTGTATCGATGGTGGCAAAAGGCAAAACAATTTGCTTGGGAGAAATTACTCCGATTGGCTTTTCTTTCAGGGAAAGTAGACGCTAATAGAGTGTATTTTTTTGGAATATCTGAAGGAGGTTACGGAAGTCAGCGATTAGCTTCTTTTTATGCTGATTATTTGGCGGGGGCAGGTCCGATGGCAGGAGGCGAACCACTTATCAACGCTCCGGTAGAAAACTGCCGAAATATTGCTTTTTCACTACGAACAGGGGCAAAAGATAATATGTTTCATCGAGATTTATTTACTCGATATGCAAAAGAAGAATTTGAAAAGTTTAAAGCCGAAGACCCTCAGGGATTTGTACATCATATTGAGTTAATTCCTAATGCAGGACACGGAATAGACTATCGCCCTACGACACCTTGGCTAAAGCAATATACACGTAATCCGCACCCGAAAAAAGTAGTTTGGGAGGATTTCCCAATGGACGGCATCTACCGAAAAGGATTTTACAACATTGCCATCAAAGAACGTGGAGCAGAACGCGTACGTTACACGATGAACATCGTTGATAACAAAGTAAGTATCAATGTTGATGAAGTTACTTATAAGGGAATTGAAAGAAGTCCTCGTTGGGACTTATTCACGAAATATCAAAAAACGCATATTCCTTTGCAGAAAGGAAAATTTGTTGTTTATTTGAACCAAAATTTGGTAGATTTCAGCAAAGAAGTCACTGTTGTAGTGAATAATAAACAAGTTTTTAAAGGAATGCTACAGTCTGATGTTCAACACCTTGTGAATAGCTGTGCTACTTTCTTTGACCCTGAAAGAGTATTCCCTGCTGCTGTGGAAGTACACCTAAATTAAAATAGAAAATAAATTAAAAAATCAATATATAAAATGTTAGAGATAAAGAACTTACACGCCTCTGTGGAGGATAAAGAAATTTTAAAAGGCATCAACCTGAATGTAAAAGCAGGTGAGGTTCACGCCATTATGGGACCTAACGGAGCAGGAAAATCCACGCTTTCGGCAGTGATTTCGGGCAATGAAAACTTCGAAGTTACTGAGGGAGACATCATTTTGGAAGGAGAAAGCATTTTGGAAGACGCTCCCGAAGAAAGAGCTCACAAGGGAATATTTATGTCCTTTCAATATCCCGTGGAAATCCCCGGAATTTCCGTTACAAACTTCATAAAAACTGCGGTAAACGAAGCGAGAAAAGCTCGTGGTGAAGAGGAAATGCCTGCGGCTGAACTTCTAAAGAAAATCCGCGAGAAAGCTGAACTTTTGGAAATCAACAAAGATTTCTTATCTCGTTCGCTTAACGAAGGCTTTTCAGGGGGAGAAAAGAAACGTAACGAAATCTTCCAAATGGCAATGCTTGAGCCAAAAGTCGCGATATTGGACGAAACAGACTCCGGATTGGATATCGACGCTCTTCGTATCGTGGCAAACGGAGTAAACAAACTAAAAAACCAAAACAATGCGGTAATTGTTATCACACACTATCAGCGTTTGTTGGAGTACATCGTTCCGGATTATGTTCACGTACTTGCCGATGGAAAAATCGTGAAGTCGGGCGGAAAAGAACTCGCTCTCGAACTTGAAGAAAAAGGCTATGATTGGCTGAAATAAAAACAAATCAAATAACAAAAGGTTTAAAGCGTTTGCTTTAAACCTTTTGCTTTTTGATAACATATTCGAGCATTAAAACAAATTGATTTGAAGAAGTGTAATTTGAAGGGGGCATTAAAGCGAAGTTTAAATTGATAAGTATAAAAATGTTTTTGTAATTTTGGCTTTTCTGAAGATGAATCAAAAAGAATAAAAAACGATTAAAAATAGTAATATGGCAAGGATATTAACAGGCATACAAAGTACAGGAACTCCACACTTAGGAAATATTTTAGGAGCTATCATACCCGCAATACAAATGGCACAGAATCCTCAAAACGATTCTTTTTTGTTTATTGCTGATATGCATTCACTTACACAAATCAAAAATGGCGAAGAACTTCGCTCCAACACCTATAGCGTTGCTGCTACGTGGTTAGCATTTGGGTTGGACTACAATCGGATTGTTTTTTATCGTCAAAGTGATGTCCCTCAAACAGCAGAACTCACTTGGTATTTGAGTTGTTTTTTCCCATATCAACGACTTACACTAGCACATTCGTTCAAGGATAAAGCAGACCGCTTGGAAGACGTCAATACAGGGCTTTTCACTTATCCTATGTTGATGGCTGCCGACATTTTACTTTATGATGCAGAAATAGTACCTGTTGGAAAAGATCAATTACAACATCTTGAAATGGCAAGAGATGTAGCTTCCCGATTTAACCATCAAATGGGAGAAACTTTTGTACTTCCTCAGGCTAAAATTGAGGAACGCATAATGATAATCCCAGGAACAGACGGAGAAAAGATGAGTAAATCACGAAACAATTTTATCAATATTTTTCTTCCTGAAAAACAACTCCGCAAACAAGTAATGGCGATACAAACCGATAGCACTCCATTAGAAGAACCTAAAAATCCGGAAACGTGCAATGTTTTTGCTTTGTATAAATTAATCGCATCTGAAGAGCAAACACAACAGATGAGAAACAATTATTTAGCAGGAAACTATGGCTACGGACACGCCAAACAAGCTCTTTTCGAACTTATGTTGGAAAAATTTGCTGAACCTCGCCAAAAATTCAACTATTATATGGAAAATTTGGACGAATTAGACAAAATACTACAAGAAGGGGCCTTAAAAGCCCAGAAAACAGCCAATGAAGTACTCAAAAGAGTTCGTAAAAAAGTAGGATACTAAATTGAAATACTTTCCCACAGATAACACAGATTTACACAGAAAAAAATTATAACAAACCAGATATAAAAAATCCGTAATAATCCTTATAATCTGTGGGACAACTACATAAAAACAAAACAAACAACTATGAAGAAGGTATATTTAATAATTTTGTTTTTAACTTCATTCTGCGGTTTTTCACAAACGGAGGAAGAGGTACGCAAAGAACTTGAGGAACTTTTTACCAATTGTAAAAATACAAATCCCAATGATATTCTTCCCTTTTATGTGGATAGAAAATTAGGACTTATGAATAGGAAAACGATGCAAACCCTCGTTAAGCCAATTCATACCACCAGTATTTACATTGAAAGTTTTTCTCCGATTAGAGGAAAAGTGATTTATAGTGCATTTGATGAGCATTATTATACATTTTCGGTAGATAAAAACTGGAAAATTTCAACTAAAGAAGAAATAAATTACAGTTGTGTTTTACATTCTCCTCCTCATAAGAAACCAAAATATGAATTTGTGTCTTCGGACAAGTTAGCAAAGGGGTTTCAGATAAAAAACAGAACTGTATTTTTCGCCAAAGAATATGAAAGTTGTAACTATTTTGGAGATAATGATGTTTTTAAGTATAAAGGAAAATACTATTTAATTGTATGTAAAAAAGTTGATGATGGATATTTGTATGCTATCATAGACCAACAAGGTAATATTTCAGAGCATTTTAATTACAAACATTCGTGGATTGATGTAAACAAATATGCTTCCAATGAAAATGACGTTTGGCTTAAAGTTCAAGACTTGTCAATGAGTAAGAATAGAGTGATGAGTTTTATCAATATGTCAGGAGAAGAAAAATTGAAGAATCAAGTTCCAGATAATGGCTCTATCTCAACAGAAATCTTTGGTTATGGAATAACAAAGCACCCTATCAATGAAAAAAATGGTGTTTTGGATTGGGCTACAATGCAATGGGTTATCCCTCCACAAGACAAATTGGTTTTCAAAGACTTAATTATAGAAACTGACAAGAAGGTTAATCGGCACGATATTAAAAATCGGGCAAAATATCATGTTCTGATAAGTACAGATAGCTATTCAAAAAGTTTTTATATGGACTTCAGCGGAAAAAAATTCCTTCCGAAAGAGTTTGACAACCAAGAAGAAAACCTAACTGCAGAAGCATTTGCCCAAAATAAGATAAAAGACTTCTTCAAAGACTACGATGCGAACACCATTGGCAATATTTTGTATTTCCAACGAGGATTTGACACAGGATACATTGATGCAGAAACAATGCAAGAAATCGTTCCGCCTTCAGGCAGTCCAATCCTAATACAAGATGAACTTTCTACTCCCAAAATTAAAGGGCAACTTTATTCTCTCAATGATTTTTTTGAGTTTGAATATCACCCTACAAGTGGTTTGGAACTGAAACGTATTGAAAAAGATGATTTGTTTTCAAAAGTTATTGATGCAGATGTAACCACTGCATATACTTCAGAAAAACCTAAAAGAGTAACTCCCAACAACAAGAATTTTGAATATGTTGATATTATTACTCATAACGGAAATACCTATGTTTTAGCTCGAAAGTTATCAAAAGAAAATCCTATGATGGGAATTATTGATAAAAAAGAAGAAATTTTGTCTCCATTTGAGTTTGAATACGAAACGATTGAGCAAAATACGTATGCAAAAGATAATATTTGGTTTCTGACCAAGAAAAAAGGAGAAGAATACAGCCATTTTACGAGTATTTCGGGTGATACAAAAACTCTGTTTATCAAGGAAATAAAGAAAAAACGATTAGGATACGCCATTGCAGAATCTATAAATAATACAATGGGAGTTATTGACCTTACCACAATGCAATGGGTTATCGAACCTCAAAAGCAGCTACATTTTGTAGATTTCAGACATACCTCAAAAGAAGAAATTGACATACAAAACACTGAAAACAGAACAAAAGCAACACTATACATTCTCGTATATCAAGATGATTATCAATACTTCATTGATTTGAAAGGCGAAAAATATATTCCTGAAAAATATTTAAACAAATAAATCTCAAAAATATACATAATCTAAAAAAACAATTTTGCTCTAAAGCGTGATGATTTCATCTTTTTGGTTTTTTGTCTTTTTTGAAATGCAAATAAATATGTTATCTTCGCAAAAGTAAAAACATAAACAAAAACACAGTGGCAAAGCAGACTAAGAAAGAAACTCCCTTAATGAAGCAATACAATCAGATTAAAGCAAAATATCCTGATGCGTTGTTGCTTTTCAGGGTGGGGGATTTTTATGAAACGTTTGGTGAGGACGCTGTAAAGGCTGCCCAAGTGCTTGATATTGTGCTTACCAACCGAAATAATGGTAGTGAACGCACGGAACTTGCTGGGTTTCCGCATCATTCAATAAACAACTATTTGCCAAAATTAGTCAAGGCAGGTTACAGAGTTGCAATTTGCGACCAACTTGAAGACCCTAAAACTGTGAAAGGCATCGTGAAACGCGGTGTTACTGAATTGGTTACCCCTGGTGTGGCTTTAAATGATGATATTCTTCATTCAAAATCGAACAACTTTTTGGCTTCCGTATGGTTTACAAAAAATATAAACGGAGTCAGTTTTCTGGATATTTCCACAGGTGAATTTTTGGTAGCACAAGGAGATAAAGCTAACATTGATAAGCTATTACAAAACTTCAAGCCCAGCGAAGTTCTGGTGGCGAAAAAGCAAAAAAAAGAGTTTACAGAAAGCTTTGGTGATGATTTTCATCTTTTCTTTTTAGAAGATTGGGTGTACAAGGAGGATTACGCTCGTCAAATTCTAACGCAACATTTTCAAACTAATTCATTAAAAGGATTTGGCGTAGAGGAACTAACAGAATCTTTATTGGCTGCGGGTTCTATTCTTTATTATCTGTCTGAAACACAACATAATAAATTACAACATATTACTTCCATTCAGCGGATTGTGGAAGATGCTTACGTATGGTTGGATAAGTTCACTATTCGCAATTTGGAGCTTTATACAGGAACTTCCAGCCAATCGGTAACCCTTTTGGACGTCATCGACAAAACGATTTCTGCAATGGGTAGCCGAACCTTAAAACGCTGGTTAGCACTTCCGTTGAAGGATATTGCCAAAATAAAGCAACGTCACGAGGTGGTTTCGCACTTTATGGGACATATTGATGTGTTGCAAAAAATTAAAGAGCATATTTCAAAAATAAGTGATATTGAGCGACTTATTTCAAAGGTTGCGACAGGAAAGATTACGCCTCGTGAGGTCGTTCAGCTGAAAAATTCACTGGAAATGATTTCTCCGATAAAAGAAATATGCGATCAAGCTAAAAATCACGATTTGAATGCTTTAGCCGATAAATTGCATTCGTGTGAAGAGCTTTGTAATCAGATTGCCGTAACGCTTAATGAGGAAGCTCCGGTCAATATTCTGAAAGGAAATGCTATAAAGGAAGGAGTTTCTGCGGAATTGGACGAACTTCGCAAACTTTCTGTTTCAGGGAAAGCCTATTTGGACGAGATGCTCAAAAGGGAGACCGAAAAAACTGGAATTTCGTCTTTAAAAATTGATTATAACAATGTTCACGGATATTATATTGAGGTTCGTAACACGCACAAAGACAAGGTTCCGCAAGATTGGATTCGTAAACAAACTCTCGTCAATGCCGAACGATACATCACGGAGGAATTAAAAACTTACGAAGCTAAAATTTTAGGAGCAGAAGAGAAAATAGCACAACTTGAACAAGCTATTTTTGCCGAATTGATTATTTCTATAGGAAATTATATCCCTCAGGTACAGCAAAATGCGATGCTTATTGGTCAGTTGGATTGCCTCTGCGGATTTGCCTCACTTGCTCTTGAAAATAATTACAATCGCCCTGAAATGGACGAATCGTTTGTTTTAGATATTAAAGACGGAAGGCATCCTGTTATTGAAAAACAATTGCCTGTGGGCGTTCCTTATATCGCCAATGATGTATATCTTGACCGTGATTCACAGCAAATTATAATGATTACAGGACCCAATATGTCAGGTAAATCTGCGATTTTGCGTCAGACGGCACTCATTGTTTTGTTGGCACAGATTGGAAGTTTTGTTCCAGCAGATTCAGCACGAATAGGCATTGTGGATAAGATTTTTACGCGTGTTGGGGCTAGTGATAATATTTCAATGGGAGAATCAACTTTTATGGTTGAAATGAACGAAGCAGCCCTGATTTTGAATAACATATCAGAACGAAGTTTGGTTTTACTTGATGAAATAGGCAGAGGAACAAGTACTTACGACGGAATTTCCATCGCTTGGGCAATAGCTGAATATTTGCACGAACATCCATCAAAGGCAAAAACCTTATTTGCAACACATTACCACGAACTTAATGAAATGACTGATAGTTTCGATCGGATTAAAAACTTCAACGTTTCAGTCAAAGAAACTAAGGATAATGTATTGTTTATCCGAAAGTTAGTCTCAGGGGGTTCTGCTCATAGTTTTGGTATTCACGTAGCAAAAATGGCAGGAATGCCTCAATTTGTTATTCAGAAGGCCAATAAAATGCTCAAAAAACTGGAAAGTTCACACGCTTCGGAAGATACTTCACAAAAGTTAAAATCAGCTCAAAAAGAAATGCAACTTAGCTTTTTCAATATGGACGACCCACTTCTGGAAGAAATAAAGTCAGAGATTTTGCAGTTGGATATCAATACATTAACCCCCGTTGAGGCACTGATGAAACTTAATCAAATTAAAAAACTAATTGATAAGGAGTGACTTACATAAATACGTTTACTTCGGGTTCAATATCAATACCGAAGGTATTTTTTACCTTTTGTTGAATTGTTGTAGCTAAATTCCAAATATCTGTTCCTGAAGCTTTTCCGTAATTAACTAAAACTAAGGCTTGATTTTTATGTACTCCTGCATCACCTTGTCGATATCCCTTAAGTCCACAAGTTTCAATGAGCCATCCAGCAGGAATTTTTACGCGTGCCTCTGGCATTTCATAGTAAGGCAATTGAGGGTACTGATTGCGTATTTGTTCGGCAAGGGCTTGGTTTACAATCGGATTTTTGAAAAAACTACCACTGTTGCCCAGTGTTTTAGGGTCGGGTAATTTTTGTTTTCGTATGGTCATTACGGCTTGAGCGATTTCTGAAGGAGTAGGAGAGGAGATGCCTTTTTCAGCAAGTACTTTTTGGATGTCGCCGTAATGAATGTTTAAAATGTGGTTTTGCTTAGTAAGTTTAAATGTTACGGAAGTGATGATGTAATTGCCCTTTTCGGTGGTTTTAAAAATGGATTCTCGATAAGCAAAATGACAATCAGAGTTGGTAAATGTTTTATTTTCAAGATTTTGTGTGTTTATGGCTTGGCAACTTTCCATCACATCTTTAATCTCAACTCCGTAAGCACCGATGTTTTGTACAGGAGTAGTACCCACATTTCCAGGAATTAGAGCAAGATTTTCCAATCCGCCATAGCCTTTTTCTATGCAAAAAAGCACGAATTTATGCCAATTTTCACCAGCTTCGGCTTTTATCCAAATAAAATCACTATCTTCTTTTATGATAGAAATTCCTTTGTTTTGAATATGAAGTACGGGTATTGCTATGTCTTTGGTAAGCAACATATTACTCCCGCCTCCTAATACAAAGCATTTGGGAAACAGCTTCAAGGCTTGTTTTAAATCGGCTTCAGAGGTTATTTCAACGAAAGTTTCAGCAATAACATCAATACCAAAGGAATTGTAAGGTTTTAAGGAAATGTTTTTTAAAATATTCATAGTTTGGATAGGATATTTTACTTTAAAGCCTCTAAAAAATGAGGGTCGTCAACCGATTTTGCGTAAAAATTGATGATTTTTCCGTTAGAATCAAGCACCATATATCGGGGTATCCAATCTAATTTTGCGAATTTGATAAAGTTGTTTTCCTTAGAATCGGGGCTTTTAGGGCGTTTCCAACCCGTGTTGAAAAAATATTGCTCTCCTTTTACATTATTAGGATACATATGACTTTCAAGGGCATATAACCAATTTTCCTGTTTGTCATCCACAGAAAAGAATAAAAATTTGACTTCAGGATATTTTTGCTGTAACTGAGCTATTTCAGGCATAGAAACAATACAGTCTCTGCACCACGAAGCCCAAAGGTCGATAACTATCTTATTTCCTTTGAATTGCGAGATAGCCTCACCTACGGTAGTTTGATTTCCCTCGGGGTCAAATATTTCTTGTTGTAGTGCCTCTGGGGTAAAAACTACTGCACTTTCAGTGTTTTTGCAACCTGTTGAGAGAATTATTAAAAATGCAATAAGTAATTTCTTCATATTTTTTCTTGAGATATGTTTAACACTTACCAAACAAAGTTGGCTTTAAAAAGCAATCCAAAGGTACGTATTCTTTTTTAAAAACAAAATTTTGAAGGTGTTTTAATTAAAGGGGTTAAGCTAAGTGCGATACCTTTATTTGGTTTTTAAAATAATGAGTTTGTGCGTATCGTTATGCTTGATTTTATTATCTTTGCCCCGACATAAATATTCTCAACAGATGACAAAATTAAGCGTAAATATCAATAAAATAGCTACACTGCGAAATTCGCGTGGTGGTAATGTGCCCAATTTACTTCAGGTGGCAGCTGATGTGCAAAAGTTTGGTGCTGAGGGAATCACCATACACCCTCGCCCTGATGAACGTCACATTCGTTATCAAGATGCGTTTGATTTATTGGACGTGGTAGTTACTGAATACAACATTGAAGGAAATCCTGTGACCAAATTTATAGATTTAGTGTTGCAGGTAAAACCCACTCAAGTAACTTTAGTGCCTGATGCCGAAGATGCTATAACCTCTAATGCTGGTTGGGATACTATTAAAAACAGAGATTTCTTAACCGAAGTTGTTGCTGAATTTAAGCGCAATGGCATACGCACTTCATTATTTGTCGACCCTGTCGAGAAAATGGTCTCGGCAGCAGCACAAACAGGAGTTGACCGTGTGGAACTTTATACTGAGGCATATGCTACGGCTTATCACGCGGGGAATTTAGAGGGTATAAATCCTTATGTAAAAGCGGCTTTGGAAGCTCAAAAAGTAGGCTTAGGGCTTAACGCAGGGCACGATTTAAGTTTGGAAAATCTTCGTTATTTTAAAGAGCATATTCCTGGCTTGTTGGAAGTTTCTATCGGACACGCACTCATTAGCGAGGCATTGTATTTAGGTTTGGATAATGTAGTGAATATGTACCTACAACGACTTAAATAAAAGGAGTTATGCAGATTTTACATTCGCAAATTGTGGGGCAAGGGCAACCACTACTGATTTTGCACGGTTTTCTAGGAATGTCCGACAATTGGAGAACTTTGGGGCTAAAGTATGCCGAACAAGGCTTCCAAGTGCATTTGATTGATCAGCGCAATCACGGGCATAGTTTCCATTCTGATGATTTCAATTACACTTTGTTGGTTGGTGATTTGAAAAAATATGCGCAATATCACCAACTTGAGTTTTTTCACCTGATGGGGCATTCTATGGGGGGTAAAACCGCAATGCTCTTTGCTACAGAATATCCTCAAATGGTAAAATCGTTGGTAGTAGTGGATATCGCACCCAAATATTACCCGATGCACCACCAACATATATTACAAGGTTTAGCATCTATTGATTTCGATTCGATAACATCACGTAATGAAGCCGATGGGCAATTGGCTAAATTTGTACCCGAAGCGACTGTACGTCAGTTTTTATTAAAGAATTTGTACTGGCAGACGCGTGAACGATTGGCTTTCCGATTTAATTTGGAGGCACTTACCGAAAATGAAGGTGAAATTGGTGAAGCACTTGCCACCAATAAAGTATTTTCAGGCAGCACTCTGTTTTTAAGAGGCGAATATTCCGAATACGTTTTGCAAGATGATGAAGCGCTAATAAAAGTACATTTTCCTAAAGCAATTATTGATACTGTAACTCGGGCAGGGCATTGGGTACACGCTCAAAACCCTACTGATTTTTTCAGTAAAACAATTCAGTTTATGCAAGAAAATACTCAATAGTGATAGGTTTTTCTTATTTTTGCTGATGATTTAACAAAAAGATAGAGTGATATGAAATTTGTAGTTAATCTTTTACTTACGGCTTTAGCGGTGCTTGTACTTGCTAATATTCTTCCTGGAGCGTCAATCACCGATTATTTTACGGCGATTTTGGTCGCCTTTGTGTTGGCAATTTTGAACGTTTTAGTAAAGCCTGTGCTATTTTTTATTTCTATTCCGATAACGGTGGTTACTTTAGGGTTATTTTTATTTGTAATCAATGCTATTATTATCTTATTGGCAGGTGAATTGGTGGGCGGCTTTAGTGTTCACGGCTTTTGGGCTGCTTTGCTCTTTAGCCTATGCTTGTCACTGACGCAATCGGTTATTGATAAACTTATAGAAAACGCAAACCAAAAACAATAATTCAATGCAAAAGAAATCAAAAACAATGAAAATAATAAATCACCCAATGGTGAGGCTTTGGGGCAAACATATTGCCTTAGCTATTTTGGTGCTTTTTCTTTTGATATTTGTACTTCTCAAGATGTTAAAGGTATGGACCAATCACGGCGAATATGTAGTGGTTCCTGATTTGTCCAAGAAAACGCTCAGCGAAGTGGAAGAAACCCTCAAGGCGGTTCATTTACGTTATGAGGTGCTTGATTCAACTACATATAACCCAAAATTCCCCAAGTATTCGGTAATTAGTCAGAATCCGGAGGCTGCCCAGCAGGTAAAGGAAAACAGGAAGATTTACTTGACAATAAATCCGTCAGGGTACCGAAAAGTAACCATTCCGAAAGTGATTCAAATTACGCGTCGTAGTGCCGAGGCGATACTCAAATCGGTTGGTTTGGAGGTCGGTAAAATTACCTATGTAGATGATATAGGTAAAGATATGGTGCTGGAAATGTCGCATAGAGGGCAAAAAGTAAATCCAGGGGAAATGCTCATAAAAACAGCTAAAATAGATTTAGTTTGTGGTAATGGTAAAGACCCTAACGCGCCTGATTTGCCCACTCAAGAGGGGGAAGCTACCTCTGAGGAGGTTTTGGGTACTCATAATTTGTAAAACATACTTTTTAATTTAAGGTAAGCCGTTAGTAATGCCATCAAAATGAGGCATACTAACGGTTTAGTAACTTGTAAAATCACCACAGATGAAACCTATCTTCGATGACGATTTAGAAAAGGACGATGAACTATACGAACATTACAGCTTTAAAGCAGGTAAAGGGCAAGAACCTTTACGCGTGGATAAGTTTTTGATGAATTTTGTGGAAAACGCCACCCGAAATAAAATACAACAAGCTGCCAAGCAAGGAAATATCTTCGTTAACGGCTGTGCGGTAAAGTCCAATCACCGTGTGAAAGCCAATGATGAGGTAAAAGTAATGTTTGAACATCCTCCGCACGAATATTTGCTCACTCCAGAGCCTATTGCTCTTGATGTGGTTTATGAAGATGAAGCTCTTTTGGTGGTTAATAAACCTGCGGGTATGGTGGTGCACCCAGGTCACGGTAATTATAGCGGTACGCTTATCAATGCACTCATTTATCACTTCGAAAATCTGCCTAATAATAGTAGTAATCGTCCCGGTTTGGTACATCGTATTGATAAGGATACGTCGGGCTTGTTGGTTATTGCCAAAACAGAAGCTGCGATGAATCATTTGGCGTTACAATTCTTTCATAAGACTTCCGAAAGGGAATATGTGGCGTTGGTATGGGGCAATGTGGAGCAAGATGAAGGAACTATTCGTGGTCATATCGGTAGGCATTTGAAAGACCGATTGCTTATGGATGTTTTTGAAGATGGCAGTTACGGAAAGGAGGCCGTTACGCACTACAAAGTTTTGGAACGATTTGGCTACGTAACACTTATTTCGTGTCGTTTGGAAACTGGGCGAACTCATCAAATACGTGTGCATATGAAGCACTTAGGGCATCCGCTTTTTAATGACGAACGCTACGGAGGAGATAAAATACGCAAAGGAACTACCTTTGTTAAGTATAAGCAATTCGTTGAAAATTGTTTTAAGATACTGCCGCGTCAGGCATTACACGCCAAAACGCTGGGCTTTGAGCATCCTTCGGGGAAAGGTTTTTTACGTTTTGACTCTTCGCTACCTGATGATATGCAACAATGTATTGAAAAATGGCGTCAGTATAGTAAAAATCAAGGTTTATAAGTATTCTTCTTTCAAAAATAGTTCGTAAATGCACTGGTTTTATTTGCTTTTAGCAGGGTTGTTGGAGGTTTCCTTTGTTTTTTGTTTGGGTAAAGCTCGAGAAAGTGTTTCACAGCAGATGTATTGGTGGTATGTGGGCTTTGGTATTTCTTTAACGGGGAGTATGTGGTTGATGATGCGTGCCATACAGCATATTCCTTTAGGAACGGCTTACGCGGTTTGGACGGGTATCGGAGCGGCGGGCTCGGTCATCATCGGAATGCTATTTTTTAAAGACCCTATCACCTTTTGGCGTGTCTTTTTCTTATTTACCCTAATAGCTTCCATTGTTGGGCTAAAATACATCTCAGGATAAGGGCTCAAAACGTACTTTCGCTTTTATTTTCAGAGATAAAGGAGTTGATAACCCAAAATATTAGCCCTACTTTGTAGTATAACCCAACAACTCACTTCATAAAATCTTTCGAAAAAGAATTTAATGAAACGACTATTTAATATCAATGAATACTATTTTTAACATAGAAACCGATTCATACTTGTGAATTGATAAAACCGATGTGTTTTCTTTCAATTCACATCAGTGAATTCGTTCCTTTAAACAAGATTTTAGTAATTTATTGCTGTGAATAGATAGTTTTTTAAGTTGATGAGGTAATTCACATCAGTGAATAAAGAATATTGAATCAAATTGTACAAATTCATAGTAGTGAATTGATAAAATGAGTATTTGTTTCATTCATTTATAGTAGTGAATAATACGAACCGTTGGTGGCTATACGAATTCATTATGATGAATAAAGAGTAGGGGGGAGTGAGTTTTACTTGATGAAAAAATACAACTTTATATACTTGTAGCTTTGTTTTCAAGAGTGAGTTTATGACCTTGGAGACGAAACCTTGTCAATTTGAGCGAAGCTGAAGATTTTTATTTTCAGCGATTTTTAAATTCAAAATGGTATAAAACCGTATTTTTGCTGAAAATTCAAATCCTTTTTGAAAATGTCTGGACTGAGAACCCTTTTTAAACATACTTTCATCTACGGATTGGCAACGGTGCTTCCGCGTATAATTAGTGTGATTTTAACGCCTTTGTACGTCTATCAACTTCCTAAATCCGACTACGGAATTTACTCCGTGCTGATGGTGTACCTCATTTTAGGCAACGTGTTACTTTCCTACGGTATGGAAACTGCCTTCTTCCGATTTATGAATCGGGAAGAAAATCCTCAAAAGGTACAATCAACAGCACTAACTTCGGTTACTCTTACTACATTGGTGTTCTTTATTGTTGCTTGGTTTTTGCGTGAGCACATCGCTCACTACTTAAATTATGAAGTTGCTTTTATACAATATGCTATTGCCATTCTTGCCCTCGATGCTTTGGTGGTTATTCCCTTTGCTTGGTTTCGTAATGCAGGAAAACCGGTGGCTTATGCCGCTATTAAGATAGGAAATGTACTGGTAAACCTCTTTTTAAATCTGTTTTTCTTTTTAGTTTTACCCAAAATGGCACTCGGCGAACCAATGGCATCGTATTTTGATTTTGAAAATAAAGTACATTATATATTTATAGCCAATTTGGTGGCAAGTTTACTGACCTTTTTGGTGCTTTTACCTTTATATGTGAAGATTAAATTTGCCTTTTATCCTCGGCTTTGGCGTGCGATGTTCGCTTATGCTTTTCCGGTGCTTATTGCCGGTATTGCCTTTTCGATTAACGAAGGATTTGACCGTGTTTTCTTACGGAAATTACTTCCCTCCGAAACCGCCGATGCAACCATCGGTATTTATGCCGCTTGTTATAAGCTCGGTATGTTTATGACCTTGTTCGTAACGGCTTATAAGTTGGGGGTAGAGCCTTTTTTCTTTAATAAGGCTCGTGATAAGTCAGCACCACAAACCTATGCTACCATTACCTACTACTTTACGATTTTCGGAGCATTCGTTTTACTTTTTATAACCGTTTATACCGATTTATTTAAGCGGATTTTAGTCCCCGACCCCGCTTATTGGGAAGCCCTTTGGATTGTTCCGATAATTCTGTTGGCAAATCTTTGCTTGGGTATTTACCATAGCCTATCGGTTTGGTATAAAATTACCGACAGAACCAGCTATGGGGCGTACATTTCCATATTTGGGGCGATAGTAACATTGGTAGGAAATTATGCTTTAATCCCCATACTGAGTTATAAGGGAGCGGCATTGGCAACGTTACTTGCCTATGGTACGATGATGTTACTTTCTTATTTCATCGGGCAGTACAAATATCCGATACCCTATCCGATGAAAAAGATAGGACTTTTTTTAGGTGTAAGCACAGGGGCATCAGTATTAGCATTTTATGTTTTCGACCGAAACCTTTGGGTGGGAAGCTTTTTTGTGGTGGGTTACTTACTTTTGGTGTTTTCTTTGGAAGGAAAACAACTTATACGGTTGGCTAATAGTCGGGATTAAAAGTTTAGTGAGGTGTTTTTTATGCCAATTATGGCTTTCTTACTTTTACAAGAAAACTGATTGCCAAAGCTATAATCACGGTAACAAGCCCTGCACAAAAGGCGTACATTCCAGCACTATGAGCAAAAGTATCCTTTAAAAAAGCCGTAGAAAGTGCACCGATTACTCCACCAATGCCCCAACCTGTAAGCATAATCCCATAAATTTTGGGCATTCTTTCAGCTCCGAACTCGTCTTTAATCAGTGAAGGAAGTATGCCGAAACCACCGCCATAACACAGCAACACAAGGCAAACTAAAACACAAAATAAAACTACATTTTGGGTAACTATAAGCAGCGAAAAGCAAATAACTTCAAGGGCGATGAGCCAACGGAAGGCAATTATTCGCCCAATTTTATCCGAGAGACTTGCCCAAAGCAATCTTCCAATACCGTTAAAAAAAGCACTCACTGCAATAAGAGTAGCTCCTGCTGCAGTAAGCGTTTCTTTTGAAACAGAAGCCTCTTCTTTTAGTATCAATTCCTGTAAAAGTGGGGACTGGAAGGATAAAAATATCATTCCTACGATGATATTTAATGTAAAGATAAGCCAAATTAGCAGAGCTTTCCCTGAACTTTTTTGTGTTGAAGTAATTTCGTTAACTGAATGATGCGATGAGTTGATGTTTGTTGGAAGTTTTAAAAACATACCCAGTAGCGGAATAATCAGCATAAAACCAATTCCGAAATACCGAAAGCTCAAGGCTACATTTTGCCCAGTAAGTTCAAAAAAGAGAGGAGCTAAAATTTTAGACATCAAAAAAGCGCCTAAACCAAATCCCATTACTACCATTCCAGTAGCCAAACCTTGCTTTTTACTAAACCATTGGCTAACTACAGCCACTGGAGTTACGTAAGCTAAACCAAGTCCGCATCCGCTTACTAATCCAAAACTTACATAGAAGCCCCATAAATGAGTTCGCTCCAAAGCTAAGGAAGCAAGTATATAGCCTAATCCAAAGAGTAATCCGCCCATTATGGTTAATTTGGTAGTGCCATAGCGTTCTAATTTTCCGCCTGCCCAAGATGCTGTTATACCCAAAGAAAGTATCGTTAGGCTAAAAGCCATAGTGGTCTGCAGGTTGTTCCATTGAGTAAGTTCCATAATAGGTACTTGAAAAAAACTCCAAGCGTAAACGGTTCCTAAAAATAAGTGAATAATCGTGCCTATAAAGGCTATTTTCCAAGCGTTTGACATATTTAAAGTATAAAGTATAAAGTATCAAGAACCAAGTTACAAGTTTCTAACTACTAACTACTAACTACTAACTACTATTCCCTATTGCTTAACTTCTAAAAATAACAAAACCCGTTTAAACTTTTATTTTTAAGCGTTTAAACGGGTTGGGTAATATGATTTATTGTGCAGATGCAGCAATCAAGTTTAGGGCACTTCCTGCTTTAAACCAAGCAATTTGACCTTCGTTATAAGTATGATTTACTTTGATGAGGTCTTTTGAGCCATCTTTATGTACTATTTCCAGAGTTAGAGGCTTGTTGGGTGCGAACTCTGTTAAGTCTAAGAAGTTGAAAGTATCATCTTCCTGAATTAAATCGTAGTCGCTTTCTTTGGAAAAAGTAAGAGCAAGCATTCCTTGTTTTTTGAGATTGGTTTCGTGGATTCGAGCAAAAGATTTTACCAAAACAGCACGTACTCCCAAATGACGTGGTTGCATTGCGGCGTGTTCTCTTGATGAACCTTCTCCGTAATTTTGATCGCCTACAACTATAGAGGCTACTTGGGCTGCTTTATAAGCGCGTTGTACCTCTGGAACGGGAGCATACTGACCAGTGAGTTGGTTTTTTACCGAATTGGTTTTTCCGTTGAAGGCATTTACCGCTCCGATAAGGGTGTTGTTGGCAATATTGTCCAAATGTCCGCGGAAACGAAGCCAAGGTCCTGCCATTGAAATGTGGTCGGTGGTACATTTGCCTTGTGCCTTAATGAGTAGTTTGGCTCCAGTGATATTCTTGCCGTCCCAAGCAGGGAAAGGAGCGAGTAGCTGCAAACGTTCAGAGTCAGGGTTTACTATAACTTTCACTTGGCTGCCGTCTTCAGCTGGTGCTATGTATCCAGCATCTTCTACGGCAAATCCTTTTGGAGGGAGTTCAAAACCAGTAGGCTCATCAAGTGATACTTCTTCACCATTTTCATTTACCAGTTTGTCGGTAATGGGGTTGAAATCTAATCTTCCAGCAATGGCAAGAGCCGTAACGATTTCGGGCGACCCTACGAAGGCTAAAGTATTAGGATTACCATCGGCACGTTTAGCAAAATTACGATTGAAAGAATGTACGATGGTGTTTCGTTCCTGTTTTTCAGCACCTTCTCTGTCCCACATCCCGATGCAAGGTCCGCAGGCATTAGCAAAAACGGTAGCTCCGATTTTATCAAAAGTATCGATGAACCCGTCACGTTCGATGGTATATCGTACTTGTTCAGAACCTGGTGTGATGGTAAATTTGGCTTTTGTTTTTAGTTTTTTGTCGGCAACTTGTTTAGCTAATGAAGCGGCTCTGGAAATATCTTCATAGGAAGAGTTTGTACACGAACCGATTAAGCCTACTTCTACTTTCAAAGGCCAATCGTTTTTGGCGGCTTCTTCCTTCATTTTCGAAATGGGCGTGGCTAAATCTGGCGTGAAAGGTCCGTTAAGGTGAGGTTCTAGTTGAGAAAGATTGATTTCGATAACTTGGTCGAAATATTTTTCAGGTTGTGCATATACTTCAGGGTCGGCAGTTAGGTGATGTTTGATTTTATTAGCAGCCTCAGCTACATCGGCGCGTCCTGTTGAAATTAGGTAACGTTCCATAGAGGCATCATATCCAAATGTAGAAGTAGTTGCTCCTACTTCTGCTCCCATATTACAAATGGTTCCTTTTCCAGTGCAAGACATCGCTTCAGCTCCTTCACCAAAGTATTCAATAATAGCCCCTGTACCTCCTTTTACGGTTAAAATTCCGGCGACCTTTAAGATAACATCTTTTGGTGCAGTCCAACCATTTAATTTTCCAGTGAGTTTTATTCCGATGAGCTTCGGGAATTTCAGTTCCCAAGGCATACCTGCCATAACATCAACAGCGTCGGCACCGCCCACCCCGATGGCTATCATTCCTAAACCTCCAGCATTTACCGTGTGCGAGTCGGTACCAATCATCATTCCGCCAGGAAAAGCATAGTTTTCAAGGACTACCTGATGGATAATTCCTGCGCCAGGTTTCCAAAAACCAATACCGTACTTATTAGAAACGGATTCTAAAAAGTTAAACACTTCGCAACTGGTTTCATTGGCGCGTTTCAAATCGGTAGAGGCATCTACTTTTGCCTGTATCAAGTGGTCGCAATGTACGGTAGTTGGTACAGCAACTTTTGCTTTTCCAGCGTGCATAAATTGCAATAGTGCCATTTGTGCCGTAGCATCTTGACAGGCGATTCTGTCGGGGGCAAAATCTACATAGTCTTTGCTACGTTCAAACACTCGGGTTGGGTTTCCGTCCCAAAGATGAGCGTAAAGGATTTTTTCGGTCAGTGTTAGCGGACGTTGGGTCAGTTCACGTGCTTTATCAATACGCTCACCCATACGCTCATACACTTTCTTGATCATTTCAATATCAAAAGCCATAATGTGTTATTATTTTTAGTTTTAAGAAAGACAAAGGTATATATCTTTTTCGTAAAATAAAAACTTTTCAATATATTGTACTTGTGGGTCGTTTATTTTTTATTAAAACGATTTTGTAGGTGTTTTTTTTGTGTGTTTTGAATGGAAATGGGTGCGTTTTTGTCAAATTGTAAAAGCGATTTTTAAAGTTTTACTCATTTTGTAAGATGATTTTTAATTACTTTTGTATGCATTTAATTTGGAGTAGAATATGGATAAATCTTCTTTGCGCAAACAGTACAAATCTTTAAGGGCAGGGCTTTCTCCTCAAGAACAAAATACAAAAAGTATAGCCATTGCCCAACGAATTTTGCAGTTACCTATTTGGCATTTGGAGGTGTTTCATATCTTTTTGCCTATCAAACATTTTGGGGAAGTAGATACCCAATATGTGATTCATATTTTACAGGATAAAAATAAAAAAATAGTACTACCCAAAACTGATTTTAGTACTCGAAAGCTTACACATATTTTGCTTACACCAAAAACTATTTTTTTTCAAAATCAATGGGGAATTACAGAGCCTCAAACAGGATTAGAAATTGCTCCTGAAGCTATTGAGGTAGTTTTTGTTCCCTTACTTACTTATGATACAAAGGGAAACCGAGTGGGTTATGGGAAAGGATTCTACGATGATTTTTTGAGTCAATGCTCTCCAAAAACGTTAAAAATAGGACTTTCTTTTTTTGCTCCCGTCCAAAATATAGAAGACGTTTCCAATGACGATATTCCACTTGATTATTGTGTAACTCCCGAGCAGATTTATCAGTTTTGATATATAGAAATTATTAAAAATTGTAGTTTTTTTTAGTGTGAAACATCGTAAATTATTAGGGTTAAAAGTTGTAATACTATAAAATTATGACTTGGCCAAGTGGGTCATATTATCTTGTAAAAAACAATCTTGAACAGATTAGGTGGATTTTAGAGATAATTTGTCTTTTCCTAAAATGACTACCCATAAAAGGCTTGGCATTTTATAAAAAAATCATACTTTTGCTCCTAATATCATAGAATGAAATTTGAAGGTTGATAAATAATAAATGGCTTTTTTGCTATTTTACTAAAAATAAAGAATATATAATGAAGAATTCTCGTAAAAAAAGTGAAGCTTTAAACTATCACGAGTTTCCTAAACCAGGGAAAATAGCGGTGGTTCCCACTAAAAAATATGCTACGCAGCATGATTTGTCTTTGGCATACTCCCCTGGGGTTGCCGAGCCTTGCCTTGCTATTGCCGAAGATAAAAGCAAAGTTTATAACTATACTTCCAAAAGCAATTTGGTAGCGGTAATTTCCAACGGAACAGCAGTTTTGGGTTTGGGTGATATTGGCCCAGAGGCTTCAAAACCTGTAATGGAGGGCAAAGGTTTGCTTTTTAAGATATTTGCTGATATAGATGTGTTTGACATTGAGGTAGATGCTACTGATGTGGATAAGTTTGTTGAAACGGTCAAAGCTATTGCGCCTACCTTTGGAGGGATCAATTTGGAGGACATTAAAGCTCCTGAAGCTTTTGAAATAGAACGTCGTTTGAAAGAAGAGTTGGATATTCCTGTAATGCACGATGACCAACACGGAACAGCAATCATTTCGGCAGCAGCCCTTAAAAATGCCCTTGAAATTGTAGGGAAGGATATCAGTAAGGTACAAATTGTGGTGAGTGGAGCAGGAGCAGCGGCTGTTTCGTGCTCAAAATTATACATTGCGTTAGGAGCCAAACCTGAAAACATCATTATGTGCGATAGCAAAGGGGTTATCCGTAAAGATGCTATTAATCTTACCCAGCAAAAAGCCGAATTTGCCACTGCACGAGATATTTACACCCTTGAAGAGGCAATGAAAAACGCTGATGTTTTCATTGGGCTTTCCAAAGGAAATGTAGTTTCTCCTGAAATGTTGCTTTCTATGGCTGCTGACCCTATCGTTTTTGCAATGGCGAATCCAACTCCCGAAATTGATTATAATTTGGCGGTAAAAACTCGTAAAGATATCATAATGGCAACAGGGCGTTCTGATCATCCCAATCAGGTGAACAATGTCCTTGGTTTTCCGTTTATTTTTCGAGGTGCGTTAGATGTTCGTGCTACCAAAATCAATGAAGAAATGAAACTTGCTGCCGTACACGCTTTGGCAGATTTAACCAAAAAGAGTGTACCCGAACAAGTGAATATCGTTTACGGAGAAGTAAATCTTTCTTTTGGGCGTAATTATATCATTCCTAAACCTTTTGACCCCCGTTTGATTTATGAAATACCCCCAGCAATTGCTCGAGCAGCTATGGAAAGTGGTGTGGCTCAAAAACCCATTACCGATTGGGAGGCGTATCGTGCCGAACTGATGGATAGATCAGGTAACGGAAATCGTGAAATTAGGTTGTTGCAAGATCGGGCTAAACAAAATCCTAAACGTGTGGTATTCCCTGAAGCTGACCACCTAGATGTGCTTAAAGCTGCTCAAAGAGTGTATGAAGACGGATTAGGAATTCCAGTATTACTCGGAAGACGTGACGTGGTGGAGGAACTTAAAGAGGAAATCGGTTTTACGGCTCAAGTTGAGATTATTGACCCTAAAAAAGACTCTGAAAAACAACGTTGTGATGAATTTGCTAAAATTTTTTGGAAAACCAGACAACGTAACGGAATTACGCTTTTAGGAGCGCAACGCCTAATGCGAGAGCGTAATTATTTTGGCGCAATGATGGTTAATACAGGTCAGGCTGATGCTATGGTTACAGGCTATTCTCGTTCGTATTCGTCAGTGGTACGTCCCGTTTTGGAATTGGTGGAAAAAGCGGAGGGCGTTTCTCGGATTTCGGCAACCAGCATCATTCTTACCAAACAAGGGCCTTTGTTTTTGTCGGACACCGCAGTGAATCCTAATCCAAGTACCCAAGAATTAATTGATATTACACTGATGACAGCAAAAGCAGCCAAAATTTTTGGAGTACAACCTGCTGTGGCGATGCTTTCTTACTCCAATTTTGGCTCTTCGAAAGAAGAAACCCCTAAAAAAGTACGTGAGGCAGTTCAATTTCTGCACGAAAAACATCCTGATTTAGTGGTTGATGGAGAAATACAGGCTGATTTTGCTATAAACCCTGAGAAAATAGCTAAATCCTTCCCTTTTTCAAAGCTTAATGGTAAAAATACAAATGTGTTGATTTTTCCTAATTTGGAGTCGGCGAACATTACGTATAAAATTCTCACAGAGGTTAATAAGTTGGATTCCATAGGTCCTATCTTGATGGGGCTTAGCAAACCCGTGCATATTATCCAATTAGGTGCCACTGTTGATGAGATGGTTAACTTGGCTACTATTGCTGTTGTTGATGCGCAACAACGTCAACGTAAAAAGGGAAAATAATTTTTTGAACGAAAAATATTAGGAAAGCTTTGTCTTTTAAATGATATGTCGTAAGTCAAAGAATGAAAACTGATGGGTTTAATTTAGAATCTGTATAAATTGAGTTGTAAATTTTAAGTTTTTTTTACAGTTCGATACTAAATTATATTTTTGTCCTTGATTACAGTCGGTATAAGTTCAATTTCGAATAAAGTAGATAACATATTTTAATATGAAAAAGGTGAATAACCGTAATTTTTTGTACACTAACGTGCTTAGTATTTGGTTAATGTTGGTGTTTTCTGTTTCTGTTTTTGCACAAGAAGGAGATGTTGCAAAAGGAAAAACCTTATTTAATCAGCAGTGTGCTGCGTGTCATAAGTTGGATAAACGTATGACCGGACCTGCATTAGCAGGGATTGCCGATAAAAGGGATAGGGAATGGTTGCAAAAATGGATTCGTAATAGTGCAGCTCTTATTAAATCAGGAGATGCCGATGCGATAGCCATTTTTGAGGAATACAACAAAGTTCCGATGACGGCGTTTCCGCAACTATCAGACCAAGATATTGACGATATTTTGGCATACACTTCTGCTCCGCCTCCTGCTCCCGAGCAACCTAAAGAAGCCGTTCAAGTAGTTGCTTCTGATACCAAAAGCGATGTTACTTTCCAGATTATGCTTGCTGGTTTCTTGGTGGTATTTGTAGTGCTTATTGTGCTTTTGGTGTCACTTAATCGCACCTTGAAAATGATTGCTGAGGCTAATGGAGTAAACTTGGAAGTTCTTCAAAAGACAAACAAATTACCTATTTGGAAGGCTTTTGTTCAAAATCAGTTTTTGGTGATTTCTTCCGTTATATTTTTGCTGTTGGCATCGGCTTATTTTGTTTACGGATACTTGATGCAAATTGATGTTAATCAAGGGTATGAGCCTATACAGCCCATTCACTATTCACATAAAATTCACGCTGGTGATAATCAGATTGATTGTAAATTCTGTCATTCCTCTGCTCGAGTTTCAAAAACCGCAGGTATTCCTTCACTCAACGTTTGTATGAATTGTCACGAAACCATTTCAGAATACAATGGCGAGGAGGATTTGGCTAATGGTTACACCAAAGAGTTCTATACTGGTGAAATTAAAAAACTTTACAAAGCAGTAGGTTGGGATGAAGAAAAACGTGAATATACTGGAAAAACAGAACCTGTACGCTGGGTGCGTGTGCATAATCTTCCTGATTTTGCATACTTCAATCACTCACAGCACGTAACGGTTGCGGGTGTTCAGTGTCAAGAGTGTCACGGACCTGTGGAAGAAATGGAAATTCTGCATCAACACGCGCCACTTACTATGGGTTGGTGTGTGGAGTGCCACCGAAAAACAGAAGTTAAGATGGATAACAAATATTATGAAAAAATCCACGAAGAACTATCTAAAAAATACGGCGTAGAGAAACTTACCATTGCGCAAATGGGTGGTTTAGAATGCGGTAAATGTCATTATTAATATTATTAAAAAAAGAGCTAATTTTATATAAAGCTATGGCATCAAACAAAAAATACTGGAAAAGTGTAGAGGAACTTAACTCAGAAAGTCCTATAGTAGATACACTAAAACAGAATGAGTTTGTACAAGAAATTCCGGTGGATGAATTTTTGGGAGATAAACAAACCCTCCAAAATTCCTCAACAACACGTCGTGATTTCTTAAAATATGTTGGGTTTAGTACTGCTGCAGCTACTATGGTAGCTTGTGAAGGTCCTGTACATAAGGCAGTTCCTTATGTGGTGCTTCCAGAACAAATTCGCCCAGGAGTTCCTGATTATTATGCGACGACCATTGCAAATGGTTATGATTTTGCTAGTGTTTTGGTAAAAACACGCGAAGGTCGTCCTATATTGATTGAAAATAATAGAGAGGCTAAAACCAATGGTTTTGCTAATGCTAGGGTACACGCTTCCGTTTTGGATTTGTACGATAATTTAAGGGTAAAACACCCTGTTGTTAAAGGCGGTGAGGCTACCGATTGGGATAAGTTAGATGCCGAAACCATTTATGCTTTAAACAAAGCAACCCAACAAGGTAAACAAATTGTAATTCTGACTCATACTTTGGCAAGTCCATCAACGTATGCTTTGGTGAGTTCTCTCAAAGAGAAATATCCTACCCTTACTTTAGTGGAGTACGATGCTATTTCGGAAGAAGCAACACTTAATGCTTTTGAAAAGAAATACGGAATTCGTGCAATGGCAGATTATGATTTTGCTAAAGCTGAGGTAATTGTCTCTTTTGGGGCTGATTTTATAGCCGATTGGAATGGAGGTGGTTTTGAAGAAGGTTATGCTAAGGGAAGAATCCCTACTCAAGGTAAAATGTCAAGACACATCCAGTTTGAGTCTAATATGACCCTTTCAGGGGCTAATGCTGATAAACGTGTTCCGCTAACTCCTTCACAATTAAAGGTAGCTTTGGCGAAATTTTACGGTATGCTCAAAGGTATTTCCGTAGGTGGAAGCCTCCCAGAAAAGGCAGAGGAAGCCCTCAAAAAAGCTGTAGCTCAAGTTAAAAAGGCAGGAGCGAAAGCTGTAGTAGTAACGGGTATTCAAGATGAAGACGCACAATTGTTAGCTTTGGAAATCAATGGTAGCATTGGAAGTGACGCTTTTGTGCCAACGACCCCTATTCTGGTAAGAAAAGGAAGTGTTGTTGCTTTGAATCAGTTGATTGCTGATATGAATGCTGGAAAAGTTGGGGTACTTATCATCAATAATATCAATCCTATATACACGTTACCAGTCACCAAACAGTTTGAAGAAGGTTTAAGTAAGGTTGATTTTTCAGTAGCTTTTACAATGAAAGCCGATGAAACCGCGATAAAAACCAACTACATTGCTGCAACGCCTCATTATTTAGAGTCTTGGGGCGATGTGGAAATCAAAAAGAATCATTTTGCTTTAACTCAACCTACAATTCGTCCGCTATTTGATACACGTCAGTTGCAAGATGCACTACTTAAATGGTCGGGATCAGATAAGACCTATTATGACTTTATAAAAGAATATTGGACAGCCAATGTTTTGGGTGGGTTTAAGTGGAACCAAGCGCTTCACGATGGTGCTTTTGTTACAGAGGGTACAACTCAAGTGCTTTCACAAAACGAAATTTCACTTGGAGCTTCGGTTGAAAAATTATCAAAAGCTACTTCTAGCGAATTTGAATTGGTGCTTTATCCTAAAACAGGAATTGGTGACGGGCAACAGGCTAATAACCCTTGGTTACAAGAGTTTCCTGACCCTATCAGCCGCGCTACTTGGGATAATTATCTTACTATGTCGGCTGCCGATGCTAAAGAATTAGGTATCAAAAACTGGCACGATGCTACTGGAGCTTTAGACGGAAATTATGCAGAAATCACCGTAAACGGACTTACTCTTAAAGTTCCTGTACTTATTCAACCCGGTCAAGCGAAAGGTTCTTTAGGTTTGGCTTTTGGTTACGGAAAGAAAGAAGGTGTGAAAAAAGAAATGCAAGTGGGGGTAAATGCTTATCCGTTGTATTTCGACTTCAATAATGTACAAAAAGTTTCTGTAACTAAAGTCTCAGGAACTCACGAGTTTGCTTGTGTGCAACTCCACAATACTTTAATGGGACGTGGTGATATTTTAAAAGAAACCACTTTGGCAGATTTTGTTAGCCAACCCGCTGAACAATGGAATAAGAAACCCGTAGTTTCTTTAGACCATAAAGAAGTACTTGCCACTAGCGTTTCTCTTTGGGATTCTTTTGATAGAACGGTTGGGCATCACTTCAATTTGTCTATTGATTTGAATGCGTGTACTGGATGTGGGGCTTGCGTTATTGCTTGTCACGCTGAAAATAATGTTCCTGTAGTAGGTAAAGAAGAGGTGCGCCGCTCCAGAGATATGCACTGGTTACGTATTGACCGTTATTATTCTTCAGAAGATACTTTTGTAGCCGATGTAAAAACAAAAGAAAATATTGCTGGTCTTGGGGCTGCTCTTACCACTTTTGGTCAGATGGAAGACCCTACTGAAAATCCGCAAGTGGCTTTTCAACCCGTGATGTGTCAGCATTGTAATAACGCTCCTTGTGAAACCGTTTGCCCAGTTGCAGCAACTTCACACGGACGTCAAGGGCAAAACCATATGGCGTACAATCGTTGTGTAGGAACACGTTACTGTGCCAACAACTGTCCGTATAAAGTACGTCGTTTTAACTGGTTCTTGTACAATAACAACGACGAGTTTGACTTCAATATGAATAACGATTTAGGGAAGATGGTACTCAACCCCGATGTAACGGTGCGTTCGCGTGGGGTAATGGAGAAATGTTCTTTCTGTATCCAACAAACTCAAGCCGTTATCCTTAAAGCTAAGCGTGAAGGAAGACCTGTACAAAAAGGCGAATTTAATAATGCTTGTGCTTGTTCGGCAGCTTGTGGAACTGGAGCTATGGTTTTTGGGGATATTAACGAAAAAGATAGCCCAATTGCTAAATTAGTTAATGATGAACGTGCTTATCACTTGTTGGAACACGTGGGTACACGCCCTAATGTGGTTTATCAAGTAAAAGTCAGAAACACCGAAGAAGTTTAATCAAACAAAAAACTAGAATATCAATTTTCGGGAAAGATTTCCTGATGAAAATAACAAAATAAAATTATAAATATGGCATCGCATTACGAAGCACCTATACGAAAACCCTTGGTAACGGGAGACAAATCCTACCACGATGTTACTGTGGATGTGGCTCGTCCGGTTGAAGGCAAGGCAAATAAATTGTGGTGGACAGTTTTCACCATTTCATTGGTAGCCTTCTTGTGGGGGTTGGGATGTATGATTTATACCATATCGGAAGGTATTGGTACTTGGGGACTAAACAAAACCGTAGGTTGGGCGTGGGATATCACCAACTTTGTATGGTGGGTAGGTATCGGGCACGCCGGCACACTGATTTCTGCCGTACTTTTATTGTTTCGCCAAAAATGGAGAATGGCAATTAACCGTTCGGCTGAGGCTATGACCATTTTCTCGGTAGCTCAAGCAGGGTTGTTCCCGTTGATACATATGGGACGTCCGTGGTTAGCATATTGGGTAATGCCTATTCCGAACCAGTTTGGTTCGCTTTGGGTGAATTTTAACTCGCCTTTGTTGTGGGACGTATTCGCTATTTCTACCTATCTTTCGGTTTCCTTAGTATTTTGGTGGACAGGCTTATTGCCCGATTTCGCAATGCTTCGTGACCGCGCTGTGAAACCTTTTCAGAAGAAAATTTATAGTTTGGTGAGTTTCGGTTGGAGTGGAAGAGCTAAAGATTGGCAACGTTTTGAAGAAGTTTCATTGGTTTTAGCAGGTTTGGCAACACCTTTGGTACTTTCAGTACACACTATCGTATCGTTCGACTTTGCAACTTCGGTAATTCCTGGGTGGCATACTACCATCTTTCCACCATATTTCGTTGCGGGAGCCATTTTCTCTGGATTTGCTATGGTAAACACCCTTCTAATCATTATGCGAAAAGTATGTAATTTTGAGGATTATATAACTATTCAGCATATTGAGCTAATGAATATCGTTATTATGATTACGGGTTCAATAGTAGGTTGTGCTTATATTACCGAGTTGTTTATTGCTTGGTATTCAGGGGTGGAGTATGAGCAATACGCATTTTTGAATCGTGCAACTGGTCCTTACGCTTGGGCATATTGGTTAATGATGACTTGTAACGTGTTTTCACCACAGTTTATGTGGTTTAAGAAACTACGAAGAAGTATTATGTTTTCTTTCATTATTTCCATCGTGGTAAATATCGGGATGTGGTTTGAGCGTTTTGTAATTATCGTAACTTCTTTACATAGAGATTATTTGCCATCTTCTTGGACAATGTTCTCGCCAACTTTTGTAGACATCGGTATCTACGTAGGTACTATTGGGTTTTTCTTTGTGCTTTTCTTGTTGTACTCACGTACTTTCCCAGTAATTGCACAAGCAGAGGTGAAGTCAATTTTGAAATCTTCGGGTGAAAAATATAAAAAATTAAGAGATACAAACCATGAGTCATAAAGTAATACAAGCATTGTACAATGATGATGATGTGCTGTTGGACGCTGTTAAAAAAGTAAAAGCACATAATCATCCAATAGAAGAGATTTATACGCCTTTTCCGGTTCACGGATTGGATAAAGCAATGGGTTTAGCCCCTACGCGTCTTGCAATTGCTGCTTTTATCTATGGCTGTATCGGGCTGGTAGTGGCTGCCTTGATGGTTAATTATATTATGATTGAAGACTGGCCACAAGATATTGGAGGTAAGCCAAGTTTCAGTTTTCTGGAGAATTTACCTTCGTTTGTTCCAGTGATGTTCGAATTAACGGTATTTTTTGCAGCTCACTTGATGGTTATTACCTTTTATTTACGCAGTAAGCTATGGCCTTTTAAAGTGGCTGAAAATCCCGATGTGCGTACCACCGACGACCATTTTTTGATGGAAATTCCAGTAATTGGTAATAATATTGTTGAAATAACAACGCTTTTGAAAGAAACAGGAGCTGTTGAAATAAAAATCGCAGAAAAATAGAAGATATGAAAAGTATAGTTAAAATAGCTTTATTTAGCGGTGTATCTTTGGTTTTGGCATCTTGTTTTAACAAACGTGAACCTAACTATCAGTTTATGCCCAATATGTATGAGAGTGTAGGTTATGAAACCTATCAGGAGTCTCCTGCTTTTAAGGGTGATATGCAAGCGCAGTTACCTGCCGAAGGGAGTGTACGCAGAGGGTGGTTGCCTTACGAATATCCTGATACTACTGAGGGATATGAAAAGGCAAAAAGCCAGTTGAACAATCCGTTGGCTTCCGATGTGGCTTCTCTTGAAAAAAATATCCAAGAAGGAAAAGCTTTGTATGATATTTATTGTGCTGTATGTCACGGTGCTAAAGGCAATGGGCAAGGTATTTTGGCAGAACGTGAAAAATTTGCTGGGGTGCCTAATTACAAAGACAGAGAAATTACACAAGGAAGTATCTATCACGTAATGTATTACGGACTAAACAGTATGGGATCGTACGCTTCTCAAATCAATGAAAAGGAACGTTGGCAAGTGGCGTTGTATGTTGAGCAACTCCGTAACGATTTAATGAAATAATTTCCATAAAGAAAGATATTTAAGATTATGTACACATTTTCAAATAAATTAAAATTAACGGCAATTGTTCTTATCATTGTAGGAATATTGGGGGTTGCTTACGGTTTTTTTACCGCTCCTAAAACCGTTGAAGACGTAAAAACGATGCTTGTTGATGCACATCACGCCCATAATCAAGCGGTTGATGTACATCACGATGATGCTCATTACGAGCACGTATTGCATCAGTTACAAAACAAACCTTGGGCGGCATTGTACGTGGCGGCATTGTTTTTTCTGTTTATTTCTTTGGGAGTTTTAGCTTTTTATGCTATCAACAGAGCTTCACAAGCAGGGTGGTCACCCGTATTATTCCGTGTAATGGAAGCCATAACAGCCTACTTGCTACCTGGTGCAGTAGTGGTTTTTGTTATTTTAGTGCTTTCGGGCTTACATTTTAATCATCTTTTTATATGGATGGATGAAACGGTGGTGGCTCACGATGCTCTATTACAAGGCAAACAAGGATACCTAAATGTTCCTTTCTTTTTGATTCGTGCGGCTATCTATATTTTGGGTTGGGTGGCATATCGTCATTTTTCAAGAAAATTCTCAATTGCTCAAGATACAGCCTCTGATAATCGTAATTTTGTAAAAAACTTCAAGATTTCTGCTGCGTTTTTGGTGTTTTTCTTGGTTTCCGAGTCTATGATGTCTTGGGATTGGATTATGAGTGTTGACCCGCACTGGTTTAGTACTCTTTTTGGTTGGTATGTATTTGCCAGTATGTTCGTTTCAGGTATTACCGTGATTGCTCTTATCACCATCTACTTAAAAAGTAGAGGATATTTACAATTTGTAAACAGTAGCCATATGCACGACTTGGCTAAATTTATGTTCGGGATTTCTATTTTCTGGACGTACTTGTGGTTTTCACAATTCCTTTTGATTTGGTACTCTAACATTCCTGAGGAGGTAACGTATTATGTTACGCGTATCAACGATTACAAATTGGTGTTTTTTGGTATGGCTGCGATGAATTTTATATTCCCACTTTTGGTGCTTATGAATGCCGATTTTAAACGTATCAATTGGTTGGTGGTAATGGTAGGAATTGTGATTTTGATTGGTCATTACTTTGATTTTTATGTGATGATTATGCCTGCTACTGTAGGTGATCAGTGGTCTGTGGGGGTTTCTGAAATCTTTAGTTTGCTATTATTCTTAGGATTATTTATATTTGTCGCGTTCACTGCTTTGAGTAAGGCTCCTTTGTTGGCAAAACGAAATCCTTTTATTGAAGAAAGTAAACATCATCACTATTAAAATTTGATAAAGAAATCACTAACTAAAAAACACTTTTAAATGACTGCTTTGTTAACCATAGCCATTCTGGTTGTAGTGGGTATAGCCATTTGGCAAGTAACTAAAATTTTTGAGCTTACTCAACCCCTCTCAAAAGAAGATACTGCCATTGCTAATGATAAAGACAATAAGATAAATGGCTATCTTATGTTTGCCTTTTTGGTTTTCCTCTATGGATTGATGTTATTCTCCATTTGGAACTATGGGCATTTCGTACTCCGTACCCCTGCTTCTGAACACGGAACGGATTATGATAACCTAATGTGGATTTCACTGGTTATTATTTTTATCGTTCAGTTTGTAACTCAGGCATTGCTTCATTACTTTGCCTTTAAGTATCGTGGGCAGCAAGGCAGAAAGGCCTTATTCTTCGCGGATAATGATAAGCTTGAGATGATATGGACGATTATTCCAGTAATCACTCTGGCGGGACTCATTCTTTATGGGCTGTACACTTGGAACACCATTATGAATGTTGATGAAGAAGAGGAGGCTTTGGTCGTAGAAATATACGCACAACAGTTCAGCTGGACAGCCCGATATGCTGGTACTGATAATGTTTTAGGTGATGCCAACGTACGTCTTATTGACATTGACCGAGCTAATGTTTTAGGAGTAGATGAGGCTGACCCTAACGCACAAGATGATATCATTACAAAAGAGCTTCATTTACCTGTGAATAAAAGGGTGATTTTTAAAATACGTTCTCAAGATGTGCTTCACTCGGCTTATATGCCTCATTTCAGAGCACAAATGAACTGTGTGCCAGGTATGGTTACTCAATTTTCGTTTATTCCTACAGTAACTACTTCCGAAATGCGTAACAAACCTCAAATCGTGCAACAGGTTAAAGACGTGAACCTAATTCGTGATGAAAAACGAGCTAAAGGCATTGATGCTGACCCTTGGGAGTTTGATTATGTGTTACTTTGCAATAAAATTTGCGGAAAATCACACTACAATATGCAAATGAAAATTGTAGTAGAAACCCAAGAAGAATTCGAGGCTTGGCTTAAAGAGCAAAAGACTTTTGCTCAGTCGCTTACAGCAAATTAAAAGAGTCTTTTTCACTAACTAAAACCTAATATATTTAAGTATGTCGGCAAACGCTCACACACACCATAAGGAAACGTTTTTTTCTAAATACGTTTTCAGCTACGATCATAAAATGATTTCAAAACAATATCTCATTACAGGTATTGTTATGGGGATTATTGGAATTGTTATGTCATTACTTTTCCGTATGCAGATTGCTTGGCCTGGCGAGTCTTTCAAGATTTTTGATATTCTTTTAGGGAGGTTTTCTCACGAGGGTGTTATGGATGCTGATGCTTATTTGGCATTGGTAACCATTCACGGAACGATAATGGTATTTTTCGTGCTAACAGCAGGATTGAGTGGTACTTTTAGTAACCTTTTGATTCCCCTGCAAATAGGAGCGAGAGATATGGCTTCTGGATTTATGAATATGCTGTCATATTGGTTGTTTTTCCTCTCGTCAGTGATTATGATATTATCGCTTTTTGTTGAGGCAGGACCAGCTGCAGCTGGGTGGACGATTTATCCGCCATTGAGTGCCTTGCCCGCCGCTCAACCTGGTTCTGGTTTAGGAATGACTCTTTGGCTTATTTCAATGGCTATTTTTATTGCTTCATCGCTTTTAGGTTCTTTGAATTATATCGTAACGGTAATCAATATGCGAACCAAAGGGTTGAGTATGATGCGGTTGCCTTTGACCGTTTGGGCATTATTTACCACTGCGGTTATCGGTGTGGTTTCTTTCCCTGTTTTGCTTTCGGCAGCTTTGCTTTTGATTATGGATAGAAGTTTCGGTACTTCGTTTTTCCTTTCTGATATTTTCATACAAGGGGAGGTGTTGCATTACCAAGGTGGTTCACCTGTACTTTACGAGCATTTGTTTTGGTTTTTGGGGCATCCTGAGGTGTATATCGTTCTGTTACCTTCTTTAGGAATTACTTCCGAAATCATTGCAACCAATGCACGTAAGCCTATCTTTGGGTACAGGGCTATGGTTACTTCCATTTTGGCAATTGCTTTCTTATCTACCATTGTTTGGGGGCATCATATGTTCGTTTCGGGTATGGATCCGTTTTTGGGCTCGGTCTTTACCTTTACCACACTTTTGATTGCCATTCCATCAGCGGTTAAAGCCTTTAACTATATTACCACACTTTGGAAAGGAAACCTACAGATGAATCCTGCGATGCTCTTTTCTATTGGATTGGTTTCAACCTTTATCACTGGTGGACTTACAGGGATTATCTTAGGAGATAGTACCCTTGATATTAACGTACACGATACCTATTTTGTGGTAGCTCACTTTCACTTGGTGATGGGTATTTCTGCAATTTATGGGTTACTTGCTGGTGTTTATCATTGGTTTCCGAAAATGTACGGACGTATGATGAACAAAAATTTAGGATACATTCATTTCTGGCTTACGGCTATTGCCTCTTACGGAGTTTTCTTCCCGATGCACTTTATAGGTATGGCAGGGTTGCCACGGAGATATTATGAAAATACGGCTTTTCCGATGTTTGACCAATTGCAAGATACTAACGTTTTGATTACAATGTTTGCTTTTTTGGCGGCTTTTGCTCAACTTATTTTCTTGTTTAATTTCTTCTATAGTATGTTTTATGGTAAGAAAGCTACGCAAAACCCCTGGAAATCCACTACTTTGGAATGGACTACCCCTGTGGAACATATTCACGGAAATTGGCCAGGAGAAGTTCCGCAGGTGCATCGTTGGGCTTATGATTATAGCAAAACTCGTGAAGATGGGCAGTATGTAATACCAGAACAAGATTTTGTACCACAAACTGTTCCGCTTCAAAAAGGAGAAGAACCTTCCATACATTAAGTAAATGATATGAAAAATAATATCTAGCTGTATAATGGATATGTAAAAAAGTCAGCAAAAACATCGTTTTTGCTGACTTTTTTGTCTTTGAGGGACACGTGAGTATCAAGAGCAAGATGACGTATTATACCTTTTAAAAAATAGTCATCGGAATCTAATTTTTAGTTTCTTGAACCTAAAAATTAATTATCGAAACCTAAATTTTAGTTTTTTGAATCTAAAAAATAGTCATTGGAACCTAAATTTTAGGTTTTTGAACCTCAAAAATAGTCATCGGAATCTAAATTTTAGGTTTTTGAACCTAAAAAAAGTAATCATTTTAAAAGACTAAAAATGTATGGGAATATCATCAGCTTGTATAAGTGCACCCAAATATTCCGAAACAAAACCATACGTTTTTCCGTGTTCTTTCCGAGTTATCTACTTAAAGCGATTTACCAAAAAGCTATTTTTTTGATTCATTTGTTAATTAGGTAAAACGTATTAAATTTTATAATTTTGTGTTTTAGCAAAACTAAAAACAATGCATCAAGTAACAACCATTTGGAAAGGCGATATGCTCTTTTCATCAAATAATCCTTCGGGAAAAGAAATACAAATCGATGCCGGAAAAGAAAACGGAGGAAAAGGAGAAGGATTACGCCCCAAAGCCCTAATGCTTTCTGCATTGGCAGGATGCTCGGGATTGGATATAGCTTCACTTATCCGTAAAATGAAATTGGAAGTAGAAGAATTCAAAATTGAAACTTTTGGAGAACTTACAGAAGAACACCCACAAGTATATCACACCGTACGAGTAGAATATCATTTCTCAGGAAAAAATCTCAACGAAGAAAAACTACAAAGAGCCGTAGATTTATCTGCCGAGAAATATTGTGGCGTTATGAAAATGTTCCAGCAGTTTGCCAAAGTAGAAACCAAAGCCTTTTTCCATAAAAAATAAACAAAAAGACTATCAAATCCTTAGCAATATGATGCATCATTGGACATTTAAGCCCAAACCTAATCCTCAAATCGTAGAAAAGCTCCAAAAAGAGTTGAACCTCAGCGAAATTCCCGCTACTTTGTTGGCTCAGCGAGGTATTTTCGATTTTGAACAGGCAAAAAGCTTCTTTCGTCCGTCACTTTCCGACTTGCATAATCCATTTTTGATGAAAGATATGGAAAAAGCAGTCCAAAGAGTACTAAAAGCCATTGAAAAGGAAGAAAAAATACTCATTTATGGCGATTATGATGTAGATGGAACGACCTCTGTGTCGCTAATGTATTTGTACTTGAAGCGATTTACTCGCCAACTTGCCACCTATATCCCCGACCGATATACCGAAGGCTATGGAGTTTCTTTCCAAGGGGTTGATTACGCCGCTACCAACGGATTTTCACTCATCATCGCTTTGGATTGTGGCATCAAAGACGTAGAAAAAGTACAATACGCCAATGAAAAAGGCATTGATTTTATCATTTGCGACCATCATCGTCCTTCACAAGTAATTCCCAAAGCGGTAGCCGTCTTAAATCCAAAGCAAACCGACTGCAATTATCCATATAAGGAACTTTGTGGCTGTGGCGTAGGCTTCAAGCTAATACAAGCTCTTAACAAGCAGATGAAAAATCCGTTTGAGCAAATACAACCGCTGTTGGATTTAGTAGCTGTTGCCATTGGGGCTGACATTGTACCCATTACAGGGGAAAATCGGGTGATGATGTACTATGGATTGCAGATTCTGAACGAAAATCCGTCTGTAGGGCTTACTGCATTATTAGGACTGGAAAACAAACCCGTACAGATGGTGGATATTGTATTTCGGTTGGCTCCACGAATCAATTCAGCAGGAAGAATCGAACACGGAATGTTCGCCGTCAAACTTCTTACGGAAAGTTCTTACAGCCAAGCCTTTGCCAAAGCCAAGCAAATTGAAACTTTTAATAATGAACGTAAAGACCTTGATGGAAGTATTGTACAAGAGGCTTTACATCAGATACAAGTCAATCAGGAAGAAGAAAAATCAGCCACCGTTGTTTATGCTCCGCACTGGCATAAGGGTGTAATTGGCATTGTAGCCTCACGATTGATTGAAACTTACTATCGCCCGACAGTAGTTTTCACAAAAAGTGGCGAAAAATACGCAGCTTCGGTGCGTTCTGTGCAAGGTTTTGATGTATATGAAGCTCTGGAGCAATGTGCTGAACATATCGAACAATTTGGAGGACATAAATACGCCGCTGGACTAACAATTCTTCCCGAAAAATATCTTCTTTTTAAAGATAAATTCGAAAAAGTAGTTGCAAAAACACTTCCGAAAGAATTAAAATCACCTCAAATAACTATTGATACTGAACTTCCGTTAGAAAAAATCAATCCGAAGATGTTTCAGATTTTAAAACAATTTGAACCTTTTGGTCCGCAGAATATGGCTCCTATATTTTACGCTAAAAACGTGATTGATACAGGCTTTGCCAAGCAAATTGGTAAGGAAAATAATCATCTTCGGCTCACAATAAAAGATTTTAAAGGAGAAAAATTCTTTACCGCAATAGGATTTAATTTAGGCAATAAACTGGAA
Organism: Capnocytophaga canimorsus; assembly: GCF_002302565.1. Classification (NCBI taxonomy): domain Bacteria; kingdom Pseudomonadati; phylum Bacteroidota; class Flavobacteriia; order Flavobacteriales; family Flavobacteriaceae; genus Capnocytophaga; species Capnocytophaga canimorsus. Next base: position 1,167,694 of record NZ_CP022382.1, on the reverse strand, counting down.
TTGATAAAATCGGGCAAACCTTTTGAAATTGTGTATTCCATCGAAGAAAATCACTGGAACGGAAACACTTCTTTACAGCTAAAAGTGAGAGATATAAGATAAAAAAGATGCTTAAAAAATGAAATAGTCAAAAATTCCAAATAAATTTGCGACTTTTATTGCAGTAAATTATTTTTCAGCTTATGAAATGGATTTTATTGATTATAGGTTTTTTGCTTTTTCGTTTTCCGAAGATTATTATTCGAGTTTTACGGATGATTTTCGAAAATATGAATCAGCCCACATCTTTTCAAGGACAAAATAGTAGGGTTTCTCCTGCTGATTTTGAGCTCAATTTACTTTCGCTTTGTACATTAGTGATAAAGGCTAATGGGCAGATCAACCAGCAAGAGCTGGATTTTGTTCGTATGCGTTTCGTTGAAATGTATGGTAAAGAACGTGCCAATGCTATTTTTCGAACGTTTAATGAATTGCTAAAAGGGCGTGAGATTTCTACCCAAAGAGTAAGTCTTTACTTGTATTCGCGTACTTCTTATGAGGTGCGTTTACAAATCTTACATTTTCTGTTTGCTATAGCCCAAGCCGATGGTATAATTAAAGAAAGTCAATACTATAAGATACACGAAATTAGTCGTTTTTTTAGAATATCGGAGAGGGATTTTGCGAGTATTAAAGCGATGTTCGGGCAGCGAGACTCTCAGATTTTAGATGCCTATACCGTTTTAGAGATTGACAAGTCGGCAACCGATGCCGAGGTGAAAAAAGCGTATCGTGAGATGGCAAAAAAATACCACCCCGATAAGGTGATTTCACAAGATGAAGCTATCCGAAAAGGAGCGGAGGAAAAATTTAAGCAGGTACAACGTGCTTATGAACAAATTATGAAGGAACGCGGTAATTAGTTGGAAAGATTCAAAGAGAAAATACTTAAAATTTGGTCTGTGTCATAAAAAGTATGACGATTCTTAGCACCAAGCTAAACAAAGTCGGAGCTTAATTCATAAGATTTTGTCTTTTCAACGACTTTTATGAGTAAAATCTAAAATATGAGTAAAATAGTTAATTTAGCACTATTCTTAATTATAGGGATAAATGTCGCTTTGGCACAAAAAACAGATGTTGAACGAATGAAGCTTAAAGGCAAACCGAAAATTGTAAAACAAATTGATACTAACAGAACTCATTACGAATATCATTTTGATAAAAAAGGCATCGTAACACAGATTATTTATACCAAAGAAGGTGTAACCAATTCGAAAACGTTCAATAAGTACAAATATGATACAAAAGGTAATCCAATAAAAGAATATGTTTACTACAAACAGGAATTGAGAAGTTATTTTGTAAATGTATTTGATGAAAAAGGCAACAAAATTAGTACGGAAGAATATACCTCTGACGGAAAATTGCTCAGTACTACCAGCTATAAATACGATAAAGAAAATAATGTTGTAGAAATAGAAACAACATTTGTTAAAGATTTACCTACAACCAAACATAGGTTGGAATACAATGCTCAAAATCACTTGTCGGCAATTTATACCGAGCAAAAAGTAGAACCTATTTCAACTTTTGTGTATCAATATGATGAATCAGGAAATTGGTATCAGAAGAAAGAATTCAGTTATGATGGAGAACTAAGAAATACAACAGCACAGATAATAGAATATTATGATTGAAAAACAATTACTTAAGTTGTAAAATCCTATAAATAGACATTTTTAATTACTTTTGTATCTTAATCAGATTATTAACCATTTAATAAAAATTCCCTTTCTTTTGGAGAGGGTTGCGGAGAGAAATGAACTACAACCATGAAAAAATCGAAGCCAAATGGCAAGAAAAATGGTCAGAAAACCAAACTTTTAAAACAGAAAAACATTCAGAAAAACCGAAATTTTATGTGTTAGATATGTTTCCGTATCCATCGGGAGCGGGGTTGCACGTGGGGCATCCGCTTGGGTATATTGCTTCGGATATTTTCGCACGATACAAACGCCACAAAGGTTTTAATGTGTTGCATCCGCAAGGGTACGATTCGTTCGGATTACCTGCTGAGCAATATGCCATACAAACAGGTCAACACCCCGAAAAAACCACTCGTGAAAACATTGCTCGTTATCGCGAACAGCTCGACAAAATTGGCTTTTCGTTCGATTGGAGTAGAGAAGTAAGGACTTCAAATGCTGATTATTACAAATGGACACAATGGATTTTTATTCAATTGTTTCATTCGTGGTATAACAACACTGCCAATAAAGCGGAAGATATTCAAACACTTGTTCAGCATTTCGAGAAATTCGGAACCGAAGACCTAAATGCGGCTCAGACCGAAGAGCTTCATTTTACCGCCGAACAATGGAAAAATTACAGCGAAGAAGAAAAACAAAACATTCTACTGAATTATCGTTTGGCGTTTCGTGCCGAAACTACCGTTAATTGGTGTCCGGCTTTGGGAACGGTTTTGGCGAACGACGAGGTAGTAAATGGCGTTTCGGAACGAGGCGGATATCCTGTTTTTCAAAAGAAAATGATGCAATGGAGTATGCGTATTACCGCTTATTCCGAGCGATTGTTGCAAGGCTTAGAAACGGTGGATTGGAGTGAATCTGTAAAAGAAAGCCAACGCAATTGGATAGGAAAATCAAAAGGGGCGTCAATCAAGTTTAAAGTTCTAAGTTCAAAGTCCCAAGACCTTGAACCTGAAACTTCAAACGTTGAACATATTACCGTTTTTACAACAAGACCCGACACCATTTTCGGCGTAACTTATCTTACTTTAGCTCCTGAACACGAATTGGTTTTACAAATTACAACTGAAGCACAAAAACAAGCCGTTTTGGATTATATTGAAGCAACTTCTAAGCGTTCGGAGAGAGATAGAATGGCGGATACCAAAACTATTTCAGGCGTATTTACGGGAGCTTATGCTGTCTGCCCAGCAACAGGTTATTACTTGCCAATTTGGATAGGCGACTATGTGTTAGCAGGTTACGGAACGGGAGCTGTAATGGCGGTTCCTGCGGGAGATGAGCGTGATTATGCCTTTGCAAAACATTTTGCGGGTGCGGAAGGAATGCCTGAAATCATTAATATTTTTGACAAGGATATTTCAGAAAACGCATTTACTGAAAAAGGCGGTTTCAAATTGCAAAATTCGGATTTTCTCAACGGAATGGATTACGAAGAAGCTACCGAAAAAATCCTTGAAGAATTGGAAAAAACGGGAGTAGGGAAGGCTAAAATCAACTACCGACAAAGAGATGCTATTTTCTCTCGCCAAAGATATTGGGGCGAACCTGTGCCTGTTTATTATAAAAACGGAATGCCTTACACGTTGCCGCTTTCAGCCTTGCCGTTGGAACTTCCTGAAGTAGAAAAATACCTCCCAACCGAAGATGGCGACCCACCATTAGGGAACGCAAAAGAATACGCTTGGAATGAAGCCGAAGAGAAAATCGTAAGTACCGATTTGATTGACAATCAAACGGTTTTCCCTTTGGAACTTTCTACGATGCCGGGTTGGGCGGGGTCGTCTTGGTATTGGCTTCGCTATATGGACGCACACAACAAAAAGGAATTTGCCTCACAAGATAGCCTAAATTATTGGCAGAATGTAGATTTGTACATCGGTGGAAGCGAACACGCCACAGGGCATTTGTTGTATTCCCGTTTTTGGAATAAATTCCTTAAAGACAGAGGATTTATACAAGCCGAAGAGCCTTTCCAAAAAATGATAAATCAAGGAATGATTTTAGGAACGAGTGCGTTTGTGTACCGATTGGAAGGAACAAATACTTTCGTTTCCAAAGGGCAAATTGGCGACAAAAAAGTACAAGCCATTCACGCCGATGTTTCACTTGTAAATGCTTCATCAGAACTTGATATTGAAGGATTTAAACAATGGCGACCTGATTTTGCCGATGCGGAATTTATTTTGGACGAAAACGGAAAATACATCGTTGGTCACGAGGTCGAAAAAATGTCAAAATCCAAATACAATGTGGTAAATCCTGATGATATTTGTGAGCAATACGGAGCAGATACATTGCGTTTGTATGAAATGTTTTTAGGTCCGTTGGAACAGGCAAAACCTTGGAATACTGCAGGAATTACGGGCGTTTCGGGCTTTTTGAAAAAATTCTACAATCTTTATTTTGATGGCGATGCGGTTTCTATTTCTGACGAAGAACCGACCAAAGAAGAATACAAAATCTTGCATACGCTCATCAAAAAAGTGGAGTACGACATTGAGAATTTCTCGTTCAATACTTCGGTGTCGGCATTTATGATTGCGGTAAACGAATTGCAAAAAATCAAATGCAACAAACGAGCGATTTTAGAACCAATGGCAGTGCTGATTTCGCCGTATGCACCGCACATTGCCGAAGAACTTTGGGAAGTTTTAGGTCATAATGAAAGCATTAGCCGAGTGCCGTTCCCTACTTTTGAAGAGCAATATTTGGTAGAAAGCACGAAAGAATATCCGGTGTCGTTCAACGGAAAAGTGCGTTTCAAAATCGAATTGCCTTTGGATATGCCCAACGAAGAAGTGGAAAAAATCATCTTGGCAGACGAACGCACTCAAGCCCAACTTGGTGGCAACCCTCCGAAGAAAATCATCGTGGTAAAAGGGAAAATCGTGAATGTGGTGGTGTAAAATTTTAGAAATATGAAGATACAACTCAAAGAAATTACAATAAGGGAACTTACAGAAGGCTATCAAGATAATGAAGAGGCTGGAGTTATAGGTTATGGAGGAAAATTAGATATTCGCCCATCTTATCAAAGAGAATTTATCTATAAAGATAAACAGCGTGATGCTGTTATTACAACTATTACCAAAGATTTTCCGCTTAATGTAATGTATTGGGCAGTACGCGAAGACGGAAACTATGAAGTAATAGATGGGCAACAACGAACCATTTCTATATGTCAGTTTGTTAACGGAGATTTTGCTTATTTCTTTCGGTATTTTCACAATCTGAAAGAAGATGAAAAAGAGCAAATACTCAATTATAAACTAATGGTTTATCTCTGTGAGGGAACAGATAGCGAAAAGTTAGAATGGTTCAAAACTATCAATATCGCTGGGGAGAAATTGACTGAACAAGAGCTCCGTAATGCTGTATATGCAGGAAGTTGGGTGAGTGATGCTAAAAGGTATTTCAGTAAAAATAATTGCCCCGCCTATGGTTTAGGGAAAGACTATTTATCAGGTTCGCCTATTCGTCAAGATTATTTAGAAACTGTAATAAAGTGGATTGCTCATAATGATAGTATTGAGGGATATATGGCAAAACATCAGCAGGACCCCAATGCTAATGAATTGTGGTTATACTATCAATCGGTTATTAATTGGGTAAAGGCTACATTTCCCAAATATCGTAAAGAGATGAAAGGTATCTCTTGGGGTGAGCTTTATAATAAGTTTGGCAAAAATCCGTATGACCATCAAAAATTAGAAAAAGAAATCATTCGTCTAATGCAAGATGACGATGTAACTAATAAAAAAGGTATCTATTGGTATTTACTTACAGGAGAAGAAAAGCACTTAAATATCCGTGCCTTTACCGACAACCAAAAAAGAGAAGCCTACGAAAGACAAAAAGGAATTTGTGTGAAGTGTCAGCAACATTTTGAATTTCACGAAATGGAAGCCGACCATGTTACACCTTGGCACGAAGGCGGAAAAACTTCTGCCGATAATTGCCAAATGCTTTGTAAGTTTGATAACAGAAGTAAATCAGGAAAATAACCAATGGCAAAATCATTAAATAATAATTTGCATAAAGCAAAAAAAGGTAAAAATGACGAGTTTTATACTCAGCTTTCCGATATTGAAAACGAATTAAAGCACTATATGCACCACTTTAAAGATAAGGTGGTGTATTGTAATTGTGATGACCCTCGCATTAGTAATTTCTTTCATTATTTCTCTTATAATTTTGAAAAGTTAGGACTGAAAAAACTCATCGCTACTTGTTATAAAAATCAAGAAAGAGATTTGTTTAGTCAAAATGATAGTGAACAAGCCATTTATTTGGAATACAACGGCGACAAAAACGGCGATAACATACCCAACCCCGAAGAAATAGGCATACACCCACTCAAAGGCGATGGCGATTTCCGAAGTAAAGAAAGCATAGAACTGCTCAAACAAGCTGATATTGTAGTTACTAATCCGCCGTTTTCTCTGTTCCGTGAATATGTAGCCCAGCTTATTGAATATGATAAAAAGTTTTTGATTATTGGAAGCCAAAATGCTATTACTTATAAAGAAATATTTCCTTTAATTGCTCGAAATAAAATGTGGTTGGGGTATAGAAGTGGTGATATGAAATTTAAAGTGCCTGAATATTATGAAGAAAGAGCTACGCGTTTTTGGATTGATGAAGAGGGGCAAAAATGGAGAAGTTTAGGTAATACTTGTTGGTTTACTAACCTTGACCATAACAAACGCCACGAAGAGTTAATCCTTTATAAAACCTATACAGGGAATGAAGAAGATTATCCTAAATATGATAATTACGATGCTATCAATGTAAATAAAGTAGCTGATATTCCAATGGACTATGATGGCGTAATGGGCGTACCTATTACTTTTTTAGATAAATACAATCCAGATCAGTTTGAGATTGTAGCCATTCGAGAAGATGAAAGAGGAGAACAATATATTTATTCATTTAGAACTGGTTTGATAGAATCAATAGCTGAGGGAGCCTTAATAGACAGAGAAGAGAAGAGAAGAGAAGAGAAGAGAAGAGAAGAGAAGAGAAGAGAAGAGAAGAGAGCCGCGACGATGTCATCAGACCGATTATCAATGGCAAGAATATCTACAGAAGAGTACTCATCAGGCTACTTCTATAGAAGGGGTGATGAACAATGCGAAGGAGACCTTAGTCAGTGGCAAAAATGTTTACAAAAGGATACTTATTCGCAAGGTGCGTACTATTGTTTGAGCCAAGAAAAATTAGAACAGAAAACTGTCTCTACAACAGCGATAGAGGGTATGATAAAGAATGCCGAAGGTAAAATTAATGGAAAAATTACCTATGCAAGAATTACTATTCGAAGAAAAAAGTAAAAACTTAAAAAGTTTTACTCCAGAAAACTTTTACTATAATGAAAAGTAAGAAGGGAAGTCTGCAGAGGTATTTCACCGTAGTGAAAATCTTCACCGAAGAACAAAACGAACTTTTCATCAAAGTGAAAAGAAAGAAATTGATAGAAAATAAGCAATTCATCGTAGTAAAAGGAAAGAATGTGAATGTAGTGGTGTAGGAAATAACTTCCCTAATCTCCGAAAGATGGGAGTGAATGAAGAAATTGGAAAATAATAAATAGTAATAGATAGCCAATTAACTTTGAGTGATTTTATTGAAAAGGTTCAGGCAACAGAAAAAAACTATTCGAAAATATCTGAATCATTTTATTTAATAAAACCTATGTTTCTATGCGGTTCAAGCAAATTTTAAGAGGAACGGATATTACAAGTTTATAAAAAAATAAATGAATGAAAATCTACCATAAAATCAAAAATAGTTTATCCGATTTAAAGGAAATTCCCTTTAAGTTGGAACGCGATATACAGCGATTATTGGAGCAGAATTTGGAGCAAGTTACAGGTTTGGAGCTGGTGAAATCCGAGTTTAAAGTTCAGGAGCAACGCATAGATACTTTGGCTTTTGATGCCGAAAGTAAATCGTTTGTCATTATAGAATACAAGCGTTCCCACAATTACAGCGTGTTTGACCAAGGCGTGGGCTATCTGCGTACGCTCTTGCAATATAAAGCCGATTTCGTACTGGAATACAACGAAAATTTAGGAAAATTACTCAAAAAAGACGAAGTAGATTGGTCTCAAAGTAAAGTTGTTTTTGTTTCACCAGCCTTTAATTCACATCAGAAAAAAGCGGTCGATTTCAAAGATTTGAATATCGAACTTTGGGAAATTAAGCAGTTTGAGGGCGATATTATCACTATCAATGGACTCAAAAAATCTGCCTCTGCCCCGAGCGTAAAATTGTCGGCTCAAAAAGAAAATGCTCAGCTTCAAGAAATCACCAAAGAGCTAAAAACTTACACCGAAGAAGATTTACTTAAAGGAAAATCTGATGAAACGCTGGAACTTTACGAAGAAGTGAAACAAGCCATTCTCAATCTTTCTCCTGAAATTGAAGTGATTCCGCAAAAACACTATGTGGCGTTTAGGATTGGAAAAAGAAATATTTCAGATATAGAAATCCAAAAAAGCGGACTGAAACTTTATATTAACAAAAAAATGGGAGAACTTGATGACCCAAAAAAGCTAATGACTGATGTTTCTAAAAAAGGACATTTGGGCAATGGCGATTATCAAGTCAAAATCACCGACCTCAAAAATATAGAATATTTGATGAGTTTGGTAAAACAGGTCTTGTAGGAACGGAACTATCCGTTCTTTTTTTAGACTTCTATGGTAATAGGTCTTTCTGAAGTTATCTAAAAAAAATGTAAAAACCATAAACCAGTTTGCTGGTGCTTTAATAACTTAAGTGTTGTTGTTATAGTTTTTTCTTATACATTTGCTTTTTTAAACAGATGCTTCAAGTTAATAATATATCATATACTTATGGCGATACCGATTCTGGTTTTCGCAATATTTCTTTTCAGTTACAGCAAGGGGAACATTTGTCTATAATGGGAGAGAGTGGTAGTGGTAAAAGTACCCTCCTTAAAGCCATTTACGGACTTTTAGATGTGCAACAAGGTACAATTTCTTTCAATGAAAGGAATGTTTTAGGTCCTTCTCAGCAACTTGTTCCAGGTGATTCTCAAATGAAATATTTAGCACAAGATTTCGGACTTATGCCTTATCATACGGTGGCAGAAAATGTGGGTAGATTTTTGTCTAATATCGATTTAGAGTATAAAAAACAACGTATAGATGCGCTATTGTCTTTGGTAGATATGTCCGATTTCGCTCAGAAAAAAGCATTGCTTTTGAGTGGAGGAGAGAAGCAACGTATCGGCTTGGTGGTTGCTTTGGCTAAAGAGCCTCGCTTACTGTTACTTGATGAGCCTTTTAGTCAAGTAGATCAATTCAAGAAGAATCATTTACAGCGTAACTTGTTTGCCTATTTGAAAAAACGTCAAATTAGCTGTATTGTAGCAACTCACGATAGCCGTGAAGCTTTAGCTTTTTCCGATAAAGTGTTGATTCTTAAAGGAGGAAAAATGGTTAATGAAGGGCTTACTTCGCAAATTTTTAATCAACAAACCGACTTTTACACGGCTTCCTTATTCGGAGAGGTGAGTCGCTTTCCGTTACCCAATGGTGAATTTCGGCTTTTGAAGCCCCATCAAATACAAATGGTGGCTTTTTCGCATTGTTTGGCAGAAATCGAAAATTCCTATTTTCAAGGTGACCGATACCTGATAGAAACACGAGCCTTGTCAGGTAGAATCTATTTTTTTTCGGAGAAATGGTTAGAAAACGGACAAAAAATTTATTTGTCTGAAAGAAAATAAATACATTTGCACCATTACTTGATATAAAAACAATTTTCTATGAAATCATTTTTTGAAGCTATTGAATTTCTTTTTGATAAAATTTTATTTATTCCGCTCGATTTTTTAAGAAGTTTGGAGTTGGAAAATTGGTGGACAGCTAACTTACTGAATTGGATTTTTATCATCATTGGTTTTGTGTTCTTCATTTATTGGTTGGGGCAACTCAATAAATTCAATAAAAACAAAGAAGATAGAACCGATGTGGTTTCACACTCGTTTTTTAAATAAGATTACATTCTTCATTACGATATTTTAGAATGAATAAAAGTATGATATAGAGAAATAAATAGTTTCTATCAATTTGATACAAATTGATTATCATACTTTTATAACGAAACCCATATTTCTTGCAGTATAACTGTAAAGTCTTATAAAATAAACATTCGGTCAAGAGCAAATTATAAAATCAGCCACTGACCGAATGTTTTTTATTTGATAGTTTTTAGGTTTTGTAGCCCCGCCAAGAATCGAACTTGGATCAAAAGTTTAGGAAACTTCTATTCTATCCGTTGAACTACGAGGCCTAAACACAACGCGAAGATACAATATTTTCGCTGTAAAAGTTGATGTTTTTTGGTTTAATTTTCAACTAATCTCAGAGAAAGTCGCTTGTTTATCGCGTCGAATACTTTTTGGTTTTCTGACAAAATCACCAAATTGTCATTAGCTTGAATAATGGTTGAACCATTGGGAGTAACGTATTTGTCATCTCGCTTAATCATTGCGATAATAGCATCTTTGGGGAAGTCCAATTCAAAAATCTTTTTGTTAATGAGGTGACTGCCTTCTGCGATTAAAAATTCGTTCATTACCGCTTTCGGATGCTCTGAAATGAGGGCGTCGGCAGGGTTATCAATGTTTTCACAGGTTTCTTCAGTGGCTACCCCCAACCATTTTGCCACTACAGAAAGCGTAGTGCCTTGTATGAGCACCGAACTTACGGAAATAAAAAACACAATATTGAATATCACACTTGCCTGTTCAATACCTGCCAAAAGAGGATAGGTAGCAAAAACGATAGGTACAGCACCACGAAGTCCTACCCACGAAATGTAGCTACGTCGGGCAAAAGTCATCTTAAAGGGCATCGTGCTTATAAAAACGCTAATAGGTCGAGCAAACATCATCAAAAATAGTGAAATCAACAATCCGATTCCTGCCAGAGGAATAATTGCAGAAGGTTCTACCAAAAGCCCAAGTGTTAAGAACAGTACAATTTGCATCAGCCAAGCCAAGCCATCAAACATCTTTAAAACGCTCCCTTTGTGAATGAAATTCTGATTTCCTAAATAAACGGCACAGACGTAAATGGCTAAAAATCCGTTACCTCCAAGTGCTTCCGTAGCCGAAAATGTCCCGAACATCAGCGCTATTGCCAAAACTGGGTAAAGCCCCTCAAAGCTCAGGTTTATTTTATTGAAAATACGATGACTTATTTTACCAAATACGAAACCAAGTAATCCTCCTAAAATAATCTGTTTGAAGAACATAAATACCAATTCCCATATATTTTGGTCAGGAAGTAAAACCAAAGTTAAAAAGGTAATTGTAAGTACGTTAGCCATTGGGTCGTTACTTCCGCTTTCAAACTCTAAGGTAGGGCGAAGATTGTCCTTGAGCCCCAAACTCTTTGAACGCAAAATCGAAAAAACCGCAGCGGCATCCGTAGAGGAAACAATTGCTCCAAGTAAAAGGCTTTCCAGCAATGTGAAATTCAAATCGAACCAATGATTGGTTACATACCATACAAAAAAACCTAGAGTTACTGCCGTAAAAAGTACCCCTAAGGTAGAAAGCACCACTCCTTGCCGTATGATAGGTTTTACCGAAGCCCATCGGGTTTCCATTCCTCCTGAAAACAAAATGAAATTCAGCGATATGATACCTATGAATTGAGCTAATTTCGGATTGTTAAACTGAATTTGTAAAATTCCGTCTGAACCAGCAAGCATTCCAACTCCTAAAAACAAAATAAGGGTAGGTACCCCGAAACGATATGAGGTTTTACCAGCAATAATGCTCAAAAACAATAATAAAGACCCTACTAAAAGTATGTTTTCAGAAGTTAAATTCATCGACTTAATGTTTGATTTTGTACCAATTGCGCGAAAATATAAAAAAAAAGCAAATCAAACAAACCTCGTATCTGCTTAATTATTATTATTTTTGCCATTATGGAAAGTAACAGACAGAAAAAAATAGCGGGTATTTTGCAAGAAGAACTTGCCAAAGTACTACAGAAATCAATACGCGATGCCGGAGAGCACAACCTAATTGTATCGGTTACCAAAGTAGCCATAACGGTAGATTTATCGGTAGCCAAGGTGTATTTAAGTATCTTCCCCGACCATCGGGCTTCCGAAATTCTAAAAGGGATTACCTCAAATGCACCACTCATTAAGCACGAACTCTCACAAATCACCAAAAAACAATTTCGGCGAATGCCCGAATTGCTCTTCTATGTTGACGATTCGCTACAATACATTGAGGGCATTGAAAAATCGTTAAAAGGCGAAGAAAACCCAATAACTGACCGTAGTTTGCTCTACCGACGAAAAAAATCATAATACTCACCCTTCAGCTCCACAGAAATTGAAAGCTACTTTTCATATTGCCAAACGATATTTGATTGCCAAAAGCTCTCAAAACGTAATCAATATTATTAACCGAATTACAGCTTTGGTAGTGGTTATTGTCGGTACGGCTTTGTTTGTAGTACTTGCTGGCTATGAAGGGCTTAAAAGTTTTACACTTTCGTTTTCCACTTACTTTGACCCTGATTTAAAGATTTTACCCAGAAGTGGGAAATTTATTACTTTTTCCGATGCACAGCTCAATGAACTTGCTAAAAATGAGGGTATTGCTTATTTTAGTAAAGTTTTGGAAGAGCAAGTGTTTCTTTCCCACAAGCAAAAAAATTATATTGCACGAATAAAAGGAGTTGATACGAATTATCCGCTTGTAAATCCAGCCGATAGCCTTGTTGTTTTAGGAATGTGGGATTTGCAATCTCCGAAAATGGTCGCAGGAATTACCATTTTTAATGCTTTGGGATTGAATTTTATGGATACTTCTTCACCATTACAACTGGTGGTGCCTCGCTCGGGGAAAGGGAGTATCACGCAGACCTCACGTCCTTATAGGGAAACCTATGGGATCATTTCAGGGGTGTACCAGATTACCGAAGATTTGGATAAAAAATATGTTTTTACCTCTCTTGAACAAGCCCAAGAACTTTTAGGGCTCGACTCGCTACATATCTCTGCTATTGAAATCAAAAAACATCCGCAAGCTGATGAAAATAAGCTTATTGAACAAATTCAAAATTTGTTTCAAGGAGAAGTAATAATAAAAAATCGTGTACAAATTAACGATGCGCTATATCGTATGCTTAATACTGAAAATATTGCTATATACTTGATTTTTATTTTAGTACTAATCATTGCTCTTTTTAATTTGGTAGGGGCTATCATTATGATGATTTTGGATAAAAAGGAAGATTTAAAAACGCTATACGCATTAGGGCTAAATATCAAACAATTGTGTAGAATATTCTTTTTGCAAGGGACTATGGTTTCAGTAATGGGGGCATTTCTGGGGGTCTGTCTGGGAGCTATTATCGTTTTACTGCAGCAATATTTTAATTTTGTTATGATTAGTAGCACATTGGCTTACCCTGTTGAAATAAAGGGGTTTAACGTTTTTGCCGTATTTGCCATTATTACCATTTTGGGCTTTTTGGCTTCGTGGTTGGCATCTTCTCGCATAACAAAAAAAATGATTGATAAACAGCTATGAATTGGATTGATTTTGTGGGCTATACAGCCTCTTTTTTTGTGGTGCTAAGTTTCTTAATTAAGCAAAATGTAAGTCGTATTCGGCTTGTTAATTTGGTGGGTTGCGTGTTATTTGTTATCTACGGAATTTACATCAATAGCATTCCGATTATTGTTCCTAATGCTTTTTTGGTATTTGTGCAATTGTACTACCTTTTACTTCATCCTAAAAAGGATAATTCGGCTACCAATAGGGAAAATGATATATAGTTTTGATATAATGTAATTCGATATAAGATGAAAAAAATACAAATGGTTGACTTAAATGGTCAGTATCAGCAAATAAAAGAGCAAGTAAAAAAATCTTTCGATGAGGTACTTGAAACCACCGCCTTTATAAATGGTCCTCAGGTACAAGCCTTTGAACGAGAACTTGAAGATTATTTAGGGGTGAAACACGTTATTGGGTGTGCTAACGGAACGGATGCTCTACAAATTGCTATGATGGGACTAGGGCTACAGCCTGGTGATGAGGTTATTACTGCTGATTTTACCTTTGCAGCAACGGTTGAAGTTATTGCTCTTTTACGCCTAACTCCTGTATTGGTAGATGTTGAAAAAGACACTTTTAACATTGATGTAGAAGCTATAAAAAGAGCGATTACCCCAAAAACCAAGGCTATTGTTCCGATACATCTTTACGGACGACCCGCCAATATGGAGGCAATTATGGAAATTGCCAAAGCGCACAATTTGTACGTAATTGAAGACAATGCACAAGCCATCGGTTCCGATTATACTTGGGCTGATGGACGCAAACAAAAAACAGGAACTATCGGACACGTAGGGGCAACTTCATTCTTTCCATCTAAAAATTTAGGCTGTTATGGTGATGGCGGAGCTATTTTTACCAATGATGATGCCTTAGCACATACCCTAAGAGGTATTGTTAATCACGGAATGTATAAACGTTATTACCACGATGTAGTGGGGGTAAATTCGCGTTTGGATTCTCTACAGGCTTGTGTGCTTCGTGCAAAATTACCTCATTTGAACACGTATAACCAAAAACGTCGGGAAGCAGCCCAAAAATACAATATCGCTTTTAAAAATAATCCTAATATTGTAACTCCTGAAATCCCAACGGGAAATACAGCACACGTTTTTCATCAATATACTCTGCGTATAACCAATGGTAAACGCGATAAGTTAGCTGAAAAACTCACTGAAAATGGTATTCCTTTCGGAATTTATTACCCCATACCGCTACACGCACAAAAAGCATACAGTAGTCCACGTTATAACGAAGCAGATTTTTCTGTTACCAATCAATTAGTGAAGGAAGTCATCTCTCTGCCGATGCATACCGAACTGGATGAGGAGCAAATCGCTTTTATTACCAAAACGATAAACGATTTTGTGTAACAAAATATTTCAAAAAGACAGGTGCAATCTCGAACATTGTGCCTGTCTTTTTTATTATAAGAATAGAAATTTTATTCCACTTCAATAAAGTACACACCAAAACTACCTTGTGTGCCGAATAGCGCATCTCCTTCTTGTTGATTTAAAAAATGTGACTTTTTCACAGCTTTAAAGGCAATTTTTGACAAGTCTTGCAAAGAGTATTCTTTTTTGTTTTTAACGATAACAACCATCGGATAGGTCTGGGTAGCATAAATTTTATTAGGGAAAGTTGGTAAAGTTCTGAATGCACTATCATTTCTTTCTTGTATCTGTGAGCGTATTTTGTCGGTTTTTGTCTTATACTCAATATCAGTTTTCTTAAAATGAGTAAGATACTGCTCATAAGTTTTACCCACGTTTTTTACCAAAACGCTATCTATCATTTTTTCTGTCTTGGTTTGAGAAAAGCTCAAAGCGCTAAATAACATCAAATTTAAAACAATAATTGTTCTCATTAGTATTTGGTTTTATCATTTATAACAAAGATTATCTGTTTTATTCTAAAAAAAATTACTTTAGAATACTTTTACAATCCCACAATGAACTTTAGTAGGGCTATTTTCATCTCGAAGTATCATTTCGAATTTAATAGTGTCATTCTCCGCTTTTCTGAGGGCAATACTAAAAATGGTTAAAATGCTATCTTGTATATTAAGGTTGTACTGTTTGTTATACGGAAATTCAAAGTATTTTCCTTGTCCAATATTCATCTTTTGTGTTATGATTTGATAAGGATATTTTGTTTGATTTTCAGATAATACTCTTGTTTCTTTCGACGTTTTTTTACCCCATTTATAACCTCTTTCTACATAAAAAATGGTATCCTTTTTATTAAAGTAGCTCATTAACGAATCGGGCTCTGTAATAAAATTCATTTTTTTTACAAAAACATTCCTATTAACAGACTCTGTTGGAGGATATCCTAATTCATAATACAATCCTTGCTCTCCCCGTGCAAAGAAATAACCATTGCGAGTGTTTTGTCTTTGTTCTGAAGTTACATTTTTATACCAACTCCAATGACCCCAATAAAGATACAAAAGGCATAACAATTTGATAATAATTACTATACCTAACGACAACAAAAATATTTTCTTTACTTTTTTCATAAAGATTTTTTAAATCTCTTTGTCTGCCAACAAAATTACAAAAATATTTTAATACGAAGATTGAGAATTTTTTAATAGCTTTGTTACGCTAAACCAATCTTTTAATCTAATGAAAAGAATATTTATTTTGTTGCTGTTTTTAGGATGTTTTTTTAACTGTTGGGGACAAGAAAATGGAATTTCTTTGGGGGATAAAGTAGAAAAGCCTCTTTTTAATTCTGGTTTTTCTGGTATTTTAGTAAATTCATCTCAATTCTTACCCAAAAGAGTAAAAACAATCGGGGATATTTTCTATACCTTTGCTACCGACAAAGAAAATAAAGTAGTATTTGTTTCAGTATCAGACGAAAAATTCAAAATAGAGGGAGAAAAGTGGATAGGGAAAAAAGTAAGTGAACTTAGCAAAGAGTACCTTATAAAAAAGATGTCTGGTTGGGGATTTTACGTTAAAATTAATGACACTTGGAGGGGATTATTAAGCACGAAGGCATCAAATGCAAATGACACATATACTGACCAAGATACGATTATCTCCGTTTTTCAATCTGTTTGGGCGAATTAGCATTATAAAGAAAAACGAAAAACCACCTTTTAAAGGTGGTTTTTCGTTTTATATCATCTACTTGTTAATTAAAAAGTATATAAAATACCTACACCTAAAATCTGCTTAAATTGGGTTCTGGCTCCGTAGGATTGTGATTTTCCTTGAGCATCTTTGTAGGATTTGAATTTCACATCGTCATCGTAACGTATGTGAGTGCCTAATCGGGCTTGTACGTAGTTATTTACTTTCAGATGAATATTCATTTCCCAGTCAATATCAATATTGCCAAATTTCTCCAAATAATCGCCATAAAAATTGAAAACATTATTCATATTGATGTTTTGTGCAATTCTCTTTTCCCAACTTCCTTTGAGCATAAAACCCAATTCGGAATTGGAGTTTTTTCCTGGTTTTATGATTTTTCCAGAGGCGTCGTACACGGCTTTATCCACCCCGAAAGCACCTTTGTCTGCCAAAGTTTGGTCTAGCACCAAAGTTGTTTTTAAGGTAAGAGGTGATAAAAATAGGTTGAATTTTTTGCCTTTTGGGGCATATTCTGCCCCTGAACCCAAATAGATATAGCCAGGCGCTAAAAATTTTGAGATGGGAACCTCTCGATTCGGATAGGAATATCCGTTGGTGAGTTGTGTAGTAAGTTGCAATTGACTTGAAAAATACCAATACGATTTTGACTTTCCGCGATATCCAAAGGAGGAGGTGAGTGTCATTTTATCGTCGGTTTTTCTTAATTTTTCTTTTTCTTGAATGTTTACGCCGTAGTTGATTTCTAGTTCATTATCCCAAAAGAAAATTTCTTCAGAATAACGTCTTCTGAATTTGGCATTCATCAATCCAGATAGGGAACTATTTCCTCCAGCGCTCCAATTTGATAAAGCTACCTCACTCAAATTCAAGTTCAATTGATTGAAACGAAACCATTTTTCTTGCTCCATTTTGAATCTTTTAATAATAAATTGAGGTGTTTTGTGGTCTTCAATCACTTGTAAGGGAGTTACTTTAAGCGGTATGATTTCAGGATTAACCCGACGAATTTGAGCAAAAGCCGTAAGGGTAAATCCTATTAAAATGAGTAGCAATACATTTTTTTTCATAAGAGATATTTATTTTAAAAGCATTTTTAATTTTTTAGCAATTCCTTGAGAGTCCAAACCGACTTCTTGCCTTAAATCTTCCACACTTCCGTGAGCAATAAAGACATCGGGGATTCCAATTACTGTTATCTTGTTTTTGTATGATTTTTTTTGAGCGAATTCGATAATTGCACTACCTAATCCACCAATCTCGCTTCCTTCTTCCACAGTTATAATTGATTCATAGTTAAGGAAAATATCATTTAGAATTTCTTCATCTAAAGGCTTTAGAAAACGCATATCGAAATGAGCAAATTCCGATGCGTTATCAAGCGAATTGATTGCTTTTTGAGTGTTTTCAGCAATACTTCCGATACTCAAAACAGCAAATCGAGACCCCGATTTAAGCTGCATCGCTTTTCCTATCGGAATAAATTCCAAAGAGTCATTCCAATCTGTAATGTCACAAACTCCTCTTGGGTAGCGAATTGCCATCGGTTGAGTAAGTCCTTTTTGAGCGGTATATAGCATATTACGTAGTTGTGAGGCATTTCTGGGCGAGGCGATAATCAAATTGGGTATCGGGCGTAGGAAAGCCATATCAAACACACCGTGATGTGTGGCGCCGTCTTCTCCTACAAGTCCAGCACGGTCAATGCAAAAAATCACGGGAATGTTTTGTAACGCTACATCGTGAATAATCTGATCGTAAGCACGTTGCAAAAAAGTAGAGTAAATCACACAAAACGGAATACAGCCTTCAAGAGCCAGTCCTGCTGAGAACGTAACGGCGTGTTGTTCGGCAATACCCACATCAAAGGTTCGCTCAGGAAATTTTTCCATCATAAAATGAAGAGAACTTCCACTGGGCATCGCCGGAGTGATTGCCACAATTTTCTCATTTTTTTCAGAAAGTTGTAAAAGTGTCTTTCCGAAAACATCTTGATATTTAATATGTTGTTCGTTGAAATTAAGGTGTCGTTCTCCTGTGATTTTATCGAATTTTCCTGGAGCGTGGTACGTAACTTGGTCATCTTCTGCTTTTTTAAGTCCTTTTCCTTTGGTAGTTTTTAGATGTAATAGCTTAATTCCCTTAATGTTTTTGGTGTGTTTAAGAGCGGTTATTATCTGCGGGATATTATGTCCGTCTATACTACCTTGATATTTGATATTGAAGGTTTTAAAAAAGTCATCATTTTTATTTTGCCATAATTGGTTGAAGTAATCTTTTAGGGCTCCTACGGAAGGGTCTATTCCCATTGTGTTGTCGTTGAGGATGATAAGTAGATTTGCTTGGGTGGTTCCTGCGTGGTTCATTGCCTCAAAAGCCATTCCACTAACGATGGAAGCATCGCCAATAACAGCAATATGTTGCCTATCTATGCCAGCAAGTTTGGAAGCTATTGCCATTCCTAAAATCGCAGAAATGGAGGTGGAGGAGTGCCCCGTCCCGAAGGCATCATAGGGACTTTCATCAATCTTTGGAAAACCACTGATGCCATTGAGTTGGCGGTTAGTTTGAAAAGCTTTTTGCCTTGAGGTAAGTATTTTATGTCCGTATGCCTGATGCCCTACGTCCCAAATTAGCTTGTCTTTTGGGGTATTAAATACATAATGCAAGGCAATGGTTAGTTCAACCACTCCTAAACTTGCTCCTAAATGTCCTTCCTTAACTGAAACCACATCAACGATAAACTCGCGCAACTCCTGAGCTAAAATAGGTAATTGCTCTACGGATAATTTCCGCAGGTCATCAGGAGTTTTTATGTGTGGCAATAGAGTAAACATTGGGCAAAATTACGTAAATATGCTGATTTTTGGGTTATCCGAAATTTTTTAAATCAAAAAAGCTAGTGTTAAAAACGGCTTCAAATAAAAAAAGGCAATCCTAAAAAATGAATTGCCTCTCCTTATGTTTTAAATCAATAAAAGATTTATGCTTCAGTAGTTTGTTCTGTATTGTCCACCAAAACTTGACCACGATAGTAAAGTTTTCCTTCGTGCCAATGTGCTCTGTGATACAAGTGATTTTCACCCGTAGTAGGGTCTTTTGCAATTTGAGGAACTACAGCTTTGTAGTGTGTTCTTCTCTTATCTCTTCTTGTTTTCGATTGTCTTCTCTTAGGATGTGCCATTTTTATTTATCTTTGTCCGTTAATAATTTTTTTAATTCGTTCCACCTAGGGTCAATATTTTCATACGTTTGCTGTTCATTTTCTGAAATTTCCTTAGGGCTTAACTCCTCTAATTTTTCTAAAATATCAGTATGTAAAGTACCGTTCTCTACCTGCGGATGCACTCGCTTTGCTGGAGCCGAAAGTACAATATATTCGAAAATATACTGTGCTACATTAAGGGAGTGTTCTCCATAAGGCAATACCAAGAGTTCTTCATTTTCATCGTTATATTCTTCTCCGAACTTCACTACCAGAAACCACTCTCCGCTAACAGGCATATCAAAGGGTTCGTTGGTAAGGTCGCAATTTACGTTAATAGTCCCTTGGTTTTTAAAATGAAGTTCTAACAAGTTACTATGTTTATCTAATATAATTTCTACCGTTTGTTGAACATCATTAAAATCCTCATAATCAAACAAATCTAAGAACTTCTTGTCAATGTGATATGAAAACGTATGTTTCCCTTGTTTTAAACCTGCAAAGGAGATGTCATATTCTTTTAACTTCCTCATAATGTACAAGTTTAGCTTTGATTTCCGCTTTTAACGGAGTGCAAATATACTACTTTATTCTGAATATCAAATATTTTTAGAAAAAATTATAGGTCAAACACACGGAAAAATTCAATGAGTATTGAAAATAATTTTGTGTATTTGACCTAAGTATAAATCTATAAATCAGTTTATTATTTGACTTTTTTTAAGAATGAATTTCGATTAAGGTTTAGAATTTAGCCGAAAAAATCTTAGGATTGATATTTAGGCTACACCAAAACCAATCTTGATAACCTCTAGCATTAGGCGTTTTTTTAAGTGTTTTCAAAGCATCGGTTGTAAAATAGGTAGAATATCCCATTTGTAGCCCGATATAAGGTTGTACTTTAAGTGTATAGACCAAATCAATTTCGTTACCCAAACCGCGTTTTTTATTACCTTTACTATCATAAACGGTTCCTGCAGATGAAAAATTGTGCCAAGTTGCAGAAAGGTTACTTTTTTCGCCTGTACGGAAATTAGCGGTTAAGTACGGATTGATAAGTCCAGAAGGATTTACCGCTGGAACGTAATAATAGTCCATAAATCCGTAAAATTTATGATTTGTTCCTGAGAAAGGATTGAAAGCCTTATCCTTGCCCGAAGTATCATCAGCATTTCTTCCACTTAAATAGTCAATTCCTCCCGATAGGCTAAATACATCTGAAAATTTATATCCCGCATTCAGAGCAAACATATAAGCACTTTTGGTGGCTCCTGCCGCATTTTTACCCGTTTGGAAGTATGAAGTTAGTCCGTATTTCCAATCGTTTATAGCTCCTATGTAATGAAATCCAAAAGTTTGCATATTGTGAACTTTATCGGAAGTGTTGTCGTCTTTGAAACCTAAGTTGCTCAATAAGAAAGAAATACGATTGCTTTGTGAGATGTTGTACAATCCGTAGAAAGTTTCCATATGCTGATAAGGTTGTGCATTAGTCGGGCTAAAATGCTGAACAGCAGGACTATTGATGTTCATTGTTTTATCGGCATAATTTTGATTGAAAGCAAAGAAAGTGCGAAGCAAGAATTTGTCAGAAGCTTTCCAATTTAAGTTCACAGCATCGTGGCTACGTCCTGCAGGATGCCAGTCCAGCGAACCAAAAATTCGGTCATCGTCCAGAACAATCATTTGTCGCCCGATTTTAGCATTCGATTTCGGAGTGATTGGGAAAGAAGCATATGCCTCAAAAATAGAAGCTCCTCCTGTTTTGTCATTTACTTGAATTTGAGGTGCTTGTCCCCAAATGTTTACATTCTGTAAAGAAACGTACAAATGTAGCTTATCTTCATTTTTGTAATCAAAGTTCAATCGTGTACGATTGTTTACTAAAATTGCAGGGGCTTCACCCTCTTGTAAAGGACGATAAGCTCCGTTTCGGTATTCAAAACGCGGACGTACTTGAGCCGAAAGTGAAAATTCATTGTTTGTCTCTTGGGCATTTGTCAAAGACGTGCAAAGAGTTGCAAAAACTCCACACGCGAGTACTGAAAATAAATGTGTTCTCATATCTTAGTTAATTTTAAGTTCCAACGATGTTTAAATCTGAATTTAATACATTGATATTCCATATTAAATGCTGTTTATTTAGAATGATAATAAAATATTATTTTGTCTTTAAAAGTATAACATCTCATATTGCAAATGTAATAAAAAGTATCTAAATTTGCGACAATAAGATGAAAATATCTTTTTATAAGCAATGGCAACGACAAACAAAACAAAACAAGTGAAAAAGAATAAGTATTTCAGATACTTAATTCCTTCTTTGGTAGGGATACTACTTGGGCTTAGTGGATATATTTTTTATATATCCAAAGCGTATTCCTATCTGTCTGATGATCCTAAAGCTTGTGTGAATTGCCATATTATGGCACCAGAGTATTCCACGTGGTTTCACTCTTCGCACGGGCGAAACACCGTGTGTAACGATTGTCACGTTCCGCACGATAATTTCTTTAGGAAGTACTATTTTAAGGCAAGTGATGGTTTAAGACACGCAACGATGTTTACCTTTCGTATGGAACCACAGGTAATCACGATGCACAAACCAGGGCAAATGGTGGTACAAGAGAATTGTATCCGTTGTCACGACCAGCTAAATAGTGTGGTGGGAACGGGAAATGTTACAGCTCAAATGGCACACGCTGACCAAGGAAAACTCTGTTGGGAATGCCATACCGATGTGCCTCACGGAAATGTTCGTGGGCTGAATTCAGCTCCGAATGCCAGAGTGCCTCTCGCTTCAGAACCTGTGCCTGAGTGGCTTCAGAATATGGTTAAAAACCAGCAGAAAGGCAAATAATTATAAAGAAACGAAATATAAAATATTGACTGACAATTAATACACTTAGCGATGAAAAAGAAAAATTGGTTAATCGTAGGAATTTTGGCTGTTGTAACGTTCCTTTTAGGAATGCTTGCTAATTCCATTATGGGAAGAAAAGCCGAAGCACAAATCATTTCAAGAGCAAATACTGATATTAAGGATTTTGAAGCTCGAAATGAAATCTGGGGAGAGTATTATCAACGTGAGTACCAGTCTTGGCTACAAACTGCCGATACTACTTTCAGAGCCAAATATATGAGTAGTGATAATGATGACTTGTTGGCTGAACGTCCTGAAATGGTGATTTTGTGGGCGGGGTATGCGTTTTCAAAAGATTACACGGCTCCTCGTGGGCATATGCACGCCGTTGCCGATGTTACTCATACACTTCGTACGGGTTCTCCAACCGATTCAACACATTCACCACAGCCTAGCACTTGTTGGACTTGTAAAAGTCCTGATGTCCCTCGAATGATGAACAAAATTGGTATTGAAAATTATTATAAAGGACATTGGGACGATTTAGGAAGTGAAATCGTAAATCCTATTGGTTGTGCTAACTGTCACGACCCGAAAACAATGAATTTGACTATCACACAACCAGCTCTTGTTGAGGCTTTTAATCGTCAAGGAAAAGACATTACCAAAGCTACTCATCAGGAAATGCGTTCACTGGTATGTGCTCAGTGTCACGTGGAGTATTACTTCAAAAAAGAAAGTAATTATTTGACATTCCCTTGGGATCACGGAAAAAAAGTTGAGGATGTTGAGAAATTCTATGATAATGTAGGTTGGACAGACTTTGTTCATAAAGTGAGCCGTACGCCAATTCTTAAGGCACAACACCCTGACTATGAAATCTTCCAATTAGGAATTCACGCTCAACGTGGTGTTTCTTGTTCGGATTGTCATATGCCTTACAAAACAGAAGGAGGTGTGAAATACACCGACCACCATATTAGCAGTCCGCTTAGAAACGTAAATGCAAGTTGCCAAGTTTGTCACAGACAACCTGAGGAAGAATTGATCAAAAACGTTTACGAGCGTCAGGACTATGTGTTCACACTCCGAAATCGTTTGGAAAAACAATTAGCAAAAGTACACTTCCAAGCTAAATTCTTGTGGGACAATGGAGCCACTGAGGAGCAAATGAAACCAATTTTAGACCTTATCCGTAAATCACAATGGCGTTGGGATTTCATCACAGCATCGCACGGAGCAGCGTTCCACGCACCGATTGAGTCTCAAAAAGTATTGGGTGATGGTATGTTCTACGCTATGCAAGCCGAATCGGATATGAACGGGCTAACAGACAAACTTAAAATTACTGCTAAATTTGAAATGCCAGACATCAGTACGAAAGCCAAAGCACAGGCAATCATTGGTTTGGATATGGAAAAAGAAGAAGCAAACAAAAAACAATTTATGAAAACCATCGTTCCGAAATGGATAAAAGAAGCCAAAGAAAAAGGAAACTTGGTTACTCAAAAATAATATTTTCGTAAAGAAGAATAACAACCGTTGCAGGGTTTTTAGTTTACAAAAAATAATTCTGCAGCGGTTTTTTTTATAGATGTAAACGAAGAAAATATATGAACTTAGATAAAGAATTTCACAAAAGCAATCAGTATCGTTACTCGGTAGTAATTGCCTTGTTATCACTGTTGTTGGGATTTATTTTGCAGTATTTTTTAGGAAG
Source organism: Capnocytophaga canimorsus (assembly GCF_002302565.1). Classification (NCBI taxonomy): domain Bacteria; kingdom Pseudomonadati; phylum Bacteroidota; class Flavobacteriia; order Flavobacteriales; family Flavobacteriaceae; genus Capnocytophaga; species Capnocytophaga canimorsus. The sequence continues at coordinate 1,143,413 of NZ_CP022382.1, read as the reverse complement.
TATCCCGAAGAGTTGGTTTAGTTTTCCACAAAATATCATAGGCGGATTAGTATTTGTTTTTCTAAATACAGCTATCTTCTTTATTTTCAAGAAGAAAAACTTTATTAATCTGCATTCAAGTACTCCTTTTGCTATTGTTACAGTGATAACACTTGGTGTGCTAACCATTGGGCTTGGAAGCATTAGTGTTGGGCAGGAGCATCACGCAAATTCTTTTTGGCTAAATTTGGGCTTGGACGATATTACCAAAACGTGGTATTTTGCTCTTATTTATTTGATGGCTCTGACGAATTTATGGTTAGCAATCCTCAAACGTTCAATGGTTTATCAGAAGAAAAACATTACTTTTTTGTTGAATCATTTTGGACTTTGGCTCATAATGTTTGCGGGGGTTTTAGGGCAAGGCGATTTGGTTCGTCTTAAAATGGATTTGTACAAAGATAAAGTGGAATGGCGTGCTACTGATGACAACGGAAATGTTATTGAACTGCCTATTGCGATGGAGTTAAAATCCTTTGACATAGATATTTATCGTAATAAATTGTTTGTGATTGATTCCGCAGGAAATGCACTTCCGAAGAGTAAACCAATGGGGTTTATGCTTGAAAAAGATGGCTCACAAGGAGAAATTCTCAATTGGAAAATCACACAACACCAGTATTTTGAAAAGGCTGTTCCTGAGACAGATAGCACTTACGTTAATCACGGAATGTGGGGAGCAACAAATGCAGCTTTTGTTACGGTTGAAAATCTGAAAACTGGAGAAAAAAAGCAGGAATGGATTTCGGCAGGAAATTTTCAGCTGCCACCACGAACCATTCAACTTGATGCCGAACATACGTTAGTGATGGCTCCTGCCGAAGCTCGTAAGTTTCAGTCGGAAGTGTCTATTTATCAAAAAGATACTGAAGAAGTTCGCAATGAAAAAATTGAAGTTAATCATCCTATAAAAGTTGATGGTTGGAAGGTGTATCAGGTGAGTTATGATGAGCGTATGGGGCGTTGGTCGGAACTTAGTGTTGTTGAACTTATTTTAGATCCTTGGTTACCTGTAGTTTACACCGGGATTTTTATTTTGATGGCAGGAGGAATAGCGTTTTTATTTGTAAATAGAAGATAATTATGTGGCAGTATTTTAATTATATAACATTAGCGATTTTGGTTTTATGGATAGCTTCAGGAATTCTTATCTATTCTAAAAATCAGATGTACAGAAAGTTAAGTTTATCACTTCATCTTTTGTCAACTCTAATTATTGGAGTATTTATAACAAAGTTATGGATAGAACTTGATCGTCCGCCGTTGAGGACTTTGGCTGAAACACGCATTTGGTATGCCTTTTTTATGGGGTTGATTGGTTTTTCGATATATTTGTTGTATCGCCAAAAATGGATGTTGAATTACTCGGCTTTGATGGGTATTGTGTTTATGCTGGTAACGTTTTTCCGTCCGGATACAATGAACAAAACCTTGATGCCGGCATTGCAAAGTGTTTGGTTTATTCCGCACGTAATTGTGTATATTTTTGCTTATGCGATGCTCGGAATGGCTTCGCTTACTGCGGTTTATGGAATTTATCTTTGTAAAAAACAAAAAGATACCCAAAATGCTATTGCAGTAACTGACCAATTGATAAAAATTGGTTATGTTTTTCTGACCTTCGGTTTGCTTTTTGGGGCTTTGTGGGCAAAAGAAGCTTGGGGGCATTATTGGACGTGGGATCCAAAAGAAACGTGGGCTTTCATTACTTGGCTTGCTTATTTGGTGTATATTCACTACAAATACAAACATAAAGAAAAACAGCCTTTTAACAGTTTTCTGATTGTAATAATTGCATTTTTGTTATTGTTAGTCTGTTGGTTTGGAGTCAATTACTTGCCTACCGCCCAAATGAGTGTGCATACGTACTCGGGGTAGTTTTTAGTGAAATCAACCTCTGCAAAAAATAAGTTGCTCATTTTTTCATTTCTTTATCAAATTGAAGGTATTGATTTCTCAGAAAATGAGCAATTTTTTCTTTATCTAAGAATGGGAAATCAAAAAATTAGAATCTTGAATTTGTATTGATTCAATAAAAAATGAATTGTGTATATTTGCCCAAATAAAGTGATTATTTTTGAGATATGAGAAATATGAAATCTGCTATTCTATGGCTGTTTTTTCTAGTAGTTCACGCCAGTTTTTCTCAAAACGCATCTTACTGGCAACAACAGGCTGATTATGTTATGGAAATTGACGTAAATGTCAAAAAATATCAGTACAAAGGCAAACAAAAACTTACTTACACGAATAATTCGCCAGATATTTTAAAAGTGGTGTTTTACCATTTGTATTATAATGCTTTTCAACCTGGGAGTGAAATGGACGCTCGTCTGCAAACGATAGCTGACCCAGATCGTAGAATGACTAATAATATCGGGAGTAAAGAATCGCCAAAATACGAGAGCCGTATTGCTAAACTTACTCCTTCTGAGGTTGGGTACATTAAAATAAAAACATTACAGCAAGATGGTATCTCGGTAAAACATCAAACGGAAGGAACAATACTAAAAGTTACCTTAAATCAACCTATTTTACCCAAAACCAGCACTGTTTTTGAGATGGAATATGAGGCTCAAATTCCAGTAATGATTCGCCGAACTGGACGAAACAGCCAAGACGCAGTTGCACTTTCTATGGCGCAATGGTATCCTAAAATAGCAGCTTATGATTATCGAGGGTGGCATCCGAATGAGTACATCGGACGTGAATTTTATGGTGTTTGGGGAAATTTTGATGTTAAAATTACCATTGATAAAAATTACATTTTAGGAGCAACAGGCTATTTGCAAAATGCCAACGAAATTGGCTTTGGTTATCAAGATGAAGGTGTTAAAGTAACTGTCCAAAAAGGAAAAACAAAAACGTGGCATTTTTTAGCTCCTAAGGTTCACGACTTTACTTGGGCGGCTGACCCACACTTTAAACACGATAAGATAAAATTGGCTGATGATAAAACGTTCCATTTTCTTTATAAATCTCACGAAAGTAATTGGAAAAAGATGCAACCCGAACTAGTCAAAACCTTCGCATACTTCAATAAAATCGTGGGTGAGTATCCTTGGAAACAATATTCTTTCATTCAAGGAGGCGATGGCGGTATGGAGTATGCAATGTGTACTTTGGTCGCAGGGGGAGAGCATTACAATAGCCTTTTAGGAACTTCTATTCACGAATTGGCACACGCGTGGTTTCAACACCTTTTGGCTACTGATGAGGCTTCCTATGCTTGGATGGATGAAGGATTTACCTCATTCATAGAAGATTTGGCAATGCACACGGTGGTGTATCCTGATTCACAAAAAAATCTTTTTCAAGGGGCTTATCGAAGCTATTTTAGTTTGGTAAATTCAGGGTTGGAAGAACCTGCTACTACACACGCCGATCGTTATCATCGGAATTTTCCGTATTCGGTAATGGCTTATAGTAAAGGCTTGTTGTTTCTTACGCAAATTGGGTATATCATCGGAGAGTCTAATTTGATGAAAACATTACAGCAATTTTATACTGATTTTGCTTTTAAAAATCCTCACCCGATTGATTTTATTCGTACGGCTGAAAAAGTTTCGGGCTTACAACTGGGGTGGTTCTTAAATGAATTTATCGAAACAACGCATACTGCGGATTATGCCATAGATAAAGTAGTTGCAAACGGAAATAAAACACAAATTACGCTTAAACGCATCGGGCGACTCCCTTTACCCATAGATTTGTTTGTTATCGGCAAAGACGCAAGCAAAACCTACTGTTACATTCCGTTACGTATGCAATTCGGTGAAAAAGAAAATCCGTATAAAAACTATCCGCAGAAAACTTTCCCTGCTTGGGGGTGGGCACATCCTACCTACACCTTTGAGGTAGAAATGCCACTGAAAGACATACAAACCATTGTTATTGACCCTAACAATGTTACTGTGGACATCAACAAGAAAAACAACGTATTTGAAAACAACTGATAAAGCATTTGGCTTCCCCAAATCCGAAAAAATCTGTAGCCGTAAACAAATCGAAAGATTATTTACTCAAGGGAAAAAGATACAACTCTTTCCCCTTACGTTGGTGTATTGCTCAATGAATGATTTTGAGCAAGAAGTTCATTTTAAGGTGTTAATGAGTGTACCTAAACGCAACTTCAAAAAAGCGGTTCATCGTAATCGCATCAAAAGGCTTATGCGTGAAAATTATCGTTTGCAGAAACAGATTTTGGAACAAATTCCTGATAAATATGGGTTTGCTTTTATTTTTCAAGGACGAGAAATGCCTGATTTTAAATTTGTTTCAGAAAGAATGAAGGCTTGCTTTGAAAAATTTATACAAGAGGTTAGTTAAAAGTATGTATTTTTGTATCATCATATTAAAAAAATAAAACTATGAAATGGCAAGGACGTAGGCAAAGTGGTAATGTAGAAGACCGCAGAGGTATGGGCACAGGCGGTAAAGTAATTGCAGGAGGAGGACTCATAGGGGTGGTAATTTTGCTTTTGCAACTTTTCGGAGGTGAAACGGGGCAAAATCTAGCACCTGTACTTGAGCAGTTTAACCAACAAGGTAAAGCGCCTACAGAGCGCTCTCGAGAACTCACCGCTGAAGAAATTCAAATTAAGGAATTTGTTTCCACTGTTTTAGCGGACACTGAAGATGTTTGGGAAAAGATTTTTGCCCAAAACAATTTGGGGACTTACAAAAAACCATCGTTAGTATTGTTTAACGATGTGGTAGATTCGGGGTGCGGAAGAGCTACGGCAGCAACAGGTCCGTTTTATTGTCCTGCTGATTATAAGCTTTATATGGATATGAGCTTTTTTGAGGAATTACGTTCGCGTTTCGGAGCTAAGGGTGGCGATTTTGCCATTGCTTACGTAATGGCTCACGAGGTAGGGCATCACGTACAGACGCTTTTAGGTACTTCGCAAAAGGTGCGTCAGGCACAACAAGGCAAAAGTAAGGCTTATGCAAACAAACTTTCAGTTGCTCAAGAGCTACAAGCCGATTTCTATGCAGGGGTTTGGGCGCATCACAATCAAAAGTATCTGGATGAGGGGGACATTGAAGAAGCTATTAGCGCTGCAAGTGCCGTAGGTGATGATGCCATACAAAGGCGTATGCAAGGACACGTACAACCCGACAGCTTCACACACGGAACCTCAAAACAGCGCATCGAATGGTTTATGAGAGGCTTTAAAACGGGAGATATCCGTCAAGGAGACACTTTTAAAGAAATTCTCAACTAAATATAGGTTTTTAAAATGAACAAAAGCATCATTTTTAAAGATTTAGGTAAGAAAGATTATAAAGAAACTTGGGATTTGCAGGAAGAAATCTTCCAATCTATTTTACAGACAAAACATCAAAATCGTAAAGATAATGCACAGAATCCTACCGAAAATCATTTCCTGTTTGTTGAGCATCCTCACGTATATACTTTAGGTAAAAGTGGTGATATTTCAAATCTTTTGGTAGATGAAAAAACCTTAGCAACAAAAGGGGCTTCCTTTTATAAAATCAATCGTGGTGGAGATATCACTTATCACGGGCCGGGGCAGATTGTAGGCTATCCAATTTTAGATTTGGATAATTTTTTTACCGATATACATAAATACCTTCGTCTTTTGGAAGAAACCATCATATTAACTCTTAAAGAATACGGTATTTCCGCCACACGAAGTGAAGGCGAAACAGGGGTTTGGATTGATGTAGGAACGCCCTTTGCTCGAAAAATTTGTGCTATGGGCGTACGTTCCTCACGTTGGGTTACAATGCACGGTTTTGCACTGAATGTCAATGCTGATTTAGGGTACTTTGACAATATCATTCCTTGTGGAATACGTGGAAAAGCTGTGACCTCGCTCAATGTGGAATTGGGTAGGAGCGAAGTGCCTTTACAAGAGGTGAAAGACAAAATCAAAAAATATTTTGCTCAATTATTTGAAGCCGATTTTATTTAAATGAAATCAGCAAGATGAAAGATTTTTTACAGCGTAAAAATATCGAAATCAGTTTAAAACGTTACGGTATAGAAGCGCTCAATGCGATGGCTTTAGGGCTGTTTGCCTCGTTAATTACTGGACTCATATTGCGTAATGTAGGGCAATGGCTGGAGTGGGATTGGCTAAAAGAAATTGGACAACAAGCTCAACAAGCTATGGGAGCAGCCATTGGTGTTTGCGTGGCTTATGCTTTGAAATCGCCACTTTTGGTTCTAGCAGCTTCTGCTGTAGTAGGTATTTCAGCAGCAGCCTTGGGCGGACCTGTAGGTTGTTTCGTTTCGGTGCTTTTGGCTACTGAAATAGGTAAATTAGTACATAAGACCACACCGATAGACATTGTAATTACCCCTGTAGTTACTGTAAGTGTTGGTATAGCTATTGCTCAGTTTACTGGGGTGCACATCGCTTACGCAATGACGGAAGTAGGAAATTTTATAGGTTGGGCTGTGGAATTGCATCCGTTTTTAATGGGAGTGATACTATCGGTAGTTATGGGAATGCTACTTACCTTGCCCATTTCAAGTGCGGCTATTGCAATTTCGCTGTCATTAAGCGGATTGGCAGCTGGAGCGGCCACTGTTGGGTGTTGTACGCAAATGATTGGTTTTGCGGTTATGAGTTATCGTGAAAATAAAATGGCAGGGCTTTTAAGTATGGGTTTAGGAACTAGTATGTTACAAATGCCGAACATTATCAAAAATCCGAAAATATGGCTTCCGCCCATTATGGTTAGTGCTATGCTCGGACCACTTGCAATATTGGTATTCAAAATGCAAAACATACCCTCAGGGGCAGGTATGGGTACTAGCGGTTTAGTGGGGCAGATAGGTACTTTTGAAGCTATGGGGGATAGTGCTAACGTTTTAATAGCTATTTTGTTGTTGCATTTTGCACTCCCGGCAATACTTTGTGGGGGATTGGGTTATTTTTTTCGTAGAAAGGGTTGGATAAAATCAGGCGATTTAAAAATATCTTTCCATTAAAATACTTTTTTGGTTACCTTTGCTCTTTAGCATCTGTAAAAAAATAAAAAATGTTTGAAAAACTCAAGAAGCGTTGGAACGTTACCTCAAATCGGCAGGTAGTGATTATTTTGCTGGTTTTCGCCATTACGGGCTCTGTATCAGCTAAATTGGGCAAACCCATTTGTGACTATTTGAATATATACCCCCATACGTTTCACCCCATGTTATACTGGATTATTCGTTTGATAATTATCCTACCTATTTATCAGGTTATTCTACTGATAGTAGGGGCTGTTTTCGGGCAGTTTCGTTTCTTTTGGGAGTTTGAAAAGCGAATGTTTCGCATTGGTCAGAAAACGAAGAAAACCGTCAAAAGACAACCTTAAAAAATACAATTATGATATACAAAAGAAGTAGTGAGCTTTTTGCTCAAGCTCAAAAAGTATTACCTGGTGGGGTAAACTCTCCGGTTCGAGCATTTAATGCTGTTGGTAGGACGCCCATTTTTGTTAAAGAAGCCCGTGGGGCGTATCTTTTTGATGAAGACGGGCGAAAACTTATTGATTACATTGCCTCTTGGGGACCTATGATATTCGGACACGCCTACAAGCCTGTCATTGATGCCATCGTTCAAAAGGCACAAAAAGGCACCTCTTTTGGTATTCCTACCGAAATTGAAATTCAAATTGCCGAACTTGCTGTTTCAATGGTGCCTAATATTGACAAAATTCGCTTTGTAAATAGTGGTACTGAAGCTTGTATGAGCGCTATTCGCTTGGCTCGTGGATATACTTCTCGTAATAAAATCATTAAGTTTGCGGGGTGTTATCACGGGCATTCCGATTCTTTTTTGATAGAAGCCGGTAGCGGAGCGACTACTTTTGGTAGTCCTAATAGTCCAGGAGTTACCCAAGGCACAGCCAAAGATACGCTTTTGGCAAATTATAATGATTTAGAGTCGGTAACTCGTTTGTTTTTAGCGAATCCTTCCGAAATTGCAGCAGTTATTATCGAACCCGTAGCTGGAAATATGGGGTGTATTCCTCCTAAAAACGGATTTTTAGAGGGTTTAAGAAAACTATGTACTGAGCACGGTGCATTATTGATTTTTGATGAGGTAATGACGGGTTTCCGTTTAGCAAAAGGAGGAGCTCAAGAGGTTTTTGGAGTTGATGCTGATATTGTAACTTTCGGAAAGGTTATCGGAGGAGGGCTTCCTGTTGGGGCTTTTGCTGCACGAAACGAGATTATGCAATTTTTGGCTCCAGAAGGACCTGTTTATCAAGCAGGAACTTTAAGCGGAAATCCACTTGCTATGAGTGCTGGTTTGGCAATGCTTACCGAGTTGAACAATCACTCTGAAATTTTTGAAAGTTTACAACAGAAAACCGAACATTTGCATTTAGGATTTGAAAATGTACTTTCAAAAGCAGGGATTCCACATCAAATCAATCGATTCGGGTCGATGATTTCAGTTCATTTCACTGAAAACCCTGTGACTGATTTTACCTCGTCGGCTCAAGGGAATAATGAACGCTTTAGAAAATACTTCCACGAAATGCTTGCCGAAGGTATTTATTTACCACCAAGCGCCTTTGAAAGTTACTTTTTGAATGATGCCCTTTCTTATGCGGATTTGGACGAAACCATAGCAGCCTTGGAACGTGTAGCCAAAAAGTTGTAGCGATTTTTTTTCTAAATAATTGAAAGAGTGGGCTTTTTGTAAGTTGCTCACTCTTATTTTTTTGGTTGTTTTGCAAAACAGGTCTTAGATTGTACAAGTAAGTGCAATTTTATTTCTTTCATTTGTAACTTATTATAAAAAAACTATATTTGTGGTTCGTAAATCAAATTCCACAAATGGCAAAACGAATCAAACCCATTAAATGTCCGCAATGTGGCAGCACACAAGCGACCGAAACCAAAACCGACTATTACCGCTGTAACAGCTGTCAATCAGAGTTTTTTATTGATAATGATGATATTAACATCCACCATCGGCATACTTATGATACGCCTCAGCTTTCCGCAAAACATCTAAAAGCACTCAAATTTTTAGGGCTTGGGATAGCCGTGTTTTTTCTGATGATGATGGTCATTTCATTACTTCCTTCGAGAACAACATACTCTCCGTCTGCTATTCAGGAAAATAAGCCCTATTGGGACATTGAACAAATTATCCCCACGAGCAATAAAGATGGCGAACCCATTGCCATCGTGGTGGGCGACATTGTTTCAGGGAATTATCCTAACGAAGTTTATAAGCCTACTTTTGGCTTTTTTCACGCCCAAACATTTAAAGAAATTGCCGCCGTACCGATTGATATAGAAAAAGTTGATGATGTTTCTTATAAAAAAATGGACGAAGGCAAAACCTATATCATCATCAATAAAAATCGGCTGTTTTTATTAGATGAAAAAACATTAAGTATCAACGAAGTAACACCACAAAGTATCGGATTGGCTGAATTTGAAAAAGGATTTGCCGGGGTAGAGTTGGCTGTTGCTTATGAAAACACGCTCAAAATAACCAATAATTTAGGACAGGGGTATTATTATTATCCCAAGCTCAATAAGGCAGTGGTTTATGGAAATTATAAAGAAATAGATCAGCTGATTGCCCAAAATCCGATTGCACCACAAGGGGTTACGAAATTTGTTTTTACCAAGAAAGGAGTTGGTTTTTCTGAAAAAATGACCGATAAATTTCCCGAACTTTTCAAAGTAAAAACACAATCGCAAATAGGATACCCTTATAGAGAATTGATGATGCGTTGGAATTACAACCTTTCGGAACAAAGAGTTGAGTTAGAAACTTTCCAAAAAGAATCGCGCATCGTTGAGTACAAAAATTTTACGCCCAATAGAATATATTTTGTACCCGAAGTGTTCCATTATGATGATAATGAGGTGCTTATCCATTTCAAACACGAATTGGCAGAAAGCAGTCCGTACTTTTTCCAAGTGCTTGATGCCCAAACAGGTGAGGTGAAACTTAGCTTACAAAGTCATAAAAATATGCACTATGTGAGAGATGACTTTGTTGCTAAAACAAAAGATGGTTATTTAATAACACTCCGCGATATTTTCTTGCTAAATACAAAGAACGGAAAATTAGAGAAACTTGAACTTAGAGAAAAATTAACACAAAGGTAAAATCAAATTATTATGAGCATACTTAACATTTTCAGCAATCAGCTTTCCGCTGTCATTGAGTGGAAAAATCCTAAAGCCAATGTGATTTGGTGGAAATATCCGTCAAAACGCGATGAAATCATCAACGCTTCTAAACTCATTGTCGCTCCCTCGCAGGGTTGTGCTTTGGTGTATGAAGGTAAATTGGTGGAAATCATCGAAGAGGAAGGCATTTATAATCTTAAAACCGATAACCATCCGTTTATCACTACGCTTGTTAATCTGCGTCAGAATTTTGACAGTGAGCATAAACTTAAAATTTATTTCTTCCGCAAAGCTCAGATTCTGGGTCAGCGTTGGGGAACGCCAAGTCCCATTAAATTCATCGACAGCACTTATAAAATCCCTGTGGAATTGGGGCTAAACGGAAATTTTTCGTACAGAATTGCCAATCCTAAGTATTTTTATACCGAAATTATTGGCGAAACCGATGAATTTGAAGCAGAAGCGATGAGCAAAACGATTGCCGAGCGTATTCCACAGCTTATTGCCCAAAACATTCACGAAAAAAAATATTCCTACATTGAAATAGACGGTAAAATTCACGACATCGCTCAAGAAATCAAGCGTGAAATCAATAGTGAATACCAAGATTTGGGGCTCGAACTTACCGATTTTCGTATCGTAGGAACGCAATTTGACGAGGCTACTCAAGAGCGTATCGGTCGTGTTGCCGATATCAGTGCCGATGTACAAGCTGCCAAAGAAGCAGGGCTTGATTATGTGGAATTGGAAAAACTTCGTGCTTTACGTGATGCAGCTCGTAATGAGGGCGGACTTGCCGGGGCAGGGCTTCAATTTGGCGTGGGTATGGAAATCGGTAAAAAATTCAACGAACAAACCGATTCGATGCTTGCCAAAGGAAGTGCCGATGCCGCCGAACAGCTTCGCAAACTCAAAATCTTACTTGATGAAAACATCATCACGGCGGAAGATTTTGAACTTAAAAAACAAGAAATTTTAAGAAAAATGTAGTTTGTGAAATTTTACGTCACTTTTTAAATTTAAAAAAATGAAATACGTTATAGGAATTATCATTGTACTGATTATCTTGTCAGTTGGGGCTTATTTTTTAGCCGATTTGTGGGAATATGACACCTTAATCACGCCCGAAGAGCTTAAAAAAGGAGCTATTACCGTGATGATTGTAGGAGGGGTATCGGTTTTACTATTGATTTTGGTGCCGTTTTTCTTCAAAGATCACGCGAAAGGTTACAACAAAAACCACAATGGAATCGCACAACCGAAAAATAAAAAGTAAATATAAAAACTAAGAGATTTATTTTTATACTCATAAGATGTGGTTTAGTGGAAGGTAAGTTTATTTTTGCTGAAAAAGGGTTTTTAGAGGGATTATTTCTCTGTATATGCGTCAAATTTGTAAAGCAATAAGTTATTGATTATAAATAGAAAAATGTGGGATATATTGGGAGTATAATTTTTTTGACAATCATCGGGAGTATAATTATTTGGCTGGTGAGCAAACGAAAAAAGTATGTGATTATTTTTTGGCTCTTGATGTTGTTTCTTTTGCTTTTGCCTTGGTTTTTTCTGTTTTTGGCTTTTTTATTAGATGCAGAATTTCCTGATTAATCTAATTTTAAAGAATATGCAATAATTTTGATAAGATGAAATATTAAAAATCAATATTTTACAGTGAAGTTATGATATTAAAAAAAATAAAAGGCAAAATTCCTACCTTTGGAGAGGATTGTTACTTTGCTGAAAATTCTGTTATTACGGGCGATGTGGTTTTGGGTAGCCAGTGTACCCTTTGGTATAATGCGGTAATCCGTGGCGATGTAAATTCCATTCGTATAGGCAACAAAGTGAACATACAAGATGGTGCTGTAATTCACGCTACTTACCAAAAATATGCTACCACCATAGGCGATAATGTCTCAATAGGGCATAACGCCATTGTACACGGTTGTACCATAGGTGATAATGTTTTGATAGGAATGGGAAGCATCGTGATGGATGGTTGTATTGTGGAAAGCAACAGCATCATAGCCGCAGGAGCTGTACTCACGCAACATACGCACGTTCAGGCAGGAAGCATATATGCAGGAGTGCCTGCTAAAAAAGTAAAAGAAATGTCGGAAGAGCAAATAAAAATAATATCTCAAACCGCTGATAATTACGTGAAGTACGCTTCTTGGATTGAAGAATTATAGAAAGATAAAGCCCTGAATATTCAGGGCTTTGTTTTTTATTTCAAGGCTTCTTTGATTCTATGTATGGCTTCACGAAGTTCTTTCTCTGAGGCGGCATACGAAATCCGTATGCAGTTATCGTCTCCAAAGGCTTCACCTGTTACGGTAGCTACGTGTGCATTTTCCAATAGAAATAGAGAAAAATCAGAAGCCGTTTCTATTTTCTGCCCCTTTAGAGTTTTCCCAAAGAAGTAAGAAATATCAGGAAATACATAGAAAGCACCTTCAGGTATATTGAGCTTAAATCCTTCGATTTCGGAAAGCAATTCCAAAACCAAATCTCGCCGTTTTTTGAACTCATCAATCATATATTGAATCTTACTTACTGGAGCTTTTACTGCGGCAATGGTAGCCCGTTGCGCGATGGCGTTAGCACCGCTGGTGATTTGTCCTTGCATTTTGGTACAGGCTTTGGTAATCCATTCAGGTGCACCAATATAGCCAATGCGCCATCCCGTCATCGCGAAAGCTTTTGATACTCCATTAACGGTTATGGTCCGCTCGAACATTCCGTCAATTTCAGCAATGCTCACGTGTCTTTCGGTAAAGTTAATATGTTCGTAAATTTCGTCAGAAACGATAAAAATGTTCGGATGTTTACGCAGTACCACAGCTAACCCTTCCAATTCTTCACGACTATACACCGAGCCCGTGGGGTTACAAGGTGAGCTGAACCAAATCATTTTTGTTTTTGGTGTAATGGCTGCCTCTAATTGCTGGGGAGTAATTTTAAAATCATTTTCGATGGTAGTACGTACCTCTACTGGAATACCTTCGGCAATTTTTACAATGTCGCTGTAGCTTACCCAATAAGGCGCAGGTAGAATTACTTCATCTCCTTTGTTTAGCATCACTAAAGCTACGTTTGCCAAACACTGCTTGGCACCAGTAGCAACGCTGATTTGTGAAGGGGTGTAAATAAGATGATTATCTCTTTTGAATTTCTCACAAATGGCTTCTTTTAAATCTAAATATCCATCAACGGGTGAATATTTGCTATAATTTTGGTGTATGGCTTCAATGGCAGCTTCTTTAATGAAATCGGGGATATTAAAATCGGGCTCTCCTAAACTGAGCCCAATGATATCTTTACCTTGAGCTTTAAGTTCTCGGGTTTTGGCAGCCATAGCTAAGGTTGCTGAAGTAGCCATTTTGTTAATGCGTTCGGATAAAAACTTTTGCATAATTATTTTCAAATTTTCAGGTTAACATTTTAGCTACAAAAATAAAGAATATATCAAATAAAAATTGGTGCTAATCTGTCAAATAATTCTATTTTTGCAAACAATTTTGTTATAATTTTTTTTCAGTAATGGAAGCCATAAAAACCTATTTCCCTGATTTGACCCCACAGCAACTAACTCATTTTGAAATGTTAAAGCCTTTGTATGAGCAGTGGAATGCTAAAATAAATGTGATTTCGCGTAAAGATACTGATTTTTTTTACCAGCGACACGTGTTACATTCTTTGGCTATTGCTAAAGTACAGTCGTTTTTGCCTGAAAGTCAGGTGCTTGATGTGGGTACGGGGGGCGGTTTTCCTGGTGTGCCTTTGGCTATTTTGTTTCCGAAAACGCAGTTTATGTTGGTGGATTCTATTGGAAAGAAAATAAAAGTGGTAGAGGAGGTGGTACAAGCCCTCGGACTGACTAATGTAACCGCCGTGCAAACGCGAGTGGAGCAAGTAAATCAGGAATTTGATTTTATTGTAAGTCGAGCTGTAACTCAAATGCCCGAATTTGTAAAATGGGTGAAACGAAAAATAAAGAAAGAGTCAAAACATTCTCTTAAAAATGGAATTCTGTATTTGAAAGGCGGGGATTTGACTAAAGAGTTAGCTGCTTACGAAAAAGTACAGCTTTTCCCGATTTCCGATTTTTTCTCCGAAGAGTTTTTTGAAACTAAAAAAGTGGTATATCTACCTCTAAAATATCAAGGTAAATAAAGAGTAATAAAAAAACGCTTTCCTGAAAAGGAAAGCGTTTTTCTGTTATGGCTAAAATGCTATTATTTTTTGAATTTAGCATATTTGTTTTTGAACTTGTCGATACGTCCTGCAGTATCAATAAGTTTAGATTTTCCTGTATAATAAGGATGTGAAGTTCTTGAAATCTCCAACTTTACTAACGGATACTCTGTTCCGTCCACTTCAATAGTTTCTTTGGTAGCTACTGTTGATTTTGTGATGAAAACATCATCATTTGACATATCTTTAAAAGCTACTAACCTGTACGACTCCGGATGTATTCCCTTTTTCATCTTTTTGAAATATTTTTTTATCTTCTTACTTTTCAGACCGCAAATATAAGTATATAAATTTAATCAGCAATACTTTTTTTGTTTTTTTGTGAACAAACCCTCATTTAGTTCTTTTTTAACGTTATATTTCGCAAACGCAAGGCATTAGCAATCACGCTAACCGAGCTGAAACTCATCGCCAAAGCCCCTAGCATAGGCGAAAGTAAAATGCCAAAAAACGGATATAGTATTCCTGCTGCAATCGGAATACCTATGGTGTTGTAAATCAGTGCAAAGAATAAATTTTCTTTGATGTTCTTCATCACAGATTTGCTTAGCGTTCTTGCCTTTTCAAGTCCTTCTAAATCTCCTTGTAGTAGGGTGATTTCTGCACTTTCTATGGCAATATTGGTACCTGTTCCCATAGCAATACCCACTTGGGCTTGTGCCAAAGCAGGTGCATCGTTAATACCATCACCTGCCATAGCAACAATTTTTCCTTGTTGTTGCAATGAAATTACCTCTTTTTGTTTGTCTTGCGGAAGCATTCCTGCCTTGAAGTTTGTTAACCCAATTTCTTCAGCAATTGCCTTTGCTGTAAAAGGATTGTCCCCCGTAAGCATATGTATTTCAATACCTTGTTTCTGTAGATTTTTTAAAGTGGCTTTTGCTGAAGGTTTTATCCTGTCAGAAATGATAACTACAGCAATAATGGATTTATTTACAGCTAAATAAGAGATGGTTTTACCTTTTTGTTGTTCTGATTTTATTTGTTTTAGGATAGAAAACGGAATCAAAATCCCGATTTCAGCCATAAGCTTATCGTTGCCAAATGCTACTTCTGATTGCGCAACGATTGCTCGAACTCCTTTTCCTGAAACGCTTTCAAAATCAATAGTATGGAGTAGTTCCGCATTTGCTGATTTGGCGAATTCGTTGGTGGCTTTTGCCAATGGATGTTCACTTTGAGCATTCACCGAATACAATAATGAAAGTGCTTTTTGTAAATCGAAATCATTAAAATAAACCACTTTTTCAACTTGCGGTTTTCCTTCGGTAATAGTACCAGTTTTGTCAATAACTAAAGTATCTACTTTACTAAGTAATTCCAAGGCTTTAGCATCTTTTACCAAAATTCCGTTTTTTGCACCTTTACCAATACCTACCATAACCGACATTGGAGTGGCAAGCCCCAAAGCGCAAGGACAAGCAATAATCAGTACAGCAATGGCATTTACAAATCCGTAAATCAGTCCGTTATCTTCTGCCAATACCATCCAAGCCAGAAAAGTAAGTATTGCAACACTAACTACAATCGGTACAAAGTAAGCCGCAATTTTATCGGCGATTTTTTGTACAGGCGCTTGGCTTCGACTTGCTTTTTTTACCATTTCCACAATCTGTGATAAAAGGGTTTCAGAGCCAATTCTTTCGGCTTTCATTATAAAACTTTGTAAACCATTGAGCGTTCCAGCAGAAACGGTGTCGCCTATATTTTTATCCACTGCGATAGGCTCTCCCGTTATCATACTTTCATCAATGTGGGCGCATCCTTCCCAAATGATACCATCAACAGGAATTTTCCCACCAGGCTTGATTCTTAAGAAATCTCCTTTTTTAATTTCTTGAATGCTAACTTCTTGTTCTTGTCCGTTAATAATTTTGAAAGCGGTTTGAGGAGTTAAATTAAGTAGTTCTTTAACAGCATCTTGTGTTTTATGATGAGCCATTGCCTCAAGTAATTGTCCCAACATAACTAAAGTTAAGATGACGGTAGTTGCCTCGAAATAGACGTGTACTTCCCCAAAATGGGTTTTGAATTCCGAAGGGAAAATACTCGGGAAAAGTAGCCCCATTAGGCTAAAAAGCCACGCAACTCCGGCTCCAATCCCGATTAGGGTGAACATATTGAAATGAAGTGTTTTTAGGCTTTTCCAAGCCCGTTCAAAGAAAATTCGACAGTAATAAAAAACAACTGGCAATGAGAGTAATAATTGTATCCAATTCCAATATTTTTGAGAAAGTAGTTGATACAACGGATTGTTAGGAATCATTTCACTCATCGCGATGATGAAAATAGGTAGGGTAAAGGCTACGGCTCCCCAAAACTTATGTTTTAATTCCTTGATTTTTAAGGCATCAATGTCCAATCCGTCTTCGTGCAGACTCATTTCAGCTACTAAATCCATTCCGCAAATGGGGCAATCTCCAGCCTTTGAATACGTTTTATCGCCTTCGCATTGCATTGGGCAGTAGAAAACACCGTTGTTGGAAGATGTTTTTTGTGAGATGGTTGTAGCTTCCTCCAAGGTTTTATGGATGGAATAATGTGTGCCTTCAAGAGTTTGACTAAGCTTATGGAAAGAAATTGTACTGGGAGCATTTAGCGTTACAGTTTTGTTTTTTGCATTGATTTGTGAAACAGTCACCCCACTGATTGTTTCCAAGCGTTCACCGACGGTTTGTTCGCAACCCGAACAACTCATTCCTTTAACGAAATAAGTGTACGATTGCGCTTCATTGAGTTGTTTGTGAATGGAATAGTGAGTGTGTTCTAATGCTTTTTGTAAATTTTCAAACGGAATTTCCTCTAGGCTGATAATTGTTGCTTTTTGAGAATCCAAATCAATAGTTACACTTTCAATTTCATTGATTTCAGATAGTTTTTTCTCAACGGAAGAGGCACAGCCCCCACAGGTCATTCCTTTTATATAATAGATTTGTTCCATAGTTTATTGTTTTTATTCTACAAAATTACTGATTTTTTTATTTTGACAGTTAAAAATAAGAAAGTGCCTAAAATAAGCATTTTAGGCACCTTCTCAAACTTAACTTAAAATCTATCTATGAAAAAAATCTTGCAAAAAAACCTTTTGTTGTTGCTTTTACGTCTTTAGCATCGCCTTCTTCAGGAACTTCTTCTGTTTCTACAGAAGCTGTCTCGCCTTCTTCAGCTTGTTTTAATAAGTTAGCAATGAATTGATAATAAGAGGTTTCTTTTTCTTCTAAATATCCTAAAAAGTATTTCTCACTGGCATCCAATCCATTAACTTCCTCAATTTTAAGAAGTCGCTTGTATAGTGGCTCAATATGCTCACGAATTACGCTTTCAGCTACAGATTTGCGGTACCCTACGTAACCAATAATGTTATCAGCTTCATCTTTTTTGATTTCAAAATTGGTAATTACCCAGTAGTATCGCCCCGTTTTAGCCATATTTTTAATGATGGCGTGAAAATTTTTCTTAGCTTTGAGATTGTCCCACAGAATTTTAAAGATTACCCTTGGCATATCTGGGTGGCGGATAATACTATGCGGCTGAGACATCAACTCAAAATCCTCATAAGAAGAAACTTCAATAAAAGCATCATTTGCGTATTCAATATTCCCAAATTTATCAGTTTTACTGATTAGGGTTTTGGTCTTATCCCAAACCACTTCACGATCAACAGGTACGGGTTTCACTACACCACTTTTTTGTTTAGGAGCATTTGAATCTGCAAACGGATTCTTTACATCTGCCTGAAAGTCTTCCTGTTCGTTGTAGTTTGTTTTGTAAATCATAACCTTCTCATTTTAAGTTTAACAAAGTGTTATATGTATAATCAAACCTGGTGATTAGTAAAAGATTTTTATCTTAATGTTTAGTTAATTTTTAAGAGTTCTTTCACGATGCTAAATTAGAAATAAAAGTTAAATAAAATATAAAATTAACACACCTTAACTTTTTGAGTTTTGATTTTTACTTATAAACAATTGATTTTAAATATATTGATGTTGTTCTTGATTAAAATTGTTTTTTTAACCAATTCCGCATATCTACTTCTTTAGAAATAACACTTCTCAGCTCTGATATTGGAATGCGAATTTGCTCCATTGTATCGCGATGACGTAACGTAACCGTCTGGTCTTCTTTGGTTTGATGGTCAACGGTAATACAGAAAGGCGTTCCAGCCGCATCTTGCCTACGATAGCGACGCCCAACAGCATCTTTCTCATCGTAAGAAACACTAAAATCAAATTTCAGTTCATCTATAATTTCACGAGCGATTTCTGGTAGTCCGTCTTTTTTAAGTAACGGAAGTACAGCTACTTTGGTGGGAGCTAATACAAAAGGAAGACGAAGTACAGTACGTGTGTCACCACCTTCCAAGGTTTCTTCTTGTAAAGAATTTGAAAGCACCGCCAAGAACATTCTGTCTAGTCCGATAGAGGTTTCCAACACATACGGAACGTAACTTTTATTTTCCTCTGGGTCAAAGTATTGTAATTTTTTTCCTGAATATTTTTCGTGGTTTCCTAAATCGAAATCAGTACGTGAGTGGATTCCTTCTAACTCCTTGAAACCGAACGGAAAACGGAATTCAATATCACAAGCTGCATCGGCATAATGTGCTAATTTTTCGTGGTCGTGGAAACGATAATTTTCGCTCCCCATTCCTAATGACAAATGCCATTTGAGTCGGGCTTCTTTCCAATGTTCGTACCATTCTTTTTGAGTTCCTGGTTTGATGAAAAACTGCATTTCCATTTGTTCAAACTCACGCATACGGAAAATAAACTGACGTGCAACTATCTCATTACGAAAAGCTTTTCCAGTTTGAGCAATTCCAAACGGAATTTTCATACGTCCTGTTTTTTGTACGTTCAAGAAATTAACAAAAATCCCTTGTGCTGTTTCAGGGCGAAGGTACAAATCCATTGCAGTGTCGGCAGTTGCCCCGAGTTTTGTTCCGAACATCAAGTTGAATTGCTTTACATCTGTCCAATTTTTTGAACCCGATTCAGGACAAGCAATTTCCAGTTCTTCAATTAAGGCTTTTACATCTGCTAAATCTTCATTTTCAAGCGATTTTGCCAAACGCTTCAAAATAGCATCAGCTTGGTTTTTATATTCAAGTACACGAGCATTGGTTGTGATAAACTGTTCTTTATCAAATGCTTCTCCGAAGCGTTTTTCGGCTTTTGCTACCTCTTTTTCAATTTTGGCTTCAATTTTGGCAACATAATCTTCTACCAAAACATCCGCTCGGTATCTTTTTTTAGAATCTTTATTATCGATTAAAGGGTCATTGAATGCATCTACGTGTCCTGACGCTTTCCACGTGGTGGGGTGCATAAAGATGGCAGCATCAATTCCTACAATGTTTTCGTTCATTTGTACCATTGCTTTCCACCAATACTCACGGATATTTTTTTTCAGCTCAACACCATTTTGCCCATAATCATAAACGGCACTTAGCCCATCATAAATTTCACTTGATTGGAATATATATCCGTATTCTTTTGCGTGAGAAATCACTTTTTTAAAAAAATCCTCTTGATTTATCATAGTTTTTTAAGTTAATGCTCTTATTACTCAGTTTTTACGTTAGTTATAGCATTCATTTGGTGAAAAATGCGTTAAAGCGACAAATTTACTTAATATATTTGACAAAAAGGACTATATTGCGCGAAATATTTGCCAAAGGATGTTTTTGCGAGAGCTAATATCGGTTGTTTTTCCGAGTTATTGTTCTGGGTGTGGTTGTGTTTTAATGAGAAAAGAGGCTTTTTTATGTGTTTTTTGCAGAAACCAATTACCTGAAACACGATTTCATTCCTTTTTGAACAATCCGTTGATGAAAAAATTCTACGGGAGATGTGATTTGTATGGAGCGACCTCTCTACTTTATTTTCACAAGGAAGGGGTGGTACAAAAACTAATTCATCAACTTAAGTACAAGGGCAATGAGCAAATAGGCGCTTGGCTGGGAAGTTGGTTAGGAGAAAAATTAAGTGATGAGGCTGTTTTTAGGCAAACACAAGTGGTGGTGCCCGTTCCTTTGCATCCTGAAAAAGAACGTTTGCGTGGGTATAATCAGGTCGCTCTTTTTGGTAAGCAGTTGGCACAAAAGTTACAAGCGGAATATGTTGATGATGTGCTTGTTAAAATTCGAGCAAATACCTCACAAACTCGTAAAAATCTCTTTCAGCGTGTTGCAAATAGCCAAAATATTTTTTCGGTGAAGAATCCTGAAAAGATAATGCATAAAAGGGTGCTTTTAGTAGATGATTTGATAACCACCGGAGCTACTGTAGAGAGTTGCTATCGTGAGCTAACCCAAGAGGAAGGCGTTAAAATGGGCGTAGTTTCTATGGCGTATGCCAATAAGGAAGATTAAACCTTTTATGTAAAGAAAAGTCTAACCCAAGCAATGAGTTTAATTTTTAATTATATATGTGATGAAAAAAATGTTTAATTTTATCGTGATTGCTTTAGCTTTGTTTGTATGGAATGCTAATGCACAAGAATGTAGTAAAACCAAAGTAGAAAAATTGGCTAAAGAGTTATCGCTCACTGCCGACCAAAAACAAAAGGTGGAGGCACTTTATCAAAAATGTACTCTTAATGACAAAGATTCGAAAGCTAATTTCCAAGCGGAATTCAAAACGATTTTATCAGCCGAGCAATACGCTGAATATGAGAAAATCTACGGAAAGCAAGTAGGTAAAAAATCGTGCTGCTCTAAAAAAAGTAAAGAAGAGTCAAAATCTTGTGACAAGGATAAAAAATCGTGTTGTTCTAAAAAAGAAGGAAAGTCTTGTGACAAGGATAAAAAAGCCTGTAGTACTTCACAAGCAAAAGGCAAAAAATCTTGCTGTAAAAAATCCTAATAGCTATTTTAGTTAAAAATCAAGCCTTTACAAATGAATTTTATTTTTTTGTGGAGGCTTTTTGGGTTATATCTGATTTTATTTATGTTTATCTTTGTAAGCGATTAACATTAAGGCGAAATACACAAAACGATTAACGGTTAATTCTTTTGTTACATTTCGTAAAATAAGCTTTAGGTTATAAAAAAAAACATAGAAAAAACGGTGTTTTTATGTGGTTTAAACTATCATAATAACTCTTAAAAATATGATTCAGGTGTTTTAGACCTAAAATTTAAAAATGTTTTTCTTTCAGAATACAAAAATATACGTATATTTGCCCCTTGATAATTAAATAATTAATAACCGAGGTCGAGAACCTCAAAAATTTAATCGTATGCCTGTAAAAATCAGATTACAAAGACACGGTAAAAAAGGAAAACCTTTCTACTGGGTAGTAGCTGCCGATTCTCGTGCAAAAAGAGACGGTAAATTTCTTGAAAAATTAGGAACTTACAATCCTAATACCAATCCTGCTCAAATCGACTTAAATGTTGATGCATCAGTAAAATGGTTGCAAAACGGAGCACAGCCTTCCGAAACAGCACGTCGTATTCTTTCTTACAAAGGGGTGTTGCTTAAACATCACTTGCTTGGTGGAGTTGCCAAAGGTGCTTTAACTTTGGAGCAAGTTGAAGCTAAATTCAATGCTTGGTTGGAAGAAAAAACAGGAAAAATTTCTTCTAAACAAGAGGAATTGGCAAAAGTAAAAACTGAAGCCAAAGCCAAAGCATTAGCTGCTGAGAAAGAAGCTAACGAAAAACGTAAAAATGCTGCTGCTCAAGCCCAAGCTGCTGCAAGTGAAGAGGCTGCTGCTGAAGAAGCAACAGAAGAAAAAAACGAAACTGAGGCTTAATTGATTATGAATTTGAAAGATTGCTTCTTTATAGGGACAATTGTATCAAAATTTAGCTTCAAAGGGGAAGTTTTGGTTAAGTTAGACTCGGACGACCCTGAAATTTACGAAAATATGGAATCGGTTTTTATCGCTTTGGGCGGAAAACCGGTTCCTTTTTTTATTGAAAAATGTTCGCTACATAAATCGGACTTGCTCCGTATGAAATTTGAAGATGTTTCATCAGAGGCTGATGCAGAAGCGCTTATGAAACATAAGTTGTACTTACCTCTTTCGTTTTTACCTAAACTTTCTGGAAATCAGTTTTATTTCCACGAAGTTATTGGCTTTACCGTAAAAGATGTTCATTACGGAGAGGTTGGTACTATTGTAGGTGTTAATGACACTACCTCACAAGCCCTTTTTGAGATAGAAAGAGACGGAAAGCAAATTCTCATCCCGATGAATGACGATTTTTTAGTAGAAGTCAATCGTAAGAATAAAACTATTGTTGTACAAACCCCCGAAGGTTTGATAGATTTGTATCTAGAATAGAGAAATCAAATTTCTACTACCAAATTATCATACGCCAAAAATACATTTTTTGGGAGCGTTTTTGATACTTCTTCGTGAAATCCAAAAGCTTGACTAATATGTGTAAAATACGTTTTTTCAGGTTTTAACTTTTCTATGATGGCTAAGGCTTCTTCCAAATTTAAATGTGTAGGATGGGGTTCTTTACGTAAACAGTTTAATACTAATACTTTAAGGTTTTTCAGTTTATCCATCTCTTCTTGTATAATTGTTTTAGCATCAGTGATATATGCCAAATCGCCTATCCGATACCCCAAAATAGGAAGTTCGCCGTGTTTTATCGCTATAGGGATAATGGTTTTTCCGCAGACTTTAAAGCTATCAGTTTCTACTTTATGCACACACACCGAAGGCGCTCCAGGATACCTATTTTCAGTTTGAAAAATATACTCGAAACGCTTTTTTAATTCGCCGATTACTCGAGGTAAACCATAAATAGGCATATCTCCTTGCTTAAAAACAAAGGGACGAATATCATCAATGCCCGCCGTATGGTCAGCGTGTTCGTGAGTAAAAAGAATTCCTTCTAAATGAGTTATTTGATTGGTGAGCATCTGTTGCCTAAAGTCAGGACCACAATCAATAACTACATTAACGTTATCCCAAGAGATTAAGGCTGAAGTCCTCAATCTTTTGTCTTTAAAATCGTTACTTAAACTTACTGGATGATCGCTACCTATAACGGGAATTCCTTGCGAAGTTCCTGTGCCTAAAAAAGTGATTTTCAAAATGTAAAATTTATGGTCAAATATAGGATTTTTCTTTTGGAAAACATTATTTTTGTAGAAAACAATCTGAAATCAATTTTACTTTCAATTGATTTGTGCCTTTAAAAAATCATTAAAACAACCAGAAAATGAGCGTAATTATCCAAGGCGATCGAGATATTGAAGATATTCCTTCAGTTAAAGCTAAGGCGTTAAGAATCAATCTTAACGAGAACATCTATGGAACATTTGCCGAGATAGGAGCAGGGCAAGAAACGGTGAGGCATTTCTTCCGTGCTGGTGCTGCTTCAGGAACTATAGCTAAGGCAATGAGTGCTTATGACAAAGAGTTTAGCGATGCTGTTTACGGAGTGGAAACCGATGGGCGTTACGTGACTGAAAATCGATTAAAAAAGATGCTTGATTATGAAATTAAGCTCATCGAATCTCGACTGACACGTGAAAAACATCCTAACAAATTGTTTTTTTCATACGCTAATACCGTAGCGACTATTGATTTTTCAAAACGCTACAAAGGACACGGTTGGGTTGGTTTACGCTTTCAAACTGAACCTCAGGGGAATTATAACGAAATCATCTTACATATACGTTTCCACCAAACTGAAGCACGAGCACAACAAGAAACCCTTGGTATTCTTGGAGTTAATCTTATTTATGGAGCTTTTTACAAAACGAACGAACCTAAAAAATTGCTCAAATACTTGTATGACCATATCGATAAAGATTTAATAGAAATCGATATGATTAACTTCTCAGGACCGAGTTTTAAAAATGTAGATAATCGCTTGATGAGTCTGCAACTGGTTAAAAATCAAATGACAGAAGCGGTTATGTTTGGTCCTGATGGGAATAATATTTTGCCTGCTGAGCAACTCTACAAAAGAAATATTTTAACGCTTCGAGGAAGTTTTCGCCCAGTAACTAAGGTGAATATGGATATGTATAAAAAATCCTTGGAGATGTTTTTGAAAGAACAAAAGGTAAACCCGAATCGTACCGAAGTTATTTTTGAAATCACCCTTTCTAATTTGTGTTCGGAAGGAGAGTTGGATGAACACGATTTTATGGATAGAGCAGAGCTTTTATGTTCGTTAGGACAAAAAGTGCTTATTTCCAACTTTAAAGAATACTATCGGGTAGTAGAATATTTTTCCAATTACACACGTGCACGTATGGGGTTGGCAATGGGGGTTAATAGCTTAGTTGCCATTTTCGACGAAAAATATTACCGACATCTTAGCGGTGGAATTTTGGAGGCTTTTGGTAAGTTATTTTACAGAGATATCAAAATTTATCTTTTTCCAATGAAAGACCCTGAAACGGGTCAAATCATCACTAGTGAAAATCTAAAAGTACATCCGCGAATGAAAGAACTTTATAAGTTCTTTAAATTCAATGGTAAAGTAGAAGATATAAAAGATTATGATGATGCGCATCTTAATATATTTTCCAAAGAAATTCTCAAAATGATTGAGGAAGGAAAATCAGGTTGGGAAGATTTATTACCTGAAGGGGTTGCCCAAATCATCACTGAAAAAGGATTGTTCGGTTATAAAAAAGGATTGTCTTAAAAGAAAAAAGCTCCTAATTATAGGAGCTTTTTTTCTTGTTTTTATGTCTTTCTTTAATAGGCTTTTGCGAAAAGTACTCGTTGGGTTGAAGGTTTTCCAGAGTAGACACATACTCCATCTTCTACCTTGCTATCTAAAGGGATACAACGAATGGTTGCTTTAGTTTCTTCTTGAATAGCAGCCTCGGTTTCTGGAGTTCCGTCCCAATGGGCTAATACAAATCCACCTTTATTTTCTAAGACCTCTTTAAATTCAGCGTAACTATTTACTTTCGTGATGTGAGTATCTCGATAATCAAGTGCTTTTTTGAATATATTGTCTTGTATTTCAACAAGTAGCTGTTCGATGTGAGTCACGACCTCATCGGCGGCAATGGTTTCTTTGGTAAGGGTGTCTCTACGAGCCACTTCAAAAGTATTGTTTTCCAAATCGCGTTGCCCCATAGCCAAACGTATAGGCACTCCTTTAAGCTCGTATTCGTTGAATTTGAAGCCTGGTTTTTGAGTATCTCGGTCATCAAATTTCACAGAAATGCCTCGTTTTTTGAGTTCATCCATCAAAGGTAATACACGTTGGCGAACGGCTTCAAGTTGCTCTTCTCCTTTATAAATAGGAATAATAACTACTTGAATTGGAGCTAATTTGGGTGGAAGTACCAAACCATTATCGTCACTATGGGTCATAATAAGCGCTCCCATTAGTCGGGTAGATACCCCCCAAGAGGTTGCCCAAACATAGTCAAGCGTTCCTTCTTTGGAAGCAAATTTTACATCGAAAGCCTTAGCGAAATTTTGCCCTAAAAAGTGTGAAGTTCCCGCTTGAAGTGCTTTCCCATCTTGCATTAGTGCTTCTATACAATAGGTTTCTTCTGCGCCTGCAAAACGTTCTGATTCGGTTTTAAGTCCTTTAATTACAGGGACTGCCATAAAATTCTGAACAAATTCGGCATAAACCTCCAACATTTTTTCGGCTTCTTCAATGGCTTCTACTTTACTGGCGTGAGCCGTATGCCCTTCCTGCCATAAAAATTCGGCGGTGCGCAAAAACAAACGTGTACGCATTTCCCAGCGTACCACATTCGCCCACTGATTGATAAGTATTGGCAAATCACGATACGATTGAATCCAGTTTTTATACGTATTCCAAATGATGGCCTCAGAGGTAGGGCGCACTACCAATTCTTCCTCTAACTTTGCTTCAGGGTCAACCATTAATTTCCCTTTTTCGTCGGGGTTGGTTTTGAGCCTATAATGGGTAACTACGGCACATTCTTTGGCAAAACCTTCGGCATTTTTTTCCTCGGCTTCAAAAAAACTTCGAGGCACAAAAATAGGGAAGTAGGCATTTACGTGTCCTGTTTCTTTAAACATTCTGTCTAGCTCTGCTTGCATTTTTTCCCAAATGGCATATCCGTAAGGTTTAATTACCATACAGCCACGCACTCCAGAGTTTTCAGCAAGTTCGGCTTTTACTACCAATTCATTATACCATTTCGAATAATCTTCGCTACGTTTGGTTAAGTTTTTACTCATATTTGATTTTTTGGCACAAAAATTGTGATTTGTTAGTCAAAAACAATTGTTCTGCAAAGCTAATTAAATTTATTTTTTGTACAACAATAAAAACGATACGGTAATGAAAAAAAATAACAACTTCAGCAAAACAGCAAAAATGATGGCTTGGTTTTCTTTGCCATTGCTGTTGGTTTCGTGTGGTACTTACTACAACGTTTCGTACTACGACGATGGTATTTATGCGGATACCCCCACCGTAAGATATGTAGAACGCGTGGAGCGAAGAAATTATACTCCTAATCATCAGCCACGTACTAATCGATATACTGATTATTTTGGTGAAAAGGCACGTCAGTTCAATCAAGTAGATCAGCAAGGAAATTATACCTATTTTACCGATATTGATAGTTATAGCTCAATGAATTATGATGATGCAATAAGAGGAGCAAATACCTATGCAGGTTGGGGAGACAATGCTACACAGGTAACGGTTAATATATACGATGTAAATCGTTATTGGTCAGATCCTTATTGGGGTTCTTACTATTGGGGATATGGTACTTGGCATCCGTATTACCGAGGATATTATGGCTATCCGTACTACCGAAATCGGATACATTGGGGCTTTTCTTGGTCGTGGGGCAATTACTATGACCCATTCTGGGATTATCCCTATTACCGAAATTACGGATACTATCCTTACTATCGTGATTACTACTATGGAGACCGCTACTATCCACGTTATTACAATCCTCGCAACTATGCGCACATAAACGGAAGAAGAGGCGGAGAACGTACCTACTCCAATGGTGGAAGATACTATGATAGTTCAGGACGTGTCTATAATCGTTCTTCCTACGGAAATAACTCTGGAAACTATTATTATGGTAGCGGTAGAAATTATAGTCGAAGCTCAGGCACTTACACGCCTTCAGGAAGAAACTATTCTAACAATTCGTCTTCGGGAAGAAACTATAATGATAGTAGTACTACACCATCACGGAATTACAACAATTCCAACTATTCAAACCGAAGCTATGACAATTCTTCTAGAAGACACGACAATAATTCAGGAAGAAATTATGATAATACCAATCGTAATCAAAGTTCAACAAGAAGTTATGAGCGTAGCTCAAGTCCTTCACGAAGTTATGACAACTCAAGCTATGACCGAGGTTCGTCTTCTTCCAGAAGCTATGACAATTCCAGAAGTTATGACCGAGGTTCTTCCTCAAGAGGAAACGATAGCTCTGGCAGTTCTCGAGGTTCATCATCAGGCAGCTCGTCAGGAAGAAGTTCAGGTAGAAGAGGATAACTCAAATTAAAGTATGAAATGATGAAAAGAATATTACTATCGGCATTAGGTGTTACTTTAAGTTTTAGCACCTTTGCTCAAAATGAAATAGATGCATTGCGTAATTCTACCGAAAACCTACACGGAACGGCTCGTTATAGGGCTTTGAGTGGAGCTTTTGGAGCCTTAGGGGGCGATTTGTCGGCAATGTCAATCAATCCAGCAGGTTCAGCCGTATTTTCAAGTGGTGCTTTGGGGCTTTCTCTTGGCAACATCAATACCAAAAATAATGCAACTTTTTTTGGTAAAGGAATTTCAGAGGAAAATTCAGATTTTGATGCAGAACAATTAGGAGGTGTTTTCGTATTTGCTGACCCTGATGAATATGTAAATAAATTCAGTTTTGGGGTCAATTACCAAAAAACTTCTGATTTTGAGGATAATATTTTAAGATTTGGGGGAAGAAATAATAAACATTCGGTGGTGGATTATTTCGGAGAACACGCCAAGGGATTCAGAGTCGGCGATTTGAAAACAAAAGCTGGGGAAAGCATATCCGATGCTTATCGTGATTTAGGTACTAATGGGTCTTTTAGTTTGCAACAAGCCTTCTTAGGTTATCAAGCGTATCTTATTGAAGATGAAAAAAATGGTAATGGCGATAATGAAACATCATACTTGTCAAATGCTAAAATTCCAGTAGATCAGTTGTTTTTACAAGAAACGATGGGGCGTAATTACAAATTATCGTTCAACTTCGGTCTGTCCTTAAACAGTAAGTTCTATTTGGGAATGAACCTGAATTCGCACAATATCAAATACCGTAAAGACACTCGCCTTATAGAGCGAAATTTTGAAGTGGGGTCTAACGTAAAAGAAGTGGATTTCAGAAATAGTCTGTTAACCACTGGTGGCGGATTTTCATTCCAACTTGGAGGGATTTATAGAGAAAAAGATTTACGTGTGGGAGTGGCTTACCAGTCGCCTACTTGGTATCGATTGGAAGATGAAACCACGCAATTTTTAGCAAGCTCAGTTGATGATAGTGGAACGATAAAAACGCACGTTATTGCCCCTGATGTGGTTAATCTTTACGAAGAATACAAATTTCGAGCTCCTGGACAATGGACACTTAGTTTGGCATACATCATCGGTAAACGTGCCCTTTTAAGTGCTGATTATCAGTATAAAGATTACACCGCTATGCGTTACTCGGCTTCGTATTTACAAACCGAAAATGAGCGTATTAAAAACTTGTTTACAGGGGCTTCCTCTTTCCGATTTGGCACAGAATTCAAAGCTACTCCAGCCCTTAGCTTCCGCGCAGGAACCAGTTACGAACAAAGTCCTTACAAAGACAAGAAGATGACAGGAAACTTAATGGGATATTCCCTTGGTATGGGATATGATTTTGGAGGAATCAGTTTGGATTTTGCTTACAACACAGCCAAACGCAGTTCTGAATATCAAATGTACGAAATCGGTTTGGTAGATAGGGCTCAGGTGGATACCCGTTGGAATAGTTATATGTTTACCGTACTTTTCAAGTTATAGATATTTAATTTTGTTAGTTTTAAAAAAGTCAGCTCACAGCATTGCTGTGGGCTGATTTTCTTTTATTCCAATATTTTTACTTGAATCATTTTAACATCGGTAATAGGCCAATTTCGCTCATCGGTTTTTACTTTATTGATTTTGTCCACGACCTCCATTCCAGCCGTTACGCGCCCGAAGGCGGTATATTTTCCGTCCAGATGATACGCTCCAGGGGCTTGTGCCACGATGAAAAATTCGTAAGGTGAAGCAAATTGGTGTGGATTATCAATTTCGCTGCTGGGCATTGAAACAATACCCCGATGGTGTTTGAAGCCCTTTTTGGTGTCGGGGGGTAATAAGTAATTGCCAATTTTTCGGCGTTTACGCTGTACGTCCCATCCGTCGGAATTACCTCCTTGAACTACAAAATCGGGCACTACTCTATGAAATACCGTTCCGTCAAAATACTTTTGCTTGGTTAGAAAAATAAAGTTTGCTCGATGATAAGGAGTTTGCTCAAATAGTTCAATATCAATATCTCCATAGGAGGTAGTAATGCGTACCTTTCGTTCTTTATTTTTCTTTTCATATTCAAAAAGGAAAGAAATTGCCGATTGGGTGGTTAATACCTCTGGTATTTCTTCTTGCTTGGTAGTAGTGTTTTTTTCTGAAATAATTTCTTTTTGTTGAGTATTGATATTCTGCTTTTTATCCTTGCAACTTCCCAATAATAAAAACGACAACCCCAGAAGTAAAGTTAAAAATCTATATTTCATTTAGAAAAGTTTTTAAAATAGATAGAGTTTGGTGAGGGCTTTCCAGATATGACATATGTCCGCCTTCAACTATTTGATAATTAGCTTTTACAAGCTCGGCTTGTTGGCTTATTTCATCGGTAGGAATAAGGGTATCTTCAGCACCACAGATATAAAGTTTAGGCACATCAAGTCTTGTTAGCAAATTGATGCGGTCTTTTCGTATTTTCATAGCACGAGAGGCAGCTACAATGCCACAAAGCGGTGTTAAAAGCGCTTTTTCTACGATTTGATTTATGGATTCGGTTTGTATTTGCCTATTTCTGGCACTGAATAGATTGGGTATAGCAACTTTGATAAAATCGGCTTTATTTGCCGTGGCAACTCGTATGGCTTTTTCTCGGTTTTTTTGTTTTTCTATTGAATCGGCTGCTGCTGTTGAATTCATCAAAACAATACCCTTAACTTGGTCAGGATATTTTTCAGCAAAAGCCAGAGAAACGTATCCGCCCATAGAATGCCCTACCAAAATACAATCTTTTATTTTTTCGGCTTGGAGTATTTCAAAAATACCTTCTGCCATCATTTCCATAGGATGTGTTTCAGAAAAGCAAGGGGTTTTGCCGTGTCCTGCCAAGTCAGGGGTGATTACCCTGTGGGTTGCGCTTAATTCTTCGGCAAATTTTTCCCAGATGGTATGGTTTTCTAAAAATCCGTGAAGTAAAATTACTGCCTTTCCTTTACCTTTTTGGGTGTAAAAAAAAGAGGTATGTCTGTCCGATTTCATAAAATATCCGCTATTTTTGTGGCTTGTAAAATAATTTTGTACAAAGCTAAAAAAATAAAATGAATCAAACGCGTATTGTTTTTTCTGTTGCTTTTGCTGCTTTTTCAATGATTTTTGGGGCAGGAAATTTGATTTTACCTCCTTTTCTGGGGTTACAAGCAGGAGAAGATTGGTTTTTGATGGCTTGTGGTTTTTCACTCTCCTCAGTACTTTTAGCGGTTTTAGGAATGCTTGTACACGCTCATTTGCAAGGTACAGTGATGGATTTCTGGGGGAAAACACCTACCAAAATGGGACTTATTTACTGTTTTATAGTTTATGCCTTGTGCGTGATTTTACCTGCCCCAAGAACGGCTTCGGTAACTTATGAAATGGCTATTGCTCCTTTTGCTAATATTCCTTCGGTGGTTTTTAGCTTCATTTATTTCGCTCTTACACTTTTGGTGGTTTTTAATCGTACCAAAATCATTGAAATTATTGGCGAATATCTAACTCCTATCATCATTGGTATTATTTTTTTGGTTTTCGCTATTGCTTTTTTGGGGCAGCACGATGCGCTTTTACCAACCGCTGTGGAAGCTCCGTGGATTGTTGGGCTTTTAGAAGGATACCAAACCTTTGATGCTATCGCAGGTATTGTTGTAGGAGGCGTTTTGGTAGTTTCTTTGGATTTGAAAGGAAATTTCAACTACGCTACCAAACGCAAAATTATTATTTATGCGGCCATCATTAGCGGATTTTTTCTGTTTCTAATCTATGCAGGGCTTACCTATATGGGGGCTCTGTTCGGAAATGATTTTCCGCAGAATACATCGCGAACCGATTTAGTTTCGGGCATTGGTCAGCTTACTTTAGGCAAGTTCGGAAATGCTTTTTTAGTAACTTTGGTAGGTATTGCTTGTTTTACCACGGCTGTCGGAATTATTGCTGGGGCTGCTGATTTTATAAAGAAAATATGTAATCATTCGGTTTTGGCATATCGCATCACGGCTATTGTTGGGTGTAGCTTTGGAGTAATTGTAGGGCAGTTGGACTTAAATACCATACTCAATATTACGCTACCTTTTCTGTTGTTTATTTACCCCGTAACTATTTTGCTTATCCTCCTGAATGTGGTGCCTCAAAATTGGGTTACACGTCCCATTTTTATGGGAGTTTTGATTATCGGATTTATTTTTGGTATTTTCGATGCCCTGCTTTGGAGCGGTTTGTTTCCTTCGGAAAGCATACTCAATTCTATCCCTTTACAGCAGTATCATTTAGGATGGCTTTTGCCTTCAATTGCCCTTTGGGTGATTTTTATTGTGTATCATAAAATTGCAAATCAATCGTTATGCAAAAACCGTTAAAATATTCATTTATCATTCCTGTATTTAATCGTCCTGATGAAATTGAAGAGCTGTTAGAAAGTATTACAAAGCAAACGTATGATTCTGACTTTGAAGTTGTAGTGGTCGAAGATGGTTCTCAAATTTCTGCTGAGCAAGTTTGCCTAAAGTATGCCGATAAGTTACACATTACTTATCTTGCCAAGCCAAACACGGGTCCGGGAGATTCTAGGAATTATGGTATGCAAAAGGCAAGATATGATTATTTCATCATTTTAGATTCCGATTGTTTACTCCCAGAACATTACTTGGAAGCGGTGGACAGCTATTTGCAAAAACATTTTGTGGATTGTTTTGGCGGTGCCGATGCCGCTCACCCCGATTTTTCCGATATTCAAAAGGCAATCAATTTTGTAATGACTTCTTTTCTAACCACTGGTGGTATTCGTGGTAGTAAAAAAGGCGTACAACGCTTTGAACCTCGTAGTTTTAATATGGGCTTGTCTCGAAAAGGCTATGAGGCAACAAATGGTTTTGGAAAAATACATCCAGGCGAAGACCCCGATTTAGTCATTCGGCTTTGGAAGAAAGGCTTTCAAACCGCTTTCATTGAAGACGCCTTTGTGTATCATAAACGACGTATCTCTTGGGAAAAATTCCGTAAACAAGTTAGCAAATTTGGGCAAACGCGCCCCATTTTAAACCATTGGCATCCGCATACTCGCAAAATCACATTTTGGTTACCGGCGCTATTTTCGTTAGGATTGATTGCAGCTCTAATAGGTACGTTATGGGGGTGTTTTGCCGGATTATACCTATACGGAGCTTATTTTATACTCATTGCTTGGCATAGTACGCGTGTCAATCGAAGCCTACGCATAGGGCTACTATCTGTTTGGGCATTGCTTATACAATTTTTCGGTTACGGTTTCGGATTTTTATACGCCACTTTTAGGCTTTTGTTTTCCCGTCAAAGTCCTGAAGTGCTTTTTCCACATCTGTTTTTTAAATGATTTATCTTTTAATCTTTTAAAAACGATGTTTTAAACAGACGAAGTTCGTCCCACGAATATTTTTCTTGTAATACAGCGTGTAAATTCCCTAAAGATATATCCTCTTCTTTTTCAAAGGTTTGGGTGAGTTCGTCAATTGCTTCTTTGGGGAGTAGCTCCGTAATCACGATTTGCTCTTCTTGCAATAATTTTATCAAATGCCGATAAATTGTACTTTCTGAAAGCATTCGTTTTTGGGCGGTGAGTGCTACGGATTGCGTTGCTTTCCAAATAGCTAAGGTTATCAAATGCGTCGGAGTTTTGGTGCTTTTCTCTTTGCTAGTTTTTACTGTACTTTCTTGTTCTACAAAGAGTTGATTTTCTTTTAAATGTTCCAATACTTTTAGATAAAGGCTTTGACGAAGGTCTTTCAGTTGATGGATATCAATAGTTTTGCTATCCCAAGGCGCATCGGTTTGACTTATTTTAATAATTTGTTTGGTTTTGATAAGCTTGCGAAATACCCCTAAAAGAGCCATTTCTAAGTCGTAAAGTTCGCCTTGAAACTGCTTTACTTTTTTCAAACTTTGCGTTTCGCCTTGTACGCGTAGTATTTCATACCAAAGTTGTTTTAATTGTGGGAAGAAATAGTCATAAGCCTTTTCAAAACGCTCGTATAGGGTTTGTGTTGAGGTTTGTGTAGCAAATAGTTGCCGAAGTTGTTCAGTGAATTTTAAAGCAATGCTTCCCAAGTGGTTTACCTGTGCTACTTGATTTACAGCCCATTGCTGATATTTGTTTTTATGCCCAGTTTCACCTTTGTACGAAGCACTATGCAATTGCCATTGCCCTATCAAATTATCCCAAAGGAAACTATCAAGCAATTGTTGTTTTATAAAATCGGTTTTACCCATTTCCCAAACCTGATGTAGTTGCTCTTTTGAGATTTTATTTTTCTGATAATCATATACTTCTAAACTGTTCTCAATGCCCATTTGCGGTATGGGGTGCAAAAGTACCAGTCCGTTGAGCGAACGCAGACGCGATAGCGCAACGTAGGCTTGTCCTCCTGCAAAAACACGATCTAAGTCGAGGACAGCTTTTTCAAAGGTAAGTCCTTGACTTTTATGTACAGTAATTGCCCAAGCCAAGCGTAAAGGGTATTGCGTGTATGTACCCAAGCGTTCCTCTTCAATATCTTTAGTTGTTGGATTTACACGATAACGAATATTTTCCCACTCGTAACGCTCAACAATTATCGTTTTTCCGCCATCAAGGGTGACCTGAATTTCATCTTCACTTAAAGCCGTAACTTCCCCCATTTTTCCATTATAAAATAATTTCTCTGCTGACAAATCGTTTTTGATGAACATTACACGGGCACCTACTTTCAGGTGAATATACCGCTCAATAGGAAACATATGCTCTGGGAAATCTCCTATAATTTCGGCCTCGTACATCCATTCTGGCGTGGTTAGAGTTGCCATTTCTCGATGGTTGATAGCATCAGCAGAGGCATTGTGTGTGGTCAGAGTAATGAAACCGCTCTGTGGTTCGGGTTTGAATTGGGGTTGTACATAGCTTTGCAACAATTGTATATCAGTAGTTGTTAAGCGATTGTCTCGCAAATGATTTAGTAGCGAAATGAACTGAGGGTCAGATTGTCTGTGTATTTTATCCAGTTCCACATACAGTAAAGGATAATCGGTAATTACTTTTGATTGGAAGAAGAACAGTCCTGTGTAATAATCGCGTAGTATTTCCCATTCTTCATTTTTCACCACTGGAGGTAATTGTAATAAATCACCAATGAATAATACTTGCACCCCGCCGAAAGGTTTTTTGTTCCCTCGAATGGTTTGCAACATAAAATCCATAGCATCAACCACATCTGCACGAAGCATACTTACCTCATCTACGATTAAAAGTTCTAAGTTTTCAAATATTTCACGTTTGTTTTTATGCATTCGGAAGTGTTTGGTCAAAGAACTTCGATTTTCAAACCGATTTTTTTCGCTTATCACAGAGGGGGTAGAAAAAGTAGGTAAAAATGAAGCAAAAGGCAATTGAAATAAAGAATGGATAGTAACTCCACCTGCATTGAGAGCAGCAATACCTGTGGGGGCAACCACTACAGCGTTTTTGTAGGTTTGTGATATGACCCGTTGTAAAAGTGTGGTTTTGCCTGTACCTGCCTTCCCCGTCAGAAAGATATTACGATGGGTTTGGTTAATCAATGCTATGATTTGTTCTGATAGTGGCAACGCATTTTGCTTCATATCGATATTTAGTTTTTACTGATAAAAAAACAAAAAAATAGGTTTTGTATTATTTAAAGCGTTAAAATCTTTTAATTTATTTGCTTTTTTTATATTTAATTACTACCTTAGCAGTGGTTATGTGGGTTATCTTATATTATTGGGGTAACCAAGATGCACAAAAGTAGTAATTAATAATTTTTTAAAAACAAGCAAATGAAGAAAATTTTTAAAATTGCCTTAGTGGCATTGTTTGGGGTAGTAGGTTATACTGCTAATGCACAAGAAACGGGTCTCTCGTTAAAGGCGGGGGTGAATTTTAACGGAGTCTCTGGTGATGATGTTAAAGGGGCTAAAGGAGTTGTAGGATTTCACGCTGGATTGGGCTATGAGGTAGGTTTTACCGATATTTTTGCCTTTGAAACGGGGGTGTATTTTGATACCCGAGGTTATAAATATGAAGTAGAAGAAACGATACTTACTAAGAAGATTGAGGCCAAAACAAACATTTATTCGATAACGGTTCCAGTACTCGCTAAAGCTCGTTTTGAAGTACTTCCTGATGTTCGCGCTTTTGTAAATGCAGGTCCTTTTGCCAATATTGGTATTATGGGTAAAGCGAAGTTAGGGGATAAGAGTGAAGATGTAAAATTCGGAAACAAAGAAGACGAAATTGAGCGTTTCGGTTATGGTGTAAACTTTGGTGCTGGTGTGGAGTTTAACAAATTTGTTGTCGGTGTTGGCTACGATTTGGGGCTTAGCAAATTACACAAAGATATTAAAGCGTATAACAATGCCTTTAAAGTGAGTGTAGGTTTTAAATTTTAAAAATTAAAATTAAACATTATAATAAAAGTTTAGACAAACTTACAACAACATTCACTAATGAGCTCGATAATTCATCGAGCTCATTTTGTTTGTGTTGTAGGTTTTTTGTTTTGTTCTCAAAACAAATGTTCTTGAAGTTTAGGGAAAATGGTAAGTTATTTTATTTACTTTTCGTAAATTAGCTGACACAAGAGGTTTAAGAGGCACGATTTATAAAATCAGAAAATTTTGTCTGTCATTTACTTATGAATAAGATTATTGAAAAAGAATGATATTATGCTGAATAAAGTTACAAAAGCGAGTATATGAGCGAAGTTCGGTAATCATAAGGGTTGGATTTTAATTAGTTTGACAAAAATGTTTTCTTTTTTGGCTATCATACTTTTTAAATCAACACAACAAATTAAATTTACTTAAATATGAAATATTTGTTTTTCAATATATTATATTTTTTACTGGGAGGATTTTCTGCTTTTGCACAGCTTGATACTCTCAGCAAAGAAGACTTACAACGTTATGAAGGAGAGGTTATTCAGCTTTCGGAAGTACTTATCTTCGGTAAAGAACGCACCTTTGATAGTCAGGAGGCACAACGCAAATATTTGATTTTGCAAAGTAGGGTAAAGAAGGTGTATCCGTATGCACGATTGGCAGCCGAGCGACTTGAAATTATGGAAAAAGCAATGGATACGATGCCACGCCGTATGCAGAAGACTTACACCAAACGTATGCAACGTTATATAGAACAGCGTTTTACAGACGAACTTAAAAAATTATCTCGCTCACAGGGTCGCATTTTGGTGAAACTTATTCATAGACAAACTGGACGAACTTCTTTTGAATTGGTTAAAGAGTTGCGTAATAGTTGGAGTGCCTTTTGGTATAATAATACTGCTTGGTTGTATGATATTTCCTTAAAAAAGCCTTATAATCCGTGGCAAGATGAAGAAGATTTCTGGATTGAGGACATTCTTCAAAGGGCTTTTTATAAAGGAGAATTACAACCTCAAGACCCTGCTTACCCCATAGATTATACAGAATTGACCAAGCAATGGGAAACAAAACTCCGATAATTTTACCGAACTTCAATTAAGATGGCACGTTCATCGCCTTGAGGGTTAATAATGCGTAGTATGTGCTTCCCCTTAGATGCGTTAATATTCATCTCGTGAAAATGAAAGGTACTGCCCAAAAAGGTATCGTTCAAATACCAAAAAACTTCCCCTTCGGTATTGGCTGCCTTGGCAATAAAGGGTTGTAGCTCTCCTCCGAAATTTTTGGTGGTATAAATCACGCTCTGATGTTTGGGATAGATGAAGTCTAAGCCACTAAATCCGTTTTGTGATTGGCAATCTGAGCGAAAAGGAGGTAGTGTTTTGTATCCAATATGGTGGTTTTTGTAAAACCATTCCATAACTGGAGGTAAAACAAACCAAGAAGTAGTTACGATATGGCTTAAAGGTTCGCAAGAGGCATTTACTTGAAAATTTTTGTCTTTGCTTAGGTGTACCCATCGGTGATAAGGACAAGGTGTCCCTTCTTTGACCGTAATTGGGGCTAAAATCTGTTTTTTAGGGCAATTTTCTTTAGCTAAATGTCCAGAAGTTTCACAAACACTAACCAAAGTCAAGTCGTCTAAGGGTTTGGCAAACCAACTGGTTGGTGGTAAGGTGTTAAACACGCTGAACATTACTGGGGAAGCGTACGAAGCGCCTGTAAGTGATGGGCGCCCTTCTCCAGTGGCATTGCCTATCCAAACCCCTACCACGTATTCTGGGGTTACTCCTATCGCCCACGCATCTTTATTACCAAAACTAGTTCCGGTTTTCCACGCAATTTTTCTTGACGATTCGTAATACCGCCAAGCGGCATCGGTAGTGGGGCGATTCACTTCCTTCATCGCATTGAACATTGCCCAAATACTACCTGCACCTAAAAGCGGTTTTTCAGAGACCGATTTGCCGAAATCTATCTTTGGGGAGGCTTCATAAGTAAAGTCTTGAAACTCTTGAGTTCGGTATAATTGTTTTTGGTTAAAGAAATTAAGTTCAGAGGCTAAATTCGTATAGGATCGAGTCATTTCCCAAAGGCTACTTTCAGCACCCCCTAAAATAATGGATAATCCGTAATGATCGGGGTGTTTTTTGATGCCTAAAAGCTGTAATTGTTTCAGAATATCATAAAAACGATACGTGCTGTACTGCTTGAGTAGCAAAACAAAAGGAATGTTTAATGATTTTGCTAAAGCCATATCGGCAGGTACAGCCCCCTCGTAGGTATTGTTGAAATTTTGAGGTGTGTAGCCTGAAATTTGAGTAGGAATATCGGCTACGAGTTGTTGGGGGAGCAAATCGCCCTCATTGAGCATTGCGGCATACAAAAAGGGCTTCAAAACACTGCCTGTACTTCGTTGAGCTACAATGATATCTACATCTTTCTGATGAGATGGGTCGGTGGGTGAATTGCCAACATAAGCCAAGATTTGTCTTGTTTTAACATCTGCCACTAAAACAGCCATATTGTACACCTCTGACTGTGAGTAATGTGCGTAAATTCCTTTGACAATTTGATTAACTTTCTCTTGGACGCCTATTTTTACGGAGGACTTTATTCGTTTTCCTTGATTTTTTTTGCTGATAAGTTCCAGTAGGTGTGGAGCTATTTGTGGTAGTTCGTGAGGCTTTTGCGGAAGTGGTTCTGATAGCGAAAGTTGGTATGCTTCCGAGTCGATGATTCCTTTTTCATAAAGCTTTGATAGTAAGGAATTACGTTTTTTAAGCAATTTTTCTTGGTTTTTACCTGGGAAGATGAGACTAGGGGCGTTGGGTAAAACAGCCAAAGTGGCTGCTTCGCCCCACGAGAGTTGGTCGGGAGTAACTCCAAAATACCGCCAAGAAGCCATATCAAGTCCTACTACATTTCCACCAAAGGGAGCGTGTGAGGCATATAGCGCTAATATTTTTTCTTTAGAAAATCGAAATTCCAACCGAGTAGCTAAAATCAGTTCGATGAGTTTTTCAAAATAGGTTCTTTGCTGTTGCTCACGTGATAGACGAATGATTTGCTGAGTGAGGGTGCTACCTCCACGCACTACACGTCCTTGTTTGATGTTTTGCCAAAAAGCCTTGCTTATTGAAATGGGGTTTATCCCCCAATGATAATCGAAGTACTCATCTTCAAAATGTTTTATGCAAGTGGCGAATCGGTAAGGTACCGAATCAGCCTCTGGAAAACGCCATTGTTGGTCGGGGGCTATTTTGGCACCTAAGAGGTAGCCTTCCGAGCTTTCAAGTACCGTTGCATAGGCATCAGGGAAGAGTTTTTGAGGTAAGCAAAAGTAATATCCGACAAGTAAAACAAAAGCAAGCAACAACTTTAACGGATGCTTTTTGACTTTGGAAAATAATTTATTGGCAAATGTAAATTTCACGATGCTTTGGTTTAAAATACAGATGAGATTAAATGTCAATTCAAATACAAAATACTCAAAAATGATTTCAACTCATTACGACGCCAAAATTAACAATCATTTTTTAAACCTTATTTTCTTCAGTTAAAATATTTTTTCGTTCTCTTTTTTAAGAGTTTTTTTTGAGATATTTAAAATAGATGGGTGCTTTGGTTTGATTTATTTTGTTAAAAT
This sequence comes from Capnocytophaga canimorsus, assembly GCF_002302565.1. NCBI lineage: Bacteria > Pseudomonadati > Bacteroidota > Flavobacteriia > Flavobacteriales > Flavobacteriaceae > Capnocytophaga > Capnocytophaga canimorsus. The sequence continues at coordinate 1,103,414 of NZ_CP022382.1, read as the reverse complement.
TGAAATAGGAGGGATTTTTTTTGTTGTGTTATTCATTTTTTGTTTATATGTTTGTTAAATAGCTTTAAATGTGAATTTATGAAAACATTATTCAAATTTTTAGGAATTATGGCTTTTCTTTTAGTGGCTGGTTGTCAAAAAACAGATGATGATTTTTTGCAAGAGGGTATTTCCTTGCAAGAAGCTAAAACTTTCTTTGAAAAACAAGAAGCCGAAAAAGAAAAAAAAGGTATTGATTTTGAAATTACGCCTAAGTGGGAAACTTTTATGCAGGGTGGGGAAAATAGAGAAGGTGATTTTAGCGCTTCTGTTCAGGTTATTGTAAATCAAGGTGATTTTAAAAAAAGGAGTGCTTTTTATTGTACAAAAAGGAAAAACAATAAGAGCCCAAATACTAATAAAGGAAAGAATTTTAGAAAATGTTGAAAATCAAATGTTGGTTTTTGATTTACAAGGAGTGCTGAAAAAAGTGTTCTACGTAGAAAAGGGGGAGCTAAAAAGGAGGAACGTTAAACACACTCCAAGAAGTTCCACAAGCAGAACAACTACTAAAGAATATATATATACGAATTGGAGCCTGTTTATGTATATGGTCAGGGAAGTGATACCCCTGACAGGTATCATATAATGGAGTTAATACGGTACTATGATAGTTTTATGGATTATCCCGAACAAGGTAGTGGTGAAAGTGATGATAGCAATTATCGCGAGGAGAATGACCGAGATTATAGCATTAAACCCCGTGGTGGAAACAGAAACACCCCTCCCAAGCCTGAGCAAATTATTGACCAAATAACCGATGAAAAAATTAAATGCCTACACGACAAGCTACGCAAAGGCAACAACGATTATGTAAAAGAAATTTTTAGTAAATTTGAAGGAAATGGTACTGAATTTGATATTGTAATTTCGTCTAAGGATAAAGTTATAGGTAGGCAAGGAACGAAAGTAAATGGAATTACTAAATATACTCGAGGTGATAAAACAATTTACATAGAAATAAGTGAACCAAAAGCAGTTGGGAGAAGTGCCTTAGAAATGGCAAGAACCATTTTTCACGAATATATTCACGCAGATATTTTTAGAAAAGTTCAGACAGGCGATGTCTCAAATCCAAGTGATTTTAAATCGGTGTATGAAAAATATAAATCAGAGAGAGAAGAACAATATCAACACGAAATGATGGGTAAGTTATATGTAGAGACTATGCGTGATGCTCTTAAAAAGTTCCATAAAGAAGTTATGCCCCGAGAATGTGCTTATTTTAAAGAATCGTATTTTGATGTATCTGTAAACGAGGATGTTTTCTATGAAGTATTAGCGTGGCAAGATCTCAAAGAACACAACATTGATGCCTATCTAGAAAAAGTAAAAAAAGATTCTAATTTTCCTGATATTGTAAAGCATGTGGAACAAGTTTAAAAATCATTAACTCAAAGATCTCCTTGTGAATGAAATTAGTTATAACATTTCTATGCCTATGTAAGTTTTGTACAAACATAGAAAAATTAAAATCCAAAAACAATGAAAAATACATTACTCATTACATTACTTTTATTGACTTTTAAATTATATGCACAAATATCTGATAGAGCATTGTTTGTCATCTTTGATGATACAGATGGTGTTTTACGTACACAAAAAGAGGAAATAAACTCTGGTGAAACTTATTGGTTAGATATTACGAAACATTACAAGCATCATAAGGTATTTGAAAGATTTGACAAAAACAATAAGCTTTTTTACAAATCAATAGAATACGATTATAAAAATGATAAAGAAGATTGGGTTTTAAATATTTCTCACATTATTAAAGTACAAAATAGTGATAAATACTCCGTTATTAAAAGAGATCATATTTTACTAATCCCAAATGAACATCTGGATTACCTAAAAGATATGAGACAGGTAAAAACAATCACACAATTAGAAAAAATATGGAATACACTCTCGCAAGAAACTTATGATTTCTTTTTTGATGGTTATGCATATATTTACAAAATACCTCCGTTTGTAAAGCATCATATATTTGTCATTTTTTCATCTGATTTACAAAAAGATTATATACCTTGTTATCAAGTCCGTGTACATCCGTCAAATATACAATATGAATAAAAGTCCCAAGAGGACATCATTTTAAAAAATAATTAAAATGAAAATCTTAATCACACTTATTTTCTGTGCTTGTGTAAGTTTTGTACAAGCACAGAAAAACTAAAACTACAAATAATGAGAAACAAGTTAATTATAGCACTATATGGGGGTTAAAATGTAATGTACAAAAAGATATAATATAAAAATGCCTGAAAAAGCCCTAAAAATAAGTAAGTTGCAACAAAAAAAGCCCGAAAATGCAACCAAAACCAAATGTGCAATAATTACTATTAACTACCATTTAATTACCATTTAAAAAGCCCGAAATTACCATATAATTTACTCTAACTACTACTGTAAGGTACAAAGGTAGTTAAAACTACCATAACCCCAATAAAACCGCCCCTTTTGGGGCTTTTTTTATGCCCAAACACTACTGCTTTGGGACCCGCCGAGCGACCATTTGCGTGAGCCCACGAAAATGATGCCGCCCACCCCGAAAAAATACAAAAAAAACGCATTAGGACTACACTTAGGACTACAAAAAACGCCCAAAAAACAGGTAGTAAAGGCATATATATACGGATTTGCATACAACCAAACCCCACTTTTTGCATAGTAGAAGGGGGTGTATTGTAGGCTTTTTTGCAACTTGTTTTTGTGTTAAATTACTGATTTTTAGTTTATTGAATATAAAAACACTAAAAAAACATATATATTACGCTGTACATTTATACCTCATTACGCCCTAATGGTAAGGTAACAAACCCACACGCGGGGCAATAATTAACGGGCGGATTGAGTAAGTGGTTGAGTAATTGGTTTGTTTTGACTTGGTTGGTTGAATTGATTGACCGTTGTACCTTGAACCGACTTTAACGTTTGTATTTCAGCTTCTAATTTAGCTATCTTCTCTTCCTGCAAAGCGTTTATTTTCTCTTTATCTTTGAGTTGATCCTCAAGCATTGCCACGTATTTATCATTTACTGATCCCACCGGTGGTTGGGGTTGCTCACTTTTAAGCATTGACCCCTTGCCGGTAAGTAACCATTCAGCATTAACATCAACAAATGATGATAAAACAGATCTTAAAACGTCATAGCTTGGCTTACTTCTTCTACCCGACACAATATTAGATATAACTTGCGGGGCAAATCCAATCATTTCTGCAAATTTTTTTTGATTTCCAAAACATTTTTTTTCAATCATTTGCGAAAATCTTTCATTTATTTCATAAGAAATATCGTCATTTGTTTGTTTCATGTCATCATTTGTTTATATATTTGCACCAACAAACGGAACAAATTAAAGCAATGGACAAAAGTAAGCAAAAAAGAGAAAAGTATCACCCATTGGCAGTACTCCAGTGCCGTACCCTTGAGCGAACCGGTTAGGGTTTGAAACCCTTTGTAAGAAGATGCCATATCCAAATTCAACGTCTTTATCGTATCATCTAAAAACTGAATGTTTTTTGCCCCGTTTTGTCCTGAAGCAAATTCAATTGCATTTTTATATCCTTCGAATTGTGCGGTTACTCGCGTTACTTCATTACCAAAGGCAATAACCGACCCTACGGCGAAGGCTCCGGCAAGGGCAATACCCGCCTTTTTAGCAAAACTGCCAAGTGCTCCGAAACTTTGTTGTCCGGTTACCCGTATTTTGCCAATGTTTTTGTTGGTAGAATTTACCGCTTGATCAAGTTCGGTGGTGGCGGCTCTTGCCCTGCGAATGCTTACTCCAAAACTTCGGTCAATTAAGTCAAGTGCGTATTGTAAACCTCTCATAAGTAAATATTTTAGTCAATTTATTTGTTTGTTTAAAAAAGTTTGTATCTTTGTCTCAAAAGAGGCTTGAAGTAATTTCAAGTAAGGGGCCTGTTACGCTTCGGGCGGCTGGCACCGCAGATTCACGCCTAATGTGGTTTATCCCATATTAGGCGTGTCTTATTTTTAGAAATTACGATGTACTTCATTTTTGTCCTTAAAATAATACATTGCCTTGATATTCTGTTCTTTTAGTTTTAAAATTTCCCAGTATATCTTGTTTGTTTCTTTGGTAAATTCAAAAAGTACCATTTTCGCCCCTTGTTTGTTAATGGCGCTTTTAGCTTCCTTAACAATATTGTTATGACTGCTTAAACTTTTCAAATCTATCGGAATACCATTTAAAGCTCCATCGGGACTGCTAATACCAGGTATTTCGTTCCACAATTCCATTTGATAGCCGTTTTGTGCATAAACCAATGCCACACGCTTTTCTTTTTTGAACTTAGCCGTCTCGTTTTTGTTTATTTTAGAGTGAGTGATTCGGTCTTTGTTGATTACCAAAAAGCCACCCAATAACCCTATCGTTGATAATGTTTATTTAGTAAGCGCTTCAAATAAACATTTTTTAAAAGAATTGGATTTATCTACTGTTAAAAAATTAACCCATCTTAGTGTTTTTAGTAACCCTGTTTTGGAAAAAATTTACGTACACCAAGACGTTATGAACAAACTTCTGAACAACACTATCAAGTTGAGATATGATATAGGTTATTATGTTAATTCTTTTTATGTACCTAACCATATTACATTAGCTAACATTTTCGTTAAACCTTAAAACTAAAAAATATGCAACTAACAACCCATTTTACAAAGAAAGAATTTGACTGCCGAGATGGTTCCACAATGCCATCGCAGGCATTTGAAAACGTCAAGCAATTGGCTGAACAACTACAAGTTTTGCGGGATTATTTAGGTAAAAAGATAACCATTAACAGCGGTTATCGTTCCAAAGCCTACAACGCTACTTTAAAAGGAGCATCGCCTAAAAGTCAGCACCTTTTAGGCAAAGCCGCCGATATTGTTATCGAGGGAATGACACCTAAAAAAGTCGCCGAGACCATCGAAAAACTAATTGCTCAAGGCAAAATGAAACAAGGTGGCATCGGAATTTACAAAACTTTTACGCACTATGACATTCGTGGTGTGAAAGCAAGGTGGGATTTTTCTAAAAAATAAATTGTTGATTATGAAACGAATACTTTTAATTATTACGGCTATTGCCTTTTGTTTTTTGCCGAGATACAACACGTAATAATATCTTTATTGTTTTCTCCTCCGATTTAGAAAGAGATTACATTCCTTGCTACGAAGTTGACGTTTTAATAAGTACAATTGTAGAAGAATGAAAATTTTGATAAAGTTTTGTAACTATTGGTAGTTATCAGTTTTATATTGAATCTTTACACACAAATCTAAAAGAAAGAAACGCCTAAAAAGTAAATTTCTAGGCGTTTTAAGCAATGAAAGTGATTATGAAAAAATTATTTCGATTGTTTCAAATGGGTAATAATATCTTCTGACATTTTGTCTAAGTCATAAGTGGGTTTCCAGCCCCAATCTGTTCTTGCACGAGAGTCGTCAATGCTATCAGGCCAACTATCAGCGATTTGTTGACGGAAATCAGGAGCGTATTCGATTTTGAAATCAGGAATGAATTTCAAAATACTTTCATAGACTTCTTTGGGTGAGAAAGATAGTGCCGATACGTTATACGAGGTACGTACCTTAACCTGATCTTTTGGAGCATCCATCAAATCCAAAGTAGCTTTAATGGCATCGGGCATATACATCATAGGCAAATAAGTGTCTTCCGACAAAAAGCAAGAGAAGGTTTCCCCTGCAATAGCTTTATGATAAATGTCCACAGCATAGTCAGTTGTACCTCCTCCAGGTAAAGATTTGTAGCCAATTAGTCCAGGATAGCGCAAACTACGTACATCTACACCGTATTTTTCAAAATAATATTGACACCAAAGTTCTCCTGAAATTTTAGTGATTCCGTAAACAGTTCCTGGTGCGGTAGGAGCATCTTGTGGTGTATTTTTCTTAGGAGTATTAACTCCAAAGGCAGCGATAGATGAAGGCCAAAACACACGGTCAATGTTCTTTTTACGAGCGATTTCCAAAACTCCTAAAAGTCCGTTCATATTTAAATCCCAAGTGAATAACGGGTTTCGTTCTCCCACGGCTGAAAGTAATGCCGCTAAATGATAAATTTGGGTAATTTGGTAGTTTTCTACTAACTGCTCTAGACGAGCAATATCTTTTATGTCTAAAACTTCAAAGGTGCAGTATGAAAATTTTTCAGCTACTTTTTCGTTTATGTCTGTGGCTACGATGTTTTCTTTGCCAAATTTGTTCGCCAAGGCTTCCACCAATTCACTGCCTAGCTGTCCGCCTGCACCGGTTATCAATACTTTAGTAGTCATTTTAATGATGAATGGTTTTAAAATTAACGCTTACAAAAGTACAATTTGTTTTTGTTTTTGACTTATGAAACGATGTTATTTTTTTCACATTTTTAGTCTCACTACCAAGCCTTCGTTGCTACGAATATTAAAGATGGTATTGTCTTCAAAAAGAAGATATTGTCCTTTTATTCCAGTAAGGATTCCCTCGTAGTAAGGGGTTTTGAGTAAGTTTAAGGAAATGGGTTTCTCAGGATATTTTATCACAGGAAAATCAATGTGATATTCCTGATGATAAGCCGAATAGAAGGCTTTGACTTCATCGGGTAGATGTGGTGCTAAGGTTTCTTTAATTTGTTGTAGATTGATGTCGTTTATGGTGTTGGTTACCATTTTTCGCCAATTGGTTTTGTCTGAAACATAGTTTTTCAGAGCTACTTCCGTAATTCCTGCTAAGTAACGATTGGGCAATTCGGCAACAATTAGAGCTTGATGAGCCCCTTGGTCAATCCATCGGGTGGGAATTTGCGACTTTCGAGTAACCCCTACTTTAACATCACTTGAATTGGCTAAGTACACCACGTGAGGTTGTAGCTGCATTTGTTTTTCGTATGTCAAATCGCGATCTTCGATGTCTAAGTGAGCTTTACTAAGTTCGGGGTGCATAATCCAATCGGCTGCTTGCGGAATTTCAAAAAAGCAACCTTTACAGAATCCTTGCCGAAATAAAGGTTCATTTCTTGAGCAGTTTAAACATTGAAAATGAGAAAATTCTATAGATATTTTTTTACCGATGAGTTCATTCATCATTAAAAAATCCGTATTCAATTGCAAGTAATAACGTACAGGACGATCGGCTTCTGTAATCATTTTTTTTAGTACTCCTTCAAACATAAATAAAGTTTTATTATATTTACCAACGAATTAAAAATTTCTGTAAAAGTAATAATAAAATGCCATTAGCGCTATTCAATTCTATAACATCTTGGTTTTTAAAACGACGTATTGGTCAGATAGAGGAATTTGTAAACTACCCCCATCGGGTTCAAGAACGGGTTTTAAGTCAGCTTATTGAAGCGGCAAAAAACACTGAAATTGGGCAGAAATATGGTTTTTCTTCTATTAAAGATTATGAGCAGTTTGCTTTGCGTGTGCCTTTAGTTTTTTATGAAGATTTTGAACCTTTCATTGAACGAGCAAGGAAGGGAGAAAGTAATATTATTTGGAATACCCCCATAAAGTGGTTTGCTAAAAGCAGTGGTACTACCAATGCCAAAAGTAAATTCATTCCCGTTAGTGATCAGGCTTTGCAAAATTGTCATTACAAAGCAGGGAAGGATATGCTCTGTTTGTATTTGAACAATAATGAAAATTCTAAATTATTTACTGGTAAGAGCTTACGACTTGGTGGTAGTAAAGAGTTATATGAGCAGAATGGTACTTTTTTTGGAGATTTGTCCGCAATTTTGATTGAAAATTTGCCTTTTTGGGCAGAGTTTAGCTGTACTCCTGGGAACAAAGTTTCGCAAATGACTGAATGGGAGAGTAAACTCAAAGCAATTGTAAATGAGGTTAAAGATGAGAATGTAACCAGTATGGCAGGGGTGCCTTCGTGGATGCTCGTATTGCTTAATCGGGTGCTTGAAGCCACTCAAAAATCGCATTTACTGGAAGTTTGGCAACATCTGGAGGTGTATTTTCACGGAGGTATCAGTTTTGTGCCTTATCGGGAACAATACCGACAAGTATTGCCTTCTGATAATTTTCGTTATTATGAAATTTATAACGCTTCGGAAGGATTTTTCGGCATTCAAGACCGAAATGGCTCTGATGAAATGCTGTTGATGCTTGATTATGGTATTTTTTATGAATTCATTCCGATGGATACTTTCGGAACTCCACAACAAAAAGCCATACCACTGCATCAAGTACAAATGGGCAAAAACTACGCAATGGTAATTACCACCAATGGCGGATTGTGGCGTTACATCATTGGTGATACGGTTCGGTTTACTTCTGTGGCTCCGTATCGTATTAAAATTACGGGGCGTACCAAACATTTTATCAATGTTTTTGGCGAAGAACTCATCATCGAAAATACCGAAAAAGCCCTCGAAAAAGCTTGTGAACTTACTCAAAGCCATTTGACAGATTACACCGTCGCTCCCATATTTATGGAAGGCAAACAACAGGGCGGACACGAATGGATTATTGAATTTGAAACTCCTCCTGAAAATATGGCTCAATTTTCCGAGATATTAGATAACGAACTCAAAAAACTCAATTCTGATTATGAGGCAAAACGCTATAATAATATGACGCTCAATCCCCCAAAAATAAATGTAGGACGAAAAAACTTATTTCACGATTGGCTCAAAATAAACGGAAAACTCGGAGGACAAAATAAAGTACCACGATTATCAAATAATAGAGAATATTTAGAACAGCTTCTCAAATTGTAGTCTTTTAATCAAAATATTCTCTTTTGGAACATTTTTTAGTAAATTTTATGTAATGAAAATGGGGGCACAGATCAAACAAAGCATAATCTTTTTATTTTTGATTTTATGTGTGATTTCTTGTACCGATAAGCAAAAAAATGCCGAATCGGAGCATTTTTGGTTGCCCCAGAAAACGCAAATAGCGTATAAAATTAACCAAAAAGATGTTTTTTTAAGTGCAATTCAAAATAATGCTTTTTGGCGGGAAATAAACCTACAAAGTATTTCTAGTGATGTAGTTACAATTTTGTCTGAACTTCCTTCACAAGATGAAATTGGGTTGGCGTTTACTCCAGAGAATACTTATTTGATAACAGCATTAGAAGAAAAGTCATTTGTTGAGCAACTACTTACTCAAAAGAAATTAACCTCAAAATGGTTTTATACTTTTGTGGGTAAACAGTTGATTATTAGTTCTGATGAGTTTTTAGATAAGCAGAAAGAAAATCCTCTTCTTGAAAATAAGGAAATAAACACATTGCTTTCTTCTTCTGATCCTCAAAGTATTGCTAATATATTGATTACCAAAGAACGAGTACAAGACTTTCTGGGAGTGTTTTTTAATGGAAATTTCACTCAATATTTTGCAAGTTGGCTTTCTTTTGACCTACATTTGAGTGAAAATGACATCCGTTTGAGTGGCACGGTAATATCGGCATCTGCTGATGCTAAAAGCACTTTTTACCCCTCTGACCACGCCAAAGAAGCGGTAAAGATGATGCCTTCAAATACCTTACAATACATTAGTTATAGCAATAAGCATCTGGCACAAGAAGCAACTTCCTTTGAAAAATCAGTTCGTGGGATAACTTTCTGTAAAAATGATGCTCTTGCGTTTTGTTTTGTAGCTTCAGATGATACCCGTTATAGTTTGGCACAACTTCCTATTTTACAGGAAGATTTGCAGGTGGATTTTCCTTTGTTTGAACTTGCTCAAGAGGCTGAATTTTCCGCTTTTTTTGATCGATTTGAAACAGATTTTTCACCTAAATTTGTTTGCCTTTATGACGATTTTCTTATTTTTTCGCAAGAAAAACAGTCTCTTATTGCTATTGTTGACCAAGTCAGAGCCCAAAAAACGCTTCCTTTTAATGCCTCGTATGCACAATTGGAACAAGAAATGGCTTCCTCGGTAGGAATGACCCAAGTGGTAAATTTGCAATCTGACCCTGATTTTGTAGGAAAATATCCTAAAATAGCCAAAAATTATCGTTGGGTCAGTTTTCAAATGACGGCTCAAGATGATTATTATATTTTTAATTTCATCAGTAAAAAGCAACAAATTGAAAAGTCAGAAACTTCACTTAATGAGCGTTTTGAGTTTGTTTTAGAAGCAAAAATGCTCATTTGTCCTCAAATTGTGACAAACCATCGAACCAAACGTCGTGAAATTGTTGTTCAAGATGCTCACTATAATCTCTATCTGATTGGTAATACGGGGAATTTGCTTTGGAAGAAAAAACTTGACGGAAAAATACAATCTAAAATCTATCAGGTAGATTTGTTTAAAAACGGATATTTGCAAATGGCGTTTTCTACGGAAAAATCACTTTGGGTAATTGACCGAAACGGAAACACCGTTAGTCCTTTCCCTAAAAAGTATGATGAAAAGATTAGTCCTTTATCCGTGTACGATTATGAGGGAAATTTAGACTATCGTTTTGTATTGGCTCAAGGTAATAAAATTCATCTGCTGGATAAAAAAGGACAGCCCATTTCGGGGTTTTTACCTCCTGCCGAAGCCAGTGATTTGTTGCATACGCCCGTTCACTTTCGTACTCAAAGTATGGATTTTTTGGTCTATGGTACTGAGCGAGGAGATTTTCGTATTTTGCATCGTAATGGTGGAGTACGTATCGCTGTGGATGAAAAATTTTCGTTTTCGTCAGATTTACCCCTGCTTTTGGAAGATAAATTTATGATGAAAACTCAAACGGGGGAGGTTGTTGGCGTTGATTTGAAAGGAAAAGTAACCATTCATAAAGGTACTGTAGCTTCAAATCAGCATTGGATAGCAAATCGGCATATTGCTGCTCAAATCATTGCAGATACGCTACGTATAGGGCAACAAAACATCTCTTTGCCTACATCTGATTTTCAGAACTTGAAAACATTCCGAATACGAGGGGTTAATTATATTTCGGCTACCGATAGCTCTACCCATAAGGTGTACTTGTGGAATGATAATGCACGAGAAATTCAGGGCTTTCCATTGCAGGGAAAGGCTATTGATATAGATGTTGATTTAGACAAAAACGTTTGGATAGCTATAGCAAAAGATGATAACACTTTAGCTGTTTATCAAATCGGTACTTTAATTCCTCAATAATAATGACACGCATATTAGCTTTAGATTATGGAACAAAGCGAACAGGTATTGCCGTAACAGACCCCTTGCAAATTATCGCTTCAGGGCTGACTACGGTTGCCACTCCACAGCTTCTTGATTTTTTAAAAACTTATTTAAGTAAAGAATCCGTTTCAGAAATTGTAATTGGTAAACCCAAACGGCTTAATAATGAGGTGTCGGAGAGTGAGGCTTATATTACTACATTTGTTAAACAACTTGAAAAAACATTTCCAGAGGTACGCTTCGTTCGTGTCGATGAGCGTTTTACTTCAAAAATGGCTTTCCAGTCGCTTATTGATAGTGGCGTCAAAAAAAAACAACGACAAAATAAAGCATTGGTAGATGAAGTGAGTGCTACCCTGATATTACAATCATATCTAGAGCAGAAAAATAGATATTAAGTGTAAATTAAAGAAAATCTGTTGTTTGTATTTCTAATAATCAATAGGAGGAGATACATTTTGTAAAAATCGATGTTTCAAACTATTTTTGTAGTCCTCTAATAAGGGCTGGTGTTACTCTTAGTTGAAAACAATAAAAATTATCACATTCAAATGAAAAGTATCCGTTGGAATGAATATGCCGTGTTTGCATATCGTATTTTTTTAGTGTACTTGTTTTATTTTTTTGCCAGAATATTGTTTCTGATATTCAATGTCGAAGCCGTAGGAAAAGTGACTGCTAGGCAAATAGGTTCGTTTTTCTATTATGGAATTGCTTTTGATACCACGGCGATATTGTACGTCAATCTGCTTTTTATATTGCTGAGCGTCCTTCCTCTTTTGATAAATACCAAGCCTTATTTCCAGAAAATAATTTTTTGGGTTTATTTTCTGACCAATGCTTTAGCTTATGCTACCAATTTTATTGATATGGTGTATTATCCATTTAGTAAGTCAAGGCTTACGACGGCTTCGTTTGCCGTGGTTGAGAATGAGCAAAATAAGGGGACTTTCTTGCTTACTTTTCTAACAATGTATTGGTATGTTTTACTGATTTTCATCGTATTGTTAGCATTGTGGGTTTTTCTGTATCAGAGAGTAAAAATAAGGCAAGATAATAGAAAAAAAACTTGGCGATATTGGGTGGCTTCATTTGTAGCTTTTGTTTTTATAGGAGTGGGTGTAGTGGCAGGTATTCGTGGGGGTGATTTGGCAACAGCAACACGTCCCATTAACATTCTCGATGCTAGTCGGCACGTACAAATAGCAGCCCACGCAGATGCTATTCTAAACACGCCTTTTACGCTGATTCGGACTTTTGGAAAAAATAAAGGATTTAAAGAATATCATTTTGTAGATGAGAAATATATAAAAGAAAACGTACAACCGATAAAAATGTACTCTCGAGAGATGAAAGAACGCCCTAATGTGGTTATTTTCATTTTGGAAAGTTTTTCGAGAGAATATTGGGGAAGTATGAATACCTCTCGTAATATTCCTAATTTTGAGTCGTTTACTCCTTTTTTGGATTCTTTGGCACAACACGCTTATGTTTTTGATAATGCGTATAGTAACGGCAGACAGTCCATTCACGGAATGTCTTCTATTTTAGCAGGAATTCCTACTTTTCAGGTTGCTTATACTTCATCACCTTTTGTAAAGCAATCTACAGAATCTATTGTGTCGGTATGTAATGCTATGGGGTATGATACTTCGTTTTTTCACTCGGCACCCAATGGTTCAATGGGTTTTCTAGGATTTTCAAATATTTTAGGATACAAACATTATTACGGAAAAACACAATATAACAATGATGCTGATTATGACGGGATTTGGGGGATTTGGGACGAGCCTTTTATGCAGTATATGAATACTGTTTTAAGCGATAAAAATCAGCCTTTTATGGCTACTATTTTTACGGTTTCGTCACATCATCCGTATAAAATTCCTGAGCAGTACGAAGGTAAATTTAAACAAGGGTACGTAAATATACATCCTTGTATTGGTTATACGGATTATGCTCTGAAGCGTTTCTTTGAAAGCGCTCAAAAAGAGCCTTGGTTTGAAAATACCATTTTTGCTTTCACTGCCGACCACCCCAATACAGTGTATTATGATTTATATCGTCAACCGATAACCTCAACTGGAATCCCGATTATGTTTTATAGCCCTAATCCGAATTGGGTTGGCGTAGGTAAGTCTAGCGATATCGCACAACAAATTGACATTTATCCTACTTTGACAGATTTGATAGGCTATAACCAGCCTATACGAAGTTGGGGGCGTAGTCTTTTTTCGGATAAAGAATCGCCTAGAGCTTATATTTCAAATGCTCAATTTTATCAGTTAATGCAAGGAAATTATATTTATGTAATGAATCCGGAAGGAAAACTCAATGGTGTGTATAAAGTTGAAGATGAGGCTCTAAAAGAGAATTTGTTAGGCAAAGAAAATAATACTGAAATTGAAAAAGGCACCCAAGATTTACGTGCTTTTATGCAAGATTATATGCATCGAATCATACAGCAAAAATTAGGTAGCCCCAACTAGCTAAAAGCGAAATTTTATTTTCACGCCTAAATTCATTACATTTGACCAAAATTCAGTAAGAAATTAGTTATTAAATCGTTAAAAATCAATTATTATGATAATAAAACCAAGAACACGCGGATTTATATGCCTTACTTCTCATCCTGAAGGAACGGCTCAAAACATTAAAAATCAGATAGCATACGTTCGCAATCAAGGAAAGATAACAAATGCTCCCAAGAAAGTATTAGTTATAGGCGCTTCTACGGGGTTTGGAATGTCGTCAAGAATTGTTTCTGCTTTTGGCGGTGGCGCTGCTACGGTGGGAGTGTTTTTTGAAAAACCAGCCACCGAAGGCAAGCCTGGTACATCGGGTTGGTACAATTCGGCAGCTTTTGAAAAGGAAGCTCACGCAGCGGGGTTTTATGCCAAATCCATCAATGGCGATGCCTTTTCCGATGAGGTAAAAAAACAAACTATTGATTTGATAAAAAAAGATTTAGGTCAGGTGGATTTGGTGGTGTATAGTCTGGCATCACCACGTAGGACTCACCCTAAAACTGGAGTTGCTTACGCTTCGGTACTCAAGCCTATTGGTAAGCCTTACGTAAATAAAACGGTAGATTTTCATACAGGAGTGGTTTCCGAAGTTACTATAAATCCAGTAGAGACACAAGAAGAAATAGAAAACACTGTAGCTGTAATGGGGGGCGAGGATTGGAAATTTTGGTTGGAAGAACTGCAAAAAGCTGGAGTTTTAGCTCAGGGAGTGAAAACAGTAGCTTATTCTTATATAGGACCAGAGCTTACTTTTCCCATCTATAGAAATGGAACTATCGGTAAGGCGAAAGATGATTTGGAAGCTACTGCCTTTACTATTACTGATCTTTTGAAAGAGGTTTCAGGGAAGGCGTATGTCTCTGTGAATAAAGCTTTAGTGACGCAGTCCAGCTCGGCTATTCCTGTGGTGCCTTTGTATATTTCGCTATTGTACAAGGTGATGAAAGAAAAGGGAATTCACGAGGGAACAATCGAACAAATATATCGTCTGTTTAACGAAAGGCTATATACTGAAGAGGGTAATGTGCCTTTAGATGAAAAAGGACGTATTCGTATTGATGATTGGGAGATGCGTGATGATGTTCAAGCGGAAGTAGCTCGTTTGTGGGAGATGGCAACTACTGAAAATTTAAGTGGAATTTCAGATATTGAAGGCTATCGAAATGATTTCTTTAATCTGTTTGGGTTTAACTATGATGTTATTGACTATGATGCAGATACCAATGAAATGGTAGAAGTGCCTAGTATAAAATAGGTAATGGAATAGTAATACAAAAAAATCCTGAGAGGAAATTTCTTTTCAGGATTTTTTGTTTATTTGATTATTATTTTTGATTTTCTTCTAAAATAGGGGCTGGAATCACACAATCGGGGTTGGCTTTAATCATTAAATTCATATTCGAAGGCGATACATAAGGAATGCCTATTCCTGCGCCACGCAAAATAAATAGAATTCCCATAATTATAATGAAAACAGGTACCGATTTTTGAACGTACCTTTTGGTTTTGTTGCTTAAAAAGTTCCCCAAATAAATAGCGACGGTAAGTAGCGGAACGGTACCTAACCCAAATACAAACATATAAAATAAGGTCTGTGGAAGTGTGTCTTGTGCTAAAGCTCCGAATAGCGCCATATAGACCAATCCGCAGGGTAAAAATCCGTTAAAAAAACCAATGGTAAAGGTTGAGAAAGCGTTTTTGTTACGTAGTTCTTTCCCTAAAGAGTGTTTTATTTTTCCTACCCAGAGGTAAATAGGCTTGTCAAAAAATGAGAGTTTAATTTTGAACAAAGGTAAGATAACGATGAGAATCATTAAAATTCCTACCAAAATAGAAAATGTTTGCTGATAGTCACGTATGAATAACCCTTTGCCTAAAAGCCCAAAAACAAGTCCTAAAGTCGTGTAGGTAAGTGCTTTTCCTAGATGGTAGGCGACTATTTGTAGGGCTTTTATCAGCGGATGCTTATGATGTAGAGGTAACAACAAAGTTAGCGGGCCGCACATACCCACGCAGTGAAAACTTCCCAAGAAACCTAATATGAAAGCGGTGTAAATCAAGGGTTTATTTGATGTTTATTTTATGTGTACTCATATATTCTTCGCCCTGCCAAACGTAGTTAATTTGAATATTCCAACGTCCTTGAGCTAACTGCTCCATTGGTATGAACATTTGCCCAGCGTGTACTTGTATTGGTAATTGAAAGTCTTTGGATTTGTCCGAAGGGCGATAGAAGTTAACAAAACCTTGAATGTCTTTTTGATTAGGAAAATTCAAGGAAAGTCCCCTTTCACCAATTTCAATTTTTACAGTCATATGGTCTTTTTGGGTTTTGTTTTCTTTTTGTAAAGATTCCTGAAAAGCCAATTCTTTTTTGTAATATTCCTCGGTAACCAACTCGTGATCATATTTTTTATTTGTACTCATCTGAATTACAAAGTACAAGATAAATGCAATAAAAAAAACAAAAGCTAGAACGATGCCTGTTCCCCAATTTATTTTCATAGTGATTTTATTTTTAGAGGTTTAAATAAAAATTACTCTCGTTTGTTGAGTTTTAAGAAAAACTTGTGCAAAGGTACAAAATAATAACTGATTTCTCATTAGATTCACCCGATTGTATTATTTGTTCATCGGTAAACAAGTTGATTTGATGAGAATTAGAGCCGATTTAACGAAGTTTCGTTTTTTATAAGTTTTTTGATTGTACAAAAATGTTATCTTTGCAAATTGCAGTGCTGTGGTATTGTTTTTGTGGAACTTCACCGAGCAATTTTTTCTGCCTAATTCAAATATATAAAAAATGATTTTACCCATTATAGCTTACGGTGACCCCGTGTTACGTAAGGTTTGTGCTGACATTACGCCCGATTATCCGAACCTAAAAACATTGATTGATAATATGTTTCAAACCATGGAAGCCAGTCACGGTGTAGGTTTGGCAGCCCCTCAAATAGGGCTTCCCATACGTTTGTTTGTCATTGATGCTGAGCCTTTCAGTGATGATGAAGATTTAAGTGAAGAAGAACGTACTCTACTTAAAAATTTTCGTAAGGTTTTTATTAATGCCAAAATTGTTGAAGAAACGGGCGAAAAATGGTCCTTTAACGAGGGATGTTTGAGTATCCCAGGGGTTCGGGAAGATGTGTCTCGCCACGAAACACTTACCATCGAATTTTTGGATGAACATTTTCAACCACAAAGGTTGACAGTAGGTGGCTTAGCAGCTCGAGTTATTCAGCACGAGTATGATCATATTCAGGGCATTTTGTTTACCGACAAGCTGTCTGCTTTCAAAAAACAACTTCTTAAGGGAAAACTTGCCAACATTAGTAAGGGAAAGGTAAATGTAGATTATCGTATGCGCTTTCCTGAAGCTAAAAGAACAAGATAACAAAAATTAATCATTTAAAAAATAAATTCACTATGAAATTGAATAAAGTATTAGCCATTTCAGGCAAACCTGGATTGTATTATTTAGAATCACAAACCCGTAGTGGCTTTTTGGCTACCTCTTTGTTAGACGGGAAGCGTATGAGCGTGGGGATTCGTAATAATGTAAGTTTATTGTCAGAAATTGCGGTATATACTTTGGAAAAAGAAGTGCCTCTTTCAAAGGTGTTTCAAGCCATTAAAGAGAAAGAAAACGGAGGTCAAACCCAAATATCGCATAAGGCAGATAAAACCGAATTAGAGGCTTATTTTTTTAGTGTACTTCCTGATTATGATGAAGATAAGGTGTATGCCAGTGATATGCGAAAAATTATTCAATGGTATAATCTTCTTATTGATAAAGGATTTTTAGATGCAGAGGATGTTGTTGAGGAGATTGAGCAAGAAGAAAATCAAGCCTAAATCTGATAAAAATAACTTAGCAGATGAAAATACACGCACTTGAAAATCATCAACAAGCACAAGGTGAAGCTGTAATTTATGTGGTTGACACTATCGGCAAACTGCCTGAAGGAGTACAAGCGCACGTTAAAAAATATCTGGAAAAAAAGCAAAATACGGTAATTTCAATACCTTTTTTTGAAAAACCCGTGGTGGTGGCGTTGCTAATTGAAAAAACAAACAAACATACCGATAATTGGGAAAAGGCGCGTTTTGCAGGGCATCAAATATGTTGTCTTTTAAAGAAAGAATCCTACGCATCGGCGTATTTTGTTTCGGAGTTTGATACAGCCACAACCGTATCACTTTTGGAGGGTATGTTTTTGAGTGACTATCAGTTTACTAAATATAAAACAGAGAAAAAAGAAGAATGTAATTTAATCTTGTATGCCCATTTTTCCAAGTCGATAGCTCAAGAACTTACTCATATTATTCAGGGCGTGAATATTGCTCGTGATTTGGTGAATGAACCTGTTTCTACCTTAAATACGACTCGATTTTCTGAGGAAATGTTAGCTTTGGGTAATCAGTTTGGTTTTGAGGTTAATGTGTTGAATAAGACGCAAATTAGCACCCTAAAAATGGGAGGTTTATTAGGGGTTAATGCGGGTAGTGAAATTCCGCCTACGTTCAATGTGCTTACTTGGAGTCCACCCAATGCAGTTAATAAAAATCCGTATGTTTTCGTTGGAAAAGGAGTAGTTTACGATACCGGAGGCTATAATATCAAGCCAGGAAGCTATATGGATACAATGAAATCGGATATGGCGGGAGCCGCTGCTGTGGTAGGGCTGTTTTGTGCTGTGGCAAAAAATAACCTTCCTGTGCATATCATTGGGTTAATTCCAGCTACTGATAATCGTGTGAATTCCAATGCTTTTGTTTCTGATGATATTTTAACAATGATGAACGGAACTACCGTTGAGGTTAAAAATACAGATGCTGAAGGACGACTTATACTTGCCGACGCCTTGGTATATGCCCAACGTTATCAACCCAAATTAGTTATTGATTTGGCAACTCTTACTGGTGCTGCTGCCCGAATTACAGGGCATTACGGAAGTGCCTTTATGGGGAATGCTTCCGAAGTGATTAAAAAACAACTCAAAACATCAGGAGAAAATGTACACGAGCGTTTGGTAGAGCTTCCGTTTTGGGATGAGTTTGCTGATGATTTAAAATCGAATATTGCGGATATCAAGAATTTAGGAAATCCAGAGGGAGGTGCCTCTTCAGCAGGAAAGTTTTTAGAGCATTTTACCGATTATCCTTGGCTACATATTGATATTGCGGGTTCGGCTTTTTTAAATTCGGAATACCGGTATTATAAGGCAGGAGCTACGGGAGTAGGAGTACGATTGCTTTACGATTTTTTAAAAGAAGAAGTAGTTTAAAGTATTGATTTAAAACAAAATACAATCTGAAAAACAAAATATTTTTCAGATTGTATTTTTATTTATTGCGTTTGTCTTCACCCCAAAGCAATTTATTTCTCAGGGTGTTTAAGAAACTTCGGTCTTGAAATTCAATCATTTTTACAGCAAAATGAGCTTTGCGCAGAATTACTGAAACTTTATTAGAAACCGATTCTAAGCGAGAATCCATAGAAACGTAATAACTTTTTTCACGTCCGTAAATTGTTAAATGAATTTCGGTGTCATCAGGAATGACAAGGGGTCTTGCGTTGAGGTTATGAGGAGCAATGGGGGTAAGGACAAAGTTTTGTGCCTGAGGAGTAATTACAGGTCCACCGCAACTTAGTGAATATCCAGTAGAGCCCGTTGGCGTGGCAACAATCAGTCCGTCAGCCCAATATGAGGTCAAAAATTCGCCATTGAGCCAAGTATCAATAGTGATCATTGAAGTGGTATTTTTTCGAGTAACGGTAACTTCGTTTAAGGCAAAATTAATATCGCTCAAAGGCATACCGTTTTCTTTAGTAAAAACTTCAATGACACTGCGTGATTTAATCAAATAGGTTTTGTTTCGTAAAGCCTCAAACATTGCTTTAAGTTCATCTTTCTGTATAGTAGCCAAAAAGCCTAACCGACCAGCATTGATTCCTAATATGGGGATGCCTGTGTCTCTAACATAAGTAATGGCGCGTAAAATAGTACCATCGCCCCCTATGGTAAGCATTACATCAAAAGAGGCATCTAAGTCTGAAAAATGGGCGAAAGACTTCAGATGGTTCAAATTCGAAAATTTGCTTTTTAGCGCTGCAAGTAGCTTCTGCTCTACATAAACTTCTTCAGAGACTAGAAATTCCGAGAATAAATCCGAAAAAACTTTCTTGTAACTTTCAGAATATTGTTGGGCGTAAATGGCTATTTTCATAGTTATAGCGTTAAATATTTTTCAAAGTAATCTGAGTTTTCATTCAGTTGGTTAAGGTATAAATCATCTTCTTTTTGTAAAACGATGGTGTAACCATAACGCCGAAACGTTTGCAAAATTTCCGAAAGTCCACCCCCAAAAATTTTAAGGGTAATTTGTACCTTTCCGTTTGTCATATCCGAAACGAAAGCACCTAATATCTTAGCTTGATTGCTTTCCACGATTTGTGAAATTTCGCTGAGTGAGTAATCAATATCATTTCGTTCCAAAACGATGAAACTTCCTAATTCCTTAAGAAAAGGTGTTTCTGAAAACAAATGAATAAAATCAATGAGTGAAAAATAGCCTAAATATTGGTTTTTTTCATCGGTAACAGGAAGGATGTTGGTGTCAAATTTGCCAAAAGTTTCCAAAGCTTCTTGCCAATGTACATTGGGCAGTACGTGATATCTTTCCAAATCATAACTCAATGATGCTACCGTATCTTGAGGGGTGCTTTCAAGAATGCTTTCTTTAGGAAGCATACCCACAAGTAGCTCATTGTGTAAAATGGGTAAGTGTGTAAGGTTTTGTTTTTCAAACAGATGAATTAAATCCTTTGCCAATGTTTCATACGTAATCAAAGGCAAGTCTGTTCGTAATGAATTAAATACAGCCATAAGAGAGATGTTTTCGGCAAGATAATAAAAATTAGTGAAAAAAAACCTATTTTTAATAGGTTGATTTTTAGGTTTTTGATTGTATTTACACTTGCAAAATTCCCAAATTAAATGATTTTTCGATAGGGCCGTGATTAGCAGCCTCAATACCGATTGAAATCCATTTGCGGGTTTCGAGCGGGTCGATAATAGCATCTGTCCATAGTCGGGCGGCAGCATAGTATGGTGAAATCTGCTCATCATATTTTGATTTTATCTTATCGTACAACGCTTGTTCTTGCTCCTTACTAATTTCCTGACCTTTGCTTTTGAGTGAAGCAGTTTCGATTTGCAACAAAACCTTAGCAGCTTGATTTCCCCCCATTACAGCAATATTTCCACTATGCCACGAAACGATTAAACGCGGGTCGTACGCCTTTCCACACATCGCATAATTTCCTGCACCATAGGAATTCCCAACAACAATAGTGAATTTAGGCACCACTGAATTTGCCACCGCATTTACCATTTTCGCTCCGTCTTTAATGATACCGCCGTGTTCAGATTTTGACCCCACCATAAAGCCTGTAACATCTTGCAGAAACACCAAGGGAATTTTCTTTTGATTACAATTAGCTATAAATCGGGTGGCCTTATCCGCACTATCGGAATAAATTACACCACCAAATTGCATTTCACCTTTTTTGGTTTTCACCACTTTACGTTGATTGGCAACAATTCCTACTGCCCAACCATCAATTCGAGCATATCCTGTGATGAGTGTTTGTCCGTAACCTGCTTTGTATTCATCAAATTCAGAATTATCCACCAGACGAAGGATAATTTCCATCATATCAAACTGTTCTGCTCGTGATTTAGGCAAAATACCATAAATTTCCTGCGGATTTTTCAGTGGTTTTTGAGCTTCAACACGATTGAATCCTGCTTTTTCATAAGCACCGATTTTTGCCATCGTTCGCTTGATTCTGTCCAATGCATCTTTGTCATCTCTGGCTTTAAAATCGGTCACTCCACTGATTTCACAATGCGTAGTAGCTCCACCAAGCGTTTCATTATCAATATCTTCCCCAATAGCTGCCTTTACCAAATAACTTCCTGCCAGAAAGATGCTTCCTGTTTTATCCACAATCAGAGCTTCATCGCTCATAATGGGCAAGTAGGCTCCACCTGCAACACAACTTCCCATAACAGCTGCGATTTGCGTGATACCCATACTACTCATTATCGCATTATTACGGAAAATTCGTCCGAAATGTTCTTTGTCGGGGAAAATTTCGTCCTGCATTGGCAAATACACCCCAGCACTATCCACCAAATAGATGATTGGTAAACGATTTTCGATGGCAATTTCTTGAGCACGAAGATTTTTCTTGCCCGTGATAGGAAACCAAGCTCCTGCCTTTACAGTAGCATCATTTGCTACCACAACACATTGTTTTCCTGACACATAGCCAATTACAACCACCACCCCAGCCGATGGGCAACCACCGTGTTCGGGATACATTCCTTCTCCTGCAAAAGCGCCTATCTCGATATGTTCTTTATCCTTATCTAACAGATATTCAATGCGTTCACGAGCGGATAGCTTCCCTTGTTGGTGCAATTTTTCAAGGCGTTTTTTACCACCTCCTTCTTTTACTTTAGCTAATCTCCTGCGTAATTCGCTTATTTCAAGCTTATTAAAATCTTCATTGATGTTAAATTGGATATCCATTACTCGTTAAAGGTTTTTCGGGCTAAATTACAAAAACAGATTTTATAAAAACGTCTTTTGTCAAAAAATTCCGATATTTGCAGTTACTATTAACAAATTTACAAATCAACTAACTCAATAAATCTAGTAACAATGGGAATGAATAAAAATACAGTTTTAGGATATGCTACACTGATTATGATTATTGTAGGTTTGGGACTCATAGCCTTAGGAATATTTCGATATAATGATAGTGCTGGCATAGGATTTGCATCTGTAGGTATCGGCTTTTTTGCCATTGCTTGGGTTTTTAATGCTTTAAAGGGACGCGTTTAAATGTGTTTTTTTGAGCATTATCTTACTTTTTTGTTTAAAATAAAACACTTAAAATAATCTATGAAAACATTCAAATCAATCCCCGAAACGTTTAAAATTACGCCTTTTAATCAGAATACATACCTGATAAATGGAGAATTACGTACTTGGGAAGGAAAAATGACCGAAATATATTCAACTATTTCTGCTACAGAAAATTACCAGCCTACTCTTTTAGGAAGCGTACCAGATATGGGGGAAAAAGAAGCTTTGGAAGCCTTACAATCTTCCTGTGAGGCTTATAACAAAGGTAAGGGGTTATGGCCCACTATGAAGGTAAAAGACCGCATCGTTTGTATGGAAAAATTCCTTAAAATAATGAAAACCAAACGAGAAGAGGTGGTTAAACTTATGATGTGGGAAATCGGTAAAAGTTTGGAGGATTCTCGCAAGGAATTCGACAGAACCGTTGAATACATTTACGACACCATCGAGGAATACAAACAACTAGACCGTGATTCTTCACGGTTTGTAAAGCGTGATGGCGTTTATGCGCACATACGCCGAGGTCCTTTAGGTGTGGTACTTTGTTTAGGACCTTATAACTATCCGCTTAATGAGACTTTTGCTTTGCTTATTCCTGCTGTGATTATGGGCAATACGGTTATTTTCAAGCCAGCCAAACACGGAGTATTGTTGCTTTCACCGCTTTTGGAAGCCTTTGCTCATAGTTTTCCTAATGGGGTGGTTAATATTCTTTACGGAAGAGGACGTACTGTGGCTCCACCCGTGATGAATAGTGGTAGAATAGATGTGTTGGCGCTTATCGGCAATAGCAAATCGGCAATAGCACTACAAGATCAACATCCTAACAAAAACCGATTGCGTTTGGTTTTGGGCTTGGAGGCTAAAAATCCGGCAATTGTACTGCCCGATGCCGATTTGGATGTAGCTATTGAAGAGTGTGTACAAGGAGCTTTGTCCTTCAATGGGCAGCGATGTACAGCGCTAAAAATTATTTATGTACACAAAAGTATTGAAAAGGAATTCATCAGAAGATTTTCAAAACGTGTGGATGAATTAAAATTCGGAAATCCGTGGGAAGATGGCGTAAAACTAACGCCTCTTCCTGAAAAGGAAAAACCAGCTTATATTCAAGAGTTAATTCAAGATGCCATAGCAAAAGGTGCTGAAATTAAGAACGAAAAGGGCGGAATTCGTACTGAAAATTTTATATTTCCAGCTGTTCTTTCCCCAATAACCACCGATATGCGGGTATATCACGAAGAGCAATTCGGACCAGTAGTCCCTATAAAAACCTTTACACAAACCGACGAGGTGATTGATGAAATTTCAAATTCAAAGTATGGGCAACAGGTCAGTTTATTTGGTAAAGACGTTTACGAACTTTCACCACTTATTGATAATTTAGTAAATTTGGTTTGCCGTGTGAACCTCAATAGTTTATGCCAGCGAGGTCCTGATGTTTTTCCATTTACAGGGAGAAAAGATTCGGCGGTAAGTACTTTGAGTGTTCACGATGCGTTACGCTCTTTTTCAATTCGAACTTTTGTAGCTTCAAAAGATAATTCATATAACAACGAAATAATTGAAAATCTGTTACGTACAGGAGTTTCTAATTTTGTGAATACCGATTATATACTATAAATTAAAAAACGGCGAGTTATGAAAAGATTTATTTTGTTTGGTCTTTTGCTCGGAAATGTTGCTTTTGCACAAGAAACCATTTCATTATCTGTTCGACAGAGAGAGGAATTGAGGGAAAACTCTTGGGTTCGTGAAATTCCTTTTGAAAAAGTGCAAATTGCTTCTTTGGGTAATTGTATCGAAGATTTTTATGTGAATCCGTATCAGGCTTCTGAAATGATGATATTACCCAAGCAAGGAGGGATTTGGCTTACTACCGATGCTGGAGTTTCTTTTGCATCGCTTTTTGACCATCAGCCTACACAACAAATTCTGGCGGCGGCAGTTGATTGGAAAAATCAACTGATTTGGGCAGCGACACCCTACGGGCTTTTCCGTTCGGAGGATAAAGGGAAAACGTGGTCATTTAGTGGATTGTCATCAATGCAAAATATTTCTTGTATTACCATAAATCCGTCAAATCCTCAAGAGGTTTTGGTAGGAGTACAAGGTAATGGCTTTGCCGCAGACGAAAAAACAGGGATTTTTCAAACTACCGATGGTGGTAAAACTTGGCAACAAAAACTTTTTGTAGGTACTCGTACTGGTATTCATCAGATTGTACGTACTGAAGATGCTAATGTGCTATATGCTACGGCTTGGCAAATGAATAATTCGCAATGGCAGTCAGAACCTTTTGGTAAACAAAGTAGTGTCTATAAAAGTGAAGATGGCGGACGTTCTTGGAAGAAAATAACCATCAATAACGGATTTGCCAGTCAAGAACATATTGGTAAGATAGGACTTGCCGTATTCGATAAAAATAGGGTTTATGCCGTGGTGGACAATCGGGCTTCAAGAACCAGAAAAACCAGTCAGAGTGTAGAAAAGGTGCAAAACATTCATCTGTCGAATATTGATTTTGAAAAAATGAATGAAACCGAGTTCTTGCAAATAGATAATCAAAAGTTAGATGCTTATTTGCATCGTATGGGATGGCACCAAATGTATTCGGCAAATAATTTAAAACAGATGATTGCCTCTGGGGTAACTTCACCTGCACGACTCCTGAATTATTTAGCACTTAAACCTCAAGAAGTGATTGGCGCAGAGGTATATGTAACTAAAGATGGAGGCAAAACGTGGCAAAAAACACATCAATTACCATTAGATGATTTATTCTATCAAAGTGGCGAAGATTTTGCTAATATTGCCGTAAATCCTAAAAATGCGGAAGAAATATTTGTGGGAGGATTTGCCCTACTCAAATCCGAGGACGGAGGGAGTACTTGGGCTAATACTAGTGCCGTTACTTTACAAGATAAATACCTGAAAATAAAGTATCATCCAGTGCATCACCATATTGTTTATGTAGCGACCAATAAGGGGCTTTCGGTTTCTTTTGATTCAGGCAAAAGTTGGATTTTGAAACATATGACTCAGTCCGTTTCTGCCCATAAAATAGCGTATGATGAGACTAATAATACGTTGTATTTGGCAACAAATCAAGGAGTTATGGGGGCTAATGATGAGGTATGGCATAAAATACATCCTTCAGGAAATCAGATAGTTGCTGCCGAAGCTCAAGTCTATGTTGGAGAAAAATACGGTAGCTTTGTTGGGCTTAACACCTCAAAAAATACAACTGCTCGTTTTGATGTGCCATACGCTTTTGAAGACAAAGCTCCTCTACGCTTTAATAAAACTGCTCCAATGCTTATATCTTCTCAAAATAAAGATATTATCTATTTAGGAAGTAATAAGTTACATATTTCTATGGATGCAGGTAAAAATTGGCGTACCATTTCAGAGGATTTGACCAATGGTGACAAAAAAGGCAACAAAGCCTACGGAACCCTTACTGCTATTGCCGAATCTCCTTTTCTTTTTGGGCTTATCTATACTGGAAGTGATGATGGTATGGTACGTATTAGTAAAAATGGAGGAGTTTCTTGGCAATTGATATACAATGCCTTCCCCAAACCTTTGCGAGTTTCAAGTATTGTGGCTTCCAAACACCGTCGTGAGAAAGCAATAGTAGCATTTTATGATGAAAATAATGGAAATCAGCCCTTTCTTTTTTTAACGCACGATTATGGAAAAACGTGGACGGATATTCGTACCGATTTACCCAACGAACGTGTTTTGGTGGTTAAAGAAGACCCTAAAAACGAACAGATTATATACGTGGGTACCGAAAACGGATTATATGTTTCTTTCAATAATGGCGAAAATTGGCATCCATTTGTAAAACAGCTCCCTAATACAGCCATTAAGGATATTTATATTCATCCGAAAGATGGTACGATGTATGTTGTTGCTTCTGGAAGTGGAGTATATAGAACCAATATTAGTCTGATACAATCATTACGCGCTGCTATTGTAGCTCAAGATTTTTATCCGCTTGAGGAAAAAGTAACGGTTCAGTATACTAATAGTTGGGGCAATACTTGGAGCCAATGGGCTGAACCCGTTACACCCACTGTAGTTTTTCACGCTTTTGCCAATGGTAGCAAATCCGTAAAGGTGAAAATTAAGAAAGATGATGTAGTTTTGCAATCTTTTACGCATCAAGCCAACGAAGGGTTTAATTACATTACTTACGATTTAACCATTTCAGATGTTGGAAAAGTAATGTATGAAAGGAAGTTACAAAAACTCATTTTTACCACAGCGGTAAATGGTAAAGTATATCTTCCTAAAGGAAAATACACCATAGTTTTTTCTACTGAAAATACAGAGGAGGAACGTACCTTAGAGATATTATAAGAAAAACGGACGGCTTAAAAACCGTCCGTTTTTTTAAAGTTCCATAAGCACCACTCCCAAACCAATGGTAGTTTGCTTGTGATTGTATTCTATTAGCGAGTCTCCGAATCCGTGTGAGGCTTGAAACATTGCTTTTAAATCGCCTTTTATGGGGAAGATATACGAAAACTCAGCATATCCTCTGTTTTTAGTAAAACTTAGATTATTGCGTATCGATAAATTGAAAAGGTGTTTTTTGTAAGAATAAATGGTGTTAAACTCCGCTCTTCCTACGTATTTAGTGATTTCAGGATTGTCGTCTTCTTTGTTATCTTCTGTAAATCGCCACCAATAATGTGTAATGAAAATAAAGTTTCGCCATTCGTGTGCTGTGGTTAAAATTATCCGATTCCAACTGCGGGAAAGTGTCTGTTCTTTTCCGTTAGATTGATGATTTAAAGAAAGATTTATCATTCGCCATTTAAAGTCGCCAATACTAAAATTCAACGGAGCGACAAACATTATTTCGGGCTCATAATTTAGCTCACGAAATGGTCGGGAAAGCTCCTCGTTGTACACTTGCCAATATGACTTTTGCGTAAAACCAACCCAAATATCGCAATCCCAAAAAGCATCTTGAATGATTTTTGATTTTAAGCTGATTTGAAATTTGGTTTCCATCCTTTGATAATCTTTATAAGGAGGAATTCCTCTAGAAGGATTAAAGTTAGTAGGTTGTTTATTTACTTTATCCGTAAGACGAAAAGGCAAGATGTAATTCGGGCGATAAATTTGTAATTTTAGGGTGCCTCGCTCGGTATAGTTATCTAACTCCCATATTTGGGAAAGGGAACTACCCAATTGCACAGCAGGTTTTTTGTCTATAGGAAGCAAACTGTCTTTTTTGTTGATTTCTTGAGAATTGACTTGTTGATATGCACAAAACATACCCAATAAAAACAACAGATATTTATGTTTCATAATATGTTTTTGTTTTTAAAAGTTTTACAAGAATTTTATTACTTCAACGTTTCTGCTGATTTTAGTACAGCTTGTTTTAATTCTTCTTTATAAGCTATGATTTTTTCTAAAACGTTAGGTTGTTGTGCAGCAATGATTTGTGCAGCTAAGATACCTGCATTTTTTCCTCCATTTAAGGCAACTGTAGCTACAGGAACACCTCCTGGCATTTGTAAAATGGAAAGTACTGAATCCCAGCCATCTATTGAGTTGCTACTTTTAACAGGAACGCCAATTACAGGCAAGGGCGACATCGAAGCCACCATTCCAGGTAAATGAGCTGCTCCACCAGCTCCAGCAATAATCACAGAAATCCCTCTTTTATGTGCGTTGGTACTGAAATCCATTAGTTTTTCGGGAGTACGATGTGCAGAAACGATGTCTACAAATACTTCAATATCAAATGATTCTAAAATGGTAATGGCTTCTTGCATTACAGGTAGGTCGCTTTTGCTTCCCATCACAACGGCTACTTTCATTGGTCTTTTTCGTTTTATTGTATTGATTTTTAATTTGTTATTCTTCTGTTACTTCAAATTGTTTTAGTTGAATGTCATACGTTTGTTTGGAATCGTTGATGAAACGTACAAATTTCACATTTTCAATAGTTTGAGAACTTTCCCAACGTGATTTTTTGAATGTTCCATTTACGGATTTCCATTGATTTCCATCTGTTGAAATTTGAATTTTACCTTTACTAATTCTTGTTTCTTCTCCAAAATCAATGATAACAGATTTTAAGGTAACTATTTTTTCAAATTCAATACCTAAAAAGTCATTGGTTTTCAATGAGATATATTCCAAAGCGGGAGATATTCGTAAAACGTTTCCTTTTTGCCCAAGTGGTTGATTTTCCAATTGTTTTATGTTGGTAATCAATGTATTCGGATTGAAATTAAGAGAAAGTTTCAAATTTTCTCCTGTTTCTGCATTGAATTTACTGATATTATATTTAAGTAATTGATTTAAAAGAGGTTCTATTACTAAAGTTGCTGTTTTTACACCAGGCTGATACGGATTTTGGTTGTAATTTTGATCAGTTTCAAACATTTGTTTTTGTAAATTTTGAACGTTTGTATAAGCTGATTTAAATTCCTGATAATCTCTGCTTTTCAATGAATTATACATTTTCATCACAGAAACTCCCGTTTTTCCAACTAATTGAAATTGTAACAACCAAGGATGTAACTCTTCAGTAAGATACTTATTTTCAGAAGTTTTTAAAAGCTGCTCGGAAGCCCAAACCATTTTCTCAAACTCTTCGGTAACAGATTGGTTTTCAGGATTGTGTAATGCTTCCAAATTCTTTAAGAAATTTTCTGCAATAGGCTTAAAATCAACGGATTCCTCTCTTCTATAACGATGTCCATTCGCTCCCAAATCCGAATTGTGTTTTGCGAAGGTGAGTAACGCTTCCTTGTTTTCAGGCATCATCTCGGCAATGGCGTTTTTCCAAGCTGTGTCTGAATTGTATTTTTCCAGATTCCAAGTATAGTCAGCAACTCCATAAATGGCTATTTTTGAGGCTTCTGGGTGTTCCATAGGATTGGAAACGAAGCCTGACATATCGTTTTTAATATCAGAAGTATTTCCGTAAGCAGGTCCTAAAAGCATATGATTTCGAACGTAGTCCGATACAGGGAAATTCCACCAAATGTAAGCTTTTCTTTTGATTTTGGCGTTAATCCATTGCATTGTGGGCTTGTCAATATCTGCGACTACGGTATTTCCTGTCCACATAATTTCGATGGAAGGGTGGAGGGTTTCGCCTAATGTTTCCAAATAGCGTTTTTCAGGATTTGACCAAGCTTTGTTATACTCTGTTGGACACATAATCAGTGGATTAACATCTTTTTTTTGAGCGACGAACTCATTGTGAAGAAAGTTGAGTAATTCGGCTTGTTTTTGCGGATTGGTGCCTTCGCCCGAAATATCATCAAAGAAAACGGCAAATGCTCGAACGCCTAAAGCGTACATTTTTTCAAATTTTTTGAGTAAATTTTGTCGGTCTTCTTCATTCCAGCTAATGTCTTTTCCTGGGTGAATTGCCCAAACAAAATCCACATAATTTTCATTGGATTTTTGTACTAACTCTTTGATTTGTAAAGCTTCTTTTTCAGGATAAGGCAATCGCCAGTTTGGAGAGCTATGATAAGGGTCATCTTTAGGACCATAGATATAGGTGTTGAGTTTGTGTTTTCCGTAAAATTCAATCTGTCGAATGCGTTTTTCGTGACTCCAAGGCGTGCCGTAAAAGCCTTCCACTACGCCTCGATTGGGTAAATCGGGGTAGTCAATGATTTCTCCCAGAGGAAGTTCAGGTTTTGAAAGAAGTTGTTCCAATGTCCGAAGTCCGTAGTATGTTCCTCTGGAGTCGTTGCCTATTACGTAAATGTTGTTTTTTTCGATTCGTAGATAATATCCTTCTTTTTTATTGGGGATTTTTGAGGCGAATTTCTTTGCAGATTTTGAATTTTTATCAGTAATGTAAACATTCATTACGTGTTTTTTGCCCGGACGTGCTTTGAAAGTATTGCTTATCAGAGATAAAGGTACGTTTTTTAACTT
The DNA here is from genome assembly GCF_002302565.1 of Capnocytophaga canimorsus. Lineage (NCBI taxonomy): Bacteria > Pseudomonadati > Bacteroidota > Flavobacteriia > Flavobacteriales > Flavobacteriaceae > Capnocytophaga > Capnocytophaga canimorsus. The sequence goes on along the minus strand of NZ_CP022382.1, from coordinate 1,072,823 downwards.
ATTTTCCTTTATTTTAAATTGGGTAGGCAGTATGCTATTTTCCAAAAAATGAAGGGCTTGTGGGGTAGGGGTTATGGCAGTATTTTTTTGTGCAAACAACGGAAAGCACAACAATGACAAAAGAATGTGAATTATTTTTTGCATACGGGATGAAAATTTGGTTAACGCACAAATATAAACAAAAAACATAATGTTTTGGATTATTTTTAAAGGTATTACAATTGAAATCATTAGAAATATAGGATTTGTTTTGTATTCTTAGTAATATAGGAAATAAATGCCCTTATTGTTAGTTGCTTTATTTTTTCAGATTTTTTATATTTGTGGTCTTAAAAACTTTATTATGAAAACATTATCTTTATTTTTAGCGTTTTTTTTGGTGGGTTGTAGCGGGGTGTCTCGTAAATTAACGGACTCACAGCAAGAGTACTACTTAAAGTTGGGTGATAGTATCACTACTAAAGCTCAAAGCGTATTACTTACCCAAGTTTCGCAACAAATTCAAAAAGGTGGTTTTACTAAGGCGGTCGACTTCTGTAGTGAGAAAGCTTTACCTATTACGGATTCTCTTTCGCTGAGTAATAAGGTGTCTTTGTGGCGGATTACCGATAAAAATAGAAATCCAGAGAATGCCATACGTACCACAGAAGATAAGAATGCTTGGGAAGCACTTCTTGCAAAAATGAAAGAGGATTCTCAACAAAAACATTTACTTTCCTTACAAGAAGATGGATTGTATTATTACAAAGCTATTCCACTGGGTATGCCCACTTGCCTTGCTTGTCACGGCAGTACACAAAATCAGATTGATGCTGAAACTCAGCAGGTGATTCAAGCTAAATATCCGCAAGATAAAGCCATAGGTTATCAACTTGGACAGCTACGAGGTATGTGGAAAGTGAAACTTCCTCAATAAATAACGTTTAGCTTGAAATTCTTTAAAGAAATTGCTCCGTTTTTCTTCTGAAAAAGAAGAAAAAGAACTATCTTTGGAAGATGTAAAAATAATTTGAAACAGTATGAAATATTTAAAGTTTATCATTCCGTTAATGGCATTGCTTTTCGGATGTAAAAACGAACAAAAGAATGTTGCAGACAACAAAGTCGCCATTGAAAATGAAAAAGCCTTCATTTTTTCCACTTGGATTACCTACGACGCTAAGCGAACTGATGAAAGTTATCATCAAGAGTTTGAAAAATATCGTTCGCACGGAATTACTGAGGTGTTGGTGAATACGTCGGCAGATCCTGAGGGACTTAAGAGGCTTGTTGCTATAGCCAAAGCCAAAGACATCAAGTTACACGCTTGGATAATGACCGTTAATCGCCCTGATGATCAGGAGGCTTTAAAGCATCCGCAGTGGTATATGGTTAGTCGAGAAGGAAAATCGTGTTATGACAATCGCCCCTATGTGGATTATTATCAGTGGCTTTGCCCTACGCAAAAAGAATCACGAGAGCATATACTCAAGCTTGTGGAGCGTTTGGCAGCAGTTGAAGGCATAGTTAGTGTTCATTTGGATTATATTCGTTTTCCTGATATCTATTTGCCCATAGGATTGCTTCCTAATTACAATTTGGTACAAGAAGAAGAATTGCCTCAGTTTGATTTTTGCTATTGTGATGCTTGTGTTTCTGAGTTTGAATCAGTACATCATAAAAATCCGCGTGAGTTTAAAAACCCAGCAATAGATATGGAGTGGAAGCAATTTCGCTACAACAAGATTAAACAATTGGTTGACGATGCCACAGCAATCGTACATAAAAAAGGAAAAATGATTACTGCGGCCGTGTTTCCGTACCCAGAAATGGCTGGGCAAATGGTACGTCAGCGTTGGGACAAATGGAATGTAGATCGCGTTTACCCAATGATTTATCATAATTTTTATAATGAAGAGACGGATTGGGTAGGTTTTGCTACTTGTCAGGGTATTGAGGACTTAAAAGGAAAACATACTCAGCTTCATACGGGTATTTATGTGCCACCAATCAATGCTACAGACCTAGAAAAGGCCATTAAGTTTGCGAAAGAAAATGGTGCTTCTGGGGTTTCATTTTATGACGGACCTGATATTACCCCTGAACAGTTGGAAGTTATTAAAAAATTAAGCTCAAATCCAAAATAAATTTAGTTTTAGGTTGGCTGTAAAAAGTATGATGAATGTTTTTCAGTGTTAGTCTTATTGAAGTAGAACCCTTTTCTTAGCAAGGTATAAACTAAAAATAAAACACGCTCCAAAATTTTTTGGAGCGTGTTTTGTTAAACCTGTCCTTTGCTTATAATTTTAATTAAGGCGTAAACAAAAATGATACTTCCTGTAATGGTTAAAAACACAAGAAACCATCTTTGGGTGAGTTTGCGTCCCAAATTTGGAAATAAACGCGCCAAAGCATATAATAACGGATTGAAAAAAAGGAGCTTTCTTTCGTTTTGTATATTTCTCTCCATAGCTCTTGCTTGTTGTAGTCAGTCACCCAAAGTTAAATTAAAAACTCAAATAAACCAATAAATTAACATTTTTAACAGAAAAAATAGCTGTCTTTAATAAAAACGCCCGTTTTGACTTCTCTTTATCTCTTGTTCCTTGATTCTTGTACCTTTACACTTTATCCTTTATCCTTTCCCTTTTAACTTACTGGGCTTCCGTTTTCAATTTCAGAAATATCAGGATTGATAAAAATGTGTTTTCCTTCGGGGGAAGTGGTCATCAGTATCATTCCCTCACTTTGCACGCCACGTAAGGTTCGAGGAGCAAGGTTAGCCAATATGGTAACTCTTTTTCCGATGATTTCTTCAGGAGAATAACTCTCGGCAATCCCTGAAACAATCGTGCGAATGTCAATTCCAGTATCTACTTTTAAAATAAGCAATTTGTTGGCTTTGGGCATCTTTTGAGCTTCCAAAATAGTTCCGATACGAATATCCATTTTAGCGAAATCATCAAAAGTAATGGTTTCTTTTTGAGGAGATAGCGTTTTAGAGGCTTGTTCATTGGCTTTTTTTGTACTTTCCAATTTATTTAATTGTTTTTCAATGGCTTCATCTTCTATTTTTACAAAAAGCAATTCGACTTGTCCGATAGTATGCCCTGTAGGAAGCAACTCTTTAGAGGTATCTCCCCAAACAATATTGTTTTTAAGCGCTGAGAAACAGAGTATTTTCTTTAATTTTTCCGAGGTAAAGGGCAAAAAAGGCTCGCTTAACAAGGCTAATTCAGCGGCGATTTGTAAGGCTACATACATTATAGTTTTTACCCTATCTTCATCGGTTTTGATAAGTTTCCACGGTTCTTCATCTGCCAGATATTTGTTGCCTAATCGGGCTAAATTCATCAGCTCTTGCAATGCCTCTCGGAATCGATAACGCTCCAAGGAGGTTTCTATTTTTTCTGCAAATTCTTTCATTTGCGAAAGCGTTTGTTGGTCTGTCTCAGTCAGTATTGTAGGCTGGGGAACAATTCCTTGATAATATTTATGAGTCAGTACCACTACTCGATTGATAAAATTACCAAAAATGGCTACCAATTCGTTGTTATTACGTGCTTGAAAATCTTTCCAAGTAAAGTCATTGTCTTTAGTTTCGGGGGCATTGGCTGTTAAAGCATAACGCAAAACATCTTGTTGATTAGGAAAATCTTGTAAATATTCGTGAAGCCAAACCGCCCAATTTTTGGAAGTAGATAATTTATTTCCTTCTAGGTTGAGGAATTCATTGGCGGGGACATTATCAGGTAAAATGTATGAGCCTTCGGCTTTGAGCATAGCGGGGAAAATTACGCAGTGAAAAACGATATTGTCTTTCCCGATAAAATGTACCAATTTGGTGTTTTGGTCTTTCCAATAAGGTTCCCAGTCTTTACCCTCACGTGCAGCCCACTCTTTGGTCGAAGAAATGTACCCAATGGGGGCATCGAACCATACGTATAACACTTTACCTTCAGCACCTTGAACGGGAACGGGAATTCCCCAATCCAAATCACGAGTAACGGCACGAGGTTTTAGTCCGTCGTCAAGCCACGATTTTACCTGACCATAAACGTTGGGTTTCCAATCGTTTTTGTGTCCTTCCAAAATCCAATTCCTTAAAAACGCATCATATCTGTCTAAAGGTAAAAACCAATGTTTGGTTTGCTTCAAAACAGGCTTAGCACCTGTTAGGGTTGATTTTGGGTTGATTAAATCGGTGGCATTGAGTGAGGTGCCGCATTTTTCGCATTGGTCACCATAAGCCTCCTCATTGCTACATTTGGGGCAAGTACCTATGACGAATCGGTCGGCAAGAAACTGATTGGCTTTTTCATCGAAAAGTTGTGAGGTGGTTTCTTCAATAAAATCACCATTATCATATAATTTTTTGAAGAAATCGGAAGCTGTTTGGTGATGAATAGGCAAAGAGGTACGCGAATAATTATCGAAGGAAATACCAAAATCTTTAAAAGAGTTACGGATAATGGCATCGTATTTGTCGATTACCTCTTGTGGGGTAATGCCTTCCTTTTTTGCTTTCATTGAAATGGCAACACCGTGTTCGTCACTTCCACAGATGAAAGCCACATCATTTCCTTTTAGTCTTTGAAAACGCGCATAAATATCGGCAGGAACATACACTCCTGCTAAATGTCCAATATGAATAGGACCATTGGTGTACGGCAAGGCTGCCGTTATTGTATATCTTTTTGACATTTTTATTTATTTTTAACCCTTTGCAAAAGTAACCATAAATTCGGTGTTAAGCTTAGCTTTCGTAAGTAAATTTCTACGATTGAAGACTAAAACAAATGCAGATATTCCATCGCCATAAGGGTCAATGCCCCGAAGATGAATCCTGCAAAAGCCAGCCATAAAATGTTTTTGGCATACCAGAAGAAATTGATTTTTTCCATTCCCATTGCAGCTACTCCTGCTGCCGAACCGATGATAAGCAGACTTCCTCCGGTACCTGCCGTATAGGCAATGAAGTGCCACATTGCATCATCTAAAGGATTTTGAAACATTCCTATACTGGCTGCTACTAAAGGGACATTGTCAATTACCGAAGAGCCTATCCCTAGTAAAATAACTACGATATTCTGATTAGGAATGGCTTCATTAAGCCAACCTGCAAAATTAAATAGTACCCCTATTGATTCTAAAGCTGCAACTCCAAGTAAAATTCCTAAGAAGAACAATATACTTGACATTTCTATTTTGGAAAGTGCCCGATGAGGTGAAAACGTGTGTAACTTGTCTTCTTCAAGTTCTTTGATAGGTTTTAGCAGTTCCGAAAAAAACCACATACTTGCCAAGGCAAATAACATCCCGATATAAGGTGGAAGATGTGTAATTGATTTAAAAACAGGGACAAAAACAATGGCTAAAAAACCAAGTATCAGTACTGTCGTGCTGTATTTAAAGGCGCTGGTTTTATCGGTTGCTGGAATATCCAAACGCCCCTGAAAAACAGGTAAAAATGAAGCGATGAAAAAAGGCACTAAAAAACAAATTACCGAAGGAATGAAAACATATTCGGTTAATTTAAAAGCGGTTACTTTATTTGCCATCCAAAGCATTGTGGTGGTAACATCGCCCACAGGCGACCACGCCCCACCAGCGTTGGCTGCAATAACAATCAAAGAGGCATACCACATTCTTTCTTTTTGAAAAGGCACAAGTTTGCGTAAGATACTGATAAGCACTATAGTTGCTGTCAGATTATCAATCACTGCGGAAAGAAAAAAAGCGACGATGCCAAAAATCCAAAGTAATTTTTTCTTTTTACGGGTTTTGATAATTTTTTTTAGGATTTCAAAACCGCGGTGCATATCCACAATTTCAACAATGGTCATTGCCCCAATTAGAAAGAATAAAATTTCGGCAATTTTTCCCAAATGATGTAGGAGTAATTCATCAATAGCTTGTGCTTTTGCCTCACTTATGGGCAAACCAAATTTTTCTGAAATTTCGATATAAAGCGGATGTAAACCGTCAGAAATTTCATACACCGTAAGATTGAATAATTTGAGCAGTGCCCAACAAACCGAAGCCATTCCTAAGGCTGAAATAGTTTTGTCAATACGTACGGAGTGCTCAATTGTAATGAAAAAATAACCGATAAAAAACACGGCAATAATCAACATTTCCATAATAATGATACGAAGGTAAGGTTAAATTGGCGGCAAATGTATGAAAATTGATTGATAAAGAGCAATTATTTAGAAAGGATAATTTATCCCAAAATTATATACAAAATTGCCCATACTCAGTTTGGAAATCCATCGCTCCCCAATGGGTAAAGCCGGATTGTATGTTTTATTTCCTACATCCAAACGCAAAACGAAAAAGCCTAAATCGTAGCGTATTCCTAGCCCAGTGCTAAAACCTACATCTTTAAGAGAGCCAAAACTATCGAATTTAGCGCCTTCTATTTGGGTGTTGTCAAAAACGTTCCAAATGTTACCTACATCAGTAAAAATCGCGCCTTTAAGTGCCCCAACAATAGGAAAGCGATATTCTAAATTGAGAGTCGCTTTCATATTTGCTTCATTAAAATCTAGAACAGAACCGCTACTACCAGGCCCTAAATCATAAGCTCTCCAGCCTCTGTTATCGTTAGAGCCTCCAGCGAAATAGCTTTGCGAGAAAGGAACATTGTCTGAATTTCCGTAAGGAATGGCAATACCGAAGAAGCTACGAAAAGCCAAGCTACTTTGACTACCAATAGGCCAATGTTTTATAAAATCGAGCTCCGTTTTTATAAATTGAGCATACTCAACCCCTAAGAATGATTTTTTTTCGTTGGGTTGGGTTTGCTTTTTTAACGTGTTGGAAAATAAGTTGAGTAATCCTCCTGCCGACTCCAATTTGATGCGGAATTGTGAGAAATCTTTCTCAAAAAATTGAGATTTCTGGTTAAAAATGTAAGTAAAACTGCTTGATAGGATAAAATCATTACGTATTAGACGATATCGCCTTTCGGCAATGCTCAACACATTATTAAAGTCGGGTTCACTTACCGAAAGTGTATTGTTAAGCACATCGTCCATAAAGGCAACAGTTCCTTGCTCTGGAGTAAGGTTTCCTTTAGTGTCTAAATAAGCTGAATTGATGGTGTATTTTTTAGCAATATCATTGAGCCTATTGTATGTACTTTTATATACATTGAAGAAATTGTTTGCATTTAGGTTGCGAACATATTGCACATTAGCTACTTCAAAGATACTTCGGTTTTTACTTGGGTTCCATACATAACGAAAAGCTCCGTTAAAGTTACGTTTATCAAGCCCAATGTTATTTTGGTGATTTACCCCGAAAACTAAGGTAGTTTGTGGGGTCATTGAATACGGAATGATTTTTTCAACATTGGTAAAAAACCATATTCGTGGAATGTTCAAACGAATATCTCCGCCTACTTCTGAAATGTTAAAAAATTTGTGATTATCGGCAGCATCTTGCTGTGAACCGAATGCTCCTTGTAGGTTTAGCTCAAAGGATTCTCCTCCTCGGAATACATTTCTACTGATGAAAGATGTTCCAAATCTGATTCCAAAATCTTGAATATCAGAACGATTGATGTCTGCATTTATCTTAAATGAAAATTTATCTAAGGGTACTAAATAAATGTTAGCATCTAAGGTTTTCTGTAAGGTATCATTAGCGGCATATTTGTATTCAATATTGGGATATTTAAAGATTCGTAAGTTATTGATTTGTTTGTAAGTTAAGCTTCTTTTTTCATCCGAATAAATATCGCCCTTACGCAGAGCTGATGCCATAACGAGCATTGAAGGACGATACCGAAGTTTGTCTTTGTAATAGATAATAGTATTTTTGTAGTGAAGCGTATCCAAAGTAGCAATATCCACTGAAAAATCGTGGTCGGGGAAAATACGTATTTTGTTAAGATTATGCACAACATAAGGCTTCTCGGTGACAATATCACCGTCTCTCTCAATGAGATTGCTGATGGTGGTGGTCACATTTATCTTTTGGTCGTTATTTGCAATTAAAGTATCTCTTTTAATATCAAAATTGATAGAGCTTTGTTGAAAGGTGTAAAATCCGTTATTTCGGAAAAGTTCATTTAGTCGCGACCTTTCTTTGCTAAAATCAGAAAGTTGGTAAGGAGCGCCTATTTGAAGGGTACTTTCTTTTTTATGTAATTGATACAGAGAGTCAATTTGAGTTGAAGCTATTGAAGTGCTTAAACTATCAATGGTATAACGAGGTCCCGTTTCGATATGATAAGAAACGTGAGCTGTTTTCTTCTTATTTCGAGGATTTAAAATGGTGGTGTCGGTGGTTTTTGCATTAAAATACCCGATACTTTTGTAGTAAGCCTTTAAATATTTTACAGATGTTTTGGTCTGGCTACTATCCAAAATCACTGGAGCATCACCAATACTTTTGAGTTGATTATGAATGCCCGAAACTAAAAAAGATTCTTTTAAACGACCAACTTGCTTTTCAGAAAGAAGTCCATTTAGAAAACGATGCCATTTAGGATGGCGTTCTAACCATTTTTCGAATTTTTTTTCTGGATTTTCTTTTCCTAAATTATAAATGTACAATCCGAAAGGAACGCCTAAAATGTTACCATTAGGTTGTTGTTGTATAAAATTGGTTACCTTTGCGTCTTCGGTTTTCGTGTCGTTTTCGAAAACCGTGACTTTAGTAAGCAAATGCGTGTTTTCTGGTACTCGTTTGGTTGCATTACAAGCCACTAACGAAGTAACAATAACTAAAAAGCAATATATTTTAAAACGAGATTTCACAAATAAGACAAATTAGGCTTCAAAAATACATTTTTTTTATGGTAAGCAAAAATCAAGCAAAGTTAATTCAAAAATTACAGCAAAAAAAATACCGTTTGGCATTGGGTATGTTTATTGTAGAAGGGAAAAAAAGTATTTTGGAGTTTATTAAATCAGGTTGGCAGAGCGAAATGATTTTTGTAACTCATTTGTTTTCCGAATTATTGCCCAAAGCCAAAACCATTGTAGTTCAACAGGAAACGCTTCAGAAATATAGTTTACTTAAAAATCCCGATGAGGGTCTTGCCGTATTCAGAATTCAGCAGGTTACACCTTTGCAGGAAGAGGGACTTATTCTTGCCTTGGATGATGTGCGAGACCCAGGTAATTTGGGTACTATCATTCGGCTATGTGATTGGTTTGGAGTTAAACAATTGGTTTGCAGTACTGAAACGGTAGATTGTTTTAATCCTAAGGTTGTACAAGCCACAATGGGGTCTTTAACACGAGTTCAAGTGCATTATCTTCCGCTGGGTGATTTTCTAAAAAACACCCAGCTCCCTGTATACGCAGCAGTTATGGAAGGTGAAAATGTGTACCAAACCCAATTAAAAACCGATGCCGTATTGTTGATGGGCAATGAAGCCAATGGGATTTCCCAAGAGAATTTATCTTTTGTTACTTCAAAAGTAACTATTCCTAGATTTGGCGTGTTACAACAAGCCGAAAGTTTGAATGTAGCGACTGCTACCGCTATTTTATTGAGCGAATTTAAACGACGTTAGGAATGATTTATTTTTTCTTTTCTAAAATAAATGATTTTCCAATAAAATACACTATCGGAACAAATATTATCATTAGTGTTAGTGGTGGAAAATATTGTGTTATATGATGCTTTTGAATGACCTTGTATTGCAAAGTTTGAAATATCACTAAGCCAAATACAATAACAATTACTAGCTTTAAAGCTCTTAGCATTCGAGTAGCGTTAACATATTGGCGGTATGCGTTTTCTGGGGTTATTTCTACTAAATAGTTAAATTTATGCGGAAATTTATTAAGTAAGGTTAGGGTTGCAAAAAGTACGGTTGCTAATAGTGGTAAAATCAGGAGATTTACTTTCTCACCAAAGCCATCGGCTACGTCCGAAGCATTGTAGTGTGTAGGAATAATATCAGGTAGATTTTTATAACTAATCAACACCCAAATCCAAATTGTAAGGAGCAGAATCCAACCGAAAAACTCAATAATTCTATCGGTTCGTGTAAGGTTTAATTTTAATTTCGGATTGTTATTCATTTGTTAAATAGTAGGTTAAATCAATTTATTGCTATTCAAGTTGAGTTTTTTTGTGAAAAATATGTAATCAAAAACCCCGAAATTTAGCTTCTGCTGAATTTCGGGGTTTGGTTTATCGTAAGGGTAATTAGTTTTTTAGATATTACTAAAATACTAAAGATTATTTTTCTACCTCAGCAACGATTTCAAATGGAAGGTCAACTGTAACTTCGCGGTGCAAACGAACTGAAGCGTTATATTTTCCAGCTCTTTTTAGTGTATTACCAGCAATAACAATGTATTTTTTATCAATTTCGTGACCTGCTTTAGCTAATTCTTGCGCTAAATCGGCATTGTTTATAGAACCGAATAATTTGTCTCCAGATCCTACTTTTGCAGCTATTTTAATTTCTAAAGTAGCCAACGCTTGTGCTACTTTTTTAGCTTCATTGATAACGTGTTGCTCTTTGTGAGCTCTTTGTTTTAGATTTTCAGCCAATACCTTTTTTGCAGAAGGAGTAGCTAAAATTGCAAATCCTTGAGGAATTAAATAGTTGCGTCCGTAACCATTTCTAACGTTTACGATATCATCTTTAAAACCTAAGTTTTGAACGTCTTGTTTTAATATAATTTCCATACTTCTACTCCTTTATTTTATTTTAATAAATCTGCTACGTAAGGCATCAAAGCCAAGTGACGCGCTCTTTTAACCGCTGTTGCTACTTTTCTTTGGTATTTCAATGAAGTACCAGTTAAACGGCGAGGTAACAATTTACCTTGTTCGTTTACGAATTTTAATAAAAAGTCAGCATCTTTATAATCAATATATTTGATACCTGATTTTTTGAAACGGCAATATTTTTTTTGTTTTGAAGTATCAATATTAAGCGGAGTTAAGTATCTGATTTCTCCGTCTTTTTTTCCTTTTGCTTGTTGTTCTATTGACATTTTCCTTAGGCTTTTTTACTGTTTAACTTTGCTCTTCTTTTCTCTGCCCACGCAATGGCGTGTTTGTCTAATTTTACAGTCAAATAACGCATAATGCGCTCGTCACGACGGAATTCCAACTCAAAAGAGTCAATTACCTCACCAGCAACTTTGAATTCAAATAGGTGATAAAATCCGCTTTTTTTGTTTTGAATGGGGTAAGCCAATTTTTTCAAGCCCCAATTTTCTTTTGATACAAATTCTGCACCCTTAGCCGTTAGGAAATTCTCAAATTTCTCTACTGCTTCCTTTATCTGTGCTTCAGATAAAACGGGATTCAAAATGAAAACAGTTTCGTAATGATTCATACTAAATTATAGTTTATATTAAAAATTGAGGGCAAAAGTAATCTTTTTTCTGCAAAACACAAAACGTTTTGATAAAATATTTATGGGTAAAAGGTTAGCTTGGTCTAAAACCCAAAGTTTTGAAGCATAGTCTTTGAGTGTTAGAGTGATTTTTATATCATTTTTTTGAAATCTTAAGAATTTCTATATTTGCACCCTATGAAAAAAAATATGTAATGAAATTGCCTAAAATTATCTTTTCGGACATTGATGGAACGCTACTTAATTCTGACAGAGACCTCTCGGAAAAAACTATTGAGCAAGTAAAACGTGTGGGACAAAAAATTCCTTTTTTGTTAGTTTCGGCACGTATGCCCAAGCAAATGACTCATTTACAAAAAAAATTGAGCATTGAAAACTCTCCCAAGATTTGCTATAACGGAGCTTTAGTACTTTCGGGCAATAATGAGGTAATCCGCTCGGTTGAAATTCCGAATCATTTTACCCGAAAACTCGTCGAATTTAATCAATCTTTAAGTCAAAAAATTCATATCAGTTTATTTCATAATGACCAGTGGTTTGTTGAAAATTACGACCAATGGGCAGCTCGAGAAGAAAACAATACCCAAACACAGCCTCAAATACGCTCAAACGAGCAAACTCTCGCGCAATGGGAAAGTGAAAGCATTGGGGCACACAAAATTATGTGTATGGGTGAGGCAAATCTTATTGATGTTGTTTTCAACTATATGCAAGAACATTTTGGAAAAGATTTACATCTTTACCGCTCAAAAGATACTTATATTGAAATTTCAAATATGGCAGTTTCAAAACTAACGGGCATACAACAACTTATGGCTTGTGAATTTCCTAAACTTAGGCTTGAAGATGTGATGACTTTTGGAGATAATTATAACGATGTGGAAATGACAAAAGCTGTCGGCTTTGGTGTAGCTGTTGCTAATGCTCGTCCTGAGGTAATTGCCGTTGCTAATGCCATTACTGACCATCACAAAGAAAATGGAGTGGCTAACTTTTTAGAAAAAATGACAATTTGACACAGCTCTTTCAAATGGCAATACTTTTGATAAGCTTATGTAAAAATTATTTATAATTGAAAAGAAAATGAAACAAGAAGATATAAATTCGCAAGAAGCTACAAACGAAGCACAGACCACTACACAGGCGGAAACCACCACAGAAAAAACAGATAATGAAAGTGAAAACCTTTCTAAAGAAGATACTTTAAACGAGGAGTTGGCTAAAGAAAAAGACCGTTTTTTAAGACTTTTTGCTGAATTTGAAAACTATAAAAAACGAACCACCAAAGAGCGTTTGGAACTTTTTAAAACCGCAGGACAAGACATTTTGTCGGCAATGCTACCTATTATTGACGACTTTGACAGAGCACTAACTCAAATCTCAAAATCAGAAGACAAAGAAATGCTTAAAGGGGTAGAGCTTATCCATAGCAAATTCCTAAATACACTCAAAAGTAAAGGTTTGGAGCAAGTTGAAGCTAAAGCTGAAGATGTTTTTGATAGCGAAATTCACGAGGCAGTTACCCAAATTCCGGCACCTACTGAAAATCTGAAAGGAAAAATTATAGACGTAGTTGAAAAAGGATACAAATTGGGTGATAAAGTGATTCGTTACCCCAAAGTGGTAGTGGGTCAATAAATTTCATTGTTAAAAAGGACTTATGAAAAAAGATTATTACGAAATATTAGAGGTTGAAAAATCGGCTTCAGCGGCTGAAATCAAAAAAGCATATCGCAAACAAGCCATAAAATATCATCCTGACAAAAATCCTGGAGACAAACAAGCTGAAGAGAATTTCAAATTGGCAGCCGAGGCTTATGAAGTACTCAGCGACGAAAACAAACGTGCTCAGTATGACCGATTTGGACACGCTGCTTTTGAGCAAGGAGGAGGTGGCGCACATTATTCCTCAATGGAGGATATTTTCAGCCAATTTGGTGATATTTTCGGCGGACATTTTTCAGGCTTTGGGGGTTTTGGCGGCTTCAGTGGTGGTAGTGCTCGAAGAGGTAGGGTACGCGGAGGTGATTTACGTATTCGCGTAAAAGTTACCCTGGAAGACATTGTTAAAGGAGCTGATAAAAAAATTAAAGTAAAACGTAAAGTTCAGGCCGAAGGGGTAACGTACAAAAATTGTCCGTCTTGTTCAGGCTCGGGGCAAGTGGTACGTGAGGTCAACACAATGCTAGGAAGAATGCAAACTTCAACAACCTGCTCAACCTGCTCGGGGGCTGGGCAAGTTATTGACAAACGCCCCGAAAACTCCGATGCCCAAGGGTTAAAAACTATTGAAGAAACTATTTCAGTAAAAATCCCTGCTGGAGTAATGGAGGGGGTACAGCTTAAAGTTTCTGGAAAAGGGAATGAGGCTCCAGGGAGCAGCAGCATCGCCGGAGACCTTCTGGTGGTCATTGAGGAGCAAGAGCACGAAACCCTAAAAAGAGAAGGAGAGAATCTGCATTACGATTTGTATATCAGTTTTCCAGAAGCCGTTTTAGGGGTTTCTAAGGAGATTGACACCATAGGAGGAAAGGTGCGTATCAAATTAGAAGAGGGTATCCAATCAGGAAAAATTTTAAGATTACGCAATAAGGGTATTCCTAGTTTAAATAGTTATGGCACAGGGGATTTACTCATACACGTAAACGTATGGACTCCTAAAAATTTGAATGATAAACAAAAGGAATTTTTCAGAGAAATGCTTAATGATGAACATTTCGTGCCGAAACCCGAAAAAACAGAAAAGTCTTTCTTTGAGAAGGTTAAAGATATGTTTTCTTAAAAATAAATGATAATTGTTTTATCTCTAAAAAATAAAAGTAGAAATAGGCTGTTCAAAAGTATCGTACCGCCTATTTTTTTACCAAACATTGAAGGTAATGTAGCTCTAAATCATTGATAAATAAAAGAAAAGGAGGTCTGTTTTTAAGACCTCCTTTTTTCGTATTTGTACTTTTTGAAGAAATATTTAGTGTTTTGAGAGATAATCAGCGGTACTTTTTCGGTTTGCATTCATTGCTTCTTTGCCTGATTCCCAGTTAGCAGGACAAACCTCACCGTAGGTCTGTACGTGTGTGTAAGCGTCTATCAATCGTAAATACTCATTAACATTTCTACCCAAAGGCATATCATTTACACTTTCGTGGAAGATTTTTCCAGATTCATCAATTAGATAGGTAGCTCGGTAAGTAACATTTGAACCTTCAATAATAACTTGGTCTAATTCTTCATCGTAAATTTGTGTTGCTTCTAAAATACCCAAAGCATTTGATAAATTTCGCGTAGTATCAGCTAAGAGTGGGTAAGTAACTCCTTTGATTCCGCCTTCTTCTTTGGGAGTGTTTAGCCACGCAAAATGCACTTCATTTGTATCGACTGATGCGCCAACCACCAAAGTATTTCTTTTTTCAAACTCTTTAAGTGCATCTTGAAAAGCGTGTAACTCCGTAGGGCACACAAAAGTAAAGTCTTTAGGATACCAAAAAAGCAAAACTTTTTTTTCTTTAAAAGTAGCTTCTTCTAAAATATTGATTCTAAGATTTTCACCCGTTTGCGAAATGGCATCAACGGTGATATTTGGGAATTTTTTTCCAACTAAAGCCATTGTTTTTCTTTTTTAATGATTAATAAATTTTCGAGCCACAAATATATCACAATTATATTTAAAAACAGAATTTACTTAAGATGAACCCATAAAATCAAGTCATACAAAATTGAAAAACAAATCGGTACTTCGAGTAATTTACAGAAGGTGTATACAGGATATCATACTAAGAGTTATTGCTTTCTACATTTTCTATAATTCAAATCAGTTTTAACACTTCCATACATTTAAGCTAAATAATTTGTGTTTTTATCGGTATGCTGTGTTATTTTTTCTATTTTTGCTGTACACTTAAATTAAAAGACTTATGAAAAAAAGTGTTTATACTCTTGTAGGATTCCTTTGCGCGATGTGGTTGGTATCTTGTAAGACAGACACGCTCCAAAAGGAAATAGAGCAAATTCCAGTAGCTTTGGAAATTATTCGTTTTGATTCGCTTTTTGTGACAACTTCAGCAGATAATTTTCATTCCCTTAAAAAGCAATATCCGTATTTATTTCCCAGTAATATTGCCGACAGCATTTGGTTAGCGAAACAAAAAGATACTTTGGAGTTGGAAATAACAGCCGAAATACAAAAACAGTTTAAGCAGTTTTCTTCTGAAAGAAAACAACTTCGTAACCTATTTCAGCATATTAAATATTATTTTCCTGATTTTGAATCGCCTAAAATCATTACTCTTGCTTCGGAAGTTGATTATCGCTCGCGTGTTATTTATGCTGATAGCTTGTTACTCATAGGCTTAGATAATTACTTAGGTGTCAATCATCGTTTTTATGAAGACATTGAAAAATATATTCGATCCGAATTTGAAAAAGAAAATATTGTTATTGACGTTGCTGAAACTTTTAGCGAGCAACTCATTCCTCGTCAACAACATCTTTCTTTTTTAGACGCTATGATTTTCGAAGGTAAGAAGCTTTATCTGATGCAGTTATTACTTCCTAAAAAAAGTAGTAGTGCTCTTTTAAAATACACCAAAGAGCAATGGAATTGGGTAGAAGCCAACGAGTCGGAAATGTGGCGGTATTTTGTAGAAAACGAGTTACTTTACCAAACCGATAAAAAATTATTAAGTCGTTTTTTATATCCTGCACCGTTTTCAAAATTTTATTTGGAATTAGATAATGAGTCGCCAGGGCAGGTGGGCAAGTATATCGGTTTTAATATCGTGAAATCGTATGCTGACAATCACTCCGAAACCTCCTTGGTAGCGCTTTTGTCTTTATCTGCAGATGAATTATTTAAAAAATCATATTATAAACCTAAAAAATAATGTCAAAAAAAACATCTGATATTCAGCTTTCGGTAACTTTAGATGAAAATCGAGTTCCTGAAAAAATATTCTGGAATGCCCAAGACGGAGGAGTAACCCAACAAGAAGCCCGTGCTATGTTTCTTTCCGTTTGGGATCACAAAGCAAAAGAAACGCTCCGCATTGATTTATGGACTAAGGATATGTCAGTCGATGAAATGAAGCAGTTTTTTCATCAAACCCTCTTTACTATGGCAGATACCTTTTATAGAGCCACAAATGATGAGAAAATGACACAAACGATGAAAGATTTTTGTGAATATTTTGCTGAAAAAATGAAACTTTCTTAACGAGTAAATCAAAACGACAACCTTATTTACGTTGTCGTTTCGTTTTTTTGCTTTTTCCCTTTGAGTTCAATGACCGTAATTTCTGGCCAAATGCCTACCCGACCTGGGAATGCTAAAAAGCCAAAACCGCGATTCACATTCAAAAATTTTCCATTCTGCTGATAAATTCCTGCCCAATATTTGTATTTCCATTGTGAGGGACTCCAACGCAGCCATCCTGGTATTTCTATCCCGAATTGCATACCGTGAGTATGTCCGCTTAAAGTCAAATGAATATTTTTCTGTTGAGGAATCACCTGAAATTGCCAATGTGTGGGATCGTGGCTAAGTAAAATTTTGAAATCCTTTTCGTGAGTGTTTTTTAATGCTTTTTCTAAATCACCATACTTTGAAAATCGTCCATATCCCCAGTTTTCTACCCCAATAAGAGCAATTCGCTGTCCTGCCTTCTCAATATACCTATGTTCATTTAAAAGCAAATCAAAACCAATTTCGGCTTGAATATCTTTTAACAGCTGTAGGTTTTGAGCTTTGGCTTTGGGGCTTTCCCAAGAGGAATAATCTCCATAATCGTGATTACCCAATACAGCGAACAATCCCTCTGGGGCGTGTAAATTCTTAAATATGTCTTTCCAAGGTAACATTTCACTGGCTAAATTATTTACCATATCGCCCGTAAAAGTGATGATATTACTCTTTTGTTCGTTGATAAGGTCTATAGCATAGCGTATTTTGTCCTCATTATCAAAACTTCCGCTATGAATATCTGAAATTTGAGTAATTTTAAATCCGTTAAAGGCTTCGGGTAAATCATCAAAGTAAAGCGTGTGCTTCCAAACTTTAAAGTGATATTTCCCTTTTGTCATTCCGTAAATCATTGAAGCAAACGGAATGGCAGCCATTCCTAACCCAAGTAGGCTTACAAATTTTCTGCGAGAAGTAACCTCTGTTTTTCTTTGCTTTCTTTTTACTAATAAATTGATAAATCGCTGAATATCTTCAATAAAAAGTGCCAAACTAAGCGTGGCAAGGGTTAAAGCCCAAGTCAGTAAAGCACCCATTGAGTAGAGTTGTACGGAAGTCCATACCCGCTCATCTCGTTGAGTCCACTGCCAAAATACGTTGAGGATAATTCCTGCCGATAGAAGTACAAACAAATATCTTATTGCTTTGGTAGTACGCAAAACTTTAAGTGCTTGTAGTGCGTATCCTGTTAAAAGGGCATAGCCTAAAACCACTCCTACTAAAATGACATAAATCATCTGGAAGCTTCAATTATTTTTTTGATTTGAGCAATATTTGAGAGAGGGCGCACGGATTCGTTTAAGAAACTATCGGTTAAAAACGAAAAAGGAAGTACATTAGCGGCAGGTTCAAAAGTAGTGGCTGAAAAATGTACTTGATCAAATCCTGCATCTTTTATTTTTACAATGGTTTGCGGATTGATGCCTCCTCCTGGCATAATAGTTATTTTTCCTTCCGATTGTTCAAGAAGTATTTTAAGTAAATCCAAGCCTTCAATAGCCGATTTTTTACCTCCAGAGGTAAGTACGCGTTTTACCCCTAATTGTTTTAAAGTTTCGAGAGTTTCCAAGGGGTTGGGTGTGCAATCAAAGGCACGATGGTACACAAAATCCATCGCTCCTGCAGCCTCTATAAGCTGTAGTGTTCGTTTTTCGTCGATGGTATTATCCGTGTTTAACACGCCTGTAACCACCCCTTTACAGCCCAATTCTCGGCATAGGGTAATGTCACGCAACATAATGTCAAATTCTTCCTCCGTATAGGTAAAGTCTCCGCTTCTGGGGCGGATAAGCACACAATTCTCAATGGTCAGTTCGTCCATTACTTTTTTTATAAGTCCGAAACTGGGGGTAATACCGCCCACGCCCAATTCACTACATAATTCGATACGATTTGCTCCTGCAATTTGTGCATTTTTTGCCGATTCAAACGAACTGGCACAGATTTCAAATATCATATTACTATCAATCAAGGATTATTTAAGCGCAAAAATAGGTAAATTAAGCTGTTTTTCATTATATTTGTACTTTAAGTTTCATAAATTTATGAAAGAAGAAAAAAAAATTTCGGTGCATTATACCGTTTTTAACAGTATTGAGGCTCTTCCCGAATCGGTTCAAGAACTGATGGCAGCTGCAGTTGCTGTACGTGAGAATGCTTATGCTCCTTATTCACTTTTCAAAGTAGGGGCTGCTATCCGATTGAAAGACGGACAAATATGTGTGGGGTCAAATCAAGAAAATGCAGCATTTCCCTCTGGACTTTGTGCCGAGCGTGTTGCTATTTATCACGCTTCGGCGCTTTTTCCCAACCAAATTATTGATGCTATTGCCATTACAGGAACAGCCCAAGAACCTACCGTTTTGCCCGTGTCGCCTTGCGGAGCCTGTAGGCAGTCTATGGCAGAATACGAAATTAGACAAAAGCAACCTATAGCTGTATATTTTATGGGGAAAACCGGAAAGATTATTAAAACCGAATCAGTAAAGGATTTGCTTCCATTTTTGTTCGATGGTACCCTAATTTAAGCCTATTTGTTGTTGGTTTAAAAGAAAGAAGATGTTTTTTCAGATCTCCACTTCGTTCAATTGGCATTAAAAGCGATAATTATACTTTTCGGTAATAAAAAAATCCTACCTTTTTTAAGGTAGGATTTTTATAACAAACGCCATCGTTTATTTAATGTTTTTCAGGTTGATGATTTCCTGTTGAGTAAGTCGTCGCCAATGCCCTCGCGGTAAATCTTTCTTGGTTAGCCCAGCAAAAACCACTCGGTCTAACTTATCTACTTGATAACCTAAGTGCTCAAAAATACGACGAATGATACGATTTCTTCCGCTTCGTATTTTAATACCGATTTCGTTTTTGGGAGCCCCGTCCACATAACTAATTTCCTCAACTTGAATAAAACCGTCTTCTAATTCAAGTCCTTCTTCGATTTTTAAAAAATCTTTGTAATCGAGTTTTTTATCAAGTATGGCGTGATAGATTTTTAACACACCGTGTGTGGGGTGAGTTAGTTTTTTCGCTAAATCACCATCGTTGGTAAAAAGCAGGAGCCCAGTAGTGGGGCGATCTAACCTTCCTACGGGTAAAATTCGTGCCGATGTAGCTCTCCCTACCAAATCCATTACGGTTTTTCGTCCCTTTTCATCAGCGGTAGTGGTGATAAAACCTTTGGGCTTATTGAGTAAAATATACTCCTTTTTCTCACAAGAAATCACTTTACCGTCAAATTTTACCACATCGTTAGGCTTTACACGAAAACCCAATTGAGTAATCACTTCGCCATTGACTTGCACATTGCCTGAGGCAATGTAAATATCTGCATTACGGCGAGAGCATATCCCTGCATCGGCAATGTATTTGTTTAGGCGGATTTCACTCTTTTCAGCAAAAGCATCAAATGTAGGTGCGTTTTCCTTTTTAAAAGGCTTGAAAGGTTTGCTACCTTTACTAACAAAAGGCTTGTTGTTCCCCTCTTGTCCTTGTCGTTTTTTAGGTTGAAAGGCTTGATTTCCTTGAGAGAAGCGTTCTTTTTTAGTAAAATTACTATTGTTTTCTTTTTTATCACTACGTGATTTATCGAAAGGTTTATTTCCGTCTGATTTTCTTTCAAATGAGGTAGCATTACTTCTCTTTGAGTTATTATTGTTTCGGAAGTTTGACTTTCCTTTATAGGGTCTGTTTTGATTTTCCATAGATATTGTTACTTATTGAAATTGTAAAAGGCTTTTTATTCCCATAAAAATTGTGGCAAAGGTACGAATATATTTTTATTCGTTGAGCATTTCTTTTGAAGGAGGCGTGCCAAAATGATTTTTTGTGCGGATTAGTATAAAAATTAAAGCATTATTATACCTGTTTGAATGATTCATATCAATAGAAAGAAGCCAATTGTAATAAAGAAAGGAGTTCTCAATGTAGATTTTATTCTTATTTGAATAAAATAGAATGCTCTGAAAGGAATAAAAGGTTTAAATTATATTAAAAAGCTGTATTCATTTAAAAATGGTGATGAGCTTTATCTTTTATTGGTTGGTAAATTAGTTTTTATTCTCTGTATAATAAATGTCTAGCATTAGGTTTACGTGATTTAGCTTATACCAATTTTTGTCTTTTATCTTAATAAAGGTTTGTGATTTTTTATGTCTATTACCCAAGAGGATATAGTTCGATTCTGAAGTGTCCTTATCTAATGTTTTTTGAACTACAATGAAAAACTCTCGGCAAAGTGGTAAATTTATTTCTTCAAGACTTATTTCTATTTTGTCTTCCCTCAATAATTTAAAAAATAGGGTTTCATTATGAAGCTTTTTTTCAGGAAATCCTTCTTTACCTACTGAGAAAAATAGCAACTCAAAGTTTTCGTTAGTGCTAAGGTTCGATTTTTTCTTTACGTACAATACTACTTTTTGTATTTGGATACACTCCTTAGTTACTATTTTATTAGCGTAAAACGTATTGGGTATTACCGAAGAAAATGAAACCCTATCTGCTTTGCCTAAGTTGCTCATTTTTTTTAGCTTTTTATTTTGATGTTGGGTAATGATAACCTCAGGTAGATATATGGTATCGTTTGTGTTTGTTTTTTGAGCTATAGTAATATGACTTATGAAGATAGCATAAAATAGGACGAAGCTATTCATTTTACTACTATTAAGTAACTTTGTTAGTGTTTGAAGTTTAGTTATCATTTTTATTTGTTTTTGGTATAGATGATAAAAATAAGTAAAAATATATAGTATATGTAGGTTAAATCATTTTTTTTGATGTACATAATATAAAAAATCATTGAAATGAACTTAGAAATGCTATTCTATATGTTGGTTTTGTACTTTTGTGTGTATGAAATAGCTGTTTTATATATTGGTATCATACTTTTATGTATATGAAGTTATAGTTTTATAGGTTAGTATTGTGCTTAAAGGTATATGGAGCTATCATTCTATAGGTTGGTACTGTGCTTTTGTGTATGTCAAATAGTGATTTCATAGGTTAGGATTGTAGTTATGTATGTATAAAAGTGTTGTTCTATAGGTTGGTATCATAGTTTTATATATGCAAAAGTGCTGTCCTATAGGTTAGGAGCCTACTTTTTATGCTTCAAAATTGAGTTTTTAATCTTATTTTGGAAAACTAATTTTGATAAAAGCTCTGAAACATAAAGATAGAAGTTCTAAAAAAATGAAATGTATATATAGTAAGCATTATAGACTTCATAAATCAATAAGCGAAAGTGCTGTCATTAGTAATTATCTTTTTGCTCAAAAGCTTTAATAATCAAAACTAGGAGATTATCTCTAATTTTTTCATTAAGAAAGTAGCACTCTTATTGGTGCAAACACCAGATTTGAGCTTATAGTCAAAATACAACTCATTATCGATGATTTGAGCTTCAAAGCGAAAGTTACTTAACTGTGGATATTGCTCTGCCATTTTGCATATTTCCAAGTCGTGAGTAGCTAATATGCCTTGTGCTGAAAGTGAAAGTAGCTTAACGAGTACTCCTTTAGTACCTTGCTGTTTGTCATCGGAATTGGTTCCACGCAAAATTTCATCGAGCAAAACAAAGCAAGGGCGTTCAGTGAGTTGCTCCATAATGTGCTTTAAGCGCTTGATTTCGGCAAAGAAATATGACTCTCCACTGGAAAGTGAATCAAACTGACGCATTGAGGTAACCACCCTTATGGGGCAAAGGGTAGCTTTAGTAGCACATATTTTAGCACCTATCTGAGCCAGTATTAAGTTGATACCTATTGTCCTTAAAAAAGTACTTTTCCCTGACATATTGGAACCTGTAAGCAATATCATTTGTTTTGAACCCAAATGAAAATCATTGCGCACTCCGTTTTTCATTATTAGCGGATGCCCCAAGTCAGAAAACTCAAATCGATGAATTTCATTAAGCTCTGGGAATACATAATGTGGGTGATTGAAGGTATGATTAGCAACACTGGATATAGCTTCAAACGTGCCAACCGTATCTAACCAAAGCGGCAATAGGTGAGCGTATTGACGCTTCCAACGAATTACAGAAAAATAAATATGCAAATGATACAATAGCGTTCCGTTGAAAACAACCGAAGCGAGAATGTTACTGATGCTATCTAACTGCCCCAGTGCATTTCCTAATCGAGCAATCTCTGCACTTGCTTTATATTCAGAGGTTTTTAGTTGTTTTTGAAGCTGTTGTAAGGTTTCTGACTGAAAGTTAGCTTCTTCTATCTTCTCAAACAATCGTTTGTAGAATTGCATCGTTTGAAAGATGCGTCCCATATTTAGCGACTCTTTAAGCAAAGGCTTTAAGTGAGCATACGCAATAACCAAGTTCAGTGTAAAAAAGAAATAAACAGGTACGATGCGTATTTCAAAGACATAAACCAATAGTAAATTTAAGAAAAAAAGGATAGGGGATATATAGGCAACATATTGCCATTTTCTATGGACACCAATGTGATTTTGCTTTGCCCAATCTCTTAACTTCTGCTCATTATCTGGTAGGTCGCTTACCATTTTTGCCAGAGCATAAAATTCTTGTCGCCATACTACTTCTTTCGCTAACTCATCGGTAGCCTTTTGTTTTTTTACAATTTGCTGTGAAGTATTGTGGCTTAGCAACTCTTGAGCCAAAGCGTACTTTCCTGCCTCAGTCGCTGTTCTATTTAGGTGATGATAGAGCGATTCAGTGCCAAAAATGTCTAAATCGTAAGAATAATCGTGTTGAGGATTGATATAGGAAGCCCCATCATACCAAGGTTTTTTATTTTCGGTAAGATAATGGTACTCGGCTTTATTGATTTGTAAAAGGGTTTGGGTGAGTTTCCTCTGGAGAGCATTCTTTTGGTGGATTTTTAGAAGGACAACGAAAGTAATAATAAGTACTAAGTCAGCCACCAAATAGGGGAGTATAGGCTCCTGCGTAAAGGTTTTGTACAGCGAAAAGACCAAAAGCAAAGCCAGTAACAATCTTAAAAAACTAATCCGATTAGAGATTTGGCTTTGCTTATGAAGTGCCTTCTCATATTTTTCTATGAAGGCAATATATTTTTCTTGCATTGATTATTAGCATTTATTAGGTAAAAATGTTCCACACGATGCCAAAACGAATGGTTAGGTCACGATAGGGGTAGTCGGGTGCTGAATAGTATCTATACGGATTGGTGTCAAATATTCTATCCATTAGTATCGGATTGAAATGTTCAATGGTGAAGAATATACGCATTGTTCTGACTTTGGCATTGAAGAAGAAGTCGAACATCGGGAATCCTCCTGTTTTTTGTAATGATTGCACCTCAAACTCGGCTAAAAGAGGGTTGTATCTGTTGGCGTAGTATGAAGAGAAGTAGTTGAACCCTAAGCCTGTTTGTAGGTACATCGCCTTTTTGAATAGGTGAGTGGAGAAGTAAAGCGAGTTTCGGGTAACGAAAGTAGGTACATTTAAAATGGGTTCCCCTTGTACCACCTTCTGGAAGAGTAGTGTATTCTCTAAGCTGAATTTCCCCAAAGTAAACTCGCGCTGTAACTTTAACTTGAAATACTGAATATCTCCAGTAAATTGCTTAGGAACAGACTGACTTCTTATGCCTGTTATAGGTTCTTGCACCTCAAAATAGGTATAATTGTTGATATTGGAAAGACTTGCCTGAGCATTGCCCCATTGGGTGTTCACATCAGCAAATAGGGTTTGGGTATTTTGTTTGCCAAAATCATCAAAATGATACCAATTGTAATTCTTATAATCACTTTGGTAAAGCAAGAAATTGAAATCAGGCATCGCTGATTGTAAGTCAATTCCTGCCTGTATCTTATTTAGGGTATTAAAAGCATAGGATAGCTTTCCGTTTAAGTGCGTTCCGGTTATCTTACCTACCAAAGTTTGTTCTGCTTGAGCATCAATAGCGAATCCTCCTATACGTTTGTGCCATTGTGCGCCCAAACTAAGGTCGGTGTCTTTTATTTGGTGTGGTTGCAACACCCCCGAAGTATAATACGCATTGCGGAAAAAATAATTGTAGTGATAGGCATTGGCTGACAAGAAAGTACGTCCTAAGTAGGGTAATTCCAGCTCTGTGCCTAATGTATTTATCATTTTCTTAAGCCTTGCCTTATCATTGAGCTCTGCAACAACGTACGAATCACCAAAATATTTTTTTTGAGCTGTGGCTTGTTCGAATTGATAGTATTCGGTTTCGTACAAGAACTGATGTCGCAATCGTATCTGTTTATTTGTCAGTAAGGTGTCGGTATGGTTTAAAAAAGCGTATTCGTGGCTTAAAAAATAGCGTTTGCTCTCACGTGTGCTTTGAGCATCGGTAAAATGCACGTCAAGTACGGCTCTATTTTTAAATTGGGCATCTCCAGACTCGAACTGCTCGGGTGTAGCTATTCCTCCATTTTCATTATTGTAGATGTCGTGCCCTGCATAATGGGCGAAAGCTGTATATTTTTTGTTGGGCGACAAATAAGAAAACCCAAAACGGAAGTTACCATTACTTGCCAGTATGTTTTGATAATTCCCCAAAGAGCGTAATCCTTTATAAGCCATAAAGATGTTCAGCTGGGGGGAGAGGTTCACACTGAAAAGGGTATTTAGAACCTGCCCCTGCTCAAAGCCTGTTTTGTAGGTAAATTCGGTCATTGGGGTAGGTAGATGATAATAATTGATTTCTTGCGGAGTTAAGTAAAGTGTTTTTTTGGCATTGGCTCCCATTGAGGGCAGATAATCGGCTTGAGTAAAGTCGTATGTTAGTGCGTTATAGGTTTGTCCTTTATTTGAGAAGGGCATCTTGCCGAACATATCTTTCTGTACCGCATTATGTTTATAATACTTATAGATGGTTAAAGTAGTATCTACCGCTATGGTGTCTTTAAGATGAGTGATTATCTTGTAGTCTTTGATGGTAAAGGGGAGCGTATCTTTCTTTTTGTGAGACCGAATTGTTTTGAACCCCAACTTGTTTTTTTGTTGATTGTCCTCCTCTTGTGCCCATAAGAACAGGGGTGCAAGAGCCAATAGTAGCAAAGCAATGATATTGCGATAAGAAATTTTCATAGTATAAGAGATGTTTTTCATCTTGGGCTAGTGGTTAAAACAGCATTCCTTGCCGATTCGTATCTATTCTACCTAAGTGTTTGTATGCCAAATCGGTAACTTCTCTGCCTCGTGGGGTTCTGACGATAAATCCTTGCTGAATGAGAAAAGGCTCATACACCTCCTCAATGGTCTCGGCGCTTTCAGAAACAGCTGTAGCTAGGGTGGTTATACCCACTGGACCTCCCTTGAATTTGTCGATTATGGTAAGTAAGATTTTGTTATCCATTTCATCTAACCCGTGGGCATCAACGTTGAGGGCTTTGAGTCCGAACTGAGTAATTTCCATATCAATAGATCCATTGCCTTTGATTTGTGCAAAATCTCGAATGCGACGTAACAGCGCATTGGCAATACGAGGGGTCCCACGGCTTCTTCCTGCAAGTTCAATGGCGGCTTCCATAGTGATAGGCACCTTGAGTATTGAGGCACTGCGTTGTACTATATCGGCTAAGAGTTCGGTAGAGTAATATTGAAGTCGGCATTGAATACCAAAACGCGCCCTCATCGGTGCAGTAAGTAGCCCCGAGCGGGTGGTCGCTCCTACCAGAGTAAACGGATTTAGGTTTATTTGTACGGTACGAGCATTAGGTCCTGATTCAATCATAATATCAATCTTATAATCCTCCATAGCGGAGTATAGGTATTCCTCTACCACAGGGCTCAAACGATGTATCTCATCAATGAAAAGGACATCGCGTTCTTGCAGATTGGTCAAAAGCCCTGCCAAATCACCTGGTTTATCCAAAACGGGACCTGAAGTTATTTTGATACCTACCCCTAATTCATTGGCTAGAATGTGAGCCAGAGTAGTCTTTCCTAATCCTGGAGGTCCGTGAAAGAGCGTATGGTCAAGGGCTTCGTGGCGCATATTGGCAGCTTTAACAAAAACGGTCAAATTCTCCAGAACAGCCTCCTGCCCTGCAAAGTCATCAAATGATAACGGACGAAGGGCTTTCTCTATATCTAATTCTTGCGGAGAATAACGGTCTTTATTTGGGTCTAAATTTTTATTCATTTCAATACCTTTGAACAGGGTTTACAACACATTCTGTAATTCATTAATTCCTTACTGCCTAAAAAACACACCATAGGAAAAACGTACAAATATATCATTAACAAAATAAAAATACAAATTGAGAAAAATACGCCTCTTTGGTTGCCTTCAATAAAATATTTCAAATATATTATTTGTCAGGCACTTAAAATGTTTTTTTTGATTTTTATCGGCTTAGGTGTATCTTGTTAAAGCTTTAACAAGAGGAGAGAAGGCAGGACAGAACCATTATTTCTTGATACGATTTGTTTCGTTTGACTTCTCAAATCCCTCAAAGTGATAAAAAATCAATTAATTTTTCACCCAAATTGACATCAGAAATAATCGGTTGTGTTTGACTTAAGTCAAAAAAAAGTTAATATATTTGCAACCAAAAAATGTAACAAAAATGGGGTTAATACTTACTTACATTGTCATTGCTATTTACAGCGTTGCTTTGGTTTTGATTTTCCTGTATAGCTTATCAATGTTGAATTTACTGATAAATTATCTAAAGCATAAGCGTATAAATCACGATTCTCCCAAGTTTGACCTACTTGATGCCAAACAAGTTCCTTATGTAACTATACAACTTCCGCTGTATAACGAAAAATACGTAGTAAAACGTCTTCTGGAAAATATCTCAAAGTTAGAATATCCTAAGAATAAGCTAGAAATTCAGGTTTTAGATGATTCTACCGACGAGTCAGTTGTAGAAACTGCTGCTATTATCAATCAATTGCAGCAAAGTGGGTTGGATATTCAACACATTCGTAGAAAAGACCGTAAAGGCTTCAAAGCAGGAGCTTTAAAGGCAGGTACCGCCATAGCCAAAGGTGATTTTATTGCTATATTCGATGCTGATTTTATGCCACAACCTGACTGGCTCAAAAAAACCGTCATCTACTTCAAAAACCCCGAAATCGGTGTGGTGCAAACTCGTTGGGGACATATCAATAGAGATTATTCTATACTCACAAAAATACAAGCCTTAGCTTTAGATGTACATTTTACTCTCGAGCAAGTAGGTAGAAATTCTAAAGGACATTTCATTAACTTTAATGGAACAGCGGGAATATGGCGAAAATCTTGTATTTACGATGCAGGAAATTGGGAAGGAGATACCCTTACCGAAGACTTAGATTTGAGCTACCGAGCACAGCTTAAAAATTGGAAATTCAAATACTTAGAAGATGTAGAGACTCCAGCAGAACTTCCTGTGGTTATTTCAGCGGCACGTTCTCAACAATTCCGATGGAACAAGGGAGGTGCTGAAAATTTTCGAAAATCAATGGCAAGGGTATTAGCTTCAAAAAATATCAGTTTTAAAACCAAATTCCACGGTGTGATGCATCTTCTAAATAGTTCTATGTTTTTATGTGTGTTTTTGGTTTCCATTTTAAGTATCCCGATGCTTTACATTAAAAACACTTACGGACATTTGGGATGGGTGTTCCAAATAACTAGTTTTTTCATCATCAGTACAATAATATTATTTATATGTTATTGGGTGACTTATAGAAATATTCAAGGTAAATCTTTTGATGATTTTATTGATTATATAAAGTTATTTTTTACCTTTTTCTCGGTAGCCTTAGGCTTTTCACTGCACAATACCATAGCTGTTTTGGAAGGACATACTGGGAAAAAAAGTGAGTTCGTACGTACACCAAAAT
Source organism: Capnocytophaga canimorsus (assembly GCF_002302565.1). NCBI lineage: Bacteria > Pseudomonadati > Bacteroidota > Flavobacteriia > Flavobacteriales > Flavobacteriaceae > Capnocytophaga > Capnocytophaga canimorsus. Next base: position 1,044,461 of record NZ_CP022382.1, on the reverse strand, counting down.
TCAATATCAGTTCACTGAAAGATAGCTGGAAAGACAATAAATACATCAACACGAAACTCTCACCCAATATGATTTTTGAGTTCATCTTGATGGGATATTTCTTGTTCGGAATGTATAGCGCTATACGTTTGAACGATTTTGGATTATTTCCTTTCCATTTGATGTTATTTTTGGGGTTCGGATTTGTATTTTTCAAGTCATTAACCTCAAAGGCTTAAAGGTAGGTAACACTTTTTTAATCTTCCCGATTTATGTTTAGCAAAGGTAGTAAACTATATAGTATATTGACAGGTACTTGTCCTAAATGTCAAAACGAAAGTATGTACGTTTCAAAAAATGCTTATAAAATGAGTGAAACGTTGAAAATGCACGAAAAATGCTCGCATTGCGGACTAAAATACAAAATTGAGCCTTCCTTTTTCTACGGAGCGATGTACGTAAGTTACGGAGTTGGGGTTGCTGTTGCTGTTGCTGCTTTTGTTATTTCGTACGTTTTTCTAAATGCAGGATTAAAATTCAGTTTTATTGCCATAGTAGCCGCATTGGTGGTTTTTATGCCTTTAATTATGCGCGTTTCAAGAAATATTTGGATAAACATTTTTATTTCATACGAAAAAGAGGAGCAATAACTCTGCTCCTCTTTTTCTTTTTATTGAAATTCATCTTCTTCATTACTTTGAATACCTAAAGCCTCGTAAATATACTTGAAGGTAGAAAGTAACTTTGGTTTTCCGTTAACGATGGCTACATCGTGCTCAAAATGGGCCGAAGGCTTACCATCGGCGGTGAGAATCGTCCAGCCGTCTTTCAATTGCTTGATACGATGTGTTCCTAAATTTATCATCGGCTCGATAGCTACCACCATACCTTCTTTAAATTTCTTACCACTACCTTTTCGTCCATAATTAGGCATTTCAGGGTCTTCGTGCATTTTTCTACCAATGCCGTGTCCCACCAATTCGCGTACTACACCGTAACCGTGTCTTTCACAGTAATTTTGAATGGCAAATCCTACATCGCCCACACGATTTCCTGCTTTGAACTCTCGAATACCGATGTAGAGTGACTCCTTAGTGATTTTGAGTAATTGTTTCACCTCGGGGGCTACTTCACCTACTTCGAAAGTATAAGCGTGGTCACCATAAAAACCGTGTTTTATAGCTCCACAATCCACCGATACAATATCGCCTTCCTCTAAAGGCTTATTATTCGGAATGCCGTGAACCACTTGTGCATTAGGGCTTACACACAACGTATTAGGGAATTTGTACAATCCTAAAAAGCCAGGTATGGCATCTTGGCTACGAATATAATCCTCTGCCATTTTATCTAACTGAAGTGTGGTTACTCCAGGTTTAATTTCACGGGCAAGCACCCCCAAAGTTCGGGAAACTACTTGGGCACTTTCTCGCATCAACTCTATTTCTTCAAGTGACTTAATCTGTATCATACTACAAAAATAACGAAATGTTTTTATTTATGGGTAAAAGTTAGTTCCTTTCCCCGTTTTTTAAATATTTTTTTGCCTCTCGCAAACTTAATTTTGACATTTTATTAGAATGTTTTTCAATGAAAGAGTGTACCCACTGCGGATTGGTTTTGCTGTAATCACGCAATGCCCACCCGATTGCTTTACGGATAAAAAAATCCGTCTGTTCTAAATTATTACAAATGATTTCAGAAAGCAATTCTTTATTTGTCTGTTCTTTACGAAGCAATTGATGGTCAATAGCAATTCGGCGTATCCATTTATTTTCATCAATGCTCCATTGTAACAAAATAGCATTCACTTCTGGGTTTTTCAAAGCAATTCCTCCTACAAGTCGGTCAAAAACATCAATAGTATCCCACCACGATTTTTGTTCGGAAAAATTTCTTAATTTTTGAATATCAGTAGGCTTGAGGGTTTCTTTCTTTAATGTCAAATAATCCAAAGCAACATATTGCAATTCCCGATAAGGACAAGCCCAGCATTGCTCAACAAATGCCCAGTCAATAGCGGAGTCCTTTTTAGTCTCCTTTAAAAAAGGGCTAACCAAACGTTTTCTCTGTGGAGCTGGAATACCAAGATAAGCAAACTGATTTTTCATATAGGCTTCCATTTTCTGTGCTTTGTCTTGATTCTTATGCTCTTGTAACAAAGAAAAAACAGCTTCAAAAGAAATCATCTTTTTTGATTTTTTATCAGGATAAAAAACAACTTAGCCAAAGTAAACACTTCGGCTAAGTCAATTTTATCTATTTTTTAAATGCTTTTATGAGTTGCGTGGTTGAAGCATCGTGGTGAGAAACGTCAGTAGCTTCAATATCCTTTAAAATATGATTTGCCAATTGTTTTCCTAATTCCACCCCCCACTGGTCGTAACTATAGATATTCCAAATAACACCTTCTACAAATATTTTGTGTTCGTACATAGCTATCAGCTTTCCTAAACTTTCAGGCGTTAGTTTATCTATCAAAAAAGTAGTAGTGGGTCGATTTCCTTCAAAAACTTTAAAAGGCAATAAACTTTCATTGACTTTATCCCCCATTTCAGCACTAACTTCAGCTTCGGTCTTTCCTTTAAGTAGAGCTTCGGTTTGAGCAAAGAAATTCGCCATCAATTTATTATGATGGTCTGTATTTCCATAAAGTGATTTTTTAAATCCGATAAAGTCCGTAGGAATGAGTTTTGTTCCTTGATGTATCAGCTGGAAAAAGGCGTGTTGCGAATTGGTTCCAGGTTCTCCCCAAATGAGGGTTCCAGTTTGATAGCCTACCTTTTTTCCGTCACGCGATACATATTTTCCGTTGCTCTCCATAATGCCTTGTTGCAGATATGCGGCAAAACGATGCAAATATTGAGTATATGGAATAATTGCTTGGCTTTCTGCTCCGTAAAAATTATTGTACCAAACACTCAATAAAGCTATTACTACGGGGATATTATTTTCAAAAGGCGTATTTTTAAAATGCTCATCCATTTGGTGAGCTCCTTTTAAAAGTTGTTCAAAATGCTCATATCCTACCGATAAGGCAATTGACAAGCCTACAGCACTCCAAAGTGAGAAACGACCACCTACCCAGTCCCACATCGGGAATACGTTGTTGCTATCAATGCCAAATTCATCTATTTTTTGTAAATTGGTAGATACAGCAACGAAATGTTTAGCAACATCTTCTGGTTTTGCCGATTGCAAAAACCATTGCTTGATGGTAGTAGCATTGCTAAGGGTTTCTTGTGTGGTAAAAGTTTTCGAAACGATAACGAAAAGCGTAGTCTCAGGATTTAGGTGCTTGATGACCTCCATAACGTGATCGCCATCTACATTGCTAACAAAATGCACGTTTAAGTGATTTTTGTAGAATTTAAGTGCCTCGGTAACCATAGCAGGTCCTAAATCAGAACCTCCAATTCCGATATTTACCACATCGGTAAATGCTTTACCTGTATATCCTTTTTTTATTCCAGAGATAATTTCTTCGGAAAAAGATTTTATTTTGGATTTAACCTTCTGTATTTCAGGAATAACGTTTTCGCCTTCCACTCGAATGACAGCATCGGTAGAGGCTCGTAGAGCAGTATGTAACACGGCTCTGTTTTCGGTGGCATTGATTAAATCACCTTCAAAGTATTTCTCAACGGCATCTTTAAGACCACACTGCTCAGCCAATTGCACCAATAAATCCATTGTGGTTGAATCCATTCTATTTTTTGAATAATCCACCAAAAAATCTTGCCATTGAATGGAAAATCTTTTGGCTCGGTTGGGGTCTTGCTCGAAAAGGGATTTCATTAACGCGTTTTGAGTGGTCTCAAAATGTTTTTGCAAAGACATCCAAGCCTTTGTAGTGGTAGGATTTACTACTTGTAACATATTTTTCTATATTTTGATAAATCAATTATTATAATTGCGAAACTTGTGTTTGCTCCATTTCGGCAGGAGACTGCTCAATTGGAGTTGCCAGCATTTGGTCAAGCTGATTTTTCAGTGGAGTGATATACTCCATATATTTAGTTTTGTATTTATCTTCAATAGGCTCGGAAGGCGGTAAAGCTTCTCTAAGTGGATCAACCTGTACTCCGTTTTTCCAGAAACGATAGCAAACGTGAGGTCCAGTTGCCAGTCCTGTACTTCCTACTTTTCCGATGACGTGTCCTTGTGGTACGTGCTGACCTTTTTTTACTAAAATTTTTGACATATGCAGATATTGAGTCGTATAGGTTTTATTATGCCGTATTTTAACGTAGTTTCCGTTACCCGCATTGTACCCTGCCTCAATAACTGTACCGCTAGCGGTACAACGAATGGGGGTTCCGTGGGGGGCAGCATAATCCGTTCCTTTATGTGCTTTCATTCTGTGTAATACCGGATGAAAACGCATACCGAAGCGCGATGAAATTCTAAAAATTTCCAACGGAGCTTTTAAAAACATCCGTTTCATAGTGTTGCCCTTTTCATCGTAAAATCCTTTTTTATTGGCTATGGAATCGGTAGTATAATTAAAAGCGTAATAAGGATTGCCTTTATGTTCAAAATATGCAGCTTTCACATTAGAAACTCCTGCGTAAATAGTATCATCTACATAGCGTTCTTCATAAATAATTTTGAAGGTGTCGCCTTCTCTTAGATGAAAAAAATCAACTGTATAATCAAATATTTGAGAAAGATTGAATGCCACATTGTAAGTCATTCCAGCATCTAGAACGGATTCGGTAAGGTTACTTTTTATAGTGCCAATACCTTCTTTTTCAATGATTGTAATTTTTCGCTTTTGATTGTAGGCATAGATGGAATCTGCCAACTGCACCACTACATAATCAGTAAGTGAAGGCTGATAGACAAAACTATGTGGTTTTTCTGGTTTTTGTTTATCAAACAAAAAAGCATAAGCCTTTCCTGCTCTTAAGGTTCGGGGGTCGAAAACAGATTTGGTTTTATCCGAAATTTGATGAATTTCAGAAATTCCAAAATTATTCATTCCTAATATTTTACCAAAGGTGTCGCCTGATTTTACGGTATCTTTGACAATATTGTATTCATCTAAATTGAATCCGAACTCAAAAACAGGCGCTTTTTTGACCTCTTCAACCACTTGAGGTATTTCCTTTTCCGTTCCTTTTTCTTCACACGCCCAAAACAATGCTATCAATGATACTACAGCCGAACTCTTTCTTAAAAAACGTTTCATAAAATGTAAATAGTCTTTTTAACCAATTGATTTTCCGAACAAACTCGCCAAATTTCGATAAAAAAAATGATAATTGAAAATTTTTACTTTGAAAATTTTAAAAAGCATAAGGCAAAATACAAAACGGACGCCTCGAAGGCATCCGTTCAAATCTGTCTATTTTTTCATTGTAGTTTCGTGCTTTAAGCCTCCAAAATCATCCAATTCTGCCCAAAGTGATCCCACTCGCAAACTGGCCCGTACTTGTACCGGAATTCGATTCTCATCATCGGTAATCCAAACGGTAAGACTCTCTTGTTCTTTAAACACACGACCGTCTTGAACCAATGGTCGAAACATTAAAGTATTTATTTTTCCGAATTTCGTTTTGATATTTTCTTTTCCTAAAAAACGAAGTTTAAATTTGAAAATTTCGTCATCATCAAAAAGCATATCTATAACGATTTCTTCACCCTCCTTAATATTTTCCAATTCTGGACGATCACGAAGCCAGTAAAAAGCGGAAATGATATCTTGAATACCTAAAGGCGTATCCATAATTGCTTCTTCATTCTTTTCTAGGTCTTTAATAGTTGCTTGTTGTTTATTATGGTCAAAAGAAATGTTCAGTTTTTTGGTATATCCGCCCTCGTAGATATCACGAATAAAAAAACGAGGTTTTTCATCTAACTTTCCGAAATAGCTCTCATAAGTATCATCTACTTTGAAAAACAAGCGTGCCAACCCAGTGGTTTGCCCTTTACCTACGGCGTGATATACCTTTTCGCCATTACGAACGGTTTCTTTGAGCTGTAAGGTAGCGTAACTGGCATTGAATATTCCGTAACGAACTCTAAATTTCATCCATTCTCCAGACTGAAAAGCTTCCTTCCTTTCTTGAGAAACTCCTTCAAAAATTGAAAATATCAACAATAATAAAAATAACCAACCCTTATTTTGTTTCTTCATACAAATCTTGTTTTTAAGTGTTATCAAGGAAGATATTACAATAAATGTACCAAAAAGAAAAAAGCCCGATAAAATATCGGACTTTTCCATTAACCAACCAAAACTTTAAATTATGAAAACTATTATTTGAAGTTTTACAATGAGCTACCACCCTCATTGCGTTGCAAAGGTACATCTTTTTTTAAGAATACACAACAAAAACACAAGTTTAACAAATATTTATAACATTCTAACGAGTTGTGTGAGTATAAACGTCAGTAAAAATCCTAAAATTATGGGTAATATGCTAGCTACAATCGTCCATCTTACACTTTTAGTTTCCTTGTATATGGTATATATAGTAGTGCTACACGGATTGTGTAGCAGACTAAAAATCATTAGATTAACGGCTGTAAGTAAAGTCCACCCTCCTGCTTTCAACAAGGTAGTGATTTGGCTTTCCGATTCTAATTCAAACATCACTCCGCTTCCAGCACCATATCCGTCTATTCCAGTAACCAAAACGGTAAGCATCAGTATAGTAGGGATGACTATTTCATTGGCAGGAATAGCGATAATATATGCCAACAGAATAACTCCATTAAGCCCAATAAACCACCCAAAACCATCAAGCCCTGAAATAGCATATTGGGCAATGGTAACCTCGCCAATACTCACATTAGCCACTAACCATATTACAGCTCCAGCGGGAGCAGCAAAAACAACGGCACGCCAAAGGACTACTAAGGTTCTGTCTATGAGTGATGTGTATAGTGTTTGTAAAAATCGAGGTGGACGATAAGGAGGTAACTCTAAATGAAAGGTAGAAACCTCGCCTTTAAGTAAGGTACGCGATAGCATCCACGAAGTAAAAAACATCAAAGCGATGCCTAAAAGGGCTATTGCAATGACTGCCAACATTGATACCCAACCCGACAAATAGGAGGGGACTAAACTTCCTATAAAGAGTGTGGCGATTAAAATTTGAGTTGGCCAACGCCCATTACACAACGAAAAGTTATTGGTAATGATTGCGATAAGTCGTTCGCGAGGGCTGTCAATAATTCGCGTAGAAACCACGCCAGCTGCATTACAGCCAAAGCCCATAGTCATCGTTAAGGCTTGTTTTCCGTGAGCTCCTGCTTTACGAAAAATGTTATCTAAATTGAAGGCAATGCGTGGTAAATACCCGAAATCTTCCAAAAGAGTAAAAATCGGGAAAAAAATAGCCATTGGAGGAAGCATTACCGATACTACCCAAGCCACCGCCAAATACACGCCATCGACCAAAAATCCAGTAAGCCACCACGGGAAATTGAGCCACGTAGCTCCTTCCTTTAAAAAAGAATATATATTATCTACAAAAATTGTGGATAGCCATTGTGACGGATAGTTTGAGCCTACTATGGTCATCCAAAGTACTCCAGACAAAATCAAAAACATAATCGGGAAACCCCAACGCTTGCTAGTAACAATACGATCAATTTTTGCATCAATATCAGTATGTTTACGTTTTTGGTCGTATAATACCACCCCTTGGGTGATTTGTGTAGCTTCGGCATAGAGGCTTTCTGAAAGTTTATCGTGAAAATTACGCCCCACTTGCCAACGCATTTCGTCGGAAAGTGCAATGATTTTCTCTATTTCTGATTCATTATTCTCACTTAGCTTGTCTATCATTTGATCAAAGTCACCCTTACGAAGCGCTTGTAGTATATCTTCATCACCTTCAAGCAAACGCATTGCTACCCAGCGACTATTGGGTAAATTAGAATATCTTTTTACCAAAATATTTTCCAATTGCCCCACACTCGCTTCAATTTCTTTAGGAAGTGAGGATAGCCTTCTAGGTTTGGTAACTACCTTATTTTGTGTTACTTCCTTAATGGCTTGTAACAGTTCAGGGATGCCCTGTTGCGAACGTGCCGAAGCCCCCACTACAGGAATTCCTAATTTGCGAGAAAGAGTACGTAGGTCAATCTCAATATGATGTCTTTTAGCTTCGTCTAGTAAATTAACGCATAAAACAGCTTTATCGGTAATTTCAAGAATTTGAAGCACTAAGTTCAAGTTACGTTCCAAACGAGTGGCATCGGCAACAATAACGGTAACATCAGGTTTAGCAAAAAGTATAAAATTTCGTGCAATTTCCTCATCTTCAGAAGTTGAAATTAAGGAATAAGTACCTGGAAGATCAATGATTTTATACTTTTTGTCTTCATAGGCAAATCCACCCTCAGAGCGAGAGACGGTTTTACCAGGCCAGTTTCCAGTATGTTGTTTAAGTCCCGTTAAAGCATTGAAAACGGTACTTTTCCCAGTGTTGGGATTACCAGCAAGAGCTACCACATAATCGTAGCCTTCAATATTGACGCCCAATCGTTTGAGTTTGGACTTTGTATTCGCCGAACAAGTATCGCAAGGAGTTGATTTGGGTTTCATTAAGTATCTATTTTTTCAATAAGTATGTGCTTGGCTTGGTCATCACGTAGCGCAATAAGCGTGTTTCGTATCAGATATGCTTTTGGGTTTTCAAGTGGGCTGCTCATTTGTACCACTACTTGGCTTCCTTTGACAAAACCTAAATCGAGCAATCGGCGACGGTTTGCTCCACGACATTCGGCAGAGATGGATAAAATTCGTCCTTTTTCGCCCAGTTTCAATCCAGAAAGCCGAACTCCTTGTGTATGCTCTAACTTTGATTCTTTGTCAAAAATGTGCACCGTAATATTTTGAGCAACCTCCGCTTTTAATACAAACTGTTCACCTTCACTATAAAAAGTGATGCTATGAGTATTTGCATCAAGTACTCTGATAATTGAGCCTACGTGAATGTCTTTATCTAAAATTTGTCGGTAAATAGCGGTGGGTTCATCTTCAATATGGATGATTCGTCCGCAGATGCCTTTTTCAAGGCGACTTAATTTTTCTCCAGAAGGAATATACAACTTACCCACTTCGGTAGGAATGGGGTCGCCGTGTGGGTCATAACGCGGATTTCCAACCTGTCTAATGATTTCTGAAAGTTGTTTTTCATTGAGGTGATGCTCCATTTTTTCGGCTTGTTTGTGCCATTGAATAGGGGCATAACCTGTTTTTTCTGCCAAAAAATGTTCGTAAAGCCGATGAGCACGTATAATTTCCAATGCGGATTGCTTCCCTGTGGCGGTCAGTTTTATTTGTTGCTGTTCCTGACGTAACCAGCCTTGATGTTGCATCTTTAGTAGTGCTTTTCGTAACATTTTTTCAGACAATGCCATACGTCCCTGTAAACATTCAAACGAAACTTCTTGCTGTGGAGAAGAATAAACCTCCTTTAAAATGTCTTCAGTAATGATTTTTAGACCTCCTGACTCTTGCTGCCATTTTGTATACCATCCTAAAGGACGAAATGCAAAATATGCTAGTACACACAAAAGGACTCCTAACAAAAATAAAATCAACCCCCACATAAATTATTCTTATAACTCCAAAAATCAGATATGAACTGTTTTCTATTGGCAAAGATACTAATTTTTAGGAATAACTAAAAATTTATATATTATTTATCAAAAAATGGATTCACTAATGAAAATTTAAGAAATCATCATACGAATTGAGTATGAAAATGTTTTTATTGTTAAATTCAGTACAAAAAAAGCGATTTTTGTGTCTTAAAATCAATGCAATCTTCCTGCTTTTTTAGTACCTTTACACCCTAACTAATCAAAAAAATACGATGAAGAAAAGATTTTGTTATTTTATTTTACTGACTTGTTTGGGTGTGTTTTCAGGGGTATGGGCACAAGATAAACGCCCTAATATGGTAATTATCATTTCGGACGATCACGCCTTTCAAGCCATTAGTGCCTATGGCAGAAAGCCTTATAATCACACCCCGAACATTGATAGAATTGCCGATGAAGGGATACTTTTTAATAAGGCTTATGTAACCAATTCCATTTGTGGACCAGCAAGGGCGGCTATTCTGACAGGAAAATATAGTAGTAAAAACGGATACAAAGATAATGAAAACTCACGTTACGATTCTTCTCAAAATCAGTTTGTAAATGAGCTACAACGTGCAGGTTATCAAACCGCTTGGATTGGGAAATATCATTTGGGCAAAAATCCGAAAGGGTTTGATTATTCGGAAATATTACCTGGGCAAGGGCATTATTTTAATCCTGATTTTATCCTTCCTGACGGAAAAATAGTGCGTAAGGAAGGTTATGTTTCGGATATTGTTGAGGATACCGCCGAAAAATGGTTAGATGAGCGTGATCCTTCCAAACCTTTTTGTTTGATTATTGGGCATAAGGCAACGCATCGTACTTGGATGCCTGATATTCAGGATTTGAACACTTTTGAAAAGACACATTTTTCACTTCCTGAAACTTTCTATGACGATTATAAAACACGCAAAGCAGCTCAAGTTCAAGATATGTCAATAGAAAAAACGTTGATTATGGGATATGATTTAAAAATGTACCCCAATAGCGCAGACCAAGACCGAGAAGGTAATTTCAGCCGTATGAATCAACAACAACGCGATGCTTATAATACTCATTACGGACCAATTTTAGCCGATTTACAAACTCAAAATTTATCGGGTAATGCGCTGACCGAATGGAAATATCAGCGCTATATGAAGGATTATCACGCTACGGCAATTTCTTTGGATAGAAATATCGGTAGAACACTTGATTATTTAGATAAACACAATCTTTCTGAAAACACTATAGTGATTTATCTCTCTGATCAAGGTTTTTATATGGGAGAACACGGTTGGTTCGATAAGCGTTTTATGTATGAAGAATCGTTCCGAACCCCAATGGTAATGCGTTTTCCGAAAAATATTAAGCCCAAACAAAAAACCGATGCATTGATTATGAATATAGATATTGCTCCCACCCTTTTGGAGTATGCAGGAGTATCTGTTCCGAAGGATATGCACGGCAATTCATTCAAAGCACTGGTAGATGGCAAAAAGTATAAAAAACAAAAAACGATTTATTATCATTATTATGAAAATGGGGAGCATTCTGTTTCACCGCATTTTGGGGTGCGTGATGAGAGATATAAACTTATCCGTTTTTACAAACGTGTAGAGGGTTGGGAATTCTTCGATTTGAAAAAAGACCCCAAAGAGTTGAATAACTTATATTTCAGTAAAAAACATCAGAAAATTATCCGAAAGATGAAAAAGCAAATGCTTGAAAAAATCAAACAGTATGAGGATAATGATGCTTTACAAATTTTTAATAAAGGATAAACAATGAATTTGGGTATGAAAAGAGTCGTTTCAGGAATTGCCTTATTGGTTTTTGGGGTTTTATCGGGGCAAACACCTTTTTTGGATTCGTATTACGAAAATCCTGCTGTTCAGGAAATCAATCGTTTACCGATGCGAGCTACTTACTTTCCGTATGAATCAACAGAAAGAGCTTTTGAAAATCAACCTGAAAAATCCGAACGTTTTTTAAGCTTGAATGGAATTTGGAAATTTTTATGGAAGGAAGACTTCAAACAATTACCAACTGATTTTTTTAAAGAGAGTTACAACGATACCTCGTGGGACGATTTTAAAGTGCCTGCCACTTGGGAGTTTAACGGCTACGGAACGCCCATTTACGTGAATGAAAAATTTGAATTTGCTGTAAAGAATCCGCAACCACCCAACATTCCTGATAGCATAAATCAACCCGTTGGAGCGTATCGTAAGGTGATTGAAATCCCAGAAAAATGGCAAGACAAAGAGGTGTTTATCCATTTGGGAGCGGTAAAATCAGCCTTTAAATTGTATGTTAATGGTCAGTTCGTAGGTTTTGGTAAGGATAGTAAATTGCCTTCCGAATTTGACTTAACGCCTTTTATTAAGCAAGGGAAAAATGTAATTGCTTTGGAGGTTCGTCGTTGGAGTGATGCTTCTTTTTTGGAAGCTCAAGATATGTGGCGACTTTCGGGAATTATGCGCGATTGTTACTTGTATGCTCGTCCTAAACTTCATTTTTTTGATTATGAGTCACTTTCAGAGCTTACTAATGATTATAAAGATGGGGTGATGCAACTACGGGTTCAAGCATTTAATAATACTGATGATAATCAAGAAGATAGTAGTATTGAGGCTACACTTTTTGATCAGCAAGGGCAGAAAATATGGCAAGAAACCCAAAAAATACCGAAACTTAAAAAAGCTTTCGGAAAGGCTGAAAATCAATTTGTTGCTGAAATTTCGAATATCAAACCTTGGACAGCAGAAACCCCTAATCTGTATGACCTTCAACTCATTTTGAAAGATAAAAAAGGACAAATTCAAGAGGTAATCCGGCGAAAAACCGGTTTCCGTTCGGTTGAAATCAAAGGTAATGTGTTTTTAATCAATGGAATGCCTGTGAAACTTAAAGGGGTTAATCGGCACGATGCCAGTTCCAAAACGGGGCAAGTGGTCAGCAAGGAAGAAATGCTTAAAGATGTTAAGTTGATGAAAGAGCTTAATATCAATGCAGTACGTACTTCTCATTACCCTAACGATCCGTATTTTTATGAATTATGTGACCAATATGGGCTTTACGTAATGGATGAGGCTAATGTGGAAAATCACGGTATGCATTATGCTTTTGATCGTACTTTAGCCAATCATCCAGATTGGGAAAAGGCTCATCTTATGCGTGTTATCCGAATGGTGCAACGCGATAAGAATCACCCTTCGATATTCTCGTGGAGTATGGGAAATGAATCGGGCAATGGTTGGAATTTTTACCAAGCCTATAAAGCGGTTAAGGGGATTGACCCATCAAGACCAGTTCATTACGAATTGGCTTCAGGAGATTGGAATATTGATATGGAGTCGCGAATGTATCGAAGCATTGATTTTTTGGTCAATTATGCCGAAAATAATCCTAAAAAACCTTTTGTATTGTGCGAATATGCACACGCTATGGGCAATAGCGTAGGTAACTTTCAAGAATATTGGGATGTTTATGAGAAATATCCTTCGCTTATGGGAGGTTTTATTTGGGATTGGATGGATCAAGGCGTTGAGAAAATGGTCAATGGTAAACGTATTTTTGGTTATGGAGGCGATTGGGGAGATGAAAACACTCCAAGTGATAATAACTTCTTGAATAATGGAGTTGTAGGTCCATATCATACGCTACATCCACACGCTTATGAGGTGCGTAAAGTACATCAATTTATCGGGTTTTCGTATCAGAAAAATATTCTTACTGTTCAAAATAAATATTTCTTCCAAGATTTGAGCAACTTTGAGATACAGTGGGAATTGCTTAAAGATGGAAAACTTGTTCAAAATGGAGTCTTCAAGCATTTAGATGTTAAACCTCAACAACGGAAAGAATATAAGTTAAAGGTAAAAACGGACAATACTGCGGAATATATTCTGCGGGCAACGGCTTTCACTAAAGCACAAGAAGGAGTGCTAGAAGCAGGTACAGCACTAGCTTTTGGTGAGTTTTTCCTTACTCCATACCGAGCTAAAAATGACGTTTCAGAATTGGTAAATGTGGCTGTTAATGAAAATGATAAAGAAATTCGTGTTCAAAATCAATATTTTACAGCAATCATCTCAAAAGAAAAAGGAATACTTACGGATTACACTGCAAACGGGAAGGTGATTTTTAAGCAAGGACCTTATGCTAATTTTTGGCGCCCAGCAACTGATAATGATTTTGGTGCAGGGCTACAACATAAATTGGCAAAACTTAAAGATGCTGATAAACAAGCTATAGTAGAACGAATAGAGGTAGCGCATACTCATTCATCTCAAGTTAAGGTTACGATTGTTAAAAAAATGATTGATCAAAGCCTTATGTTTGTTCAAAATCTTATTTTTGATGGCAAAGGAAGCCTTCAGGTAGAGAATGAGTTTACTCCCTTAAAAATGGATGATAAAATGCTGACTTTCAAAATAGGAAATCATCTAGTATTGCCTGCGGACTTTAAAGAAATAGAATGGTATGGTAGAGGACCGTGGGAGAGCTATGCTGATAGAAAAACTGCCGCTTTGGTTGGGCTTTATAAAGGAGCCATAGAAGAGGAATATCATCCGTATCTTCGTCCGCAAGAGTCTGGTAATAAAACAGATGTGCGCTATGCCAAAATAACCAGAGCTGATGGTAGTGGCTTTCGTATTCAATCAACAAAGAAGCTGCTCAATGTGAATGTTTTGCCTTATGAACCCGATCAGTTGTTCCCTGGAATGAAAAAAGGACAAACTCACTCGGGTAGTCTTGAATTTTCAGAAAATATACATTTAGATGTTGACTTACAGCAATTAGGCGTAGGTGGGAATAACAGTTGGGGAGAATTGCCTATTGAAAAATATCGCTTGTACCTCTACAACCCCTATTCATACACTTATCGTATAATTCCTTTTAATAAAGAATAGTTTCTATGCCTGTGTGTTGTCTGTTTAAATCGTGAATAATAGTTAACATTAAGTTAGAAATCAGAGAGGTGCTAAGAATCACATTTTCAGAGTTCTTAACAAATATATAGTTAAGGGTTTATAATAGGAAATAACTTATTTTTTTTGTATGTAATTTTATGATTTTAAACTATTTGCTATTTTTTTATTGTTTTATTTAATACATAAGAAAGTTGTTTTTATGAAAATTTTGTGAAAAAGATTTTTTATTTCACGAAAACGTTTTACTTTTGCGTAGAGTTATAGGGACTTAAAAGTCTTTAGTTTTGAAAATAAATTATTAACCAAAAACATTTTTTACAATGAAAGACCTATTATTAAGAAAGTATGCTCGTTGGAGCAATGTTTCGTTGCTAATGGTTTTTGTATTTGTTTTTTCTTTCCAAGATTTGAAAGCAGATAATATTGGAAACGATAAGGGGCGTACAATAGAGGATGCGCAACAACAAAAAACAATTACAGGTACTGTTATTGATGAACAAGGGCAACCTCTTCCTGGGGTAAGTATTATTGTTAAAGGTAAGCAGGGCAAAGGCACCTCTACCGACTTTGATGGAAAATACGCTATTTCGGTTTTACCAACGGATAGACTTGTTTTTTCCTATATCGGTTTTGCACCACAAGAGGTTTTGGTGGGTAACAAATCTGTTGTTAATGTAACAATGAAAGAAGATACCCAACAGTTAGATGATGTTGTTGTTACTGCTTATGGTACAGGGCAAAAGAAAGTGAGCGTTGTGGGATCTGTACAAACAGTTAAGCCTAAAGAGTTAAAAATACCTTCCACTAATTTATCCACTAGTTTTGCTGGACGTATGGCAGGGGTTATTGCTGTACAACGTGGAGGACAACCAGGTGCTGATGGTGCTGATTTTTGGATTCGCGGAATTTCTACCTTTGGTGGTGCTACTAATCCTCTTATTATTTTAGATGGAGTTCAAGTTTCTGCTGGTGATTTGAATGCTATTGATCCTGAGGTTATAGAAAGTTTTTCTGTTTTGAAAGATGCGACCGCTACTGCTTTATATGGTTCTCGTGGCGCTAATGGTGTTATGATTGTTACAACTAAGTCAGGGTCAGATTTGGATAAACCTATAATTAATCTTCGTGTAGAGGGTAATATGTCTGAACCATCTAGATTGCCTCAGTTTGTAGATGGTGTTAGTTATATGAAATTGTACAATGAAGGGGTTGCTAACTTAGGTTCTGGTGTTTTACCTTATAGTCAAGAAAAAATAGATGGTACTGCAGCAGGTTTAAATCCTTATGTTTTTCCTAATGTTGATTGGTATAACGAAATTTTTAAACAAAGAGCTTTTAATCAAAAGGTTCATATGAATATTCGTGGTGGTGGAAAAAAATTGACTTATTTCCTTAGTGGTTCTTTGAATCGTGATACGGGTATGGTAAAAGATATTAGTAGAGATTACTTTTCTTTTAATAATAATATCAACTATATGCGTTATGCGTTTCAAAACAACATTGATTTGAAATTGGGCGAATTCTCTAAAATAGGATTGAAGATAAATTCTCAATTCA
This sequence comes from Capnocytophaga canimorsus, assembly GCF_002302565.1. NCBI lineage: Bacteria > Pseudomonadati > Bacteroidota > Flavobacteriia > Flavobacteriales > Flavobacteriaceae > Capnocytophaga > Capnocytophaga canimorsus. Next base: position 1,028,394 of record NZ_CP022382.1, on the reverse strand, counting down.
TTGATAAACGAGACCCGCGTACTGGAGTTAAACAAACGTTTGAGAAAATAATGAATGCAAATCCTGTTGATTTTCCTATAAGATATGAGCAAGAAACAGGAAGTGATATTACACGTTGGGGTGGTTATTTAGGAGGCACAGATGCTGCTGGAACTAATCCTTTTTCTAATTTAGTGGCAGGTTATACTGATACATTTGAAAGTACAGTTATTGCTAATATCGATTTTAATCAAAAATTAGATTTTTGGGTTAAAGGTTTGCAATTTACTGCCTTAGGTTCTTTTAAAAATTGGTCACAATCACAGACTATTCGTAGAGCTCCTCTCAATACATTCGGTTTAGCATCTTATAAATTAGAACCTGATGGTACTTATTCTTATGTGCTAAATGCTGCTGGAGAAGAACGCCCAGAAGTGTTGGAAACTACAGCAGGAACTACAGGTGATCGTAGAATTTATTTACAAGGAATATTAGATTATACTAGAAAATTTGGTGTTCACGATGTGAATGCACTTTTGATTTACAATCAAGAAGAAACATCTCTAAATAATATTCATCATGATCAAGCGTTTCAACGTTTATTGAATTCTCTTCCTAGAAGAAGTCAAGGGATATCTTCTCGACTTTCTTATGCGTATGATAATCGTTATTTAGCCGAGTTTAATGTTGGGTATAATGGTTCTGAAAATTTTGCTAAAGGAAGAAGATTTGGTATATTCCCTTCTATAGCTTTGGGGTATAACATTAGTGAAGAAAAATTCTTTGAACCTATAAAAGATGTCGTATCTTGGTTAAAATTAAGAGGTTCTTGGGGATTAGTAGGAAATGACAGAACTAATGCTGCACGTTTTGCTTACATGTCTAGTATTAATTTGAGAGGTAGATCATTTACCTCAGGGGTAGACCAAAATTATACCAAATATGGTCCTACTTATACAAGATATGAAAATTTAGATTTAACTTGGGAGGTAGGAGAAAAAATAAATCTTGGTGTTGATTTACAATTGTTTAATCAATTTAACTTAACATTCGAAGCTTTTCAAGAGATTCGAAGTAAAATTTTCCAAGAACGAGGAACGATTCCTACATATTTAGGAACCGCTGATACTAAGGAGCTTGGTAACCTTGCTAAAGTAAAAAATTGGGGATTCGATGCTAGTTTAGACTATGCAAGAAAAATTGGTCAGGATTGGTTTCTGTCTGCTAAAGGTACCTTTACCTTTGCAAGAAACAAGATACTAGAATATGATGAACCAGTACCATCTCATCCAGGTTTATCTAGAATAGGACAAAGATTAAATGTTTACCAAGGGTATGTTGCAGATAGATTATTTATTGATCAAGCAGAGGTAGATAATTCTGTGAGACAGCAGATAAGTGGTAATGTAGCAGCTGGTGATATCAAATATATAAACATGCCTGATAAAGACGGAAAATATGATGACTTGATAGACGGTAATGATAAAGTATATATAGGACACCCAACCGTACCTGAGATTGTTTATGGTTTTGGATTTAATTTAAAATATAAGTCTATTGACGTTGGGGCTTTCTTTCAAGGAGCTGCTAATACATCTTTAATGATGTCGGGTTTCCATCCTTTTGGAACTCAGTCAAGACGTAACGTACTTAAGTTTGTTGCTGAAGATTATTGGACACCTGAAAATCAGAATATCTATGCAGCTTATCCACGATTAACTCACGATGATCATCAAAATAATACTGTTGCGTCCACTTATTGGTTACGTGATGCCTCTTTCTTGAAGTTTAAAAGTTTTGAGGTAGGATATACTCCTGAAAGATTTAAAAATATGAGAATATACGCAAGCGGACTTAATTTACTTACGTTCTCTAACTTTAAACATTGGGATCCTGAGCAAGGAAGTAATCCGTTTAACTACCCAACTCAAAGAGTGTTAAATTTTGGGGTACAAATTACTATCAACTAGTATAATATTTTAATAAAGTTTAATATGAAGACAATAAAAAAAATAGCCTTAATACTTAGCATTGCTTTAGTATTTAACGCTTGTCAATTCTTAGATATTGTGCCTGATGAGATTGCAACTGAAAAGGATGCTTTTAAAAATCAGAGAACAACTGAAGGTTTTTTGTACTCGTGCTACTCATACCTTCCACAGCCAAATCATGGAACAGCTTCTTTGGATTTTATGACTGGTGATGAAGTAGTTACTGCGTTTGAGCATGAAACTTTTGCTAATTTCCCTAAAGGTAATTTTACAGCATCTAGCCCTTCCATATCTTATTGGAACACTTTGTTTCAAGGTATTCGTCAGTGCTATATTTTGAAAAATAATATTGATGGGGTTTATGACATAAATCCTGATACTAAGAACGACTATGTAGCTCAAGCAGATTTCTTAATAGCTTATTATCATTTCTTACTATTACGTTCTTACGGACCTATAATCTTGGTGAAAACAGAACCTAACTTGAATACTCCTGCAAGTGATTTTTTATCTCGTTCTCCGTATGATGAATGTGTTGATTGGATTGCAGCTAAGTTTGATGAAGTAATACCAAGACTACCTAAAAAAAGAGAAGGTGAGCAATATGGTTTAGCAACTTCAATAGCGGCTAAAGCTATTAAAGCTAGAATGTTACTTTATGCAGCCTCACCTCTTTTTAATGGAAATGCTGATTTTTATGCCAACTTCACAGATAAAGATGGTAATCCTATGATGAACAATAGCTTTAGTTTGGCCAAGTGGGAAAGAGCCAAAGTAGCTTGTAAGGAAGCTATTGATGATGCAGAAGCATATGGATATCGTTTATATGTAGGGACAGATGCAGCATATTCCGACACGCCTGAACCTAAAGATTTAACACAGAGGGGGTTGCGTTTTTCGACTATAGATAAAGCAAATTCAGAGGTTATTTGGGCAGAAACTAGACATGAAGGTGCATATGCTCTACAAAATAAATCTCGTCCTTATTGGGGAGGAACTTGGAATGGAGTGGCTCCAACATTAACTATGTTAGAGCGTTTTTATACAGAGAAAGGACTTCCTATTGATGTAGATCCTGACTTTGACTATGCTAATAGATATGGAATAGTTAGCTTCGATGCAACTGATAATTTAGTTAAAGGAGAAGGGGAAACTTTATTGTTCAATATGAAGAGAGAGCCTCGTTTTTATGCTTGGGTTGCTTTTCACGGAGGATACTATGAATGTAGAGGAAATGCAGTTGCAAATACCCAAAATACGAATCAAAATTTACCTTATTTACCAAAATATAAAAGAGGCGATGGAAATGCTAAATTAGTTACTTTTTTTACGCGTAATGATAATTGTGGTAAAAGAGATCGTAGCAATGACTTTTCTCCAACAGGTTTCTTAAATAAAAAAGGAGTGCATCCTGCTAATACTGCAGATGGAAATATAAATTATCCTAAAAATGTGCCTTGGCCAATAGTTCGCTTGGGTGAGTTGTATCTGAATTATGCTGAAGCTTGTGTAGAAACAGGTGATATAGCTGAGGCTAAACTTTATACGAATAAAGTGCGTGTTAGGGCAGGTATCCCTACTCTTGATGAATCTTGGGGAAGCATAGGCGTGTCTTTAGATCAAGCAAAGCTTAGAGAGGTTGTCCGTCAAGAACGTATGATAGAGTTGTATTTGGAGAATCATAATTTCTGGGATATACGTCGTTGGAAATTGGCAGAGAAATACTTCGGTACAAAAGTTAGAGGTATGAACGTAAATGGCGCAGATTTACCTTCTTTTGCTAAAGAGGTTGAGGTAGGGGTAGTTCGTAATTTTAATTCTCCTGCTCATTACTTAATGCCAATTCCTATTGGAGAAATTAATAAAAATGCTAAATTAGTTCAGAATCCAGGCTATTAATTTGTTTGGAGTAGTTGGAATTTGTAAATCTTAAATTACACAAAAATGAAAAGTAGAAATATAGTATTAGTTTCTGTGTTATTATCAGTTTTAGGGTTCTCTTCTTGTAGTAAGGAGGAAGAAGTTATTACTCCCTCAGAGCTTAGTAACATTAACACAGAATCTTTAGAAGGACAGATAAAAATTACGTGGGAAAATGTATCGCCTGCTAATTTTGAATATGTTAAAATTACTTATTACGATAAGTTAAAGAAGAAAAAAATGCAACGGTTGGCAAGTAAACATACTTCTGAAATTATAATCCCAAATACTCGTAAAAAATACGGAACTTATGTTTTTACTTTGCAACCATTTAGTAGTACTAAAACAGGAGGTAAAGAGTATACTATAGAAGGGGTGTCAGGTCCGGCTCCCTCAACTATAGCCTCAACAATTGAAACCAAACAGGAACTTGTTGCTAGTAATTTGTTTTCCAATGAACCTGAACAAAGTGAAGGATCTCTTGCTAATTTGTTGGATGATAATGTAGCTACTTTTTTCCACTCTAGATGGAGTGGAGGAGGTGGGAATACTCCTCATACACACTATTTGCAAGTTAATTTGGAAACACCCATAAAAGATGGAATTAAGTTTTTTTATGCTGGTAGAAATAATGGTAACAATTATCCTACTAAGATTGTAGTTAGTGGTAGTATGGATGGCACAAATTGGGAAGAAATATCTGCAATTTCTGAGGGGTTACCTAATCCTTCTGGAGCTGTCGGAAAATATACTTCAGGTATACTTTGGTTCATTGGTAAACAGTATAAGCACTTTAAATTTGATGTTACTAAAACAGAAGATGGAAGAAAGTTTTTTGTTATGAGTGAATTCAAATTATGGCAAGTTAAACCAATAATAGAAGATCCGGAAGCTCCTGCAATAGGTGATTAGTAGTATATAAAATTATTAAATATCAAAGGTTTATCATAATTTGATGTGAGTTAGTAATGCATTTTGCTATTTCGGATCGTTGTGATAAACTTTTTTATTATATTCTCCATGAAAAAAAATATATTTACAATTTTGATGTTCTTCGTTTTGTTTGCTTTAGTTACAATAAATTGCAAAAAGGAAATGGAAGAACCTTTTTTAAATGTTGAAAATGTAAATTTTCAAAAAGAAAGTGGCTCTAAGGTTTTGCCTGTTAAGACAAATATTGATAATTGGAAAATTAATGCTTCTCCGATAGATTGGCTTACAATAAAAAGAGAAGGGCATAATATCAATTTGAGTGTTCTTGAAAATAAAGGCACTACACGTAGTTTTAAGTTTTTAGTAGAAGGAGGGGGGCTATCAAAGGAGGTTCAGGTGACTCAAATTGGGGTTGCCCCTGACATCACTTTTGATAATCAATCTTTTAAAATTGAGAAATTTTCACAAGAAATTCAGCTAACAGTTACAGCTAATGTGAGTTACGAAACTGTGCTCCCTGATTGGATTAAAGAAAAATCTAAAGAAATTTTAAGTGATGGAGTTGTAAAATATGTTTTCAGTATTTCTGAAAACAATACACAAAGTAATAGAAACGGTTTTATTACATTCCAATCAAAAGGTATAAATCCTGTAATAAGTAAGGAACTTCAAATATCTCAAAAAGGAGAGTATGGAAACGATGATGCTTCAAGTATTGAGAGTGATATAAAGCTTAAAATTCATCGTGGTACAGCTACATCTCATCAAAATGGTACTCCAATAGAAAACTCTTTTGATGGGGATATGGCTACCATTTATCATTCCAATTGGTCAAATGGTGAAGCAAATTATTTTCCGATAATTATTGAATATTTCTTTGAAACTCCACAAGATGTTGATTATATGATGTATTACCCTCGTACTGAGGGCTATAATGGGCATTTTAAACAAGTTGAGATTCAAGTAGCTACAGAGGCTAATCCAAGCTACATTAAGTTGAAAGATTTTGATTTTAAGGGAAATGGAAAAGTAACACGAGTAGAATTTAGCCCAATAACCAAAGCAAAATCTTTTAAGTTGATTATCAAATCAGGCTATGGTGATGGGCAAGGTTTCGCAGCAGCAGCTGAAATGGAATTCTACAAAAAAAGTACAGGAAGTTTTGATCCGACCTCTATCTTTACTGATATTACTTGCTCTGAATTAAAACCTAACGTAACTGATGAGCAAATTCAAAATATTTCAAATCCGTTTTATAAAAATATAGCTCAATATATGAAATTGGGGCAGTATCCTTCAGAATTCCGTATTCAGAATTATAGAGCTTGGCCTAATCCAGATGTGTACAGAGAAAGGTATCGTATGCAGTATTCGTATAGCAATTTAGATAATCCAACAGGAATAGCTGTGCAGGAAGGTGAAGAGCTAGTTGTTTTTGTAGGTCCTACTAACGGTCGTCAAATACAAATTAAAATTCAAAATTTGGACTTACCTGGAGGAGATGGTTTTGGTAATGCCTCGTATCATCCTTTATATGAAGGAGTAAATAAATTTAAAACAGGTAAGGGAGGACTTATCTACCTACAATATCAAACCGAGGATTATCAAGTAGCACCTCAAATTAAGGTACATTTCGCTACAGGTAAAGTCAATGGGTATTTCGATAAGACCAAACATAATGATGCCGATTGGAATCGTTTGATTAATGCTGCAACCAATAAATATTTTGATGTAATTGGCGAAAAATCACATATTTGTTTCCCTGTTGAGAGTTACAAGACGCACACGGGCTCAAGAGGTAGAGCGCTTATCGAACAATTTGATAAGCTAGTAGAACAGACTCATCAATTTGCTGGGCTTACCAAAGAAAGAGGTAAAGAGTTGCCTAATAGGTCATATTTTCAGGTGATGTATAAAGGATTTATGTATTGTACGGCATATAGAACCTCCTATAATGCAACCACTATGGCAACTTTATGTAATCCTGATAAAATGGGAGCTGCTTCCGATAAAACAAAAACAGATGTTTGGGGACCCGCTCACGAAATCGGACACGCACACCAAGTAGCTCCCGTGTTTATGTGGAAAGGAATGACAGAGTGTACTGTTAATATGAATTCGATGAACATTCAAACGGCTTGGGGAATTCCTACCCGATTGGAAAGAGAATCGATGCAAGGAGAAGGAGGTTACAACAATCGGTATGAAAAGGCTTATAATTTAGGAATAGTGCTCAAAAGGGCTCACGCTGATATAGCTAATAATAATCAAAATAAGGCAGATGTGTTCTGTCAGCTAGTACCTTTCTGGCAATTGAATTTGTATTTCTCTAAGGTAAAAGACGATCCTGAGTTTTCAGTGAAATTATATGATAAAATCCGAGCTGTTCAGCAAAAATCAACGATAAATGATGGTGAATATCAAGTAGATTTTACAAAAACAGTTTCTGATTTGACACAAACTAATTTGATACCTTTCTTTGAAAAATGGGGATTCTATACTCCTATTGATAAGGAAGTTGATGATTATGGAACAAGACGTGTTGTAGTCACTTCAAACTATGCAAATGACATAAAACAACAAATCAGCGGAGCTGGTTATACCACCCTTACCGATAGAATTGAATACATCTGTGATACGAATTGGATGTACTTCAAAAATAAGGCTAGTGTGGTAAAAGGAAGTGCCTCCAAAAATGGTAGCCAAATTACTACTTCAGGGTATCAAAATGTTGTAGCTTATGAAGTGTACAAGGCAAATGAGTTAATATTTGTTTCCAACAAAAATTCATTTAATATTAAACAAAATGTAACTAATGATATAGTAATATATGCCATAGCATATAATGGAGAGAGAACTCAAGTTACGTTTTAGAAAGTAAAATCTAACACAATTAAGACAATAATCCGTTTTGAAGCGATTCAAAACGGATTGTTTTTTAAAATTATAGCTCTTTTATTTTTTGGAAGATTATCAAATAATCGGTATCTTCGCCGTATTGAGTTAGATAGTGTAAGCTACAAGATTTCAGTAATTTGTATAACTATAAAACAGATTTTATTTTATGAAGAAAAGTACTTTTTTAATAACCTCTGCTTTTGTTTTGGCTGTAGTGGCGTGTAAACAAAGCAAAACAACCCCTGAAATTATGCCAGAAAATCCGCTTTTGCAACAAAGTACGTTACCGTATTTTGCTCCTGATTTTACAAAATTCACAGATGCTGATTACCGTCCTGCTTTGCTAAAAGGAATGGAATTACAAACCTTGCGGGTAAAATCAATTACCGAAAGTACTCAAAAGCCAACTTTTGAAAATACTATTGTTGCTCTGGAAGAAAGTGGTGTTGAGCTTGGCAGGGCTTCACGTGTGTTTTTTGCTTTGGCTGGGGCACATACCAATGACACGATCAAAAATATCCAGAGAGAATTAGCTCCTCAATTTGCTGCACATTCTGATGCAATTTACCTCAATGAAGCACTTTTTGAGCGCGTAAAATCGGTTTACAACGAGCGTCAATCGCTTGATTTAGATGCCGAATCTTTAAAATTATTGGAATATTATTACGAAGAATTTGTTATTGCTGGTGCAAATCTGTCAGATCAGGACAAGAAAACACTTAAAACCTATAATGCAGAGATAGCTGCTTTGCAAACCGAATTCAACCAAACTTTGTTGGATGCAAATAATGCTTCGGCACAGTTTTTTACCGATGAAAAAGCGCTTGAAGGACTTACCGCCGACCAACTTACCGCCATAAAAACGGATAAAGGTACTTGGAAGGTAGCCATTCTGAACACTACCCAACAACCTTATTTGGCACAACTTAAAAACAGAGCTACGCGAAAGCAACTTTTTGATGCGGCTTGGAATCGGGCTGATGTTGGAAAAAATAGCACCCACGAAACTATCAAAAAAATAGTGCGTTTACGGGCTCAAAAAGCAAAATTACTTGGGTTTGATAACTATGCTGAGTGGGCTTTGCAGAAAACAATGGTTAAAACACCTCAAAACATTCATAATTTTTTTAAAGATTTGATTCCAGCTGCCACTGCAAAAGCTAAAGAAGAAGCTCAAGAAATTCAAAAAATGATATCCCTAAAAGATGCTTTTATTCTTGAGCCTTACGATTGGAATTTTTATGCAGAACAAGTGCGTCGTGCCAAATTTGATTTGGATGAAAACGAAATAAAACCTTATTTCGAACTTAAAAATGTTTTAGAAAAAGGAGTTTTTTTCGCGATGGAAAAACTCTATGGAGTTACTTATAAACAACGTACGGATATTCCTGTGTATCATCCTGATGTTTTGGTGTATGAACTGTTTGAAGAAGATGGAACACCATTGGGGCTTTTTTATGGTGATTTCTTTGCACGAGAAAGTAAGCGTGGAGGAGCTTGGATGAGTAACTTCGTAGGGCAATCAAAGCTACTTGGTACAAAACCTGTGATTTATAACGTTTGTAATTATCCTAAACCAGCGCAAGGAGCTCCTGCACTTTTAACTTATGACGAGGTAGAAACCTTATTTCACGAGTTTGGTCACGCCCTGCACGGATTTTTTGCCAATCAAATGTATCCGTCATTATCAGGTACAGCAGTGGCACGTGATTTTGTAGAATTTCCCTCACAAGTTAATGAAAATTGGGCGCTCTATCCTGAGGTTTTAAAAAATTATGCTATTCATTACAAAACAGGTGAAGTGATTCCACAAACCTTGATTGATAAGATTAAAAAAGCTGCGACTTTTAATCAAGGTTATAGCTTTACCGAGGTACTTGCCGCGGCTAACTTAGATTTGCAATGGCATACGCTATCGGCTGACACTCCTATTGACCAGGTAAATGCCTTTGAAAAACAAGCCTTAAAAGACACCAATCTTTGGCTTGAACAAGTACCACCTCGTTATCGTTCTACCTATTTTGCACATATTTTTGGTGGTAATTATGGTGCTGGATATTATTCGTATCAATGGACAGAAATGTTACATCACGATGCTTTTCAATGGTTTTTAGAAAATGGAGGTATGACCCGCGCTAATGGACAACGCTTAAGAGATATGGTGCTTTCTCGTGGAAATACAATGGATTATGAAAAAATGTATCGTGATTTTCGTGGAAAAGCTCCAGCTATTGAGCCAATGCTAAAAGCACGAGGCTTGAAGTAATAAAATTGAATACCATTGGTGGATAAAATGTATAATCAGTAAAACCAAATATACCAAAAATCAAAATGAAATGTACATTTTTTGAGGATTTTGTTGTCACAGATATATAAGTACAAAAGCACGGCATTTTAGCCGTGCTTTTTCTATTCCAATTCATTTGTAAACTTTTCAATCCTTATTTGATAAGTTTACGATTGTGTTACTACTTCTGACATATAAGGTCTCATTGTATTTCTTTACCTCCTTTTATCCCATCCCCTTTTTTTTTTATCCTTTATCCTTTTAACTTTATCCTTTACCTTGTACCCGTCTTTTGTTTCTTTATTCTTCAATTTCAACCAATATGGGGCAATGGTCGCTATGTTTGGCTTCGGGGAGTATGAGGGCTCTTTTTAGGCGACTTTCCAAAGGTTGAGCCACTAAATTATAGTCAATACGCCAGCCCTTGTTGTTATTTCGGGCATTGGCACGATAACTCCACCACGAGTAATGATGCGGTTCTTTGTTGAAATGTCTGAAACTATCAATAAAACCGCTTTTCATAAAGGCGTCAATCCATTGTCTTTCTACGGGTAAAAATCCAGAAACGTTGGCATTACGCACAGGGTCGTGAATATCAATGGCTTGATGACAGATGTTGTAATCTCCACAGATTATCAAGTTCGGATGTGTTTCTTTGAGCTTATCAATATATTTTTGAAAATCCGCCATAAAGGTCAGTTTATGCTCCAAGCGATTGATGTTCGTTCCTGAAGGAAGATACAAACTCATTACAGAAAAGCCTTCAAAATCAGCACGTAAAATACGCCCTTCACTATCCATATAATCAATACCACTGCCAACCTCTACGTGCTTCGGAGGAATTTTTGAGAGAATGGCAACACCGCTATACCCTTTTTTTTGAGCGCTATGCCAATACCGATATTTATAGCCTAACTGCTCAAAAGGAAGTGTATCAATTTGGTCTTCAAGAGCCTTTATTTCTTGCAGACAAAGTACGTCGGGGTTTGCAGCTTTTAGCCACTCAATAAGCCCTTTATTCATTGCCGCACGTATGCCATTTACGTTATAAGATATAATTTTCATTTTCTTTTTTGCTAAATCATAATCGGTTTTAAATCAGTCAAAAAGTTCGCTAACTTTCTCGTACACCCAGTTGGATTCCCATCCTCGGTACAATAAATAATCCGTTAGCTTTTTCTTAGCTTTAAGTTTGTTTTTTTCAGAAATTTCAGCATATTTTTTTTCTGCCAATTTGTGGAAAGTAGCTACATATTCATCATAATCAATTTCTTGTAAAGCTATTTTGATGTTGTAAGTAGAAATTTCGCGAAAACGTAACTCTTGTTTAATACGATTCTTTCCCCAGTTTTTATATCGGAATTTGCCCCGTGCAAAACTTTTAGCGAAACGTTCCTCGTTTAAAAATCCGTTTTCTATCAAATGCACAACTATGGTATCAATAGCCAATGGAATCATACGCATTTGTCGAAGCTTGGCAACCACCTCTTTATGGTAGCGTTCTTGATAGGCACAAAAGGCTTCAAGTTTGCGTTTAGCCTCTTCAATTGTATATGTTTTTACGCCTTGCAATTTGTTTTGTGTTATATAAAACAGATAAATAGGAGGTTGAATCGTATTTTTATATTACTTCCAGTATTTCTTATTTACATTATGTTCTACTATATAATCTAAAATACGTTGCACCAAATTCACGTGGTCGTAACCTGAAACATTATGAGCGTGCATTGGATATAAAAAGAAATCAAAAAATTGCTTTTGACTTACTGATGTTCTCATCAAAGTTAAAACGTGTTGCGGAACTACCACATCGTCCACACTACCGTGAATAAAAAGAATTTTTCCTTTCAGATTATTCACATAATTGGAAATACGACTTTTTTCATATCCATTGGGGTTACTTTGTGGGGTATCCATATAACGTTCGCCATACATTACCTCGTAAAATGTCCAATCAGTAACAGCGCCTCCTGCAACTGCTGTGCTAAACACCCCCGGATGTCTTAGCATTAGGCTCGAAGCCATAAAACCACCAAAACTCCAACCGTGTACTGCTATTTGCCCAGAATCTACATAGGGCAATGTTTTGAGGTAATTTATTCCTGTTAATTGGTCTTCCATTTCCAATTCGCCTAATTGTCGATGAATTCCACTCTCGAAGGCAAAACCTCGGTTGGCACTTCCGCGATTGTCTAAGGTAAAGACGATATACTTCTGGTTATGAGCAAAAACAGGCATCCACAAATAAGAACCTGCCAACCACGAATTAGTTACTAATTGTGCGTGTGGTCCCCCATAAACATAAACCAGTACGGGATATATTTTAGAGGGATCAAAGTCTTTGGGTTTGTGCATTTTTGCGTATAAAGGAGTGCCGTCGTTGGCTTTCAATTCTATCAATTCGGTAGTTCCAACAGCGTATTTTTCTAACGGATTTTCCGATTTTAATATTGTTTTCTTCTGTTGTGTTTCTGTTTGAATGATTTCAATGACTTGCGGAATGGTTACACTACTATATGTATCCAAAAGATATTTTCCATTCCAGCTCAAATGTGTTTTGTGTGTTCCAGGTACGGTGGTTAAAGCCGTTATTTTTTTTGGATTCTTAATATTGATTTTAAAAGTATGATTTTGCCGAGCATCATTACCAGTACCCGAGATAAAAACGTGCTTACTTGTAGCGTCAAAGCCTAGAATTTCATCAACTACCCATTTGAAATTAGTTATTTGCTTTATAAGTTTTCCGTTTAAATTATAATGATACAAATTCATAAAGCCGTTACGCTCACTCATCCAAAGAAATTCCGTGTTGGAATTGGGTAAAAAAACGGCTTGGTGTTCTGGCTCTACCCATTTGTCGTTTTTTTCTTCAAATAAAGTATTGACTTTCTTTCCAGTAGCAACGTCATATCGGTTAAGCCAATACTGATTTTGTTCACGATTTATTTCAGCAATTAGTACATATTTTTCATCGGGTGTCCACGAAAGGTTCGTTAAATAATGCTCATCCGAAGTGTCAATATCTAAATAAACCAACTTCTGAGTATCAATATTATAAATTCCTACAGAGGCACGTTCGCTTTTCTGACCAGCCATTGGGTATTTTATGAGTTTGGAACTTGCAGGAACGGAAGTAATATCCACTAGCGGATAATCGGTAACGTGAGTTTCATCTTTTTGGTAAAACGCTAATAGATTGCCTTTTGGGCTCCAGAAAGTTCCTTTCTTGATTCCGAATTCACTACGATGTATGGCTTGTCCTGCAACAATATTAGCATTGGTATGCTGTGTAACTACAATTTTTTCGGAACGCTCATCAGCAATATACAAATTATTGTCTATGGTATAAGCAACTCTATTTTGCTTCTCGTTAAAATCCTTATGGGTTGCTTCTTTGGGTAAAGTTATGGAAACTAAGGGCTTATTTGTGTTGTAGTCATAGATTTTAAAGGAATGGTCTATTTCAAAAACCATACGATTGGCATCAATGTAATTTATCCAAGGGATATGTGTTAAATGATATACTCCTTGAAGCTCATTGCCAACTCGCTTGACTTCCTTTCCCGTTTCTGCTGAAATGAAAATGATTCCGTCATTGGAACGGTACGCGAAATGGTCGGTGCCCTCCACCCTTTGCAGATTGTAAAAGGTTTTAGGGTACAAACTACCTTCAGAGGTAAATCCGATTACACTCTCTGGAATGGTTAGTTTTCTTTCCTGAGCAAAAGCTATTTGTAAAGCCGTGAAAAACAAAAAGAAAATATATTTTTTCATAAACTAATAATGATTTGAACGATTTTTAATCAAAGCAAAAATATAAGAAAATTACAGACCTTACAAAAAAGGTTCAGAAAATTTAATCTTTTTTTCTAATTTTTGAACGGATAATACGCTCAAACTCATTTTGCTGTTTCATATTTAGAAAACCCATTTCTATAGGAAGATAAAAGAGTTCAGGCAAATGCTCTTTCAATCGCATATAATCCTTTTCGGTGGTTAAAATTCGAGAATGTTGGCTTAATTTACGTAACTCTTCCGTTGTGAAATTATGATGGTCGGGAAATGCAATATGCTTAAAATTCCCTTTTTGTGATTTTAAAAAATCAACTAAAGGTTGGGCTTTGGCAATGCCTGTAACTAATACAAAAGATTTTTGTAAAAATGACTCTAGCGTAATGACTTCTGTTTGAGATAAAACGGATTTTGCGTAATTTATTTTAGCAAAAAACACAGGTTGACCATCTCGTTTGCGAAGTTTACGGGTAAGGGTTTGCTGTTGTTCCTCTGGCAAAACATTGGGGCATTTGGTAACTACGATAACATCAGCTAAGGCAGCTCGAGAGGCTACATCGCGCAGATTTCCTGTGGGTAGTAGCCAATCATCGGTAAATAAATCGGGATAAGCGGTTAGTAGTACATTACAAGTTGCTTTTACTTTTCGGTGTTGGAAGGCGTCGTCAAGTAAAATTACTTCAGGGGCATTGGGTAAGGCTTCTAATGCTGTAATACCTTGACTACGATTGGCATCTACGGCTAGAATAATTTCAGGATATTTGGTCCAAAACTGAAGAGGTTCATCGCCTACATCGGCAACGGTTGTCTTTTCATTAGCAAGTACAAATCCTTTGGTCTTGCGCTTGTACCCACGACTAAGCACTCCAATGGTAAAATCATTCTTCAAAAAACGAATCAGATATTCAATCATTGGGGTTTTTCCCGTTCCGCCTACGCTTAAATTGCCTACGCATATTGTAGGGGTTTCAAAGGTTTTAGAAACCAACCAACCGCTGTCATATAAAAAATGACGCGTACGTACTAAAATTCCGTACAAAACGGCGAAAGGCAGTAGCAAGTATCGAATAATTCTTACCATTTTTTAGTTGTTGAATTGTTGCAAAGGTAGAGGTTTTGGTGGCAAATTGAGCATTTGGTAAGTTGTTTTCTTGTCTTATTGTTTAAAAACCTAAAAAACAAATATTTGCTTTTACATCAAAAACTTACAACTTCAGATTTTTATTCAGATTGTTTTTTTCGTACCTTTGTCCGACTAAAAATAATTAAGAAGCAATGTTTGGAGATATTATGGGAATGATGGGGAAACTTAAAGAAACCCAGCAAAAAATAGAAGATACTAAAAAGCGATTGAACCACGTATTTGTTGATGAAACCACCACCGATGGAAGTATTAAGGTTTCTATATCAGCAAATCGAGAGATAAAATCAATTGAAATTGCCCCAGAATTACTTTCTGATAAAGAGCAATTAGAAGATTATTTGATACTTACGCTTAATAAAGCCATTGCCAAAGCTACACAAATCAACGAACAAGAGTTAGCAGCTGTAGCTAAGGAAGGAATGCCTAACATACCTAGATTAAACCTGTAAATCCTTAAAACAAAGTAAGATGATACCCTCAGCAGGAATGCTCCAAAAAGAAACCTTGAAAGGCAAAACCATTGTGGTTACCGCCGGTGGTGACGGATTGGGGTTGTCTATGAGTCGTTATTTTCTCAAATTGGGTGCCTCGGTGGTTATCACTTCTCGTAATTTCAAGAAATTGTACATTGTTGCGGCTCAGCTTACTAAAGAGACCGATGGTCACTGTTTACCCTTGGCTTGTGATATTCGTGATTACCACCAAGTGGAAGTGATGCTCAAAAAAAGCATCGAAAAATTAGGGAAAGTAGATGTTTTGGTTAATAATGCCGCAACAAATATCTTTTTCCCTACCGAAAAGCTGTGTTTTTCTACTTTTGATAATATTATCGATACCACTTTGAAAGGAAGTAAAAACTGTACATTGGCTTTTGGTAAACATTGGATAAATAGCAAACAAACGAATGCTTCGGTGCTCAATATGATAAGTACTTATGCCTTAACTGGTTCAGCCTATGTCACTGCCAGTGCTATGGCAAAAGCAGGAGTTTTGGCAATGACACGTAGTTTAGCCGTAGAATGGGCGAAATATGGCATACGCTCCAACGCCATTGCACTTGGGGCTTTTTCTTCAGAAGATGCTTTGAGGCAGTTTATACCGAAAGAGTTAAGTGAAAAGTTTGATGCTACGGAAAAAATTCCGCTTAGGCGTATGGCTACACATCAGGAATTATGTGACTTGACAGCTTTTATGATTTCGGATTATGCCTCTTTTTTAAACGGAGAAGTTATCACTATCGATGGTGGAGCGTGGCTTCAAGGTGCTGGGCAATTCAATGCTATGGAAAATATTCCCCCTCAAATTTGGGAGCGATTGGGTGACAGTTCTTCTGAAAATAAAGTGTAACCCCAAACCATATTTCCGACAACTTTTAAGATTTAATATTACCAAAAAATAAAAAATAATTACTACTTTTACACTTTTGTAAATACACACAAACTATGGGCAAAATTATTGCAGTTGCAAATCAAAAAGGAGGCGTTGGCAAAACGACCACATCGGTAAATTTGGCGGCATCTCTAGGAGTTTTGGAAAAAAAAGTATTACTGATTGATGCTGACCCACAGGCAAATGCTACTTCGGGGTTAGGGATTGATATTGAGTCCGTAGAACACGGTACTTATGAGCTATTGGAGCACGCTATGGATATTCGTGATATGATTATTAAAACGGATTCGCCTAACCTTGATTTGATAGCTGCTCACATTGACTTGGTCGCTATTGAAATTGAATTGGTAGACAAGGAAGAGCGCGAGTATATGCTCAAAAAAGCTTTGGCTTCGGTAAAAGAAGAGTATGATTATATTCTGATTGACTGCGCACCTTCACTTGGGCTTATCACATTAAACGCTTTAACAGCAGCCGATTCAGTAATCGTTCCGATTCAATGTGAATACTTCGCTTTGGAAGGATTGGGTAAATTGCTCAATACCATTAAGAGTGTTCAAAAAGTACACAACCCGAATTTGGATATTGAAGGGCTATTACTTACAATGTATGATGCTCGTTTGCGTCTTTCTAACCAAGTAGTAGAGGAGGTGCAAAAGCATTTTAGTGATATGGTATTTAAAACGATTATTCAACGTAACGTGAGGCTAAGTGAAGCTCCAAGTTTCGGAGAAACCATTATCAATTATGATGCTACTAGCAAAGGAGCTACCAATTACATCAATTTGGCTCAAGAAATCTTAGAAAAAAACAAAGTTTAAACAAGGTAAATGGCAAAAGCAATAAAAAGACAAGGATTGGGGAGAGGACTATCTGCACTACTGAAAGACCCCGAAAACGACATAAAAACAGCAACCGATAAAAACGCCGATAAAGTAGTTGGACATATTGTGGAGTTGGAACTAAGTACTATTGAAGTCAACCCGTTTCAACCCCGAACCAGTTTCAATGAAGAGGCCTTACAAGAGTTAGCCTCGTCCATTAAAGAATTGGGAGTAATACAGCCCATTACGGTGCGTAAAATTGATTTTAATAAATATCAATTGGTTTCGGGTGAACGTCGTTTTCGTGCCTCAAAGTTGTTGGGGTTAGAAACCATTCCAGCTTACATTCGCATTGCTAACGACCAAGAATCTCTTGAAATGGCGTTGGTGGAAAATATCCAACGACAAGATTTGGATCCTATTGAAATTGCGCTTTCTTATCAACGCCTCATTGATGAGGTTAAGCTCACCCAAGAGCAAATGAGTGAACGTGTTGGGAAAAAACGCTCTACCATTACCAATTACTTACGTCTTTTGAAACTTAGCCCGATTATACAAACCGGAATTCGCGACGGTTTTATCACTATGGGGCACGGACGAGCCATTATCAATATTGAAAACCCTGACCAACAAGCGGATATCTATCATAAAATCATCAGCGATAACCTATCGGTTCGTGATACCGAAGAGTTGGTGCGAAAATTACAAAATCCGCAAATAGAAGTGCCCAAATCACGTGTGGTTAGCAACACTCCAGCTTATGTTCAAGAAGCAGTTGAAAGCTTGAACCAATTTTTAGGTACAAAGGTTACTATCAAATTGAGCAAAAATGGCAAGGGTTCGTTGGTAATTCCTTTCTCTTCGGAGGATGATTTTAACCGCATTCAACAATTATTTAAGAAAAATGATTAAGTATTTTGTTTTCATAATAGGTTTCCTATGTCTGCAAACTTCTCTGGCTCAAAATAAAAAAGTAGCTGATAGTTTGCAGGTAAAGGTTACCGATGTGCAAAAACAAATCACTTGGAATACCGACCCACTGTCTCCAGCACGAGCTGCCTTTTACTCGGCTATTTTTCCTGGGCTGGGGCAAATCTATAACAAAAGTTATTGGAAAGTACCTTTGGTGTACGGAGCCCTTGGTACTACCGTCTATTTCTATATGAGAAATAGTAAAGAGTTTGATCGTTATCAAACGGCTTACAAAAGAAGAGTAGCAGGCTTTACCGATGATGAATTTTTTGGTGATCGAGGTGATGGACAACCTCGTCTAAGCACCGATGGCTTACGCCGTGCTCAGCAATTTTATCGTCGTAACAAAGAACTTTCCTTATTGTTTTTAGTAGGCTTCTATGCGCTTAATATTGTAGATGCTAATGTTGATGCGCATTTGAAGCAATTCAATGTTGATGAAAACATCACTTTGGAACCTTTTCTAAGCACCGATGATATCACTTCGGGTGTGCAGTATGGGCTCAGTTTGCAAATCCGCTTCTAAATTTTAATCAAAACATCTCCAACCGATGAAAATAGCCTT
Source organism: Capnocytophaga canimorsus (assembly GCF_002302565.1). Classification (NCBI taxonomy): domain Bacteria; kingdom Pseudomonadati; phylum Bacteroidota; class Flavobacteriia; order Flavobacteriales; family Flavobacteriaceae; genus Capnocytophaga; species Capnocytophaga canimorsus. Next base: position 1,009,700 of record NZ_CP022382.1, on the reverse strand, counting down.
ACTCGGATACGGAAAAATGGGAAAAACCATTGAACAAATAGCTCTTAAACGAGGGCACGAAATTGTACTTATTGTAGATAAAGAAACTCAAAGCTATGATATTGGTCAGGCACAAGTAGCTATTGAATTTAGCACTCCTGAGAGTGCGTTTAAAAATATTTCCAATGCTTTAACACATCAGATTCCAACAGTGGCAGGAACCACGGGTTGGTTAAAGCATTATCCCCAAGCTACTGCGTTGTGCCATCAATATCAAACGGCTTTTCTGTATGCATCGAACTTTAGCATTGGGGTTAACCTTTTTTTTGAGCTAAATAAGGTGTTGGCACAAATGATGGCAAAATTAGAAGAATATGATGTTTCCATTGAAGAAATTCATCATACTCAGAAGTTAGATGCTCCCAGCGGTACAGCTATTACTTTAGCAGAAGATATTATAGCTTATGGTAAAAAAATAGGGTGGCAATTAAGTGAAAGTAAAGGGGATAAAATCAATATTTCAGCACTGCGCATCGGAAACACTCCTGGTACACATACTGTAAGCTATAAAAGCATCATTGACACTATTGATATAAAGCATACAGCGCATTCACGTGAGGGATTTGCCCTTGGTGCGGTATTGGCTGCTGAATGGATTTTGGGTAAAAGAGGTGTTTTTTCAATGAAAGACGTGCTTTGGGGCAATCAATAAGCCAAAAAATGGAAAAAGAAATCATACTAATTACTGGAGCTAACGGAATGTTAGCCAAAAAGTTAGAAAAAAGTCTTTCTTTTAACTACCAAGTTCGTTTTTTAAGCCGTTCTCCGAAAAGAGAAAATGAATACCGTTGGGATATTGAAAATGAATATATTGACCCCAAGAGTCTGTTTGGGGTAAACCACGTGATTCATTTGGCAGGGACTTCCATTGGCGAAAAACGATGGACTAAGGCTCGAAAGAAAAGTATATTAAGTAGTAGGGTAAACTCGGCGAAGCTTCTTTTAAAAGCTTTTATAGAAAATCATCTTGTTTTAAAAACCTTCATAAGTGCTTCAGCCGTTGGGTACTATGGAACAAAAACAACATCAACCATATACAAAGAAAATGACCCAGCCGGAGATGACTTTTTAAGTCAAGTTTGTCAAGCTTGGGAAAAAGTAGCTTTTGATTTTAGAGCGATTACTCAACGTGTGGTCATTTTTCGCTTTGGGGTAATTATTGATAAACAAGGCGGTATGCTAAACAAAATATTGCCTCTTGCTCGATACCGATTAAATCCTGTGATTGGTAGTGGGAAGCAATACCTACCTTGGATAGCCATTGATGATTTAACTGAAATGATTATCTATGGTCTGAAAACTTCTCAATTAGAAGGGATTTATAACGCAGTAGCCCCTTCACACGTAACCCATAGAGAGTTTAATCACATCTTGTCTGAGCAATTGAATCGTAAAAATATACTTCCTGATTTACCTGCTTTCATTTTGCGATTGGTTTTAGGCGAAATGTCGGTATTAGTTTTGGAAGGAAGTCGTGTGGATAGTCAAAAGATACAACAAAAAGGGTTTCGTTTTAAGTATCCGTACCTTTCTGATGCCTTAAAAAAAGAGTTATCTGAAAAATAAGAATTTAAAAACGCTTATTTTTCTGTGGCATAACTTTGATTCACTCCTGAAAAAATATCTCATCATACTTTTTACAAAACAACTTTTTTTCGATTTGATAGGTTGGGGTTTAATTGCTAACTTGCGCCCTCATTTGCAAAAACACAAATATGGCAAAAATAGGCAATCTTGATTTGGGGGAATTTCCGTTATTGTTAGCTCCGATGGAAGATGTAAGCGACCCTCCCTTTCGCAGACTTTGTAAAATTCACGGAGCAGATATGCTATACAGCGAATTTATTTCTTCGGAGGGATTGATACGCAATGCCATTAAGAGTAAACAAAAATTAGATATTTTCGACTACGAACGTCCAGTGGGCATACAAATTTTCGGAGGAGACGAGGAGGCAATGGCGCTTTCAGCAAAAATTGTAGAAACGGTCAATCCAGATTTGTTAGATATCAATTTTGGTTGTCCTGTAAAAAAAGTAGTCTGTAAAGGAGCAGGAGCAGGAGTTTTAAAAGACATTGACTTGATGGTTCGTCTTACCAAAGCAGTGGTAAATAGTACTCATCTTCCCGTAACGGTGAAAACTCGTTTGGGTTGGGATGAAAACTCCATAAATATTGATGAAGTGGCTGAACGTCTGCAAGATGTGGGGATTAAAGCACTTTCTATACACGCGCGTACTCGTGCTCAACTTTACAAAGGACATTCAGACTGGTCGCATATTGCTCGAATTAAGGAAAATCCTCGAATTCACATTCCTATTTTTGGCAATGGAGATATTGATTCTCCTGAAAAAGCTTTGGAATATCGCCAAAAATACGGGGTAGATGGTATTATGATAGGCAGAGCTGCCATAGGCTATCCTTGGATTTTCAACGAAATCAAACATTTTTTTAAAACAGGTGAAAAACTGCCCTCTCCCACAATATCCGATAGGGTTCAAGCAGCACGTAATCACCTGATTTGGTCAGTAGAATGGAAAGGAGAACGTCAAGGCGTTTTAGAAATGCGCCGTCATTACACCAATTATTTTAAAGGAATCCCTAATTTTAAAGAATACCGTCAAAAAATAGTAACACTTAACCACGTCGCTGAAATTTTGGAAGTGATGGAGCAGGTGGTTCAGGAGTTTAAGTAAAAAGGATAAAGTAAAAAGGATAAAGAACCAAGTAACAAGTAGCAATTTCTAATCTCTAATTCCTTTTTTCTATTGCCTGAGAAACAAAATTTCTTTGTGAAAAAATCTTAATTTTTTAAGGTGTTTAATCGTCATTTTTTTTCATATTTCTACAGAATCATTATATTTGCCTACAAACCGTAAGGGTATGAAAAAAAAGCACATTAAAATTCTCTTGGCAGATGATGAGCCCGATATCCTTGAGATTGTGGGCTATAACCTAATGGAAGAGGGTTATCAAATCATTAAGGCAAAAAACGGATTAGAAGCAGTGAAAAAAGCCGAAAAAGAACTGCCTCAATTGATCATTATGGATGTAATGATGCCCGAAATGGATGGTATTGAAGCCTGTGAACGTATCCGTAAAATACCTGAGCTTTCCCATACGGTTATTGCTTTTTTAACGGCTCGGGGTGAAGATTATTCGCTGTTGGCTGGTTTTGAAGCTGGAGCCGATGATTACATTACTAAACCTATAAAACCCAAAGTATTGGTTAGTAAGGTAAAAGCCTTGTTGCGTAGGTTTAAAGACGAAAGTGACCCCGCTGTAATAACCTCTTTTGGGGAATTGACCATCGACCGAGAGGAGTATAAAATCACGCTAAAAGGAGAAGAAATGGTACTTCCACGAAAGGAATTTGAACTATTGGCATTGTTGGCTTCTCGCCCTGGCAAAGTTTTCAAAAGAGAAGATATTTTAGATGCCGTTTGGGGAAGTGAAGTAGTGGTTGGCGGACGAACCATAGATGTGCACATTCGTAAACTTCGAGAAAAGATAGGCGATGATTATTTTGTAACCATCAAAGGGGTGGGGTATAAATTTGTCCACTAATGGCTCGAAGATTAAAAAAATCCTACCGATTTGCCTTAAAATCAGCGACTCTCATTACTATAGGTACTACCCTTTTAATGATTGCTTTTTTCTATTTTTCGCCTAACATTTGGTGGTTGATTTTTTTTGCATTGCTTACCTTTGGTTTTTCTTTTTTTGTGCTTCAATATCGGGTGGAAAAATTCATATACAAACGCATCAAAAAGATTTACAATGATGTGGCTCTGTTACAAAACACCGATTTTGAAAACAGAACCATCACTACCGATATTCGTGCGCTAAGCGAGGAAATTAGCCGATTTGCACACGATAAAAAGGTAGAAATCGAATCCTTAAAAATACGTGAAGATTATCGTAAGGAATATATCGGTAATATTTCGCACGAGTTAAATACCCCTCTTTTTACGGTACAGAGCTATATCCTCACGCTTTTAGATGGTACTATTGAAAATAAAACGGTTCGTAAAAAGTACTTATTACGAGCTGCTAAAGGTGTAGAACGCCTCATTTATGTGGTTAAGGATTTGGAAATGATTTCAAAACTGGAAGCAGGCGAATTGCATCTGGATTTCGAGCGGTTTGATATTGTGGAAGTTATTCAAAATGTTTTTGATATGCTTGAAATACAAGCCTCAAAACGCCAAATAACGCTAACTTTTGATAATCATTATCCTGCTATTTATGTGTATGCCGACAAAGAACGGGTTCAGCAAGTGATTGCCAATTTAGTAATTAACTCCATCAAATACGGAAAAGATAACGGAACTACTGAAATTGCATTGGAAGACGCTCCTTCAGGAAGGGTTATTATACGTATTACCGACAATGGTGAAGGCATTGCTAAAGAACACCTTAAGCGCCTTTTTGAGCGGTTTTATCGAGTGGATAAAAGTGGAAATCGAAAGCAGGGCGGTTCAGGCTTAGGTTTATCCATTGTAAAACACATTTTGGAAGCCCACCGACAAAAAATTTATGTAGAAAGTGTATTAGGCGTAGGTTCTGAATTTTCTTTTACCCTCATAAAAACCGATTAAAAATCAAATTTCTTACGTTTTAATTATTTTACATATCTTTGCCCCTCAAGAAAATCAACACTATGGAAAAAGTTATTGACGAATCAAAGCAAGGACAAAGTCTTGTTTTGAAAGAAAATACGAACAATCACAAAAAATTATATATAGAAAGTTACGGCTGTCAGATGAATTTTTCAGATAGCGAAATTGTAGCCTCCATTCTCTCCGAGCAAGGATACAACACCACACAAACGCTCGAAGAAGCCGATTTAGTTTTAGTAAATACGTGTTCCATTCGCGAAAAAGCCGAACAAACCATTCGTAAGCGATTGGAACAATTCAATGCCATCAAAAGAAATCGTCCTGCAATGAAAGTAGGAGTGTTGGGCTGTATGGCTGAACGCCTAAAACACGCTTTTCTGGAAGAAGAAAAAATCGTAGATATGGTGGTAGGACCTGACGCTTACAAAGATTTACCCAATCTTTTGCAAGAAGTAGAAGGCGGACGCGAAGCCGTAAACGTAATTCTTTCCAAAGATGAAACCTATGCTGACATTTCTCCTATTCGCCTCAATAGCAATGGAGTAACTGCCTTTGTTTCCATTACACGCGGTTGCGACAATATGTGTACGTTTTGTATTGTTCCTTTTACACGCGGACGCGAACGCAGTCGCGACCCTTTTTCTATCTTAAATGAAATCAAGGATTTAGAAGAAAGAGGCTTTAAGGAAATCACGCTTTTGGGTCAGAATGTGGACAGCTATCTTTGGTATGGTGGCGGACTGAAAAAAGATTTCGATAAAGCCAGTGAAATGCAGAAAGCCACTGCTGTAAATTTCGCAAAACTACTTGATATGGTGGCAATTGCTTACCCAAAGATGCGTATCCGTTTTTCCACATCTAATCCACAAGATATGACTCTTGATGTGATTGACACGATGGCAAAACATCACAATATTTGCAAATATATTCACTTGCCTGTACAAAGCGGAAGCAATCGTATCTTAAAGGCAATGAACCGATTACATACAAGAGAAGAGTATTTCACATTGATTGATAATATCCGAAAACGCATTCCTGAATGTGCTATTTCACAAGATATGATTGCTGGATTTCCCACAGAAACTGAAGCCGACCACCAAGATACGCTTTCGCTGATGGAATACGTAAAATACGACTTCGGATTTATGTTTGCCTATTCAGAACGACCAGGAACACTTGCTGCACGTAAGATAGAAGATGATGTTCCTGAGGAAGTTAAGAAACGTCGTCTTTCTGAAATTATTGATTTACAGCAAAAACACAGCTTACTTCGCACACAAGAGAAAGTCGGACAGATTTGCGAAGTGCTTATCGAAGGAAACTCTAAAAAATCAGACACCCAATGGATGGGACGAAACACGCAAAACACCGTAGTAGTATTTCCGAAGGAACATTACAAAGTAGGTGATTTTGTGAACGTTAAAATAGAAAGTTGTACCTCAACCACCCTTATCGGAAAAGCTATCGGGTATAGCGATATGAACTAATCTTTTGAAAATCATATTTGTATGGAGAAAATAGCCAGTTTTTGTATTGACCACCTGAAAATGAAGCGAGGAATTTATGTTTCTCGTAAAGATTATGTTGGAAATGAAGTGCTTACTTCATTCGATATTCGTATGAAATTGCCTTATCGTGAGCCTGTTTTAGGAGCTGCCGAAATTCACACGATTGAACATTTAGCAGCCACTTGGCTTCGAAATAGCTCTTGGAAAGACAAAATCATCTATTGGGGACCAATGGGTTGCCAAACAGGAAATTATTTGATTTTGGCTGGGGATTATTCTTCAAAGGATATTGTTCCGTTGATTACAGATTTATTCAAATATATGGCTGATTTTGAAGGTGAAATACCTGGTGCGTCAGCTTTAGAATGCGGAAATTTTTATAACAACAATTTGCCAATGGCAAAATATGAAGCCAAAAAGTATTTGGAAGAAGTGCTTTACCACTTGAAAGAAGAAAATTTGGTTTATCCTAAATAGTGTTTACCTAATGATATCAAGAAATCCTGAAAAATTTTCATCACTGAAAGAAATTTTTCAGGATTTTTTTTGTTTTTGTGCTTAGGGTCAAATCTAAAATCGTTTACTTTTCATATTTTTGTGGTTTAACAAGCCTAAAATTAGCCCAATGCAAAAGAAACGACTTTTTTTATTAGATGCCTACGCTTTGATTTTCAGAGGATATTATGCTTTTATCAAAAATCCGAGAATCAATTCAAAAGGGCTAAATACCTCTGCCATTCTCGGATTTATGAATTCGTTATTGGAGGTTATCAAAAAAGAACGCCCCGATCATTTGGCTGTAGCATTCGATAAAGGAGGCAGTGTTGAGCGTACCGAAATGTTTCAGGCATACAAAGCTCATCGGGAAGAAACCCCCGAAGCTATTCGCCTTGCCATTCCGTATATTTGGGAAATTTTACAAGCCTTGCACATTCCTATTTTGGTAAAGGAAGGATTTGAGGCGGATGATATTATCGGAACTTTGGCAAAAAAAGCCGAAAAACAAGGCTATTTGGTATATATGGTTACTCCAGATAAAGATTTCGCTCAATTGGTATCCGAAAATATTTTTATGTATCGTCCTTCACGTTCGGGAAATGATGCAGAAATTTGGGGAGTGCCCGAAGTCCAAGAAAAGTTTGGAGTGCAAACCCCTGAGCAGGTTATTGATTTTTTAGGAATGATGGGCGATACTGCCGACAATATTCCTGGGCTTCCGGGGGTTGGAGAAAAAACAGCAAAAAAGCTTTTGGCAGATTTCGGAAGTTTGGAAAACCTGCTGTCTAATACTCATAAACTCAAAGGTAAACTTCGTGAGAATATTGAAAACAATGCTGAATTAGGCATACTTTCTAAAAAATTGGCACGTATTATTTTAGATGTTCCTGTGGAATTTAATGAGCGTGATTTTGAGATCTCAAAACCCGATATGGAGCAGGTAACCAAAATTTTTGAGGACTTGGAGTTTAGGCAATTACTTCAAAATCTGATTAAAACCTATCAAAATGCTACAGAGCAAACCCAAGCCATTCAAACGGATTTATTTGAAGGAGAATCTTTATCGGAGCGCAAAAACATTCAAAACACGCCCCATTTTTATCAGTTGGTAGATACTCCCATAGCTCGGAAAATATTATTACAGAACTTGTTAAGCCAATCTGAAGTTTGTTTCGATACCGAAACCACCGATTTGGATAGCCTACAAGCCGAACTAGTCGGCATTGCTTTTTCGTGGCATCAAGGGAAAGGGTATTATTTGCCTCTGCCTGAAAATCCTGCCCAAACTCAAGAAATATTACAAGAGTTTAAAATCTTCTTTGAAAATGAGCAGATTACCAAAGTGGGGCAAAATTTGAAATACGATATCAAGGTGCTTGCCAATTACGGCATTGAAGTAAAAGGCAATTTGTTTGACACAATGGTAGCTCATTATCTAATCAATCCTGATATGCGCCATAATATGGATGTGCTTTCCCAAACCTATTTGAATTATTCGCCCATTCCTATTGAAAATCTTATCGGTAAGAAAGGAAGTGGGCAGCTGTCTATGCGTTGGGTGGCGCTGGAAGACCAAAAAGAATATGCTGTGGAAGATGCCGATATCACTTGGCAACTCAAAGACCTTTTCCGAGAAAAACTACAACAAACCCATACCGCTAGTTTGTATACTGATTTGGAAGCGCCTCTTATACGAGTGTTGGCTAAGATGGAATTGGAAGGTATAGCTCTGAATACCGATTTTTTAAAAACACTTTCCGTTACTTTAGATGAAGACATCTCTACATTAGAAGACGCTATTTTTGCCTTAGCTGGAGAAACATTCAATTTGGCTTCCCCAAAACAATTGGGCGATATCTTGTTTGAAAAGCTTAAAATTGCGGATAAACCTAAAAAGACAAAAACGGGGCAATATGCTACCTCTGAGGCAATACTCTCCGATTTTGCTGAGCATCACCCTATTGTTGCTCAAATTCTGGAATGGCGTCAGCTACAGAAACTTAAAAGTACTTATGTAGATGCACTTCCTTTGGAGGTAAACCCTAAAACAGGTCGGGTACATACCACTTATATGCAAACGGTTGCTGCCACTGGAAGGCTCAGTAGCAATAACCCCAATTTACAAAATATCCCTATTCGTACCCCACGAGGGCAACAAATACGTAAAGCCTTTGTAGCACGAGATGAAAATCACGTATTATTAGCCGCCGACTATTCACAAATTGAATTGCGTATCATTGCCTCACTTAGCCAAGAACCCAATATGATAAAGGCATTTAATCAAGGAGAAGACATCCACCGTGCTACGGCTTCTCAAGTGTTTGGCGTTCCTATCAGTGAGGTGACCCGTGAGCAACGTAGCCACGCCAAAACGGTCAACTTTGGTATCATTTATGGCGTATCTGCCTTTGGGTTAAGTAATCAAACCGAACTTTCTCGCTCAGAGAGCAAACAACTGATAGATACCTATTATGCGACCTATCCTAACCTTAGGGGGTATATAAACAAACAAATTGCCTTTGCACAAGAACACGGCTATGTAGAAACCATTTTAGGTAGAAGACGTTATCTGCCTGATATTCATTCGAAAAACCAAGTGGTTCGCAGTGCTGCCGAGCGTAATGCGGTTAACGCACCCATTCAAGGCAGTGCCGCCGATATTATCAAAATTGCAATGATTCGAATTCAAAATCGATTAGAAAAAGAAAATTTCCAAACCAAAATGTTATTGCAAGTACACGACGAGTTGGTATTCGATGTGCCAAAATCAGAACTTGAAGCCGTAAAGAAAGCAATCCAATCCGAAATGGAAAATGCCTATTCACTGACTGTTCCATTGGTAGTTGATTTGGGAGAAGGAGACAACTGGCTTGAAGCGCATTAAGATTTGAAAAATCTAAAAAAATTAAAAGATTGAAAAGTTTGAAATAGGGTAGGTGTGCCAAAATTGTCAAACGTGAGTTCGTTTATTTGGGTTGTCTTTTAACTTGAAAATTGGTAAAATTCCGTAAATTAAGTTTAGAACCACATAGATGCATTAGAAAAAACGATGTTTCTATGTGGTTTCAATTAAAAAAGGTATTCGTGTATTTGACCCAAAAAATAGACTAAAAGAATTTGGTTTTTGCACCAAAAGTATTACCTTGCTCACGTATTAAAATCAGTAAAGTTTATGATAACAACACCCATTATTATTGTAGTCGTTTTGTTTGTGATTTTTTCATTGTTTTTTACCGTAAAGCAACAAACGGCAGTTTCAGTAGAGCGTTTTGGTAAGTTCCAAAGCATACGCCATTCGGGTTTACAAATTAAAATCCCGATAATTGACAAAGTGGCTGCACGTATCAGCCTAAAAATTCAGCAATTAGATGTAATTGTTGAAACCAAAACTTTGGACGATGTATTCGTTAAAATCAAGGTTTCGGTGCAGTATGTGGTCATTAAAGATAAGGTTTACGATGCCATCTATCGCTTGGAATATCCGCACGACCAAATTACCAGCTATGTGTTTGATGTGGTACGTGCCGAAGTACCCAAAATGCGCCTTGATGATGTTTTTGTAAAAAAAGATGATATTGCCATTGCCGTAAAACGCGAAGTGCAAGAAGCGATGGAAACTTACGGGTACGATATTATCAAAACCTTGGTTACCGATATTGACCCTGATGCTCAAGTGAAAGCAGCGATGAACCGCATCAATGCTGCCGAGCGTGAAAAAGTAGCTGCTCAGTACGAAGGAGATGCACAACGTATTTTGATTGTAGAAAAGGCAAAAGCCGAAGCCGAAAGTAAGCGTCTGCAAGGGCAGGGGATTGCCGACCAGCGCCGAGAGATTGCTCGTGGTTTGGTTGAAAGCGTTGATGTGCTTAACAAAGTAGGTATCAGCTCACAAGAGGCATCGGCACTTATTGTGGTAACTCAGCATTACGATACGCTTCAAGCTGTTGGTCAAGACACTAATAGCAATCTGATATTATTGCCCAACTCGCCACAGGCTGGAAGTGAAATGCTTAATAATATGATTGCTTCCTTTGCGGCTTCCAATCAAATTGGCGAAATGATGAAAAAGAACCATAAGGACAATAATTCATAAGAGAAATTAAATACAGGAGAGAATGTAAAGTCTGTACAAGTTTGTACAGACTTTATTTTTTATTAAAATGATGTGTTTGTCTATTTTACAAATCTTTGTTACATTTGTCGCAACCTAAAAACAGCATTGTATGGCATATTTCTATATTTTTATCATTGCACAACTCATTACCGGATTATTTTTTTGGAAAGGATTTGTAAAAGCGGGGTATAAACCTTGGTTAGCGTTCGTTCCTGTTTATAATCACGTGATTTTTTTACGTATTATTGAGCGTCCTTGGTGGTGGGTATTTCTGTTGTATCTTCCAGTAATAGGAAATATTATGATGGTAGTGATGACTTACGAGTGGTTTCACGTTTTCGGGTATCGAAAAAAGCGTTATACCTTGTTTGCTGTGCTTACTTTGGGGTTATACACTGCTTATGTTAACTATTTGTCTCAAACACAATACATAGGCAAAGATGAATCGGAAATCAAAAAGAATGTTTCTCCGTGGATAAGTGCCGTACTTTTTGCTGTGGTGGCTGCCTCTGCCATTCATACGTATTTTATGCAGCCGTATATGATTCCGACTTCCTCTTTGGAGAAAACTCTTTTGGTAGGTGATTTTCTCTTTGTTAGCAAATTTCATTATGGCGTTCGCGTTCCTACTACGCCTTTGGCTTTGCCTATGGTTCACGATTCTATTCCGTTGGTGGGAACAAAATCGTATTTAAAATTCCCTCAGTTGCCTTATTTGCGTTTACCTGCCTTGCAAAAAATTGAACGTAATGATATTACAGTTTTTAATTGGCCTGCTGATACGGTACGTTTCTTCCGTGATGATTCTAAAATTCACGTGGATAAGCCTGTGGACAAACGTTCTAATTACGTAAAACGAACGGTAGCCGTACCTGGCGATGTTTTTGAAATCAGAGATGGCGATGTTTACATCAATGGGAAACAAGAAGTTTATCCAGTTCGGGCGAAATTGCAGTATTCGTATGTGTTACAAACCAAACCTAGTATAGCAAAGCTTACTCCTGAATTTATGTATAAGCAATATGGGATTACCGATAATTTTGGGGAAGTTCAGCCTAATGTGTATTTGTTTTCAGCACTTACCGATGAGGTAGCGGCAAAACTCAAAGCTTTACCTAATGTGATTTCGTTAACCAAACGCATCACTCCCAAAGGAGATTATAATTCGTCTATATTTCCACATACGCCCAAGTATGCTTGGAATGAAGATAATTACGGCCCAGTAACCATTCCTGCCAAAGGGCAAACCATAACTCTAACTTCGGATAATTTGCCACTTTATGAGCGTATCATTCGCGTGTATGAAAATAATAAATTAGAGGTTAAAGAGGGAACCATTTATATCAATAACACCCCTACAAATCAATATACTTTTACGTACGATTATTACTGGATGATGGGGGATAATCGTCATAACTCAGAGGATAGTCGTTTCTGGGGATTTGTTCCAGAGGATCACATTCTAGGTAAGCCTGTAATGGTTTGGATGAGTTTGGATAGGAATGCTTCGGGCTTGAATAAAATCCGTTGGGATAGGCTTTTCACTACCGTTAATGGGGAAGGAGAACCTGTTTCATACCGATATTACGCACTTATTATCATTGTTTTGGTTTGGGGTGGATATGAATTTTATTCCAGAAAAAGAAAGAAAGCCAAGGAAAATCAATAATTTCTTGTTTCCCAAAAGGTTCAAAAATCAATAAATCAGGATATGATAACGCATAGTGTATTAGTTCACCCCACCTATTTTCCGAGTATTGCTCAATTTCATTTGATGCTCACGCATCCTTGCGTTTTAGAAGTGTCGGATAACTATCAAAAACAAACCCTCCGAAATCGAGCCTATATTTACGGGGCTAACGGCAAACAAGCGTTAAATTTGCCCATTAAGCACGTAGGAGGGGAAACAGGGCGACAACTTTTCAAAGATGTTCGTGTGGAAAATCATTTTCCTTGGCAGCGATTGCATTGGAAAAGTCTCGAAACAGCCTACCGAACCTCGCCTTTTTTCGAATATTATGAAGATGATTTATTGCCACTTTTTGAGAAGAAATATACTTTTCTGTTGGATGTAAATATGGATACGATTCAAACCCTATTGGCTTGTTTGCAAACAGATGTCCATTTCGATAAAACAAAAAGTTATGAAGCAGCCCCTAATGAGGTTAAAGATTTTCGATTCTTAACTTCAGCCAAAAAAGAACTTCCTGTTGAAACAGAGCAGTATTATCAGATTTTTGCAGATAAACACGGTTTTTTATCCAATTTAAGTATTTTGGATTTGCTTTTCCATGAGGGAATGAATACAGTGAACTACTTACAAAATCAGGTACGCATCAATGGGTAAACAGACGAAAAACCTTTTATAAAACTATTTTTCAGTATATTACTTAAACTTAAAATTCAAAACACCCGAAAAATTAAGTATTTTTCGGGTGTTTTTTGTTTGATATTTTAGTTTCTGTAAGATTAACTAATACTATTTCGAATTTAAAATTACTGAAATAAAAGTCTCTGACTTCAGAAGGACACGGAGTTGAAACATCAAATAATTTTTGCAATAAAATTGAAAAATATTACTTAAAAACTTTTATTATAAGTTAATTACATATTTTTAGTAAGATAGTCCACAAATTTGTTTCCGTCGAAAAACTCTTTTAAAACAACTTTTATCACGGTGTAAGCAGGTACGGCAACTACCATTCCTGTAATGCCAAAGAGCGTTCCACTAGCAATAATTACTAAGAAAATTTCTAAAGGGCTTGATTTTACAGAGTTGGAAAATATCAGCGGCTGACTGAAAAAATTGTCAATAAGTTGCCCAATTAAAAATCCAATCATTACATAAATAGTTTTAGGAAGCATTACCGTACTGAAATCATTTCCTATAAAGCCTGTCATTGTTAGGAAAGCCATCAGTCCGAAACCGATAACTGGACCTATATACGGAATCAAATTGAGTAGCGAACATAAAAAAGCAATGATGAAAGCGTTTTGAACCCCAAAAATGAGTAAAACTATGGTGTAAATTACAAATAAAATACCGATTTGCAAAATAATACCCACAAAGTAACGCGAAAGTAAGTCATTTGTCTTTTCAATAGAGGCTTCCGATTGCTCAATATGGCTTTTTGAAATGAGCGCAAGAACAGATTGTAGCATTTTGCTTCCGTCTTTTAGGAAAAAGAACGAAATAAAAAGTACGGAGAAAAATCCCATTCCGAAACTCCCAATAAAGCCAACGGTTGAATTTATAATACCAGGGAAATCTATGGCTTTTAACATTTTGGAAACATCTAAGGGAGGGACTTTTTCAATTCCTAAATTATCTACAATCTGTTGCATTAAATGCTCCATGTTGATTTTAAGTTGATCAATGTCCAACAGGGACAGGCTTTGGCTTTGGGCAATGAGTAGCGGAATGAATAAGCTAAATACGCCCAAACTGATAATCAGAAATAAAAGCATAGTAATTATCACACAAATTACCCGATTTCTAATTCTTACTTTCTTATACAAGAAACGTACAATCGGTTTCCCTATTAGCGTGATAACCAGTGAAATGACGATGTAAATGATAAGTGATTTCAATAGGTATAAGGCATAAAGCAAGAGTGCTGCTAACAGTAGGGTAACCACAGCTCGGATGATGCCATTTGCAATCATTTTTGAATTCATAATTATTTATTTTAAGTTAAACTACTCATTACCGAAACTGTATGACAAGCCACAATAGCCGCTGTTTCGGTTCTTAATCGGTTGTTACCTAATGATATAGGTGTGAAATTTTCTGATAAAGCCTTTTGAATTTCAAATGCTGAAAAATCGCCTTCTGGGCCAATAAGTATGGTCAATCGTTCGGGAACGGATTGTATTTCAGTGGCTAAGGCTTTCTTTTCATTTTCCTGGCAATGTGCAATAAATTTGCTCCCCTTTTCGTTTTTCATCTGCTCAAAAAAATCCGATGAGCTAATTGTTGGATGTAAAATAGGCAAATGATATTGTAACGATTGTTTCATTGCCGAAAGAATAATTTTTTCGAATCGTTCGTTTTTTATGGTCTTTCGTTCTGAATTTTGGCAAATAATTGGGGTGATTTCATCTACTCCAATTTCAACTGCTTTTTCCAAAAACCATTCGTAACGTTCGTTCATTTTGGTAGGAGCAACTACCAAATGCAAATGATACGGATGTTTTTTTATTTCAGTAAAATTGGTTATCAAAACCTCACAGCGTTTTGCTGAAGCAAAGCTAATTTGCCCCTCAAAGCGCATACCTTTGCCATTGGTGATGTGTAGTAAATCTCCTTCTTTTTTGCGTAATACCTTTACAATGTGCTGACTTTCTTCCTTTTCAAAGCAAAACGAAGCGGTACTAGCACTGATTTGAGCGTGATAGAAAAGTTGCATTTTAAAAGACTATTTTTTCAACCAATTGTTTGAAAAATTGCAACTTTTGTATTCGCCGTTAATCATAATATGCGTTTTTTGGATATTTTCATTCATCCATTTTGCTATAGCTTTCAGTTGTTTTTCTTTAAGGGCTAAATCTTGAATTTTTACATAATCTTTAACAAAATCAGCCTTATGCTCCTCGTGTCGATTGGTTACTTGATAGATTTTGTAGCTCTTTTTGCCCGTACGATCTTCGTCAATGTAGGCTACGGATACCTCATTGTCTTTGAGCTTTGATACTTTATCGTATAGTTGTGGCTCCATTCGGGTAAGCTCAAATCGGGTGGATAAATCTTCTGGATTGATAAGTTGTCCTCCATCATTTCGAGTTTCTTTTTCATCGGAAAAATTACGTGCTGCCTGATCGAAGGTTAGCTCTCCATCAATAATACGTTTTCTGATTTTTTCAATTTTTTCTTTAGCCTCAACAAGTGCCTCGCGAGGAACATCAGGAATCATTAAAATGTGACGAACGCTTACTTCCTTTCCACGTATTTTATCCATTTGAATAATGTGCCAACCAAATTCGGACTTGAAAGGTTTTGAAATTTCACCTTCTTGTAAGCTAAAAGCTACATCTTTAAAGGTTTTGTCAAACATTGAAGCTCTATTAAAGGTTAAGACTTGCCCTCCTGTGGCTCTGTCTTGCGAGTATAAAATGGCTTTGGTAGAAAAACTACTTCCTGTGGTTTCCACATCAGCTTTGATTTCGTTAAGACGATGAATTACTTTTTGTACCTCTGAAGCAGGTGGAATAGGGTTTATCACGATTTGAGCAATTTCAAGCTCAGTACCGAAAGTAGGGCGTTCAGATTCGGGAATGTTATTGAAAAAATTACGAACCTCTTCAGGAGTTACTTCTACATCTTTCACAATTTTTGATTTCATTCTTTGTGATAATCCATTGATTTTGTGAATTTCAAAAAGTTCATCGCGTAAAGATTGTTCGTCTTCTTTTCGGTAAAATTCTACTACTTTTTTAATGTCGCCGAATGTTGCAGTTAGGCGCTCTACCTGTTGGTCAATGGCAGAACGAATTTCGGCATCTGATATTTCAATGCTATCTTGAACAGCTTGATGCGCATACAGTTTGTCTTCCATCAGTTTGCCTAACAACTGACAGCGTGTTATGTCTTTGATGTCCGTTCCGTGAGTTTTAAGTTCTAAAAAAGTTTTGTCAATATTTGATTCTAAAATCAAAAAATCGCCCACCACGGCAGCTACACCATCTACCTTTATGCGCTTTTGTGAGGGTTGAGCATCTTGCGCCCAAGTTCCTATGCTTAAAAATAAAGTGCTGATAGCTAATAAAATACTTCTATTCATAAATTTCAAATTGTTTTTTCTTAATGCCTGAGTTTAAAATATCTGTTTCGAGTTTTTTTACGAATTCCAACTTACGTTGGTTGAGAATAATTTGTTTTAGTGCGTTTTCCATATAATCCATAGGGGCTTGTTCCGAAATTCGAAGTACGTCCTTTACTTGAATGAGATATACTTGGTCATCTTCTTTATGTTCGATGAAAAAATTTCGACTTTCATTGATGTTTTTGTCTAAAAACGGAAAGCGCTTAATCACACTCTCTGTCTTTACCCAAGTGGAATCGTTCAGATAAATAGCAGGAAATTGAATGGAAATGGAGTCTAACTCTTTAATATCTTGTTGATTAAAACGTTTAAACTGTTCTCTTACTTTTTGTTGCCAATTATTTTGTTTTTCTATTTCCCTTTTTTGTTTTAGGGTCATTTTCTTTGTTTTATTATTATCTTCTCTTTTCGGAAATTGTACATACCGCAGTTTAATCAGTGATTCATTCAGCGTGAAAATATCCTTATTTTTCTCGTAGAAGTAGCTCATATCTTGTTTGTTGATAATAGTATCAATCGCATTGTTTATTAAAATTTCTTTATAAGCATTGGTGTATAAATCGCTACGATATTCATCGACCAATTTTTCAAAGTGAGCTTTTTTGTCTTCGGGGATATTACGTTGTGCGTTTTCTAGTAACAACTGATTGATAGCCCAATTATTGATATGGTTTTTTACGATGTTGATGCTATCTTCTGTAGTGTATTTTTTAGGCATAATGGCTGCAATATCAGAGGCAAAAAGATACTGCTCACCTACACGGGCAATAGCGTGTTTGGGCTCTTCTTGTACAAAATATTGACAAGAAGCAAATGCAATTATGCTAAAAAATATGAATATGTTCTTTTTCAAAATGGAAATCTATTTTTATTAAAGTCCTTACAAAATAGTAAGATAGAATGAACCATTTGGTTACATTTTAAAATGAGGTGCAATTTAATGAAAAAAATAGAATTCTATTATTGTTATTCAAATTTTTAGGATAATTATAGTAAATCTTTATAGTAGAGTACCTTTTTGATACTGATTGATGAGAAGAAAAGCATCCTATATTTTGGATTTTTAGGGTGATTTTTATATTTCAAGTACTACAAATTCCAAAAATTCTTATACGCAAATTTAGGTGATTTCTCTTTTAAATTTTGAAGTATAGAAAACAAAAATCTAGAGGATTTAAAAATAATAGGAAAGAACTTAAGAAAAATCCATAAAAGGAAATTTATTTTTTAAAATGTTTATTTTCTCATTGAGGTTGTGTATAAAACGTTTGTGTGCTATAGTGTTCGGATTGAAAGGTTTGTGATTTAATCCTTTAATAATGCTTGCTACTTGTTTCATATCGGCAAGCGTTTTTGAGGTAAAGTACATCTCACAGAAACGTTCCCAAATATAGTCAATTGCCATTTTTGATGGATGTATCATATCATCGGCATAAAAGCGATAGTCACGTAATTCATCCATCAGAATTTCATAGGCGGGGAAGTAAGATGCTTTTGGGCAAGTATCACATACCTGATGTATAGCTGCAATTAGATGTGATTTACTGCGTTGGTTTTCTATAAATCCGTCCTTCAAATGTCGTACAGGAGAAACGGTAAAAACCACTTTTGCTTCAGGATTTAATTCACCCAATTGGGTTATGATTTCTTCCAAAGAAAGTACAATATCAGTTACCGATAGCAACCTTTTTGTAAATAATTCTTGAGGCATCTTGTGGCAATTGGCCACAACTATAGTCGTATCTAACCAATAGGTCCAAGCCGTCCCTAAAGTAATGAAAACATATTTACTTTGAGTAAGTGCATTAGAAAGTAAGCTTAAAGCATAATTTGTTTTATGTGTGGCTTGCTCTAAAGTGGGAGCGCTAAGTTGAGAATGCACTTCAAAATTATGCCACAGCTCATTGTGTTGAAAAAAATCAGATGAATTGTAGTATTGTTTTTTCACCACACGTTCCAAAATACGAGCAATAGCAAGAGGATGAAAAAGTACGCCAAACGGATTAACCACCACTTGAAATTTATATTCCAATAACTGTTTTCCGATATTGTCAGCAAAACACGACCCCAAACACACCAGCTTTGAGTGATAATCAATATTATTTAAAGTTTTAGGAAAATCAAAGGCGGTACGAAAAATCATAGTTAAATTTCAGAAAAAAGTTTTCAAAAAAGTTTGATTTAATATACAAAAGTAATTTTTGAGAGCATTAACGAAACGAAGTAGAATTTATCTTCTTGGTTTGAACTTTTTTAGAGGGATTTACATTTTGTGTATCCAATATTCAGGATTTAGTTTAGAGGTGTTTTTATATATGAAAAATTTCATTTCTGTTTTTTTATCAGCATCTGTAAAAATTCGCCCCAACGGAGTTTTAGCTTTTACTTTATCTCCTTTTTTTACATAAACTTGAGTCAGATTATAATAAATAGTGATGTAATTTCCGTGGCGAACGTGTACGGCTTTATTACTTCCGGGTATGGCTTGTATTACGGAAACTTCTCCGTGGAAAACCGCTCGTGCATCGGCACCAGTTTCAGTAACGATGGTAACACCGTTGTTGTAATGCTTTACGTCAGGATAAACAGGATCACTATAAATTCCAAAACCTTGTGATTTATAGCCTTTTGCTACTGGCCAGATAAGATTTCCTTTACTAGCTTCGAAACTTTCGGCTACTTTTCTGGACTCAGGGGTGAGGGTAAAAACCACTTCAGCATCTTTAATTCGACCGACTTTTCCCGCTTTGTTGTTCTCGGCTATGGATTGTCGTATCAGGCGTTGTATTTCACGGTCAATTGCATCAGCTTGACGTTGTTTTTCACGAATTTGTTGCTCGTAATCGCTTTCTTTTTTACGAATGTTTTCTGCTAAAAGTTGTTGTTCGCGCTTTTCTTGTTGTAGGAGTTGTTCCTCTCTGCGGATTTCGGATAAGGTAGCTTCTTTTTCTTGTCGTTGGGCTGTTAATTGTTGGTTAATTGCTTGTATTTGAATTGTTTTTTGTTGGATTTCTTCTGCTTGTTTTTTTCGATAATCGGTGTATTGCTTTATGTAAAGCATACGTTTGTACCCTTGCCAAAAACTTTCTGATGCCAGTAAAAACATCAATCGGTTTTGTTTGGATTTGTTTTTATAAGATTGTTTAATAAGTTTGGTATATTCTTGTTTTTGGTGTTTTAGTTCGTTTTCAAGGGTTTGTATTTGTTTAGTGTTTTTGTTAATTTCCCGAGTGAGCAACGAGCTTTGTTGTTGGGTAATATGAATGAGTTTGGTACGAGCTTGTATTTTTTGCTCGGTTTCTTCCATTTGAGTTAGCACCGATTTACGCTGCTGGGTTTGCTCGGAGCGCAGTAGTGCCATTTGCTTTATTTGCTCAATGAGTACTTTCTTACGTTCCTCCAAATCTTTTTGTTCGGAGGTTTGTCCCTGAACAAAAAAAGAACATAAAAAACATATCATCAGAAAGATAAAGCGTTGCTTTTTCATACTATTGTATTTTTTAATTATTGATTGCTTTCGAACCCGACGGAATACGGTACGGAAAATTTACCTTGGAGTTAAGCTGAATGTTTTTAAAATCCATACGAATGTTCATTTCTTGGTTTAGGCTTTCAATTTGTAAAATACTGGGTAATATCTGATTTTCTACTTGTTGATAAGAAATTTCGCCTTTGGCGCCCAAAGCTGTTTTGCTATCTGTAACTTCGAAAAAACCGACTCTAAATTCTCCAGGAATAATTCCATATCGTATAGAAGCTGTTGCTTGAGATTGATTTAGAAAATAAAAATGTTCATTCATTTGCAAATCGCCCTGAGCGGTTAGCGGATAAATGGTTTGCCCTAAAAGAAGATTTTGTAGGTTTTGAAAATCGACACTAAACCCCAATAAATTACTAATGTACGAAAAATCTCCTTCAAAATGAGTGTTATCTAATTTATTGTAAAAACTTGCTTTTTGAGGAGTGATATATACTTTGGCTATCCCTAAAGGAGCACTGAGCCAAATGGCTTTGTCTTTTTCCATCCGAAAGCTCAAAGTAACAGTTTGTTCATCTTTACCATTTTTATAGGTAGTTGTTACACTACCGCTAAGTGTTTTAAAATTCGGAAAGGTAGCTTGGTGCGCTCGGATAACTTCTTTTAGTTTTATTTTACTATCTATTGATGAAGAGGTTATCGCCATTTTAGGTTTGCAACCCCAAAGGATTATGATAAAGCACAAAAAGTAAAGTATTTTCAGAAAAAGGTATTTCATTGCGGTGTATTTAACTGATGGTAAGTATTCAATGGCAAAAATAAGCAAAAGATATAATATATGATAATGATTGCGTAATAACAACTGTTTTGTAATTGTTTTATGGTAGCAAAAAGTTCTAAAAGGCAAGAATATCTCAAGATTTTAAATCAATGCTTTTTGAAGTTTTTTCTTGTTTTTCTCTTTACTTCTTACTAGTAATTAAAGCTAAATTAAACAAAATGAGTTCGATACCTAATCGAACTCATTTTTACAGATGTATAGCAATTACGCTGTGTAATTTGATTTTAAAGGCTATTATTTTTCAAGTCCTATAAAAGCTCCATTAGCGTTGAAGTACAAATCTTTTGGAAAACCTACTAATTCTACCTCGTAATTTGTAAGTTTCTTTTCTACTCCATTGATGGGATTGTTTGGATAATTTTTTTGCACATAATCAACAATCGAAGCTAACAAAAATGCGGTATTAGGAAGTGCTTGTCCATCACGAGCATCAACATTTATCCAATTGCCTTGTTTGTCAAAATCTATTTCAACACCATTTGCTAAATCAATCTCAAAGCCATTGGTTTTAATTTCAGATTTTACCTTTTGTACATTCGGGAAAAACTCACTAGCAAAAGCAGTTACTGATTCAGGAAATGCTTCTCCTTGAATAAGATTAACGAAACCTCCGTTGGTATTGAAAACTAATTCCTCTTTTATTCCTACCAATTCTACTTCGTAGCCATTAGCTTTTTTCTCTATTCCATTGATAGGGTGGTTAGGGTGCTTGGTTTTTACATAATCAATAATGCTTTGCGGAATGAAATTGGTGTTGGGAAGCGCTTGTCCGTCACGAGCATCAACATCAATCCAATTGCCTTGTTTATCAAAATCTATTTCAACACCATTTGCTAAATCAACTTCGATAGTATTGGTTTTGATTTCTGATTTTACAATTTGAATGTTTGTAAAATATTGATTAGTAAACTCTTTCACTGATTGCGGAAGTGTGTTACCCAAATTTGGATTGCCTTGACCTTGCTCACTGAAAATCAAATCTTTTTCAATGCCTACCAATTCTACTTCGTAAAAAGTTCCTTTCTTTTCAATGCCGTTGATGGGATTATTTGGGTAATTGACTTTCACATCATTTACAATGAATTGCGGAATAAAGTCGGTGTTAGGAAGTGCTTGTCTATCACGAGCATCAACATTTACCCAATTTCCAGCTTGATCGAAATCAATTTCAACTCCGTTTGCCAAATCTACTTCAAAACCGTTGTTTTTCAGTTCAGTTTTTGTTACTTTGACATTTGGAAAAAATTGATTTATAAAATTTTTAGCCTCAACGGGTAAATTTCCGAAAGCAATAACATCATCATCCTTATCGCAAGAAAAAGCCATAAGGGAAGAGGCTAATGCCACTACAAAAAGATTAAAAAACATTTTTTTCATAATTATACATTTAAAAAGTTATTATTCATTGATTTGTGAAATATTTTGAGTATTAGTTTTTTTCATAATTTTCGTCATCATCATATTTCACGCAGCAAAGGTATGTTTCAATTTGGGAAAGATTTGGGAATGCCTCATAATGTTTTTCTAATCCTTAAAAAATAAAAGCAATAAACTATTTGTACTGCTTGGGATAAAAAGTAAAAAAATGAATTATCAAATCTATTAAGGAGGAAATTTAAGGAGGGCTTTTTTTGTTATCTTTGCCCTTTAATCATTTCGATAAAGATGTAATCTTGGTAAGTATGACAGTAAAAATCATAAACAATTCGCATCACCCACTACCCGAATATCAAACAGAAGATGCCGTTGGAATGGATCTTCGGGCGTTTCTTGAAGCTCCCGTAACGTTACTCCCTTTGGAACGTACACTGATTAAAACCGGATTATTTTTAGAAATTCCGAAAGGGTACGAAGCACAAATTCGTCCGCGTAGTGGATTGGCTTTCAAGCACGGAATAACGGTTTTAAACAGCCCAGGAACTATTGATGCCGACTATCGAGGAGAAATCGGGGTGCTTTTGGTAAACCTCTCCAATACTCCTTTTACCATTGAAGACGGTGAACGCATCGCACAATTGGTTTTCGCCAAATACGAGTCGCCTACCTTAACACAAGTAGAAGTTTTGGAAGATAGCCAACGAGGCTCCGGAGGTTTTGGCAGTACTGGAAAAAAATGATTTTTTTCAACCTCATTTTTCACAAAATAGAAATCTTCAACTAATTGGTTTTTTGTTGTGAAAGCAAGTGCTTTTTCCTATCTCTGTAAAGAATTGATTGAGTAAGTTCTTCCAACTGACGTGCTTTAATTTGAGTGGAGGGGGTAAAAGCATTTATTTTACCGATAAAAAAGCCAACGTCTATTGTCTTTTTTATTCTAACTACCTGACAAATAGAAGAAGATGTATTAAAAGCTCCATAAATCGGAAACATTGCAATTTCAGGTGCATTCATTGAAGAAAACACGAGGTTATTTTCTTTTTTCTTACCTAAAAAATGTGTCAAAGTACCTTCTGGAGAGTTTGCCCTTCCTAATGTCAGGTTTAGATTAGGGCCTCTTCCCATAAATGTTCCTTCACCCGCCAAGCCCCCAATACGGATATAATCGTCTCCGTATTCATTCAATAAATGCCCTCCTAATGTTTTCGCTCCTTTTCCTGCTTGTAAATGTAAACTGTTTGAGTGCAACCAATGAGAGAAAACCAGAGCCCTCTCATCTGGTTTAAGTTGATTGATATGCCGTTTGGCTGTCTGAAACATCCACATTTCCCGTTCCGGTGAAATAACTGGAATATTGTCATTTGAAAATTGTGAAATATTTTGGACATATTGCTGTATCATCTCATACTCTTCTTCATTTAGCAATTGACATAATTGCATTTGATTGGCTTCCATAAAATTCAAAACTTCCAACGTTTTTTGTTTAGACGAAAAATCCAATTTCAAAAAGAGCGTGTCTAATAACGGATTTCTTTGAGGGGTGTTGATGTCGTACAGAAAATTACCCAAATCCGTTTCTCTTATAAAACCTGTGCTATAACAATCAATACCTAAAAATTGTATTTTGTCCGAATTCTTTTTATTGTACTCTTTTGTCCAAAGTAGTATCTTTTTTACAAAATCAGGATCCAACAACCCTAAACGTTCCGGTTTCATCAGGGTATCCAAAGCAAAAACCGAATTTTGGTCGGTAATAAAACGATTCCAACGCATCGCTTCCAAAATCGAATTTTCAAAAAACACTTTTTTGACCTGATTATGTGTCATCTGATGCTGAAAAAATTGAAAAAAAACATCAGGAAACTCCTTGCTACCGTGTAACGGCTCACCGAAGGCAATCACTTTTGCCGGTTTATCAGCAATCATTTCCGAAAGCTGTTTACCTATTTCATTATAAGGCACGGATACGGCTTGTTGTAGATATTCATCTTTATACGCTACCCCTTCCAATAAAAGATTAGGTAAATAGCTTTCATTGAGATATATTTTTACGTCCTTTTTTAAGGAAAAGAATTGATTTTGAATGGTGGTACCTCCTTTTATTTCTAAAACAACCAAAAACTCGTTGGTTCCCTGTGGTATCTCTGTTGAATGTTTTAATATTTGCCATTCATTGCTATCTTTTAGAAAAAACGCATCGGAAAAGGTTTCATTACCCAATGCATCTATCCCTTTTAGATGCAATTTCGAAGCTCCTATATGTTTGCCCTTTGTACTTATTTCTACCCGAACTTTATTTTTTATTTCAGGATTTTTAACAATGAAACTTTGTGATATTTCAGCAGAAACAGGAAGAAAAATACCCCAAAAATTATCTTTCATTGGTTTTATCGAAAAGAATTCCTCTCCATTGATTTTTTCTTGTGTTATATCAAATAGATTATGAGGAAGAAGACTCCAATTCTTTCTCATATTTACGCTATCCAAACTTAATACTTCAAAATTGTAATAGTCCGCATATACCTTTTCTTTGCTTTGGCAAAAGGTTAGTAAAAAAAAGGAGAGAAACAAAGCTACAAAAAAACAAATTTTATTAACGGTTGGCATATTTTTTACAAATTGAATAATCTTCCCAAAGATAAATATTTCGTTTTTAAATAGAGTTTTTATTTCAATGATTTTACACTAATAACTTGAATTATATGATTTTTTTTTGAAACTCAAATAGTTTAAAAAGCTCAAATATACCTTTATGTTTTACTTCCCTTGGAAATAGTAAGTGATGGTTCCGATTTGTTCTTTGTTTTCAGTAATGCTATTAAATCGGGCTTGTTGAGCGTAGTTTAAAGCATTTTCAATTAGGCAACCGTTGGAAGAGGAAGAACTCGCTTGATTAAAAGCTGTTTCAATAACTTCGCCGTAGCGGTTTACTTTGATGTTTATAACGATTCTGCCCGAAGCCTCACAGGTAAAGATAGGGTTGGGCAAGTCGCCCCTCGGATTTCTTCCTTCCAAAGCGAATTTAACCAAGCTGTTTTTATTTACTCTGTTGTCGTTGTTATTTATGGGGGGTGTTATTTTGAGTTTCACTTCTTCTAAGCTACTTAAAGAAGCATCGCTTTGTGCCGAAAGTAATTTTTCTGCTGCTTCAGCCATAGCTCTCTCTTGTAAGATTTCATCTAAAGTTTTGAAAGCTTCTTCCGAGTGGATTAGTTTTCGGTCGGCTTCATTGAAAGCCTGTGTGGTAATTTTGGTATTTTGTGTTACAGTTTCTTCTTGTGTTTGCTCTTGTTCTAAAACTTTTTCAATGTCGGTAAAGGGTTCATTGGTGGTTATCATCTCCAACATAATTTCGTTAGCAACACTTTTAAGTTGAAGCAGAGAAAGGGATAGGATACAAAAGAACATACATAAAAGCGTGAGGATGATTGCTTTATCCACACGTGGTATTTCATTGATAAAGCGTTTAATCGCTTTGAAGTACCTTTTTGTTTTTCTCATTTGTTTCTCTTTTAGGAATGTATTTTTGTATAAATTCATCAGGAGAAAGGGCATTTTCAACCAAAAAATCACCAATTCTTGTACGCCTCAAAGCAATCAAATGAGCACCACTTTGCAAGGCTTTTCCTAAATCATTCGCTAAAGAACGAATGTAAGTTCCCTTACTGCAAACTACCTCAAAATCAATATCAGGGAATTGGCTAATATCAATATTAAATTGCTGTATTTGAACGATTCGCTTAGGAACTTCTATGGTTTCCTCTCCTTCACGAGCCAATTCGTAAAGCCTTTTTCCTTCTCTTTTTATAGCAGAAAATACGGGCGGAGTTTGCTCTATTTCTCCTATAAATTGCTGACGGACTTGCTCAATCAATTCGGGAGTAATATGTGCTATCGGAAAGGTTTGCTCAATTTCTGTTTCCAAATCGAATGACGAAGTGGTTGCCCCCAATCGGATGGTTCCTGTGTAGGTTTTTAGAGCGTCTTGAAATTCGGTAATTTTTTTGGTGAATTTTCCCGTGCAAATGACAAGCAAACCCGAAGCGAGAGGATCTAAAGTTCCAGCGTGTCCTATTTTAATTTTTTTTAGTTTGTAGTTTTTTATAATAGACCATTTAATTTTATTAACCGCCTGAAATGAAGACCAATGTAAAGGCTTGTCAATCAGTAAAATTTGACCTTCAAGAAGTTGCTCAGGAGTTAAAAAATGTTCTGTCATATATTTAAAAACTTAATAGATGTAAGTTGTATTTTTTTATTATTTGATAATGTTTTGTTTACAAAAATTAATTATCATCAACACCGTAATATTTTACTCCAATTTTGATGCGTTCTCGTCCGTTTTCAAGTCTCCATTTGTTCGTATCACGCAATGAATAAGCACAACCGCAATATTCTTGCATATAGAATTGCTCTCGTTTGCTAATTTCAAGCATTCGGGCAGAACCTCCTTTTTTTCGCCAATTGTGTGTCCAATAGGTTATTCCTTCGTACTTTTCTGCAGCTCGAATGCCACAGTCGTTGATTTGGTCAAAATTCTTCCAACGCGAAATCCCCAGCGAACTTGTAATGGTATCAAAACCATTTTCATAAGCATACAAAGCTGTACGCTCAAAACGCATATCAAAGCACATCGTACAGCGAATGCCTCTTTCGGGTTCCATTTCCATTCCTTTGGCACGTTCGTACCAGTTATCTACATCATAATCAGCATCAATGATAGGGATATTGCATTTTTCAGCAAAGCGAATGTTCTCCTCTTTCCTGATTTCATATTCTTTCAAAGGATGAATATTTGGGTTGTAGAAAAATATGGTAAACTCAATACCCGAAGCTTGGATTGCCTCCATTACCTCTCCCGAACAAGGGGCACAGCAAGAGTGTAATAGCAGTTTTTTGCCATCATTAGGAAGAGCTAATTTCTCACGAATTAAAGTCATTTTCTCTTTTATTTTTTTGCAAATAAAGTAATTTTTTTTCAATTCACATTTGATGTAAGCTATATTTGGAGTGAAATTGGTAAAATTATTTTTAATATTGAATGATAAAAAACTAAAAAATATATTGTGTTTAACTTGCGTTTGACTTGAGTCATAAATCGATTGCTTTTATTTTTCTTATATTTGTCGCCGAAATATTCAAAATAAGCAAATGTGGTTTTTAAAGAATCAGCAAATAACCAAGTAATACGTAATTATACAAAGGTAAGAGCCTCTTTTGTACTTATTCCATTACTGATTGTTGTTGCCGTGATTGTTTTTCTCTACTGGCAAGGACCAATATCGTACGTGAGTGTGCAACAAGAAGTTTTTCATTTGATGAATGAACAACTTTCCCAATTCCCGAGCTTGGAATATAACCTAACACAACTTGGCGATGCTTTTGTGGCACTTGCTTTATTAAGTGTTTTTTTGATGTATACACCAAAAATTTGGGAAGCCTTGCTAGTTGCATCATTGGTATCTTTATTGTTTTCAAAGGGGTTAAAATCGTTTTTTGATGTTCCTCGCCCTGTTACTTTTTATGGGGAGGAAAGCGTCAATATTGTTGGAGAAACTTTAGTGGGGTATTCCAGCTTTCCTTCAGGGCATTCTATAACCATATTTACCGTGCTAACTGTACTGATGTTCGCTTTTATACCTCAGGGACGTTCATCTTTTTTTAAAGTAGCTTATTTTTTGGTGCTCTTGTTTGTTGGAATTGTTTTAGCAACCACTCGGATTGGAGTAGGTGCACATCATCCGACAGACGTCCTTATAGGAAGTATTTTAGGATATATCTCTGGTGTGATTGGTATTCGTTCAAGCGTCAAGTACAGACTTTTCGGTTGGGTATCCTCCTCAAAAAGCTATCCGTTTTTTATGTTATTGTTTTTAGGGAGTGTTGTTTTTATGAGTGTTAAGATAATGCAAGAACACCTTGTTGTTTTTTACTTTCCACTAATTAGTTTGATAGTTTCGTTGTACTTAATGATAAAATTTTATGTTAAAAAAAATCAATAAATGGACTAACAATGTACCGCTACTTCGTTTTGTGTTGGTATTGAGTGTATTGAATTTTATTTTGTATCATTATCCTTTTTTCAAGTATGTATTTGAAAAAATTGACTACACCTCATTTAGCGGTATGCTTATGGTTGTTAGCCTAATCATTCTGATGATTATAGCTAATGCTTTTGCCTTTTATTTGTTGTTTTTTATTTCTAGAAGATTAGGCAAATTCTTATTGGTGTTGTTTTTTCTGCTCAATGCCATTGCGGTGTATTTTGTGAATACCTACGGAATTATTGTTGATGAAAGTATGATAGGTAATGTGCTCAATACGAACTATGAAGAGTCAAGCAGTTTCTTTTCATTTAAAATGGTATTATACTTTATATTTTTAGGGATTTTACCTGCGATATATGTATTAAAAGCAAGTGTTATTAAACCCAAACTGAAACGGTTTTTGCTTAACATTGGCTTTACCTTGTTGTTTATGGTGGTGATGGTTTTTGCCAATAGTGTGAATTGGCTGTGGATTGACCATAACTCGAAATACCTTGGCGGACTGGCTATGCCGTGGTCATATACCGTAAACACGACTCTATTTTATGTGCATAAGTATCAACAAAATCAAAAAGAGATTTTATTGCCCGATGCTAAGATTACCAATGATGAAAAATCGGTAGTTGTTTTAGTTATTGGAGAGTCCGCACGAAGCCAAAATTTTTCACTCTACGGATATGAAAAAAACACCAATCCGTTGCTTTCAAAAACCGAAAATGTATTTCATTTTCCTGCCACCTCTTGCGACACTTACACCACCGCTGGGGTCAAATGCATATTGGAGTATCAAAATACCGATGATTTGTATGAAATATTACCTAATTACTTACATCGTAACGATGTGGAGGTGGTTTGGCGTACCAATAATTCTGGTGAACCTCCTATACATATTGAAAAATATCAAGAAGCGAGGGATTTGAGGGCTGATTGTCAAGGCGAGGACTGTAATTATGACGGAGTTCTTCTTAACCATCTTAAAGAGCAGATTTTGTCAAGCACTAAAAACAAAATATTATTGATTTTACACACCAGTACCAGCCACGGACCTACTTATAGTAAAAAATATCCGTCACGTTTTGAGCATTTCACTCCTGTTTGTGCTAGTGTTGAGTTGGCAAATTGTTCTTCCCAAGCCCTTATGAATGCTTATGATAATACTATTGTTTATACGGATTATATTTTACACAGCATTATTGAAAATTTAAAGCAATTGCCCGACTATAAAAGCACGATGATTTATGTGTCTGACCACGGCGAATCTTTGGGAGAAAAGAATTTGTATATGCACGGAGCACCAATGATTTTTGCTCCTAAAGAACAGTACGAAATTCCGTTTATTGTTTGGATGTCCGAAAATTCCAAATCACTAAAATCTTTTAAAGAATTGTCACAACATCACGTTTTTCATAGTGTTATGGATTTTCTCTCTGTTGAAAGTCCTATATATAATGAGCAAATGAGCATTTTTGACTAAAATTATTGAATGACCAATCCGTAATTTACAAGATTTATTTTTGATGATGGGAATATTTAGAAAGAATCCTTTCGGACATATTTTATGGATAAAAAAATGGATTATCCGCGTTTTCGGGTTGATGACTCACAGTCGTTACCGAGGATTTAACGAATTGCGTATTGAAGGCTCTGAAATCATACGTAGTTTGCCTCAAAATGGTGTGCTTTTTATTTCCAACCACCAAACTTATTTTGCTGATGTAGTGGCAATGTTCCACGTTTTTAATGCCAGTTTAAAAGGAAGAACAGATTCCATTAAAAATATCGGTTATTTGTGGCAACCCAAGCTTAATATTTATTACGTTGCAGCTTCCGAAACGATGAAGTCAGGTTGGCTTCCAAAAATTTTGGCGTATGCTGGAGCCATAAGTGTTAGTCGTACTTGGAGAGAGAAAGGCAAAGAAATCAGTCGTGAGGTGAATCTCAATGAGGTGGATAAGATAGGGGTAGCACTTAATGATGGTTGGGTAATTACCTTTCCGCAAGGCACTACTACTCCTTGGAAGCCTATCCGTAAAGGAACGGCTCACATCATTAAGCAGTACAAACCTATTGTGGTGCCTATTGTCATTGACGGATTTCGGCGTTCTTTTGATAAAAAGGGAATTGCTATAAAGAAGAAAGGAATATTACAATCAATGGTGATAAAACCACCTTTGCAATTAGATTATGAAAACGATACCATAGAGCATATTGTTGAACAGGTAGAGATGGCTATTGAACAACACCCGTCTTTTTTGAAAGTGATGTCACAAGAGGAAATTAAAGAACAAGAGGCTTTAAACGAACTCAGGTATTACAATTTGGATAAAATCAAAAAGAAACAAAAACAAGAAAGCAAGCGCCTAAAAAGAATAATGAAGCACGGCGATCGGGAATAATTTCCTTTGAAAAGAGTATAAAAAACGTTGTTTGATTAAAAAAGTTTAAAAAAAATTTTGTAGCAAAGATTTTTTGTGTACATTTGCAGTCCGTTAGAAATATCCAAATAATGAGGGTGTTTTTGATGTAAAAGCCGATATAGCTCAGTTGGCCAGAGCACGTGATTTGTAATCTCGGGGTCGTGGGTTCGAATCCCTCTATCGGCTCAAAAGTTCATAATTAAATTGTTTTATAAGTTATTGGGAAGATACTCAAGCGGCCAACGAGGGCAGACTGTAAATCTGCTGACTATGTCTTCGCAGGTTCGAATCCTGCTCTTCCCACTACAAAAATGCGGGAGTAGCTCAGTTGGTAGAGCGTCAGCCTTCCAAGCTGAATGTCGCGAGTTCGAACCTCGTCTCCCGCTCAAAATATAAAAGCCGGTGTAGCTCAGGGGTAGAGCGCTTCCTTGGTAAGGAAGAGGTCACGAGTTCAAATCTCGTCATTGGCTCGTAGTTTAGTACACACATAATACACTTTTATATAACTAAGATTTTAAAATTTATTTATCATGGCAAAGGAAACTTTTGATCGTTCAAAGCCCCACTTAAATATTGGTACTATTGGACACGTGGATCACGGTAAAACAACATTGACAGCTGCTATTACTAAAGTATTGGCTGAGGCGGGTCTTTCTGAAGCAAGAAGCTTCGATTCAATCGATAACGCTCCTGAAGAAAAAGAGCGTGGTATTACTATCAATACCTCACACGTTGAGTATCAAACAGCTACTCGTCACTATGCGCACGTTGACTGTCCTGGTCACGCGGATTACGTTAAAAATATGATTACTGGTGCTGCTCAAATGGACGGTGCTATCTTAGTGGTTGCTGCTACTGATGGTCCTATGCCTCAAACTCGTGAGCACATTCTTTTGGGTCGTCAGGTAGGTATTCCAAGAATTGTTGTGTTTATGAACAAGGTGGATATGGTTGACGATGCTGAGTTGTTGGAGCTTGTTGAAATGGAAATGAGGGACTTGTTGTCTTCTTACGGATATGATGGAGATAATGGTCCTATCGTTCAAGGTTCTGCTCTAGGAGCGTTGAATGGAGAGCCTCAATGGGTAGATACTGTAATGAAATTGATGGATGCTGTTGATAGTTGGATTGAGCTTCCTCAGCGTGATGTTGATAAGCCTTTCTTGATGCCAATTGAGGACGTGTTTACCATTACAGGTCGTGGAACAGTAGCTACAGGACGTATCGAAACTGGGGTTGCTAAAACAGGTGATGCTGTTGAGATCATCGGTATGGGAGATAAAAAATTGACTTCTACAATTACAGGAGTTGAGATGTTCCGTAAAATCCTTGACCGTGGTGAAGCAGGTGATAACGTTGGTTTGTTGTTAAGAGGTATCGATAAAACTGAAATCAAACGTGGTATGGTTATCTGTAAACCAGGTTCAGTGAAACCGCACGCTAAATTTAAAGCTGAGGTGTATATCTTGAGTAAAGAAGAAGGTGGACGTCACACTCCATTCCACAACAACTATCGTCCTCAATTCTATGTTCGTACGACTGACGTAACAGGTACTATATCTTTACCTGAAGGAGTTGAGATGGTTATGCCTGGTGACAACTTGACAATCACTGTTGAATTGTTGCAACCAATTGCTCTTAACGTAGGTCTTCGTTTTGCTATCCGTGAAGGAGGTCGTACAGTAGGTGCTGGTCAGGTAACTGAAATTCTTGACTAAGAATATTTTATCATAAACAAGGAGTTTTGAGTTTTCTTAAAACTCCTTTACAAACGGGTGTAGTTCAAGGGTAGAATAGCGGTCTCCAAAACCGTTGATGGGAGTTCGAATCTCTCCACCCGTGCAAAGCGAAAAGTACAAAAGAAAATGATAAACTACATAAAAGAATCATACGAAGAACTAAAAAACCACGTAACTTGGATATCGCTTGCCGAAGCACAAAGGCTGATGGTTGTAGTTGTGGTATTCACGGTTCTATTTTCACTTTTAATTTGGGGTATTGATTCTTCTTTCGAAAAGTTGATGGGAATGTATTTTAACTTTATGAAAAAATAAGCTTAAGCTAAGGTACAATGTCAGGAATATTGGAGAAAAAATGGTACGTTGTCAGAGCTGTAAGCGGACAAGAAAACAAAGTTAAAAATTATATAGAAAACGAAGTATCTCGATTGGGATATGCTGACTATGTAGAAGAAGTTTTAGTGCCTACTGAGAAGGTGGTTCAGGTTCGTGATGGTAAAAAGATTAACAAGGAAAGGGTATATTTTCCAGGTTATGTAATGGTTAAAGCTAATCTCGGAGGTGAGATTGGGCATATCATCAAATCTATACCAGGTGTTATTGGTTTTTTAGGGGAAACTAAAGGAGGTGACCCTGTGCCTTTACGCAAATCTGAAGTAAACCGAATGCTTGGTAAGGTAGATGAACTTTCCGAAAAGGTAGATGCAGTGGCTATTCCTTACGTAGTAGGAGAAACAGTTAAGGTGGTAGATGGTCCTTTCAATGGCTTTACAGGTACTGTAGAAAAGGTCAATGAAGAAAAACGAAAATTGGAAGTTATGGTTAAAATTTTCGGAAGGAAAACCCCATTAGAACTTAGCTATATGCAAGTAGAAAAAGTATAAAAAAGAAAACCCAAAAGTGTAGTTTTTAATATTTACACTTTTATTTTTTTAATCAATAATAAACAATGGCAAAAGAAATTAGTAAAGTAGTTAAAC
The DNA here is from genome assembly GCF_002302565.1 of Capnocytophaga canimorsus. NCBI lineage: Bacteria > Pseudomonadati > Bacteroidota > Flavobacteriia > Flavobacteriales > Flavobacteriaceae > Capnocytophaga > Capnocytophaga canimorsus. The sequence continues at coordinate 976,221 of NZ_CP022382.1, read as the reverse complement.
TACAAGCTCGGGGAGGTCAAGCGAATCCTTCGCCACCAATTGGACCCGCATTAGGTGCTGCCGGTGTTAACATTATGGAGTTCTGTAAGCAGTTCAATGCGCGTACGCAGGACAAACAAGGGAAAATAGTTCCCGTGGTTATTACCGTGTACAAAGACAAATCATTTGATTTTGTCGTTAAAACCGCACCTGCTGCAGTTCAGCTGTTGGAAGCCGCTAAGGTTAAAGGAGGTTCAGGTCAACCTAACCGTAAGAAAGTAGCTAGCATCACTTGGGATCAGGTGAAAGCAATAGCAGAAGACAAAATGCCCGACTTAAATGCTTTTACAATCGAATCAGCAATGAGTATGGTAGCAGGAACAGCTCGTTCTATGGGTATAACGGTAACTGGTGATAAACCTTTTTAATCTGAGAAATTATGGCAAAATTGACAAAGAAACACAAAGAGGCTTTATCAAAAGTTGATTACAACAAATTGTACACCATTAGTGAGGCTTCTCAATTATTGAAAGAAATTACCTACACCAAATTTGATGCATCTGTAGATATTGCAGTTCGTTTAGGAGTTGACCCTCGTAAGGCAAATCAAATGGTACGTGGTGTGGTTACGCTTCCTCACGGAACAGGTAAAGATGTAAGAGTACTTGCATTGGTTACTCCAGATAAAGAAGCGGAAGCTAAAGCTGCAGGGGCAGATTATGTAGGTTTAGATGAGTATTTGCAAAAAATTAAAGACGGTTGGACGGACGTAGATGTAATTGTTACTATGCCGAGCGTTATGGGTAAATTAGGTCCTCTTGGGCGCGTTTTAGGTCCTCGTGGTTTGATGCCTAACCCTAAAACAGGTACTGTAACTATGGAAATCGGGAAAGCAGTTCAAGAAGTGAAAGCTGGTAAAATTGATTTCCGTGTAGATAAAACCGGTATTGTTCATGCTGGAATAGGCAAGGTATCATTTACTCCAGAGAAAATCGTTGATAATGCAACAGAGTTGATTCAAACGTTAATTAAATTAAAACCAACGGCAGCTAAGGGAACTTATGTTAAGTCTATTTACTTGTCAACAACAATGAGCCCAAGTGTTCCTGTTGATCCGAAAGCAGTTTAATTGGTAGTTAAAAACAGACAGAGATGACTAGAGAAGAAAAATCATTAGTAATAGAGAATTTAACTGCACAGTTAGCTGAAAATAATGTTATTTATGTTGCTGATCTAACTGGTTTGAATGCTGAAACAACAACTAACTTACGTAGAGCTTGTTTCAAGGCAAATATCAAATTAGCAGTAGTGAAGAATTCCTTGCTTGCAAAGGCGATGGAGGCTTCAGAAAAAGAGTTTGGAGATTTACCTAAAGTACTTAAAGGAAATACTTCTTTAATGTATGCTGAGGTAGGTAATGCTCCTGCTAAGTTAATCAAAGAATTTAGAAAGAAATCAGATAAGCCGATTTTGAAAGGTGCTTTCATTGAAGAAGCAATTTTCATTGGTGATAATCAGTTGGAAACTTTGGCTTCTATCAAATCAAAAGAAGAAGTTATTGGAGATATCATTGGATTGTTGCAATCGCCTGCTAAAAATGTTATTTCAGCTCTTAAATCAGGAGGTGGAAAATTGGCAGGAATTATCAAAACATTATCTGAAAAGTAATTTGAACGCACAAAAATAATTTATAAACAAACTTTTTAAAAAACGATAGAAATGGCAGATTTAAAAAATTTCGCAGAACAATTAGTAAACTTGACAGTTAAAGAAGTAAATGAGCTTGCTCAAATCTTGAAAGACGAATATGGTATTGAGCCAGCTGCAGCTGCAGTTGCAGTTGCTGGTGTAGCTGGTGGCGGAGCTGATGCAGCTACTGCTGAAGAAAAAACAGAATTTACAGTAGTTCTAAAATCAGCAGGAGCTTCTAAATTGGCTGTTGTTAAGTTGGTTAAAGAATTGACTGGACAAGGTCTTAAAGAGGCTAAAGAACTAGTTGACGGTGCTCCTTCAACATTGAAAGAAGGTGTTTCTAAAGATGAGGCAGAAGGTCTTAAAAAAGCTTTAGAAGAAGCAGGAGCTGAAGTTGAGCTTAAATAATTTTACTGGCTTTTTATATAAGGTTTAGGTCTTTTCCGATGCGGAATAGACCTAAACCATTTTGCGTATAAATACCTAAAATATGGGTATTTTACAAATAAACACAAGCACATATCCTAAAATAAATCGTAGTTAGATTCATTTGGGAAACCTTAAAAATATCATTTTTTTTAAATGATTTAAAAATTTAAAAACAAGAAGTAAATGTCAACAAATCAAACTGCAAGAATCAATTTTGCTTCCGCAAAACATACGCCAGACTATCCCGATTTCTTGGATATACAAATCAAATCTTTCCAAGACTTTTTTCAGTTGGAAACCAAATCAGACGAGAGAGGGAATGAAGGTTTATACAACACGTTTAAGGAAAATTTTCCTATCACAGACACTCGTAACCAGTTTGTTCTTGAGTTTCTGGACTATTTTATTGATCCGCCTCGTTATTCCATTCAAGAATGTATAGAGCGTGGGTTAACCTATAGTGTACCTTTGAAAGCAAGGTTGAAATTGTATTGTACGGACCCTGAACACGAAGATTTTGAAACTATCGTTCAGGACGTGTATTTGGGGACGGTTCCCTATATGACTTCCAGCGGAACATTCGTAATTAATGGTGCTGAACGCGTTATTGTTTCCCAATTACATCGTTCGCCAGGGGTGTTCTTTGGGCAGTCATTCCACGCTAACGGAACCAAGCTGTATTCAGCAAGAATCATTCCGTTTAAGGGATCGTGGATTGAATTCGCAACAGACATTAACAATGTGATGTATGCGTACATTGATAGAAAGAAAAAACTTCCTGTGACAACGCTTTTCCGTGCGATTGGCTTTGAACGGGATAAAGATATATTGGAAATTTTTGATTTGGCAGAAGAAATCAAAGTTTCCAAAACAGGATTGAAAAAATATTTAGGACGTCGATTGGCGGCTCGTGTGCTAAATACTTGGCACGAAGATTTCGTAGATGAAGATACCGGAGAGGTAGTATCTATCGAGCGTAATGAAATTATTTTGGATAGGGACACCATATTAGATAAAGATAATATTGAGGAAATCGTTGAAGCAGACGTTAAAACTATTCTTTTACATAAAGAAGATAACCACGCTGTTGATTATACCATTATCCATAACACATTACAGAAAGATCCAACAAACTCTGAAAAAGAGGCAGTTGAACATATTTATCGTCAGCTTCGTAATGCAGAACCACCCGATGAGGAAACTGCTCGTGGTATTATTGATAAATTGTTCTTCTCTGACCAACGTTACAACTTAGGTGATGTAGGTCGTTACCGAATGAACAAAAAATTAGGGTTAGATATTCCTGAAGATAAGCAGGTGCTAACCAAAGAAGATATCATAACCATTGTAAAATATCTGATTGAGTTGATTAACTCCAAAGCAGAGATTGATGATATTGATCACCTTTCAAACCGCCGTGTGCGTACAGTAGGTGAGCAACTTTCCGCTCAGTTTGGTGTGGGGCTTTCTCGTATGGCACGTACAATTCGTGAACGTATGAATGTTCGTGATAATGAGGTGTTTACTCCTATTGATTTGATCAATGCTAAAACATTATCTTCTGTAATTAACTCATTCTTTGGGACAAATCAGCTTTCTCAGTTTATGGATCAAACCAATCCATTGGCTGAAATTACACATAAGCGAAGATTATCTGCCTTAGGACCTGGAGGACTTTCGCGTGAGCGTGCCGGTTTTGAGGTTCGTGACGTTCACTATACACACTATGGTCGTCTATGTCCGATCGAAACTCCTGAGGGACCAAATATCGGTTTGATTTCTTCCTTAGCCGTGTTCTCAAAAGTAAATGGAATGGGCTTTATTGAAACACCTTATCGCAGAGTTGTTGATGGAAAGGTTGATTTGACTGATATGACCTATCTTAGTGCCGAAGAAGAAGAAGGCAAAATGATTGGTATGGCAAATATCAATATGGATGACAATGGGGTGATTCTTGATGAAAAAGTGGTTGTTAAAGAAGAAGGAGATTTTCCAGTTATTGACCCTAACCAAGTAGATTTCATTGACGTGGCTCCGAATCAAATTGCCTCTATTTCAGCTTCATTAATTCCTTTCCTAGAGCACGATGATGCGAACCGTGCGTTGATGGGCTCGAATATGATGCGTCAGGCAGTTCCTTTATTGAAGCCTGAATCTCCGATTGTTGGGACTGGATTGGAGCGCCGTGTGGCCTCTGATTCACGAGTACTGATGAATGCTGAAGGAGAAGGAACCGTTGATTATGTAGATGCTGATAAAATTATCATCACTTATGACAGAACAGACGATCAGCGTTTGGTAAGTTTTGAAGAAGATGCCAAAACCTATGATTTGATAAAATTCCGTAAAACCAACCAAGGTACTTGTATCAACCTTAAACCAATCGTTCGTAAAGGTGATCGCGTAACTAAAGGACAGGTACTTTGTGAAGGATATGCCACCCAGCAAGGTGAGTTAGCTTTGGGTAGAAATATGAAAGTGGCTTTTATGCCTTGGAAAGGATATAACTTTGAAGATGCGATAGTAATTTCTGAACGTGTGGTTCGTGAAGACATATTCACATCCATTCATATTGACGAATATTCGATGGATGTTCGTGATACCAAATTAGGGGCTGAGGAACTTACCAATGATATCCCGAATGTTTCTGAAGATGCAACCAAGGATTTAGATGAAAACGGTATGATTCGTATCGGTGCCGAGGTTCGCCCTGGTGATATTCTTATTGGTAAAATCACTCCTAAAGGAGAATCTGACCCAACGCCAGAAGAAAAATTACTTCGTGCTATATTCGGAGACAAAGCAGGTGATGTGAAAGATGCATCACTTAAAGCCTCACCTTCACTTCACGGAGTGGTAATTGACAAAAAATTGTTCTCTCGTGCCATCAAAGACAAGCGCAAACGAGGTAAAGATAAAGAAGAAATAGCTACGCTTGAAGCTAGTTATAGTGCTAAATTCCAAGTACTTAAAGATAAATTGGTAGATAAGCTATTTACCTTGGTTAACGGAAAAACAGCACAAGGAGTGGTTAATGATTTAGGAGAAGAAATCATTCCTAAAGGAAAGAAATATACCCAAAAAATGTTACACGGCATTGAGGATTATGCTCATTTGGTTTCTGGGGGATGGACATCAGATGACCGAGCTAATGCCTTGATTGATGACTTGTTGCATAATTATAAAATCAAATTAAACGATTTGCAAGGTGCTTTACGTCGTGATAAATTTACCATTTCTGTAGGGGATGAGTTACCTGCTGGGGTAATGAAATTGGCTAAGATTTACATCGCTAAAAAACGTAAGCTGAAAGTTGGAGATAAAATGGCGGGTCGTCACGGAAATAAAGGTATTGTTGCCCGAATCGTACGTGATGAGGATATGCCTTTCTTGGAAGACGGAACACCTGTGGATATTGTACTAAACCCACTTGGGGTACCTTCACGTATGAATATCGGTCAGATTTATGAAACGGTGCTTGGTTGGGCAGGTCAAAAATTAGGTCAGAAATATGCTACCCCAATTTTTGATGGAGCTTCGTTAGAGCAAATTAACGAACTTACTGATAAAGCAGGGGTTCCACGTTTTGGGCATACTTACTTGTATGACGGTGGAACAGGTGAGCGTTTTGACCAACCTGCAACTGTTGGGGTTATCTATATGATTAAACTCGGACATATGATTGATGACAAGATGCACGCACGTTCTATCGGACCTTACTCGCTTATTACACAGCAACCACTCGGAGGTAAGGCTCAATTCGGAGGTCAGCGTTTCGGAGAGATGGAGGTTTGGGCTTTAGAGGCTTACGGGGCTTCGAGTACCTTGCGTGAAATCTTGACCGTAAAATCTGACGATGTTATCGGAAGAGCTAAAACTTACGAGGCTATCGTTAAAGGTGAGCCAATGCCTGAACCAGGATTGCCAGAGTCATTCAATGTATTGATGCACGAGCTTAAAGGTCTTGGTTTAGATATCCGTTTAGAAGAGTAATTATATACCCAAATAAAAGACTGTGAGCTTTTGTGAAGTTCACAGTCGGTTTCAAAAATTTTTACAACCATATAGTATGGCAAGAGATAAAAATACAACTGTTTCGAAATTCGATAAAATTTCAATAGGGTTAGCTTCCCCCGAGTCCATTTTGGCGGCTTCTCGAGGAGAGGTTTTAAAACCAGAAACGATTAACTACCGTACACACAAGCCCGAAAGAGACGGATTATTTTGTGAACGTATTTTCGGACCTGTAAAAGATTATGAATGTGCTTGTGGAAAATACAAACGCATTCGTTATAAAGGGATTGTTTGCGATCGTTGTGGAGTAGAGGTAACTGAGAAAAAGGTACGTCGTGATAGGGTAGGGCATATCAATTTGGTGGTGCCAATTGCTCATATTTGGTATTTCCGCTCACTACCCAATAAAATAGGATATTTGTTAGGATTACCATCTAAAAAGATGGATATGATTATTTACTACGAACGTTACGTAGTGATTCAACCAGGTATTGCCAAAGGACTTGATGGAGAGGATATTCAACCGCTGGATTTCTTAACCGAAGAGGAGTACCTAAGCATTATGGAAACTCTCCCCGTTGAAAATCAGTATTTAGAAGATACTGACCCCAACAAATTTGTGGCAAAAATGGGTGCAGAGTGTTTGTTGGATTTGCTCCAGAGGTTGGATTTAGATGAACTTTCGTATGATTTGCGTCACAAAGCGAATAACGAAAGCTCAAAACAACGTAAAACAGAGGCTCTCAAGCGTTTACAAGTAGTAGAAGCTTTCCGTGAAGCGAAAAACAATCGTGAAAATAAACCTGAATGGATGATAATGAAGGTAATTCCGGTAATTCCGCCTGAATTACGTCCGTTAGTTCCGTTAGACGGAGGGCGTTTTGCTACTTCCGATTTGAACGATTTGTATCGTCGTGTGATTATCCGTAATAATCGTTTGAAACGACTTATGGAAATCAAAGCTCCAGAGGTAATCTTACGTAACGAAAAACGTATGTTACAAGAGTCGGTAGATTCGTTGTTTGACAATACTCGTAAATCTTCAGCTGTAAAAACTGAATCAAATCGTCCGCTAAAATCACTTTCTGATTCCCTAAAAGGAAAACAAGGACGCTTCCGTCAGAACTTGCTCGGAAAACGTGTGGATTATTCAGCACGTTCGGTAATTGTTGTAGGTCCTGAATTGAAATTGTACGAGTGTGGGCTTCCTAAAAATATGGCGGCTGAGCTTTACAAGCCTTTCGTTATCCGTAAGTTGATTGAAAGAGGAATTGTAAAAACGGTTAAATCTGCCAAAAAAATTATTGATAAAAAAGAACCCGTAGTTTGGGATATCTTGGATAATGTAATCAAGGGTCACCCAGTTCTTCTCAACCGTGCTCCCACTTTGCACCGATTGGGTATTCAAGCTTTCCAACCTAAATTGATTGAAGGTAAGGCAATTCAGTTGCATCCATTGGTGTGTACGGCGTTTAATGCGGACTTTGACGGTGACCAAATGGCGGTGCATTTACCTTTAGGTCCAGAGGCTATTTTGGAGGCTCAACTTTTGATGTTGGCTTCACACAATATCCTCAACCCAGCCAATGGTTCGCCAATTACTGTACCTTCGCAAGATATGGTTTTGGGGCTTTATTATATGACCAAGGGCAGACGTTCTACACCAGAACATCCCATAAAGGGAGAAGGTTTAACTTTCTATTCTGCTGAAGAAGTCAATATCGCTTATAATGAGAAAAAACTGAATTTGAATGCTTTCATCAAAGTTCGTGTACGCGACTTAGATGAGAACGGAAAAGAAGTGTATAAAGTGTTGGAAACCACTACAGGTAGAGTGCTTTTCAACGAAGTAGTACCCAAAGAAGCAGGTTATATCAATGAGGTTTTAACCAAAAAATCATTGCGTGACATTATTGGGCATATTTTGAAATCCACTAGCATTCCTGTAACTTCTGATTTCTTGGATAAAATCAAGGATATGGGATATAAGTTTGCTTTCCAAGGTGGGTTGTCGTTCAGTTTAGGAGATATTATCGTTCCCCAAGAGAAAAACATTATGATTGAGGAAGCTAACGCTCAGGTAGAGAATATTATGATGAACTATAATATGGGTCTGATTACCAATAACGAGCGTTATAATCAAGTAATTGATGTTTGGACTTCTACAAACTCTATGCTAACTGAACTTGCAATGAAGCGTATTAGTGAAGACCAGCAAGGGTTTAACTCCGTATATATGATGTTGGACTCAGGGGCGAGGGGTTCGAAAGAACAGATTCGTCAGCTTACGGGGATGCGCGGACTTATGGCAAAACCGAAAAAGTCAACTGCAGGAGGTGGAGAAATTATCGAAAACCCAATCTTGTCGAACTTTAAAGAAGGGTTATCTATCTTGGAATACTTTATTTCAACACACGGTGCTCGTAAAGGTCTTGCCGATACCGCTTTGAAAACTGCTGATGCTGGATATTTAACACGTCGTTTGGTAGATGTTTCACAGGACGTAATTATCAATTCAGAAGATTGTGGTACACTTCGAGGGGTTGAAGTTCAAGCACTTAAGAAAAATGAAGAGGTAGTTGAAACTCTAGGAGAACGTGTTTTGGGGCGTGTATCACTTCACGATGTTTATAATCCGTTGACCGATGAATTGATAATTCCTGCAGGAGAAGAAATTACCGAAAAAATGGTGGCTAAATTAAACGAAGCACCTATTGAAACGGTAGAGGTACGCTCGGCACTTACTTGTGAGGCAAAACACGGAATTTGTGCTAAATGTTACGGACGAAATCTTTCTACAGGAAAAATGGTTCAAATTGGTGAAGCTGTTGGGGTAGTTGCTGCACAATCTATCGGTGAGCCAGGTACACAGTTGACTTTGAGAACGTTCCACGTGGGAGGTATTGCAGGAAATATTTCTGAAGAAAATAAATTAGAGGCTCGTTTTAGCGGGGTGCTTGAAATTGATGATTTGCGTGTGGTAAAAGGCGAAGACGCTGAAGGTAATCCAGTAGATGTGGTCATTTCACGTACTTCGGAACTGAAAGTGATTGAGCCTAAATCAGGAATGATACTCAATACGCATAATATCCCTTATGGGGCTCATATTTTTGTAAAAGACAAACAAGAAATCAAAAAAGGAGATGTTCTTTGCCAATGGGATCCGTATAATGCGGTGATTATTTCCGAGTTTTCGGGTAAAATCGCTTACGAAGGTATTGAACAAGGGGTAACTTACCAAATTGAGATTGACGAACAAACTGGTTTCCAAGAGAAAGTAATCGTAGAGTCAAGAAACAAACGTTTGGTTCCTACGCTCTTAATTCAAGATAAATCAGGCGAAACCTTGCGTTCATACACTTTGCCTGTGGGTGCTCATTTGATGGTAGATGACGGAGTTAAAATTAAGGAAGGAAAAGTATTGGTTAAAATTCCGCGTAAGTCAGCTAAATCTGGGGATATTACCGGAGGTTTACCAAGGGTAACCGAGCTTTTTGAAGCACGTAATCCTTCCAATCCAGCCGTGGTGTCCGAAATTGATGGGGTGGTTTCTTTCGGTAAAATCAAGCGAGGAAATCGAGAGATCATCATCGAATCCAAATTAGGAGAGGTACGTAAGTATTTGGTGAAGCTATCCAATCAAATTTTGGTACAAGAAAACGACTATGTACGTGCAGGTATGCCTCTTTCTGACGGCTCTGTAACTCCTGATGATATTTTGAACATCAAAGGACCTTCTGCCGTTCAGCAGTATTTGGTAAATGAAGTGCAAGAAGTATATCGTTTGCAAGGGGTAAAAATCAATGATAAGCATTTTGAGGTAGTGGTGCGTCAAATGATGCGTAAAGTGGAAATTCAAGACCCAGGTGATACTTTATTCCTTGAAGGACAATTGGCTCATAAAGACGATTTTATTGAAGAAAACGATAAGCTATTCGGTAAAAAAGTGGTGGAAGATGCTGGAGATTCCGAACATTTAAAACCAGGGCAAATTGTATCGCTTCGTCAGTTGCGTGATGAAAATTCACTGCTTAAACGTGCTGATAAAAATTTGGTAATTGCCCGAGATGTTATTCCAGCAACGGCAATGCCTGTATTGCAAGGGATTACAAGAGCTTCTCTGCAAACCAAGTCGTTCATCTCTGCGGCATCGTTCCAAGAAACTACTAAAGTGTTGAATGAAGCAGCTGTAAGCGGAAAAGTAGATACCCTTGATGGCTTGAAAGAGAATGTGATTGTTGGTCACAGAATTCCTGCTGGAACAGGTATGAAACGTTATGAAAAGATTATTGTAGGTTCAAAGGCGGAATTGGAAAGCGCCAATGAAAAGAAAAAAACGAAATAATCTATGGAAGATTTAACTCAAAAGGAAGGACAGTTAAGTATTGAATTGGATGAAAAAACAGCCGATGGAGTGTACTCAAATTTGGCAGTCATAAATCATTCGCCTTCAGAATTTGTAGTTGATTTTATTAACGTTATGCCAGGTGTACCTAAGGCTCGTGTAAGAAGTCGGGTAATACTAACTCCTCAACACGCTAAGCGTTTGCTTGGTGCACTTGCTGAAAACATTCAGCGCTTTGAAAAAGCTCACGGAACTATTGTTGAGCAAGAGCAACAATCTGCCATTCCGCTTTTTGGATTGCAAGGAGAGGCTTAATATGTAAGATAAAACCAATAGCGGCTACCTAATTTAGGTAGCCGCTACTTTTTTGAGTAAGGACGAATTTAAAGCTATTGAAAATAGATAATCCTTAAAACGATACAATCACTTTTAATGGAATAATACCTTTATGCATTTACTTCAAATAGTTGAAAATTAATTTTTTATTTAGGTGTTTTACGTTTTTTTTAACTCTAAGGGTATTTAATCTTTGCTCCTTGTCCTCAATTTATTAACTTTGTGGCTCATCAACCAAAAACTGAAAAATGTCTTATGAAACTACAAAAAATATTATTCATTTTTAGCTTGTTAGTAGCTATAAGTTTAAAGGCCCAAACCAATTTGGCTCCGCAAGTAATCCCTTCAATTCAGCAATGGGAAGGAAAAACAGGGTATTTTACTTTTTCTGAAAATACACCGCTTATTGTGGATAAAAATTTCCCACAATTAGAAAGTTATATTTCTGTATTTTCCAACGACTTACAAAGCCTTTACAATTTTAGAACAGCAGTAACACTTGCTCAGGCAAAACCCCAATCCATTTTCTTTACGTTGAGTAGCGAAACAGCAATCCCTGAAGAAGGTTATCGCATCAATATTGATGAAAATATTATCGTAACTGCTTCAAGCACAAAAGGCATCTTTTGGGCAACTCGAACACTTTTGCAGATGCTCGAAAATGGTGGAAATCGTCTTCCAAAAGGAATAATTAATGATTTTCCGATGTATTCTCATCGTGGATTTATGCTCGATGTTGGGCGTAAATTCTTCACTATTGATTATCTAAGAGATTACATCAAAATTCTGTCGTACTACAAAATCAACGAATTTCAAATTCACCTGAACGACAATGGCTTCAAGGTTTTTTATAATGATGATTGGGACAAAACCTATTCGGCTTTTCGTCTGCAAAGTGATGTTTTCCCAGGACTTGCTGCCAAAGACGGACATTATACCAAAGATGAATTTCGCGATTTGCAAAAAATGGGAATGCTTTACGGCGTTAATGTAATTCCTGAAATCGACGTACCTGCTCATTCACTGGCTTTTACGCATTACAAACCTGAAATAGGAAGTGACAAATACGGTAGAGACCATTTGGATTTGTATCATCCTGAAACTTACAAGTTTGTCGATGCTCTTTATGCTGAATATTTGAGTGGAGAAAATCCTGTTTTTGTGGGTGCAGATGTTCATATCGGGACGGACGAATACGACAAAGGCGAATCGGAAAAATATCGTGAATTTACGGACAGATATCTCAAATACATTCAAAAATTAGGTAAAAACGTACGTATGTGGGGCGGATTGCGTTGGCTTAAAGGCGAAACGCCCGTACATTCGGAAAATGTAGTAGTAAATGCTTGGTCGTACGACTGGGTTAACCCTGAACTTTCACTCAAAGAGGGCTACAAACTCATTTCCACCTGCGATACGTGGCTTTATATTGTACCTGCGGCGGGATATTATCGTGATTTTCTTGATGAAAAATGGCTTTATGAAGAATGGACACCCGAAAAAGTTAATCGGAAAGAAACGCTTCCAGAAGGAACAAAAGGGCTTCTTGGCGGAATGTTTGCCGTATGGAATGACCACTGCGGTAATGGCATCAGTCAGCAAGATGTGCATATTCGCACCCTTCCTGCGGTAAAAGTATTGTCAGAGAAAATGTGGAAACGAAACACTTCAGTCAATTTCGATACTTTCAAAAAACTTTCCGACCGAATGGGAGAAGCTCCACAGGTTAATTTAAGCGGAAAAGTGACTTCCAAAACTAATTTGGTGATACATTATGCCCTCAACAGCAAGAAAGAAAGAGATTTGTCCGAAAACGGATATAACGAACTACAACAAAATAAAATCGGCATAAGCAAGAAGGATAACTCTTTAGTTTTCAAATCAGAAGAAAGTTTTATCAAAACACCTATTTTAGAAATCGGATACGATTATCGTGTGGATTTTAATCTATTTTTGAACCCAAAAACAATTGATGATGCAATTCTTTTTGAAGGGCGAGACAGCAAAGTTATTATAAAAAAAGAACGCAATCAGTTCCAAATAGGTTTCAGTCGTGACGGATATACTTACTATTTTGCAGAAAAATTCGATTTTGAAAAATGGTATGAACTCGGAATTTCAGGCGATTACAAAGGAACTTCACTTTACGTCAATGGCAAACAATCCGAACGACTAGAGGGCAAAACATATAGCACTAACAATGGGAAAAATAAAATTTACATTCAGCAAACGCTTGTTTTTCCATTGCAATACATCGGAAGTTCAAACCAAAAAAGTTTTCAAGGAAAAATTAAAAATTTGAAAGTTATTAAATTATAATGTTTTTTAACTACTAACTTTGGTGAATGTTTCCTCAAAAAAATATCTCTCAATTCAAATATAAATGATTTTAGAAAAAGAAATTCAATTTATTTTAACGCTTGATGCGCTAAAAAACGTACAGCGCCGAAATTACATCGCAGACGATTCGCGCAGAGAGAACAGCGCTGAACATAGTTGGCAAATAATGGTTTTTGCTCAAATTTTGTATCCGTATGCCAAAAATAAAGAACGTATTGACCTTGCAAAAGTGGTGCGTATGCTTTCCATTCACGATGTGGTGGAAATTGACGCTGGGGATACTTTCGCTTTTGACGAACAAGCAATGCAAGGCAAATACGAACGGGAATTAGCCTCTGCAAAACGAATTTTTGGAATATTGGACGAACCCTTACAAAGCGAATTTCTCAATCTTTGGTTGGAATTTGAAGCCGCACAAACCCCCGATGCTATTTTCGCTTGTGCCGTAGATCGAATTACTCCTTTTATACTCAATACCCACACTCAGGCAAAAAGTTGGCGAGGGGCTGGCGTTACTGAAGCTCAAATACGTAAAGTGATTGAAAATGCTGTAAAACGCGCTTCTGAAGCCTTAGGAGAAGCCTTTGACGTTTTGCTACAAAAAGCCTTAGAAGAAGGAAAAATTGTGAAATAATCTATTTTTTCTCTTCTTCAGACATAATAAATTCGTTCCAGATACAATCCGTGAAATCAAATGTTATACATTGGTTTTTACGGATTTTTTATCAAATGTTGATAAGTTTGTGCATAAATATTCTTTATTTAAAGATTTATATGTCTTTTATTTGTATAGCTTCGTAGTGTGATAATTCAACTACTAATTTCCTTTCTTATCCTTTGATTAAAGAAAGATTAGTCGTATGTTTTATCACAAAATGCAATGTAATTTTCTGACTATTTCAGAAATTGAATCACTTCCACTAACTATATTTTGCATCGACTTAACCTTTGAATAATCTCATCTGTAAAACGATTTATTATGTCAAAATTCACAAAATTAACGCCCGAACAACTAAAAACGAAATGTAATTTTATTGAGAATTACCTAACATCGCAAAATGCAGCGAGTGGTTCTTTGTTTGATTCTAATGCTAACGTTTCTAACAAAAACATAGCTACGATGGAAGCCGAACTGAATAAAGATATTAATATTCAGGTGAATAGAATGTTGGTTTCACGCAAGATTGCTCAGCTTTTTGGTCAGGATTTAGCCGATGAATACATCAGGCAAATTGAAGAACACGAAATTTATGTACACGACGAAACTAGTCTGAAACCTTATTGCGTGAGCGTTTCGATGTATCCTCTCTTGCTTGATGGACTGTTGAAACTTGGTGGCGAATCCAAAGCTCCGAAGCATTTAGCGAGTTTTTGTGGCTCGTTTGTAAATTTCTTATTTTCAGTATCTTCTCAATTTGCAGGAGCAGTAGCAACCGTTGAATTTTTGATGTATTTTGACTATTTCGCTCGAAAAGACTACGGGAATGATTATCTAAAAACACACACAAAAATAGTAGAAAACGAAATGCAACACGTGGTGTATGCTATCAATCAACCTGCGGCGGCACGTGGTTATCAATCTGTTTTTTGGAATATTTCTTTGTACGACAAACCTTATTTCGATTCGATGTTCGGGAATTTTGTTTTCCCCGACGGAAGTAAACCAATTTATGAATCGCTGGATAAAATCCAAAAATATTTTATGAAATGGTTTAATAATGAACGAAAAAAAGCCATTCTGACTTTTCCTGTGGTTACGGCGGCGATGCTAACCAAGGACAAAAGAGTTCACGATGAAAATTTTGCCAACTTCTGTGCCGAAGAACTTAGCGAAGGAAACGCATTTTTCATTTATCAGTCCGATAATGCCGATTCTCTAGCGAGTTGTTGCCGTTTGCGAAATGAAATTTCGGACAATACGTTCAGTTATTCGCTGGGTGCGGGAGGCGTTTCCACAGGAAGTATCAATGTTATTACCATTAATATGAACCGATTGTATCAAAAAGGGCTTTCTTTGGAAAAAATGATTGATAATATTCATAAATATCAGGTTGCGTATCGTGCTATTATTCAGGATTATAAAGATGCTAAAATGCTTCCCGTGTATGATGCTGGATTTATTTCGCTTGACAAACAATTTCTTACCATAGGAATTAACGGAATGGTGGAAGCAGCAGAATTCTTAGGGTTAAAAATATCTGATAATGAGGAATATAAATCATTTGTCAATAAAAATTTAAAGCTAATTTACGAAAAGAACAAGGAAGCCAAAGCAAAATACGGCTATATGTTTAATACAGAGTTTGTTCCTGCTGAAAATTTGGGTGTGAAAAATGCCAATTGGGATAAATCTGATGGGCTTTTTGTTCCGAGAGATTGCTATAATTCATATTTTTATGTGGTTGAAGATGAATCTGTTAATATAATAGATAAATTCTTTATGCACGGACACGAATATATCCAATTTTTGGACGGAGGCTCGGCATATCACTGCAATTTGGAAGAATATCCAACCCAAGAAGGATTTTTGAAACTACTCAATGTAGCTGCGAAAACGGGTTGTAATTATTTCTGTTTCAATGTAAAAGTAACTTATTGTAATAGTTGTGGTTATATCAATAAACACACCACTGACCATTGTGTAAAATGTCATTCCACCGATGTTGATTACGCTACTCGCATCATTGGTTATTTGAAAAAAGTAAGTAATTTCTCGAAAGACAGACAAAAGGAAGCTCAAAAAAGATATTATGGCAATACTGCGATATAGCGAGTATGATATTGTTTTACAGGAAGTTCCTAATGAAATTTCGCTTTGTTTTACGATAACGGGTTGTCCGTTAGCTTGTGAGGGGTGCCACTCTGAGCATATCTGGAATCCTAATTGTGGACAACCTTTAACGCTTAGTTTGTTGGAAAAACTCATTGAAAAGTATGAGGGAACTATCAGTTGTGTGCTTTTTATGGGAGGAGAATGGAATATTGATCAGCTGCTGAAATTTATTGCAATTGCAAAAGAAAACAATTTAAAAACAGCACTTTACACGGGGTTAAACATCAAGCAGGTAGCTCGAAAATACCCACAATTATTGGAGCGTTTGGATTACATCAAAACAGGCAAATGGATTCCCTCATTAGGCGGACTTGATAGCAAAACCACAAACCAACATCTGTTAGAAATCAAAACGGGAAAAATATTAAACCATTTCTTTCGGAAGGAATAATCCAGCCTTATTTACTAAAAGGAGAAACCTAAATAATTTCAAAGATATACCCCAAAATTAATTTTAACTTTTGGGGTATATTCAAATCGTAGCTTAAGAAAGCTTTTGGTTATACTTTATAAAATAGCGATACACGAAATTTCTACCTCTACGAATTTGGGTAAGTTTGCTACCTGTACTGTTTCGCGAGCAGGGGCTGTAGCATCATCAAAATACTCACCATAAATAGCATTTACTTGAGCAAAATCGTTCATATCGGTTAAGAAAATGGTCGTTTTTACTACATTTTCAAAAGTTGCTCCAGCAACTTCCAAAACCGCTTTTAAGTTTTCCATTACTTGTTTGGTCGCTTTTTCAACGCCTTTTACTACTTCACCTGTTTGAGGGTCAACGGGGATTTGTCCTGAAACGTATAACGTATTTCCCGCTAAAACAGCTTGATTGTAAGGACCTATTGGAGCAGGTGCTTTTTCTGTAAAAATGATTTGTTTTTTCATACGGTTATGTGATATTTATAATTTAATTCAAACGTCGGTCGGGTTCTCGGTTCTTTTCCCATTTTAAATCCGAAAGCATAGATGATTTTATTCCAATAAAGAAATACCACGAGGTTCGGTATCCGATAGGAGTAAAATTAAAACTCATTCTGAAACTATTCAAATCGCGCTCAAAGCGAAGTTGGGTATAAGTAATCCCTTTATTTACAAAATCATATCCGCTAGAAATCCCTACTTGCCATTTTGGGGTAAGCTCTACATTTCCAGAGAACATTATCGAATTATTTGAAATGCGCTTTTCTCGATTATGATTGCTGTAAGTAATGGAATAGGCGAGGTTAAAATCCCACGGAATGGCGGCTTTGTAGAAGGTTTGTCCTTCTTTGTTTTCTTCCTCGTTTTCTTCGTCTTCTTTTGAAGATATTTGGTCTTCCCCTAAGTGTCTTGAGGCTCCAAATAGGTCATCTTTTCTTCCGCCTGAGGCTGTATTATCTTTTGATTTTGATGATTTGTTTCTATTGGAAAACGAATAATTGGTAGATAAATTTGCGTTGGTAAGGCGAAAGAGACTTCCCCCATTCTGAATATTAAATTTTTCCATTTGCCTTCCGTTATTATCAATGCCGTAAGGATTCAAAGTTGCCCCAAAATTCACTCCCATCTTGCCGTCAAAAAATTGTGTTCCTCCAGTCATTGTTACAGGGCTGAATTTTTTAGTAACAAAATTATAACTTGAACTAAAATTCAGGCTATTAAGTAACATAATTTTTTTAGGTTCGGTTTGGGTACTATCTTTTTGTTTTATTTTGGCTTCTAAAGTGTTACTTAACGAAAAACTCATTGCGTTAGATTCCGAAAGACCAGGTGTTCCGTAGATACCTCCTTCAAAACGAGTGTATTGCGAACGTGTTCCGTAGGCATCAGAAACGTAATAATCATAATAATTGTCAAACGAAGGGGTATAACCATAGCTTACCGAGGGGCGCATCACGTGGCGAATGGCTTGTATTTTTGAATCTTTATTGAATTTGAAGGTACCATAGATGGTAGTTCCTAAACTTGTCCCCACGTTGTATGTTAAAAAACGGTCGAATCCATTTATCGTGTCAATAACCGATTTACTTATGGTACTGTTAAAATTGTTTTTACGAATGGTTCGGAATTGCCAAACTTCATTCAATGATGAGTTTACCCCAAGAGTAACGTATTTAAACAGTTTTGTGGTGGTACTCACAGGAATAGAATGTCGTATTCCGTTTTTGGCTTCATCAAACATTTTTTTAGAAAAGAATAGGCTATCGGTAGTAGAAAAACGATTGTCAGCCTGCATACTATATTGAAAATTAAGGCTTTTCAAAAGCCCTTTCTTGGTTTCCCCTCTTTTAGCAAACGGATAAATTCGCTCCATACTGGTACGCAGAGCGGGCAAAGTCATTTCAATGTTTTGTGTATTAGTGTTTTGTGAGTGTGAAGCGGTTACCGAAAGGTTAACTGACGGATAAGCTGGAAATGTTTTGGAATAAGAAATGGATGATGATAATGTATTGTTTAAAAAGTTTGATGTATTTAGTTGATTGTAAGAATCTTGGTAATATCGGCTACTTCCTAAGTTTACTGATGAAGAAAAACTGGAATTAGGATTAGACTTGGCATCTTTGGAGTGCGTCCATTGGATGTTGTACATTTGTGTTCGATTGTAGTCAGGGAATCCTTTTAGGCTGTAAATCAGGTTTTCATAGCGAATATTAAAACTTCCTGAGTACTTGTATCGTTTTTTGTATGATGATTGTCCTTGTAGTCCGTAGCTACCATTAGTATAGTAATCTCCTGTTACAGTAAGGTCCATATTGTCATTCAAAACGAAATAGTATCCTCCGTTTTGTACGAAATACCCACGATTATTTACCTCGCCAAAAGTAGGGAAAATAAGCCCCGAGGTTCGCCCCGAAACCATTGGATAATAGGCAAAAGGAAGTGCTACAGGTGTTGGGATATCCACAATGTACATATTACTAAATCCGGCTACGATTTTTTTATTCGGAACGAATTTGGCTTTGCGCACCAAAATGTAATAATCGGGGTCGTCCAAATCTTCAGCTGTGGTAATGATTCCATTTTTCATAAAATAGGTGGAATCGTTTTCTTTTTTTACCACTTCGGCTTTGATGTTGTTTTCGTCTTGCTTAGTATAAGAATTGCGGATAATAGCCTTTTGGTTTTTGTAATTGAAACGAATAGAGTCAGGCTCTATTACATCACTACCTTGCTTAAAAACAGGGTGTTGCGAATAATTTCCTGCCGAGTCTTTTACTCTTCCTGCAAAAACTTCTCCGATATCATACTTAATGACTTCAATGCCAGCGCTTAGGTCAATATCATTATACTGTACTTGCGTTTGGTTGTACAATACAATTTTGTTTTTTGATTTGTTGATAATGATACTATCCTTTGCCTTATATTTCACGATGTGATCTAACGACGATTTTCGTTTGGGTAAACTATCTTTTTTTAAAGAATCCGTTACTTTTAAGGTAAGTGAGTCTTTTATGGTATCTTTTTTGATAACACGGTTTTGAGTGATGTTTGCTTTGGAATTTTTGTTACTTTTCTTTAAAGTATCAAACAACAAAAAACGCTCGGTACCTTGAAAACCAGTATGTTTTGACGCAAATGACTTGTCGTGCCAAAAACAAGTAATGGTTATCAATAAAACCAGTAGTAAAATAATTTGTTGTTTATGGTTTAGCAAAATAGTAACTTTTTTTATGTTTGAATTAAATTTTTTATGCAAAAATCTTGCTATATTCGCCTTTTGAACGCTGCTTTGATAAGCAATGATTTATTTGCAAGGGTCAAACTTACGGATATTTTTCTGTTTGTGAAATTTTGAATCTTGCGTTTTTCTATTCAAAGCCCAAAAATAAAATTAAAAAGATAAAAAATCTAATTTTAAATCACAATTTTGATGATGAATTTTACCAAATATATGAGCATCTTCGATAAATCCCCTTTTTTGTTAATTATGATAGGGCTTTTTTGGGGAACATCGTTAGCATTTTCACAAAACAACACGCCCTTTAAAGTAGTTTTAGATGCTGGACACGGCGGAAAAGACCCCGGAAAAGCCGTAGGGAAGATTTATGAAAAAGATATCGTTTTGAGTGTTGTTTTGGAAGTAGGTAGGATTTTAAGCTCACAAAAAGATATCAAAGTTATTTACACCCGCGATAAAGATATTGCAGTAGATTTGTACGAACGTGGTGCTATTGCCAACAGAGCCAAAGCTGATGTTTTTATCTCTGTACATTGTAATTCACATAAAACTCAAGCTCACGGTGCAGAAACTTTTGTGTTAGGTTTACACCAAAGTGAACAAAATTTCGAAGTGGCAAAAACAGAAAACGAAGTAATTTATTTGGAAGATGATTATCAAGCACGTTATGCCGATTACAATATCAACTCACCAGAAACGTTCATTGGACTTTCTATTGTTCAGGAGGAGTTTTTAGAACAAAGCATTCAACTGGCAAAAACCATTCAGAATAATTTCACCCACAAAATGAAGCGTCTCAATCGTGGGGTTAAACAGGCTGGTTTTATTGTACTTCACCAAACCTATATGCCTAGTGTGCTTATCGAAACTGGGTTTGTAACCAACACTCAAGAAAGAACTTTTCTTACCTCAAAAAAAGGACAACAGGAGTTTGCCCAAAATATAGCCGATGCCATTATTTCCTACAAAAAATGGATAGAGGGTAAAAGTACGCGTGATGTGTACCTTCCGATAACTTCTAATGAGTTGAATACTAATTTGGTGTATAAGGTGCAAATATCTACCAGCCATAAAAAAATAGAGACAAAGCCTTATAATTTTAATAAATTGTCGCCTATTTCGGTGGAAAAAAACGGTAAAATTTATCGGTATGCTTACGGAAATGTTCATCGTTTTGCTGAGGCTCAAAAGTTGTTGGCACAAGCTAGGAAAGCAGGATATAAAGATGCGTTTATTGTAGCATATTATCACGACAAAAAAATATCGGTTGCCGAAGCCAAACGAAAAGAAAATAGATAAACCTTATTCAAATTAAATTATTTATAATTACCTTTGTAGGCTAATTTTAGAAGAAAACTTAACTAAAAACATTTGTAGATGAAATTATCTAAGGAAATTAAAACAGCTATTATAGTTATTGGAGGAATTGCTTGTTTCTTCATTGGGTTTAATTTTTTGAAATCGAGGTCACTTTTTAGGCAAAACAATATATATCACGTTATTTATGAGCATTCTGGTGGGCTCAAAACGGGTACTCCAGTTACGGTCAACGGCGTACAAATTGGTACGGTAGAGTCCGTTGGGCTTGATGAGCAGACGGCTAAAATTAAGGTGTCTATTGCTTGTACAAAAGATTTTTTGTTTTCAAAAAATAGTAAGGCTGAACTTCACAGTAGCCTTTTGGGTGGAACAGGGTTGCAGATTGTTCCTGTTTTTGATGGTGCTCCAAAAGCCGAATCAGGCGATGAACTTAAGCCTTCAATTCAAATGGATCTTCTTCAATCGTTAAGCAGTAAGTTAGAGCCTACACAGTTGAAAGTTAATCATTTACTATCGAAGTCGGACACTACCTTAGCTGCAGTGAATGCTTTCTTAAACGAAAAAACTATTGAACATATGAAAGGAGCCGTGGCTAATATGAATGCCGTTATGGCTAATTTGAATCGTTCCTCTGCCGAGCTTAATCATATTTTACTCAATAACAAACAAAATCTACAAGAAATTTTGAGTAACGCTCATAAAATGACTCAGCATTTGGCACAGTTTACCGATTCACTTGCCAAATCTGATCTGAATAAAACTTTGGCTCAAACCCAGCAAATGATAGCCAATCTCAATACAATGGTTGCTCAAATTCAGCAAGGAAAAGGTAATGTTGGTAAGTTAGTCAATGATGAACAATTGTATAAAAATCTGGAAAAAGCAACTAAAGAATTGGAATTATTGTTGCAAGATTTTCGCTTAAACCCGAAACGATATGTGCATTTTTCCGTTTTTGGCAAAAAAGCCAAACCTTACGAAGCCACTGCTCAAGAAGCCGAAAAAGCCATTGAAGAATAACTCAAAATTCAATAAACTGACCTATGTATTATCTTCCCAATATTATTTTTTTGATATTGCTCGTTACAGGTATCGGATTTTTTTTAAGAAACGTCCGAAAATTGGTTCGTAATATTCGATTGGGAAAAGCTACCGATGTTTCAGCAAATCGCTCAAAGCGTTGGAAAAATATGTTACGGATAGCTCTTGGGCAGCAAAAAATGATGGTTCGCCCCGTGGCAGGAATATTACACATTTTGGTTTACGTAGGTTTTATTATCATCAATCTTGAAATGCTTGAAATTGTAATCGATGGTGTTTTGGGTACACATCGTATTTTCAGCGGATTAGGTGGTTTTTATGATGTGTTGATTGCTTCTTTTGAAGTATTGGCTTTGTTAGTTATTATCTCGGTCTTTGTTTTTTGGATAAGGCGTAATCTTCTTAAAATTAGCCGATTTCAAAAAAAAGAACTACAAGGTAATCCCACTAAAGATGCTAATATCATCTTGTATGCTGAAACGGTGCTGATGCTTCTGTTTTTAGTAATGAATGCTTCTGACTTTCGGTTGCAACAATTGGGAGAGTATCCTCAGGGCGGATATTTCATTATAAGCCAATGGATTTCACCATTGCTTAATGAATTGTCTGTTTCAACCCTCATATTTATAGAGCGAACTTCTTGGTGGTTGCATATTATTGGGGTTTTGTGCTTTTTAAACTATTTGTACTATTCGAAACATTTGCATATTGTTTTGGCTTTCCCAAATACATTTTATGCTTCGCTGGATCCGAAAGGGAAATTGCCTAATTTAGATTCGGTTACCCAAGAGGTAAAACTGATGTTAGACCCCAATGCCAATCCGTATGCCGCAACAACTTCCGATGCTCCTGCAAAATTTGGAGCTTCAGATGTGTCGGATTTAAATTGGGTGCAACTTCTTGGTGCTTATACGTGTACCGAATGTGGGCGTTGTACCGATGAATGTCCTGCCAATAAAACCGGAAAAAAACTCTCTCCTCGAGCAATAATGATGAAAACCCGTGACCGATTGGAAGAAGTCGGTAGAAATATGGATGCGCATCAAGGCGTTTTTCATCCCGATGGCAAACAACTTTTAAACGATTACATCACTTCAGAGGAATTGTGGGCGTGTACCTTTTGTAACGCCTGCGTTGAGGCTTGTCCTATAAGTATCAATCCGCTTTCTATTATTATGGAGATGCGTCAGTATTTGGTAATGGAGCAATCGTCTGCGCCTAACGAGCTAAATGTAATGATGAATAATATTGAAAATAATGGAGCACCTTGGCAATATAGCCAAATGGACAGACTCAATTGGGTGAATGAAACTTAAAATATATAGTAATTCAAAATCTGTTAAAAGTCAGTGTTATGAATGAAACATTGAATGTACCTACAATGGCGGAAATGATGGCACAGGGTAAAACCCCTGAGGTGCTTTTTTGGGTAGGATGTGCCGGAAGTTTTGATGACAGGGCTAAAAAAGTAATTCGTGCTTTTGCTTCTTTACTCATTAAAGCTAAGGTTCATTTTGCGGTTTTAGGCACAGAAGAAAGTTGTACAGGTGACCCTGCAAAGCGTTCAGGCAATGAATTTCTTTTTCAAATGCAGGCAATGACCAATATTGAGGTGCTTAATGCCTACGGCGTAAAAAAAATAGTGACTACTTGTCCGCATTGTTTTAATACGTTAAAAAACGAATATCCGTCGTTGGGCGGAAATTATCAAGTGCTACATCACACCCAATTTTTGCAATCGTTACTGCAAGAAGGGCGATTACGCGTTTCGGGAGGAGAGTTTAAAGGTAAAAAAATTACTTTTCACGACCCCTGCTACTTAGGACGAGCCAATGACCAATACGAAGCACCTCGAGAGTTGCTAAAAGAACTTGAAGCTGAGGTAGTGGAGATGAAAAGTTGCAAATCCAGAGGACTTTGTTGTGGAGCAGGTGGTGCTCAAATGTTTAAAGAACCCGAAAAAGGAAATCAAGACATTAACGTACTGCGCACCCAGCAAGCCATAGATACTCAAGCTAAAATTATTGCGGTAGGTTGTCCTTTTTGCAATACAATGCTTACCGACGGAGTAAAAAACAAAGAACAAGAAAAGCAAATCAAAGTTTTGGATTTAGCAGAATTACTTAATAATTCCATCATTTAAAATAAAAAGAATCAATATGTTTGTTGCATTTAATGAATTACCCGAAACGGCTCGGGTTTGGATATACCAAAGCAATCGAAGTTTTACTTCCGAAGAAATCATTGAAATAGAAAATCAGTTAAAAACATTTTTGGCGCATTGGTCAGCCCACGGTAGTGGATTGGAAAGCTCTTTCGAGCTACGTTACAATCGGTTTATTATTATCGCTGTAAATCAGGAAGTACATCAAGCCTCAGGGTGCGCTATTGATGAGCAAGTTCGGTTTATACAACAATTGGAAAAACAATACCAAGTGGATTTGCTCGACAAAATGAACGTTAGCTACAAGCAAGGCGAATACATTGCCTATAAAAACCTTTCAGACTTTAAAAAAATGGCGAAAGAACGTGCTGTTTCGGCAAACACTATCGTTTTCAATAATTTGGTAACCAACAAATATGAATACGAACATTTCTGGGAAGTACCAATGTCAGAAAGCTGGCACAGCAGATTCATTTAAAAACTATTAAAACGGTTTACCTATGAAAAGAATATATCTTACGTTTAGTTTACTTATAGCAAGTTTGTGGGGATATGCCCAGCAAACTCATCCGTTGTTGGACAAAGATGCAGTCGCTCAGCAAAAATGGGTAGATAGCATATACAACAAAATGACGTTGGACGAAAAGATAGGACAATTATTTATGGTATCTGTCTTTTCAAGTCAAATAGGTACGAAAAATACCGAAAATATTAAAGAACTTATCAAAAAGTATCATATCGGAGGAATTATTTTTTCTAAAGGTGGACCACAACGACAAGCCCAATTAACCAATCAGTATCAGGCAATTTCCAAAGTTCCGCTTTTTATTGCTATGGATGCCGAATGGGGACTTGCTATGCGCCTAGACTCCACTTTCGCTTATCCTTGGAATATGACTATGGGAGCGGTAAAAAACAATCAGCTCATTGAAAAAGCAGGGTATCGAATTGGTAAACATTGCAATAGTTTGGGGGTACATATCAATTTTGCTCCTGATGTAGATATCAATACCAACCCTGCCAACCCTATCATCGGGAATCGTTCCTTTGGTGAAGATAAAGAAAACGTAGCTACAAAAGGAATAGCTTTTACTCGAGGAATGCAAGCTGCTGGAGTTTTGGCGAATGCCAAACATTTTCCCGGTCACGGTGATACTTCGAAAGATTCACATAAAACCCTACCCACCATTGATTTTACCTCACAACGGATAGATAGTATAGAGCTTTATCCCTTTAAAAAATTAACACAAGAGGGCGTGGCTAGTTTTATGGTTGGGCATTTGAACGTACCCGCATTAGAGTCGGAAAACGGTAAACCTTCCTCGCTTTCACATCATATTGTAACCGACATTCTTAAAACACGTTTGGGATTTGAGGGGCTAATTTTTACCGATGCTTTAGGAATGAAAGGAGTTGCCGATTATTTACCCGTAGGGGAGGTAGATGTGGCTGCTTTTTTAGCGGGGAATGATGTACTACTTATGCCTGAAGATGTAGCCAAAGGAGTTCAAGCTGTAAAAAAAGCTTATGAAAACCAGCAAATTAGTGAGGAACGTTTGGCGCATTCAGTCCGTAAAATTCTGATGGCAAAATACAAAGTAGGGCTACAAAAAACGCCAATTCTTGAATTGAGCCAAGTAAACAAAGGGCTACATACCTTAGCCGATGATTTACTTATTGAAGAACTTTTTGAAAATGCCTTAACGGTAGCCAAAAATGATGGGCAATTACTACCTTTAAAAAATTTGCAAGAGCAAAAAATTGCATACGTCAAATTTGGTAATGACAAAGGAACTTTCTTTGAGAAAACCTTAAAGCGTTACGCCCAAATAAACACTGTAAAAGCCGAATCGGTATCGCAGTTGGAGAAGGATTTGAAGCCGTTTGATGTGGTGATTATCGGGTTGCATAAATCCGATAAAACCCCTTGGGATGCTTATCAATTTACGGCAGAAGAACTCGTTTGGTTACAAGAGGTAGCTAAAGAAAAACGCTTGATTTTAAGTGTGTTTACTCGTCCTTATGCGTTACTTGATGTTCAGGATATTTCCAATATTGAAAGTATTGTGGTAGCGTATCAAAACCACCGAATTGCTCAGGAAAAAGCGGCACAACTCATCTTCGGAGCTATTGATGCTCGTGGGGTGCTTCCAGTTTCTGCACATCCGCTTTTGCCTGTTAATACTGGCATTTCAATTTCAAAAATCGGACGTTTAGCCTACGGGTTGCCTGAAAGTGTAGGGCTTGATTCAAAAAGATTATTAAAAATTGATAGCCTTGCCCATTACACCATTGAAAAAAAAATGGCTCCTGGAATGCAAATTTTGGTAGCAAAACAAGGTAAAGTTGTATATCGAAAAAATTTTGGCACGTTAGATTATAATGAAAATCATCCAGTTACTGAAAATACCATTTACGATTTAGCTTCTCTAACTAAAATTTTAGCTACTTTGCCAGAAATGATGAAAATGTTTTCGCAAAACGATTACAACATCAACTCTACTTTTTCTGATTTGTTGCCTGAATTAAAAAACACGAACAAAGCTAATATAAAGATAATCAATGCTTTTTCTCACAACGGATTGCTACAATCTTGGATTCCGTTTTATTTAAAAACCGTTACCCCTCAAAAAAAGCCCTTAACTGCTTACTATAACACACAAAAAACGGATGATTTTTCGGTACCTGTTGCCAAAAATTTGTATATGCGTAATGATTACAAAGATACTATCTATCAGCGCATTGTCGATAGTGATTTGCTAACTAAAAAAAGATATTTATACAGCGATTTGCCTTATTATCTATTTAAAAAATATCTCGAACAAAAATCGAAAACATCACTTTCGGTTTTGGTGCAGAAAGATTTTTACCAGATGTTAGGAGCTTATCGACTGACATATTTTCCTTTACAGCATTTTCCTTTGGAGCAAATCGCTCCTTCTGAGGTAGATAACTATTTCAGAAATCAAATGGTACGCGGTTACGTTCACGACCAAGGAGCGGCTATGCAAGGAGGAGTTGGTGGACACGCAGGACTTTTTGGGAATGCCGATGATGTGGCTAAAATGATGCAAATGTATTTGCAGCAGGGATACTACGGAGGACATTGGTTTTTACAGCCTCAAGTGGTAAGTCTGTTCAATACGTGTATGTTTTGTGAGGAAAACAATCGCAGAGGATTAGGCTTTGACAAACCCCAACTGAGCGAAGAAGGACCCACTTGTGGTTGCGTATCAATGTCCAGTTTTGGGCATTCTGGGTTTACAGGTACTTTCACTTGGGCTGACCCCGAGCACGAAATTGTTTATGTTTTTCTCTCGAATCGTACCTATCCTTCTGCCGAAAATAATTTGCTGATAAAAGAAAGTATCCGAAGTAAAATACAACAAGTCATCTATGATGCCATTATCACACAGTAAAAGTTATCAAGAACCAAGTAAAGGTACAAAGGATAAAAACTAAAAAAGGGAAATGTTTAAAAACGTTTCCCTTTTTACGTTATATCTCACTACATATTTTTTCTAAAGGAAGTCGTGATTTGGGTGTTTTGCTCGGATGATTTATATCCTCAGGGTGGTGCTTTCCTAAGGCTACTGCCAATACCACCTTGTATTGATGTCTGCCTACCTGCTGAGTATAAAATTCGGTATCAATACCTTCCATAGCTGTGGAGTCAATACCCATATCAGCACAAGCTGAAAGTACCACTCCTAAAGCGATGTATATCTGATTGCTCAACCACTTTTTAGTAAAATCTTCTCCTAAATTTTTTCGTAAGGATTTAAAATAATCAAGCATATGTGATTTCCGTTCAAATAACTGATTTTCAAAAGTATCTAGATGGTCAATAACTTGCATTACTAGCAGATGACTACAATCAGCTACTTTTTCGGTATTGTGAAATGAATGTTTCGAGAGTAATTGTTTGGTTGGGGCATCGGAAATAAAAGTAAAATGCCAAGGTTGCGAATTTATGGAAGACGGAGTCAGTGCCAATATTTCCTTTAATTGGTTTATAATTTCGTTGGGTATTTGGTAGTTAGCGTCGTATTTTTTGGCAGTATAACGCTTCTGCATTTTTTCTAAGAAACTCATCGTTTATTTTTAAATTATTGATATTCTTTTCCTGTAAAAATTTTATAAAAATCGTTGGTGTGGTACTGTTTATATCTATGCACAAAATTACGTAAAAAAGGATTAACCACCACGTCATAATAGGTGCTTCCATCAGGATAAATACGAAATCTTATCTTTAAAGCATCATTTACTTCTTCTAAATTATCCAAATTAAAAAAAGAGATTAGCGGAATGATTTCTTCATTGGTTACTGCATCGCTCAAACCAAAACCGTAAATCCACAGTCCCATTCTGAATTCCGTAAGCTCGGTGATGAGCTTTATTCGTCCGTTTAAAATCAATTTTTCTTGTTTGTATTCCAATTTTATTATAATGTGTTGTTTTATACAAGATTATGGGTTGTTATTCCTCAGTATTTTATTTCCGATTTCACATTCTAAACATCGATTTTTGATGCAATAGCTATTGTATTGTTGTAATATAACTTGCGTATCAAAAGCAGAAGTAACTTTCGCTCCAATTTTTTCAAAAGCTGTTATGATATGATTTTTTTCCTTAGGAAGTTCTTTAATACGATTTTTAAGCTGTTCCGATATATCATATCCTTGATTTTGACTATAATAATATTGCAGAGGAAGCAGTGTGTTTATCCAAATGAGTCTGATGAGTTCTTGAGATATTTTTTTAGTACTTTTTCCAGATTCTTTACCAAAAGTATAATGGTTATTCCAATATTCAGAAGCAATTACTGCCAAAAGAGTTTTGAATTCGTCAAATGTTTTTGTATGAATAAAACGAGAAAATAAACCTTCATTTTTTTCATACAATTGCCCAAGTTGTGAAAGCCTGAGCGTAGGAAATCCTTGTGGACGAAGTTTGGAAAAGCGTACCCCAACAACAGAATCATTGAGTGCGTATTTCAATTTCAGATATGCATATTCCTTTTTAATTTCTAAAAAGTAGGTATCGTGTACATCGTCAGAAAGCATTTGTAACTGTCCGAAAAAGAGTGTTTCCAGATGGAGTGGGTAATGTTTTTCTTTTCGGATTATCGAAAAATCAAGAGTTTTGCCCATTTGTAAAAAGGCCTCGCCATTAACTATACCTCCAAAATTTTTCAAAAGCAATAAAAAAAGTAGTTTTTCCCAATCCGAATTACAGCTTTTATGAAGTATTTCAATACGTTGAGTTTTTTCTTTTAATCGTTGTAAGAATAAGTTTGTATTCCAATCTTCTGAAATAGAGTCATTTATCTGTTTGAAATCATTTTCACAGTTGATAAATTTTTTTGGAAAAGAAAGTAAAGCCTCACAATGCCTGATTAAGGATTCATCTACTTGATTTTTAAGTTCTAATACAGGTATTTTTTGTTCGTGGCTACTGAAAATCTCCACATCGTGTTGCCAGACTACGTGCAGAATAATGTTAGAAAAGGCAGGATTATTTTCGTGCTTATGTACATACCAATGCGATGATTGGGTGTGAATTTCAACATTTCCTATCCAAATTTGTTCTCCGATACGAATTTTCGCCGATAGAAAATCGGGACCTGAATTGGGATTATATTGCCCAAAATCAAAAATATATAACGACTCTCCCGAAGCTGTGGTAAGCCCCGAAAAAGCTATTTTCTTTTGCTTCCAAAGATAATGCAATACTTCTTCTCGCATTTAAGCCAAATCCTTTACAATAAGCTCGATAAGCTCGCTGTCATTTTTGTAATGTACAAATCCTCCATTTTTAAAATATGAAATTTTTCCCGTTTCCTCAGAAACTACCAGAGCTGTAGCATCGGTTTTTTCAGTAATTGAAGTGGCAGCCCGATGTCTTAGTCCGTATTTTTTAGGAATTGCATTTTGGCTAACCACAGGCAGCACTACCCGTGTGGCTACAATTCGATTTTGTTTTATGACGATAGCTCCATCGTGTAGAGGGCTATTTTTGTAAAAAATACTCTCCAATATGGGTTCATTTACATCAATATCCATTTTATCACCTGTGGTTCTAACAAAGTCAAGAGATATGTTGCGCTCTAAAACAATTAAAGCCCCCGTGTGGGTTGCTGCTAATTTCTGACAAGCAGATACCAATACCTCTACACGTAAATTATTATTTTTTTTGTTTAGATTCATAAAATACAACGATTTTGAAAACCGATGTGAACCTATGGTGAGTAGAAAACGACGAATTTCTTCTTGAAAAACCACAATCAGAGCAAAAACGCCTACTCCAATAAACTGCCCCAAAATATTGCTAAGTAGCTCCATTTCCAGAGCTTCAGTAATCTTCCAAATCAAATAAATGATAACAATCCCCCAAAATATATTGATGGCAACCGTACCCCGACTGAGCTTATATACGTAATAGAGCAGTAAAGCAACCAGCAGAATATCAATAAAATCGGCAAGTGTAAAATTTAAAATTTCTATCAATTCCAAAAACGAATATTTTTAAGGTTGAACATATATTTTTGTTAAAAACAATCCTTTTAGTTGAGTTTGGTATAAAAGTACAGCAAAATCTTGAAAATTCATAGCACCATCTACCCAAACGGCATCGGTGCGAGTTTCAAAACTGCCTTCGGAGTTGGCTATCGCCGAAAGTTGAGGGATTTTTTCAGTATCAATTCCTTTCCAATCGAATCGCTGTTTGGTAAACTCTAAAAAACGTAATTGCTTGTTTTCCATATCAGCAACTGAAAAAAAGTTACGTGAGTTAGGATTGTTATGCATTCCTGGTTTTTCCTTTTTTTCTTGCATTTTGATGATTTTTTCAGCAGCTTGACGCATTGTCAATCGTCGGTCTATATGAAAAACCCAATGTGTTGATGTAATCAAGCTATTCGCGTTAAGTTCCGCTTCTTGATTTTCTTCATTGAAAAAGACATAAATTACCGAATAGTCTACCATTTCCGATTGTAAAACTCCTGAAACTTGTGGTAATTGTATCTCACGCTGAGTACATTGTGTAAAAAACAAAGACAATAATAAAATGAGGATTTGCTTCATAATTTTTCCATTTTTTCAAAAATTTGTACACATTCTTTGGCTTGTTGCACATCGTGTACGCGTAAAATGTGTGCCCCTTTTGTTAAGGCGAGTGTATTTACTATGGTGGTGGCATTGAGAGCATTCTCAGCAGTGGTTTGTAGTAAACGATACAGCATTGATTTTCGTGAAACTCCTACTAAAATGGGAACGTCTAAAATTCTAAAAAGGGATAACTTACGCAAGATTTCATAATTTTGCTCCAACGTTTTTGAAAAACCAAAACCAGGGTCTATAATTAAATCATTAATCCCATATTGTTGAGCTTTGGCTTTAATTTGTGAAAAGTAGAAAATCATTTCCTTTACAATATCTTGATAATGAGTGTGTTCTTGCATATTTTTTGGGGTTCCTTTCATATGCATTGCAATATAAGGCACTTGAAAATCAGCAATAATCTGCCACATTTTCTCATCAAGATGTCCCGCAGAAATATCATTTATCATACAAGCTCCCTCTAAAAGAGACTGACGTGCTACTTCACTTCGGAAAGTATCCACCGAAATACGAACCTTCGGAAAAGTTTTTACCAATGTTTTTACCACAGGAACTACTCGCCTTAATTCTTCTTCCTGAGAAACTTCAGTAGCACCAGGGCGTGAACTATATCCTCCAATATCTAATAAATCAGCTCCTTGTTCAAGCATTTTTTCGGCTTTTTTAAGGAGATCTTTGGAAGAAGCTCTGCTATTTTCATAGAAAGAATCAGGGGTGATATTGATAATTCCCATAATTTTCGCAGAAGTTAAATCCAAGAGTTCGCCGTGGCAGTTTATAGTCATTTCATTAAGATTAAAAGATTAAAAGATTATCCAAACCAGCCTTCTCTATCCAAACTTCGATATTGAATTGCCTCTCCGATGTGATGTTGCTTTACGTTTTCGGATTTTTCCAAATCAGCAATGGTTCGGGCTACTTTTAAAATTCGGTCGTAAGCACGTGCAGAAAGGTTGAGCCGTTGCATTGCATTTTTGAGAAGTTCTAACGAAGCCTCGTCCAATTTGCAATATTTTCGGATTTGTTTGGTGTTCATTTGTGCGTTGTAATGAATATTAGGATATTCACTAAATCGCTGTGTCTGAACGTTTCGTGCTTCAATCACTCGCTGACGGATAACTTTGCTACTTTCAGCTTTTTGCTCACACGAAAGTTTTTCGAAAGGTACGGGATTTACCTCAATATGGATATCAATTCGGTCTAACAAAGGTCCTGAAATTTTACTCAGATACCGTTGCATTTCGGCAGGTGTTGAGGTAACAGGAGCATCGGGGTCGTTAAAATAGCCACTCGGACTCGGATTCATACTCGCCACCAACATAAATGAAGCAGGGTATGTAACCGAAAATTTAGCTCTTGAAATGGTTACTTCTCTGTCTTCCAAGGGCTGACGCATCACTTCTAATACAGAACGCTTAAATTCAGGAAGTTCGTCAAGAAAAAGAACGCCATTATGAGCCAACGAAATTTCACCTGGCTGCGGATAAGCACCTCCTCCTACCAAAGCGACATCTGAAATGGTATGATGCGGACTGCGAAATGGGCGATGACTCATCAATCCACTCTCTTTAATTCGCCCCACTACACTATGTATCTTGGTGGTTTCCAACGCTTCGTGTAAGGTCATTGGTGGAAGAATACTGGGTAATCGTTTGGCTAACATTGTTTTACCTGAACCAGGAGGACCAATCAAAATGATATTATGCCCCCCCGCCGCCGCAATTTCCATACATCGTTTGATGGATTCTTGTCCTTTAACATCAGCAAAATCAAATTCAGGAAAATCCAAGTTTTTGAAAAATTCTTTTCGTGTGTCGATTTCTGTTTTTTCGAGATTTTTTTCTCCGTTGAAGAAATCAATCACATCTTTGATATTTTCAACACCATAAACGTCCAAATTATCAACTATGGCAGCTTCTTTGGCATTTTGAGCAGGTAGAATGAAGCCTTTGAAACCCTCTTTACGTGCTTGTATGGCAATAGGCAAAGCTCCTTTTATAGGTTGAAGACTTCCGTCCAAAGAAAGCTCACCCATAATGATATATCTCTCTAAATCATCAGCTTGTACTTGTCCGTTAGCGGCTAAAATCCCGATAGCAAAACTCAAATCGTACGCTGAGCCTTCCTTACGCATATCGGCAGGAGCCATATTGATAGTAATTTTTTTTCCAGGAATTTTATAGCCATTGTTTTGTAATGCCGCTCCAATACGATAGCTACTTTCTTTAATGGCACTATCAGGTAGCCCTACCAAATGATATCCAACGCCTTTATCAATGTTGACTTCAATGGTGATGGTGGTGGCTTCCACTCCAAAAACAGCACTTCCGTATATTTTTACAAGCATAAGCAAAAAGGTTTCTCACAAAATTAGAAATTTTATTGATAATAACAATTCATCTTTAAAATTATTGTTTAAAAAATCCGAATTTGATATATTTGACTATCTTTGTGTAAGAATTGTTTTAAATATATGATTATGAATAAACTATGCTTTTTGTTGTTGTTAATTGCACAAACACTACTTTCGCAATCTATCATCAAGGAAAATGTAAGTTGGAGTTTAATGGAAGAAGATGGCGTACTTTTTAAATATGAAAATACCATTTTTAGGGTGTTAGTAACCGATTATCTAACAGAAGAATTGGATAGCTTGAAAAAGAAATATGCCTTAGAAAACGAGTTAGAAATTAAAAATGATTCTGATTTGAAACTTCCACATTTTTACGTTCATTATAGCGATAAATTGGCAGATGATCTCTATGATAATTTCTTTTATTATTACGTAGGGATACGAGGAAAAATAGCCGAGATTGCTTTTGCTAGTATAGATAGATTTGATAAAACCACTGTAAATACGGCTTTTTTTGATTATCTTACAGCTGGACAATTCGACACTCTTCCTATTGAACAAGATGGGAAAATCAACTTTGTAGGTAGAGCTGTTCCTAAAAATGAAAATTGGGAATGGATACAAATTGACCGATTGGCAGATAAAACAACTGGTGAACAGATGAATTGGTCGGTACATAGTAGCTTGGAAAAAGCCAAAGAAGCTAATGCAATGCAACTACAAAAAGCAAGCATAGGCTTTCAAAATCCACCCGAAGGAAATCAATTGAAACTAGTTACTGATGTTGAGCAAGAAATGCTTTTTGAGGATATGCCTACAAAGGTTCGTAAGTTAGTATATGTTGTAACTTCT
Source organism: Capnocytophaga canimorsus (assembly GCF_002302565.1). Classification (NCBI taxonomy): domain Bacteria; kingdom Pseudomonadati; phylum Bacteroidota; class Flavobacteriia; order Flavobacteriales; family Flavobacteriaceae; genus Capnocytophaga; species Capnocytophaga canimorsus. The sequence goes on along the minus strand of NZ_CP022382.1, from coordinate 941,741 downwards.
GAAAACAATGATAATCAGAAATATATCACTTATGTTATTGCCCAGAAGGTGCGAGGTAAAAATATCGCTTGTGTGATGAGTTTTTATCTCTGGGGAGAGTACTCAGAAGATAGGATTCCTCCAATGTTAAGTAATTTTTTGAAAGTAAAGTAAAATCAGTTTCTAATTTTAAAGTCTATTATTTTATTGTATGAAGTAATAAGGTTGCCTTTTGGGCAACCTTGCGATACACTTTATATTTTTGTTTTTTATATACTAGGCAAATAAACTTTACCTTATAGGTCGGTTTAGTACCAAATCCAGATACAAATTAACTTTGTTTTTGAGCTCTTTACGATTTACTATAAAATCAAGAAATCCGTGTTCTAAAACGAATTCAGCGGTTTGGAAGCCTTCTGGTAGGTCTTGACCGGTAGTGTCTTTTACTACACGCGGTCCTGCAAACCCAATCAAGGCACCAGGTTCGGCGATGTTAATATCACCAAGCATAGCATAAGAAGCTGTTGTTCCTCCAGTAGTTGGGTCGGTACATAAGGATATGTAAGGGAGTTTTGCTTCATCAAGTTGAGCTAACTTTACTGAAGTTTTTGCCATTTGCATTAGTGAAAGTGCTGCCTCCATCATACGAGCTCCTCCTGATTTTGAAATCATTAAAAATGGAAGTCGGTTTTTGATAGCATAATCAATAGCTCTTGATATTTTTTCGCCTACCACACTTCCCATTGAGCCACCGATGAAAGCAAAATCCATACAAGCAATTACTAATTCTTCGCCCTTTGATTTGCCTACTGCAGTTCTTACGGCATCTTTCAAGCCTGTTTTCTTTTTGGCTTCCTTCAATCGGTCGGCGTACGATTTGGTGTCCACAAAACTCAAAGGGTCTTTTGAAACCAAATTTGCATCAAGCTCGGTAAATTCATTATTATCAAATAATATCTGAAAATATTCATTACTTCCTATTCGTACGTGATAACCATCTTCTGGACTTACAAAATAATTGGTGGTAAGCTCGTCATTATCAACAATTTTACCGCTGGGTGATTTATACCATAACCCTTTAGGAATATCCTTTTTCTCTTCTGTAGAAGTTTGTATTCCTTTCGCTGTTCTTTTAAACCAAGCCATAGTTTTGCTATTTTTGAAACAACAAAAATAAAAAAATATTACATAAACACAACTTTTTAAAGCGTATTTATGTAATATTCTTTAAGATTTATTTCACAAAGTATTCACATTATTAAGGTCTTCAAAGGCTTTTTTCAAACGTGCTACGAATGTTTTTTCACCTTCTCTAAGCCAAACACGAGGGTCGTAATATTTTTTATTAGGCACATCGGCTCCTTCTGGATTTCCGATTTGTGATTGCAAATAATCCGTTTTAGCAGCCATATAGTCCCGAACTCCTTCGGTGAATGCGTATTGTAAATCAGTATCAATATTCATTTTAATAACTCCGTAAGAGATAGCTTCTCGAATTTCCTCAACACTAGAACCGGAACCTCCGTGGAAAACAAAATCAACGGTATTGTGAGCTACGTTGTACTTTTGAGAGATATACTCTTGTGAGTTTTTCAAGATTTTTGGAGTAAGTTTTACATTTCCTGGTTTATATACTCCGTGTACATTACCAAATGCGGCAGCAATCGTAAATTGAGGGCTCACTTTTAGAAGTTCTTCGTAAGCGAAGGCTACCTCTTCGGGTTGTGTGTATAGTTTTGATTCGTGTACGTCTGAATTATCAACTCCGTCTTCCTCACCTCCAGTAATTCCGAGCTCAATTTCCAAAGTCATACCCATTTTACTCATTCGCTCAAGGTATTTCTTACAGATTTCAATGTTTTCTTGTAAAGGCTCTTCTGAAAGGTCAATCATATGTGAGCTAAACAAAGGCTTTCCAGTTTCTTTGAAATGTTTTTCTGAAGCATCTAGCAAACCGTCAATCCAAGGGAGTAATTTTTTAGCACAGTGGTCGGTATGTAAAATTACGCTAACTCCATAAGCTTCAGCTAATTCGTGAACGTGTTTTGCTCCTGCAACAGCTCCTGCAATGGCTGCTCTTTGGTTTTCGTTAGAGAGTCCTTTTCCTGCCATAAATTGTGCACCTCCATTAGAAAACTGAATAATAACAGGAGCATTAACTGCTGCTGCCGTTTCCATAACTGCGTTGATGGTATCGGAGTTAACTACATTAACTGCCGGTAAAGCAAATCCTTTTTCTTTGGCATATCGGAAAACTTCTTGTACATCTTTTCCTAAAACTACACCAGATTTAATGTTATGTTTCATCTTATATAATATTGAATTTATAATTATCTTTTCAGATGATAAGGCAAACAAAATCATAGGTTGCCTAACAGTGAACAAAGATACAAAAATTTAATCTTATTTTGTGAATAACCCATCTTAAAATTATTTCAGTGGAGTCAAAGTTTGAAAATTAGTAAGCAATAGTTCTTTTACTTTTGTTTATGGCTTTATATCCCTAAAATAGAGCGATATTTCGTGATGAGTCAATTTTTTTGAGTTGGCATATAAGTGTTTGTTATTTGTGTTTTAAGATTTGGTTTTCTTTTTTTAGGAATCAAATTGTAGTGTGTTTATTGTTAGAGTTTTACATTGCTTAGGACATTCGGTGAAAAGAGGAGTATTTTTAGAAGATATAATCAAAATAGAAATTACATTTGCAAAAAATAATGCTATGCCCGATTTACAATTACTAAAATACTTGCAGAATTTTATTACAGAGGCTCGTAAAGTTCGCTTTGAAGAAATTTTGAACCAACGAACTAACCATTTTACAGTTGCGGTGGAAGATGTATTTCAGATGCATAACACCAGTGCTGTAGTACGCAGTTGTGAGGTTTTCGGAGTGCAACAAGCACACTTAATTGAACGCAGGTATGGAAAGCGATTGGATGAAAAAATAGCTATGGGTGCCCAAAAATGGGTGGATACTTTCCGATACGAAGATACCCAAAGCTGTATTGATACGCTTCGAGCGAAAGGCTATCAAATCGTAGCTACTACTCCGCATCAAGATGCTTATTTGCTTGATGATTTTGATATTGTCCCTAAGAGTGCTTTCTTTTTCGGAACCGAACGAGAGGGGTTATCCGATACGGTTTTACAACAAGCCGATACATTTTTAAAAATCCCGATGGTGGGTTTCACCGAAAGTCTTAACATCTCAGTATCAGCGGCTATCATTTTGCAACAACTCACACAAAGATTGCGTAAATCTGAGGTCGTTTGGCAACTTTCCCAGCAAGAGGCTAACACTTTGCGCTTAGAGTGGACTAAACAATCCGTTAGGAGTATCAATGATGTACTCAAGTGTTATGAGCAAATGAAAAAATAGCGTTAGTCTTGATTTACTTTTTCAGATTCACTTTTGAGTTCTTCGGTATGGGGGTCGTACTTTCCTTTTAGGTCGTCTTCTAAGGTTTTTTCCCATAATTTAGCTTTCATTAGGTAGGCAGCTCTACCAATCAGATGCGCACTTACTGGAGCGGTAAGCATAATGAATAGCACAATGGCAATAACCCGAAGAGATACTGAATTTTCATTAAAAAAAACAGCTAAAGCAATTAGAATTAACCCAACACCTAAGGTGGCTGCCTTGGTGGTTACGGAAATACGCAAGAAAGTATCGGGCATACGATAAATACCCACAGCGGCTAATAAAACAAATAACGCGCCAATCAGGGAAAGCCCTGCAGTGATATAATCGGTGTAATTAGTCATTTTTACTCTTTTTTACTAAATAATAAGAAAATGCAACGGTACTTAAAAATGCGATCAATGCAAAAATGGTAGCAATATCCAAGAATAGTGCGTGATTACTGATGATACTATAAATACTGATGATGGCAGTACCTACCGAAAACAATAGGTCAACAGCCACTACTCGGTCTGCCAAATGCGGTCCTTTCATAAATCGAACCACGATGAGCAGTGCCGAAAAGGCAAGTATCGGCATAATGATATAGGTTAAGAAATATTGTAAATCCATAATTATCTAGAAATTTCTAAAATTCGTTTTTCAAATCCGTGTTTGATGTCGTGTATAAATTTTTCTCTATCCGAAACATACATTCCGTGTACGTAAAGGGTTTTTCGGTCTGTTGAAACATCAATACTAAATGTACCTGGGGTTAGAGAAATGAAATTGGCAAGCATAGCTATTTCAAAATCAGTAGTCACATCTAATGGTAGGGCAATAATACCAGGCTTCATATTGTATTTTGGGGTCATTACCTCGTAAGCCACTTGTAGGTTAGCTTTTACTAATTCTTTAAAAAAGAAAAGAATAAGGTTGATGATTTTGGGCAGAATCACGAAATATTTTTGTTGTTCGTGAGTTGAATTACGACTAACTAACCACAAAATGCCAAAGGAGAGCAAAAAGGCAAATATAAAGTTGGCAAGGGACAGGTCGCCAGTGATGAAAACCCAAACGAGGGTTAATAGCATATTGAGTAAAAATTGTGCTTTCATAGTCTATTTTAGTTTTAAAACAGTGTTGATGTATTCAGTGTTTGACATCAGTTCGTAGGCGATTTTTTGCGAAAGACGTTGTATGTTTTCAGCACCGAATCCGATATAAAGAGATATTATGGTTAGGAAAATGATAGGTACCACAATTTCCATCTTTTTTTCAAAAATCAAATCATTGAAGTAAGTATAATTTTTCAAGTTGGGCAACTCCAAAGCATCTTTCCAAAATACCCGAGCCCAAAGTTTAGCAACTACCACAAGCGTGATGAACGAAGCAAATATAATAGCAGCAATCATAACAATTCCCTGATAACCTTCCAATCCGAAAGAGGCGTTAATTAAGGATATTTTAGGCCAAAAACCAGAGAATGGCGGAATTCCGACCACCGAGAATAATGAAATAATAATCAGTAAGGATAATTTAGGGTATTGTTTGTAAATATTTCCTAAGTTACGCATACTGTGTGTACCTGATATTTTGTAAATTAAACCTGCAATTAAAAACAGATTTGTTTTTACCGTGATATCGTGGATTAAATAGTAAATCACCCCAGAGAGCGCTTTTTCACCTCCGATACCAATCCCTAAAAGCATAAAACCGATATGACAAATAATCAGATAGGCAAAAACCTTTACAATGTTATTTTGCACCAAAGCTCCCATACCTCCAATGAGTAAGGTAAGCACAGAAAGCCCCATAATCACTTCACTGACAAATGTTTCGCCTATGAAAATAAGTGTAAATACCCGAATGAGTGCATATACGCCTACTTTGGTTAATAACCCTCCGAAAATTGCGGAGACAGCATCGGGTGGGGTATGATAGGAGGCAGGTAGCCAAAAATAAAACGGAAAAATAGCTGCCTTAGTTCCGAAACCGATTAAAAATAGCAAAGCCGTAATTTGTACTAATCCTCGATTTTCAACGGCAGCCATTTTGGCGTGTAAATCTGCCATATTCAGCGTTCCGGTGATACCGTAGAGCACAGCCAAAGCGGTTAAAAAGAATACAGATGCTAATATATTTAGTGTGAAATATTTAACTGCGCCTTCAAGCTGTGCTTTTTCTCCTCCTAAGGTAAGCAATACAAAAGAGCTGATAATGATAATTTCAAACCAAACATAAAGGTTAAAGATATCACCTGTGAGAAAAGCACCATTCAGCCCCAGTAGTAAAAAGTGGAAAATAGGTAAAAAACCGAACCGCAATCGGGCGAAAATAATAGTAGCTGTTGAGTATGCCGACACGGCTAATCCAGCAATGGCAGTAAGGAGTACTAAGGTGGCCGATAGTGTATCGGCAACAAAAGTAATTCCGAAAGGAGCCTCCCATTTTCCTGACTGAACGGACTGAAATCCTTGATTATAAACCGTCCAAAACAACCAAATAGCGATGCCTAAAATCACAAAACTGGCCGCTACGCTAACCACTTTCTGTAGCTTCACATTGCGCCATAAAAACATTAAAATAATGCTGGTGGCAAACTGAGCCAATATGGGGTATAAAACAATATTTTCCATCTACTTATGCAAATTCATCTGTTGAGTTCATTTCATCTAAATCATCGGTTTTCACCACCTTATAAGCTCGGCGTATGAGTATAATAGCAAAAGACTGAAGCCCGAAGCTAATTACAATGGCAGTTAAAATGAGCGCCTGAGGCACAGGGTCAGCAAAAATGCCTTCCAAAATTTTGGCATCGGAGGGGATAATGGGTGGAGCGCCTTTTACGATTCGCCCAAGTAAAAAAATGAGCAAATTGGCGCCGTTACCTATCATAATTAGCCCGATGATGAGTTTTACCAAGCTACGACGCATCATCAGGTAAACCCCTGCGGCGTAAAAAAGCCCGATGATGATGGCTAAAATAAATTCCATACTAATTCTTACTATTTTAGTTTTTTAATTTTGAATTCGTTTCCAAGGTGTTTCTCCAAAAATCCTGATTGTCTGGTGAAAAAACATAATTTGCATCTTTTGTGCTGATTTTAATCCCGTTAGGAATAAAGCCTAAAAGGTAATTGTAATGAATGTGTTCTATTTCTTCTAATCGGATGCTTATCTCTGATGATTTGTTGCTTTTAAAAACCATACGCTTGTCGGTTAAAAACAGTTTCCCGCTTAGCGAACGATACCATTTTTCACTGTACTGAGCAAATCCTTCCTGTAAAATAACTTCACCCTCAGCCGATTTAAAAATTACTTTTTCAGAATTTTTTCTTCTGAAATGGAAAAAAATGACGTAAGCAAAACTTATGAAAAAAGCTCGCTTGGTTGCCCTATTCCAAAGAGGGGGATTTTGCTCATCAAAATCGTACTCAAATACCCAAAAAAGGCAAGTGGTTACCACAAACATCAATAAGGTGATGAGTGCCAATTCACCGTAATTGGTCGGGACGATTTGTTTTGAAAAGGAGCTATTTTGTGTCACGCTGATTCGGTTATGGTGAAAATAATGGTTAAGGTTACACCCAATACTACTAAATACACCCCGATATCAAAAAATAGAGGCGTACCTACGGCACCTAAAGCAGGAATGGGTTGTTCAAGCCAAAGGGCAGTCATAAAAGGTAGATTTTCCAATAGGGCGGGTAATAGTCCGCTTGCCAAAGCCAATAGCAATCCGAAAGGCATTAAAAAACCAGGGTGGATGCGCAACAGGCGCTTGGTATTATCTAATCCGTTAGCAATTGAATACAATACAAAAGCAATGGAAGCCACCAGCCCGCCAACAAATCCGCCACCAGGCAGGTAATGTCCACGAAGCAGAATAAATATTGAAAACAATAGCAATAAAGGTAACAGATACTGAGATGCTGTTTTTAATATAATGGTTTTCATTTGTTTATAATTAAATTGTTTAAAATTTGTTATGCTTTATGGCGTTCTCTTTCTTTCAAGCGAAGTTTTAATAGCCCAAATACTCCAATAGCTGCGATGCTCAGCACTGATATTTCCATAAGCGTATCAGCACCACGGAAATCCACCAAAATAACATTAACGATATTTTTTCCGTGAGCTAATAAATAAGAATTTTCAGCATAGAAATTAGTTACTTCGGTGTTTTTAGGAGTGGTCAATGCCTCCAAAGCAATTAAGGTAATTACTCCACCAAAGGCTAAAGATAAAACACCTTGAATGATACTTCGTTTGTAATTGAAAATTTTCAGATACGGAGGCAATTTATACAATACCAATACAAATAAAACTACTGTTAAGGTGTCGATAGAGAATTGGGTCATCGCTAGGTCAGGTGCGCTGTAAATCATAAAGGTCATACAAATAGAAAAACCAATAACACTCATTGCAACCAAAGCTACCAAACGCGATTTTGAAAATACGGTAAACCCAATCCCGATAACCATCATCGTTAAAAAGATAACTTCATATAAGGTAATTTCATTGAAATTGATTTCAGAAAATCGGAAAGAAAGACGTGTTAAAGACGCGTACCCAAGCAAAAGCGTCGCTGCCAAAATCATAAAAAATACGTAACGGCGTAAAAATCCGTTTTGTAACAATAATGTTAATTTTGTAGAAAGCCCACCAAAGGCTTTACTTGCTTTTTCAATGATACTTTGAGGCGAAATCTTTTCAAATTTTCCAATAAAAATCTCTTTGTTTTGAGTAGGTTTTATAAAGTAATACACAGTAAGCCCTAAGCCTATGGTTAAAGCACTCAAAAGCAATACCAAATTAAATCCGTGCCAAAGTGCCAAATGAATTTCCGAGTCTTTTCCCAATGTTTTTAGAGTAGGTATAGCTATGGTACCTTCCAAAAGGAAAGGGAATAGTCCAAAAACTAAACATAGTGCGGATAAAATCAGGGGCGGAATCCACATTGTGGGGCTAGGCAGATGCACTTTTGCAAAAGATGTGGGTAATTTTCCAGCAAAAGGTTTAATACCAGCGACAAATCCGGCGTATAAAAGCAATAGGTTGGTAACCACTGCCAAAATAGTAAGTATTGTAGGAATATAAGGTGCATTAAGTGTGGCTTCATAAACCAAATCTTTTCCTAAAAAGCCGAAAGATGGCGGAATTCCTGCATTGGAAATAGCTGCCAATAGCCCAGCAATCGCTACAGGCATCAGCACTTTTCGTAAGCCTGAAAGTATCGTTACATCGCGGGTTCCGGTTTCGTGGTCGATAATTCCAGTAACCAAGAATAGGGTTGCTTTGTAAGTGGCGTGTACCAAGATGAATAGTGTTGCTGCTAATAGTGCTTGTTGAGTACCTAAACCTATCAAGAAAGTTAAAATTCCTAATGCCGATATGGTCGAATAGGCTAAAATTCCTTTTAAATCGGTGCGAAATAGCGTATGTATAGCTGCGTAAAGCATTGTAATTCCACCGATAATAATAAGAGAATGATTCCAAAGAGAAGTTTCGCCCAAAACAGGAGTCATTCTTAAAAGCAGATAAATTCCTGCCTTTACCATAGTTGCTGAGTGCAAATAGGTAGAAACTGGTGTTGGGGCTTTCATCGCGCCAGGTAACCAAAAATGAAACGGGAATTGTGCCGATTTAGTAAAAGCAGCCAAGAAAAATAAAACCACAATAAGGCTATACCAAATATTTTCGCGTATTATCTCTTTCGAGGCAAGAATCTCGGCAAAGCTGTAACTTCCTGCAATTTGCCCCATAATTACGATACCAGCAAAAAGGAGTAAGCCTCCAATACCAGTTACCGATAGCGCTGTAATGGCAGATTTTCGGGAGGATTTTTGGTCATTATTAAAACCAATTAAGAAGAAAGAACTGATACTTGTAATCTCCCAAAAGATAAACATCGTTATCAAATTATCAGAAAGAACCACACCCAGCATCGCAGCCATAAAAACGCCTAAGTATCCATAAAATCTATCTAAAAACTGATGATTCTTTAAATATGATGAGGTGTAAAGAAAAACCAAAGCCCCAATGCCAGTAATCATTAACGAGAAAAGTAAGGAAAGCCCGTCAAGAGTGAAACTCAAATCTACTCCAAAGGCAGGAACCCACGATTGTCTTTGATAAATGATTGCTCCATTACTTATTTGTGGGATAAAACTCAGAAAATAAATAAATAGCCCCAAAGGTAGTAAAAAGGGCAGAAGAGCTCCTTTTTTCTTAATGAAATTTCCGAATATTAACAGGGAAGATGAAAATATAAGTCCTGATAGAATTGCAATTAACATATTGGTATGCCTATTTTTTAGCTTAAAAAATGAATTTATGGGTCTCTTTTTAATGAAAAAGTCGCTCACAAAGGTAATAAAAAACCTTTAAAATGGGGCTTTTTAGCATTCTTTTTTTAAATACATAACAATAATATAACATTTTTTTTAATCATTTGTTGGTAATGACACGCTCAATGATACCTTAAACACTTATTCTTTTGAAATAAAATACGTAAAAAAATCGAAAATAAGGAGGTAATACTTTAAAAAACGTTTGCCTTACCCTATTTGGCAATTCTGTAAAAAATAAATACATTTGCTCCTTAGTACGATATACCAAAAGGTTCAATAAAATGGCTTCCAAAAAACAGAAAACCACTCCTAAAAAAACAGAAAATAGCGAGAATAAATCCAAACAACGACGACTTGTTTTGGGGATGTTGTTGTTGTTTTTGGCTGTGGTTTTGACCGTAGCGTTTGTGTCATATTTTTTTACTTGGCAGGCAGACCAAAGTATATGGAATACTTTGGGTGACCGAAACGTATCGGCACAAAATTGGATGAGTAAAATTGGGGCTTTTTTGGGGCATACTTTTGTGTATAAGGGTTTCGGATTAGCAATGTTTATTCCTGTTTCTCTGCTGGCTCTCACGGGGCTTAAATTTATTTTTAATTTGAGAAAACCGTTGATTAACAAATGGTTTTGGGGGACGCTTTGGATGATTTATATTTCCGTGAATTTCGGTTTTCTTCACTCTAAAAACGCTATTTTAGGGGGCGTGTCGGGCTTTGAAATCAATCGTTTTTTGCAAGATTATTTGGGAGTTGTCGGAACAATGTTACTTTCGCTTTTTACTTTATTTATTTTTTTGGTGTTTAACGCTGAGTTAACCCCTGAAAAAGTTGCTCAAATTTGGGATAAAATCACCAGTAAATTGCGTAACGCCAAGCAACAAATACAAAATAAATCCTCCGCTGAAAACGTTTCCTCTAAGGAAGATGAAGATATCGTTATAAAAGAGGCAAATCCACCTCGTGTTGATGTGTTTACTCATAGAACTGAGATTCCGCATTTGCAAGAAGATAAAGAAGAAGCACAAGATTTGCCTGATGAAAATTTTCAAATTACCAATCCAATTTCTGAAGATGTTGAAGAAATTGTTGAATTTCAGGTAGAAAAACAAAAAGAAGAAGAAATTGACCCAGAGGTTCTGGCGCAAAAATTGGTTGAAAATTTCGGAGAGTATGACCCTACCCTTGATTTGAGTTCTTATAGATTTCCGAGCATAGAGTTACTCAATGAACCTAAAGAAGTAGGCATCGTAATCAATCAAGAAGAGTTGGAAGAGAACAAAAATACCATTGTTCAAACGCTAAAGCATTATAAAATAGATATTTCACAAATTAAGGCAACCATTGGACCTACGGTGACTCTTTATGAAATAGTACCAGCGGCTGGGGTTCGCATCTCTAAAATTAAAAACTTGGAAGATGATATTGCATTGTCGTTAGCAGCTCTTGGCATACGTATCATTGCTCCAATACCAGGTAAAGGAACTATCGGAATTGAGGTGCCCAATAAAAAACCCAATGCCGTTTATATGCGTACAATGATTGCCTCACCCAAGTTTCAAAAAGCTGAAATGGATTTACCTATTGCTTTAGGAAAAACCATTAGTAATGAGACTTATGTGGTAGATTTAGCCAAAATGCCGCACCTACTTATGGCAGGGGCAACAGGGCAGGGGAAATCGGTGGGGCTCAATGTAGTACTTACTTCTCTCTTGTATAAAAAACATCCTGCCGAAGTTAAGTTTGTATTGGTTGACCCTAAAAAGGTAGAACTCACTCTTTTTAATAAGATTGAAAGGCATTATTTGGCAAAACTTCCTGATAGTGAAGAGGCTATAATTACTGACAATACCAAAGTTATCAATACCTTAAATTCACTCTGTATCGAAATGGACAATCGGTATGAGTTACTCAAAAATGCTTTTGTCCGCAATATTAAGGAATACAACACCAAGTTTAAGGCGCGTCAGTTAAACCCTAATGAGGGACATCGATTTTTGCCTTATATCGTACTTGTGGTAGATGAGTTTGCTGATTTAATTATGACAGCAGGGAAGGAAGTAGAAATGCCCATCGCTCGTTTGGCACAATTAGCACGAGCTATTGGTATTCATTTGATTATAGCCACGCAACGTCCGTCAGTAAACGTAATTACAGGGATTATTAAAGCAAACTTTCCAGCGCGTGTTGCCTTTCGAGTAACTTCTAAAATTGACTCCAGGACAATTCTAGATGCGCAAGGAGCCGATCAACTCATCGGACGCGGTGATATGCTTTATACTCAAGGAAATGAAGCAGTTCGTATTCAATGTGCTTTTGTGGATACCCCTGAAATTATGCGTATCACCGATTATATTGGCGCTCAAAAAGCCTACCCTGATGCTTACTTATTGCCTGAATATGTAGGAAGCGAAGGCGAGTCAATGGACTTAGATTTTGACCCTTCTGAAAGAGATGCGCTCTTCCGTGAGGCTGCTGAAATCATCGTCAATGCTCAACAAGGTTCGGCATCGTTATTGCAACGGAAACTTAAATTGGGGTACAATAGAGCAGGAAGGCTTATTGACCAAATGGAGGCAGCCGGTATTGTAGGTCCGTTTGAGGGCAGTAAAGCAAGGCAGGTACTTGTGTCGGATATAGCTACTTTAGATCGATTATTAAACAATCAATAAAAAATTGGAATAGTTATTGCTTTAATAAAGGCAGAAAATAAAAATATTTTATAAAAACGAATCAATATGAAAAAGATACTATTGTTAATATCTCTAATTATAACTACGTTAACTCAAGCTCAGCAGAGTGAAAAAGCCAAAGCTTTACTTGATGAGGTTTATAAAAAAGTAACATCATACGACAATATCGTGATTGATTTTAAGTACAATTTAGATAATGTCGCTGAAAATGTGTATCAAGAAACCAAGGGCAATGTTACGATGGCAAAAAACAAATACGTGCTTAATTATTTAGGAGCAACACGTATATACGATGGAGATAAAACCTATACTATAGTTCCTGAAAATGAGGAGGTTGTTATTGAGTCCACTAAAGAAGATGAAATGGCTTTAACTCCTTCGCAGATGCTTACGTTCTACAAAAAAGGATATTCCTATAAGTGGGATATTGAGCAAAACTTGCGTGGCAGAAAAATTCAGTATGTGGAGCTTAAGCCGACTAAAGCCAATTCCGAGGTAAAACAAATTTTATTGGGTATTGATGTACAGACTAAGCATATCTACAACTTGATTGAGGTAGGTAAAAACAATACCAAAACAACCATTACTATACAAGCCTTTAAAACTAATCAGCCCATTTCCGAAAATATTTTCAAATTTGATAAAGCAAAATATAAAAAAGAAGGATACTATATTTCAGAACTATAAAAGATAAGCTTTGAGAATTTTAGACCGATACATTCTGACCCAATTCTTCAAGAATTTTTTTGGAGCATTGTTTATACTTATTCTGATATTTATATTTCATACCATTTGGCTTTTTATTGATGAATTGGCAGGTAGAGGGTTGGAATTGTGGATTATCGGAAAATTCATTCTTTACTACATTCCGCAGTTAATCCCCATTATTTTACCCCTTACGGTGGTGCTTTCTTCCATTATGACTTTCGGAGCTTTTGCGGAAAATTATGAATTTGCAGCAATGAAAGCCTCTGGAGTGTCTTTGCTTCGAGCAATGCGTCCGTTAATTTTATTTATGCTCTTTCTTAGCGGATTTACATTTTTCTTAGCCAATAATGTGATTCCTGTAGCCCACGCCGAAGTTTCTAATTTACGCCGAAATATTGCCCGAGTAAAGCCTGCAATGGCTATTGCCGAAGGTGTTTTTTCAGATATTGGTGATGAATTAAGTATAAGAGTAGCAAAGAAATCGGGTAAAAATGACGAATTTTTGGAAGATGTTATCATTCATAAAAAATCACCCGACAAGGTAAATCGTACGGTTATCAATGCTCAACGAGGTGAACTCAAAAACGATAAAGATACCGATTTTTTACAGCTAATACTTTATGATGGAACGTATTACGAAGATATATATACCACTAATTACAGACAGCAGCAAAAATATCCTTTCGCTAAAGTAAAATTTGACCGTTATGTGATGAATATGGATTTGTCGCACCTCAATAAAGTCGATTTTAATGAAAAAAGTGGTATCAATACCTATAAAATGATGACCGTGGGGCAATTAAGCTACACGGTGGATTCGTTGAAAACGTATTTCAAGGATAATCTTACTGACTATGGAAATAGTCAATACCGCAGAACAGGTGTTTTAGGGTTGGATTTTGCTACCAAGCCCGATTTGTTACTTGATGATGAAAACATCAAGCCTGATGACCAAAACAAAGTTGAAAAAACTCAAGAAATAACCCCAAAGCTCACTTTGGATAGTATCTTTGCTAAAATCGACCCTAGCAGAAAGCTACAAGTGTACGAAACAGCTCTGATGCAACACAAAAACTTTGTAGAAAGTACCACTTATAAAACAGATGATATCAATTACCATAACAAAATGATAAATCTTCATTTGTTAACCCTGAGTGATAAATATGCACTAACTATGGCGTGTTTGGTATTGTTTTTTGTTGCGGCACCGCTTGGGGCTTTTATTCGAAAAGGAGGGATAGGGTTGCCACTGGTAGCATCAATGGTGCTGTTTTTGTCTTACTACTTTATTGGGCTTTTTTCCAAAAATGTATCGGAAAACGGAACTATAAATCCGTTGTTTGCCCCTTGGATACCTACGCTGATTTTGTTGCCTTTAGGGATATATCTTACCACTCGAGTAACTACCGACAAAGGGCTTTTTCAGTTTGAACGTATTAAGGATTTTTTTCAGCAAATCACTCAAAAAAAGCAAAGAAAAAAGTCGGCTTCTCGTTAAAAATTACATTTGTTTATTTTCTTAAAAAATGATAAATTTGGTACGTACTAAAATTGTTCATATATGGGAAAATATACCACAGCCGAAGAGGCTTTAAAAGTGATTAAAAGTAATGATTACGTATATGTTCACGGAGGAGCGGCCGTTCCTTCACATTTGGTGGAAGCCTTAACAGCCCGAGCCCCAGAGCTTCGCGGAGTTACTATTTGCCACATTCATACCGAAGGTGACGCCCCTTATGCCGATCCAAAATATCGAGATAGTTTTTATGTAAATTCATTTTTTTTGGCTAAAAACGTTAGGCATACATTGGTTGCAGGAAATGGCTCTTATACGCCTATTTTTTTGAGCGATTTGCCTTTGCTTTTCAGTAGGAATATAATGCCTCTTGATGTGGCTTTGATACAAGTTTCGCCACCTGATATTCACGGATATTGTACAATGGGGGTTTCCGTAGAGGCGTGCAAATCGGCGCTGAAAAATGCAAAAATTGTTATTGCTCAGGTCAATGAGCATATGCCTCGTGTTTTCGGTGATGGAATTCTTCACGTAAAAGAAATCGACTATTTAGTGCCTTTTAATGCCCCTATACACACCGAAAAGGCAAAAGAACCCAATCCGATAGAAAATAAAATAGGCAGTTTTATTGCTGAACTAATTGAAGATGGAAGCACCATACAAATGGGAATTGGCTCTATACCCAATGCGGCGCTTTCTAAAATGGGGCATTTGAAGGACTTAGGTATTCATACCGAACTGCTCACCGATGGTGTACTTAATTTGATAGAAAGTGGCGTGATTAACTGCTCACAAAAAGCAGTGAATAAAGGTAAAGCTGTTGCAACTTTTATGTTGGGGTCACAACGATTGTATGATTTTGCTCACGACAATCCGTTTATAGAGCTACGTGAGGCTTCATTTACTAATGATACAGCGGTAATCCGTCGAAATCGAAAAATGATTTCTATCAATTCTGCCATTGAAGTAGATGTGACAGGGCAGGTTTGTGCTGACTCCATCGGGACGAGGCTTTATTCAGGAGTAGGGGGGCAGATGGACTTTGTTCGGGGAGCCTCCTTGAGCGAAGGCGGAAAAGCCATCATTGCACTTCCCTCTCAAACTAAAGACGGAATCAGTAGAATAACGCCTTTTCTAAAGGAAGGCGCTGGAGTAGTAACCACACGCTCACACGTGCAGTATGTGATTACTGAATACGGTGTGGCGCACTTGTTTGGTAAAACCTTACACCAACGCATAAAGGCACTAATCAGTATTGCGCATCCTAATCATCAGGAACATTTGGAGCGTTCCTATTACGAACGTTTAAAATAGAAAAGAAAAAAGGAATGCCCATAAAGCATTCCTTTAATTTTTGTCTTTATTTTTGGGGTTATTTTTCCAATGCAATCAAAGCTGTGGCGTAATCAGGCTCATTTTTGGTCTCCGCAACTTGTTCGGCGTGGATAATTTTCCCTGCTTCGTCTAAAACAAGAATGCTTCTGGATAGCAATCCTTTAAGCGGACCATCGGTAAACGTAATCGGATAATTTTTGCCAAAATCATTTCGGAAATCGGAAAGCATAACCAGATTATCAATACCCTCAGCAGCGCAGAAGCGCCCCAAAGCAAAGGGCAAATCTTTAGAAATACATAAAATCTTTACATTTTCAAGTGTACTTGCCTCTTTATGGAATTTTCGTACCGAAGCGGCACAAACGCCAGTGTCAATACTCGGAAAAATGTTTAGAATTACTTTGCTACCTTGAAAATCCTGTAAGGATACCTCTGATAAATCAATACTAACGCTACTAAAATTAGGGGCAACTGTGCCTCTTTGAGGTAGATCTCCTTGGGTGTTGAATGGGCTTCCGCCCAATGTTACTACTGCCATTGTTATTCTTTTTATGGGTTTTGTGCAAAGTTAATCAAATTTATTTATCGGAAACGATATAACTCGAAACCAACCAATGGTTCTGTTGTTCCCCTACATTGGTAGTCGCCGGAATTTTTATCTCTAACGTATGCTTTCCTTTAAGCAGGTTACCCAAAGAAGCTTTCTCTGGCGAGACCAAACTTCCAGGGCACCAATTGGAACGGGACAAATCAGATGAAGCCAAGCGCTCTTCAATGACTTTTTCTACACGCTGAAAGTTTTCATTGTACACCGAGGCGGTATCCTGCTTAGTCCACACCCCTGAAGAGGGATTAAAACGACGAAAAGAAGCACAATCATCGCGCCAAGGAATGAAATCCATTACCTTTTTGCCATTGAAAATGACGGTATTGTTGATTTTGATAAATTCATCGCCTCCGCTATGTCCGCCGTGCCCAGTGGTAATGTAGTAGAGTTCAGCATTTTTCAAGCCTTTGTTGAGTGTAATTTCGTGAGAGAGTGAAGTTTTGGAGAAAAGGTCAGGGATTTTTTGTCCGTTAACGTAATAAAGGGTGTTTACCAAAGGAGTTACTACTTTTTTAGGACGTTCGCGCCCAGAGTAGGTCAGTGAAACATCAACAAGATAACCTTTATCTGTCCAAGTATCAATCCACACGCCAATGTAGAACGTACCCGTTAGTAGTGATTCTAACTGTGAAACGTCTTCCTTCCAAACTACCTTGTCTTCCCATTTGGGGATATATACAGGACGAGAGCGTTTTATGCGCGGATTTTTTTCTTCATCGCTAAAATACCCAACACCAAAAGGGGTCATAAAGCGTAGCACTTCAATGGGCAAATCGTACGTGGGTGTAGCTTTAATGCCGTGATAATCGTTATTGACACCACTTTCCGAAGGCAATTTTTTTGTTCCTTGCCCCACTTGAATGACGTTGATTATATCTTCATTTTTAAACACGAAACAAGATCCCGATTTATCCCAAGGGTCACCATTGGAACGCAAAGTAATTTCAATAGATACATCTGTTCCTTTTTTATACTGAGGTACGTGCACCTTTTTGATTAGTAAACGACCACTTTGTAAACGGATAACATCAGCAGGAGCGGTAGATTTATCCGAGAAATTGATTAACGCATCTTTAAAGATACTTACCGTTTTGGGGTTTTGAGCATTCACCCATACAGTTAGTAATGAAAAGGTTAAAAGTAGTAGATTTTTCATTGTAAAATATTTTTGAAATTTTAAAGTTATAAAACGCGAGGTCAAAGTTACAACTTTAAAGTGTAAATGCTTCTATTTTTGTGGTGTTTGTTAGTGTTTTTTTAGTTATTTGACATTAAACACTACTCGAAATCCCATATTATGGCGTGTATTTTCGGTTTGCGTACTTCGGTTAGCAACGCGACAAGCCGATTTTGGGCAAAAAGCACTTGCTCCGTGACGCAGATATTGTTTTCCTGTGGTTTGTTGTGGATTGGTCTGAGGCGCTGTTGTGTAGGTTCGTAGCCAATAATCGGCGGTGAACTCCCATACATTGCCACTCATATCATAAATCCCCAGTTCGTTAGGTTTTTTCTCACCCACATTGTGTATTCTGCCTCCTGAGTTTTCATTATACCAGCCTACTTTATTCAGATCGTTACTTCCTGAAAAGATGTATCCTTTACTTTTTTTGCCTCCTTTGGCGGCATATTCCCATTGGGCTTCGGTAGGTAACTGTCCGCCTGCCCATTGAGCAAAGGCTTTAGCGCCACTCCACGTAACGCGTACTACGGGCATTTTCTCTTTGCCTTGACGAGCTTCAAAGGTTTTTCCTTTCTGTATAATATCCGAACCTTGATACCACTTCCCCAATTGGTCTTGTTTATTACCTTTTTGGGTTAAAAACTCGGCGAATTGCTTATTGGTGATTTCATATTTGGTAATTTTAAAGCTATTAAGAGTAACCTTATGCTGTGGTTGCTCAATGGCTTTGCCTACACCTTTAGGGCTTCCCATATCAAAGGTACCTCCTTCAACAAAGATGAGTTCTTCTTGTGCAATTTTGATATTATTAGGCTGTGCAGTTTCTGTTTTTGTTGGGATTTCTTCCTTTATTTCAGATTTTTCGCTTTCTTTTGGGGTACTATCGTCTTTTTTACTGCAACTGATGAGTAAAAATGTGCTCATTATCAGTGTTACAACTACTTTTGAAGTAGTAAGCCTAACAAAGATGGAGGTATTAAGCTGGGGGAGTGTTGTTTTTTTCATTTTTTGTTGGATTTTATAATTATAGACCAAATCTACAAAGCAAAAATACAATATTTGGCGAAATAGAGTTGATATAATTTTTATATTTTCATTATGCGTCGTGAAAGTGTGTATAAAATAAGTTTATAATATACTGACTATGTAATCAAAATTAACTTCTTACTGAGAAAATAGCCGTAATGTTCTTTGTGTTAGCTTACTTTTTTACAACTTCAACTTCTACCTCTTCCACATCATAGGTAGAAACCAAAATATCGACATTTTCAATGACAGAACTTTCTGCCAAAACAGAACTAAAAATACTTTTCATATGAGCTATTTGAGTACCTTGTTTTGTTTTTATTAAAAATAATAATGCGCATTGACTATATATTTTTTCAATGGTTACGGGAGCAAGGTTTGCAAGTTCATAAGTAATGGTAACTTTTGAATTATCTTTTTTGTCTGACACTTCCAAAACTTTCACTTTTAGCAATTCACATACTGAGGGGGGCGGCGGTGGCGGTGCAGTACTTTCGTCGGTTGGGTAAGGAGCAAGACGCATCGTAGAGCAACCTACAAAAAGCAATAAAGCAAAGTTAATTAACCAAAAGTAACAGGATTTTTTTGATTGTATTTTCATCATAAACAAAATTAGGGGCTTCTTTTTTATTAGGTTTATAAATTGCCAATTTATAATATTGACTTACCGCAGGGTGCAACAAAACATCTATATCTTTGCTATGAATTTTTTTGAAATCTTGACTATAAAATAATTCAAAATAGATTTTTTTGTATTCCTTGTGATATTTCTGATATAATTCAAAATTATTTTCTCTGTTTAATGCCTCTGAATTGGTAAGCATATATGCCAAATAGTCCAAATAAGGTATTTTTTTTATGTCTTTCCCTTGATATTTAAAGAACTGACGATATAACTGGGCTATTTTTTCTTTAGCAGTTCCTTTTTCGATATAAGCAAACATCCAGTTTATTGTAAAATCAACTATTTTTTTAGAAGCTTCGATTCTTTCGGAGTCTTCGCCGATAAAGGCAGAACGCTCGTACGAAGTGATAAGCTCTTTATTATATAAATCGCCATAAAAAGCTTTTAAATAATGTAAAGCCTCAGCGATTTGTACTTTTTCTTCATCTGAGAAAATAGATACATCAAAAACACTAATGGCTTCGATATTTTTATTGACTTCTGCCGTTAGGCTTAGATATGTTTTATCAAAACTCAAGTAAAAATCCCTGAGAGGATATACGTCCTTAGCTTTTACATCGTCCATAAAACGCTCGTCATTGAAAGTTTCAGCGTATTTTGAGAGACTACTCAGAAAATCATACGAAGCATCAATTGATAAAAGCTTTGAAATAAGTTCTACCTTTTTCTCTTTGAGTTCAAAATCAGGTAGTTCTTCTTGAGCGAAGTTTTCGGTTAATTTCGTAGTGTTGATGATTTCAATATTGGTAAAATCTTGGCTATTACTGAAATCAACACCACTGAAATTTCTCACACTTCCAATTTTTTCATAAGGTAACCTATTGGCTATGATGGTTTCAATGTTTCGTTTTGGGTAAGACTCATTGTTTTTATAGTCTGCCAAATCTGCTTTTTCTTTATACATCAATGCTTTAGAATAATTCCCTAAAAAGAAGTAACTTGCAGCGATATTTTTCATCAATGCCCAATAGATACGTTTTTGTTTTTTGTTTGTAAAGCTGTATTTCGAGGCTGTTTCTTCCCAAAAATCAATTTTTGCAAGAAGCGTTTTACTATCTAACTGCTGTTTATCAAATAACGCAATGGTTTCTTGAACCGATTGGGTGATTTCATCTAGTTCCTTATCTTCGAACGAATACAAAAAATAAGAAACGGGCATTAAAGCAAAATCAAAATCACGACGCAATTGGTGTACAAAATCTTCGGTTAGTTTCTTAAAAGTTTCGTCATACCGCATACGAAAGTTTTTGTCATTGTAAAGCACTTCGTCCATAACGACCTTTGTAAAGTCTTCTTTGTTTAGAGATAATGTTTTCGATAAAACATTTCGCTTATGAGTTGAAATAAAATCATAAACTATCTCCTTTTCTTTTTTTACAACGCAATGAAAATCGGCTCGCATTACTACCTTTCCTGAGGTTTCGTTAGGGTTGTAATTTCTGTCAAATTCCGTTTCGTAGCCACATTGCACGAGCTTTATTTGCAATACGTAATTTGCATCTTTGGGTTTTACGATTTGTAACGACCGAAAATTAAGCTGTCGCAGTACAAAAAAATCAATGTTACATCGCTGTGGAACCGCCTCATCACTAACAATCGCAATTTCTGTATCATCAATGTAGTATTTAGGATATTCCCAAACGGAAAAACGCAAAACGTGTTGCTTAGGCTTTTGAGTAAAACCCAAATTCACGGAAAAGGCAATCAAAATCAATAAAACAAATCGCATTACCAAAAGTTTTTTTGTGTAAAAATAGAAAATAAATGATTGAAACAATCGTTTAACGAATATATTTTCAAAAAGTCAAAAGAAAACCTCGCTCCAAAAGTGAATTTGACGAGGTTTGTTTCACTATTTGTTTACCATTATTGTTAATCCGTAATTTATTTGGATATGATTTACCTAATTCAGTAGCGGGAGACGTATTCTTCTATGCTTTCTTGCGTCTACCACTGATGGCAGCGTTGATGGTATTGATTATTTGTGCCACTGTGTCGGCGAAGTGAGTAAATGCTTGGGGATTGACGAAACTTGCCGAAGTTAGATACGGAATCAGTCCGATGTTGATTTGTTTTAAAAGTTGCTTTTTAAGGTCGGCAGATTTAGGGCGTTTGCTCTGTGTTGCGAGGTTTTTGTCGTGAATTAAACGCTTTTGGTCAAAATCAGCCTGAGCCGTTTTAAGGGCTTCGATGGTGGAAGCGATGCCTTCGAGTGCCGAAATGTCGGTTTGTAGCGTAGGTTCGGCGAGGTCTTTCAGTAGTGATTCGATATGTGCCGACTCCACCGCATAGCTTTCGCGAGTAATTCTTACGCCATATTTGGAAAACACCGCGTAGAGCCTTTCGCCCGATTTGCGAAGGTTTTCCACCGGAATGTTAGCATAACTTTTCAGATATTTTTCGAGCTGACGCACCAATTCATCACGCACATCATCGGCTTTATCCACCTCCGAAAGGATTTTGTCACTTTTGATGGCTTGTGAAAGGGCTTCGGCGAGGGGTTCAATCTGTGCGAATACAGGTTTTAGTATGGGGTCGTTTGCCAATGCCGTTTCGCTTTTATAGAGCATCACCAATTGCTTGGCGGTATCTGCCATTTCAGTGATGCGGACGGAAGGTTTTAAGATTTTTAACATAACTAATTTTGTTTTTAAGATTTGTACTGATGTTACAAAGCTATGTAATTTGTTTTTAATAATCAATGATTTAGATTTATTTTAACATTTCAAAAAAACAAAATGAATTTATGCTTAAAGCGTTTTATATAAAATATTTTTTTATTTTACTAATCGCTGAAATATGCCGTGTACAATTGTATTTTTGGCAAATCACTAATGAAATAGGTTATGTATGATTGTATTTTCAGTAAATCACGAGTGAAATGGATTATTTACGATTGTATTTTTAGTAAATCATTGGTGAAATGGGTTGTGTATGATTATGTTTTTACCAAATCACAAGTGAAACGGGTTATGTATGATTTTATTTTTGGTAATTCACTGATGAAATAGTACGTATATAATTTTGTTTGTACTTTTGTCTTGAAACAAAAGTACCAAAAATTCAAGGCTTTGGATACTTCGCTAAAAAATAGTCGTGTTTTCTAAATTTTCCAAACTTGCTCCTTGCAGTCGCTTCGAACAGTGGAAAATTCTTAACGAAAACACGACTATTTTTCTTAACGCTTCGTCTCCAATGCCGTTGGCTCACTCTTGAAGTTAGTGGTGTTTGATTTTAATGATAATATTTTAGTTGTGCGTTTTTTTTAAAAAACTGTCTTTCGATTTTATTAAAGTTCTTATCTTATATTTTTTGTAATTCATATACTTCCTAATAGTTTTACCCCCTGCCTTAAACTTATCAAAATCCATTTTACATTTTTGAAATATGCCCAAAGGTATTAACAAAGTTAAGCCCATCCAAGATAACCAATCAGGTAAACCAAATTGTTGAGCTATTGTAAAAATCCCACCTGCTAATCCTAATCCAAATATTATAATATTAATAGACAACCAAATTACAAAATAACATATATTTTGCCTATCTTCCTTCTGTTTCTTTTTCCACTCTTCTTGAGCGTATTCCTTTGCTTTTTTATTTAGTTGTTTTTTCTTTTTTAGAGTCTCATTTTTTTCTTTATAAATTTTAAGCTTTTCATTCTCTATTCTAAATGATTTTAGTTTATCATCTTTATGAGAATTTTCACGGATAACTTTATCCAAATAGTTATCATCTGTTAAAAATTCAAATGTACTATCAATATTTTCAAAAGTTATATCTTCTGGATTTTTAGATTCGTTTTCAAGTTCTTTTTTCAATAGAATTAAATTTTCTTGGCTAATATCACCTCTTTTGAATTTTTCTTTCGTTTCGTTATATCTATCCTCTATAGATTTATTAATATAATTGGATAGTATAAGTTGTGCTTTAGTTATAAATGAAAAAGATTTAGGTAAAGATTGATTTTTTAAACCAAATCCTTTATTTAACTTGAACCAAAATTGTGTTGTAATAAAATCTATATTTTTAGCATAAGGAAAATCCTCCTGTTTTATTTTAACCTCTAATTGATGTGCTAAGTAATTTGCCAAAGCACTTTCTACCATATAGATATATCCTGACTGTTCAAAAGAATTAGATTTTCTTCCTCCTCTCCTTGTGTTTATTTGAGAAAATATTTTTAATATATCTAAACATTCCTCCTCTTTTATTTCCCTTTTTGAATTCTTTATCACTTCTTCCACAACGGACAAATCTTCTACATTATATTCTGGCAGTATTTCTATATTATGAATTTGTTTTATTCCCTTTCCTTTGAGTTCTTCTATAAAGTTAGATTTTTTATTTACAATATCAGAAGGTCTGTAGCAATCTTTTAATATGGATTTCATTGCTGAACTTGATACATCTGGTGTAATCCTTCCTTTAATTATATTTTCAGCCGATGAGAAGAAATTGTCAGTTTCCATTTTGACTTCATCTCCGTATATTAATGTAATTTTCTGTTTTTTATTATTTGAATTAATTTCATTAACCAAAGAAAGAAAATCATTAAATATCTCTTGATATAATTCCCCATTATACCCCACAGCACTAAAAAGATGTTCCGTTGCTAAATAAATTGTTAGTGTATTATTCCAACTACCTAAATTGTTAATGTTAGGTGTATATGTAATTCCTTGATACAAAATGACCCCTTCTTTTATATATTGTAAAGCATTTTTAATTTTTTCTTCATTTTGATTTAGAATGATAAAAGCACTAATTGACGATTTGTATTTTTCCCCTAAACTTTGATCCAAAAGATACGCAATCAAATCTTTAAATAAACTATTCTTTTCATCATCTGTAAGACTTTTCTTTTCTTGCTCCTCTACAAACAAACATAATTTTTCAAAAATTTCTTTTTGAAGTTCTATTGTTTTTTGAAGTTCATTTTTAAATTCGGTAGGTTCATTGGTGTTTTTTTTCTTGAATTGATAACCTCCATTTTTTTTCTCTACTTCACCTTTGTTTTGCAACCTATTTAAAGTGGTTTTAATAACAGACTCAGGAATATCAAAACAGTACTCCTCTTTTAACATTCTTTTAATGTCTACTGAATTACAATGAAAAGCATTTTTTAGTCTTATTACATTTAAAACAAAATCACCAATAATATCTTTAATGATTTTATTACTATCGTATAATTCTCCAAAAAGCGCTAATGACGCTATTAAATTGTGGTTACTCATAATATTTATATTTAAAAAACCCCACCCAATTAGTATCAGGTGGGGCTGTATTTATTGCCCGTCCGTGCTACGGACTATTTCACTTCTTCAAAATCTACATCTTGCACGTTGTCGCCGTTTTGTTGTTGCTGACCGCCTGTGTTAGGTTGCGGTTCGCTTTGGGCTTGTTGTGCTTTGTAAAGGTCTTCGGAGGCTTGTTTCCACGCTTCGTTGATTCTGTCCAAAGCAGGTTGAATTTGTCCCAAATCTTGGCTTTGGTGTGCTTTTTTCAATTCTTCCAAAGCAGATTCGATACCTGATTTCTTATCTGCCGGAAGTTTGTCGCCAAATTCTTTCAGTTGTTTCTCGGTTTGGAAAATCATTGAGTCTGCCTCGTTGATTTTGTCGGCTTTTTCTTTGGCTTTTTTGTCGGCTTCGGCGTTGGCTTCGGCTTCGCGTTTCATTTTCTCGATTTCCTCTTGTGAAAGTCCTGATGAGGCTTCAATTCGGATATCGTGCGATTTGCCGGTTCCTTTATCGGTTGCCGAAACTTTGATAATTCCGTTAGCGTCGATGTCAAACGTTACTTCGATTTGAGGAACGCCACGCGGTGCTGGTGGAATGCCATCTAAGTGGAAGCGTCCTATCGTTTTGTTATCGTTTGCCATTGGTCGCTCTCCTTGCAATACGTGGATTTCCACACTCGGCTGATTGTCAGCAGCGGTTGAAAACACTTGTGATTTCTTGGTCGGAATGGTAGTATTGGCCTCGATAAGTTTGGTCATCACTCCACCCATTGTTTCGATACCGAGTGAAAGCGGAGTTACGTCCAAAAGCAATACATCTTTTACATCTCCTGTCAAAACTCCTCCTTGAATAGCCGCACCAACAGCTACCACTTCATCAGGGTTAACACTCTTGTTTGGTTTCTTTCCGAAGAATTTCTCTACCGCTTCTTGCACCGCAGGGATACGTGTAGAACCTCCTACTAAAATCACTTCGTCAATATCGCTTGTTGAAAGTCCTGCATTTTTAAGGGCAGTACGACAAGGCTCGATGGTTCTTTTTACCAAATCATCAATCAATTGCTCGAATTTTGCACGAGTAAGGGTACGCACCAAGTGTTTTGGACCTGTTGCCGTAGCTGTGATGTATGGCAAGTTGATTTCAGTTTGTGTAGAAGAAGAAAGCTCGATTTTGGCTTTTTCCGCAGCTTCTTTAAGACGTTGCAACGCCATTGGGTCTTTACGCAAATCCATTTGCTCTTCTGCCTGAAACTCTTCAGCTAACCAATTGATGATTTTTTCATCTACATCATCACCTCCAAGGTGTGTATCTCCGTCAGTTGCAAGTACTTCGAATACGCCATCGCCTAACTCCAAGATAGATACGTCGTGCGTACCACCACCGAAGTCAAATACTACGATTTTTTGGTCGTTGTGTTTTTTGTCCAATCCGTAAGCCAAAGCAGCAGCAGTAGGCTCATTGATGATACGACGAACTTTAAGTCCTGCAATCTCTCCTGCTTCTTTGGTTGCCTGACGCTGTGCATCATTAAAGTACGCAGGAACGGTGATAACGGCTTCGGTTACGGTTTGTCCTAAGAAATCTTCGGCAGTTTTTTTCATTTTTTGAAGAATCATTGCTGAAATTTCTTGTGGAGTGTACAATCTTCCTTCGATATCTACGCGAGGCGTATCGTTGTCGCCTTTTACCACTTTGTAAGGTACGCGAGCCACTTCTTTGTCTGACTCTGAAAATTTGTTCCCCATAAAACGTTTGATTGAGTAAACCGTTTTATTTGGGTTGGTAACCGCCTGACGTTTAGCAGCGTCACCTACTTTTATTTCGCCTCCTTCTACGAAAGCTACCACAGAAGGAGTGGTTCTTTTACCTTCGGCATTGGTAATTACCACAGGGTCATTACCTTCCATTACAGAAACACACGAGTTGGTTGTTCCTAAGTCTATTCCAATAATTTTGCTCATATTCTTAATTTATTTTTAATTCAACATTTATTTATCACCTTAGGCGGAACTACTCCGCTTTGGGCTTCGAGCATCTAATAGTCAATGATTGTGCCAAAGGAAGAAATCTGACAAAATGGCACTTCTTTGTTATTTTTTTTGATCTTTCTTTTTTATTATTCTGAAAATCATTTCTTTATGGATTTTATTCAGATGACAACTTTTTTAAAATATTTTTTTAGAAGAATGGGATATGCGAGACTCCGTTTTATGATATTCAGCGTATGAATGTGTAAAAAATATACGTGTTTTGTGTATTTTACACGATGTTTTACAATTCGTTTATAAGTTTTTGTAATATTAGTTTATTTTTAATTTGTTATTTTTCAGTTTTTTGTTGTTTTTTTAGTGGTGTAATTAAAAAAAGGCACGATATTTTCTATATAGTAGGCGTAAATGAAATTTAAATATTGTGTGTATAATATTCTAAATTGTCAGTATTAAGTTGCTTCAAAAAATTACTAAAAAACTAATTACTTACAAACAAAAAATTATGATTCATTGAAGCAAGAAATTATGAAAAAACTTTTTCTGAGAGCATACTCAAACTTTCAGAAATTATTTTAGGAGTTAGTAGTAGTATTTATATGCATTGTGAAAAAGGCTCTCTTGTATAAGGGAGTCTTTTTTTGTATTTGTAACTTGACTTAAAATTGTTTTAAACAAATTCCTCGAAAAACTTTGTGAGTTGTATTCTGTTTCTTAAATTCTTAACCTTCATTTTCTGTAATATTTTCAATTTTTTGATATTCCTCTTCATCAAAATAATCGTCACAAATGGTTTGATATTTTTTGATGAGTGATTGCAAGGCATTTTTGTAGCCCAAATCCCATAAAAGTAAGGCAGCGTGATACACGATTATTTCATCTGTGTAGCTTTTATTTTCAGAATATTGTACAATCAAATTTTTCTCAATAAAATCAAAGGTTTCCGCTATCATCTCTGATTTTAACTCAGGATTTTTGTAGCAAAAAGTAATCAATCCTATACGCGTACAACATTCGTGCATAATGCTTGTGCCAAGCCAAGATTTCCAAACTTGCATTAGTACTTCATTATCAATGTAATAGTTATTCATTACATCTAACAGAAAATTCGTTTTTAATTTGTTATATTGTTGTAAATCTAATTTTGTATTCAGATATTCAACTTGCTCATTGATAGGGAGTTCCTGAAACTCAAAAAACAAACTATTCTTTTCTTCTTGTAGTTCTAACATTTGTGCGATATAGTCTTTCATTTTTCTTAATTTTAAATTTTTCACTGTGTAATGTTTTTGATAATAGCTTGATATTCTGCTCCTCTGTCAGGATTTTCTTCGGATAAAATTGCGAATAATTTTTCTATTTCACGCATTACTTTTGTCTGATAACTTTCTGCTTCTGATTGTGTTGAGAAAAAATCGGTATGCATAAATTCTCCATACACGCCGAGCGTTACAGAAAAAGGAGCGGTCAATCCGTCTTTTTCTATTGTTATTCTGGCTCCGTTGCTGTGTTCCAAATCGGAAATAATAATTCCCTCTTCTGAACCTCGTTTTCCTATATTTTTTCTATCATTTTTCCACATTTTTGTAAAGGTTAATTGTTAATTATCAACGGTTAATGATTTTTTGGCAAAACTACTGACAAACGCTTTCTTCACCAAGAAATGAGTGTCTACAAAGTGTCTACAAGAAGAAAATTAATAACTGACAATTAGCAATTATTCATCAAAATCAATTTTCTTATTTTTTGTTCGTTCTTTTTTGTAAGATTTATCCACAAAATTCCGTTTAAAATCTGTTCCGTGAAAGGTGCGAACCGCGTTGCCTCTCGCTACTTGCTGATGATTGTTCCACTGATTTTGAGCTTGTTGTTTGAGTTTCTCCAATTCAAAAAGTTGTAATTTTTCTTTAATTCGGACGATGGCTAACTTCTTGTTTTCCAATTGTGAACGCGTATCTTGCACAAAAACACTCACCCCCGAAGGCTGATGCGTAGCCCGAACCGCTGAGTTTACTTTATTAACATTCTGTCCGCCACTACCTTGCGAACGCACCATTTGAAATGAAATATCACTTTCACGGAAAGCTATTTTTTCTGATGGAGAAAGCTCAAAAACACCAATAAACCAGTTCGACCGCTGGTGAAATTTCCTAAAAGTAGATTTTCCTACCCAACAAATCGAGCCGAGCCAATTCTTTAAAAAATCTTGTAAATCAGTTCCTTTCAAAAGAAGTGTGACAGATTTTAAGGTTAAGTTTTCGTCACCTTCTTCTCGGTGTAGGACTTCTGCTTGTATATTTTTTTCTTTGGCTTCTTGCAAAAAGATTTTCAGTACTTTAGCGACTACCCATTGGCATTCCAAAGGTCCTTTTCCTGAAGTTATTTGTATGATTTTTTCCATTTTTCTAAAATTTTAAGTATAATTTCTTTATTTTTCTTGATTTTGATAAAAGTCGGCAATTTTGCTACCATTGTCATTCCTTTTCGAGGACGCAAGTCCGAACTGATGTAATTTTCCATTTCCAGCAAATGTTTATCGTTTTTTGCCCAAAATAAATTCCCACGGATATTCT
Organism: Capnocytophaga canimorsus; assembly: GCF_002302565.1. NCBI lineage: Bacteria > Pseudomonadati > Bacteroidota > Flavobacteriia > Flavobacteriales > Flavobacteriaceae > Capnocytophaga > Capnocytophaga canimorsus. The sequence continues at coordinate 912,458 of NZ_CP022382.1, read as the reverse complement.
CCTGAAAGAAATAGGGTAGACCGAAAGTATTATCACACATCAGTCCGTTTACTTTGTCGGCATAAAGTGTTGAATAATTAGGTTGATAACGAGGTTTTACGGAGAGTAAATTATCACATTTTCGGCATTTGATATTGATTAAAGATTGTTTTTCTTTGACATCTTGGTATGTCAGTTCAATATTGTTGCTACAAAATGGACAATTGAGTTTAACAATCAAATTAAAAAGTGATAAATCACCACTTTTTTTGACCAAACCACAATGATTGCACTTTAAAACTGAATGATTTGGGAAAGTTTCGCCTGTATTATGGATAATCGCATTTTTTTGACAATTCGGACAAACCACCCAAGTACCGTTTTCCCAAAAGTGAGTGTATTTTTCTTTATATATCTTTTTCATTTTCAATTTCTTTTAAAAAGTTTCTTCAAAAATAGAAGCAATTTCGGTAGCGGAAAGCCTCATTTTTGATAAATTATTGTTTTTTAAGTTGTTGTATTTGTATTTTTCTTTGCCTTTTTTCTTCTCAACATCTTTCCAACCATAGCTTCTACCAACTATTTTCTTTTGTATGATGCCACGAACTTTATGATTATCCAGAAGCTTATCCAACTGGGCAAGTTCTCGCTCCAAATCCAAATCCAGTGGACGATAATGTGTTATCATATAAGGTTTTACACGCAATACAAATCGCCAAGGGTCCCGAAATTCGTAATAAGTTTCAAAAACTTTCCGATGCGGATTGTATTCTTCGGTTTTCACAAAATACATTTGTTCTTTGTAGTTGAATTCCAATTTTTTATACTTTGGAAACTGCCATTCGATAATTTTGTGTAATTTTTGTTCGCGTGGAACTTGTATTTTTTTACCTCGTTTTCGTTTCTTTTTCAGAAATTTACGATTGTCGGAATATTGATAAGTGTTGATTTTCTCCAAAATTTGATTGAAAAAATCGGCACTTTTACTCCGAGCGATGTCGTCCCGAAGTGCAAAAAAACGCACAAATCCCTTTTGATAAGGTTCAGGCAGCGGAACCAGAGGAATGTCTCGCTTCTGATTCCAAAGTTTTCGCCATAGTTTATTTTGCTGACGAATGTATTTCTCGAAAGCCTTTTTTATCAATCTTTTTCGTGTTCGAAGGCTTCTTAGTTGAGAGTTTTCTATATATGAATTTCCCATTTTTCTTTGTTTATCAATTTATTAAAAAAGATTTTGGGAATTATTTTGCAATAAAACTTTTTCTTTTAGGATAAATTTTACCTAAGAATTTGGATAAGTAGGAGAGTGTTATGAGCAAAATAAAAACCCGAAATCTGCTGACTTCGGGTTCTAATATTTTATTATACTATTGTTCTAACAAAACAGAGCAACACGAAGCCCTGCCACTAAAAATGGCAAACAGACTGAGATATCTTGAATGAAATTAAGCATTTTTACTTCGTGTTTTTTATGTTAAACAATTATTTTCTTTGTGAAAATCGGTGCAAATGTAGAACAAATTACCGAAAAAAACAACTTTATTCAAATGTTATTTTATAATTTTCATTACCTTTATCCTCTGAATTATTTAATTGTAAAAAAATGATAAAAAGAACGATTCTTTTGATGCTTAGTATTTTTAGTTTGAATTTGTTTGCTCAAACTGAAAATACGACTGAACAACGACTTAAAGCTTGGTTTACAGATGCCAAATTAGGAATTTTTATCCACTGGGGGTATTATGGTGTGAATGGTATTACCGAGTCGTGGTCGATGTATCACAAACGCATTTCGCATACGGATTATTTAAAACAAGGTCAAAAATTTACCGCTTCAAATTACAATCCTGACCAATGGCTTGATTTGTTTGAGAGGGTAGGAGCCAAATACGTGGTTTTGACCACCAAGCACCACGATGGCGTTGCGCTTTGGAATACAAAGTATAGTAATTTAAGCACAGTAAAACACGCTTCGGCACGTAAAGATGTACTCACACCATTTGTAGAGGCTGTTCGTAAAAAAAATATGAAATTGGGGCTTTACTATTCTTTGTGCGATTGGTCGCATCCGGATTATCAGCCTGTTACTTTTCAGCGAAGTGATGTCCGTAAGTTATATCCTCAAAAAGGACAACAAAAAATGACGCCTTGGGAGCGTTTTACCGCATTTAATTTTAATCAATTGGAAGAATTGAGCCAATTTAAGCCCGATTTGTGGTGGTTCGATGGCGATTGGGAACATAAGCCGGAGGAATGGAAATCAAAAGAAATAAAGGAAAAATTACTCTTCTGGAATCCTCAAACGGTTGTAAATTCTCGATTGAACCAGTATGGTGATTATAAAACCCCCGAACAAGGAGTGCCTGTGGTTCGCCCCGAAGGTGCTTGGGAGTTTTGTATGACGATGAACGATAATTGGGGATATTTTCCAACGGATAACAATTACAAACCTATAGCTCAAATTATTCGAACTTTTGTCGAGGTAATTGGCTCTGGGGGGAATTTATTGTTGAATGTTGGTCCGAAACCCGATGGCACAATTCCTCAAGAACAAGTACTGCGCTTAGAAGCCTTAGGCAATTGGATATCAAAGCATAAAACAGCAGTTTTTGACACTCAGGCAGGTTTACCTTATGGGCACTTTTTTGGACCTACATTACTTAGTAAAGATAAAACCAAAATTTACCTCTGCTTGTTTGATAATCCTAAAAATTATATTTTACTTAAAGGAATACAAAATAAAGTGAAGTCAATCAAGGTGTTAGGGGCTGAACAAGAACTTTCTTTCGAGAGGAATGGAGGTGCGGCTTGGAATAATATTCCAGGTATTTTACGAATATCCGTTCCTGCTGACCAATCTCTTGACCCTTATGCTACCGTACTTGAGGTGCATTTAGAAGGAGAACTTTTACTCTACCGAGGACACGGTAATGCGGTGGAATTAAATATGTAAATCTTAGTAGAAAGTCATTTTTCAGCTGAATTTCACCTATTTGACACAAGTGAAATTTGTTGATAAATTTTAGTTAGAAGTTTGTCTATTCGATAAATATGCGTAAATTTGCCCCTGCTTTGAGTAACCTCTGGCGAAGGACGTGATATGTTGCTTGAAGATTTGTTTTAATTATTTTTAATTTTTTATGGAACCTTTATTAAAGTACGTACAAGACAATTTTGTAGAAAAGAAAGATTTTCCTGAATTTTCATCAGGTGATACCATTACGGTTTATTACGAGATTAAAGAGGGAGACAAAAAACGTACACAGTTTTTCAAAGGCGTTGTAATTCAGCGCAAAGGTAGTGGTGCTACTGAGACATTTACTATTCGTAAGATGTCAGGAACTGTTGGGGTAGAGCGTATTTTCCCTTTTAATATGCCTGCTCTTCAAAAAATTGAAGTAAACAAACGAGGTAAAGTAAGACGTGCTCGAATCTATTACTTCCGAGGTTTAAGAGGTAAAAAAGCAAGAATTAAAGAAATTCGCGGTTAATCCTCTTTTTGAAAAATTATACGAAAGCTATTCAGTAAATTGGATAGCTTTTGTTATTTTTATACCCTAATTAAAACCCATATCATTGTACGCAATACTTGACATAGAAACCACTGGAGGGCAATATAATCAGGAAGGAATTACCGAAATTGCTATATATCAATTTGATGGTCATCAGGTTACAGATCAGTTTATATCGTTGATAAATCCCGAACGTGAAATACAGCCCTTTGTGGTAAAACTTACAGGGATTAACAATCAAATGCTGCGTAATGCGCCTAAATTTTTTGAAGTAGCCAAACGCATTGTTGAAATTACCGAAGGATGCACGTTGGTAGCTCATAACGCAAGTTTTGATTATCGTATTTTGCAAACGGAATTTCGTAGGTTAGGTTATGATTTTAAGCGAGAAACTTTATGCACTGTGGAACTCTCGCAGCAATTACTTCCTGAAAAAGAGTCTTATAGCTTAGGTAAACTGACTCGTTCTTTGGGCATTCCCGTAAGTCAGCGACATCGTGCTTCGGGGGATGCAATGGCTACTGTTAAACTCTTCAAATATTTATTAGAGAAGGATAGTGGAAAAAATATCATTACACAATGGGTGAAAAATTTAAAAAATGACGAACTACCTATTCGTTTAATAAAAATTGTGGAAGAATTGCCTGAGCGTGTAGGGGTTTATTATGTGCATAACAAAAGCGGAAGTATTGTTTATGTGGGCAAAGATAAAAATATTAAAAGAAGGGTAAATCAGCATTTTACTTCTTCTGCCAAACGAGATGTATTGCTCCAAAAAAACGTACACACCATTACCTATGAGGAAACAGGTACTGAGCTGATTGCTAGGTTAAAACACGCTCAGGAGGTTGCTAAAATCAAGCCGAAATACAACCGTAAAAAAACAACTAAAGCCTTGCAATACGTACTTAGGGCTTTCCGTAATGCTAATGATTATCTTTGTTTTTCGGTGGATATGTTACGTGCACAATATGAGTTTATTACTACTTTTGACAATCTGTTTCAAGCTCAAAATTTTCTGTATAAGATTACCGAAGAATTTGAGCTGTGCCCCAAATTGACTTCTATTTCACAAGCTAAAGAAGGGTGTTATAATGCTTCGATAGGTAAATGCAAAGGAGCGTGTATGAATTTGGAACCTGCTGAAAGCTATAATACTAGGGCTTATTCGGTAATTGAAAAATACGGATTTACAAACCAAACGATGGCGCTCATTGATAAAGGACGATTCGTTGATGAAAAAAGTATTATTCTTATTGAAAATGGAAAAATTAAGGGGTATGGTTTTATCAATTTAAACTATCAATTATCTCATTTAGATATTGTTAATAATTTAATTACCCCTTTATCTGATTCTTTAGAAAATCGGCATATCATACAATCACATATGCGTAAAATACGTAATTTACAAATCAAAAATTACACAAATCAAATAAAAAAATAAATCGTATGAAAAAAAATGTATTTCTTTATCTTTTTGTTTTCTCGGTACTTTTTAATGTATACCAATATGTAAATAGTAAGCGATATTTTACTGAAAATCAGAAAGAAATTGTAAAAAAGGATAAAAAACTGCAGCAAATAGATGCTTTGCAGGATTCCATTCGTACATTGCTTATTGAAAAGAGTGATTTTGGTTATTTCAGCTTAGAAAATAACGGATTTGGTACAGATTTTTTTAAAGAAATTGGTCTGGAAAAGCCTACCGATTACATAACTTCAAAATTACTTGAAACCAATATCCCGATAGGAAAACATCCGTTAATCAATTATGAGCCAAGTAATTTACGTTTTCAAATCAATAAAATAAGGGTACTAAATCATCGGTGGATTATATGTGATTTCACCGATGGAGCAAATTGGGGAGAATTGCTTTTACAATATGAAATAAAAGATAATAAAGAAATCACTTTTAGTGTTTTAGGAGAGATTTTATACCCCAAAGACACCTATTAAAGCGGAATAAGAAGGTAATGTAAAAAGTATGATATCTTTAAAAAGAGAGTATTCTTGTCAGGCTGAGCGTAGTCGAAGCCTGACAACCAAAACCGTCATCATACTTTTTATAACACGACCCAGAATAAAAAGCCCTAATTTTATTGATAAAACAACAATTATGGATATCAAACAAACCATTGAAACTTTACGAAACGAACTAAATCAACATAATTACAACTATTATGTGTTGGATACTCCTTCCATTTCTGACTATGAGTTTGATGAAAAACTCAAACAACTTCAGAACTTGGAACAAAAACATCCTGAGTTTTTTGACGAAAACTCACCAACGGTTCGTGTAGGAGGCAGTGTTACTAAAAATTTTAAAACTGTAATGCACCAATATCGGATGTATTCACTTGACAATTCTTATTCCAAAGAAGAATTGGACGAGTGGGAAAAACGTATTATTAAAATGATAGGAACTGATGATATTGCTTTTGTATGCGAACTCAAATATGATGGGGCGTCTATCAGTTTGTGTTACCAGAAGGGCAAATTGGTAGAGGCCGTTACTCGAGGTGATGGTTTTCAAGGCGATGAAATCACAGCGAATGTACGAACTATAGGTAGTGTACCTCTTATCTTGCAAGGGAATTACCCTGAAAAATTTTACATACGTGGTGAAATCATACTCCCTAAAAAAGGTTTCGAGCAGATGAATAAAGAACGTATTGAAGCTGGAGAAGACCCCTATATGAATCCAAGAAATACTGCTAGTGGAAGCTTGAAACTGCAAGATACTACAGAAGTGGCAAAGCGTCCTTTGGACTGTTTGCTATATACTTTAGTAGGTGATCATTTAGCCGATACACACTTTGAAAACCTACAAAAAGCCAGAGAATGGGGCTTTAAAGTACCGCAAGAAGCACAACTTTGCAAATCCACCCAAGAGGTAATGGATTTTGTAAACTATTGGGATATACATCGGCACGATTTACCCTATGAAATTGATGGTGTGGTGGTTAAAGTTAATAGTATAGCCCAACAAGAGGAGTTAGGTTATACCTCGAAATCACCACGTTGGGCTATGGCATACAAGTTTAAAGCCGAACAAGTGGCAACTACTCTGCAAAGTATTTCTTATCAAGTAGGAAGGACAGGTGCGATAACTCCGGTGGCGAATCTGACCCCTGTTTTACTTGCGGGAACTGTGGTTAAAAGAGCTTCACTACACAATGCTGACCAAATACAGAAACTAGATGTTCGGGTGGGAGATACCGTTTTTGTAGAAAAGGGAGGAGAAATTATTCCTAAAATTGTAGGAGTTGATTTGCAAAAGAGAATAGATAATTCTCAGCCCACTCAATACATTACAGCTTGCCCCGAATGTGGCTCAGCTTTGGTTCGTAAAGAAGGAGAAGCCCAGCATTATTGCCCTAACTCTTATCAATGTCCGCCGCAAATTACAGGAAAGATACAGCATTTTATTTCGCGTAAAGCTATGGATATTGAAGGGTTGGGCGGAGAAACCATAGAGTTATTTTATCGGGAAGGTCTAATAGCCAACTACGCTGATTTGTATCAAATTACAGCTGAGCAATTACTCCCATTGGAACGAATGGCAGAGAAAAGTGCCGAAAATATTTTAAAAGGTGTTGAAAATTCTAAAAAAATTCCTTTTGAACGAGTACTTTTTGCACTTGGCATACGCTATGTAGGTGAAACTGTGGCTAAAAAATTGGCTCGACATTATAAAAATATTGACAATCTAGAAAAAGCTACGTTTGAGGAGCTGACTCAAGTAGATGAAATTGGGGTTCGTATTGCTGAAAGTATTCTTTCTTTCTTTGAAGATACGTATAATCAACAGGTTGTGAGTCGATTGAAATCATACGGGTTGCAATTTGCCTTGTCGGAAGCGCATATTCAAAATCAGTCCGAAAAACTTAAAGGACTAACCTTTGTTATTTCTGGAGTTTTTCAATTGCACAGCAGGGACGAGTTGAAAAACAAAATTGAGCAACACAGCGGTAAGGTAGCAAGTTCTATTTCTTCAAAAACCAATTTTGTTATTGTAGGAGATAATATGGGACCAAGTAAAAAAGAAAAAGCAGAGAAATTAGGCGTCAAAATGATTTCTGAACAAGATTTTTTAGCAATGATTTCATAAAAATGATTCTTACACCATTAAAAAGAGAGGCGAATTTTTTTAAATTCGCCTCTCTTTTTGTTAGAAAGTTATAATTCATATCTATTCTGTGGAAAGCGAATAAGGTTTTTCACCTTTTTGATCACTTTTTGAGGGTTTGTCATCCATTTCGAAAATTAACAATCCGCCCGATTGAACGTCATTGAAGCGTAGATAGGGTTTGTTCCAATTTTTTCCTTTTAGGGTAATTGATTTTACATATTTGTTATTTTGTGAGTTTTGTTTCCCTTTTATGGTAAAAGTTTTTCCTGAAGGCATTTTTAGTGTAGCTTTTTCAAAAAGAGGAGCGCCTAAAACGTATTGGTCAGTTACTGGAGCTACGGGGTAAAATCCTAAAGCACTGAATACATACCAAGCTGAAGTCTGTCCGTTATCTTCATCTCCACAGTAGCCATCGGGGGTAGGTGCGTAGAGTTTGGTCAAAACCTCACGTACTTTTTCTTGAGTTTTATGAGGTTTTCCCACGTAATTGTATAGGTAAATCATATGCTGAATGGGTTGGTTGCCGTGAGCGTAATTTCCCATATCCATAATTTGCATTTCTCGGATTTCGTGTATGGTAAATCCGTAGTAAGAATCATCAAAAAGAGGAGGCATTTCAAAAACCTCATCTAATTTTTGAGCGAATTTTTCATCGCCTCCCATAAGGGTAGCCAATCCTTCAATGTCTTGAAAAACAGACCAAGTATAATGCAAACTGTTTCCTTCGGTAAAGGCATCTCCCCACTTGAGCGGATTGAAAGGCGATTGAAAATCACCTGCCTTGTTTTTTCCTCTCATCCAGCCACTTTGTGGGTCAAACAAATGTTTATAGTTAAAAGCTTTTTGCTTGTAAGTTTCGGCAATTTGAGTTTTTCCCATTTTTTGAGCCATTTTATAGATGGCAAAGTCAGCGTATGCGTATTCGAGCGTACGGGCAGCATTTTCGTTAATACCCACATCATAAGGAACATATCCTAGCTTATTGTAGTAATCTACACCTTCTCTACCCACTGATTTTACGGGTCTGTCTACGTTTTGGGTTGCGTTTTTTAGCATTGCTTCCAACAAAATTTCCGCATCTTTAGCTTCAATGTTTCCTTTCAGATAAGCATCGGCAATGATAGGAGCGGAGTTAGAGCCAATCATACAATCGCGATGCCCAGGACTTGCCCACTCAGGAAGCCATCCTGACTCTAAATACGTATTGACTAATCCTTTCATAAATTGACGATTCATTTCAGGATACATCAAATTAAAAAAAGGAAATACGGCTCGGAATGTGTCCCAAAATCCATTATCGGTAAACATATATCCTGATAGTATCTTGCCGTTATAAGGGCTGTAATGCACGATTTCTCCGTCAGCATTAATTTCGTAAAATTTGCGAGGAAATAGCAATACTCTGTACAGGCAGGAGTAAAACGTTTGTATGTTTTGTGTGTTGTAATCTTCAATTTGAATTCTGGAGAGTTCTTTCTCCCAAGTGTTGAGCGCTTTATGCTGAGTTTGTTCAAAAGTATCATTCCCAATTTCGTTTCTCAGATTCAATTCGGCTTGTTCAATACTGATGAAAGAAGAGGCGACCTTAGCTGTAACTTTTTCGTCTTTTTCGGTACTAAAACTCAGGGTAGCCCCAACGTGTTGCCCCTCACTTTGTGTATTTAGGGCAGTCCAAAGCCAATTGTCGCTCCAAGTTCCGTAGGTTTTGAAATCTTTATCAAACTGTATGACAAAGTAATTATGAAAATTTTCGGGTACTCCAGAATTATGGTTTCGGGCAAAGCCGATGATTTTTCGCTCCTGAGGAATAATTTTAACCATAGAACCTTTAAAAAAAGCGTCAATTAAGATATGAGCCTCTTGCGTTTGCGGAAAAGTAAACCGAAATTGCGCGGCTCTATCGGTGGGTGTGATTTCAACAGTAGTGTCATAATCCGCTAAGTACACTTTGTAGTAATGAGGTTTCACCACTTCGGCTTTGTGAGAAAACCACGAAGCTCTTTCATCTTCTTTGATTTTAAGCGGTCCTGTTACAGGCATTATGGCAAAGGCACCATAGTCGTTAATCCAAGGGCTGGGTTGGTGTGTTTGTTTAAAGCCTCGAATTTTGTTGGCGTGATATTGGTACGCCCAGCCGTCGCCCATTTTGTTGGTTTGAGGCGTCCAAAAGTGCATTCCCCAAGGCAGAGCGATGGCAGGATAGGTATTTCCGTTAGAAAGCTCAAAGGTAGAATCGGTTCCCATTAGCGGATTTACATAATCGGTAAGTAGCCTGTCTGATTCTTTAGCTTTTTTTGTATTTGTTTGGCAACCAATGATTAAAAAAGATAAGGCGAAATAAACAAACAGCATTCTCATATTTTAAGTGGTTTAAAAGTGTTTTGAATAAATTTAATGGATTTGTTGGTATATTGTTGTAAATGTTTTATTTATGATTCAAATTTTTGAATATTAAATCCTAATTTATTTGTAAAAGGAGTCTTTTATACATTTTATGACGTACAAATATACAAATATGATTTGGTTTGTTTTTACTAAAAATCCACGAAATTACTTTTGGTTTTAACTATGTAACATTTTTCGTTTTTGAATGATTTGTATAAAAAACAAAAAGCTGTGTAATTTGTTGAATTATTTTTTCGATAGTAAAGCCATATAAAAACCATCGTAACCCGAAGTGTGAGCAAAGATGGCTTCTTCTTTTTCTAAAATAAAATCTTTGCCGTATTCGGATTGTAAAAATGTGTCAATTTGTTCCCGATTTTCACAAGGGAGTATGGAGCAGGTAGCGTAAACTAATTTTCCTTTAGATTTTAGCAGTTTGCTGTAGTTACATAAAATTTCTTGTTGTGTTTTCCGAATCTCTTTTAAAAAATTAGGTTGTAATTTCCATTTGGCATCGGGGTTTCTGCGTAATACACCCAATCCGCTACAAGGGGCATCAATAAGTACGCGGTCGGAGGTGTTTTGCATTCGTTTTAAGATTTTGGAGTCAATAACACGTGTTTCAATGTTGAAAACCTCATTTCTACGCGCTCTTCTTTTGAGTTCTTGGAGCTTGTTTTCATAGATATCCATAGCGATGATTTGCCCTTTATTTTGCATTAGTGCTGCCAGATGTAAAGTTTTTCCTCCTGCCCCTGCACAGGTGTCAATAACCCGCATTCCTGGCGAAACTTCCAAGAAAGGAGCTACTTTTTGCGAAGAGGCATCTTGTACTTCAAAAAGTCCGTTTTGAAAGGCATTGGTAGAAAAAATATTGGCTCTTTGTGTGAGTTGTAAGGCTAGAGGATAGTCCTTTAGTGGCTCAGTATCAATACCTTCTTTGGCTAAGGTGCGTTTGAGTTCGCAAGGGGTAATTTTCAGTGTATTTGTACGAATTACTACGGGTGCTAAAGTATTTAAAGCGTGAATTTCTTTGTTCCAAAAATCTTCTCCAAGTTGTTTAACTCCAACTTCATCTAACCAATCAGGGATGGATTCTCGAAATTTTCGCATTTTTGAGAGTTGGTCAAATTGCCCTTTAATGCGTCGTTGAGGGGTATTTTCAAAATACGACCAATCGGGTAGGGGAATGCCTTTAAGCACGGCCCACACGGCAAACATCCTGCGTAAGTCGTGTACTGAAAAAGGTGCTTTAACTTCGGCAATTTCGGCATAAAGACGTTTCCAACGTACAATGTCGTAAATAGTTTCAGCGATAAAAGCTCTGTCTCGAGCTCCCCATCGTTTGTCTTTTTTTAGGAGTTTTTCCACAGTTTTATCTGCATAACGATTTTCATTGAAAATGAGTCCTAACCCCTCAATTACGGCATCGGTTAAGTTTTTGTGTAAACGCATTTTTGTAATAAGCCTTTATTTTAAAAGGCAAAGGTAAGGTTATTTTTATGAAATGGATAATCTTTTAGACTATTAGCATTGGATTTGTTGTTATGGAATAGATGGGACGCTACCCGATGGATTAAAATCAATTGGGTAAATTGGGTGTCTTTTCTCTGTAAACAGGTGAAGATAAAGTTAGAAGAAACGCTTCTAAAGCTTTCATTTCTTCTTTGCTTAAGTGAAGCTCTTGTAGCAGAGTGTCAGTTTTGGGAAATAAAGGATCGTTTTTTTGTTTTTCTGTAGGTTTGGGTCGAGGCATACCTACGTTATACATTTGTATGATTCCACTTAAATGAGGCATTAACCCATTGTGCATATAGGGTGCCGTTCTACCAACTTCTCGAAGCGATGGGGTTTTGAATTGACCTATATTTTCTTTTTCTTGAGTGATATTGTATCTCCCTAAATCTTGAAGTTTACGTCCGTAGTATGTTAATCCTACGTTGTGAAATTTTTGGTCGGAAAATAGTGGAGTATTATGGCAATTAATACATCTTGCTTTGGTTCGAAACAGATGTAATCCTATGACTTCTTCGTCGGTAAATTTATTGGATTCTCCTGATATAAATCTGTCAAATTTACTTTTCCCACTGTTAATTGTTCTTTGAAAAGTAGCAATGGCTTTTTGTATTCGTTCAATGGTAATATCACTATCTCCAAAGGCTTTTTCAAACAAAGGAGCATATTCTTTGATTGGTCGGATATTTTCCAAGGCAATAGTTTCTGATGAATGCATTTCCAAGGTATCTTTCAAGGGAAAAAGCATTTGTTCCTCAAGAGAATTCGCTCTTCCGTCCCAGAAGAAAGTTTTATGATAACCGATGTTTATGATGGACATAGAGTTACGTGTTCCCGTTTTTCGGTCGTGCCCAAAAGAAACTGTTCGTCCATCAGCCCATCCTAATTCTGAATCGTGGCAAGAAGCACAAGCAATTTGTTTTGAACTTGATAATCGAGGGTCAAAGAAAAGTATTTTTCCTAACTCTCGCTTGGCTTGCGAGAAAGGGTTATCAGCTGGAAATTTCATTGGAGGTAAAATTCCAATATCTTCAAAATCAACAGCAACAATGCTGTCAATGAAAGGTTTTTCCCAACGAGAATAATCTCCTGAACTATAATCAGCACGTAGTTGGGCAATATATTCTTCCTCCTCAAAAATAGAGAATAAATTCGCTCTAAAGCTACTGAAAAACATCAAAAGGAGAAAAAAACTGATAATAACTTTCTTTTTCATTAGTAATATAAAGTTAGAGATGTACCCCAAAAATATCGATTATTTTTCTTGAAAGTAGATAAATATTTTGATGAAATATTCCAAATTATTTTTATTTCGGGGCTGATGCTTTTTTTGAAATCAAACCCAAAATCAAATCCGTATTTTGTTTTATTAAGTAAGTTGTGATCTGGATATACGACTTCGTTATAAAAAAGTTGCAATGTTTTTGAAGCAAAATCATTTTCGTTAATAATTTTATGAGAAATTTCATTGTCATTAAAAAGAGAGTGCTTAGAACTGATGTAACTCAACTTTACAAAAGGGACAAATATAATTTCGGATAATTTATAAGTTTTACTGATTAAAAAACTGGTTTCTATTGAGGTAATATCGGTGTTAGTTTTTGCTAAGGCATCTTTTTGAAAGGAATTTTGATAATCGACTTGTAAGGCTATTTCTAGCGGATTATTGTTTTTATTTTGTAATAAATGAGTTTGAAATTTCATTTCTTTAAAGTAAGATGAATAACTTTTTCCGTTTTGCAATCGTAAATAGTTGTTATTATTTTCTTCAGAAATAAAAAAGGCGAACATAAGCTCAGTATTTACTGAAAGAGTTCTTATGTAGCTAGAAGTTAATGATTTATTTTCTGAATAAAGATTGGCAATAATATCTTGGTCTGTATTTTCATCGTTGGCATTTCGGTAAGTGTCTGTTTTGCTTGATTGATAAGTAAAACTATTTAACCATTTGACTTTGTCGGATTTGTAATGATGATTTAAATCAAATTTTTTTGTTTCTAAATTTCTCTTAGTTGAAGATGAGGTAGAATAAAACATTGTTCCGTAGCCGAACATCCATCGAAGGTATTTTTCGTGATAAAAAGGGGTTTGTGAATCGTTATCAGAAAAAGAAATTTTGTTATCAATATTTTGTCTAGAAAAAGAGAATCCTATTCCAATTTTATGTTTATCAATTATTTGTATTCCGTTTTGGATAGAAAAGTTTAAAAGATTGCTTACTATTTTGGGGCGGGGGTCATATTCTGTTCGGTATTTTTCTGATAAATCATAATTTGTCCAAAAAGCAAGATTCCATTTACCGAGTATAGGTAATACAAATCCTCCTTTTATTTCGTATTTTTGGTTGTTCCAGTCAGAAAACTTACTTACGGCATAGTAATGAGGTTCGGGCATTATTCCGTGAGGGGAAACGTCTGTATAAGACAAATTCCATTTTTTGTCTTGCTGATAATTTCTATTGATGTCAATATCACCGAAGAAATACAGTTTTTTTATTTCATATAATCCGTAGGTTTTTAAACCAAAATCAATAGAATGCATAGGCTGCTGCCCCAAATGAAGATTACCTTGTTCGTTATTAACATATAAAGACGAAGCTGTAAAACTCTTTAAACCACTATTTTCTAAATATATAGGATTCTGAGTATAAGTATTGTATATTTTTTTGAAAAAATGGGTATCATTTTGTTGCGCTTGAAGCATTGTTAAGGAAATCATCCCTAAAAATGTGCTGAATCGTACCATATTCATAAGTTTTAAATTCCTATCCTAATTTTTAGGATAGGAATTTTCTGTTTTGAAATAAATTACTCATTCAAAGAGAGTACATTAGGTCTGTCAATTAGTTCAAAATCACGTGTAGAATTATTGGTGTCTTGATAAAAAATTTTTCCATCGACTTGTTTTTTTATTTTTCGTATAGCAGACTGTGAAGTGTTAGGTCCTTTGGTGCTTAATATTTCTCCTGCATCAATACTCGAGGGTAATCGATGAGGTAACTTTGTAGCAATGTCTTGAAGATTAACACCATCGATGATTTGTTGGTTGGGTATTTGTAGATACAATCTTGGAGTTCTTCCTTTTTTTACTGGTTCAGGGCTTTGAGCCTTTTTCCATTGATTTAAGTCTTCTGGCAGATAAAAAAGTACATACGCATCACGTCCTTGAGAGTTAAGTGTCAAATCTTTATATGTATTGACTTTGTAAATTAATAGCATATTTGTAGCATTAGGATTATCAATGTCGGTATCGATACCAGCATTACTTTGTTGATGATTGGGGTAAAAAACCTCAAATTTTGCACCGCTTAAGTTAACGGTAAGCTCAGGATTAGGAACTTCATATTTTTTATTTCCAATAGTCAAGGGCTGTTTGTGATTTTGTGCTGTACGAGCTACTAAAATTGATTTCCCTGATGCTAAAGGATATTCATTTCCTGTGCCAGGAAAGGCAATTACTTCATAGGCATATACGTAGTCGGTATTAGCTTTATCGCCCAAACCAATCAAAGAAGGTGATTTGCTCCAATCGTATTGTTTGTTTGGTAGTAGTTGACCTTTGTCTTCCTCTATCATTCTTACTCCGTATATTTGTGCAAAACATAATTTGTCTAAAAATAGGGTTTCGTTAGAGTTGTTGTGTATTTCAAAAAACAAGTCTCTATCATTGGCACCCTGTTTAGTATCAGACCCTAAGTAATATACTTGTTTAATTAGTAAATTTCCTACTCGTCCCGTTGATAGCTCTAAAAGCGTGGGTTCATTATTTTGAGAGGTTATACTTTTTTTGTTAACAGAAGCATTGAAGTTTGCCTCTTTCTCTTCTCCTGAAAGTACTCTCATTTCTGTAGCCGGTAGTGTTTTAGAAGCATTTATTTCATAAACACCTGCGGGTAATTCTATTTCAGCTTCACCTTTTGAGTCTGTTTTTGTGTGATAGGAAGTACCACTTTGTAAGTTCGTAAATTTTATTAAGACATCTTCAGCGGGTTTGTTGTCAAAAAAGTTCCGTAAGTGATTTTTATTTGGTGATTGATGTTGGATATGAAAGTATCATTTGTATCATCTTTTTTGCATCCTATCGAAAGGATTAATAGCGATAGTATAACTATTTTTTTCATTTTATGTGTTTTTGATTTGTTTTATAAAGAATTCACATCAGGATATTCAATAACTTCAAAATCGTTACTTGAATTATTGGTGTCTTGATATATTTTTTTACCGTTTTTAATAGTTGATTTTCGTATAACTGCCTCTGAAGAATATGCGCCTTTTTTTCCAACAATTTCTCCAGAATCAATTTGGTCTGGTAACGAATGTGTATGCTTGAAATTACCAATACCTTGTAAATTTACCCCATCCATAATTTTGTCTAAAGGTACTTGTAGTAATATTTTTTGGCTTTTAGCGGGTTCTTTTACTTTTTTCCAATTTTTAACCTCTTCAGCCGTAACATAGAAAATTACAATGCCCATACGTGATTGGGGGTCTAATATCAAATCGAGTCCATTAGAAGTTTTATAAAGGATTTCCATATTAGTGGCAGGAGTATCAATATCAGAATCTAGAGGTTTTTTATTTTGGTTTTTAAAATAGTCGCCGTAATAAGTTTCATATTTGGCTCCACTTAAATCAATAGTTAAATTAGGATTAGGAACTTCATAAGTTCTCGGGGTTTGGTTACTGTCCATAACTGTCA
This sequence comes from Capnocytophaga canimorsus, assembly GCF_002302565.1. Classification (NCBI taxonomy): domain Bacteria; kingdom Pseudomonadati; phylum Bacteroidota; class Flavobacteriia; order Flavobacteriales; family Flavobacteriaceae; genus Capnocytophaga; species Capnocytophaga canimorsus. Next base: position 896,237 of record NZ_CP022382.1, on the reverse strand, counting down.
GTGGTGCTTTATGATTTAGTGCAGTTGCTGCAACAATAACCGATTTCCCTGCGGGTAAAACAGTCGCCGAAGCTGGGAAGGCGAGTACTTCTTCCACATACACATAATCGGTATTGGCTTTGCTTCCCGATTCTGTATCTACTTTGCTCCAATCAAATCTACCGTTTTCTAACAACATTTCATCTTTTTTATTAGGAGAATTTTGAGCTCTTGGAACGATGATTCTCCCGTAGGCTAAACCTGCCAGAGCTATAGGTTCATTGGAATTGTTATGTAATTCAAAAAATTGGTCTCTGAAAACGGCTCCTTGTTTTTTATCTGAACCTGCGTTATACACCTGTTTTATAATAATATTACCTATCCTTCCACTTTTCATTATTATGTTTGTAGGTTTATTCTTTTCTTGGTTTATGATGATATTTTCTAATGAACCGTTGAATAAAGTTTCTTGAGGTATACCCACTGCTTCTTCCATTTGTTGTTCAGATATTTTTTTAGAAACTTCAATCCTGAAGGTACCTGCATCTAATAAGAAAGTGGCTTTTCCGTTTTTATCCGTAATCATTTCACTAATGTTGCCTGTTTGCATATTGGTTATTTTAACCAAAGTTCCTTGTGTTTCTAAGTTTTTAAACTCATCTTCATAAGTTACTATGACTTGGTGTTCAATTTTTGTGATGAAATTTTTTTCATCTTTTTCTTGGCAAGCAATAAGAATTATTGCAATAAAGCCCCAAATTACTTTTTTCATTTTATTTCTATATTTGTTGTTAAATTAAAAACTATATCGGATGCTACCGCCGAAAGAAATATCCGAATTTTTATAATATGTAGAGTTATTTATAGTTACCTTAGGTCTGTAATTCAGGAAATTAGTAGCATAAACGGACATTGATAGCCCACTGAGCATCTCTTTGGTTATCCTTAAATGAAAATTATGGTAGATAGGAGTTATTCTGTCTTCAACTTTACTTTGTGTAAGAACCAATCCCAGATATTTAGGGTCAGTTCTTTGTTCAAACGGAATAGTATGATATTCTAACTTCAGATTTTGATAGGCATAAGGGTAAATGTCTTTTAAAATAGAAAAATCTTTCTCGAATATAAACTGTTCGGCAGTAAGAGAAATAAGTAACCCTAAAGAAGAAATATGATGTGAAGCGGTAAGCCTTAAATTCATTTTCTCACGTTTGGATGGGCGACTTTGATAGAATCCATAAACGTATTCTTGCTCTAAGACATCGTTGTTTTTATAAATTTCGGGCAGGTCAGATTGACTTTCAGAAAAGGTATAACTTCCTACCAGTGAAAATTGAGTGTTTATTGCTTTAATTTTTTTGAAATGAAGCATCAATTCCAAACCTTTGTCCGTATTATTATGGGCATTTACCGATTTTGAGTAGTTTCTCACGATATTCTCATAACCAGTGATTTGATAAGAAGGGATTTCTTTTGTATTGGCGGCGGGTATCACTTTTACTACGGGTAAGGCATAAAGTTTATATATCGTTTCCTTTCCAAATCCGTCGTATAGCCGATTCAGATAAGCGGTAAGGTTTAATTTTGCAAATGAAAAATCAAAGTCTGCGCCTATTTCGTATTTCCAAGATTTAGAGGGTTTTAAATTTACTTTTGGTATTTTTTCTACAAAGGTTTGTACCAAATTAAAGGCATAGTCATTAGTCCTAATATCAAATAGTAAGACATCAAAATACACATTTCCTGGGAAAATGTTTACCAAAGAAGGCGATTTAGAGGTTAACCCTATTGCCCACCGGAATTTCATTTTTGGAGAGATTTTATACATTGCATTAATACGAGGGCTTACAGATACATATCCATTTAAATTTTCGTAACGAAATCCAATATTGGTGTTTAAATCTTGTGTTTCATTGATTTTTAGTGAAATATTATCTTGTAGATAGATACTCAAAAGCTTACTTGCTATCACATACCTGTCAAAGTTTAGCGGACGAACCCCTTGTTTAGAGTTACCTGTGGAGAAGAGTGTACTTGATGAAAGTGCTGAATCAGAATCATAAATTTTACCCTTTCCTAAATTATCACTATAATTCAACGAAACTCCAAAGCTTAGCGAATGCTTTGTATTTTTATATTCGAAAATTTTATTTATGGATAAAGATGAATTTATATTTAGAGGCTCTCCTTGGGTGTGTGTTTTTGATTTGTAAGCAACGGGAGTGTAAAACCCAGTTAATAAGTTTGTTTCGGTGGCAATAGGAACCACTAGTCCGCCTCTGTTTACAAAAGTTTCTTTATAATCTTCCGCAACTGAATACGATACTCCTGCATTTAGGCTTAGTTGGTCAATCCAACTATTTTCAAATTGAAAAGCAGTTCGGTTGCTAATGACAGTCCCGATATCTTTTTTGTTGCTAGAATCTCTATAACCTGGTAATTGTTCTTTGTCTGTTTTTTTTCCGTCAATATTACTTCTAAAAGTAAAGCTCAATGTATTTTTTATTTGATTATTTTTTGAGTGATAACTCCAAATAGATGAGGTAGTTATTCTGTTGTATAACGAAAGATTGTTTCTAGGATCAGAATTCGCATTGAGATAATCTATCGAAAGACTTAGATTACCCAGATTTTTGTTTAATTTAAACCCTTGATTCATACTCAATGAATTACCTCCTCCTATCATACTTGCCGCTATTTGTAAAGGATAAACCCCTGCTTTTCTGTCAATAATTATAACTCCCGTGGTTACATTTCCGTATTTGGCATCGGGGACTCCTGTAATTACCTCTACTTTTTCAATACTTGATGTTGGAATGGTTCGTAAATCAATTCCTGTGTTCACATTTGAAAAAGAGGTAGCTGGTGTACTTCCGTTATATGTTTGCATATTTTCATCGTTCGACAAAGGCATATCGTCCAATATGTAACTTATTCCGAAGGCATTTTCGTTAGAGTTGATAGCTGTGCGTAGTGTTAATGTATTTGGCGTATATAGAGAGGGTTTGGAAATAACCTGTCCTGGTAATTGTTGCAACACATCAGATAGCGAAAAAGATTGAAACTGACTGATTGCATACTTTGTTAGCACTACCGAAGAATTTACTTTGTCTTTTTCTTGTGTAGCTGTAACAACTACATCTGATAATCTTAACGTTTTTTCAGATAGATAAATTGTCATTTTTGGTGTGTAATGTTTTGATGTGAGTGTAAAATCTTCCTTTCCTAAGAGAGTAAAAACCAATTCAAAATCTGTATTTAATACGATGGAAAAGGCTCCTTTTTCATCAGTTGTACTCCACCTGCCCGATTTTTTATCAATCAAATTTACATTCTGCAAAGGAGTATGATTTTCTTTATCATACACAAAACCAGTGATATGAGTTTGAGAGTGTAGCTGATTGCAAAAAAGTACCAGAAATATTAAAACGTAAAAATTTTTATACATAACGTCCAATTCACGGGGCAAATATATTTATTTTTATTTAAACTTGATATAAATAAAATGTTTTATCATTTTGTTACAATAAAGAAAAACATAAATGGTTTGTTTAAATAAGTATAAAAACAGAAAACTATGCTAAAAAAGTTATAGTTTTATTAAAATAGTAAAATATGAATTTAAAAACATTACTTTTGTATGGCTTAATAAGATATTGTTGTACCTCATTAAATAATAAAATAATGGCTGAATTTTTTAACGGATTTGGGGCGTCAATAACGCGTCCTACTCCTATTGATCAAGAGGTAGTTTGGGACAAGTCGCAAACGATTATGAGTTCAACCGACAGGTTTGGTAACATTACCAACGTGAACCAAGCCTTTGTGGATGTTTCGGAATACGATGCCGTTGAATTGATTGGCAAACCACATAATATCATTCGGCATCCAGATATGCCTAAAATTGTGTTTAAAGTATTGTGGGATAATATTTTGGCAGGAAGAAATTTCCACGCAATAATTAAAAACCTTACTAAAACAGGAAAATATTATTGGGTAATTACTGATTTTGTAACCCAACGCAACATCTTAGGCGAAGTTATTGGTATTGAGGCCAAGCGCCGTAGTGTGGAACAGCGTGTTATTGATGAGCATATAGCACCACTATATCAAACGCTTCTGAAATTGGAAAAGTTGGGTGGTATGGAGCTCAGTAGTCGCTATTTTAAGGGGTTTCTAGATAGGCAAAAGAAAAACTATCCTGATTATGTGATGGATATTTTAGAAGACAACAAAGAGGCTCTTCTTGTATCAGCTGATGAGAATATAGCATTGTCCGACCAAGAAATATCTGACGATATTTTTGCTGAATTGGAAGAGTCGGCTAAACGTAAGAATTTCTTTGCTCGTTTGTTTGCCTCTGCTAATTTATTTTAGTGGTTTGTACCTATTTTTTTAAGATACGATAAATGGGGTATCGAAGGTGATTTTTTTCATAATGAGGTGTTTGCTGATAAATCCAGTTTAATTGTTGGTAGGCGTTTTGTGCAAAGGCTTTATCGGTTTGTTTTTTAAATTGGAAAGAATCTTTTATTTGTGGATTTTGATTTAAGAATTCCAAAGCAATTTCTTCAAACAAATAAGGGGAAAAATGTTCCTTTTGTTGCAATATAGTATCGAAAAAATTCCAATTAAAAAAGGAATCAGGGGCTTGAGGCTCTAAGGTTTCTAGTAGATAGTTTTGAGCATTTTGCTGGGTTTCTATAATCCAGTCACCTTTATCTATGGGAAGATTTGCCTGATGTTTGGTGACTTTTGTGTTAAAATGTAGGTAATGCCCCTCATAGGGTTGTGATACCGTTTCAAACGATGCGATACGATAATAATCTACTAACATTAAAGTATCTTTTTCTACTTCTTTCATAATTACTTTATTGGTTTTGAGTCGTTCAATGACCTTTTGCCAAGCTTTGGGTACAACGTAAGCCAATGGAATATTAACTTCTTCTTCAGATAAATATCGGTCGTAGTAAGGAATGAATTTTTTGAAAGGTTGCGTTTGGTCGTATTTCAAGCGCGGTAGCCCAGTAATTTCACTGGTTAGAGTATCAGCTTTGTATCCGTGAAATACAATTTGATTCACTTGAGTGCTATCTAGCTTCCAACGCACGGTAAATCGTTCTCGATTTAGGTTTTCTTCAAGTTGTTTGCTTCGGATATTTTTTATTTTTTGGTGTTCTGCATTGGCAATATCTATGAGGTTTTTCATCATTTCATAATTGGCTTCCACGCGTTGTTTGTATGGTTTAAGCATATGAGTTTCAATTAAGATGCTCATAGTGTTCCATAATCCTGCATAGCCTGTTGAATATCTTGGGGTGTCTAACATTTTTGCATAGCCTTCATTATCAGGAGATTTGTTCCAAACATTTACGTACGGAATGAGTTGATATACAGCAGGTACTATGGAATCTTTTTGCAAGGTTTGCTCTCGCTTTTGTAAAGTATCCGAAAGGCGTGGAATAAGCGAATCAGAAAGGTAATTTCCTAAAAATGTTCCTAATTTTTCTCGATTTGTGGTGCCATAAGTTAAAATATGCTGATAATCGGCGCCATTAGTGGTGTGATTATCAATAAAAATATCGGGTTGAATCAGATGAAAAATTTGAGCGAATGATAGTGCATTTTCTGAGTCACTTTTTATAAAATCTCTGTTAAGGTCTAAGTTTTTGGCATTTCCTCGAAATCCGTATTCTTTGGGTCCGTTTTGGTTTACTCGGGTAAATCCGTTTCGTTGTAGTGCTCCTCCGATATTATACACCGGAATGGCTACAATAACCACATTTTCAGGAACCGAAAATTGCTCTTGTGCTAAATTTCGCAATAGCAGCATTGTGGCATCAACGCCATCGGTTTCTCCTGCGTGTATAGCGTTGTTTATCAGTATGATGGTTTTGTTTTCTCGAAGTTTGGCAAAGTTGAAATCAGCTTCAGGGCTGTATGTAACGATGTGTAACGGATGTCCGCTATCGGTTTTTTGCATCGTTTTTAAACTAATGGTACTATACTCTTTTGATAGCGCTTTGTAGAAGTCAATAACTTCTTGATAGGTAGGGCTTTCTGTTCCGTTTGAATTCTCAAAATGAGTAACGAAACTGGGCTTTTTTGGAAAAAACGGATTTTCGCAAGAAATCATCAAAAGTAAAAAAAGATAGGTATAGCAATATTTTTTAATCATACTTAATGTTGTTACTAATATAAAATTATTTCTATTAGATTTTTTTAAAATGTAATTATTTGTTTTTTAGAATAAAGGAAGAAAAATATACTCACGAACTTACTTTTTTATAAATGGTTAGGTAAGTTAATCCGTCTCTTTGAGTTTCCATAACCAACTTTCCCTTTATGATTTTATGTACCTTTTTACCTGCTAAAATGATTTCATTTTTCTTTATCTCGTAGGGCAATTCTTTTCTATAACTTCAGAATCTTCACAATCATAAGCCGTTGGATATGCTGTTATTTTAACATTGTTTTCTTTGAAAGTTAGAGTCGCTTGTGAAAGACAATTTCCTAAGTCCATAGGCTTTCCGCTTAAATTGATGGCTTTTCCTCCAACACGAATCGCCTCTAATTGCCAGACTCCTAAAAGGTCTGTTTTTTGTACACTTGGCAATTTTTGGCATCCTAATAAAAGTACAAATATAAATACAGTTAATTTATTCATAACTACTCATATAATTAGATGCAAAACTACAATTTTTAAGAAAAAAAAACGGTATGTGTATTCATTTTTTTGATTTGGCGGCAGAATTTTTAACTGTTGATTTCTGCCTTTTTCCTTTTTGGTTATCTTTGCATCGCTGATGTAAATTATTTTTAATGAAACGCAAAACTTTTTTCAATTTATTGTTGATTTTATTGGTGGTAGCCTTTTTTGTAACTCCGTTAGGCTATGAAAGTAAAGTGTTGTTGCAACGGGCTTTTGCCGATTCAGTACAAATTTTACCCCAACAAGAGCAGTATTCGGTCGATTTCGATTGGAAGCTAAAAGACAAAACGAATCATTCCTTTAATTTCAATCGTTCTAAGGGTAAATCTGTCTTTGTTTATTTTTGGTCGTCTTGGCGTGTAACTAGTGTTGCTGATTTGTACGGTGTACAAAAGTTATACGATGATTACAAGGATAAGATGGATTTTTACATCATCACCAATGAATTGCCTGAGCCTGTGGAAACACTAATGGAAAAAAGAGGTTTTGATTTTCAGGTAACATATTTGATTTTAGGAGAAAAAATGCCTTTTGATGCGGAAGTAATACCTTCAGGCTATTTGATTGATAAAGGAGGAAAAGTGGTGGCTCGTAGTGAGCGTAACGCCCGTTGGAATAGCCAAGAAGTACGTCAGCTTATTGAGCAACTGCTTTGAGTTGAATAATTGTTTTTAAATTCAATAAGTTATGTTCCAAATTGGGGATAATGTAGAGGTGCTTGACTATGTTATTCGTGGTAAGGTTAAAGCAATCACGCCAGATTCCGTCATTATTGTTACTCCAGATAATTTTGAGTTTACTTTTGGTAAAGCGGAAGTGGTTAAAGTAGATGAAAATCCGTCCGTAGGATTGAGTTTCGTAGGAAGGGAACAAGAAATTCGTGCTAAAGATACTATTAAAAAGATTAAAAAATCCTCCAATAAAAAAGAAAAGCGAACGCCACCTATGGAAGTGGATTTACACATCGAGCAGCTGACCAACTCCACTATTCAAATGACCAATCACGATATGCTCACCCTTCAAATAGAAACGGCGCGTCACAAGTTAGAATTCGCCATAAACAATCGTATTCAGCGTGTTGTTTTTATTCACGGGGTAGGCGAGGGGGTATTGCGTTCGGAACTGGAATTTTTGTTTGGGCGTTACCCCAATGTTACCTTTTATGATGCTGAATATGCCAAATACGGACTTGGTGCTACTGAGGTGTATATCTACCAAAAAGGAAGATAATTTTTTGGGTATTGTTAAATATAATAATTTAACAATACTAAATTTAATTATCTAAATATAATATACCATTTAGTACAGTCAGAGTATCTTTCCCATTGATACATTTTGCAAAATAACATCCTAGAAAACGCTTATTTCCAAACATTTGACCTACATAATAAGGTTCATTTTTAAATCCAGAAAGAAATATACTGTCTTTATTTTCTAAAATAATTACAATGCTATCTTCTTTTAATAATTGTAATGTATCTTTTATGAGGATATTGCTGATTGTTTCTTTATCAATATCAATATTTTTTAATTGTAACATAAATTTTCCATCGCGAATTTGTTTAACTATCACATTTTCTAAGGATTTTTCTTGATACTTTCCATTGAAATATATCCTAAAATTTCCTTTATGACGAAAGTTTATAGTGTCCGAAACATTACATTTTGCGAGATTTTGGAGATACATTCTCTCTGTGTATTTTTGATTTTGATGAATATATAACTTGCGCAAAACAAAAATTATTAGTATAAAAAAAAGTATTGAAAGGAATATTTTTTTCAATCCTTTATTTAACCTTAATGTAAACATAATAATTAGTTATTAAATGTTCAACAGATATCGGACTATTTAAATAATCCTTGTTCCTTCTTACTTATTAATAGTTTTATCAATAATGTATTCCCAAAGATGCTTAATAACCTATTGAGTAATTCTAATGTATTTGTTTTTTATTTTGACAAAGACTTTATTTGCAATGTGATATAAAATTGAAGCCCAAAAATTAGAGCTGAAGTAACCAAATGTAAAGACTGCATTCCGAAAGGAAAATCCCAATAAAACATACTTATCCCACTCATTATCGTAATGATAAGCAGAGCCACCACCCAATTCATATTTTGGGTTTGTATTTTTTCTTTGCGAATCATTTGCCATAGGTAAATGTTTAAAAATAATACAAGTGCTGAAAACGAGCGATGTATGTAAAAACTCCAAGGAACGGATAAGGTTTTAAATCCGCTGATTTGTGTTGCTGAAAAATGGTCAACCCATTGCCTTACTTGAGTGCCTAAAACAACTTGAATCAAGGTAGTCATTAGCGCCACAATGAGTAATGCACGTAGTTTTTTTGAACCGATTTTTTGAGTTTTTGTTTTTGGTTGTGTTTTGTAAATCAGATATATAAGAATGCTCACAATGACCAATGCCATAAGCATATGCAATGTAATTTTGAAAGGATTTAACACCGAATAAACCACCGTAGCCCCCAGCCAAGCCTGAAATCCCATAGCAAAAACCAACAAAACCGATAGTAGTGTAATTTTTTTGTTCTTCTTCCAAAAGCCAAATGAGGCTATTGCCAAAGCTAAAGTGGCAAATCCGGAAAGTGCCCCAAAAAGGCGATTTATGTATTCCACCCAAGTATGTACGGGGTTAAAAATTGCATAGCTATGCTTTGTGTATGGTTTCCAGTTGGTAGGCTGATAAATTTCCGTAGAAGTAAAATCTGATTTTGCTACCCAAAGCGCTTGCTCTCTGATGATGATTTGCCCTTTTTTATAATCGTGTTTGGGTTTCCAGAGTAGTTGCGAAATTTCCGTAGGCGGAATGTAGTATCCAAAGCATTTTGGCCAATCAGGGCAACCCATTCCGCTACCCGTCATCCGAACTACAGCTCCTGCCACAATAACTAAATATACTAATATTAGTGTTGTTTTTGCTATTTTTTGAAATGAAAACATTTTTTATAGGTTTAAAGTCCAAAGTTTAAAGTTCAAGTGCTAATAACTAATTCCTAACCCCTAACCAACTACATTCTTTTGAAACGATTGTGTGTCCACAGGTAATACTCGGGTTTTTGGTATATCTGCTGGTTGAGGCGTTCAAAAAATAAGTCAGTAATTTGGTAATTTGGCATTTCATTAGGGTTTTCAGCAAGGATTTCAAAGGTACATTGATAGTACCCACGCTTTACTTTTTCGATTTTTGCATAAACCATCACGGTATTGAGCTGTTTGCCCAAACGCTCAGCTCCAGTAAATACGGGTACGATTTTTCCTAAAAATTCTCTGCGATAACTTTTTGAGCTTGATGGAGATTGGTCTGCAGCGAAACCATAACAAGCAATGGTGTTTTCATCGCGGTGTTTTTTCATTTCCGAGGCAGCAGCATATCTTGATATTAAAAAGCCACGATGCTTCATACGGATTTTTTTGACCAATCGGTCAAAATACGGATTGGTAATGGGGGTGTAAAGTCCGTAAGATTTGTGTTTTAGGAAATAGCCTAAGGACATTAACCACTCATAACTGGCATAATGTCCGCATAAAAATATGATACTCCGTGAATTCTCATAAGGTTTAATCAGTTCGATATTGGTGTAAACCATACGTTTTTTGATTTCCTTTTCCGACATATGGTATGACTTTACCATTTCTAAAAACATATCACACATATGGTGATAGAATTTTCTTTCAATGTTTCGTTTTTCTGCTTCCGTTTTATCAGGAAAAGCGATGCTGAGGTTTTTTCGGACTACTTCTACTCTATATTTGAATATTTTATACACAAAAAGGTAAACAAAATCAGAAAAAATATACAGCCATCGGAACGGTAGAACCGACACTAACCAAATTACTGGAAAAGCAAGTATGTAGATTAATAAGTTCATCAAGGGTTAAAAATTTAGCAAATATAGTTATATTTGGCGGAAAATTTCAATTGGAATTTATGGAAAAATTATCATTGATTACGGGTGGGGTGATATTGGCGAATGTTTTGTTTTCGATGCAAGGGTTTAATAAAGTGGATTTTTTTGACCGATATAAATTTCATATTGGTAAAATCCGTCGAGGAGAGTATTGGCGAATGTTTACCAGTGGTTTTCTACACGCTGATTGGCAACATTTGATTTTTAATATGCTTACCTTGTATTTTTTTGCTGATGTAGTACTTTTTGCTGTGGGTAAGGTAGGTTTTTTACTTATTTATTTGGTTGCGCTTTATTTGGGTAGTTTATTTTCGTTGTATTTTCATCGCAAAGAAACGCATTACACAGCCGTTGGTGCCAGTGGCGCTGTAATGGGGATTTTGTATGCCGCTATTATGTTTGCCCCAAGTAATTACATTTATGTATTTTTTATCCCGATGCCTGCCTATGTTTTCGCTATTGGGTATTTGTTTTATTCGGTATATGGAATGAAATCGCGCCGAGATAATATTGGTCACGCTGCTCATATTGGTGGGGCAGTAGCAGGTTATATCATTGCAGTGTGCTATTTTCCGAAAATAATTGTGGTACATCCTGTTCTGAGTGTGGGGTTATTACTTCCAATAGGGCTACTTTTCTTGTTAAAAAATAAAAATAAAATTTAATTTCTTTAACGTTTCAATAGAGAAATGTAAAATGAAATAGACAATAATTACTATTTGGTTAATCTATTGATAAATAAATAAAATTTATGGATAGATTGTGTATATTTGTAACGTGGCTGCAAATCCAATTTTGCAGTCGCATTTAAAAAAGAAGTGTTTTCAAAAAGTAGGATACAGAAAAACAGACGCTGTTAGGCTGAGCCGAGTCGAAACTTGATGTCAAAAATTATTATCATACTTTTTGTAACATCATCAAACAAAAAATGTTGGGAAAAACTTTAATTGGAGTTATACTATAGATATAAGGTATAACTGATTTTGATTTATAAGATAATTATCTTACGAGAGCTCATTTTTCGTAAGATTTTGGTCGTTTGATTGTATTTGTTTAAGAAGATAATTAGAAACTAAAGCCCAACACAATGGAAGTACGAAAAACTCTCCCAATGAAGGTATTACTGTCTGTAATCAGTACACTCACGCTTTTCGGAGCCGATTTGTTCGCTCAAAATCATGTTCCTTTTAAAAAAGACCGTTATCAAGAAACGATAAAAGGGGATATGATTGTTGTAGGAAACTCCATTCTAAATGTAGGAAGTTATCCTGCAAATACGCCTTATATAGGAGATAATGGTTCAAATGCTTTTATTGAGCTCAATTATATTGATGTAGATGGCGCATATAATGGTACTACTAATAAAACACGTAATTCGAGTTCTGCAAATGTGACCTATCCAGCATCTGCTTGTATCAAACTAAGAAAAGCTGTGCTTTATTGGACAGCAGCTTACACTAACGTAGGTAAAGCGGCTGGTAATATGGTACCTCAACGTTACAAAAATGTAAAATTTAAGGTGCCTGGTGCGGCTAATTATACAGAGCTGACAGGGACAGCGATTTTTGATAATCCTAGTATAATAGTTAGTGGACAGGATAGAACAGAGGAGAATAAGCAACGTGCTTATGTGTATGCTACAGAGGTAACACATCTGCTTAATACAACTAACTTTTCAGGAACTTATACTGTGGCAGACATTCAAGCTCCTATAGGAAGGGAAGCCTCAGGGGTTGGTTATACCGCAGGATGGACGCTTTTCATAGTTTATGAAGATTCAAATATGCCTAGTAAACACATCACCTTATTTGAAGGTTTTTCTACCATAAACAATGCACATTCAAAATTAGAAATTCCAGTGTCTGGATTTAGAACTATTCCTTTGGGACCCGTTAGAGCAAAATTTGCTTTCTCAAGTTTAGAAGGGGAATTAGGTATAGCGGGAGATAAGTTAAGTATGAAAAGCCCAACAAATTCGGGGGTTTTGATTGATGCTGGTAATCAGCGATATAGTACTGGAGCAAATCCTAATTTCTTTAATAGCAAAATTACTAATACTTCTGGGGTTAATCTTGATAGAAATCCAGCCAGTACCAATTTGCTAGGATTTGATATAGGTATATTTGATATACCAAATCCTGGTAATAATCTTATAGCCAACAATTCCGATGAAATTACAATTGTTCCAGAAAATGCCCCTTCCCAAGGAGGGCAAGATGCATTTTTCCCTTTTATGATGGCTTTTGCTGTTGACGTTATCGAACCCAAAATCGTTATGGAAAAACGGGTTTATAGCGTAACGGGAACACCTGCCGATATTACAGGGCAAGATGTTACCTTGGGGCAACAATTACAATACCGAATTAAATTCAGAAATATCGGTAATGATGATGCTAAACAATTGAAAATTAAAGATAAACTTAATGTTAATTTACATTTTGATGATGTAATTACCAATCTTGTATTACCCACTGGGGTAACTTATCGCTATGAGCCTTATAATAAAGCCAATCCTGATAATAGCCATTATATTGAGTTTACCATTCCTGAAGATTTGGTAAAACAAAATAGTACAGAACATACCATTAGTTTTAACGTAAAGGTAGCCGAGAATTGCGATCAATTCCGTGATGCTTGTTCCAATGAAATTAAAAACATAGCCAGTGCTTCGTATTTCGGGGTTCAAAATACTACGACCATTCCTTTCCAAGCTGAGAGTTTTAACCAGTTTACCACTTGTGATGGTGGCGTGGTAGGTCCTTCCAATTTTATCGTTGATACAGCCGATTGTACCAGCAAAAGCCAAGCCATTTTGTGTGGCGATAAAATAACCCTTACCGCTGGTGCTGATTTTGATAATTATAAATGGATAAAAATCAATCCTGCTCCTATTCCTGATCAAGTTATAAAGAATGGAAAATTTCCGTCAATAGAAGTTACCCAAACAGGAGTTTATCGGGTAGAAAAAACAACAAATCCACCTTGTAGAAATATGACCGAAGAAATTACGGTGGTGCTTCACGAGCAGGCAAATGCGGTAAATCCTATAGAACCTTATGCTAGTGAAGTGTTGACCTGTGGAAATGACGGAATTAAATACCCACAAATTTACTTATGTGGTAAAAATAGTAGTAAGAATTTGATTCTCAACATAGGTAATGCCGTATCGTATGCTTGGCAAAAACGAAACGATTGCCCTATTCCTACTGACCACGTAGCCAGTTGTCCCGTTTATAACTTATATGGTTGTACGTGGGCGACACAAAGCACTCAAAATAACTTTAATGTTTCTCAAGCGGGGGATTATCGAGTGAGCATTACCTATCAAAATAATTGTGTTACTACTTATTATTTTAAGGTTACCAAAACGGAAATTGATCCGAAAATTAGTCGGCGAAATATCATTTGTAACACGCCAGGGCGTATTGAGGTTACCAATGTCCCCAGTAATTATGAATACGCATTACGAAATAGTGGCAATGTAATTGTAGTTAATTATCAGAATTCTAATATTTTTGATAATATCACCAATGAAGACTCATACACTGTTTTGATACGTCAAAAATTGGCTGCGGATGCTACCTATAAACCTTGTATTTTGGAAAGCAATCCCATACAAATAATTAAAATGACCCCTAAACTAGTGGTTTCTACTACTCCTTTGGCTTGTGAAAACTCCAAAGGAAGCATTCGGGTACAGGTGGCAGATGCGCTACCACCTTACAATTATGTAATTACAGATGCCACTTCAAGCATTGTAGCACAAGCTACAGCGACTCAAACCTCTGATATTACTTTCTCTGGCTTTAATGAAGGTACCTATCATATACAGGTAACCACTCCTGATGGTTGTAACCTTTCTAAATATGAAGAGGTAACCCGTATCGCACCATTACAAGTTAATGCTCAGGTGGTGAGAGGGTTGATGTGCGGTACAGCAATAATTCGTGCCGATGTTATAGGAGGAAAACTCGACTATGCCTTTTCCATTGATGGCGGAAATAACTATGTTTACAATTATGGGGAGTCTTTCTATGAATTTACAGTAACTCAGGCACAAAACTATACCATCAAGGTAGTCGATGCTAATAACTGTGAGGCAACTGATGATGTTGCTGTACAGCCTTTGCCAGTGCCTGATTTTGAGGTAAAACAAACTTTGAGAGATTGTGCTGCTTCACTTACTCTTGAAATTATCAATGTAACCAATGCTAATGGCTATACGCTTTCGTATAGTGTTGATGGTGGGGCAACTACTCAAAGTAGCCCTGTGTTTGCTAATTTGAATCCTACACAAAACTATGTACCTGCTTTAGTTTATAGTTTAGGAAATACAAGTTGTACATTAACCAAATCCATTACCATCAATAAAGGTAACGGACCTATAACCGTAGCCTTTGCAGGAGTTTCGAAATTGGTAGGTTGTGTAGGAAATGATAAAGCTGAGGTGCGTGTAACTAATGTTCAAGGCGGAACGCCACCGTATGAGTACAGCTTTGATAATAAGCAAACTTGGCAAAGTCAAAAAGAAGGGCAGGTAGCTCCAGGGGTAGATATTCCTATATTTGTTCGCGATGCTCAAGGGTGTGAGTACCAGATGAAAGTAACTATTCCTAATGCTCCAGTAAATCCTATTTTTCAGTCTTCGGTTACATATAATTGTGAAGGAAAAGGAACCATTACTCTGACTAATGATAAGCCTGGATACCAATATGTCTATAGCATTGATGGAGGAGCAACCACTCAAACCTCTCCTGTTTTTGATAATTTGGGTGAAGGTGAACATACCATAACTATTTCTTATGCTGACCCTACCGCTCCTACGCCCAATATATTATTTTTGGAAGATTTCGGGGTAGGAACGCAAAATGTCACTACGCCTTATATCAATCCAAAATATTTCTTTGAGCCTCAAAGGCAAAGAAATAACACGAATACCATTTTATATACTGATGGTACACGACGCATTGTAAATGGCTTAGGTGAGCCTGAAACGTACACGTATCACGATAATTTGAATATAAACGATGGGGAATATGTGGTATCTAATCGTATGAACCCAATTATTTGGGGAAGACAACCTAATGATCGTTCAGGAAATCCTAACGGAAGAAAATTATTTATCAATGTGGGAGATGTTTTAGGAACTGAGGGAGCCATTCTTTATCAGAGAGAAATGAAAGATGTTATCCCAAATCAAAATATTCGATTTTCGATAGCCGTATTTAACTTGATGCAAAGCGGAGCAGATGAAGTAAATCCTGATTTATCCATAGAATTATATACCAGTGAGGCTGATATTGCAGCTAATAATCCGCTAGTAGCTCAACGAATCACGCCTCGCGTTCCTCAAAATACAAGTGAAAACGATTGGTACGTTTATAATTTCTCATTAAATCCAGAAGGACATACCACATTGTATGCTGTGGTACGTTCGTATAGTTTAGTAACAGCAGGTAACGACTTAGTACTTGATGATATTTATTTGTATCAAATTCCTGAGACCTGTGGTTTTACCAAAACTATTAAGGTGAGGGTAGAATCTGATAAAGCGTTTGCTGAGGTGGCTAATTCTCAAATTACAACAAATGCTACTTGTTTTGGCGGAAACAACGGTTCGTATCGTATAACGCTTAAAAACTTTGATACGGCAAACGGATACGTCTATTCAGTAGATGGTGGTGCTTGGCAAACTTCTACGGCTAATCCGTTTGTGATGCCGAATTTGTCAGCAAAATCTTATAACGTAAAATTCCGTTACGATGCTACCTCTACCAATTGTGAGGTAAGTAAGGACTTTACCATTACAGCACCTGATGAAATTGTAGTGAATGATATCCCTGACCAGTTAATCCGTTGTGATGTAACTTCGGTAAGCGTCAATGTAGTTGCTCGTGGAGGTACAGGAGCGCTTAAGTATAAGCTTACGTTACCTGACAATACTCCCATAGTACAAAATTCACCCTTATTTACAGGATTAACGCAAGTAGGGCAACATCGCCTTGAAGTAACTGATGCCAATGATTGTGCTGCTCCAGTAAAAACTTTCGAAGTTACAGCCGCTCAAGCACCTAATGTATCTGTTGCAACAACATCTAACTATTGTTATTCGGCTGCTCAACCCGCAAGTATTACCGTTGAGGTTACGGGTGGAACAGCACCGTATCGTTATTTGCTCAATAATGTTGAAAAACATCAAGGGAATGATACTTCTTATACCTTTAACGGATTAACGCCCAATACATATAACATTAAGGTAATTGATGCCAATGGCTGTGATAAACCGCTTACTGAAACCATAGCTCTTGCATTAGATGCGTCTAACACCACTATTGTTAAGCCAATTACTTGTAAAGTAGCTCCTGATAACCAAGGAAAAATACAAGTTACTATAAGAGGCGGGTATCCACCTTATACTTATACAGTTAATGGCGGAACTCCGCAGAACGTAACGGGAAGTACCATTGAATATAGCACCGATACGCCCGATACCTATACCTTTGAAATTATTGATAGTAAAGGCTGTAAAACAACTGTGGCACGTACCTTAGCTCCAGCAGTACAGCCTACGGTAACCCTCACACCAACTCACGTGAATTGTTTTGGAGATAGTACCGGAAAAATCGTAGCGACGGTTACAGGGGGTGTGCCTCCTTATACCTATTTCCTTAACGGAGTAAACAAAGGCAGCCAAAATACTTTTGAAAATCTCCCAAAAGGAACATACAGAGTTAAGGTAGTAGATGCTTATCAGTGTGAAAAAGAGGAATCTGTTACAATCACCCAGCCCAATGCGGCTCTAACGGCTAATGTGGTGGTAGAAACACTGATTAGTTGCCGTGCAGACAAGACAGCCAAAGTAACAGTTCGAAATGTTAACGGAGGAACGCCACCTTACCAATACCAATTCAATACGGGTACGCCTTCAAATAATGCAACGGATTATTTGCCTGTTGGAACACATCAGGTAAGGATAATCGATAGCAAAGGTTGTACGTTATTGCATACTGTGGTGGTAGCCCCCGAGCCAACACCTCCAACCGTAAATACTGATCCTATAATTACCTATAATTGTGATGGTACGGGTAACTTTACACTTACGCCTACACCTGCAACGTTTGATTATGAATATAGTACAGATGGAGGTGTGAATTACACTACCAATAATGTATTCAATAATATGACTCCAAAAGTTCATCAAATACATATTCGTTACAAACAAAACAATGTGGCTCCTGCCGAAGATTGTTGGCAAACCATTTCGGTTTCTGTCAATGTGGAAAGCGGAAAAGCATTCTCATTAGGAACACCCATTGTAGAACACGTAAGATGTAATGGAGAGAATAACGGAAAAATCACAATTTCGGTAAGTAATTTTAATAATGTAGAAGGGTATCGTTATAGTGTTGATAATAAGGTTTCTTGGGTGAATATGACTACTTCTCCAATTGTTTTGCAATCACTTGTTGCCAATTCGTATAAGATTTTTGTTCAATACAAAAAAGCAGATGGTACTTTTGATTGTGAAAAAGAAGTTGATGTAACGGTTACACAACCTAATCCATTGCAATTACAACCCCCAACAATAACCGTTCCTGTGCAGTGTAACAATGCTGGAGCAACGGTTGAATTACAAGCCACAGGCGGAACATCGCCTTATCAGTATAGTAAAGATAACGGAGCTTCTTGGCAGAATTCTAATGTGTTTACGCCTTTATCAGCAGGAAATTACACCTTTGTAGTAAAAGATGCAAAAGGTTGTGAGTTTTCGTATCCAACACCTTTTGAGGTAACTGCACCTAAAACAATTACTTTCAATACGGAAATCGAACCTTGTTATTCTGGAAATAATGATGCAACCATAAAAGTAACGGTCACCGATGGTAACGGAGGATATAAGTTTAATATTAACGCAGGAGCTTGGCAACATCCGTTAGCGGGAAGTCCAATGACTTATACATTTAATAATCTTTCACAAGGTACTTATGCTATTCGTGTTTCTGATGCGTATGGTTGTGAGCAACCAGTTACGGTAACCATACATCCTCGTTTGATGATGCAAGTCAAAGCCACTAAGGCAAGTTGTAATGATGGTAAAATAGAGGTTACAGCACAAGGTGGTGATGGAACGTATGAGTATGCTTTTGTACCTAAAGGAACTATGCCTACCAATTTTGTTTCTACAAATACTTATGCCGTACCTTCGGCAAATGTAGGGGAATATGATGTTTACTTGCGTTCAGCGGAGTGTACAGTTTCTCAAACGATAAAAGTTGAACAGGCTCCGGCAATTGGCTTTACGGCAAATGCAGTAACTCCGTCTTGTTATGGTCAGGCGGTAACTGTAAAAGTAACCAATATTGTAGGGGAAGCACCTTATACCTTAACTATTGCCGATGCGGCAAATCCGGCGACTGCTTTACAAACCGTAAACAATTATATCAATACAAGTTATGATTTTGTGGGGATTAGCCCTACTATAAATAGCGTTGAGGTTAAGATTATTGACCGATATGGTTGTCCGAAAACAGAAATCATAAATATTACGCATCGTCCTCAATTTACAGCAACTTTTGAGAGTAAAGCTACGGGCTGTATAAAGCCAAATAGCACTGTTCCATTGGAAATGAAGGTGCCTCAAACGGTGATTGATGGATATTCTACCGATTACGATATGTATTATAGTGTAGATAATGGGGCTAACTGGCTCACATTGGCATCTGTTAACACCATTAGTAGTTTTAAACCAGGAGAAAGTTTTACGGTTCAAATTAAAACAGTAACCAAAGGTGCAGGGGCTACTGCTACTGCTGTTTGTTTGACCTTACTTGATAAATACAAGGTATCTTATCCGCTTAGTGACCTCATTGTAAGTACTACCTTGAATAGTATAACCAACGGTTGTCCAGGTACAGGAAATAGTCAATTTGAGGTTACCTTAACGGCACAAGGAGGAACTCCGTTTCCAGGATCTCCTGCTTATTACGAATTTACTATGGATGAAGATCATAATTCTCCTACGGCAAATTGGCTACCTGGAAATAGCTCCTCAACTGGACCTGGGGGTACGCTCGACCAATACACCTTTACAGGGTTAATACCAGGTAGAAGCTATAAATTCTATGTACGAGATAAGGATAATTGTATTAAGGAAAATAATGAGGATATTTATGCTGGTGATGTCCTACCTATACGTATAACAGGCAAAGTGATAGACGCTTGTCCAGGTGGAAAAGGAAGAATTGAGTTCACCATTAGGCATCGAGCAGGTTCTACTATGGGAAATATTTTCAGTTATGTTATAAAAAATAAAGCTGGAGTACCTGTAAGCACTATAAATCCAGCAGCACCACCTAATCAACTTGGTACTTGGAGTGGAAACCTTAATGTATTACCAGCAGGAGGAGAGGTAAATCACACTGCCATTGCCTTACCAATCAATGAAGAATATTATATGGAGGTGTTCCCTACAACAAACAATCAATGTATTTGGGCAAGTGAGAATTTCCGTGTTAATGAATTACCCCCAATGACTGCTACTACGCACGTAGTACGTGGCATTACTTGTAATTTACCAGGAATAATTGAAATTCAAAATCCTACGGGAGGTAGCGGAAAATACCTTTACAGATTAACCAGCCCTCAATTTACAGCTCCAATATTTGGTAATTTAGGAGAAAATATTATTGAAATACCGCAATCGGTTCTTAATGCAGGGGTAACAGGCAGTATTATTGTTCAGGTATCTATGTTTGATCAAATCCCGAATGTGCCTCGTTGTGAAGAAGATTTAGGACCAGTAACTATCAATATGGTAAGTCCGCCTGCTGTACCTATGGCAACAGCGGATAGTTGTACCGAGCCACTATCCATAGAGGTAACCTCTCCTTTAGGAAATCAGTTTGAATACCGATTAGGTACAGGTGCTTGGCAAGATGACAAACGTTTTACAAACCTAACGGCAGGTAATTACACCCTTGTAGTTCGTGATAAAACAACAGGTTGTGAAACCACTAACACAACACCTATTGTGCTTTATGACAAAATGAAGGTGGAAGTTAAGCAAACCAAATTGTTAGGTTGTAATGGAATAAATGCTGAAATTGAAATTAAAGTGCCACAAGGCTCAGGAGTTTATCATTATGAAGTTTCAGGTCAAGCCAATATCCCCAAAACACCATTACCTCCAAATCCGTATCGTATGACGGTTGCACAAGCAGGAACTTATACAATCAAAGTATATGACGAAGGAGCTCATTGTACTACTCCTATAACCACAACGGTTGTGGTAGCAGAGGCAATAAAACCTCAGTTTACAGCAAAAGGCTTTGATGTAAGTTGCTTTGGAGCATCGGACGGACGTATCGTCATTACAGAGACAAACTTAGGAGATGGTCCTTACACCTATACTATAACGCCAAGTACAGGAACGTATGATGCCGCTTCCAAAACCTTTACAGGGCTTACTAAGGCAAGTTACACCATAACCTCTCGAGGGCAAAATGGTTGTGAAACTCAATTTACTGTGGACGTGGGTGGACCCGATGCCATTAGTTCAAGTACAGGATTTGCAACGGTAACTCCTTTTGGTTGTGCTACGGGTAACAACGTACAGAATGCGTGGGTAAGGCTTGATCCCACTAAAATCAGTGGGGGAACGCCTCCGTACACCTACAAAATGGTTTACGATAATGCTACCCCTGCAAATACTGCCGATGATGTAGAGGTCTTAGGGCTTGAAATGATGATCAGCAACCACTTGGGCGGATCGGTGAAAGTATTGGTTACTGATGTTAATCATTGTGATCTATCTATTACCGAAACCATTATTCCTTTTGATGAGTTATCATCAGTAACGCCTACTGCTACCCCAATGGTTTGTGGAGGTACAGCAACCGTTACCCTTAATGTAGGTTCAACCACTGGTACCGCAGCCAAATGGAGGTTCTATCAAGGAGATACACCTCCTGCTTTGACTCATACGGCTTGGCAAACTTCAAATAGCTTTGGAGGATTGAACATAGGTACTTACACTTTCTGGGTGGCACATACCGATACAGGCTGTATGCTTTCAACCACTTATGAGGTTAAAAATCCTAACAATATTGTAATAGAGGTAGCAAACACTACGCAGGTAAGTTGTAAAGGAACGTCAACCGGAAGCATTACCTTCAATGTAACAGCAACTGGATACACTGCAGATTATACTTGGCAAATTACAGGACCATCACCCAAAAATGGAACAATAGCAGGAGGAGCTTCAACTACAGGGGCAATTACAGGGTTACAGGCAGGAAGCTATGTCTTCACAGCAACCCAACAAAATAATCCGAAGTGTAGTGAAACCTATAACTTTACCATTACCGAACCTGATGCCAACCTTACCGCAGCCACGCAAGTAACCCCTATTTCGTGTCGCTCTAACACGGATGGAGCTATTGAAATTGTCGGTACAACAGGTGGTTGGGGCGGATATACCTACTATGTAGGAACTACAGCACCTACTTCGGTAAGTTATGTAAATACTCCGTTGTTTAATGGTTTGGGTGCAAATACTTACCAAGTTTGGGTTAAAGACAGCAAAAATTGTGAGCAACAATTACCTGATGTGGTATTAAAAGTGCCAGACCCTATAACAGCCACCTTGAAAGTTTCCACTCACAATTGTATGGCAGCAAACGGAAGCATTACCGTAGAAAATACAAGCGGTGGTCAGGGAAGCAATTACACCTATCAACTTATCCGAAATGGCAATGAACACGGAGCGCCACAAACGGCTAATGTGTTTACAGGTCTTGCTGGAGGAACGTACACCGTGAGAATTTCCGATACTTGGGGATGTACAGTAACTCTTCCTGCAACTGTGGAAATTTTTGAACCTATTGTGATTAAAGCAGTGGCTATTGCTAAAGAGGTTACTTGTAATCCGAATACAGGAGGTACAGCTACCATTGATTATGAGGGTGGTTCTACCAACATACGATTTACCATAACCGATGGCGGAACTCTTAACCGAACACAAGTAAACAATCCTACCTTTACAGGTCTTCCAGCAGGAGATTATACCGCACACGTTTATGATATTACATCAGGATGTGCTACAACCACCACAATGTTTAAAATTACCGACAAAGTAGATGTAACTTTCGATGTAGCCAAAGCTGATGTGAAGTGTAATTCAGCAAATGATGGAAGTATAAGTGTTACTATTCCTGTAAGCAATACACAACCTCTTTATCAGGTTACGTTAAATAGTACCATTGCTGGTTTTGTGCCTCAAACCCAAAATGTAACAGCAACGCCTATAACGGTTAATTTCCCTAATTTAGCTGCGGGTAATTATACGGTAAAAGTGGTTTCGTCCAGAGGCTGTGAGGAAACAAAACCGATGACAATAGATGAGCCTAATCCGTTAATGGTAAATAACGCAGCTACGGTGATAACTCCGTTTGCGTGTAGTATAACCAATGTTCCGCAGTTAGCAACTATAACTGTGGTGGCTCAAGGAGGAACACCCCCGTATCGTTATAGCTTGGATAATACTGACTTTAATAATACTACGGGTACGTTTGCCATTACGGATACTGGGGCAGCTCAAAACTTTACGGTATATGTAAAAGATGCCCACGGATGTGAGGCTACTTCGTTACCGATAGTGATAAATCCGTTACCAAAAATCACTAAGTTAGAAGTAACACCATTAGCAGCCATTAGGTGTGGAAGTCCAGAACGTATTAACCTTGAAATTACAGGAGGAGCTAATGAAGGCTATCAAATTGAGGTAACGAATACGGCTTCGGTGGTAGTAGCACCGCAGACTTTGGCAGCAGGAACTCAAATGGCTATCTTTGACTTACCAATGCCAGGCTTCTACGAGTTTAAAGTTACGGACATCAAAACGGGCTGTTACACCACCACTGCTTATAATGTAGCGGGATACAGAACGATGCAAGTTCAAGCTACTCCAAGTCAGAACATTTCGTGCGACGGAGCTACTGATGGTAAAATAACTTTTGAGATTTCGGGCTACAGCGGTACAGCTACCTATCAGGTGTATGACACTGCAGGAACGGCTCTTGCAGGGGCTTCCGATAATATTCCAGCAGGTACAACTACTGTTATAATAAATAATATTCCGCAAGGGAATTGGTATGTGAAGGTAACCCAAACGGCTTATCCGTTTTGTGAGGAAAGTTCCGGAGTTGTCTTCATCTCTGGACCGACACATGCGTTGACCATCGATGCAGCCATCACTAATCATTTGACTTGTAAGGATAACGATGCCACTATTAGCGTAGTAGCTGACGGCGGTTGGGGCGACTATCAGTACCAATTGGTGGGGCATCCGCTTTATGGAACGTATACCACCACGACCACCTTTATAGGGTTAGGAGCAGGAAATTATACGGTACAAGTTATCGATAAAGAAGGTTGTTCAGTAACCCAAGTAGTTACAATCGCTCCACCGACACCTATTGCGGCAACGGCAAGTATGAGTTCCACTCCGATAAGTTGTTTTGGAGAGAAAACAGCTTCTATTGAGGCTACTGGAGTTAGCGGAGGTTCGGGTAATTATCAGTATGCGCTGATTACATACACGGCTTCTGGAGCTATAGAATCGGCAGCTCAAACCAGTCCAATATTCAGCGGATTAGGAGCAGGAAATTATGCTATAAAAGTAATTGATGGTTGGAATTGTGACTTTACCACCCCTCAGGTTACCATTGCTGAACCTACACCAGTAAAAGTTTCAGCAGAAATAACCACAAATATTACTTGTCTTAATACTTTGGCTACCATAACCCTTTCAGCAACAGGAGGAACGCCACCATATACGTATAGTGATGCTCCAATGGGTACTTTTGGAACAAGTAATGTGTTTAACAAAGGAGTAGGAGTTCATACTTTCTATGCTAAGGATGCTAACGGATGTCTTTCTAAGATATCAAATACCATTGAAATTTACCCAATACCTGATTTGAAATTGACCGTTGATACCACCGATGCTTACGTGAAATGTAATGGTGATAGTTCGGCAAGTATTAAAGCAAAAGCAACTGGCGGATTGGGCAATTACCAATACGAATTACTTGATGGAGCTTCGGCTTCCTTCCCAACGCCTATCGTTAGTATCGATGGTTTATTTACAAACTTAGCAGCGGGTACTTATCACGTAAAAGTAACCAGTGTGGATTGTGAGCAAATAACAGATGCGCCAATTGTTATTAACCAAGCTCCTGCAATGGTAGTAAATCATACGAAGACTGATGTAACTTGCTTTGGCAGAAATGATGGTGAAATTCGGGTGGAAGCCACAGGTGGAACAGGCGAGATTAAATATGCCATTTCACCACGATTAGATCGTTTCGAGGCTAAAAATCATTTCGATAAGCTAACTCCAGGTAATTACACCGTTATTGTTCAAGATGAAAACGGATGTTTTGAGGAGCTAACTTTTGTCATCGCTGAGCCAACTCTAATACGAGTTAATGAAGTTTCTGTAACTGATGAGAAATGTTTGGGTGCTTCTGACGGAACGGCAACCATCGCCGTTACAGGTGGAGTAGCCCCTTACTATACCTCGTTGAATGACGATAAGGATTCGGCAGATTGGCAACTCAATAAGTTCTATTATGACAATTTACCAGCTACCGCAGGAAATGTAATTTTCGTGAAAGATAGTAATGGTTGTATAGGGCACGTTATTCTCTCTGAAATAAAACCAGGGGTTGACCTTCAAGCCACCGCCACTGCCCAGTATGGTTGTGCGGCAAATGTGATTGAAAATAAAATAGTAGTGAAAGTAAATCCGCTTTATATGTCACAAGTAACTTACGCTTTAGATGGAGGTACACCTACCACCGACCCAATTTTCAGAGGAGTTTCCGTAGGAATGCATACGGTAACCATAAAACACGACAGAGGTTGCGTGGTGGAGCTACCAGTTGAGGTGGAACTTAAATCGCCACTTGCTTTAACTCCAACTCAGCAAGATGTTTCTTGTCACGCAGCTGCAGATGCTTTCGTGTCGGTAGCCGTTACCGGAGGTTCAGGTAATTATCAGTATGCGATTTCACCAAATCTGACGCAGTTCGGAAATTCAAATAAATTTGAAGGACTCAGCGGAGGTACTTACATTGTGGTTGTTCGCGATACGGATTATGGTTGTGAAGTAGAGCATACCTTTATCGTTGATGAACCATTACCATTGCAATTGAATTCGGTAAATATAACAGACGAATCTTGTTACAATGAAAAAGATGGTACGTTTACTTTTGAAATAGCTGGAGGACGTGCCAACTATCGCTACCAATTGGTAAATTCACGAGGAGCAATACATACTTCTCAATCTGGTATATCTGCGGGAAGTATAATTACTTTGAATAATCTTCCTTCTGGAACATATCTTTTGGAATATGCCGATTCAGGAACTTGTACCAATACGCATCAGGTAGTGATTAAAGAAGCACCGAATTTGGCGCCAGTAACCGTGAAGTTGGTTTACGAATGTGCTGAAGTGATAGGCAATTCAGTTACGAATTATTTGGAAGTAGTGTTTGATAATACCCAATTAGACCTAACCAATACTACTTATGCACTTAACAGTAGTGATATTGCCGATGCACGAAACTTCTCCGAGTTCAATGGTTCTCGAGCCATCATCAGAAATATACCCGTAGGAGCAGGTCAATATATTACCATTTTCCACAACGGATGTAAGCATACCATTGTTGCCAGTCAGTACTTCAATGTGGAAGACTATCAACCACTAATGCTAAACGATACTTCCGATGCCAGAACGGCTAATCAAGTTCGGGTAGAGGCAAAAGGCGGTGCGGCTCCATACACTTATTATTTCAATGGAGTATCTTACCCAACCAATGAGTATTACTTGAGAAAAACCGACCCAGGATATGTGAATGCTGCAGGTAAAGAAGTTAAGAGAATTACGGCTCGTGTGGTAGATAATTTAGGATGTGAAAGAGAAATTTTGATAGAAAGAGAATTTTTCGAGATTGAAATTCCAAATTATTTCACTCCGAATGAAGATGGAGAAAATGACCACTGGGGTCCTCGAAACACACGTAACTATCCGAATATTGAAACCTATATCTACGATCGATATGGCAGACTCATAGTTACCCTTAAAAAAGGAGAAACTTGGAATGGTAAATACAAAGGAAAAGAGTTACCTTCTGGCGACTATTGGTACACCATTAGGCTTAATCAAGATGACGATAATCGTGAATTTGTAGGGCATTTTACCTTGTTCCGATAATTCGATTTATAAGTTGTAAACAAAAAGGGCGAGTTGTAACATTACAACCGCCCTTTTTAATTGGTAATATTTGATAATTTGTGAGTAGTGATTATTCGAAGAGTTATCAAGAGGTAATTCTAAGTGTAGACGTGTAAAGACGACAGCTTCCATTACTTTGTTGTCAGGTACGGTAATGGCACGGAGTAAGCCCAAGTGATATGGGCGGTTACAACGAAAAAATGAACCGAGCCAAAGTGTGGTTGGACGACTTGAAGATTTCAATTTTTAATGCCATAGAAAGTTTTGCCCCTAGCAACGTACAACAGTAAAGACTATTGGAGGTTACGTGATTATTTAGATGTATTGGATTGTCTTCACGGGCAAAGTTACTTCTATTTCACAAGTAATAAATCGCAAATTATGGAGTTGTGCGAGTGGATAGAGACTCGAACCAGCGACAATGCTAATCCATTCAAAGGAGCAAATATCAGTACAACGGCAAATGCAACAACATACGACTCTAAGTTTACCTATATAATGTATCACATCAAGAGGTAGGGAAGCGGAATAAAATACACGGCTCAATTGCCGTGTTTTTGTACTTTTATATATATTTGTCTGTGATAATAAAATCCTCAAAAAATATAGATTTCATTTTGAATTTGGGTACATTTCGTTTTGCGGATTATAATTATTTTTTTTATAATCATTTGAATTTATAGCTAACTTATATAGTTTGTCGCACTCTAAAATCCTCCTTTGAAGAGAGTAAGTCTATGAAAATAGGATACATAGCAAAAGGCGGAAGATGTTTTTTTAGCTTTTACATCCCCTATTACTTCCTTGTTTTTCACTCACACCCTTCAAAGGGGGAATCAGTACGATAAACCATTTTGGGTTAGCTATGTCTATCCGCTAAGTCCTTGATAAAACGTTTTTATATGATCAATTTCAAAGCTATTATCTTGCCCCAAAAGGAATTGGAAAGCAAAAAAAGCTCCCACTACAATGAGTAACACCCCTGCGTAAAAAAGCATCTTTTTTGAAGTTGAAATTGCTAAACGAGTTAACAAAGCCATTATACTTGCAAAAACTAAATAAAGCAAGACTACCAAAAAATTATGATTTGCCCATCCAGTGATTAGCAACAATAATAGTACGGGAGCGTAAAGCCAAAACAACCCTTTTGTAACTCTATTTTTATCTTGATTTCGCAACAAAACATAACCCAAAACCCCGATAATCAGTAAAAAAAGAGGTAAAACCAAAGAATGATACCCATAAAGCAACACACCGCTTATCAAATAAGCCAAAATTCCTAAACTACTATTGAGTAAGATTGTTTTCATAAAAAAAAATTTTTCAAATAAATACAGTACGATTACAACTTTGTAGCCATAAAAAACCACAACCGAAATCAGCTTCATCACAATTCGCTGTTACATATTCTTCAGGGACAAATAGACACCATCTACAACTACATTTTCTTCGTGCTACACTTGGAATGCTAGAACCATTTAAATTTTCTCCTAGATAGTATGTTTCTTTCAATCCTTCAATGTAGTCAATAAACACTTTTGATACTTTTTCTTTTCCTAGGAATGAACCAGAATAATCATAATCATCTAATGAAGTAAACATTAACATAAAATCTTCTTTGGGAATATTATTAGCTAATCTGATGGTTGCTTGATTGAATGCCAAATATTTATCCTCATTTCCAAAATCCGAAATAAAATCTTTAATTACTCTAATATCAGCTCTAATTTCATTATCAAAATCTTAGTTTAAAAGGTATTCCAATTTATCAGTCCAAAGTTTTTGTTTGACATCAAAAGAAGCATTTTTAAAATCTTCACGCACTACACCTATCCCTTTCTCTCCGATAAATTCCTTTCTAAAAGACTTTTTTTCGGAAATGGTTTCTGTTCTGTCACAAGATGCAACAAAGGCAACGAGCAAAATAACTACAACAAAAGTTTTAATTTTAAAATTTAAATTAAACAAAATATCATATAGCTATATTCAATACTTTCAGCAAATTTACCTCCTTTCTTGTAACCTTGTTATTCGATTTTAGAATAAAATGACTTTTATACTTGTTTTTTCGTAAAAAAACGCTACCTTGCCAGAAAATTATAACCACACAGCTATGATTTTCTTAATAAACATCCGCAAAAAACGTATTGAAAAAGGTATTTCACAAGAAATGATGGCTTCGGAATTGGGAATTTCACAATCTGCTTATGCCAAAATAGAAAATGGTCAGCAAAAATTACCTATCCGAATGCTGATGCGTATAGCAAATATACTTGATGTCCCGATAGATAGCCTCTTTGAAAAGAAATAAAAATGAACAGACAACTTACCACTTACTCCTCAAAAAAAAATCATTGATTGAATGTAGGAAACTTTAACTTGAAATTATTCAAAAATTATCTTCCTTTTTAATTAACTTCATATACTACCACACCACATAACTTAAATAATAAAAAAGAGCAACTTAGGGTTTGCTCTTTTTTATGTTTTTCGCTTTTACTTTATCTTCTGTCCTTTCTCTTTCCCAACTTTTATTCCCACTCAATGGTGGCTGGTGGTTTGGAGCTGATATCGTAAACCACGCGGTTAACACCTTTTACTTTGTTGATAATCTCGTTGGAAATTTGCTGTAAAAACTCGTAGGGTAGGTGTACCCAATCGGCGGTCATTCCGTCAGTAGATTCCACAGCACGTAGTGCAACACATTTTTCGTAGGTACGCTCATCGCCCATAACCCCTACGCTGTTAACAGGAAGCAATATGGCACCAGCTTGCCAAACTTTGTCGTATAATTGGTGTTTTTTAAGTCCGTTTATGAAAATGGCATCGACCTCTTGGAGCATTTGTACTTTTTCGGCGGTAATATCTCCTAAAATACGAATGGCAAGTCCTGGTCCGGGGAACGGATGCCTACCGAGCAGTTCGGGGTCAATACCCAGTGAGGCGCCCACACGGCGTACTTCGTCTTTAAAGAGCATCCGCAAGGGTTCTACCACTTTGAGTTTCATAAAATCAGGGAGTCCACCCACGTTGTGGTGACTTTTTATGGTTGCAGAAGGTCCTTTTACGGAAATGGACTCAATTACATCAGGATAAATGGTACCTTGTCCGAGCCATTTGGCATTTTCTACCTTTTGTGATTCATCATCAAAAACCTCTACGAAAACACGCCCGATGATTTTTCGTTTTTGTTCGGGGTCGGAAACCTCTTTAAGAGCTTGTAAAAATCGCTCAGAAGCATCAACCCCTTTCACGTTCAGCCCCATACCTTCGTACTGTTTGAGTACGTTTTGGAATTCGTTTTTACGAAGTAGTCCGTTATTCACAAAAATACAATGCAATTGTTTGCCAATGGCTTTATTGAGTAACACGGCAGCAACGGTGGAGTCCACTCCTCCTGAAAGCCCCAAAACTACCTGTTCATCGCCTATTTGTTCTTTAAGATTTTTAACGGTCATTTCTACGAAATTATCAGGTGTCCAACTTGGGGTGATTCCTGCAATTTCAATGAGGAAGTTTGCTAAGAGTTGTTTTCCGTGTGTAGAATGATACACTTCCGGGTGGAACTGAATGGCATAAGTGGTTTCGCCCTCAATGCGATAGGCGGCATTAGCAACATCTTTGGTACTTGCCAAACATACTCCACTTTGTGGTAGCTGTTTGATGGTGTCGCTGTGACTCATCCACACTTGGCTGTTCTGCGGAATATTTTTGAAGAAAGGTTCGTCAGCTTTAATGAATGTAAGATTGGCACGTCCGTATTCACGGATGTTTGACGGAGCTACTTCACCACCATTGAAGTGTGCCAAATATTGAGCACCGTAGCATACCCCAAGTAAGGGTTTTTTGCCACGAATTTGGCTTAAATCGGGGTGTGGGGCTTCTTCATTTCGTACCGAAAAAGGTGAACCTGAAAGAATCACCGCCGAAAAATCACCAACATTTTCGGGCAAGTGATTGTACGGATGAATTTCGCAATAAATATTCAGCTCTCGAACCCTACGGGCAATCAGTTGGGTGTATTGCGACCCAAAATCTAAAATAAGTACACTGTTCATTGATGTAATGCTCTATAAATTAAATCGTTAATTGTAACGAATTTGTAAATCATTGTTTGAAATAAACCTTGGCAAATATAAAAACTATTTTTTGTTTATTACCTATCAAGTAAATAAAACATTAGCCAAAATTGAAAACGATTTGGCACGTAAATTGGTTGTTTGCTAAGTAAATAGCAAAGTTATGAAACCCCAAAAAGCACCCAAATGTGATTTACAAGCCCTTTCAGGAGTATATTTTGCCATCGGGCTGGTAATAGTAACGTGTTTTAGTTTGTTGGCTATCAATACTGAATTTAAAAAATCGCCTATGGAGTTGGTTCAATTCCCCGAAGTTAACCATTCGTTAGACGAACCTATTTTTCAAATAGTTGTTGAACCGCCTTTGCCTACACAACCACTAACAACATACGTATATGAAGGTGGTTGTCGTTTACCACTCGACACTTTGGATATTCTTGCTGTAAAAGATACTTTATTAGAACCAGAGCAGGATATACCTTATTATATAGTCCAAGATAAACCTAAATTTGAAGCCTGTAAAGATGTTTTGGGAGAAGAGTTTAACCGATGTTTTAAACAAGAATTAGACAAACACGTAAAAGCTCATTTTAGCTATCCAGAAGATTGTCGGGACATTTGTGTACAGGGTAGAGTTTTTGTTAAGTTTCGGATTACCCAAACAGGAGAAGTTGAAGTAATGCAAACGCGAGGCCCGCATCCGTCTTTGGAGAGAAAAGCTGCTGAAATCATCGAAAAATTGCCTTGTTTTATCCCTGGAACAAGTAACGGACAGCCTGTTAATGTTTTATATATTTACCCTATTACCTTTAAACTGCAATCTTAAAATCACAAAAAGATGAAAAAAAATTACTTTTCTTTGGTAAGCATTTTATTTCTAAGTTCAAACAGCTTTGCTTTTGAGATTGATTTGTTTGTTGAAATCCAACACGATTCTATCCGACCTGTTTGTGGTGAGCCTATCATAAATCCCAAAAATTTTTCTGTTGAAGATATCGGTTTTCCTTTCAATGCAGTAGATGAAAAACCGATGTTTGAAGTTTGTAAAAATGTACCCAAAGACAAACAGTTTGATTGTTTTAAAGAAAATTTAGATAAGCATATTCAGAAAAACATGTATTATCCTGAGCATCATCATTGTGAAATGCCATTAAAAACACGTGTTATTGTCCAATTTCGTATCAATATCGATGGAAGTGTTACCATAGCAAATGTGCGTAGCCCCGATGAGTTTTTTGACATCAAAGCACGGGAAATTATTCAGAAGTTACCGCGTTTCATTCCAGGGAAGCATCAAGGAAAACCCGTAGCGGTTTATTTCTTTTATCCCATATTATTCAAGTATGATTAAGTAAAAGCCCACAGATAAGAAGAATCTCTGTGGGCTTTTTTAAAATTGAGTGTCTTATGATTGGAATTATTTAACGTTGTGCATTAGTTTTTTCAAAATCGGATTTAGTAGCATTACCAATACAGCGGCGGCAGCAGGAATAATCGTAAAGAGGAAAAAGAAATGACTTAGCGAATAATTCTCTTTAATGACTTGTACTTGTCCGCCTAAAATGGCTGCCAATTTTTGAGCAATAGCAATGGCAATGTACCACATTCCGAACATAAAGGCAAGCATACGAGCAGGTACCAATTTTGAAACGTACGAAAGCCCCACAGGCGAGATGAACAATTCCCCAATGGTATGTAGTAAGTAAGTGATAACCAAAAATACCATCGAAATTTTTACACCTTCCGATGCCTCCATAGCCCCCAGACCTAAAACTAAAAAACCTAAGGCTACGAAAAGCAATCCGAAACCATATTTAAAAGCAGCTGATGGGTTGTATTTTGAGTCCCAAATCTTGGAAATGGTAGAAGCTAAAGCTATGATAAAGAAAGAGTTTAGGATAGAAAACCACGATACTTTAATTTCAGAAACCTCTGCCGAAAACTCGCGTTGAAGCATCCAGATGGCAGCCCCCCAAATGAGTATAAAACAAAGGAATAGTACAAGGTTTGAGGTCGCGATTTTCTTCCAAGTTACTTGAGCCAATCGGATTAAAACATACGAAATCAAAAGTAAAGGAACTATGGTGAGTAATGTATTTATGATGTTGAAAACCAGTAGTCCGTTGCCTTCCAATCGGCGGTCAATGTAATCTCGAGCCACCAAAACCAACGAGGTAGCACCTTGTTCAAAACTCATAAAGAAGAAAATCAAGAAAAAGGCTAACATAATTACTCCGAACATACGGTCTCTGACAATTTTTTCATACCGAACGATACGTGAAATCACTAAGTAAATGAAAACCAAAAGGGCAAACACAATCATAATGGTTTGTCCGCGAAGCAAATGCCCTCCTAAATTGGTGTCTAAAAAGTGAAAAATATCCACGATACCGTTTTTGGAAAGGGGGTCATTGAAGGCATATATGAAACCAATAACTCCTACTAAAGCGATAAGTATATAGTCTATCACCGTAAACGGATTTCTTTTTTCGATTAGAGTTTCATCGGTTTGGGTTTCTGATTTTTCCACTTTCTTATTCGGTAAACCTAAATCGCCCATAATGGGGCTTGCCAACCAAAACTGAAAAGTACCTAAAAGCATAAAGATACCAGCCAACCCAAAGCCCCAATGCCAACCAAGAGTTTCAGCAACATAACCACAAAGCATCATTCCAAAAAAAGCTCCTGCGTTTACCCCCATATAGAAAATGGTATAAGCGCCGTCTTTTTTTTCAGGAAGATTTTTGTACATAGCTCCTAGAATTGCAGGCATATTGGGTTTGAAAAAACCCGTTCCTAAAACTAAAAGAGCCAATCCTGCGAAGAAAGTAGCGTGAGTATCGAAAGCCATTGAGGCGTGTCCGAGGGTCATAATAATCGCCCCTATAATTACCGCCCAACGTGAACCGATGTATTTATCGGCAAGAATTCCTCCGAAAATGGGTGTGATATACAGAAACATAACATAAGTTCCGTACAGGGCGCCAGCCTGTTCGGCAGACCAGCCCCAGCCGGACATCGGGTCGCCAAAAAGTACTTTAGCCGTTAAAAATTGAATGAGCAAAACACGCATTCCGTAAAAGGAGAAACGTTCCCACATTTCGGTAAAAAACAAAATAAATAACCCAGAGGGATGCCCTAAAACTTTCGATTTGAAAAATACTGAATTTTGCGTATCGGTGGTCATAAATTTACGGATATAAATGTGATTAAATTTTTAGTGAATGATTATGATTTGAGTAAATCGGGTCGTCTTTTAAGGGTATGTTCGTAGGCTTTTTGTTCACGCCAAGCCTCAATTTCAGGGAAATTACCACCGAGTAAAACCTCAGGAACTTCCCAACCCTTATACGATGCAGGGCGAGTGTACACGGGCGGAGCTAATAAATCATCTTGAAAAGAATCGGTTAGTGCCGAAGTTTCATCATTAAGAACCCCTGGTATGAGGCGGATTACAGCATCACATAGTACGGCTGCCCCCAGTTCGCCCCCTGAAAGGACATAATCACCAATGGAAATTTCTTTGGTAATGAAATGGTCGCGCACCCGCTGATCTACCCCTTTATAATGCCCACAGAGAATGATGATGTTTTCATACAAAGATAATCGGTTTGCCATTTTTTGATTAAGTGTTTCACCATCAGGGGTCATATAGATGATTTCGTCATAATTACGCTGATTTTTTAATTTTGAGATGCACTTGTCAATAGGTTCAATCATCATCACCATACCTGCCCCTCCGCCGAACTGATAATCATCTATTTGTTTGTA
This sequence comes from Capnocytophaga canimorsus, assembly GCF_002302565.1. Taxonomy (NCBI): domain Bacteria; kingdom Pseudomonadati; phylum Bacteroidota; class Flavobacteriia; order Flavobacteriales; family Flavobacteriaceae; genus Capnocytophaga; species Capnocytophaga canimorsus. The sequence goes on along the minus strand of NZ_CP022382.1, from coordinate 861,467 downwards.
ATTTCCTGTGCTATAGTTTCTTAAATTATGAAAATAAACCTCTGCCAATCCTTTTTCTACAGCTCGTTTCATTATTGAACCCTCAAAAGGACTCGTTATCAATTCGGGAAGTACCGAAATAATATCAATTCGCATTTATCGTAATTCTTTGTTTTTGTTGATTTCGTTTTGCAACTGCCGACGTACTTTTTGCTCTCGGTCAATTGCCGATGCACGGTAGCTTTCGTACTCGGCTTGTAGCTCCTCCAAATCTTTAAGCGATTTTTGAGTAATTACTTTACCTTTTGAGTAGCGCAGTATGTAAAAGACCAATAAAAAGGTTAAAAACAAAACAATGCTCCACATAATAATTGAATACAACCCTTTGGAAATAAGTACTCCGAAGAAATTAAAGCTATCTTTTTCATTATTAGTAGTCTCCAAAGATTTTTCCAAATCGGTTATTTTGACATTGAGCTGCTCAATTTGTTTCTTTTGGTTCTCAATAGTTTCTTTTTTTTCGAGCATCTCATTTTTGAAGCCTTTTAAGGTGTCTGAAATGTTTTTTTGTAAAAGCATCAATTTAGAACGGTCAATGACCTTAAAATGCTGATAAGAATTTGATTTTGAAATTACTTCGTCAAACTGATTACTAATGGTGTTTTCACGTTTTTCGCTGGGTTGTACCTCTTGAGCAATTCCTTTTGAAAAGATAAATACAAAAATCAACAACAAGCACATTGTAAAATTCTTTCTCATAACCGATTTTATTTTTTTTTCAAGGAAACAAATATACTAGGTTTTTATGAAAGGAGAGTAGTAAAAACACTCAATAAGTATAAAATTTTCATTGTTTGAACTTGATATCTAAGAAAGAAATAAATGTCAAAATTTTGATTTACAGGTTTTTGTATTGTATTTAAAACAAGTTTGATAAAAATAAAAATTTAACGAAATTGCAAAACTTATTTAAAAAATATGGTAGGTAATCGGATTTTCTGTACATTTACCCATCAAAAAATAACTTTTTTCTGATGATTATAAATAAAACCGAAATATTAAAAAAACTTAATGATACCTCAAAAGGCAATTTTATGGCTTACTTGGGTATTGAATACGTTGATGTTGGCACAGACTATTTGACAGCTAAAATGCGGGTTACTCAAAACCTAACTCAAATTGATGGTGTTTTGCACGGTGGTGCCACGATTTCTCTTGCTGAAACGGTAGGAAGTGCGGCTGCTTTTTTTCTTTTTAGGGCTGAAAATCAAAAAGTTCGTGGTGTAGAATTAAGTGCAAATCACTTGAAAAGTGTTAAAGTAGGTGAAACGGTTTTTGCAAAGGCTTCGTGCGTACATCGTGGAAAAACCATCCAACTTTGGCAGATTAAGGTAACCGATGAGCATCAGAATTTGATTTCACTTTGTAAACTTTCAACCGTAACGATTTCTTAAATAATAACTTAATCTTTTTATCATTTGGAAAAAAATACGCTTCAATATAACGAAATTATTGGTAAAGCAACCGAATTGCTTGAAAAAGAAATTCCTTTTGTGATTTTTAAAAATCCGAATAGTATGCAAATTCAGCTGATTCATCAGGAAGATAATCAGTTGTTCTATTTCAATGATTCTTTTTCGGTAGAAGGTTTTGTTTTAGCTCCTTTTGATAAGGAAAAACCTACCATTTTTTTACCTGCGGAATATGCTTTTCAGGCTCAAATTGAGTCAATTGATGTTCCAACTGCCACTAATGAAAATCTACCAAACGATGAGGAAGAAACTTTCCGTTACAAAAAAATGGTGGAGCAAACCATTGAAACCATTCAAAACGGAGTTATTGAAAAAGTAGTGCTTTCACGAGAAATTAGCATTTTACAAGAAGGAAATCCACTATCAAGTTTTGAAAGAATGACTCAGAAGTACGCTGATGCGTTTTGCTATTTATTTTATCATTCTGAAGTGGGTACTTGGTTAGCAGCAACACCCGAGATATTGCTTAAAATCAAAGGAAATCAGATAACTACGATGGCTTTAGCAGGGACGCAACCCTATGTTGAACAAAAAGATATCATTTGGAAAGAGAAAGAAAAACAAGAGCAACAAATTGTAACCGATGTAATTGTAGATAAAATACAAGAGTGTGTAAATCAGTTACAAGTATCAGATCCACAAACGGTTAGGGCGGGTTCGGTAGTGCACTTGTGTTCTCACATAGAAGCAACGCTCAAAGAGGAACAAGATGTTTTTTCTGTCGTAAATCAATTGCACCCAACACCAGCGGTTTGTGGTTTTCCTTATGAAAAAGCCTTTGAGTATATTGCTCAAAATGAAGGATATGACCGAGAATTTTACACGGGATACTGCGGAATGATTTCAAATATTGCTGAAAATATTTTAGACTTTTATGTGAACTTGCGTTGTATGAAAATCACTGCAGAGCGCATCTCTGTGTATGTTGGTGGAGGAATTGTTAGTCAATCAGACCCCGAAAGCGAATGGCAAGAAACCCAAAACAAAGCTCGAACAATGCTTTCAGTAATTTGATTTTATAAATATCTTAAGGTCAATGAAATATGTTCGTCGTTTTTTAGGGATTATAGCTGTAATTGTCCTTATGGGTTGGTTGTTTCGAGGTGATATCTATCGCAATCTTATCACTTATCAATCCGTTGGAAATAGAGGAAATTTCGCCCTAAATAATAACGAATTGAAGGTAAAATTGGAAGGTATTTCTATAGAAGATCTTGATATAGAGAATGTTATTAATATTGCTCAAAAAGTTACTTCTGAAACTTTAACTTTTTCTTTTGAAAAGTGTGGAGATAATCCTAATCTGCTATTAGAAACTCAAAAAGCCAATTGTATGGGATATGCTCAATTTTTTGCCTTGGTTTGTAATTATATGCTGAAAAAGAATAATTTGCATAAAGAATGGGTAGCTAAAGTTTATATAGGGAAGTTGAAGTTTTTAGGCAATGATATCCATCAATATTTTCAATCGTCGTTTTTTAAAGACCACGATTTTGTTGTTGTTGAAAATATCAGAACCCAAGAAATCTATGCTGTTGACCCGACTCTTTACGATTATTTTATCATCAAAAAAGTTCGTTTTGTCAGATAGTGGATTGTATAACATTGAAGTAAAAAAAATGAGTATTTCTAGTGCTGGGTTTTGTTTACATCTTGCTTTCGTAACTTTTTTGCCTTTGATAAAAGGTCTTCTTTTCGAGATTTTATACCTTCAAGTCAATATTACACTTTGATATGAAATTGTTTTTTACAAAAAAGACATTTACTTAATGTGTTTTTCCAATTTTTTTCTTACTTTGCACGTCAAAGAAAATTAGATACCATATTTTGATACTCAACATAGCATACATACGTACATTGGTTCTGTTTTTTGCAGTGGGGTTATTCTTTGCCTATGGTCAGCAACCAGCCGAAAAAAGTAAAAAGATAGAAATTGTCAGTGAAAGTGATTTAACTATCGACCAAGAAAAATATCCAGGAGCTACGATCTTCAATAAATCAGGGGATAGTCAGGTGCAATTCAGGCATCAAGGAATAGATGTTTGGTGCGACGTAGCGGTACTTTACGATAAAAAAAATGAGGTTATTGCCTTTGGTAATGTCTTTTTACAACAAGGAGATTCTCTTAAAATGGATAGCCAATACATTGCCTATGACGGAAATTTAAAAACGGCAGTAGCTCGTGAAAAAGTAGTACTTCGTAATGATAAAATGCGACTCGAAACCGAAGAGTTATTTTTAGACCGAAATACTCAAGAGGCATATTACAACAATTTTGGAACCATTATAGACCAAGAGAATACGCTAACTAGTCAATCGGGTAAGTATTACATCATCCCTCGAAAAAATCATTTCACCAATTCGGTTAAGATTGTAAATAAGGATTTTACGGTAGAATCACAAGTGCTTGATTATTATCATATAACAGGTAATGCTTATCTGTATGGGGCTACCACCATAACTGGGCAAGACTATAAAGTTTTTTGCAAAAGAGGCTTCTATGATACTCGTAATGAACAGGGATATTTTATGAAAGAAGCTAAAATTGATTACGATTTTAAAACTTTAGTTGGCGATAGTCTTTATTTTGACAAACGGAAACAATTTTCTTCTGCAACTAATAACATCGTAATTACCGATACCATCAATAAAACTATTGTTAAAGGACATTATGGTGAACTTCATAAGGCTCAAGATTCGATGTTTATTACTCGCAAACCTTTAATTATTACTTTAGTAGAAAAGGATTCGATGTATATGCACGGCAAAAAGATTTTGATTACAGGAAAGGAGAAAAATAGGGTAATTCGTGCCTTTCCTGACGCTCGTATCTTTAAGGTGGATATGCAAGCAAAATGCGATTCTATCCACTCTTCGGAAATCAATGGGCTTACCCAATTGATTGGTCGTCCTGTGGCTTGGTCGGGTGAAAGTCAAATGACAGGAGATAATATCCATCTGATTTCCAACTTAAAAACTGAACAAATGGACTCCTTAAAAGTGTTTGATAATGCCTTTGTGGTGGAAAAAGATACCCTTGGCGACGGATACAATCAAGTGAAAGGCAAGAGCCTGTACGGAAAATTTGAAAATAACCGACTCAAACGTATTGATTTTATTCAAAATACGGAATCCATACAATACGTTTATGACGATAAAAATCAATTGGTAGGCATCAATAAATTGGCGTGTAGTCGTATCAAATTGCTTCTCGATGAAAAGCAACAGATTGATAGCGTTGTTTTTATTACGGATCCTTCAGGAGCGCTATATCCTGAAGACCAGCTTCATATCAACGACCGAAAATTTCGTGAATTCGTGTGGCGAGGTGATGAACGCATTCGAAATAAAGATGAAATTTTCAGTGATGAAGAAAAAAATATGCAGCCCCAACCCATTAGTGGTTTGAAAACACCAGAAGAAAATGATATTGAGGAAATAAATAAAGCCTTTGAAATTCAAGAAAAAACATCTGAAGAAAAATAACGTATACATCTTATTATGAATAAAACCATAGCTCAATATAATGAGGTTATTAGTCAATGTAAACAATTGTTTGTTAGTAAAATGACTGATTATGGGAGCGCTTGGCGGATTTTGAGATTGCCTTCACTTACCGATCAAATTTTTATCAAGGCTCAACGCATTCGAGGGTTGCAGGAAAACAAACCTAGAAAAATTCAAGAGGACGAGACTGCTGAGTTTGTTGGGATTGTCAACTATTCGGCAATGGCTCTAATTCAAATCGAAAAAGGAGTTGCTCAGCAACCTGACCTTGATACCCAACAAGCTACCCAATGGTATGACAAAGTAGTGGAACAAACCCGCCAACTAATGGAAGATAAAAACCACGATTATGGCGAGGCTTGGCGTGATATGCGAGTCAGTTCACTTACTGATTTAATTTTGCAAAAATTACTGCGTGTCAAACAAATAGAAAATAATCAAGGGAAAACTTTGGTCAGCGAAGGCATTGCAGCAAATTACCAAGATATACTTAATTATGCAGTTTTTGCTTTAATCCATTTGAACGAAAATAAATAATTCTTTGCTTCAAAATATGAAATATCTTATTCATTTAATACGACTTATAGTAGGTGTTATATTCATCATCAGTGGGCTTATAAAATTGAATGACCCTGTAGGTTTTGCTTTCAAATTAGAAGAATATTTTAGTGCCCAAGTACTTAATTTGCCTTTTCTTGAGCCTTTGGCTTTGGTGTTGGCTATTTCGGTTTGTATTGCTGAAGTGCTTTTAGGGGTTATGCTTCTATTGGGATACGCCAAAAAAGTAACGCTTTGGTCGCTTTTGGCAATGTTGGTGTTTTTTGCTTTTCTGACTTTCTATTCCGCGTATTATAATAAAGTTACTGATTGCGGTTGCTTTGGAGATGCTATTAAATTTACCCCTTGGCAATCTTTTGCTAAAGATATGGTTTTAATGGCAATGACCCTTATACTATTTTGGGGGCAAAAATACATTTCGCCTATTACTGAGGGAAGCGAACCCCTTTTTGTGACGCTTATGGCTTTTGTAGCTTGTGTTTTTTTTGTGATGCACGTGTACAATCATTTGCCTGTGGTCGATTTTCGTGCATATAAGGTGGGGACAAATATTCCTGAAGGAATGCAAATTCCTGAGAATGCCCCTCAACCCAAATTCGCTTATCATTGGAAATTTCAAGTAGATGGCAAAGAGCAAGTTATTACCACTATGGGAGATTATCCTAAAGTAGAAGGACAGTTTTTGGAAGTAAAAACGGAAGAAATTGATAGAGGGTATGTCCCTCCTATACACGATTTTACCATAGAAAAAGAGGATTTTGACTATACAAGTGAATTTATACAGGAAGAAAAACTGCTTTTGGTGGTTTGTTATCGACTTGACAAAGCCGAGAAAAAAGCTTTTAAAACCATCAAAGAAGTTACTGACAAAGCACTTAAAGCTGGGTATAAAGTGGTAGGAATGACCTACACCCTACCTTTGGCTGAAACTATCGTGAAGGATTTTGAACTTAATTTTGATTTTTACCTGACCGATGAAACCACTCTAAAAACCATAATCCGTTCTAATCCAGGTCTTGTGTTACTCAATAAAGGAACTATTATTGATAAAAAACATTTTAACGATGCAACCAAACTGCAGCTGTAACTTCTTACAATTTATAATAAATTGACAACAAAGCTATTCTGGGGAGGATATGTGTGGTTTGTTCTGTTATCAAATCGTTAAAAATAGAGCTATTCACTTTTGTTTTGGTGTTTAATACGTTGTTGATAGTTAAGTTAATACCCCAAGGAGCCGATTTTTTCTGATAGTTTAAAGTTAGATTTAATATTTGAAAATCACTTTTTTGATTGTAGGTATGGTTGGTGCTTTTAAAATAGGCATACTGTAAACCACTGGAAAAAGAAGCAAACGTATGGTCAGAGGAGACCGACCAATAATCTGTTGTTAATTTTGTTTGCGAAAGCCCTTTAAAGGTATTGAAAGTTTTATTATATGAAAACGTGAATATATTTGATTTGGCATATTTCATTCTAATTTTTCCCTTTAAAGTATGTGAAAGGTGCTTGTTTTCTGAGAGAATTTGGTTTGTTTTGTGATGATAATTCAAAGATTGATATTGATACAATAGCTCAAGTCTAGCTCGGTAAATATTTCGTTCAATACGGGTTGAAAAATTCCAAGTTTTTTCAGGATAGTTACCCCAAAGAGGAGTAGTAAGTTTGTTTATCCCCTCATAAAAGACTTCTTGTATGATGTTCCTTGACTTTTGGCTGTATATTAATTTAGAAAACAAAGATGCTTTTAAAAAATAGCTTGTTTTATTGTACGACAAGGTAAAAGTGTCAAATATTTCATTGAATAAAGTGGAATTTCCTTTAAAAAATTGGTTATAAGATTGCAAAGTTAGATTTCTTGCCATTAAATTTTCATTAGGGAATTCGTTTTTACGCAGATAATAAAATGAAATATCTTCGTTATCGTTTAGTTCGTATTTACTTTCAAAGGCGGGCTCGAAAGCGAAAGTTGTAACTTGGCTTCTATCAGGTTGGGATGTATTTAGCACATAATAGTGATTGAAAAAGGAAAATTTTGACACTAATTTTTTAATTTTAAAACGATAATCAACACCCCAAAAGGCATCTGTAAAACCGTGTTTGATGTCGTTGCCGAATCCTATTCGAGCTAAATCGTAAATATTGTTATCATCAAGAATTTGCGCCTCCCTTATGTGCAATTGCTTAATTTCCAATCGACTGCCAATGTTAAAATAAAGATGTGATTGCTTGTTTACAATCCAATAGTGTTTAAAAAGTACATCTAAATAATTTTGATGATGTCTTTTGGTTTGTGCTATAGAATACAAATCACTACTAACAAGGTGAAGTAATTTATTCTCTGAAAATGCTGGGGTTTGCCAATTGGTTTTCGGATTAGTATTTTGGTAAATGTGGTTGGCTACAAATGTGATGGTATGTTTTTCGTTATAAGCTTTGTGCCATTCGAGGTATTGTTTTAGTGAGATGTTATCATCGTTAAATGTGGAGGCGACGTTTTTTATATTGTTTTTGCCAAAAAATGTAGTGAGATGTGTATCAGATGTTCTATGGCTCATATCCCAATGTAAGTTATAAAACCACTTTTCCTTTTCAGATGGATTATAATCTAATTTTACATTTGCCATTGTTAATAAATCTTGTTGTATAATACTTCTTTGCCGAAATTCAAAAAACGGATTGGTATTTGCCAAATGTTCTATGCGATGTTCATACTGATAATCGGAGAAAAGTTTGGAAAACACCCCAAAACCACTAATATATAGCTTATCGTTAGGTGAAAACCCGTAGTTAACGGCTCCAAAATCCGATTTATGATTGCTCATATTATGATTATCCTTTACAAAGTTGGATAAATTGGTGAGTAATTTTGGCTTTTTTAAAGAAAATCGACTGCTTTCTCCTTGAAAGCGAACCAAATCTTGAAAACTAAAAGCTGATTTTCCGAAATTATTGCCATTACCTATGACACATAAATTCAACTCAGGACGGTAATAAAACACAGAGGTGTGAAGCAGGTGGTGTTTTTTAAAATTCGCCCCTATTTCCGATTCTCCAAAAACAAATCGTTTTTTTTCTTCTTTTAGTAGTACGTTCATTGCCAAATCTTCGGAGGTTGAAACTTCTTTTAAAAAAGATACCTCATTGTAACGGTCAATAACCTGTATTTTGTCAATGGCATCAGCAGGAATATTGTCAATAGCTAATTTGGAACCTCCGCCAAAAAAGAGCTTCCCTTCTACGAGCATTTGTGTTACTTCTTTTCCTTGTACGGAAACGATTCCGTTTTCATCAACTTCCACACCGGGTAACCGTTCCAAAACATCTTTCATTTTACGTTCGTTACCCAAGGTGAAAACATCTACCTTGTACGTGATGGTATCTTTTTTTATTACAATCGGGTGCTCGTACGAAATGACGACTTCCTTAAGTACTTCGCCTTTACTTTTCAGTAAAAAATGATGCTCTGATAGGTTGTCTTCGGCACGTATTTCAAGGCTTTGAGGAGCATAACCCAAATAGGAAACCGATAGTTGATAATCTGTATTATGGTGAAGCTCCAAGCGGTATCGCCCACGATGATCGGTAATGGCAAAAAGCACTCCGTTTTTTTGATTTAGAGGTCGTGCCAAAACATTAGCTCTTTCCAGCGGAGCAAGGCTATCACTTACCGTACCAGTAAAAACGCGTGTTTGCGTATATGCTATACCACAAAAAAAGAATAAAAATAAGGTGATTTTCTGCACGATAACTTATAAACGTCTAGGACCAAAATCTTTCTCCATCATTTTATTAAACTCATCGGTATATTGGTCAGAATTGATTGTTTTCTCTATTTTTGGGAAGTTCAAGTCAGGAGCTGTATCTAAAAATTCAATACGTTTTAAAACGGTTTTAAAACGCGCCCCTTGTTGTTTGGCGATAAAGACTACCCCAGGCAAACCAAAATACTCATCTGGTCCGCACTGCATCGGAAAATCGGGGCAAAACCACGCTTCCATAATATAAGTACCTATCCCTCTATAATCATCGTATTTGACTTCGCAAAAAGCGTAATAACAGGTGTATCCGTTAATTTCAGCCGATTTTTTGGTAATTGTCCACTTAAAAAAATCTATGGGATATTCTACAAAAAAACGTTTGCTATCTCTTTTAAAGGTTACATCTTCAACTACTTTATTATCAAAGTAGTAAAATTTTCGATTTGATGGCGGACGATAGCCTTCAGGAGCTAAGAGTTTTCCGTAAAAGTTATACCGAGCCTTATTACCAACGATCAAAAGCTCGTACTCCAAATCTTTAATTCGGTTTAAACGTTCCTCTATCCGTTTTTTAACGTTAGGGTCTTTGATATTCATCAGCTCCGTTTCAGACATACTCGCCAAAGTGGTATAAACAAAGCGATAATTTTGGGCATAAGTGTATGAAAAAGACCCTAAAAATAAGAAAACTAAAAATATTTTTTTCATAAGGATTATTTTTTAAAGAGGTTGCTTACTGGTAAAGTAAGCAACCTTGTATTTGGTACTTGTTTCTACATTAAAAAAGTTTTTCTTTCAGGCTTCGACTACGCTCAGCCCGACAATCAGAACTACCATTGTGCTTTTTATAACACACTTCTACTGCTCTACGCAAATGGGTAACAAGGTATTTTCTGCACCAACCTCATCACAAACATCATAATACCACCAAAAAGCTTCTCTAAATTGTTCACTGTCATTGATGCCTCCACATTGTGAATATTCGTGGCGAACAGCATTTCTCGCGTATTCAAGGCATTCTTGTTTATACGTTTTAACTTCAATAACTACTTTTTTTGCCTCCTTTTCCTCCAAAGTAATGGTGTTTCCATACGCAACTACCCCAAAACCAAGTGCTAAAGCACTAAATAAAAACCTTTTCATAATTAAGTAATTTTAATTGTTATTTATTGCAAAAATAAAATAAATTTATAAAAAAAGCAAAAAATAAATAAATTTTAACTTTTATTTAACTATTGAGATTTTATATATGCCTTGTCAAAAAAAGTGAGTTATTTTTTTGCAATTTCAAACAAGGTGGTATATTTGCAACACTGTAATTTGAGGCAAAAATGGCAAAAAACGGTACTGATTTGACCATTTTTATTTAGATAAAGAGCTTTATGGCAACAACTAAAGACGAAATGTCTTTTTTAGATCATTTGGAGGAATTGCGTTGGCATTTAATACGTGCTACTTTAGCTGTTTTAATTGTGGCTGTGGTGGCGTTCTTCTTCAAAGATTTTATTTTTGATGAAATCATCTTCGGTCCTAAAAAGGGCGATTTCATTACTTATCGTATGTTTTGTGAAATTTCACAAATATTTGATTTCGAGAGTACTTTTTGTTCTCAAGAATTGCCATTTACCATCCAAAATCGTACTATGGCAGGGCAGTTTTCGGCACATATCTGGACGTCCATTTGGGCTGGAGTAATCATTGCTTTCCCGTATGTTTTGTATGAAACGTGGCGATTTATCAGCCCTGGCTTGTATGAAAATGAACGAAGTATGGCTCGTGGTTTCATTTTGGTGGCTTCATTTTTATTCTTTTTAGGGGTTTGTTTCGGATATTATTTAATAGCTCCGCTTTCGGTTAATTTTTTGGGTACTTATACGGTGAGCCATCAGGTGGCTAATCAGATTGATTTGGCTTCGTATATTGCGGTAGTACGCTCTTCGGTGATTTCGTGTGGATTAGTATTTGAGTTACCTATAATCATCTATTTTTTAACCCGATTAGGACTCATTACCCCCGCTTTTATGAGAAAATATCGCAGACACGCTTTGGTTTTGGTACTTATTTTGGCGGCTATTATCACCCCCCCCGATGTAGCAAGTCAGATTATTGTTGCCATTCCTATAGCTTTCTTATATGAGGTAAGCATCTTTATATCAGCGTATGTGGTTAGAAAACAACAAATCGCATTAAAAAAACAAGAAATAAATAAAAACAATATATCTATTTAAAAATTTTTAGGTTTATGAATTATAAAGCCTACTTGGAACAACTTCCTGACGCCAAAACTTTGAAACAGATTTGTAAAGGGCGCGCAGTTATTGATTGGATTATTTGCGGACACGAATTTGAAACGTACCACACTTACTACAAAAGCAAGCAAGAGGAATACGATGGTTCGGAAGCTCAAATTGGGTTTGGTTTTGAGGAAGAAGACGGCACTTCGCTTTCTATTTACTTTATTGATAAGGCTTGTATCATTGTGCCTTCAACCAGTTTTGAAGACACCAAAGAAGCCAATAATCAAGCCTTTGAGAAAAAAATTCCAAAAGTGTTTTTGCCCTATTACCGCAAAAATTTTTCGGATACTGATATTCCTTTCGTGATTTGGACACTCGATGGAGTTACTTGGCAAGGGGAAGAAAACTTTGAAATAGATGAAAAAATAGAGAAATTTGCACAACTTACCACCGACCCTAAGGTGTACAAAACATGGGCTGTTGATTTCTTTGGCGATGATACGTTTTTGAAGCCCGATATGTCTGAAAAAACCATTTCTGATATCTATCAAGGTAAAGTACTTACCGAAAGTATGGTCTTTACTATCGTTTCAGAAGTGCACGATTGGGTAGATTTAGAAGATGAGTTGGATGAAATTCCTTATCGCTTTGATTTTTAGCGAAAGCCAAAACGATAGTAGCTTAATGGCACAATCTTTGGGAGATATCGTATATTTTAGTATATTGCGAGTTGAAAGTCATAATGTATGAAGTTAATCGTTAACGATATTGTTAAAATATACAAAGGGCGTAAGGTAGTTAAAGGCGTTTCTTTGGAGGTAAATCAAGGTGAAATTGTTGGGCTTTTAGGTCCTAATGGAGCAGGTAAAACCACTTCTTTTTATATGATTGTTGGGCTTATTAAACCTAACGGAGGGTCTATATATCTTGATAATAAAGAAATTACCCAGTATCCGATGTATAAAAGAGCTCAAAGCGGTATTGGTTATTTGGCGCAAGAGGCTTCGGTATTTCGTAAATTGAGCATTGAAGAAAACATTTTAAGTGTATTGCAACTCACTAAACTTTCCAAAAAGGAACAACAAAAAAAAACCGATGAGCTTATTGAAGAATTCAGCTTGGGTCATATTCGCAAGAATCGGGGGGATTTACTCTCGGGAGGAGAACGCAGACGTACCGAAATTGCCCGTGCACTGGCTACCAATCCGAGTTTTATTCTGTTGGACGAGCCTTTCGCAGGGGTTGACCCTGTTGCGGTGGAGGATATACAACGTATTGTAGCTCAGCTTAAAAATAAAAATATTGGTATTTTAATTACCGATCACAACGTACAAGAAACCTTAGCGATTACCGACCGAACCTACCTGATGTTTGAGGGAGGAATTTTGAAGGCAGGAGTACCCGAGGAATTAGCTGCTGATGAAGTGGTACGAAAAGTGTATTTGGGGCAGAATTTTGAACTTCGTAAGAAAAAATTATTTTCCTGACAATGAGTAATTATATCGAATATGATTTTGTAATCACTCCTTTGGGAGAGGCTTGTGAAATTTTGGTAGCGGAATTGGCTGAATTCGGATTTGAAAGTTTTGTTGATTCTGAAAGCGGAATTTTGGCATACGTACAAGAAAAGGATTGGTATCCAGAAATTTTAGACGATATCTATATCCTTAAAAATCCTGAATTTAAAATATCATATACCCAAAAACTCATCAAGCAGGTCAATTGGAATGAGCAATGGGAGAAAAATTTTAATCCCATTACGGTAAATGAGCAAATTACGGTACGAGCTCCTTTCCACGAAAAAACAAACACCCCTTTTGACATTGTTATCGAACCGAAAATGAGTTTCGGTACGGGGCATCACGAAACCACACATATGATGCTTGAGTTTTTGCTTAATACACAACTTTTGGGTAAAAAAGTACTTGATATGGGTTGCGGAACGGGCGTCTTGGCAATTATGGCAGCTAAAAAAGGAGCTACTGATGTAACGGCAATAGATATTGATACGTGGTGCTACGAGAATGCTCAAGAAAATATTCAACGCAATGAAACAGAATTTATTAAAGTACTTTTAGGAGATGCTACGTTGCTGAACGACCAAAATTTTGATGTAATTATAGCCAACATCAATCGAAACATACTGTTGGAAGATATCCCTATTTATGTTGAGTCGTTATGCGAAGGCGGAACACTTTTTTTGAGTGGATTTTATCAGGAGGATATTCCTGCTATTGCTGAAAAATGCAGTCAGAAGGGCTTGACTTTTGTTCAAAAATTGGAACGAAACCGTTGGGTAGCCTTGCAATTCAATAAATAAAACAAGAAAAGATGAAATTACAATACCAAGAACAAACTGTGGTTGAAGTCCTTGTGGAAGAACAAGTGGAAAAAGAATACTCCATCGTTTTATACAATGATGATGTCAACACGTTTGATCACGTTATCGAAACATTGATGATGGTTTGTGACCATACTCCAGAACAAGCTGAACAATGTGCTATAATTGTGCATTTTAACGGAAAATGCAGTGTAAAAAGCGGAGGTTATAACGAGTTAAAACCCGCTTGTACTGCACTTTTAGAAGCAGGGCTTAGTGCCGAAATACATTGAAGTAATTTTTTAAAAAGAAAATAGAATGAAGTTAGCCGTAATAGCCCACGATGGGAAAAAAGCCGAAATGGTGTCTTTTTTAAACAAGCATTTGACATTTTTGCATTCGGCAAACATTGAAATTGTAGCTACTGGAACTACTGGAATGCACGCTCAAAATGCAGGTTTGCAGGTGGAACGTGTACTTTCAGGACCTCACGGAGGTGATGCACAAATTGCTTCACAAATTGCTGAAGGTAAGGTACAAGGCGTGTTTTTCTTTCGTGATCCGCTTGATAAACACCCTCACGAGCCCGATATCAATATGCTGATGCGTATTTGCGATGTGCATAATGTTCCTATTGCGACCAATCCAGCAACTGCCGAACTCATTCTTAAGGGGTTGGAAAATGAAATGTCCTAATTTTGTTTCGCTTAACAATATAATACAAATAAGTTCTGATTCAATTATTTACAAATAAAAATGTAGCTCAAATTGTCATACGCTCAATAAAAAGTATTTTTTAAGTATGAAAAAATTACAATTACCCCTATCGAAAAAAAATTATCTAATAGGAGCTATTTTTTTAGGGTTGCCTTTCTTTACATACGCTCAATCTGATTTACAAAGGCAGTTCAGTTTGGAAGCCTCAATAATATCGTTAGGCGTTGCCTATGAACAACCTCTTTTAAAAAATACTGAAGCTGAATTGTCCGTAGGAGTTACTGACTTTTTTAGATCAGAAATGGGATACTCAATAAATTCACTAACTGAAAAATTTTCACCCTATACCAAAGTTGCTCTTCGTCATTATTACAATCGTAATCATCGTGAACATAAAGGAAAGGATAATTCCTTTAATAAAGGAAATTTCATTGCCTTTCAAAATAAAATACTATACGGAGCTACTCGTGATAATGATATAAGAATGATTAATGAAGTGCATTGGGGTGTACAAACACAACTCGCTAAAAGATTACTTTTTACCTTTCATATTGGTATAGGGCATTACTATCGCAAATCGTACGTTAAGCAAGAAAGCAATAGTAAATACTGGCTTTTCGCTCCTACCTTGGGGCTAAAATTAAAATATGTTTTGTGGTGAAAACCACTAGTTGTTTGGCTATAAGTAATAACATATAGTAACAAAATAATAATAAGATGATTTTTTGATGAAAAAATAATATTTTAAAATATTGTTTTTTAGTATGTTGTAAAAATATTTTAATTTTTCTGTGAATAAAGTTTGCATAAATAAAAAAATGTACTACATTTGCAACCGCAATAAAGCACTAAGGGTTCTTAGCTCAGCTGGTTCAGAGCATCTGCCTTACAAGCAGAGGGTCACTGGTTCGAATCCAGTAGGACCCACTTAGTTTAGATTTATGGTTATTTAGGGTTCTTAGCTCAGCTGGTTCAGAGCATCTGCCTTACAAGCAGAGGGTCACTGGTTCGAATCCAGTAGGACCCACTAAATCCTCGAAAGAAACTCTTTCGAGGATTTTTTGCTTTTGTAGAATGCCTAAAATAGCTATCTTTGTGCAAACCTAAATTTAGTTATGTACAAGCAAATTATTCGACCGCTTCTTTTTCTTTCAGACCCCGAAAAAGCACATCATTTTGTGTTTAACTTCCTTAAAATGGTTCATAAAGTACCAGGGGTGCCTACTTTAATAAGAAAAATACATCAAATAAAGCATCCAGCATTGGAGCGTGAAGTTTTTGGTTTGAAGTTTAAAAATCCAGTAGGACTTGCCGCAGGGCTCGACAAAGATGCCAAGCTTTACAAAGAGCTTTCAAACCTTGGCTTCGGATTTATTGAAATTGGAACGGTAACCCCAAAGCCTCAATCAGGAAATCCGAAAAAAAGACTTTTTAGATTAAAGGCCGATTCGGCAATTATTAACCGTATGGGCTTTAATAATGAAGGGGTTCAGGCGGCCGTAAAACGATTAAAATCCAATAAAAACGTTCTGATAGGGGGAAATATCGGTAAGAATAAAGTTACTCCAAATGAAAAGGCAACCGATGATTATTGCATTTGCTTTGATGCCCTTTTTGATTATGTGGATTATTTTGTAGTTAATGTAAGTTCACCCAATACGCCTAATTTGAGAACGTTGCAAGAAAAAGAACCGCTAACTCAACTACTCAATACTTTGCAACAACGTAATGTACAAAAAGTAAAACCCAAGCCCATTTTGCTTAAGATTGCGCCCGATTTAACCGATGAACAGCTATTAGATATTATTGATATTGTAAAAGAAACGCAAATTGCTGGGGTAATAGCCACTAACACTACCATTGCTCGTGAGGGGCTTAAATCTTCAGAAAGCCAAGAAATAGGAGGACTAAGCGGAAAACCCTTGAAGCACCGTTCTACGGAAGTTATTCGCTTTCTTTCGGAAAAAAGCCAAAAGGCGTTTCCTATTATTGGGGTAGGAGGGATACATTCGGCAGCAGATGCGATTGAAAAACTTGAGGCAGGAGCCTCTTTGGTACAACTCTATACAGGGTTTATTTATGAAGGTGCAGGGCTTATAAAACAAATCAATCGGCATATTATTCAAATGAATAAAAAATAGAAAATTTATGGTAAGGAAATACCTGTTTGTTTTAACTACTTGTTTGATAGTCGCTTGTAATACGACTAAAAATCAGCAACAAAAAGCTAATGAAAATCCGCCTAATGTCATTTTTATTATTGCAGATGATATTGGGTATGCTGATTTTAGTTGTTATGGTGCCACAGCAATTCAAACCCCTCAAGTGGATAAATTATCGCAAGAAGGCTTACGCTTTACCAATGCCCATACTACAGCGGCTACGTGTACCCCTTCCCGATATTCTTTATTTACAGGGCAATACAATTGGAGACGTAAGGATACTGGAATTGCCACAGGCGATGCAGGTATGGTAATTCGTCCTGAGCAATCCACTATAGCCAGTCTATTTCAATCAAAGGGTTATGTTACTGCCGCCATTGGTAAATGGCATTTGGGGCTCGGCGATACACAAGGTTCTCAAAATTGGAACGGATTTATAACTCCAGGACCTACAGATATTGGGTTTTCACATTCATACATAATGGCTGCCACTGGCGACCGTGTGCCCTGCGTATGGATAGAAAACCAACGTGTTGCCAATTACGATGCCCAATTCCCTATTGCGGTAAGCTATGACAAGCCTTTTGAGGGCGAACCTTTGGGCAAAACGCATCCGCACTTGGTAACTAAGCAGAAACCTTCGCTGAATCACGGACACGACCAAGCCATAGTTAACGGAATTTCTCGTATCGGATATATGAAAGGGGGCGGAAAAGCACTTTGGCAAGATGAAAACATTGCCGATACCATCACTGCCAAAGCCATTCAATTTATTGAACAACATAAAGAAAAACCTTTTTTCTTGTATGTCGGAACTAACGATATTCACGTGCCTCGTTATCCGCATTCGCGTTTCGTGGGTAAAAGCGGACTTGGGCTTAGGGGCGATGCCCTGTTGCAGTTCGATTGGACGGTAGGTCAAATTATCGAAACTCTCCAAAAAAATCATTTGCTGGAGAATACTTTAATTATACTTAGTAGTGATAACGGACCAGTAATAGATGATGGTTATCAAGACCAATCTGAAGAAATGTTAGGGGAGCATCGTCCTTGGGGAAATTTCCATAAAAGAGGCGGAAAATACAGCAATTTTACGGCAGGTACGCGTGTTCCGTTTATTGTTAGTTGGAAAGGAAAGATAGCACGTGGTGTTTCCGATGCTTTGGTCTCTCAAGTGGATTTGTACGCTTCTATGGCCGCATTGCTCAATAGTGATTTACCTCAAGGAGCGGCGGCTGATAGCCAAAATCAACTTCAAACTCTGTTAGGCAAAGATGCTAAGGGGCGTGATTATGTAATCAGTTCAGCAGGGGCTTTATCCATTTACGACGGAACTTGGAAGTACATCGTGCCCAATCAAAGAGCACACTATAATAAACTTACACAAACTCCCTTAGGTAATTCCTCTGAAGAACAGTTGTATCACATTAAAGAGGATATATCAGAGATGAAAAATATCGCTACGGAGCACCCTGAGCAGGTACAGCGTCTTAAAGCCTTACTCAAAGCCGAAACTGAAAAAGGGTATATGCGTTAGAAGTATCTATAATCTTCAAATCTTTTTAATTATTTAATTTTCAATTATTTTAATCTAAAAAATATGTCAGACGATAAGAAAGTAATTTTTTCGATGTCGAAGGTGAGTAAAACTTACGCTTCGACGAATAAACAAGTGCTTAAGGATATTTATTTGAGTTTCTTTTATGGGGCTAAAATAGGTATTTTAGGGCTTAATGGCTCTGGAAAATCTTCTCTTTTGAAAATAATTGCAGGAGTTGATAAAAATCATCAAGGCGATGTGGTGTTCGCTCCTGGCTATACGGTGGGTTATCTGGAACAAGAACCTCAACTGGACGAAAATAAAACGGTGATCGAAGTGGTTCGCGAGGGAGCTGCTGAAACAATTGCCATTTTGGAAGAGTTCAACAAGATAAATGATATGTTTGGGCTTGAAGAAGTCTATTCCGACCCCGATAAAATGCAAAAATTGATGGACAAACAAGCTGAATTACAAGATAAAATTGATGCTTGTGGCGGTTGGGAGATAGACAATAAGCTGGAAATAGCAATGGACGCCCTCAGAACGCCAGAACCGGATACGCCTATCAAGGTTTTATCAGGAGGAGAGCGTCGTCGTGTGGCGTTGTGTCGTTTGCTTCTGCAACAACCTGATGTTCTGTTGCTTGATGAGCCAACCAACCACCTAGATGCTGAGTCTGTATTATGGTTAGAGCAACATTTGCAACAATACGCAGGAACTGTAATTGCTGTCACTCACGACCGATACTTTTTGGATAATGTTGCGGGTTGGATTTTGGAATTGGATAGGGGAGAAGGAATTCCTTGGAAAGGAAATTACTCTTCTTGGCTCGACCAAAAGGCAAAACGATTGGAGCAAGAGGAAAAAACGGCTTCCAAACGACGTAAAATCCTTGAAAGAGAATTGGAATGGGTGCGTCAGGGAGCAAAAGGACGTCAAACCAAGCAAAAAGCACGTTTGCAAAATTACGACCGACTTTTGAATGAAGATCAAAAACAATTGGATGAAAAGTTAGAAATCTATATCCCGAACGGACCTCGTTTAGGAACCAACGTAATTGAAGCAAAAGGAGTTGCCAAAGCTTTTGGAGATAAACTATTGTATGATAATTTGAATTTTGTATTGCCACAAGCAGGAATTGTCGGAGTGATTGGACCTAACGGAGCTGGTAAATCGACCATTTTCCGTATGATTATGGGAGAGGAAAAACCTGATGCTGGGGAATTTATCATCGGGGATACAGTTAAAATTGCGTATGTTGACCAAACGCATAAAAATATCGACCCTAACAAATCCATTTGGGAGAATTTCTCTGACGGACAAGACTTAATTATGATGGGAGGACATCAAGTGAATTCCAGAGCTTATCTGAGTCGTTTTAACTTCAGCGGAAGTGATCAAAACAAAAAAGTGGCTACACTCTCAGGTGGGGAACGTAACCGATTACATTTAGCAATGACCTTAAAAGAAGAAGGAAACGTACTTTTACTCGACGAGCCGACCAACGATTTAGATGTGAATACGTTACGAGCTTTGGAGGAAGGTTTGGAAAACTTTGCAGGTTGTGCGGTGGTCATCTCACACGACCGATGGTTCTTGGACAGAATTTGTACGCATATTTTAGCTTTTGAAGGAGATTCCCAAGTGTATTTCTTTGAAGGAAGTTTCTCTGAATATGAGGAAAATAAACGCAAACGTCTTGGCAAAGAAGTTACCCCAACCAGAATTAAGTATAAGAGGCTGATACGTAGTTAATTATAACAAAAAAGGATTTGAAACTAGTTTCAAATCCTTTTTGCTTTTCAGATATTGGGTTGTTATTTATTCTTTGCTTCAATCCATTTACGAGCATTTACAAACGCTTCTATCCAAGGTGATACTTCATCGTGGCGACCTTCGGGATAGTTTGCCCAATTCCATTGGAAAATAGAACGCTCAAAATGAGGCATTGATACTAAGTGACGCCCTGTTTTGTCGCAAAGCATTGCTGTATTATAATCCGAACCATTAGGGTTGGCAGGATAGCTTGCGTAAGCGTATTTTGCTACGATATGGTATTGATTTTCAGTCTCTGGTAGAAGAAACCTTCCTTCGCCGTGCGAAATCCAGATGCCCAATGTAGCTCCTTCCAAAGATGAAAGCATCACCGAATTATTTTTTTGTATGGTAACCGATGTAAATCCGCTCTCGTGCTTTTGCGAAAGGTTGTGCTTCATTTTTCCGTGAACTGGGTGTTCGGGGTGAATGAGTTCCAATTCCATAAATAATTGACATCCATTGCAGATACCTACCGAAAGCGTATCTTCTCTTTTGAAGAAATTGTCTAAGGCTGTTTTTGCTTTTTCGTTGTATAAGAACGCTCCTGCCCAGCCTTTGGCACTTCCCAGTACATCAGAATTTGAAAATCCGCCAACAGCTCCGATAAATTGCACATCTTCAAGAGTTTCACGTCCCGAGATAAGGTCGGTCATATGTACATCTTTTACATCAAATCCTGCCAGATACATAGCATTAGCCATTTCGCGTTCCGAGTTGCTTCCTTTTTCACGTATGATAGCAGCTTTTGGTCGATTTTGAGGCACTTGCGGTAGCTTTCCATCAAAATGAGTAGGCAAAATGTATTTTAGCGGTTGATTTTTGTAGTTTTCATAACGTGCCTCCGCCATATTGTTGTGCGTTTGCTTTTTATCCAAAAGATAAGAGGTTTTGAACCAAATATCTCGTAATTCAGCCACTGAAAAAGCGAAAGTGTCTTCAAAGTTTTCTATCTCAATGGTGTCGGTCTCAACTACTTGTGCTATTTTTTGGAAATCTACCTCATTTTCTTTCAGAAATTGTTCCAAAGAGGCGTCATTCTGTGCCTGTACCACTACGGCAATATTCTCGTTAAACAAAGCCTTTACGCTGTCTTTTTCGTTTAGTGAAGACAGATTTACACTTAAGGCAATGTTGTTTTCTGCAAAGCACATTTCCAGAAGTGTGGTGATAAGTCCGCCACTTCCCACGTCGTGTCCTGCTATGATAAGCTGTTGATTAATAGCTTTTTGTAATGTATTAAATCCGTTTTTGAAGGCTTGGGCATCGGCAATGGTAGGGGCTTGTGTGCCTATCTTGTTCAGAATTTGTCCCAAAGAAGAACCTCCTAATTTGAAAATATCTTTGGACAGATTGATATAATACAACGAACCTCCGTTTACTTTTGCCACAGGCTCAATTACTTTTTTGATATCCGAGCAGTGCCCAATTGCCGAAATGATGACCGTTCCAGGGGCGATAACATTTTCTCCGTTAGGGTATTTTTGCTTCATCGAAAGCGAATCTTTTCCTGTTGGGATATTGATTCCTAATTCAATGGCAAATTCCGAACATCCTTTTACTGCCTGATACAAACGAGCATCTTCGCCTTGGTTATTACAAGCCCACATCCAATTGGCGGAAAGCGAAACGCTCTCCAAACCTTTTTCCAAAGGAGCAAAAACGATATTGGTCAAGGCTTCTGCTACGGCATTTCTACTTCCTGCCACAGGGTCGATAAGAGCCGTAAGCGGGGAGTGTCCTATACTGGTTGCTATACCTTCTTTTCCTTTGAAATCCAAAGCCATCACTCCTACGTTGTTCAGCGGAAGTTGTAAGGCACCCACGCATTGTTGCTTAGCTACACGTCCGCCCACGCATCGGTCTACTTTATTGGTTAGCCAATCTTTACACGCAACGGCTTCGAGTTGAAGCACTTGGTGTAGGTAGTTGGGTATTTGTTTTTTGTCGTAATTTAATTCTTGATAATGTTGTTTTTGAGTAATATCGTTCATAATGGTTTTGGGCGAACTTCCGAACATATCGGCAAGAGCCAAATCCATAGGGGTATCGCCTTTGGTTTGGGAACTGAAAACAAAGCGTTTATCTCCTGTTACTTTTCCTACTTGGTACATAGGAGAACGTTCGCGTTCGGCAATTTTACGTAAGAAATCGGCGTCTTTTTCTTGTATTACCAGCCCGATACGCTCTTGTGATTCGTTTCCAATAATTTCTTTGGCAGATAGGGTAGGGTCTCCTATCGGAAGTTTGTCAAGGTCTATTTTCCCACCTGTTTCTTCGACCAATTCCGAGAGGCAATTCAGATGTCCTCCTGCACCATGGTCGTGGATAGAAATAATAGGATTTTCATCGCTCTCTACCAAAGCTCGGATGGCATTGGCTACGCGTTTTTGCATTTCAGGATTGGAACGCTGAATGGCGTTAAGCTCAATTCCTGAACCAAAAGCACCTGTATCTGCTGATGATACGGCAGCACCTCCCATTCCGATACGATAATTTTCACCTCCCAGCACCACAATTTCATCATTGGTTTGAGGTTGTTTCTTCTGTGCCATTTCTTTTTTGCCGTAGCCCACGCCCCCAGCAAGCATAATGACCTTGTCGAAGCCCAATTTCAAAGCATCTTCTTGATGCTCAAAGGTTAGTACCGAACCTGTAATAAGTGGTTGTCCAAATTTGTTACCAAAATCGGAAGCTCCGTTTGAAGCCTTGATAAGAATATCCATTGGGGTTTGATAAAGCCACTGGCGTTCGTCCATTGCTTGTTCCCAAGGGCGTGTTTTCTCCAAACGCGAATAAGCAGTCATATAAACAGCGGTTCCTGCTAAGGGGAGTGAACCTTGTCCGCCCGCTAAGCGGTCGCGTATTTCTCCGCCAGAGCCTGTTGCAGCTCCGTTGAAAGGCTCAACCGTAGTAGGGAAATTATGCGTTTCTGCTTTTAATGAAATGACTGACTCAAAGGGTTTTTCTTGATAAAAATCGGGTTTATCAAAACTTTTTGGAGCAAATTGTATCACCTCAGGACCTTGCAAAAAGGCGACATTGTCCTTATATGCCGAAACAATGCTATTGGGGTGAGCCTCTGAGGTTCTTTTTATCATTTTAAAGAGCGAAAGCGGTTGTTCTTGTCCATCAATTACAAAAGTTCCGTTGAATATTTTATGTCGGCAATGTTCGGAATTGACCTGTGAAAATCCAAAAACCTCCGAATCGGTAAGTTTTCGTCCTATTTTTTGGGACAAGTTTTCCAGATAAGTAATTTCTTCGTCACTTAGTGCAAGTCCTTCTTTTTCATTGTACAGAGCGATATTGTCAATCTCGGTAATGGCTTCGGGCTCAATGTTTATGGTGAAGATATTTTGTGTTAAATCATTGTATTTCTGCAAAAGCATAGGGTCGAAATCCGAAAAATCGGCAGTAACTTCCAAAAATTCTTCGATACGACTGATGCCTTCAATGCCCATATTTTGGGTAATTTCTACGGCATTGGTACTCCAAGGCGTAATCATCGTTGCACGAGGTCCGATAAAGGTTCCTTTCAATTCGTTTTGAGACAAATATGAAGCTCCGCCAAAGAGCCATTCTAACTTCTGAATGGTTTGTGTTGAAAAAACTGCCGAACTTTGTACGGCGTAAATGGTTGGGGTTTGGTTCTTAAAGAAATGTATCATAGTGATTTCATTTTGAAGCCACAAATTTAATTTTTTTTACCAAAATGGAAAGTATTTTTATTTACGTTTTCTGTATTAAAATTTGCATATACCTAAAAAATAGTATATTTGTTTTATTTTAAATAAAATTAAGAGTATTTTGTATGTAAAGTAATGCTTTACTTTTGTAATGTAATGAATATCAGTTTGTTTTTTTTTAAAAATACTTGAGTGTGGCGCTATAAATAGCTTTAATGAACGAATTTTTACTTTTAGAAAAGATGAAGAAAATAATTTTGGGAATAGTAATTTTGGTAGTGTTTTTATCTTATGGACAAGAATTAGCTGTTACTCATCAAGAAACAAATTGGTTATCTGGTATTTTTGATTTTTTTCTCAAGATTAAAAATGGTCTTATGTTACTTCTTTTTTCGATATGTGCTGCCTTTTTATATGTCTTAGGTTGGTTTTTGGGGTTGAATTATAAGGAGATATCTGTTTATTTTAATTTGTATTTTCAAACAATAGTGCCTATTGTAATAGGAGTATATTTTGTGGGTAAATATTTTATAAACAAGAGATTAAATGTTTTTAGCTTATTAACCATCGTTATGCTTGTTGGTAATATATATTTGCTTTTATGGGTATATAAGCGGTATCCAATTGTGAAAATCAATTATAGTTTTAACAAATGTGTTGCAGATTTGCAATGGTTAGCAAAATATTTTAAAACACAATATGTTGATGTCAATATCTACATATTTGTTGTTGGTTTTATACTGAATATAGCACTTTATTTACTATTTTACCGTTTGAGTAATTACTTGAAAAAGTAAATCAATTTCATTGCAATAAAATCCAGATTTTTTCAGCTTTAAATATTTGTAGCTGATATTATTAGCTTGATGTGTTTTTTAGGGGGTTCGCTCAATGAAATGCACTGACAAGTTGCTCCTAATTACCAATAAAAAAAGCCGAAACGGTAGGTTTCGGCCAAATGATAGGTATGTAAAGAAAATAATGTTTATACCTCACGGGTAATGTCCCAATGCTCTAAATACTCGGCTACACGTTGCACAAACATACCACCCAAGGCACCATTTACCACGCGGTGGTCGTAGCTGTGCGAAAGCATCATTTTGTATCGGATACCGATAAGGTCGCCGTCGGGGGTTTCAATCACTGCAGGAACTTTACGAATAGCTCCTATGGCTAAAATACCCACTTGAGGCTGATTGATAATAGGCGTACCAAATACATTGCCAAACGAACCGATGTTAGTAACGGTGTAGGTGCCATCTTTTACCTCATCGGGTTTGAGCTGTCCGGCACGAGCACGAGTTGCCAAATCGTTAACTACTTTTGCCATACCGCGCAGACTGAGTTGGTCGGCATTTTTTATCACAGGAACAATCAAGTTCCCGTCGGGCAGGGCTGTAGCCATACCAATGTTAATATTTTTCTTTTTGATGATTTTGGTGTCTTCTACCGAAATATTCATCATTGGATAATCTTTTAGGGCTTGGGTAACAGCTTCCATAAAGATAGGTGTAAAGGTGAATTTTTCGCCCTCGCGTGTTTCGAATGCTTTTTTGACCTTATTACGCCAATTCCAAATGCGGGTAACATCTACCTCAGTAAAGCTTTGTACGTGCGCCGAAGTTTGTTTGCTTCGGGTCATATGTTCGGAAATCATTTTACCCATACGCGTCATCTCAATGATTTCGTCACCAGTGGCAGTAAGTGACTTAGCATCAGTTTTTTCCGATTCCGACTGTTTTTCCTCCATAGGTGTAATGCTCGGTACACTATCGTAGGTTTTCATTTGTGTGGGTACGAAAGGTACTTGCTCGGCAATTTGACTTATTGGGGTTTTTTCAGATGCTTTTTCAAGGGGAGTTGGTGTCGTTTCACTTGAAGTTTCTTGTAGTACACGACGGCTTTCCAAATACATCAAGATATCGTCTTTGGTTACACGATTATCTGCCCCTGTACCTAATATTTTGTTAAGTTCTAATAAGGAAATGCCCTCTTTTTTAGCGATGCTTTTTACTAAAGGCGAATAGAAACGGTCAAGCTCGGGTGGGAAGTTATAGTCGGTTGTGGTCTCGGTAGAAACTTGCTCTGGTTCAGGGTTGGATAGCTTATAGGCAACCTCAAACGGATTGTCAAAAGTGGGGCTTTGGAACGTTTGATTAGTAGGTTGTTGCTCAACCTCAGCAGATAATTCCTCTGTGGAGGGGGCTTCTTGAGTTTGTTCCGTTTCGATAATGGCCATTACCTGCCCAATTTTCACCACTTGGTCAACCTCAAACAAAATTTCAGTAATTACGCCACTAACTTCTGAAGGAATTTCTGAATCCACCTTATCGGTAGCCACCTCAACAATACTTTCTTCTGCTTCAATTGTATCACCTACTTTTTTAAGCCAAGCTGTAATGGTAGCTTCAGCAACACTTTCGCCCATTTGAGGCAATCTTAATTCATATTTAGCCATTGTATTTTCAAAAATTATTTTAGTAATGAATGGTAGTATTTCCGTCAGATATCGGAAAGCCCCCAAATATATAAAAAATGTGTGTATTTACGCTTTTTCAAACGTTAAAATTAACGCTGGGATTATAGTTTTAGGGTATGTTCAAAGGGAATACGCTGTAAGATGCTTCTACCCAAAGTGATTTCATCGGCATACTCCAGTTCACTTCCCACCGATATACCACGTGCTATGGTAGAGGTGATGATGTTGTATTTTTCGATTTGCTTGTAGATGTAAAAATTAGTAGTGTCGCCCTCCATCGTGTTGCTCAGTGCAAAGATGATTTCTTTAACACCCCCGTTTTTTACCCTTTCTACCAATTGAGAAATGTTTAAGTTGAGCGGACCTACACCATCTATGGGTGATATTTTTCCACCAAGTACGTGATATTTACCAAAGAATTGTCCCGTATTTTCAATAGCCATTACATCTCGAAAATCTTCTACCACACAAATCAGTTCGCCATTACGGCTGTGATTGGCACATATTGGGCAAATGGGTGTGTCGGAGATATTGAAGCAAGACTCGCAATACCCAATTTGCTGACGTAACGAGGATAGTGCATTTGCTAGTCGCAGACTTTGTTCTTGGGGTTGTTTGAGTAGATGTAGTGCCAAACGTAAGGCAGTACGTTTCCCAATTCCAGGCAGTTGTGCAATTTCGTAAACGGCGTTTTCTAATAATTTCGATGAGAATTCCATAAAGTTATAATCGTGCGACAAAGGTAATAAAATGCTTTAAAAACTTTGTTTGTTGTTAGTTTTTGTGTTTTTTATAATTCTGATTTAAAATCAATTGTATTCACTATTTAAAATTATTCCAAATAAATTTTGTTTTTTTGGAAAGCTGTTTTATATTTGCCCTGTCATTGTTTGTTTTTCATACAGCGTTTTTGGTTTTACTGCTTTGATTGGGTATGAAGCTGCAATGATGATAGGTCGTAATAGTGTTTTTATATTTCAAATGCGGTTCGCAGAGTGAAGAAAAGTTCTTGTGTAATAAAATGTCAGTTGTTATTGTTTTCACTTGCGAATTAGTTAGTTTTAAGCCGAAAAGTCCGCTCTTGTGGCGGACTTTTTGGCTTTATTTATGGGGTTTAAAGGGGCAAATCTACCTCAATTTGGTTTCGGGTGAGGTCTTCCAAGGTTTCTGCCTTGCGGATTAAATGGGCTTGGTCATTATACCAAAGTACCTCGGCAGGACGAAAACGCGAGTTGTAGTTGCTCGACATTGTAAAGCAGTACGCCCCCGCATTGTGAAAACATAAAATATCACCTTCTGATATTTCAGAAATCTGTCGGTTTGAGGCAAAAGTATCCGTCTCACAAATATATCCCACCACTGAATAAAAGCGTTTCTTACCGTTTAAATTCGATAAATTTTCAATATGATGCGAAGCTCCGTAAAACATTGGGCGTATTAAATGATTAAACCCCGAGTCAATTCCTGCAAAAACCGTAGAGGTGGTTTGTTTCACCACATTAACTTTAGCTAAAAAGTACCCCGATTGGCTCACCAAAAATTTACCAGGTTCAAAGGCAAGGGTAAGCTCTCGTCCGTATGATTTACAAAAGGCATTGAATCGTTTTGAGAGCTTTTTACCCAATTCTTCAATGTCGGTTTGAATATCGTTCTCTTTGTAGGGAACTTTAAATCCGCTTCCGAAATCAATAAACTCTAACTCAAGAAAATGTTTGGCTTGTTCAAAAAGAATTTCCGAGGCGTACAGAAAAACATCAATATCAAGAATGTCGCTTCCAGTATGCATATGAATGCCGTTGATACGCATTTTGGTATTTTCTACAATACGAAGTATTAACGGCACTTGATGAATACTAATTCCGAATTTACTGTCGATATGCCCAACCGAAATGTTGTTGTTGCCCCCTGCCATTACGTGCGGATTGATACGTATACACACCGGAATTTCAGGATGTTTGCTTCCGAATTGTTCCAAAACCGAGAGGTTATCAATATTGATTTGAACGCCCAGTTCAGCCGCTTGTTCAATTTCTTCCATTGAAACACCATTGGGAGTAAAGATGATTTGTTGCGGAGCAAACCCAGCCATCAGTCCCAGCTGTACTTCTTGTATGGATACGGTATCCAAACCGCTTCCGAGTTGTTTGAGTAATTTCAATACAGAAATGTTGGAAAGCGCTTTTACTGCATAGTTTATACGCAAATGCTTCACTTGGGTAAACGCTGAGGTAAGTCTTTGATATTGTGAGATGATTTTATGAGCGTCGTAAACGTATATGGGATTACCGAAGCGCTCGGAAATAGCCAGTAAGTCTGTTGTTTTTATCATTTTATAAATCAAATTTAATAAGGTTCATATTTTGTTTGTACAAAAATAAACTAACTTTTAGAATTTCAAACAATTTTTGAAAATAATAATATTATTACAACAAGAAGTTTTATTTATAACAAACAAGGAGATTGAAAATGTTCAATCTCCTTGTTTATGCTTATTATATTATGATGTATTATCGTTTCGGATTTACTTTCCGCTGGAATAGGTTTGTCCGTTTTTCAATGCTTTCTGGCGGAATAAATCATCAAGTGACACAATATGATAGCCTTGCGATTTTAAATTTTTAATTACTTGCGGAATTGCCTGTACCGTACTTTTATGAATGTCGTGTGCCAAAATAATCCCTTGTGGTGAAGTTTTTGACATTGCTTCGGCTACACGACTTGCCTCACGGTATTTCCAGTCGAGAGGGTCAACATTCCACATAATTACAGGTCTGCCTACCATTGCCAAATTTTCCTTAGTATGAGCACCATACGGAAAGCGGAAATATCGTGGTTTTTCACCCGTGATTCCTGACACAATCTCATCGGTAAGGTTGATTTGTCGTAATGCTTCCTCGTCTGAAATTTTACGAAAATCTTTGTGGTCATACGAATGATTACCGATGTTATGCCCTTCTTCTGCCATACGCTTAAGTGTTTGTTTTTGAACCGATGCCGACTTCCCTAATACGAAAAAAGTAGCCTTTACATCTTCCTCCTTTAAAGCGTCCAAAAGCTGTGAGGTGTACACCGAAGGTCCGTCATCAAAAGTAAGTGCCACACACGGAACTTTCGAGCAATCTACTCCTGAATATGTTGGTTTAGAAATATTTATATCAGAAATTTGAGTACTACTTTCTTCTTTTTTGAAAATTTGCAAGAAAGTGTCGCTAACATACTTTTCAATAATATCTTTTGGAACTTGTATTGTGAAATCTCCCATTGAACCACTAGCAATCTGATATTTATCGAAAAGAACATACCAATCGCCTTTCTCATCAAAGAACAATCCGTCATAGTTTTTTTCGTTAGGAAGTGTTCCTTCTGTCAGAGCCTCTTCCAATGATTGCAACACTTCATTTCGCTCCTCATCATTGGCATAACTTGAAGATTCTTGTATGCGTTTTTTCAGCAAATCGCGACCTATATTTTTCATTTCTTGTGCAAATTGTTCAAAACTTGTTTCATTTTTGAAAAAATCTTTAGGTTGAAGTTTCTTTTTATTTTTCAAATCGAAAGCCGAAACAATGAAAGAATCATCGTAAGTATTTCCGTAAGAAACATTTCGCTCGTGAAGAAATATAAGAAAATCTGCTGAATGATATTTAACTTCAAAGTGTTGATTAAAATCCAAACTAGATACAGATTCCTTATTTCGGTCTTCCTTGAAAGTTTGTTTAAATTCGTTTACAAGAGTTTCAGTAAAAGCTTTTTCACTTTGATTTACAAACTCATACGCTGTAACTGGAAATGAAGCCGTTAAATGGCTTTTTTCGGGGTCATTGCCAATTTTCACGGTGTAAACCTGAATATCATCTTCGGAATTGGTAATGATAGTTTCTTCAGGAAGTGGCACAAATTCAGTGATTTCTGCATTCGCCTCTACATTTTCATCAGATGAATTGGTTTTCGTTTTGGTGTTGTTACAAGCAACTAACAACAAGGAGAGTACTCCAGAGTAAAGAAAGTTTTTCATATTTGTTCAAGATAATTTTATGGGCAAATATAGTACTATTTTAACCAAAGGACAAAGGGTAAGTTTTTTAGAAGGATAAAGTGCCAAGTTCCAAGTTCCAAGTACTGAGTTTCAGGTTTAAAAGCAACTAATCACTAATTACTATCTGCCGAAAGCCAAGCATTAGAGTTTGTTTTGTGTTATAGTAAAATTGCGTACCTTTACACTCTGAATAAAATTAAACTAATGCGAATACATTTTATTTCAATAGGAGGTGCTGCGATGCACAATTTAGCTTTAGAACTTTCCCAATTGGGTAATGTGGTGAGTGGTAGTGACGATGCTATCTATGAACCTTCTCGTTCCCGATTGCAACAAGCGGGACTCTTGCCCCAAGCTATGGGCTGGTTCCCTGAAAAAATAACCTCTGATTT
Source organism: Capnocytophaga canimorsus (assembly GCF_002302565.1). Lineage (NCBI taxonomy): Bacteria > Pseudomonadati > Bacteroidota > Flavobacteriia > Flavobacteriales > Flavobacteriaceae > Capnocytophaga > Capnocytophaga canimorsus. Next base: position 830,743 of record NZ_CP022382.1, on the reverse strand, counting down.
AGATATTGTTATCTTAGGAATGCACGCCAAAAAGGATAATCCTGAACTTCTAGAAGCACAGCGTTTGGGACTAAGAATTTGTTCCTATCCTGAGTTTATTTATGAGCATTCCAAAAACAAAACCCGTGTGGTAATTGGGGGAAGTCACGGAAAAACGACCATTACATCAATGGTTTTACACGTGATGAATTACTGCGGAATAGCGGTAGATTATTTAGTAGGCGCTCAATTAGAAGGATTTGAGCGTATGGTTCGGCTTTCACAAACGGCAGAGTTTATGCTTATTGAAGGAGACGAATACCTTTCCTCTCCCATTGATTTAAAATCCAAGTTTCATTGGTACAAGCCTAATATTGCATTAGTTAGCGGAATAGCTTGGGATCATATCAATGTTTTCCCAACACCTGAAGTTTATGCCCAACAGTTCAAAGTATTCGTTGATAGTATCGTTAATGGTGGGATACTTGTTTATAATGAAGAAGATACACTACTTGTTAAAATAGTAAACGAAACTGAAAATCCTATTCGTAAACTTCCCTATCATACGCCTCATTATCACATACGAAAAGGTATTACGTATCTAATTACCGAAGAAGGAGAGCTTCCTCTGGAAATTTTCGGGAAGCACAATATGAGTAACTTGGAAGGGGCTAAGCAAATCTGCCAACATATGGGGGTTGATGAAAATGACTTTTATCAAGCGATACTTTCTTTTAAAGGTGCTTCAAAGCGTTTGGAAAAGATGTATTTATCTGAAAAAGTGGCTGTTTTTAAAGATTTTGCACACGCTCCAAGTAAGGTACGGGCAACTGTAGCTTCGGTGGTGGAGCAATTCCCTGAAAAAGAGGTCGAAGCCTTTTTAGAGTTGCACACTTTCAGTAGTTTACGCCCCGAATTTTTGAAAGAATATGCAGGTTCACTTGATGAGGCTACTTCTGCTGTGGTTTATTATGATGAAGGTGCATTAAAAACCAAAGGTGTGGCAGATATTTCTCCTGAATTTATCCGTGAGATGTTCCAAAGAGAAGATATCAAAGTTTTTAATAAATCTGCTGATTTTCAAGAGTATATCTATAATAAAACCTATAATAATTCTGTGTTGTTACTGATGAGTTCAGGGAATTACGGAGGACTTAACTTTCAGAACTTAATCGACAAAATCATAAAAAAATATTAAAAACAAGGCAGAATGAAATAATATAATTAGTTTTGTCGAGATAAAAACGTAAAAAATAAATTCAATGTTATCATTACAAACTTTACTACAACAAGGTGTTGCCTCTGAAACCGAACCACTCGTTGAAGAAAAAACACTTTCCGTTATTGATTTGATTTTGAATGGAGGTACTTCCAGTGTTGTTATTATAGCCATACTCTTACTTATGTTGGCAGTAGCGCTTTTCATCTACTTTGAGCGTACTTTTGCCATTAAGGCGGCTTCCAGAGTAGATAAAAACTTTATGTTTCAGATTAAAGATAGTATTACCGCAGGACGTATTGATTCGGCAAAGATGCTGTGTGCTCAATCGGATACTCCTGTTGCTCGATTGGTCGAAAAAGGCATTACCCGTATAGGCAAACCTTTAGAAGATATCAATAAAGCTATTGAAAATGCAGGTACACTTGAGGTGTATAAATTAGAAAAAAATACAGCAATTTTGGCTACTATTGCTGGTGCTGGACCGATGATTGGTTTTTTAGGAACCGTTATAGGGATGATTTTGGCATTTCACGAAATGGCAAGCAGTGGAGGTCAGGCAGAAATGGGGGCTTTAGCCAGTGGAATCTATACCGCTATGGCAACTACTGTGGCAGGACTCATTGTAGGGATTGTTTCTTACATTGGGTATAATCATTTGGTAGTACGAACCGATAAGGTAGTACATCAAATGGAGGCATATGCTGTTGAATTTCTGGATTTACTTAACGAACCTATGTAAGGTCAAACCTCTAAACATAATTTAAGATGAAAATAAGAGGTAGAAATAGGGTAAGTGCCGAGTTTAGTATGTCGTCAATGACAGATATTGTATTTCTGTTGTTGGTCTTTTTTATGCTTACAGCCAATAGCCCCAATGCGTTGGATTTACTATTGCCAAGGGCCAAAGGAAAGTCAACCAATACACAAAACGTTTCGGTAAGCATTAACAAAAACTTGAATTATTTTATTGACAAAAAGCAAATTGAGCCTGAAAAATTAGAACAAGAATTGAGAGTTTTACTCAAAGATGTTGAAAAACCTACCATAATCTTGCGTGTGGAAGAATCTGTACCTATCGAAAAAGCGGTTACCGTGATGGATATTGCTAATCAAAATCAATATAAGGTTATTTTGGCAGTACGACCTAAATAGAACGATCCTTTATGAGCATAACAGATACCAAACATAAACGCAAATCATTGATAATAACCATACTTTTGATGAGTTTGGTGGTGTTTTTGTTGTTTTACACGGGGCTTAAATATTTAGACCCTCCTCCAGAGAGTGGCATTGATGTGGTTTTTGGGGTAACTCCTGCAGGTCAAGGGCAACGTACCTCACCTCCGAAGCAAGAGGTGGCACAGCCTCAAGAGCAACTCTCTGAATCTACACCACCTACACAAACAACCCCCAATCCCGTAAAGGAAGAAGTCCTTACACAGGAAAATCAAGAAGAGGTAGTACTACCTAAAGAGGTTAAGAAAGAGGAAAAGATAGACAAAAAGGTGGAACCTAATAAAGATACCAAGCCTCAAAAAACAGCTGAAAATCAAAAACCTAAAGAAAAGCCTCAGCAATCGTCTAAACCCTCAAAAGAAACCACTGATGCGTTATCTAATATTTTTGGAGCAGCTGACGCTAAAGGAGAAGCTACTTCGGGGCAGGGCGATGATAAACAGTCTGGATACAAAGGAGATCCTCAAGGAAATCCGTACGCTAATTCGTTTTATGGTTCAGGAGGTTCAGGAAGCAGTGGTAAAGGCTGGGGATTGAATGGGCGTAGCCTTAAAGACAGTGGTTTAGTTAAACAAAATTGCAATGAATCTGGCAGGGTTGTGGTTCAGATTGAAGTAAACCAGTCTGGTAACGTAATCAAAATAACCCCTGGGGTTCGAGGAACGACCAATAATCATCCGTGTCTTATGGAAGCGGCTAAAGAAACGGCAAAAACTTATCGCTGGAATGCCGATAAAAATGCACCGATTAGCCAAGTAGGTTTTATCGTCATCAACTTCAAACTCGGAGAATAACATATGTGAAATATTATAAAATAGCCTGATTTTTTCGGCCTATTATTTTGAAAATATATTTTTAATGAATTATAAAGAAACACTTGCGTGGATGTTTAATCGCCTACCGATGTATCAAAATAAAGGCAGGGAGGCTTTAAATCATAAACTAGATAATATCAGATTATTATCGGAGCGTTTGGGAAATCCTCATCAGCAATTCAAGTCGATACACGTGGCAGGAACCAATGGTAAGGGGTCGTCGAGCCATATGCTGGCATCGGTATTGCAACAAGCGGGGTATCGGGTAGGATTATACACCTCTCCTCATTTGAGAGATTTCCGTGAGCGTATTAAAATCAATGGCGTTGAAATTTCAGAACAATATGTGGTTGATTTTGTAGCTCGTCATCAATCGTTTTTTGAATCAACTTCCCTTTCTTTTTTCGAAATGACGGTCGGCTTGGCTTTTCAATATTTTGCTTCTGAAAATGTGGATATTGCTGTTATAGAAGTAGGTTTAGGAGGGCGGCTCGATTCTACCAATATAATAACTCCGCAGGTTTCGTTAATCACCAATATATCGAAAGATCACACCGATATTTTAGGGCACACCCTTGCCGAAATAGCTTTTGAAAAAGCAGGAATTATCAAGCAAGGCATTCCTGTGGTAATCAGTGAAAATGACCAACAAACGGCTGTCGTTTTTGTAAATCAAGCCCAAGAAAAACAAGCTCCTATTACCTTTGCTAGTACTTTATCCTGCAACTATATTACGGATTTACAAGGGATATATCAAGCAAAAAATATAAAAGGAGTTGTGGCTGTATTGGAAATTTTAAAGAATAAAGGTTGGAAAATTACTTCGGAAAATATCACTTTAGGATTACAAAATGTAGTGAAAAACACGGGACTTAAAGGGCGTTGGCAAACCTTATCCGAAACTCCAAAAATTATTTGTGATACAGCACATAATTTAGCAGGACTTTCTTTGGTTATGCAACAATTACAAAATCAACAGTTTGAAAAATTACATATCGTACTAGGTTTTGTTAAGGACAAAGATGTACAACAAGTGTTGGAGGTGTTTCCAAAATCGGCAACATACTATTTTTGCTCTCCTGCCATTCCTCGTGGGTTGGAAGTTGAAACTTTAAAAGCATTAGCAGAGACTAAAGGGCTTCAAGGACAGGTATATCCCTCTGTTCAAAAAGCATTGGAAAAAGCTAAGGAAAACGCTCATCCAGCTGATTTTATTTTTGTAGGAGGGAGCACTTTTGTGGTAGCAGAAGTTGTCTAAATGATTTTAAAAAGTTTCAAGAACAAGTACGGAGACAATCTACGTGTACTTAACCAAAGTTGAAATGTGTTAAGAAATCATTTTGCTAAACTTTTCTTTGTTGTTTAAGTATTTTCTTTTTTTATTATGCTTGTTGTCAATAGGATTGTTTTATTGTTTTTGTAATGGCAGGATCTGAAAATCTTCTTAGAAAAAACATATAAATAGTTTGTGGATTACAAAAAAAATGTTATTTTTGCCCCCAGTTTAAAAGGGAAGCTATGTAGTAATTGCTTCTGTACTTATAGAATTTTTTATCCTAGTAAAGATATTTTAAAGAATCAGAGTCATGAAAAGAACATTTCAACCATCAAAAAGAAAGAGAAGAAATAAACACGGTTTCAGAGAGCGTATGGCTACTGCAAACGGAAGAAAAGTATTAGCGAGAAGAAGAGCTAAAGGAAGAAAAAAATTAACAGTTTCTTCAGAACCAAGACATAAAAAATAATGTCGATGGTTGGGTTTTACAATATATAAAGGTGTTATCTTTTTTAGGTAACACCTTTTTTTTAAACAAATTTACTATCTCATTAAATCCTACGTTAATAATTTGTTTGATAATTTGTGAAAAATCTTTTTATTCCGAAATCTTAACGGACGGAATGGTTGAAAATGATTAAAAATATTAAAAAATATTTGAAGTTATATCACCAAAAATGTGAAGAAAGTCTCAAAAAGTGGGGATACTACTATCCACCTCGCAATTGGGAAGAATTTGAAAAATGGAATCAAGACACTTTTGAAAAATATTTACAAGATTTGAGTGATGAAATCAGTAAAACAAAATCATATATTAGTTTGCTGAACAACATAAAAGAGTTTGGTTTTTATCTGGCTTTTAGTAATCAAGATTTTGAGTTGCTGAATAATGTTTTGTATCAGACTGCCCGGCAAGAGATTTTATCAACTTCTGTAACAGAAAGTGGTACAGACCATTGCAATGCTTTTTTTGATGTACTTTCAGCCTTTGCCTGTAATGATTTTCAAATTATAGAAAGCCTTTTTCCAAAAGAATTGCCACATTCCAAAGGGCAATTTTACACTGAAAATGCAGTCAATTTGCTAAAGGTAATTTACTTTAAGGAAGAAGATTTAAAGCAAATAGCTTTGCAAAAGGCAGAAAAGTTTGTACAAAAGAAAATAACGGCTTGGGAAAAATTTGTGGTATTGTATTTTGTGGCGTTGGTTGAAAAAGACGCTCAAAAAGCATCAAATTGTTTGCAAGAACTCTGTGTGGCATACCAGAAATTAGGTTACCCACGAGAAAAGATAGATAAGTGTTTTGCTCAAGAAATTCACGGGCTATATCGTTTGGTACACGAACTTGATGCGGATTTGTTTACCAAAATTGAGATGCCAACACACGATTGTTTTTTTCAGGAATTTGAAATTTGGCAACAAGAAAATCAGTTTCCAAAAGGAAAATTATTCTATATCTATCCGCCAAAAATGGATTATATGAATCAAATTTTCAATGCCCAAATGCCAAAAATGGAACTTTTTGAAAAGACGTATTCTGAAAATAGAAAGTATATTTTCAAAAATGCAGACAAATTTGCTGTGGATTTAACAAGAAGTATAAAAGAAAATTTGTAAGTTGCAACCTAAAAGTGTGTGATACAGATGTATTCTTTATAAGTTGAATTAGAATTTATATATATCATAAAAAAATCAATCTTTCTCAACAATTTTTGCTATTGAGTTGGAGAGAAAATCAAAAAAAAATAAAAATCATAAAGAAATGCCAAAGCGTAAAGATTTAAATTGTGTATTGTTAATTGGTTCAGGACCAATCATTATCGGACAAGCCTGTGAGTTTGACTATTCAGGTTCGCAGTCATTGCGTTCGCTACGTGAGGACGGCATCGAAACGGTGCTTATCAACAGCAATCCTGCAACCATTATGACTGACCCTTCAATGGCTGACCACGTCTATTTGAAGCCTTTGACTACCAAATCCATAGTTGAAATTCTGAAAAAACATCCCAATATTGATGCCGTTTTGCCTACAATGGGAGGGCAAACCGCCCTAAATCTTTGCATTGAAGCCGCTGAAAAAGGGATTTGGAAAGATTTTGGTGTGGAAATCATCGGGGTGGATATCGATGCCATCCAAATTACCGAAGACCGAGAGAAATTCCGTGTGCTTTTGGACAAAATTGGCATTCCGATGGCTCCGTCCGAAACGGCAAATTCCTTCCTTCGAGGAAAAGAAATCGCTCAGAAATTCGGTTTTCCTTTGGTGATTCGTCCGTCGTTTACATTGGGCGGAACAGGAGCTTCTGTGGTGTACAAAAAGGAAGATTTCGACACGCTTCTCACACGTGGTTTGGAGGCTTCTCCCATTCACGAAGTGTTGATTGACAAGGCGTTAATGGGTTGGAAGGAATACGAATTGGAACTTCTTCGTGATAAAAACGATAACGTGGTAATTATCTGTACCATTGAAAATATGGACCCAATGGGTATCCACACGGGCGACTCCATTACCGTTGCTCCGGCGATGACGCTTTCCGACAGAACGTTCCAACGTATGCGTGATATGGCAATCAAGATGATGCGAAGTATTGGCGATTTTGCGGGAGGTTGCAACGTACAATTTGCCGTTTCTCCTGACGAAAAAGAAGATATTATCGCCATAGAAATCAATCCGCGTGTGTCACGTTCTTCGGCATTGGCTTCCAAAGCAACAGGCTATCCGATTGCCAAAATTGCAACAAAATTGGCTATTGGTTATAACTTGGACGAACTTTCTAACCAAATCACTAAGTCCACTTCGGCACTTTTTGAACCTACGTTGGATTATGTTATCGTAAAAATTCCGCGTTGGAACTTTGACAAATTCGAAGGTTCTGACCGCACTATCGGTCTGCAAATGAAATCGGTAGGAGAAGTAATGGGTATCGGTCGCTCGTTCCAAGAGGCGCTTCATAAAGCTACGCAATCACTTGAAATCAAACGCAATGGATTGGGAGCAGATGGCAAAGGATACAAAAATTATGAGCAAATCATCGACAAACTTACCAATCCGAGTTGGGATAGAGTCTTTGTGATTTACGACGCCATCGCGATGGGTATTCCGCTTTCGAGAATTCACGAAATCACTAAGATAGATATGTGGTTCTTGAAGCAATACGAAGAACTATACAGCATTGAGAAAGAAATTTCAACCTATAAAATAGAAACGCTTCCGAAAGATTTACTATTGGAAGCCAAACAAAAAGGCTTTGCCGACCGCCAAATCGCTCATATGTTGGGATGTTGGGAAAGTGAAGTCTATAAAAAACGTGAAGAATTGGGTATCAACCGCGTATATAAGTTGGTAGATACGTGTGCTGCCGAGTTTAAAGCACAAACGCCGTATTATTACTCTACGTTTGAAGCTCCAATTCGTGATGCGAACGGCAATCTTTTCACAGCGAACGATAGTATCGTTTCCGACCGTAAAAAAGTAGTTGTGTTAGGCTCAGGCCCCAACCGCATTGGGCAGGGCATTGAGTTCGATTACTGTTGCGTTCACGGAGTGCTTTCGGCTGCCGAGTGCGGTTACGAAACTATTATGATTAACTGCAACCCTGAAACGGTTTCTACGGATTTTGACACGGCGGACAAGCTCTACTTCGAGCCTGTTTTTTGGGAACATATTTACGACATCATTCGTCACGAAAAACCCGAAGGTGTTATCGTTCAGTTAGGCGGACAAACCGCTTTGAAATTGGCTGAAAAACTTCATAAATATGGCATTAAAATCATCGGAACGAGCTTTGACGCGTTGGATTTGGCAGAAGACCGAGGGCGTTTTTCTACTTTATTGAAAGAATTGGGCATTCCGTATCCGAAATTTGGTGTTGCCGAAACTGCCGACGAAGCCTTAAAGTTAGCCGATGAGTTGGACTTCCCGCTTTTGGTGCGTCCGTCGTATGTGTTGGGTGGGCAAGGAATGAAAATCGTTATCAACAAGCACGAATTGGAAGAACACGTGGTGGATTTGCTTCGTAAAATTCCGAATAACAAACTTTTGCTCGACCATTATTTAGATGGAGCTATCGAAGCCGAAGCCGACGCCATTTGCGATGGCGAAAACGTGTACATCATCGGAATTATGGAACACATCGAACCGTGTGGGGTGCATTCGGGGGATAGTAACGCCACACTGCCGCCCTTTAACATCGGTGAGTTTGTGATGCAACAAATCAAAGACCATACGCACAAAATAGCCAAAGCCCTAAACACGGTGGGACTGATAAACATTCAGTTTGCCATTAAGGACGACACGGTGTACATCATCGAAGCCAACCCGAGGGCGTCGCGTACCGTTCCGTTTATCGCCAAAGCCTATGGGGAGCCGTACGTGAACTACGCTACCAAAGTGATGCTCGGTGAGAAGAAAGTAACCGACTTTAACTTCCAACCGAAATTGGACGGATTTGCTATCAAACAGCCCGTGTTTTCGTTTAACAAGTTCCCGAATGTGGATAAGCGTTTAGGACCCGAAATGAAATCTACCGGCGAGAGCATTCTTTTCATAGACGACCTCAAAGACGACCAATTCTATGAACTCTATGCAAGAAGGAAAATGTATCTGTCCAAATAGGCGGTAGGAATTAGCAAATAGAAAATAGTAAGGGCGAATTATAATTCGCCCTTTTTTTAATATTTTCGTAACTTTGCAAACAAAAAAGTTAACATTGAAAAACATAATAAAATCACCATTGAATTATATAGGGGGGAAAAGTAAAATTTTAGATCAAATTTTACCTCTTTTTTCAACAAACATTAACTATTTTGTAGATTTATTTTCGGGTGGATGTAATGTAGGGATAAATGTCTCTGCTAATAAGGTGTTTTTTAACGACAATCTTTCCTTTTTGGTGGATATGTATAGAATATTTCAAAAAAATGAATTGGAAAAAATAACAAACTATATAGAAAATAAGATTAAAGAATTAAATCTTTCACAAACCAATGAAAAGGGTTACAAAACATTAAGAAATCAGTACAATGAAAATAAAAATCCTTTGGATTTGTTCGTTTTGATTGCCTTTTCATTTAATCATCAAATTCGTTTTAATAATAATCATGAGTTTAATAATCCTTTTGGAAGAGAACGAAGTAGTTTTAATCCTAAAATGAAACAGAAGTTGGTTGCCTTTATCAATAGAATAAAAGAAATTCAACCTGTTTTTTCTGATAAATGTTTTTCAGAATTTGATTTTTCAGAATTACAAAGTAATGATTTTGTGTATTGTGATCCTCCTTATTTAATAACCACAGGGACTTATAATGATGGTAAAAGAGGATTTAAAGGTTGGACACAAAAAGAAGAATATCAATTACTTGAATTATTAGATGACCTAAATGGAAGAAATATAAAATTTGCATTATCAAATGTTTTAGAGCACAAAGGGAAGTCAAATGAAATATTAAAAAATTGGTTGAGATATAATCCTAATTATAGGGTTAACTATATTGATTTTCATTATGCAAATTCTAATTACCAAACTCTTGTTAGGGATAAAAAAGCAAGTGTTGAAGTGTTGATAACTAACTATGAGCCACCTAAAAAGCAAGACTTATTTTCAATTAACAATATTGAACTATAATGAGATATATAGGCAATAAAGAAAATTTGTGTGATAAAATTTATCATACACTACAGATAAAAAATATAGAAGGAAAGTCTTTTTTTGATTTTTTTGCAGGAACTACGAGTGTAGGTCAATATTTTAAGTCAAAAGGATATAAAGTTTTTTCTTCTGATTTAATGTATTTTTCCTATGTCTTACAAAGAGCTTATATTACTAATAATAGTTTCGATTTGTTTGATAAATTATTGCAAAATATTTTGATTGATAGCACAAATTTATTTGAAACGAATTTAGAAAAAGTTGTTTCGTTTCTTAATAAAATTTCAGAAAAAGAAGGGTTTATTTATGAAAATTACACACCAACCGGAACACAAGAATTAGAACAACCAAGAATGTTTTTTTCGGATCAAAATGGAAAAATTATAGATGCTATTCGTTTACAAATAGAGCAATGGAAAGAAGAAAATTTAATCTCTACAAATGAATATTTTATCTTAATTGCTTGTCTACTTGAATCGGTTTCTTTCTATGCTAATGTGGCAGGTGTCTATGCAGCTTTCCATAAAAAATGGGATCCGAGAGCGGTCAAGAAAATGGTTTTAAGACCTATAAAATTAATTACTAATGAGGAAGAAAATAGATCTTTTAATCAAGACTCTGTGGAGTTATTAGAAGAAATACAGGCAGATATTTTTTATCTAGATCCGCCCTATAACCAACGGCAATACGCTCCAAATTATCATCTTTTAGAAACTATAGCAAAGTATGATAACCCACAAATAAAGGGAGTGTCAGGTATGCGAGATTATCAACAACAAAAGTCCAAATTTTGTAATTCTAAAACAGCATTAGAAGAATTAAATAAGATTGCTCTCAAAGGAAAGTTTAAATACTTAGTTCTTAGTTACAACTCAGAGGGAATTATGAAAGAAAAAGATATTTTCTCAGTGCTACAAAAATGTGGAAAAGTAGAATTAGTAGAATTTGATTATCTACGTTTTAAAAGCAATAATAATGGTGAAAGTAAACATAAAAAATATATTAGAGAACAACTTTATATTTTGGAAAAATGAACAACCTTTGGATATTAACAGAAGAACGACCTAAGAAAAAGGTACTCGCTGTAATTTTACAAAAATTCACTCAGGATTATAAATTATCAGGGTTTATTGATTCTATTAGAATTTTACCTATTTTACAAGGTGGAAAGTTTGCTTTTACTTATGAAGTAACAGGATTTCGCTGTAATAAGGTTAATAAAGTTTATATAAAAACTGTTTCTGGCAATTCGAGTTTTACAGATTTTTTAATTTTCTTTCAAAAAGAGGAACCTAAACAAAAAGATATACCGATTTATGCAATAGAAGAAACAAAAACGGATGATAAAGAAAGTCGGAATACAGGGGTTTATCAGCGTTGTTCAAAGTTTGTTTTTATTGATAATTATTATCCGAACACCAAAAAGATAATGCTTTATAATTTACAGATAGAGCAAAAGGAAAAGCCAACGGAAACTTATATTTTTGGAACAAGATTACTTTTAACATTAGGAGTTGAAATTTTAGGTAAAAAACTTGATAAAGAGATATTTATTCCTTTTGGAACAACAGACGAAGTTATTGATTTTAAAAATAATATGAGACAGCCTCCTAAAGGGAATGTACCTATTTTGTTAAATAAACAGAAAGACAAAATAGAAATCTCGGGACGGCTTTTTAAAAGTAATGGACTTTCTCACGACCCTAATATAGGGGCGTTGAGTATTATTTCTACTGTTTTGAGAAAATTAGGTTGGGAAAAGAGAATTGTAATCACTCAACACGGATTAGAGCAAAATCATATAGGGAAAACCAATAAATTTATTCAAATTGCCAATAGAATTGGGATAGAATTAGATAAATTAACCATTCCAAAAGTAGAAATGAATAAAAGTTATTGGAAATATGATAAAGATGGCGAAAAATTAGGAACAATATTTATACATTTAGTGGTTGAAAATTTTACGCAAGGATGTTCTATTTTTGAAAATCACGCAGGTAGTGAAAAAGGGTATTTTATTCCAAAACAGGGAGAACCTATTCCATTGGCAAAATATAAAGATCGGGAAAAATACAAGGCAGGGAATAAAGATGAAATTATACACATTCCTGACCTTATCCTTTTTGATTTTGTTCGCAATGAGGTAATTAATATTGAAGGGAAAAAATATGAGTTCAGACATAATGGAATTTCCGAATTGGCCAATTATGATTATATTGAAAAACATTATATTAAAAAATACTATCCTAAAAGTAATATTATTAGAACCGTAGTTTTGTACGGAAGCCAAGAAACTCGAATTATAGAGATTGAAATTGGATTTTTACTGAATGAAAACGGACAACTTATTTTGGGAATAAAGGCTCCTGAACTTTTCCAAGAAGCGATTAAAAATTTACTGGATTTTTGGAATTAAAACAAAAATACCACTTAAAAAGATAAAATACATATAGATATACAAAAACTGATGTAATAAAACGATATATTCTCCATCCCTATAGACAGACGCCCTTACGGCGTCTTTTCTTTTTAACAGCATTTTAATACTAACCTGCTGAATTTTTACCACTTACGGCACGGATATTGCTACGTATATCATAAGAAATCCCTGCAAGTGATGAGTGTTTACTCATAGGATTTTGATAATTCCCGTACAGAAAAGCATTCTTACAGCAGGGAAGCGAGGTTTGACCTACATTATATAAGTTCTGACCCATAAGAAATCAATATTTACCAACAGGAAATGAATTCTGACTGACAAGAAATCAATCTTGACCGATAAGAAATGGATTCTAACCAATAGGAAATGAATCTTGACCGACAATAAATGGATTCTGACCGGTAAAAATCCATTTCCTGCAAGTAAAAATCTGTAAAATCAATAGAAAATAAAGAGTTTAACACCAAAAACACAATTATTATGAACGAGAATTTACATCAGAACGAACAAAACTTGAATCAGAATGACCAAAATCTGAATCAAAACGAGCAAACACCAACTCCAAAGAAGCGAAACATGCATATTTCAATGGAGGAATGGATTCAGCGAATGCGATTGGCGTTTTCTAACGGGAAACTGCCTAACATTCAGGAGCAGATGGGGCTATTGGGCTATACCACCGAAAAACTTGATGAACTTTTAACAAAAGTGGTGCGTTTGGAAGAATTGCATCAAATCCAAAAGACGGAATACGCTCAGCAATACGCCGAAACGGAGAAGTTTGACCAAAAATTTTCCGAAATCAATGATTTGTATACCAAGCATTTGGCTTTCTGTAAAATCCTTTTTAAAGGCGATACCTTAGCAGGTGCTTCGCTCGACTTTGCAGGGAAACGCAAAACGGCATATAGCGATTGGTTGGTGCAAGTGGGGAACTTCTATTCGCAATTGCTTAAAAACCCATCGTTTTTAACTAAGTTGCAGTCTATCAATATCAAAGAAGAAGATTTAAAAGCCGTACAAAATAAACTCACAGAGGTCATCGCTCTGAAAGAAAGTCAGAAAAAGGAAACCGCCGAGGCTCAAAAAGCTACCGAAATTCGCGACAAATTCTTCGATGAACTTTACCCGCAGTACAGTGAGTTTGTGGCTTACGCCAAAGTTGTATTTGCTCATAGTCAGGAGCTTGAGGCTTTGGGCATTGTGACCAAAAAAGCATAAGAAATTGAAATATTATCGGTAAGGACGTCCGTTGTGGCGTCTTTACTTTTTTTATGTTGGTAATAGATTGAAATATGTTTGATTTTTATTTCTTTGTACTTTTGGTTTAAAACGATAAAAAGAACTTTATTCAATGTAACAGTCACTTGGTCAAACTGAGCGAAGTCGAAGTTTTTTTTATCCCAATGTATTTATACAAAAAGTCATAAAATTTATATCTTTGAGCAGTAATACCTATCAAAAAGTAAGTTGTGGAAGAAAAGAAAACGTTTAGTTTATTGGTTTATAGATTAAATAGAGCGCTTATAAGTATTTTTATTTTCCCTCTATGGATACTGTTAACCATTATCTTAGTTGTAAATATTAAAATTCCGTATCTCAAATGGATAATTCCTTCGTTCGTTTTCATTGGGCTGACTTTATTGCTAATATATTCTATAATCAGCCGACTTATAGTAACTGTTGAAAACAACAAACTTGTATTTCATTGGAACAAAAAATTATTGTTTAATTACAAAGAGATTCCTACGATTGACATTTTGGAAATAACAGGGATTGTTTATGGTTTTAATGAAAAAGAAATACTACGCAAGATTGTAACCCGAAACAAAATCATTACTATAGGAAGCGGAAAGTCTTACCCACTGTTTAAAAGCGATACAAAGCAATTCGTTGATTTTCTCAAAAGTGAAGTAACTGAATTGAAAATCAAAGATGAATGGGACCTTTGGGCAGAAAAAGGATACTTAATTTGGGCGTATCGCATCAACACGGTATTGTTAGTGCTAGTGCCACTTGTAACCATCATTATCAGCATTATAGAAGGGGGAAAACCAAAAAAATTATTGCTTGTGTTTGTTATCCTCCCAAAATTGATAATATATCAATTCGTAATGGCGGGAAAAATAAAGAAAAATAGGAGTATATAGATTTGATTACTGGTAAGAATAAAAATATCTTCAGTAAAATTTGATTTTGTTAACTATACATACTTCACTCCGCAATCCGGATTTGGTTTCTAATCCCAAATAAAAAGCTAAGACAGAAACAAAAATCAATATGCAAAATATGTACTTAAGTAGTCGCCTTAATAAAACATTTTTGATTATATTTGCACAAGGAACATTTTAAGTATGGTCTAAAAACGGAAAGACGATGAGAAATATTAGCTTTATTCTTCTTTTAATGATGCTTATAGGTTGTAAACAGCAACCCAAAAATCAACAAGTGGTAAATGCCACTTCGCAGAGTAGCCTAAACGAAATACCAAATGATAGTGTTGCTTTACAAAATCTCATTCGTGAGGTGTATCATTGGGAAAGCACCCACCGTTCGCAAGGTGATTTTATACCTGCACAAATTGCTCAAGATGAGTCTTTTTTTCATAATTTGGATATGGCGAACCACGAAAAGAAAAGCAATGAGATTGCTCGTTCTGGCTTTTTTACAACTGATTTTGTCAATCTGTATGATAAATTAGGGCTACTTATCGACCATTACTTGACCGAACGCATTTTTATTTGGGAATCAGGCAATCAGCCTCCCTTTGGTAATGGGGCTAATGTTTGGTGTAATTGCCAAGACACACCTTCGGAGGATTTCTACAAAAACATCGTTATTAAAAATATTGTAATTACTGATGATGTTGCTCACTTTTCTTGGTCTTGGAATGCCAATGCCAATTGGGATGATTTTAGCTATCAGGTGGAAGCTCAAAAAGAAAACGGCACTTGGAAAATAGTTTCATTGCAAGGCTTTGAGGAACTTGAAGAACGCCTACAAGCAATGGCTCTCAAATAGGTTACCTTGGTAAGGTTAATCCTCCACAATAAAAATTTATACGGATAAAAAACTATAGAACACCTCTAAAAAGGTGTTTTTTATCAAGCTAAGCGAAGTCGAAGTCTTACAATCCTAAAACTTCGATGTTACTCAGCTTTACACGGAATTCTTTTCTGTTTTACAGCGCATTTTTGTATATATTTACTACCCAATTACTAATTTCTACTGCTTAAATAAAACATTCATATGGAACTAAAACTATCAAAACCGATTTGTTTCTTCGATTTGGAAACCACTGGAACTGACATTACTAAAGACCGCATTGTTGAAATCTCCATACTAAAAGTATATCCCAATGGGAATAAAGAAAGTAAAACGTGGTTGGTAAATCCTACAATTCCGATACCCAAAGGAGCAAGTGATGTACACGGAATTACCAACGAACGCGTAGCCAACGAACCCACTTTCAAGGAACTTGCCAAAACCATTCATAATATGATTAAAGACTCGGACTTGGCGGGTTACAATTCCGACCGCTTCGATATTCCTCTTTTAGCGGAAGAAATGCTCCGTGCCGACGTCGATTTTGATTTAGGAAACCGCGTAACGGTAGATGTACAAACCATCTTCCACAAAATGGAACAACGCACCCTGAGTGCCGCTTATAAGTTCTACTGCGGAAAAACGCTGGACAATGCGCACTCGGCAGCAGCGGACACCAATGCCACCTATGAGATACTAAAATCACAACTCAACCGATACAGCGAACTCGAAAACGATATGAAAAAACTCAGCGAGTTCACCACTCGAAAACAAGCGGTGGACTTTGCCGGATTTATTGCCCTGAACGACAAAAACGAAACCATTTTCACCTTCGGAAAGCATAAGGGCAGAAAAGTAGAAGAAATACTGGAAGAAGAGCCTGGTTACTTCGGCTGGATTTTAAATGCTGACTTTCCACTCTACACCAAAAAGGTACTAACAGCCATCAAACTAAAAGGATTTTCAAAATAATTTAGCTTTAAAAAATTCTTTTTTTGAAGTATCAGTTTGTTTAAAAATTGATGTCGTTCAGTTTTTGTCCTTTACCAATGTTTAATAATAATGTAACCTATGAAAATTATTTGTGTAGGAAAAAATTACGCAAACCATATACAAGAAATGGGCGGTGAAAAGCCTAAAGATATCGTGTTGTTTATCAAACCTGATACGGCAATTCATAATCCAGAACTTCCTTTTTATATCCCTGATTTTACGGCTGACCTACATCACGAGGTAGAATTAGTAATTAAAATCAACCAAAACGGAAAACACATTTCTGAAAAGTTCGCACATAAGTATTATGATGAAATTACACTTGGAATAGATTTTACAGCTCGTGATTTGCAAGCACAACTGAAAAAGGAAGGACTTCCTTGGGAAAAATCAAAAGCTTTTGATGGTTCGGCAGTTGTGAGTAGTTTTTTACCCAAAGCACAATTTGGTAAGGCAATAGGTTTTTCGTTAAATAAAAACGGAGTAACTGTACAGCAAGGCAATACCGCTGATATGATTTGGAATATTGACCAAATTATTAGCCAAGTTTCTAAGTTTTTTACCCTACGTAAAGGTGATTTTATCTTTACGGGTACCCCAGCTGGCGTTGGAAGCGTTCATTCGGGTGATTTTTTAGAAGGTTTTTTAGAAGGGGAAAGTGTGTTTTCCTTACGGATAAAATAAGGGAGTAGAAATATTTCAAAAATATTTCACTGATAATTTGCACAATAAAATAAAAAAACGTTACTTTGCACTCCGTTTTGAATAATGTGTATTTAAATAAAGAATTCAGAGATAATGGCAAGAGTTTGTGAAATTACAGGAAAGAAAGCAATGGTGGGAAACAATGTTTCACACGCAATGAACAAAACCAAGCGTAAATTCAACGTAAATTTAACTAAAAAGCGTTTCTACATTTCAGAAGAAGATCGTTGGATTACGTTACGAGTATCAACATCTGCAATCAAAACCATCAACAAAAAAGGAATTGCGGCTGTTTTGAAAGAAGCTAAACAAAATGGATTTTTATAATATATCCATAACATAAAAATAACGTACTACAATGGCTAAGAAAGGAAATAGAATTCAAGTTATTATGGAATGTACAGAGCATAAAGAATCAGGTATGCCAGGTACATCTCGTTACATTACAACGAAAAACAAGAAAAATACACCTGATAGATTGGAGCTTAAAAAATTCAATCCTATCTTGAAGAAAGTGACAGTTCATAAAGAAATCAAATAATTTTAGAGAGTCATGGCAAAGAAAACCGTAGCAACACTTCAGGGAAAATCTAAAAAATTGACAAAAGCCATTAAAATGGTAAAATCTCCTAAAACAGGTGCTTACACTTTCGTTGAAAGCGTGATGTCTCCTGAATTAGTTGATGAGTTTTTGAAGAAAAAATAAATAATTCTCTGAATAAAAGAATAGAGGTCGTCTATAATATGTAGATGACCTTTTTTCGTTTTCTTTTTTTTATTATATTCGCATAAAATAATTTGAAAAATGGCACTTAATTTTTTTAAAAACATATTCTCCAAAGAGAAAAAGGAAACTTTGGATAAAGGGCTTGAAAAATCAAAAAATAGTTTTTTTGACAAACTTACCAAAGCTGTAGCTGGAAAATCCAAAGTAGATGAAGATGTTTTAGATGATTTAGAAGAAGTGTTGATAGCCAGTGATGTAGGGGTAAACACAACCTTAAAAATCATCGACCGTATTGAAGCACGAGTTGCCAAAGACAAATATTTAGGCACAAGTGAGCTCAATCAAATTTTGAGAGAAGAAATTGCAGGACTACTCTCCGAAACCCAATCGGGAGAAGAAACCGACTTTCTTATTCCTTACAATAAGAAGCCTTACGTAATGATGGTTGTTGGTGTAAATGGTGCTGGAAAAACAACTACCATAGGTAAGCTTGCTCATCAATTTCACAAAAAAGGTTATAAAGTAATTTTAGGGGCTGCTGATACTTTTCGAGCCGCTGCTATTGACCAGCTACAAGTTTGGGCGGAGCGTGTGGGCGTACCCATTGTTAAGCAACAGATTGGAAGTGACCCCGCTTCAGTGGCTTATGATACATTATCATCTGCTGTGGCTCAAAATGCTGATGTAGTGATTATTGACACTGCTGGACGATTACACAATAAAATCAATCTGATGAACGAACTTACTAAGGTTAAACGTGTAATGCAAAAGGTTATCCCAGATGCTCCACACGATGTACTTTTGGTTTTAGATGGTTCTACAGGACAAAATGCTTTTGAACAAGCCAAAGAATTTACTAAAGCTACGGAAGTGAGTGCTTTGGCTGTTACTAAACTCGACGGCACAGCCAAGGGAGGCGTAGTTATTGGAATTTCTGATCAATTTCAAATTCCCGTAAAATATATTGGGGTAGGTGAAGGCATTGATGATTTACAAGTGTTTAACAAACTTGAATTTGTGGATTCTTTCTTTAAAAAATAAAAAAATCCTGAGCTTATGCTCAGGATTTTTTTAACGCACAACACTACTAAGATTATAGGTTTATCGTAATCGGTCTGCAGATTTTACAAGTTTTTCGTCCCGATAGATAGCCTTATTGGCTAAAAACAAAAAAACGATAGAAAGAATCGGTAGAAAAATCCCAACACCTTTCTCAGAAATTTGACTTTCTCCAGATGAGGTTAGCATTCGATATACAAATACTCCTAGTAAAGTAAGATTAATAAGTATATTCAATCGATTGAATACAAATTGATTTTGTCTTTTTTTATACCCAAATATAGCCACAATAGCCAATATAGCCGAAATGGCGAATAGCCCTCCACTCAAAATGTCGTGTGTATAGGCATATACCTTTACATTGGCTTGTGTATAGAGAGCAAAAAACAAAGGCAAAACGCCAGCCAAGATGACAACAACAAGCATATAAAGGGTTTGTATTCTTTGAATCATTACTCTTAAAAATTTAGGTTTTGCAAATTTACATTTTTTTTGGTGATTTTATTACGATAGATTGAAAAAAATTACAAAACTGCTCGTATCATTCGTGGATTTCCGTTTAAATCATTTCTTAATATGGGTTTAAAATCTTTATTTTCCAGCATTTTAAGAGTGTCTTTGCTTAGATATTGGTTGATTTCAAAAAATAATTGTCCGTTATCGTTCAGTGATTTTTTAGCAAGTTCAGTGATTTTCTCATAGAAAATGAGTGGATTTTCATCAGAAACGAAAAGAGCCAAATGAGGTTCATAATCCAAAACATTACGCTGCATTTCTTGTTTCTCACAATAGCGAACGTATGGAGGATTAGAAACAATCACATCATATTTTTTTGTTAATTTTTGGGTGTGAAGAATATCTACTTGCGAAAGACAAATAGTAACTTGATTTAAAAGGGCATTTTCACGAGCTTTAACTAAGGCTTCTTCAGAAATATCCCAAGCCTCTACCTTTGATTTAGGCAAAGCCTTTGCCAAAGAAATTGCAATAGCGCCACTTCCGCAACCGATATCTAAAATGGAAATAGCCTTATTTTGAGGTATAGAGGTAAGTATCCAGTCCACCAACTCTTCGGTTTCCTGACGAGGAATAAGTACGTGACGGTCTACCAAAAAACGATTGCCAAAAAACTCGGTTTCGCCTAAAATATATTGTATAGGTTCTTGGGTTATGAGTCTATCCGAAGCACTTAAAATCTGGGTTTTAATACGCTCTGATAGCTCAAAATCAGGAGATAAAAGCACTTCAACTTTTGTTTTCTTAGCATAAAATTCAAGTAATAAAAAGTAGAAATTCCGAATTTCATCAGCGGTATAAATAGCCGATAGTTTTTGATGAAGATATGCTTGAAATATTTTTAAGTTCATTTTCCTTATTTTTGCAACAACGAAAATACAATCAAAAAGTTAAACCTACAACATTTCAGTCTAATAAAAAAGAGATATGGCTACACACGAATTTTTTATGCAACGATGTATTCAATTGGCTAAAAACGGTTTAGGATCAACTTACCCTAATCCGTTGGTGGGTAGCGTTATTGTTTATCAAGGGAAAATTATCGGAGAAGGTTGGCACAAAAAATCAGGAGAAGCCCACGCAGAGGTATGTGCCATCAATGCAGTCAAAGACAAATCATTATTGGCAGAAAGTACCATTTATGTCAATTTGGAGCCGTGTAGCCATTACGGGAAAACGCCTCCCTGTGCTGATTTAATTGTAGAAAAAGGAATCAAAAGAGTGGTTATAGGTAGTGTTGACCCTTTTTCAGAAGTTGCAGGAAAAGGAATTGAAAAATTACAAAATTCAGGAATTCAGACACTTGTAGGTGTATTAAACAAAGAATCTTTAGCCTTAAACAAGCGTTTTTTTACATTTCATAATTTAAAGCGTCCATATATTATCTTGAAATGGGCAGAAACCCAAGATGGATTTATAGCTCCGCAACAAAGGCAAAGCACTTCACCTCAATGGATTACTAATTCGTATTCTCGACAATGGGTTCATCGTTTAAGAAGTGTTGAGCAAAGTATTTTAATAGGAACGCAAACTGCTTTGGATGACAATCCTAAGTTGGATTCTCGCGACTGGGCTGGAACTTCTCCACTGCGGATAATCATAGACCGAGAGCTAAAAATTCCAAGAAATTTTTCAGTTTGGAATGAACAAATTCCGACACTATTTCTTTCCGAAAAAGAGCAAAAAAATACTCAAAATACTGAAATCGTACGTATTGATTTCTCAAAAAATCTACCCAAACAAGTGTGTAATTTATTATACCAAAAAAACAAACAAAGCCTCATCGTGGAAGGAGGAACGCACGTCATACAACAGTTTATTGATGCTGATTTATGGGATGAAGCTTGGGTTTTTACCGGGGATAATCATTTCGTTTTAGGTAAAAAAGCACCTACTTTATACACAAAAACTTTTGAAAAGAGACTGCAAATAGAAAACGATAGTTTAGTGATTTACAAAAATCCGAAGTTATGAATGATACTTACAAAACCATAGATACTTCCGTAGAAGAAATTGTATTTAAGGAAAAAAGCAGTAAGTTTTTAGGATATGCTTTTCCTGTAAAATCAGAAGATGAGGTAAAGAAGCATCTAGAAAATGTTAAAAAAGTACATCACGCGGCACGACATTGGTGCTATGCTTGGCGATTAGGGAATGGTACAACGCAAAAACATCGCGCTAATGACGATGGAGAACCTAATAATTCGGCAGGTATTCCTATTTATGGGCAAATTCAATCCTTTGAATTAACGGATATTTTAGTGATTGTTGTACGATACTTTGGAGGTATTAAGTTAGGCGTTGGAGGTTTAGTTCAAGCTTACAAAACTACTGCTCAACTTACTTTGGAAAAAGTTCAGATTGTTGAAAAGCGAATCACTAAAACGATTATAATTTCTTTCGATTATAAAAATATGAATAAAGTGATGCGTGTAGTAAAAGAAAGGAATCTTCAAGTTTCAAAACAAATTTTGGTAGAAAAATGTACACTTTACATTGATGTGGCATTTAGTGAAGCTGAGCAAATCGTTTCTGTTTTTGAAACTATTTATGAGTTAGATGTATGTATGAATTGATATAAAAAATAACTCTTTGATTGATAAGTTTTTGTAATGAAACTTTTAAAAAGATGAAAAAAAAGTATCAAAAAATCTTGTAAAAAAGAAAAATTATATTACCTTTGCACCCTCAAAACTACGAGTATAAGTGTTATGGCGAGGTAGCTCAGTCGGTTAGAGCGCAGGATTCATAACCCTGAGGTCACGGGTTCAACTCCCGTCTTCGCTACAAAGTTGTAACTTTTTGAAAAAGAGCTTTTTGTACTCCAAAAAAGCTCTTTTTTTATGTTGAATATTATCCATTTAATCCGTAGTGAGTATAAAAGCGAGTATAACCTCTCTTTACCAAAATCCGAAGATATGAAGCCATTCCGAAAACCTCAAATATTTCCTAAAATCGTTTCGGAAAGTCCTTTGTCTTCTTTTTCAGACAAACAGAAGCAGGAAATTATGGCTAAGTACAAACGTTGGTATGTTTACTATTATTTCCGAAATAAAGACGGAAAAATGGTTAAACAGCCCTCAATCTACTATAAACTCAATCAGGAATATAAAGAGTTTGATGATAGGTATAAAGCTTTTCATCGGCTGCGAAATGTAGTAGAAAAACTTTTGAAAGAGGGCTTTTCTCCCTACGAGGGCGAAGAAGCAGACAATAAATACACTTGCTTTTCGGCTTTGGATTATGCTCTCGAAATCAAAAAAAGCATCGTTAAATCAACTACTTTTACTGATTACGAAAGCCGTGTAAACCAATTCAAAAGGTATTTAAAAGCACGAGGATTACATAACTCAAATATTGCAGATATTACTAAAAAAGATATTAACGAGTATTTAAATCACATACTCATCAAATCCAGTCCAAGAAACCGAAATAATACTCTTGCTGTATTGAGTGCTGTTTTTTCAACTTTGGAAGAAGACGAGCTTGTAACACACAATGTAACCGATAAAATCAAAAAACTACAAGCTAAACCTGAACGCAACAAAACCTATACCAAAACCCAACAAAATGAGGTGTTTACACTTATGGAGCAAAAGGATAAGGATTTGCTTCTGTTTGTGAAATTCGTATCCTACAATTTTTTACGTCCTATTGAAGTATGCCGTCTCCAAGTAAAAGATATTGATTTTGCAGATGCTAAGATGAATCTTCGTTCCAAAAATAAATTAGTCAAAATCAAAATCATTCCTGAAATTCTGATGAAAGAAATTCAGCATTTCAAAGATTTAAACCCAGATTTCTATCTTTTTGCACCAAACGGAGCAAATCATTGGGCTACCGACGAAACCAATAAAAGGGATTATTGGAGTAAGCGTTTTAAAAAAGTAAAAGACGAATTAGGTTTAGGCAAGGATTATGGGCTGTATTCGTTTCGTCATACGTTTATTACAAAGCTATATCGAGAACTCCGAACCCAATACGGACAAATGGAAACTTATGATAAACTAATGCTCATCACAGGGCACACAACGCTGAATGCTTTGCAGCAATACCTACGTGATATTGACGCTGAACTTCCTGAGGATTATAGTCATTTATTGAAATAAAAAAAGCCCTATGTTTTAGGGCTTTGTTGTTAATTTAAAAGTTCAAAAGTTAAGCAAAACATATTTGCTTTAAATCATCTGCTAATTTATGTAATCCGTTTTGGATTTGCAAGGCTTTCTTTTCTGATAATTCAATATTTGTTCCTGACAAGCGTCTTAAATGACTTGGATTTATTCCTAAATATTTTGCTAATTCGCTTTTATTGAACAAGGAATAGTATTCAAAAAATGTATTCAAGTCCAAGTAATAAGCAACCTTTGCATTTCTTAATTCGGTAGCTTCTGCTGTCTTTCCCTCTTCCTCTAAATAATCTACTTGCAAATCAAGTGCTTCTTTGAAGTTTTCTTTTACTTCTTCAATAGTCTCCCCTGCGGTTGCAACACCTTTCAAGTCCTCAGAATAAGCAGAATATCCTGTTGCCGATTTCTCTAAAATCAATCTAATTTCCATAAGCTATAAATACAAAGTTTAACTAATTTAAAGGGCAGGGCTTATTTAAGCCCCGCCTGTTTCAGAATCGACTGCTCTGTACCTTTCTTCAGCTCTGTTGCTGGGTGTCTTGGTAAAATCACAGTGCCTGTTTTGGTCTCGTGCTTGTATAGAGAGTGCTTTTTACCCTCTCTATGCAGAAACCAACCATCTTCTTTTAAAAGACGTAACATTTCTGATACCTTCATTTTTTAAATGAACTTTAAATTAACATTGCAAACATATGAAACATTTTTGTTTCTTACAAATATTTTGAAACATTTTTGTTTCTTTTTATCTATCTAATCTTTATTCCTTTGGTGGTAATATCATCAATACCTGCTTTCATACCCGCAATATCTTTTTTCATTTCGTGAAGTTGAAATGTATTGATTTCAATTCCTGCCAAATGTTTAAGCTGTTGAGATTAATGTTTACATTAACTCCGCTTGAAGTGTTATTAATGTTCGCATTAACTCCGTTCAGCAACCAAAACTGCGAAATATCGATTTCCTTTCTTCTTTTTGTGGCTTCCAAATATGTTTTTTGAATATTTTTACTTGTCAAAATATTATACTCACTAAATAAAGACCCATCGAAGAACCCGTATTTAACAAGTTGCTTGACAACCTCCTCAATAAGCCCACCAGATAACCCGCCGAGCCTTGCCAATTTGTTTTTTAAAAGTTCCGAAAACTCCACGAAATACCCGTTTCGGTAAATTTCACAAAGCAGTCGCAACACGATTATCTCGCCCTTTACAGCGAACTC
The DNA here is from genome assembly GCF_002302565.1 of Capnocytophaga canimorsus. Lineage (NCBI taxonomy): Bacteria > Pseudomonadati > Bacteroidota > Flavobacteriia > Flavobacteriales > Flavobacteriaceae > Capnocytophaga > Capnocytophaga canimorsus. Next base: position 805,733 of record NZ_CP022382.1, on the reverse strand, counting down.
CCCCGAGATAGCCAACATTTTCTCATCTTCGAAAACACCAACGTCCAAAGGGAAATAATCTAATCCTTGTTTATTTGGTCGTGCCATATTTTTATCTTTCGTTTAAGAACTTATTTTTACCTCCCCCTCCTATTTTGGACTCTTCGGGGCGTCCCCCAAATACCAACGTCAGCCATAGAGCGAGGGAGGGGTGATTACTTCAATAACTCGGGGTTTTCGTAAATGTTGCCGATGATTTCAAAATCAATATTTAATTCTTTGTAAATTTCAATACCTCTTTCCATTGTCGCCCATCTTCCTAAATTATTGTAAATGCAGAACATTCCACTTTCAAAACCAACATAATAAAACGACACTTTTGAAATAGGAGCTAAAATGTCACCCTCATAAATCTCTTTACCATTTTTATCATAAAGTCCTGTGAATTGTCCTACCGATTCCGAGTGAACCTCTACGCCGTCTCCAATAATATCCCACACATCTTGTCCTTCAGGTAAAATGTATTTTTCGCCTATGTAATTGACTAAATCCCCATAAAACCATTCATTGGGTATAAACCTTTTGGAAAATCCTCTAAATTTTATTTCTCGTTGCATAACTCTATTTTTTTAAAACAAAGCCAATTGTTTTTGACCTTCTAAAACTTTATTTACATTTCTTACGGCCGTTTCAAAGTACTTGTCTTTGAGTTCTATTCCGATGCCTTTTCTTCCAAGTTTTACAGCCTCATAAACTTCACTACCAATCCCTAAAAACGGAGTAAAAACCGTCTCACCAACATTACTCCACATTTGTACGCATTTTCGGATTACCGACGGTATATGTAGATTGCAAACCCGCAGAACTCAAAATCAATACCGATTGGCTTATTGTTTATTTGTATATGAAGAAGTTTATATTTCACTTAAATATTCTTGACTAATAATCAATTATAAATTTTACATTATCGAGTTAAAGTAAATATTCAACAATTACGAGGTTATGTAAAAAAGTGATATATTTGTACAAAACTTTGTTTGTTAAAAATAGATTTTAGTTTCATAAATATTGATAATGAAAAATATTTACTTGTTTCTGATGTTGTTTTTGCCTTGGTTGGTATTGGCACAAAATGATAAATTTACGTATGGTGTAAAAGGAGGATCAGCATTTTCTAATTTAGGAACGGACTCTAATGGTGGCAGTCCTCGTATTAAATGGACGTATTTTTTTGGTGGATTTGCGGAGTATCGCCATAATGAGAAATTTGCTTTTCAGGCTGAATTACTATACAATCGGATACGTTCTAATTATCGTCCGCCCTATGATGGTAGGCGAAGAGCCTATGCTTATAACAAAGATATTCGTTTGCAAAGTATAGTAATGCCTTTGTCAATTAAGTATTACGAAGGCAAAAGCGCTGCTTTCGTAGTGGGAATGAATATGGGGTATATCGCTCGTGCAACAGCACAATCGGATAAAATCACCAATTTTTACGGCACTCACGATAGTTTCGGACCCATAACTACTCAAAAGCAAATCATTACAAACAATATCAAAAACACGTATTTGACAGCTTTTATAGGGTTAGAGCACCATTTTTCAAATCGTATATTTATTGAGGCTCGTTTGCATTTGTTCGGTTCAAGCATTTCCAAAGATGATGAAAAACGTTTTACCCCTATTATTGATCATTTTATCGGTGTCGGATACAAATTTTAAATTTTAGTTTGAAAAGAAAAATATCCACAATCCGTATACTATCGGAATACTTTCCACAAGAAAAGTGCTATGTAACTGATGTTTGCTTTTTGCTGGAGTCAGCCAAAGTAGTATCGCTGTAAGTAAAACAATGCTTGAGTTTGCCCAGTACCATATTGAGCTTGGAAAGGTTCTGAAATAGAATAAGAAGGTATATAAAGTAAGTATAAATGTGCCTAATCGTTTGGTGTTCAGAATACCAATCTTTTTTGGAATATTTCCTGATTCTGATTCTTTTATGTCTTGAATATCAAAAGGTAAAATAAGTACGAAAACCAATAAGAAACGTTGTGTAATTGCTGCGTAAACATTTAGGTTTAACGAGATTTCGGTATGAATGATGGGAAGAATCACGGAAATCAATGTCCAACAAAGAGCCACACTAGCTGTTTTTATTCCTATCAATTGCCTTAGGCTACTTTTATAAGGTAAAATGGGGAAAGTATATGCTAAGGTCAGTAAAATTGTGAGGAATAGAATTTGTTTTTCTTTAACAGGGGCAGATGTAAAATAAAATAACAGATAGCAACTCAAAAAGCAGCTTGTTAGAATAATGATTTTTAGTTTTTTAGAAAAAGATTTATTGTTTTTTAGTATGAAGGGTATGTATTTTACAAAATTATAGGCAACAATCCCTAAGAAGAATAGTTGTGGCAGAAGCACATAGTGGTTGTTGCTGGTAAGCTCTCGTAAGCTGATAAATCCCATAGCTGTTAGGGCAAGTGCCACGTGTAAGCTACTTTTTAGGTAAAAATCGAGTAATTTTCGTATGAATTTCATACTGCAAAAGTAGTTAAATCGTTATGAAAACAGCGTGGTTTGAGGAGTAAACGCATAAAAAACAGTTTGAGTAAAGTTTTGATAGAAGATATTAGGTTATTACTTCTGAAATTTAGAGGTAAATTAATTTCGTAAGTTTGCTCCATTTAAAAATTGCAATTTCTCAAATTTAATTCTAAATTTGTACGTTTAATAATCAAAATTGATTTACATACAATTATGAATACAGAAAAATTTGAATTGCGTCATATTGGGATAGCTCATAATGACGTTCCACAGATGCTCAATGCAATTGGTGCTGATAGTTTAGACCAATTAATCGACCAAACCATTCCTAAACATATTCGTTTGCAATCGCCTTTAAATCTGCCAAAAGGTATCAGCGAATATCAATTTTTACAACACGTAGGGGAATTGGCTGAAAAAAATAAAGTTTTCAAATCTTATATTGGGTTGGGTTACAATGAAGCGATTACACCTTCGGTAATCAAGCGAAATATTTTTGAAAATCCAGGTTGGTACACTGCTTACACGCCGTATCAGGCTGAAATTGCACAAGGTAGGTTAGAGGCGTTACTTAATTATCAAACTGTTGTTCTTGACCTTACGGGAATGGAAATTGCCAATGCGTCTTTGTTAGATGAAGGGACAGCTGCTGCTGAAGCAATGGCAATGTTACTTGATTTACGTACTCGCGAGCAGAAAAAGAATAACGTTAATAAATTCTTCGTTTCTGAAACGATTTTTCCACAAACGCTTTCTGTATTACAAACCCGAGCTGTTCCTTTTGGTATTGAGTTAGTAGTGGGCAATCACGAAACGATAACTTTGGACGAGAGCTACTTCGGTGCGATTGTTCAATATCCTTCAGGAACTAACGGAGAGGTGTACAATTATGCTGATTTTGTAGCTAAAGCTCATAGTTTGGATATAAAAGTAGTTGTTGCAGCTGATTTGTTGAGTTTGGTTCTGCTTGAAGCTCCTGCAAAATTTGGTGCAGATGTGGTGGTAGGAACTTCGCAACGTTTTGGTATTCCGTTGGGTTACGGAGGTCCTCACGCAGCTTATTTTGCAACACGTGACGAATACAAACGTTCCATTCCTGGGCGTATCATTGGTATTACTATTGATGCAGACGGAAATCCAGCTTTGCGAATGGCTCTCCAAACACGTGAGCAACATATCAAACGCGATAAAGCAACTTCTAATATTTGTACGGCTCAAGTGTTGTTGGCGGTAATGGCAGGAATGTATGCGGTTTATCACGGACCAAAAGGTTTGGAGTTCATCGCTGGTAAACTTCACAATGCTACTGTAACTTTGAAAAACAATTTGGAAAAATTGGGATTCCAAGTGAATACTAAAAACTTCTTCGATACACTTTCAGTAAAAGCAAAAGCTGAAAAAATCAAAGCTATAGCCGAAGCTAATCAAATTAATTTCTACTATCCTGACGCGGAAACTGTAAATATCTCACTTAATGAAACTGTGGGAGTAGAGGAACTCAATGCTATTTTAGCAGTTTTCGCAGAAGCAGAAGGCAAACAAAAAGTAGAGCTAACTTCTTTAGAAGAAAAGAGTGTTATTCCAGAGGCATTGCGTCGTCAAAGTGAATTTTTAACTGCTCCTGTGTTCAATTCGTATCATAGTGAAACAGATATGATGCGTTATATCAAGAAGTTAGAAAGAAAAGACCTTTCTTTAAATCATTCGATGATTTCGTTGGGTTCTTGTACAATGAAACTCAATGCAGCTACCGAAATGCTTCCTTTAAGTATGGCTCAGTGGGCAAATATTCACCCGTTTGTTCCTAAAAATCAGGCAGAAGGTTATCACCAAATGCTTACCGAGCTTGAAAAATCACTTTCTGTTATCACTGGATTTGCAGCAACATCGCTTCAGCCTAATTCGGGAGCTAATGGTGAATATGCAGGTTTGATGGTTATCCGTCAGTATCACATTTCTAACGGAGAAGGACATCGAAATATTTGTTTAATTCCTTCATCAGCTCACGGAACAAATCCAGCTTCGGCAGTAATGGCAGGAATGCAAGTAGTGGTTACCAAAACGGACGAAAAAGGAAATATCGATGTTGCCGATTTGAAAGAAAAGGCTGAAAAACACAAAGATAATTTGGCTGCGGTGATGATTACTTACCCATCAACACACGGGGTTTTCGAGTCATCTATTGTTGAAATTATTGATATTATTCATAAAAACGGCGGACAAGTGTATATGGACGGGGCAAATATGAATGCTCAAGTGGGGCTTACCAATCCAGGAACCATTGGAGCAGACGTTTGTCATTTGAACTTGCATAAAACCTTTGCAATTCCGCACGGAGGTGGTGGACCAGGTGTAGGACCTATTTGCGTGGCTAAGCATTTGGCTCCGTTCTTGCCTACTAATCCAGTAGTTGCCACAGGCGGAAGTGAGGCTATCACGGCAGTTTCTTCGGCTCCTTTCGGAAGTGCGTATGTTTGTTTAATTTCTTATGCATACATCAAAATGTTGGGAGGCGAAGGCTTGGCAAACGCAACAAGATTCGCTATTTTAAATGCGAACTACCTAAAAGAAAGTTTGAAAAAACATTACGAAATCCTTTATACGGGAGAGCAAGGCAGAGCCGCTCACGAAATGATTTTGGATTGTCGTCCGTTCAAACAAAATGGTATTGAGGCTATCGACATTGCTAAACGTTTGATGGACTACGGCTTCCACGCACCAACGCTTTCTTTCCCAGTGGCAGGAACGCTGATGGTAGAACCTACTGAAAGTGAAAGCAAAGCTCAATTGGATTTATTCATCGATGCGATGATTTCTATCCGCAGAGAAATTGAAGAAGCTACTCCAACTGACCAGACCAACGTGTTGAAAGAAGCTCCACATACGCTTTCAATGATTACATCCGATACGTGGAATTTGCCATATAGCCGACAAAAAGCAGCTTTCCCATTGGAATCTATTGCCGAAAACAAATTCTGGCCAACCGTTCGCAGAGTGAATGATGCACACGGCGACCGAAACCTAATTTGTTCTTGTGCGCCTATTGAAAGTTATATGTAATAATTAAATAATTTACTAAAGACCTTAACCTTTCGTTAAGGTCTTTTATTTTTGATTTTGTGTGAATTATTTGTAATTTCGCCTCGTTATTAATTTTATTTTAAAAAAGTTTATATGAAAAACGCATTGCACTTTTTGGCAAATAGTCAGCCAAATTTTATTAACTTCATTCGTGTAGCTATTTTTGTGGTAATGGCTTGGATTGGTGGTTTGAAAGCCTTTCAGTATGAGGCAGATGGGATTGTTCCGTTTGTAATCAATAGTCCGTTTATGAATTTCTTTTATCAAAATACAGGAAAAACAGCGGTTAACGATAAAGGAGAAACTGTAGCCGAGTATATGTTACATAAAAATCCTGAAGGTAAAATGGTGGCTAAGAATATAGAATGGCATAAACAAAACGGAACTTACCTATTTTCTTATGGTTTAGGAACTGTGATTTGCCTTATTGGTTTGTTGGTATTATTGGGCATTTGGTCACCCAAGATAGGTTTGGTAGGAGGTTTACTTACCTTTGGAATGTCCATCGTTACGCTTTCATTTTTGATCACCACTCCAGAGGTGTATGTGCCTAATTTAGGGGGGGATATGCCTACACCTAATTATGGTTTCCCATATCTTTCAGGGGCAGGACGTTTAGTGCTTAAAGATATTATTATGATGGCAGGAGGTTTGGTAGCAGCTTCCGATGCAGCACAGCGAATACTGAGAAAAACAGCTTAGTTTTCTATTTTTTCACTAAGATGACTAAAATTCTTTTGCTTTCGGATACACACAGCTATATTGATGAGCGTATTTTGCAATATACAAGTGAGGCTGATGAAGTATGGCATTGTGGTGATTTTGGTAGTATTGAGGTGGTAACACAGTTACAAAAAATAAAGCCTTTAAAGGGGGTCTATGGTAATATTGATGATGCCAAAATACGAGCCGAATTTCCGGAGGTGAATCGTTTTTTTTGTGAAGAGGTAGCCATTTTGATGATTCATATAGGCGGATATCCTCAAAAATATACCGCTTTGGCAAAAAAGGAAATTGAAACTCAAAAGCCACAGTTGTTTATTTCAGGACATTCCCATATTTTGAAAGTAATATATGACAGAAAGAATCAACTATTACATCTTAATCCTGGAGCTGCGGGGAAGTATGGTTGGCATAAAAAACGAACGATGTTGCGTTTTGAAATCCATAAAACAGAAATCAAAAATATGGAAATAATAGAATTAGGAGCGTCTTAAAATTTAAAACGTTTTTATCCTTATCGTTTGAAAAGGTTAAAAACTTTTTTTGATTTTAGCTTTTAAGAAAAATAAGAGATGCATTTTTCTTAAAATATTGAAAGATATAAAACGTAAACCCCTGTTTTAATGAAATAAAATGGAAAAAGAAACGTTTTAAAATTAACATTGGCTTAACATTGAAGCCTAAAAAAAAGCGCACTTTTGTGCCGTCTAACAGAGAAACTTTATAACTAAAAACTGATGAAAAGATTAAACAAATGGATTTTAACTTCCGTACTGTTTTTAATGGCAGTAGCGGTGTATTCTCAAGGGATTGTACAAGGAACAGTTTCTGACGGAGAAATGGCAATGTCTTTACCAGGAGCTAACATAATGGTAAAAGGAACAAAACAAGGGGCTTCTACCGATTTCAACGGAAAATACTCCGTGAATGTTAGCCAAAATAAGGGAGTATTGGTGTTCACTTATGTAGGTTTTGTAACCAAGGAAGTGCCTTATACTTTGGTAAATGGTAAAGCTACAGTAAATGTAACTTTAATGCCTGATGCAGAGTCACTAAATGAAGTAATTGTAGTGGGAAGTGGAATTATTGATGTGGTGAAAGATCGTCAAACACCTATTGCAGTTTCTACCATTCCGTTATCGGTAATTGTAGAAAAAGCAGGAAATCAAGAATTTCCTGATTTGATGAAAAATACGCCTTCTGTACAAGTGGCTGGACAAGCTGGGGGATATGGAGATGCTCGTATCAATATCCGAGGTTTCAAACAAGATAATACAGCCTATTTAATTAACGGACAGCCTATCAATGGAATGGAAGATGGTAAGGTGTATTGGTCCAACTGGTCAGGATTGTCTGATATTGCTAATGCCATACAAGTACAACGTGGTTTAGGTTCTTCAAAATTGGCAATATCTTCAGTAGGAGGTACGGTAAATATCGTTACTAAAGCCACAGATAAGAAAGAAGGAGGTTTTGTAAAAGCTACTTACGCCAATGATAATTATGTGAAATCTACAGTAGGATATAATACAGGTTTGATGAAAAATGGTTTTGGTGCGAGTGTTTTGTTTACACATTGGCAAGGAGATGGTTACAATGACGGAACACGAGGACAAGGACAAAATTATTTCATTTCATTAGGATGGAAACTCAATGATGCTCATATGTTGAATTTCTTGGTAACCGGCGCTCCGCAATGGCACGATCAAAATTTCAACAAAAAAATATCTGATTATTTGAAATATGGTAGAAAATATAACAGCAATTGGGGGTATCTTAACGGACAATATATGTCAGCTCGTCGCAATTTTTACCACAAACCGATTGCTAACTTAAACTGGGACTGGACTATTTCCGATAAAAGTTCATTGGCAACCGTTTTATATGCTTCAGTAGGACGTGGCGGTGGAGCCTCTGGTTTAGGAAAGTTTGTTAATACGTCTAATGGTCTTGTTGATTTTGATAAAATAGCAGAAAATAACAGCAAAGTACCTGGAGGAATTGCTATATCTGATACTCGATTAAGACTTTCAAATGCTTTTATAATGAGAGCATCGTATAACAATCATCAATGGTTTGGTGGGGTTACGAATTTCCAACACAAGTTTAATGAAAAATTTACCGCAAATATAGGAGCGGATATTCGCCAATATACAGGAACCCACTTTAGAGCGGTGACAGATTTTTTAGGATTAAATGCTATTGAAGATAATTCTGCTAAACGTTTTCATAAGAAAAATAAGGTAACACAAAGTTATACGACCAATCCGTGGAAAGCACTAACTCAAAATGTTGAGGATAATGAAAGAATTGATTGGAATTATGGTGAGACCATTACTTATGGAGGTATTTTTGGACAAGTAGAGTACAATACTCAGCACATTTCTACTTATTTGCAAGGGTCGCTATCTAAACAATATCATCAAAGAGTAGATGAATACCAGTATGATGTAAACAATCAAAAAGCAGAAAAAGTTACTAATGACGGATTTAATATCAAAGGAGGATTTAACTGGAAGGTTAATGAGCAACATAGCTTGTTTGTTAATGCAGGATATTATTCTCGTCAACCTTATCACGATAATATCTATCTGAACTACACCAATGATGTTAATCCGTTAACCCAAAATGAGAAAATATTAGGTTTTGAGGGAGGATATCAGTTTGTAAGTGATTTATTTAGTGGGAATTTGAATTTGTATAGAACTTTATGGAAAGATCGTGTTACGGCCTCTTCTCAAGTTGATACAGGTACAGGGTTAACTACTTATACAACTAATTCTGGTCTTACACAATTGCATCAAGGGGCTGAATTTGATTTCAAGTTTAAACCATCAACTTTCGTGAACTTCAACGGATTTGTATCTTACGGAAATTGGAAATATGATGATAACGCCTTAAAACGGACTTATGATGATAATTTGGTACTTACAGATGAAAAAGTTGAAGACGTAAAAGGCGGTAAAGTAGGTGATTCTCCACAATTTCAAGCAGGTTTAGGTATCGTAATTAAGCCTACCGAACGTTTAAAAATGGATATGGACTGGAAGTATAATGATGAACTTTATGCCGATGCTGTTTTGAAAGATAATTTAAAATTGCCTTCATATAGTGTATTTGACGCAGGGATATCTTACGAAATTCCGATGCTTGAAAAGACGAATGTTAAGCTACGTTTCAACGTTAATAACTTGTTCAATACTATCTACATTTCTGAAGTTGGCACAGATAGAGGAAAAGTGTATAAAGTAGATAATACAACAACCGATATATACAAAGGTTTGGATGCACGTAACTTAGTTCGTTTCGGATACGGACGTACTTGGAACTTTAACGTTACGTTCTCATTCTAAAAATATATTTCAATGAAATAAAACAGAAACTGCTCGAAAATTTCGGGCAGTTTCTTGTTTTGTAGCCTTGATAAGTACTTATTGTTTTATAAAAACACAAAAATCTTTTTCTTACCTTTGCCGTACCCGAAAAGTAAAACATTGTTATGTCGGAAATTTCTAAAACCAGTACACGCACCCTTAAACAATTATATCAATTTGTAAAGCCTTATCAAACAACGTTTTTTTTGGTGGCTTTTTTGGCAGTATTGGCTTCAGTTTTTGCTACAGCTCAGCCTTATCTGATTAAAATTACTATAGATGATTACATCGTAGCGAAGAATTATGATGGGCTTGTACTGATGACCTGCATTATGGTCGGATTATTGATTTTGGAGGTTATCACTCAAATTCTATTCTCTTTTTATGCCAATTGGGTGGGGCAAACCGTCATTCGAGATATTCGAAAAGCCCTATTTTCCCATTTGTTGCAATTAAAAATGAAATATTACGACAAATCATCAGTGGGAGTATTGGTTACTCGTGCGGTAAACGATATGGAACGAATAGGCGAGGTGTTTAGTTCCGGATTATTTGAAATAGCTAGTGATTTGCTTAAAATGGCGGTGATTACTGGGGTAATGTTTTTTGTGGATTGGCGTTTGGCTCTGATAAGTTATATCACGATGCCTATTATTTTATATGCAACACGTTGGTTTCAAAAGTCGATGAAGTCTGCTTTTTCTGATGTTCGAAAGGAAGTGGCAAATCTTAATGCTTTTGTACAAGAACGTATTTCGGGTATGAAAATTGTTCAGCTTTTTGCTCGAGAACAAGCTGAATTTGATAAGTTTAAGAGTATTAACGAAAAACATAAAAAGGGTTGGCTCAGAACCATTTGGTACAACTCTATTTTTTTTCCTGTAGGTGATTTACTCTCGTCTATAACCATTACACTGATTGTTTGGTACGGAGGTTTTCACGCCATTTTAGACAATTCTTTGGATTTAGGAACGATTTTCCTATTCATACAACTCTCGCAGATGCTTTTTCGTCCGCTTCGCCATATTGCCGATAAATTTAACACTCTACAAATGGGAGTTATAGCCTCCGAACGGGTTTTCGCCATTTTGGAAGCCGATGAAAATCTAGAAAAAGGAGGAGGCAAAGAGCTTAAAGCGGTTCAAGGAAATATTCGTTTTGAAAATGTTCGTTTTGAATATACTCCTAATGAAGAAGTTTTAAAAGGAATTACGTTTGAAGTAAAACAAGGGCAAACTGTGGCTATTGTTGGAGCTACAGGTGCAGGAAAATCAACAATAATAAATTTGCTTAGTCGTTTTTACGATATTAAAAGTGGGGCTATTTATATTGATGAGGTTGATATCAGTACTCTAACCCTTGATTCTTTACGCAAACACATTGGGGTAGTGCTTCAAGATGTATTTCTGTTCGCTGATAGTATTTTAAACAACATTACGTTACAGAATCCTCAAATTACTGAAGAAGAGGTGATACAAGCAGCTAAAGACATCGGTATTCACGATTTTTTAATGCAACTTCCAGAAGGATATCACTACAATGTGAAGGAGCGAGGTACAATGCTTTCTGCTGGGCAACGTCAGCTTATTGCATTTCTGAGAGCTTATGTATATCAACCTGAAATTCTTATTTTAGATGAAGCTACTTCTTCGGTAGATACGTATTCTGAAAAACTTATCCAACAGGCAACCGATAAGATAACACGAGGTAGAACCTCTATAATTATTGCGCATCGTCTTACTACCATCGAAAAAGCGGATAAGATTATCGTTTTGGATAAAGGCAGTATTGTTGAAACGGGCTCGCACCGAGAATTGTTAGCTTTGGAAAACGGATATTATCGAAATTTATATGAAGTTCAATTTAATAAGAAAGAGATTGAAAACCAATAAAATAATTATATTATGAGATTATCATTTAGTATTCTGATGTTATTTTTTTTAGGGGTTATACAAGCCCAAGACAAGCCCAATATTATTTTCATTCTTGCTGATGATATGGGGATTGGTGATGTGTCTCCCTATGGACAAAAAACAATTCAAACTCCTAATATTCAGAAGTTATCCGATGAAGGAATGACTTTTTCTGATTTCTATGCAGGAAGTACCGTTTGTGCTCCCTCTCGTGCTTCAATGCTAACAGGTCAGCATACGGGGCATACCAAAGTGCGTGGCAATGGTGAATATCCTTTAGATGATAAAAAACAAATATTTCCTGAAATTTTGAAAAAGGCAGGTTACCAAAATGCTATCTTTGGCAAATGGGGAATGGGACTTAAAAACAGCCCTAGTACACCATTAAGCAGAGGTTTTGATGCCTTTGCAGGTTTTTTACATCATATAGATGCTCATTTCCAAACCCCTGATAGCCTTGATGTTATCCGTCAAGGACGATTAGAACGAATGGCATTACAGCAAGGAACCTATGCTAACGACTATTTTTTGAATCAAACCCTTGATTTTATTGATAAAAATGCCAATAAATCTCCGTTCTTTATATATTTATCACTCACTGTGCCACACGCCGAACTTTCCGTGGCTGACATCCATTATGAAAAACAATTTGATAGTAATGGAACAAGTATTCACCCCAACGAGAAAGCGTTCAAAGGCGGACATTATGGAGCTCAAGAATTTCCGAAGGCCGCCTATGCTGCTATGGTTTCAAGTATTGATTATTACGTGGGGCAAATACTTCAAAAAGTAGCTGATAAAAATATTGATGATAACACTATAATTATTTTTTCAAGTGATAATGGGACTCACGTAGAAGGCGGAAGAACTGCTCAAGATGTAGCATATTTTCAAAGTAGTGGGGAGTATCGAGGAGTAAAACGTGACCTATATGAGGGCGGAATTCGAGTACCTTTCATTGTGCGTTGGAAAGGACACGTAGCCCCCAATTCGCAAAGTAATTTCAGAGGAGGTTTTTGGGACCTATATCCTACTTTTTCAGAAGTAGCTGGGGTTTCTCTTTCCAAAAATGATCCCTTAGATGGGATATCGTTCAAAAATGCATTGTTGGGTAAAAGACAAAAAAAGCATAAATATTTGTATTGGGAATTTCACGAGTTTGGTGGTAAACAAGCTCTTATAAAAGGCAATTGGAAGGCAATTCGTTTGAATGTAAGCCAAGACCCTAAAGGAAAAATAGAGCTTTACAATCTCAAAGACGATGTTTCGGAAACTCGTAATTTGGCGGATAAGTATCCTTGTAAAGCCCGAAAAATGACCAAATATTTAGATGGAGTTCGTACTCGTAGTGAAATTTTTAATTTTACCTTTAAAAAGAATAAATGATAATGTTTTCATAAAATGATATGAATGAAACATTATTTTGTGTACATTCGCCCCCGAATTTAAAATAAAAGCATTATGAAATCATACTTATTTATGGGTGCTATTCTTTTGGCACAATTGTCTTTTGCTCAACAGGTTACTGATTCATTAATAGTTCCGATGGCTAAAACAGAAGCAGAACTTAAAGCAGAAAAAGAAACTTTGAAAGCTGAAAAGCAGCAGTTGAAAGCTGAAAAGCAGCAGTTGAAAGCTGAAAAGCAGCAGTTGAAAGCTGAAAAGAAGGCTCAGAAGGCTAAAGAAAAAGCCCAAAAAGAAGCAGAGAGAGCTGAAAAAGAAAGACAAAAAGCCTTAGTACAAGCAGAAAAACGAAAAAAAGAGTACGCTAAATTGCAAGTTAAGGTTCAAGGAATGAGAACTAAAATTGCCGATAAACAGTCTGAAATTGCTAAGGAAAAGAATAAGTTCGAAATGAAAAAAATGAAAGGTAAACTTTCTCCTAATGATGAAATCAAATACAAAGAGCGCATTCTTAAAAAAGAGCAGCAGCTTAACAAATTAAATACCGAACTTTTCAAATTAGAGAATAAAGCGAAAAGATTGATGTAAAAAATAAAGCCTCCCAAAGGGAGGCTTTATTTTTTACATTTTCCAATGGAATTCAATATTTTGTACAATTTCAGGGTGTAAACTTTTTCCTACAGGACAAGTTTTAGCAGCATTTTCCAAAATAGTTTTGTGTTTTTGGTTTACTTGCACAGGGATTTGAAAAAAGACATCTATTTGTGCAATTCTTCGTGGATTTTCTCCCATATGTTTGGTAATTTCAGCGGTCATTCCAGTTAAATCAATATCCAAATCACGGGCTTTAATTCCCATAATAGTCATCATACAACCCGCAAGGGCAGTAGCTACAGTATCAGAAGGCGAAAAAGATTGTCCTTTTCCATTATTATCTGTAGGGGCATCGGTTACTATTTTATTGCCCGATTTAATGTGTTCCCACTCAGTTCGTAAATCACCCAAATAGGTGGCTTTTGCAGTAATACTCATATCTGATGTTTTTAATTATTGGCTTCTTTAATTTCTAAGTTTTCGTATTTCATAATATAAACTCCTTGATTTTCATATCCTCCTCCTTTTAAGGGATTTTTTTGGTAGAAGAACTTGTTTTCTACGTGTGAAGTTTCTTCAATAATGGAACTCGCATTAGAAAAATTAGCAGTTACAGCCAAACGTAATACGGCATCCATCGTTAAGTCAAAACCTCGTATGGCGTATCGGTTAGGTAAAATGCCATAGGTTTTGAAGTATTGTTTTGAAAAATAATCAGCCCCATCGCTATGTTTATTGAATGAAGGATAAGTAAATTTTAGGTCAGACAATTGAGTAAGGGAAATGTTATTATTGTCGTAAACACTTCCTTTTTCAATGGTGGCTAAAACAATTTGTAACTTATTGTTTTGAATGTAAATGTTGTGTAATGCTTGAATTGTGTTGGTAACATACGCAATATCGTTGGATTGTAACAGGAAGAGATTATTTTTTTGAGGGTCAATCACTTTTTGTATGCTACCACTAGTTACATTGTCAATTACTATTGCTGAAGGAAATTGATGTTGTAATTTTTCACGGATTGTAGCGTTTTTTGCATCTGCCAGAATAAAAATTTTGGAATTTGAAAAGTTGTCAGTGATATAGTTTAGCATTTTTAGCTGTTGAATTTCATCGGGAGGTAATGTTTGGAAAACATTAGGCTTCAAATCAATATTTTTATTGGAAAGTGGCGCAAGAATGATAGTTTCAGGGCTTGTGATATGGTCAGATAGGGTATTGAAAGGTTTGGCAAGGAAAGGACCAATGATGAGTTGCGATTTACGAACTGATTCATTATTACTGATTTTAGCAATACTTTTCTCTGAGCCTTCACTGTCAAAAACATTGACTTTGAATTGGTAACCCATTTTTTGTAAAGAATCCAAAGCGATTAAAGCCCCTGTATAGAAATCGGTAGCATATTGTGTGATTTTATCTCTATCACTGGTCAACCGATTTTTTAAGGTAAGATATATATCTCCTTCATTTTTAATATTTTGAACTCTGAAAGGGAGGATATAAGAAATTTCTTTTACATTTTTGGTTGATGCTAACGACTCCAAATTTAGATTTGAATCTTTTGGAGAGCTATTCAGGTCGAGGTCATAGGTAGAAGCATTTTTAAAGCGTTCAAAATTTGCCTTCGGAATCCATATCTGAGAGTCTGATTTCAGGCCTTTTTTCAATTCTGGATTTAATCGGATAAGTTCGGCTTCCGATAGCCCGAATTTACGCTCCAAGCTATAAAAACCTTCTCCTTTTTCGGCGAAGTACAAAACGGCATCTTGTGGGTGAGATGTATCGGCAGTATCGGAGAAGGAAGGAATCCAAATTTCTTGTCCTTCTTTAAGATTATCAGCATTGATACCCGGATTCATACGTTCTAAAACCTGTTGTGTAGTTTGATGATTTTGAGCAATTCGCCATAATCCTTCTTTAGGTTTTACTACGTATTTTTTCTGTCCAAAGATGCCTTTTTGTACCATTTCTACTTTCTGTTCATAGGTAGGAATGGTAATTTCTTCTCCTTCTTTTAATCCTCTGGTGTACAAATCCATATTGTATCGTTTAAGGGTATCCATAGAGAGCCCATATTTCTGTGAGAGTCCAAATATGGTTTCTTGGCTGGTTACAATATGCTTTTTAAATCCAGAAGGTTTTTGAGTGTTGTAGTGCTTTACATTTCCTAGCGGGATGGTGAGTACCAATCCTGATTTTATCCCGTTTTCGGCACTTGGGTTTAGTTTAAGAATGTCTTTTGGGGAAATTCTGTAAATTTTAGCGATTTCATCCAAATGGTCATTTTCTTTAACGGTATAGCTTTGTTGTTGAGCCCAACCCCAACCGTACATAACCATAAAAGCAAAAAAGATAGATTTTCTTCCCCAGCGAAATATTTTTTTGTTTGATACTTTCATTTTCAATTGTTTTAATGCAGTACGCAAAATTACAATTAAAGTTTGAAGTAGGCAAGGGGAAGTTTAAGGATAAAACGTAAAGAATAAAGTAAAAGAGAAGAAATTTTCTTAATGAGTTAATGTTAAAATTTGGTGAAATTTCACCAAATTTTAAACGAAACTTATTAGTTTAAAACCTTGAATACCTATTTCTTACTTAAATTGGTATAAAGTTATAAAAAATCCTTCGGTACTACCGAAGGATTTTTGTTTTTACCATTTTCTTACGAGGTTTTATCTTTCAATGGTTTGAGTCCTATCTGGACCTACCGAAACTACCGTAATGGGTACTTCCAAGGCTTCTTCCAAGAAAAGGATATAATCCATCAGTTCTTTGGGAAGTTCTTCGTTTGCTTTAAGTTTGGTTAAATCTTCTGACCAACCTTTCAATTCGGTATATATAGGAGTCACATTGTGTGGCTCAATATTGTAAGGCAGATAATCCGTTTCTTTGCCTTGATATTGGTATGCAGTACAAACCTTTAAGGTGTCGAATCCGCTTAAAACATCGGCTTTCATCATCATTAGTTGGGTAACCCCATTGACGCGTACAGCATATTTTAAGGCAACCAAATCCAACCATCCACAACGGCGCTTTCTGCCCGTTGTAGCCCCAAATTCATTACCTACTCGTCCCATAGTTTCTCCTACTTCATCGAAAAGTTCCGTAGGGAACGGACCGCTTCCTACACGGGTGGTATATGCCTTGAAAATACCGATAACCTCCCCAATTTGGGTAGGAGCTACCCCTAATCCGGTACAAGCTCCAGCGGCTGTGGTATTTGATGAAGTTACAAACGGATAAGTACCAAAATCAATATCTAAAAGTGAACCTTGAGCCCCTTCGGCAAGGATTTTCTTCCCGCTTTTGATGGCTTGATGCATATATTCTTCACTATCGATAAAGGTCAGATTTTTTAAGGTTTTGATGGCTTCAAAGAACTCATTTTCCAATTCTTGAAGGTTATATTCAATATCCACGTTGTAATGCGAAATCATCTCTTCGTGTTTATCGGCAAGGTTACGATAACGAGTCTCAAAATCAGAAAGTTCAATATCGCCTATGCGTAGCCCATTGCGTCCTGTTTTATCCATATAAGTTGGACCAATACCTTTGAGTGTAGATCCGATTTTTGCTTTGCCCTTTGATGCCTCTGAGGCAGCATCAAGTAGCCGATGTGTGGGTAAAATTAGGTGCGCTTTGCGTGAAATTAACAAACGCTCTTTAAGATTGATGTCAAATTTTTTAAGTGCATCCATCTCTTTTTTAAAGATAATGGGGTCAATAACCACCCCGTTGCCTACCACATTTATGGCATTTTTATGAAAAATTCCTGAAGGAATAGTATGTAAAACGTGTTTTATTCCGTTGAATTCTAGGGTATGTCCCGCATTTGGACCTCCTTGAAACCGAGCTATAATATCATAGTTTTGTGTTAAAACATCTACAATTTTTCCTTTTCCCTCGTCGCCCCATTGCAAACCGAGTAATAAATCTACTGCCATCTTGGTTATTGTTTTTCTTGTGCGTTATCTTTGTTTTCTTTATTCTGTGTCGCGTAAAAATACAACGAATGATTTGAAATTTTAACGTCAAATACCTCCTCAATTGTTTTTTGAATGGCTTGAATTCGGGGGTCACAAAACTCAATGACCTCTCCGGTATCGGTTAAAATCACGTGGTCGTGTTGACGATCAAAGTAAGATTTTTCATAATGAGCTTGATTTTGACCAAACTGGTGTTTACGTACCAATCCGCACTCTAAGAGAAGCTCTATGGTGTTATATAGGGTAGCACGGCTCACGCGATACTTTTTATTTTTCATTTTGATATATAATGATTCAATATCAAAATGCTCTCCGCTTTCATAAATTTCTTTTACAATTGCGAAACGCTCAGGGGTTTTTCGATGCCCATTTTCTTCCAAATATTTGGTAAAAACCTTTCGGACAATTTCTAAATTTTCTTCATTAGCCATTGCTTGGTGTTTTCTTTTTTTAGTTCAACGTACAAAATTACAAAAAATTAGTTATACATTGCCTCAATTTCTTTTCGATAACGTACATAGATTACTTTGCGTTTTAATTTTAAAGTAGGGGTAATTTCATTTCTGTCAATCGAAAAAGCTTTCGGAAGCAAAGTGAATCGCTTAATTTTCTCATAATCAGGTAAATCCTTTTGAAATTTCTGCAAACGCTTGTTAATAAAATCAATTACCTGACTATTTTTAATCAAATCCGTAGTGTTTTTGTATTTGATATTTAAATCAGCCATCATTTGTTGTAAAACCTCAAAATTAGGTACAATTAAAGCGGAAACAAACTTTCTTCCGTCGGCAATAACGGCTATTTGATCAATAACGTTATCCTTACCTACTTTACCTTCAATGTGTTGCGGAGCAATGTATTTGCCATTGGAGGTTTTCATTAGTTCTTTGATTCGGTCGGTAATGAAAACATTATTGTATTTATCCAAATTTCCAGCGTCACCTGTCTTTAAAAATCCGTCTTGGGTAAAGGCTTTTTGGGTTTCTTCCGGATTTTTGTAGTACCCTTTCATTACCATACCTCCTTTGACTAAGATTTCGTTGTCTTCGCCTATTTTCATTTGCGTGTCGGGCATAAGTCTGCCTACCGATTTTAGGTTGAAATCAATATCGTCCCAACACGAAACGGTGGCTAAAGTTTCTGTCATTCCGTATCCTAGTTTTACATTTACCCCAATGGCTTGAAAAAAACGCCCAATGGAAGGTTCTAAATTGGCTCCTCCGCAAGGCATAAAACGAATACGTCCACCCAATGATTGTTTTAATTTTGAGAATACTAATTTTTCGGAAATTTGATATGCTTTTTGCAAGAACCACGACGGTTTTTTATGCTTTTGTTTGGCTTTAAGCATCTGTTTTCCGCTTCGAGTAGCAAATGAAAAAACAAGTCGTTTTACCAATGAAGCCCCCGAAATCATATCGTAAACCGTTCCGAATACTTTTTCATAAAATCTTGGTACAGCACACATTACCGTAGGCTTCACCTCCAATAGGGCAGATTTGATTTCCAGCGGATTTTCCAAAAAATGGTTTGTAGCCCCTTTGTAAAGAGAGTAGAAAGTCCAAGCTCTTTCAAAAACGTGTGACAAGGGCAAAAATGCCAAAGAAACATCTTCTGAAGAGAGTTTTAGACGAATGTCGTGATTTTTAAGTTGATGAGCTAAATTTTCGTAGTCCAACATTACTCCTTTGGGGTCACCTGTAGTTCCAGAGGTGTAAATTATGGTAAATAAATCATTCAAACTTCGGTTTTCTATTTGGGTTTGCAACTGCGCATCTAGCTTTGCAGATACACCATATTTTATGAAATCTTCCCAAGTGATAGACCATTGTTTTTCTTTAAGAGGAATGTTATCCTTCATCAATATGATTTTTTGAAGTGAAGGACTTTTTTCAGCAAATGCTAAAGCTTTATCATATTGTTCTTCTCCACCTACAAACAACATTTTTATCTCGGCGTGATTTACCACAAAAGCGGCTTGTTCAGCGGTGTTTGTGGCGTATATGGGAACTGTAATTGCCCGAATTTGCAGGGTAGCAAGGTCGGCAATTGTCCATTGAGGCATATTCTGAGAAAATATACCTACGGTGTCTTGCGGTTGAACACCAAATGCTAATAAGGCTTTTGAAAGTGTGTCAGTCATTTGCCCGAATGTTTTCCAATCGATGCCCTCCCAACCTGTTGAAGTTCGGTGCATTAAGGCATTTTTTGATGCGTATTTGTCAACATTTTTACGAAAAACATTAACGTAATGAAGATTATTCAAATTCATAACTAAGCAATTAGTGGGCAAAAATAAATATTAAATTTAATAAAAAGTGTGCTGTACCTCAAATATTCTAATATATTCAGGTGGATTGTTTTTAAGTGTCTGAAAATAAATAAGATATTTAGGTTTCGTTTGATTTCCACTTTTCAGCATAATAGCGAATTACATTTTTATCAAAGTAAGGTTCTTCATCTATTCTACCTAAACAAGGAATTCCACTTTTTTTCAAAATGATTTCTTCCGAAGATGCATTTTCTTCCCCACTAAAAATAATACCATAAGGGGTTAAATTTCTGTTTTTTAGTGCTTCTATAGTAAGTAAAGTGTGGTTGATACTGCCTAAATAATGTCGTGAAACGATGATGATTCTATCCGAGGGCAGTATCAAATCGGCAATAGTTGTTGTTTCGTTAAGCGGAACTAACAGCCCCCCAGCGCCTTCTATTACCAGATGATTTTCAGTTTTTGGACGAATAATTTTGTTTATTTCGATGGTGGTATCATCTAATTTTGCTGACAGATGTGGGCTGGCAGGTATGCTCAAAGCATAGGCGTTGGGGTGGAAAAAGGTTTTGGAGTTTGAAATCCAGCGTTTTATTTTGTGTGTGTCCGAGTTTTCCAAATCTCCTGATTGAATTGGTTTCCAATAATCTGCATTTAGAGCTTCAGTCAATATGGCAGCAACAATGGTTTTTCCTACTTCGGTAGAAATTCCTGTTACAAAATAGGTCTGTTTTTCCATTTTAATCAGATGATAAAAAGTTGTTTTTAAGGCTATGGTTTTTCTTTTTTGGAAACATCCATAACGGGAACAAGTCCGTTAGAAGGCATATAGATGATTTGTGGCAGATTGCCTTTGTCAGCTAATTTTTCTAGTGTTCTGATAAACAAATACTGATTATATACCGAGTTTAATGTTCCGTTCTCAATCCTCATAGCTTCAGCCATTCCTCGAGCGCGTTCAATTTCAGCTTGTGCATTCAATTTTTCGGCTTCTAATCGGGCTTTTGCCTCTTCAATTAAGATTTTACGGTTTTGTTCTGCCTTTGCCATTTCAGCTTTTCCTGCCATTTCTTGTTGCCATACATTGTAGATAGGTAATCCAAACATCAACGCTGAAATGATAGTTATCATACCCAATGCACCCAATGAAATAGCTAAAATAGGGACCTTATTTTTCATATTTTTAAGATTTTGTCTTTTAAGCAAAGTTATATTTTTATTTTGTAAAAGCAAAAACTAAAATGAAATGAGTTATTTGAGCTTGGTTATTAGAATGTTACATAAATTTTCAATTTCGGAAAATGTATTGAAACTATGCAAACAGATGCGTAGGCGTTCTTGTCCTTCTGCCACTGTGGGAGATAGAATAGGAATTACCCCAAAGCCCTCTTTTTGAATATCTTCCGAAATTGATTTTACGAAATCATTTCCCGACAAAACGATACCTTGAATAGCTGATTGTGAGGGGATGAATCTTGATTTTAGTCCTATTTTTTCTGCTTTTTTTAGAAAAAAAGCGATATTTTTTTGCAGAAGTTCTCTATTTTGTGTTCGAGATAGTTCTTGATATCCTGCTAAAATGTGAGCAACGTTGTGAGGTGGCATCGCTGTGGTATAGATGAAAGAACGGGCAAAATTAACTAAATATTGCTTTAGTTCGTTAGAAGACAATACACTGGCTCCGTGTCCGCCAAGGGCTTTTCCGTAGGTCATTATTCGGGCGAAAACACGATTTTCTATTCCTAAATGCTGCACCAAGCCACAACCGTCTTTGCCCAAAACCCCAAGTGCGTGAGCTTCATCAACGATTAGAAAGGCATTGTATTTTTCAGCTAAAAGCACCATTTTTTCCAAATCGGGGCTATCACCATCCATCGAAAATACCGATTCAGTAGCGATAAAAATATTATTAGAATTGCTCGTGTACTTTTGTAACAACCGCTCCAAACTCTCCAAATCGTTGTGTTTGAATTTGTAAGCTTGTGCTAAACCTAAGGATATTCCGTCACGAATGGAAGCGTGTATGTACTCATCAAAAAGTATGATATCGCCACGTTTGGGTATGCTAGAAAAAAGACCCACATTGGCATCGTAGCCCGAATTGAAAAGTAAACAACTCTGTGAGTGGTGAAATTCAGAAATGGTATGTTCTGCAATTTCGTGTAAGGGCGTGTGCCCCGAGATGAGTCGTGAGCCCGTAGCCCCGTGCTGAATCGGATATCTTGAAAGTATTTCTTCATTAAATTGTTTAATTTCACGGCTTGAGGCAAATCCTAAATAATCGTTAGAATAGAAGTCTACTTTAAAATGATTAACTTTTAGGGTGCGTAGTGCATTTTTTTCTTTGCGCTGATTTAGCCTTTCTGTGATGTGCTTAGGGA
This sequence comes from Capnocytophaga canimorsus, assembly GCF_002302565.1. Lineage (NCBI taxonomy): Bacteria > Pseudomonadati > Bacteroidota > Flavobacteriia > Flavobacteriales > Flavobacteriaceae > Capnocytophaga > Capnocytophaga canimorsus. Next base: position 783,479 of record NZ_CP022382.1, on the reverse strand, counting down.
TGCGTGGCATAGTTATACTTTTAGATTCCAATCTGTTACCGACTCTATAGGTGTGTCATTATATTCCAAAGTCCAACCTAATGATTTAGTAAGGATTAAAATATTCGAAAGTTCGGAAATTAAACGATTTTTAGCATTAGTTTTCAAAGTAGTAGCTTCTATTTTTTTTCGCAGTTGCTCATCTACTTTCTTGCGAATTTTAGACACATCTTCCGCCTTAAACGGATTCATTTCACTTCTGCTGACGTCAAAATATTGTAAATCAGGATATACTTTTATTTCTACTTCGGGTATAGATTTGATAATCACTCTTTTGTTCTGTTCGTCCAACTCATAAGTAATCTTGCTCAAATCGTATCCGACGGTTACATCAGCATTGACCACTACCAAAATATCCTTTTCGAAAGAAAAAATATCCATAAAATATTTTTTACTTTCTTTGTATGAGATGACCTCTGCGAAATGTCCTTCAGTAACGATGAGTTTGCTTACATTTTCAATTTGCGTTTGAATTAGTGCCGAATTTGCTATTATCGTTTCTTGAGTTTGTTTCTTATTTATAATAATCTGAAAAACAACTAATAAGATAACTGCACAAGAAAAACCAATTAAAAATCTTTTCATATTAAAAACTCAGAGTTATAGTCCAGAAATATTTTGCTCTTTATCCGATTCTACTTGATATGAAAAACGTATTTTTCTGGTTTCGTTAGGCTTAAGTTGAACCTTCCATTTTAAAATTCCTTTTTCGGCATCATTAATAGCCTCATTAGTTGTTCCAAGCGAAACTTTAATAGTTTTTTCCGAACTAATCGGATATTGGTCTTCTACATCAACCGTTACATTTTCGTTTTTGTTGTTTCGCAAAGTGATTTCGTAGGTAAAGGATTGTAGCTTTTTGGAAGATAATATTTTATTTTCTGATTTTTCAGCTATAAGTTTTCGTTCAGCAACGATTTTTTTATCTTTGCCTAAGCTCAATTGTAATTGCTGTTGTGTTTCTTGCGGATTGATGTAGGTTTTGCCTACGTAGTTGTTTTCAAAAACGACATTAGCTTGTCCAGCAAGCAGATTGTATTTTCCGTAATTTTCTAATTTAGCCAGTAGGTACACGTTATTATCCAACTTTGGAGCGGTATAATGCGTGAAATCTACAGGAATCTCTAATTTTTTTAGCGAAACGCTATGATTTTTTCCATTGGAAAGAATCGTATAAGGGACATCAATATCAAAATTAACATTAAGTTGTGTTTCATTTACCACCACCAAATCGTTCAAAGATTTGTCTTCCAAAGATATAGCCGAAGAGTTAGCAGAAAGCGCTCCCGTTTCCAAATTTTTAGTGTAAGCTGCTGGTGCTTTAAGAATAACCACTTCTTCAATGTATTGAGTTTGATAACCAACAAACCAGGGGTGTAAAGTTGGTGCTTGATGCTGATGATTGACATAACCACTTGATAGTCCTATCTTTATGTTTTTCCAATCAACGCCTGTAAATTGCGTTACATTGGCGTTGTAATTCAAGGCAATAGGTTTGTTTATCTTGTCAATACGAATTTCGTAAAATGGAGTCCATCTTGCTTGATGAGTAATGTAGTTAATTTCAAAAGGAGTTTCTCCGCCTTTCTCATTCATCACTTGAAGTACTAATTTTCCGATATTTTGATTGTTTTGCCCCTTTGAAGTACCCAATTGAAATTTCAAAGTATTTAATTTTTTTTGTAGTGTTTCTCCTTTTTCAGAGAGTATTTTGATTTGTTTTTCGAGTTCAAAACGCTTGTTTTGATAATATTCTAAAAGTTTTGAAAGCTCAGCTACACTCATATTTTGCCCTGATAAAGTTTGGTTTTTATCCAGTAATTCTAATGATTTTACCACTGCATTTTTTTGCATTTGATTTTCTTGAATTTCTTTTTCAGTGCGTACCATTTCATTGTAAATGGGTTGGGTCGTTTCGGAAATGTAATGGTTTTCAATTCCATCAATGGGCTCATTTGAAAATCGGACAGAAAGCACCATTACATTAGGTAACGATTTGATTTGTACTGTATTTTCATCTAAAGCGTTGGCAACATTAAGGAGAATCACCTCAGAGGTTCCTTTAGGAAGTGTTGCTTTTGCAGTTTGTTGTATTTCAGCACCATTAAAATACACTTGTGCTTTCTCTGTTTTCACGTGAGAAAAGATAGGAGCTTGAGCAAACATCGGAACCCAAGCAAAAGTCGATAAAAATAAAAGTAGTTTATTCATCATAAATCTGTTTTTAAGTCTGATAATATCAATAATTATGCCTTTTTTGAATTAAACAAAGTCTCTACAAAAAAACATTCAACAAAAAAAGGGTTGTTTGTTGGCTGATTTTTTTCGTAATTTGCCCATTATTTCATATATCAATGCATATTCAAGAGCAAATATACGACGTTATTGTAATAGGAGGGGGAGCTGGTGGTTTTTTTTCTGCTATCAATATAGCTGAAAAACATCCTGATAAGCGTGTTTTGATTTTGGAGAAAAATAAGGAAGCTCTGGCTAAAGTGCGTATTTCAGGCGGAGGCAGGTGTAATATAACAAATGGTGAATTTATTGCTTCACAGTTGGTTAAAAATTATCCTCGCGGAGAGAAAGAATTGCTTGGGGCTTTTCATAAGTTTATGACTGGTGATACCATACAATGGTTTGAAAGTCGGGGAGTAGCTCTAAAAACTGAACCTGACGGGAGGGTTTTTCCTCAATCTGATAGTTCACAATCCGTGGTAAATTGTTTGCTGAATGAGGCTAAAAACAATAAAGTATTAGTGGAATACCAGCAACAAGTTCAAGCCATTGCACGAAACGATAATTACTGGCAAATCAGTACCAAGACTACTGTTTTTCGTACTGAAAAAATAGTGATAGCTACAGGAAGTAGCTCTAAGATATGGAACTTGTTACAAGCCTTAGGGCATACTATCATTCCACCCGTGCCTTCTTTGTTTACATTCAATACCCAAGATGATTTCATAACCAATTTGTCAGGAGTAGCTTTACAAGCAACTGTTTTTTTGACTGATTTGGATTCAAATCCATTGAAAATCAAAAATAAACGTGTTGATTGTGGTGGGGTTTCTGCACCTTTACTAATAACACATTGGGGATTTAGCGGTCCAGCAATTTTGAAGCTCTCGGCTTGGGGGGCGAGGGCTTTGGCAGATTTGAACTACAAATGCAAACTTCAAGTCAATTGGTTAAATTTTCAAGGTCAGCTAAGTACTTTACAACAAGCAATAACTGTTCTACAACAAGGAAAATCGGAAAATGCCCGAAAGCTAATATCAAATTTTTGTCCGTTTCAACTTCCTAAGCGGTTATGGATAAAGCTGTTACATCGGGTAGGTATTGACTTGCAGCAAACTTGGGCAGTAGTGAATAAAAATCAATTACATCATTTGGCAGAGCAGTTGATTTTGTCAGAATTTGTAATTAACGGAAAATCAACTTTTAAGGAGGAATTCGTCACTGCGGGTGGAGTTGCTCTTAAAGAGGTCGATTTTAAAACGTTCAAAAGCAAAGTACTTCCTGATATGTATTTTTGCGGGGAAGTACTTGATATTGACGCTATAACGGGTGGATTTAATTTCCAAAACGCTTGGACGGGCGGCTATTTGGTAGCCGAAAATATTTTTCCTTAAAATTTGTTGCTATTTCTGGTGGATAACCAATTTTTGCCCTATTTGTATGTTTGTACCTTTAATTTTGTTCCAGCGTTTGATGTCAGAAACCGATACTTTGTAACGAGTAGCAATTTTACCCAAAACATCTCCTTTTTTCACTTTATGAATGATACGTTTTCCGCCAGAGACGTATTGGTCGCCTTTCACCAATTCAGGAAGTGGTTTTTCGCGTTTAGCGATTTCTTCATTAATGTAGGAATAAACAATTTCTTCATTGGCTACGAACTTTCCAATTTCTTCAACAGGAAGACGAAGCCCATAATTTTTACCCGCAACGTAAGGAACCACATCTAACTGATAGGAAGGGTTAAAAAATTGAATTTCTTTAATATCCATTCCTGTTATTTCAGCGATGTTTTTGAAAGGAACAGCTTGTTTTACGCGTATGGTATCCGTTTCGAAGTGATGATTTTGCCTTTTTTGCGGATTGAAGCCGTGTTCGGAGGCATATTCAAAAATGTATAAAGTAGCCAAAAAAGCAGGTACATATCCAGCCGTTTCGCGTGGCAGGTGCGGACGTAAATTCCAATAGTTTTGTTTTCCATCAGAGCGTCGCATTGCTTTGGTAACATTACCAGGACCAGAGTTGTAAGCTGCTAAAACCAAATCCCAATCTCCAAAGATGTCGTACAAACGACTCAAATAACTTGCGGCTGCTTTAGTAGCCCGTACAGGATCACAGCGTTCATCTACGTAATTACTCACCTCTAAACCATACATTCTTCCTGTGGCGTACATAAATTGCCATAGCCCTGTAGCCCCCATATACGAACGAGCCTTAGGGTTTAATGCTGATTCTACTATGGCTAAATATTTCATTTCCAGTGGAATTTTTTTAGCGTTCATTTCCTGTTCAAACATTGGGAAATAATAATCGCTTAAACTCATTAGTCGTTCTAATGACGAACGTCGGTTTTTTAAAAACGATTTGATTACTCTTTCTAAAATCGGATTGTATTCAATGTTGAAAGGTGTCTTTTGATTGAGTGCCTCTAATCGGCTTTTGAGTACTTCGGTAGGCAGTTCTTCGTAAATAACATCGGAGGTGGGCTGGTTAGCAACAGCTTCGCTCATTTGAAAAAACAACTCGGAGTTGGTAAGTTCACTAAGCCATTTTCTGTCAAAACTTTCTGCCTGAGGGTGATCTTTCAAAACGTAAATACCTTGCTTTTGAATGTATTCGGAAGGCGATTCAATCTCTGAATTGTCTAGAATATCAATAGATTTTTCTTCAATTTCCGAGAGGGTATCACTAGGCACTTGCTGAGGTTGTTGCCCTTGAATTACATTTATAAAACAAAGTAATGAAGCAAATATAAGAGATTTTGTTTTCATAGAGGTCTTTTAAAAAATAGGTTACAAAAATCAAAACTTATATCCGAAATCGCAAATTTTTATATTGTTAAAAAAACATAATTCTGAAAAATGATTCAGTTATCTGCATATTTCCTCTATCCACCAAGTATCAATCAAAGAAATACTAAAAACTCCTGAAATAAGTGTGATTTTTAGTAGATTATGCAATAAAATGTATTGTTTTTGCTTGTTGCTTATCCAAAGGAAAAATATATAAAAATATAAAAAAACGCAGGTAAAGGCAAGATAGTACTTCATATTTCCTACATCAAAATGGGTTAATAATGCATAAATGGGGATAAAGCACATTAAAACTGCAATTGAAATGGCTATTTTCGACACTTTTTCGCCGTATTTTACAGCAATAGTTTGGTAATTTTGAGCTAAATCTCCTTTTAAACTTCTTAAATCTTTGGTTAAATCTTTAATGAGGATTAGTAAGAAAACCAAAAAGGCGTGTACGAATATGATGAGGTCAAAATTTTTGTAATACAGAAAGATAGCGAAAAAAGGAGTGATAGCAAGTAGAGCAGCAGTAACGTTGCCAACAAATGGGATTTTTTTTAGTCGATGCGAGTAAATCCACATTCCGAAAATGTAGGCAGAGAAAAACAAAATAGCTCTGAAAGAAACGTATCCAGCAACAAAAATAGAGAAAAAATTGAGTAAAAAATAAGCGGTAAGTTTGGTGTTCTGGCTGATTAAACGATCAATCATTGATTTAAATGGGTTGTTAATCAAGTCTTTTTCGTAATCGTAGAAGCTATTGATAATGTAACCTCCTGCAACAGCGAAAGCCCCTGCTACTACCAGCATAAAAAGCACATCGTTAAAGAAAACTTCCTTAAAGCTCTCATTTTTTGAAAACACAAAAACAGCCGCTAAATATTGGGCGACGCAGATGGTCAATATATTGTACCCTCTTACCACCGAAAACAATCCGAGCAATTTTAGTAGGTAACGTTTTGTTCGATGTGATACAATCATTTGGGTTGGATAATCTCAGGAAACTTCTTACTAAAGCTATTTTAAAACTGATATACAACTTCTATTTTATGTCCTTCAAGAGTTTTTTTAGCTTTCTCAATATCTTCGGTAAATCCTAACATATATCCGCCTCCACCTGAGCCGCAAAGTTTCAAGAAATAATCCCCAGTATCGATACCTTTTTTCCAAAGAGCGTGAAATTCAGAAGGAATCATTGGTTTAAAGTTATTAAGAACCACTTTTGAAAGTTTTTTCACATTCTTGAAAAGGGATTTTACATTTCCTTTCAGAAAATCATCAATACAAGCGTCCGTATATTTGATGAATTGCGTTTTTAACATACTCTGAAAGGCTTCATTTTTCATATTTTCCATAAAAATACGAACCATCGGTGCTGTTTCACCTACAACGCCACTATCTAACAAAAAAACTGCTCCTTTGCCGTTTATCGTTTGAGAGGGTATCCCTGTAGGCTCAATATTATCTTTGGAATTGATAAGAATTGGTAGACTCAAATAGCTATTCAAAGGGTCTAAACCAGAGGATGTTCCGTGGAAAAAACTTTCCATTTTCCCGAAAATATTTTTCAGTTGCAGAAGTTTTTCTCGGGTTAAATTCTCCAAAACCGTGATTTTATTGTGGGCGTATTGGTCGTAAATGGCTGCAACCAAAGCTCCGCTACTCCCAACGCCATAACCTTGTGGAATGCTACTATCGAAGTACATTCCGCTACTGATGTCTTTTTTTAGTTGCTCAATATCAAAAGTAACAATTTCAGGATTTTCTGAGGATAATTGTTCCAGATGGATAGCGAACTGAGCTAACGCTTGGTTTGACTTTTTTGCTTCTGCCTGTTTGCTTTCATCAATTTGGTCAGGCATTTTTAAAGCTCCATTGTAGAAATTATACGGAATAGCCAACCCTTTGGAATCCTTGATGATGCCATATTCCCCAAAGAGTAAGATTTTTGAATAAAATAAAGGTCTCTTCATTTAAACTATTTCGGAGTTAGGTGTTGTTTTATTTTTTAATTTGGTTGCGTTGTGAAAAGTATGATAAACATTCTTTTTTAGTATATCAAACTTTTAAAATCAACATTTCTAATTCGATGAGTTAGAAATTTGGTCGCAAATATACTGCTTATTTTCACAAAATGCAATCAATTCATCTTTAATAAATTGCAAAACTTCGTTTTTGTGAGAATCGGGATATAAAACGTGTACGTTGGCACCAGCATCTAAAGTGAAGCAAACAGGAGTTTTGGTTTCTTGCCGGAACTTCCAAATGCGTTGAATAACTTCTAAAGTGTTGGGTTTCATTAGTATGAAGTAAGGAAGACTGGTCATCATCATTGCGTGAAGTGTTAAGGCTTCACTTTCAACAATTTCGATGAACTTATCTAAATCGCCATCTCTAAAAACAGGAATTAATTTATTAAGATTTTCGTGAGCTTGTTCGAAGCGTTTTTGAGCAAAAGGATGATTGTGCATCAAGTCGTGTCCTACAGAGCTACTCACTTGCTTTTGTCCTTTATCAATAAGCAAAATCGTATCCTGATAATTTTTAAAAACATTGTTAATTTCAAAAGGATACGGAACTCCATAAAGGTCAGAACTTTGCGGAATAGACTTATGTTCTCCCCAGACCACAATATTTCCTTGTATGCTTCGACAGGCACTTCCTGAGCCCAAACGAGCTAAAAGTGAGGCTTTTTGCCAAAAATCGTTTTCTGAAATATTAGGGTTTAACTGCCTTTCAATCTGCATCAAACATACTGACAATGCTGCCATAGCACTTGCTGAAGAGGCAATCCCACTACTGTGCGGAAAGGAATTTTCTGAATATATTTCAAAATGATAATCCTTCAAAAAAGGCAAGTATTCGTAAATCCGATTGAAAAAAATAATTATTTTTGGGTGGAAAGACGGCTTTGGCTCTTTTTCAAAAAAGAAAGTAAACTGAAAATCATCAGTAGGTGTTTCTAATTTTTTAAAACGAACTGAAGTTTCTGTATAACAATTGGTTAGTGTGAAACTAACGGAAGGATTTGCAGGGATTTGCCCCTCAAGTTTTCCCCAATATTTAACCAAAGCAATATTGCTTGGTGCTTTCCAAGAAACTGTTCCAGAGGCTATATTAAAATCGTATTTTGGAGAAAAAAAATCAGTATATACCATATTGTAAAATAATATTTTGACAAAGGTACGGATAAAAAATCTTAAATAAAAATTCATACCTTTGCCCCAAAAAGATATCTTATGAAATTAAATTATGTATTGTTTGCTACGTTCGGATTTGTATTATCTTGCAAAAACATTGAAGAAATAAAGGTAGCCCCAGAGGCAGAGAGTAATACTCAAAAAGCTGAGGCTCAATTACAAGCACAACGCTCAAATACGAATCCTTTTTCGGGGCAAAATGTGTCATCAGCTACAACATTTTCATCAGCTGTTGGGGTTAAGATAAACCCACCACACGGAGAGCCAGGGCATCGTTGTGATATTCCCGTAGGTGCACCCCTTGATGGTTCGCCACAGGTTCAAAATCAGCAACCTGATGTGGTTGTTTCTGCATCTCAACCCATTGAGCAACAGATTGATGTAATACCTCAATCTACTCAACCTGTTGTTTCTGGGCAAACTCAAGCAGGGTTTTCCGGAAAACCCAATCCGCCACACGGTGAACCAGGGCATCGTTGCGATATTGCTGTGGGAGCGATATTGCCTTAAATTGCTTTATACATTAAAAATTTTGTTTTTGATTGAGCTTTATGGTCAAATAAAACGAATGGGTAAGACTCAATTGCCCAATTACTCAAATTATATTATTTTTGTCCAAAGCTACACTATTGAATTATGATTAAAAAAATTAGTAAAGTTGTTTTTGCTACCCCTTTAACAACTGCTGTGTTTCTTGCTGTTGCTGTTGTGGTGGGAATGGGAATAAAAAAAATGATTAAGTTTATTTTCTCTACTCGGCTGATGGCGATTTTGTTTGTCGTTTTTGCCGTGGCTATGGCTTTGGGTACGTTTATTGAAAATGATTATGATATTGAAACTGCCCGAATTTGGGTATATAACGCTTGGTGGTTTGAGTTGATTATGTTCCTTTTTATGATCAATTTCATTGGGAATATAAAGCGTTATAATCTGTTGAAACGAGAAAACTGGTCAGTGTTTTTGTTGCATATTTCGTGGGTATTTATCATCATCGGGGCTTTCATTACCCGATATATCAGTGATGAAGGCATAATTTCCTTACGGGAAGGTGAAACGGCCGATTTTTATATTTCCGACCGCACTTATGTAACTGCCTTTGTCGATGGAAATCATCAGGGCGAAGGGTTTAGAAAAACCCACCAAAAGGAAGTTTTATTTTCCAAAAGGGCAAAAAATAGCTACCATTGGAAGTCTGATTTTAAGGGAATTCCTTTTGAGATATCTTATAAAGATTTTATACGCGGGGCATCTGACGGTTTTGTGGAAGACCCAGAAGGGGAGTATTATCTGAAAATTGTTGAAACTATTGGAGGAAATCGGCACGAGCATTATTTGAAATACGGAGAGGTAGCTAACTTTCATAACATATTGTTTGCTTTAAATCGTCCGACCCCAGGGGCAATCAATATTACGATGACTGAGGAAGGAAATTATATAAACTCTCCTTTTTCAGGGACTTATATGAATATGGCTACTCAACAGCGCTTTGATGTAGTTAAAGACAGTCTTCAGCCTTTACAATTCCTTTCCTTATACAATTTAGGGCAGAGTGCTTTTGTAATTCCGCAGCCCTTGGTTCGGGGTAGGGAAGGAGTACAACAACTTCCGCAAGAACAGATTTCCAAAGAAAGCCCCAATGCGGTGGTTTTTGAAGTAAAATCGGGTGAAGAGGTGAAAGAGGTTGCCGTTTTAGGAGGTAAAGGATATATCAATCCTCCTACAACTATTAGCGTTAACGGATTGGATTTTCATCTGCATTATGGTTCTCGGCGCGAAAATTTGCCTTTTTCAGTTACTCTTAACGATTTTATAGCGGATAAATACCCAGGAACAGAAAAAAGTTATTCTTCTTTTATGAGTAAGGTAACCGTAAAAAGTGATGACGTGTTTGATTATGATATTTATATGAACCATATTTTAAATCACAAGGGACATCGACTTTTCCAAGCTTCCTTCCATCCCGATGAAAAAGGCTCGGTATTGTCGGTCAATCAAGATTATTGGGGGACTTTATTTACCTATATCGGGTATGTATTGCTCTATATCGGATTGATAGCCTTTATGTTCCTTGGAAAATCCCGATTTATAAAATTAGGGCAACAACTCAAAGAAATACAGGCAAAACGTATGAAAATTTCGGTTTTATTACTGTTATTTTCAACCCCAATGTTGGCACAAAATTCTGATTCGCATCCTTTTTTGTTTGATAAAACCAAAATTGATTCGCTATTACAAGCTACTACTGTAGATGCAGCTCACGCCGAAAAATTTGGTGAGTTGGTTATACAAGATGCTGGACGAATGAAACCCATACACACCTTTAGCTCTGAGTTACTTCGAAAAATGAGTAAAAAGGATACGTTTAAGAATATGGATGCTAATCAGGTGTTTTTATCAATGATGTTAAATCCGGTAGTTTGGTATCACGTTGATTTTATATTCATTAAAAAAGCTAATGATAGCTTACATAAAATTCTTGGGGTGGAAAAAGGCAAGAAATATGTCAGTGCTATTGATTTTGTTGACAAACAGATGCGCAGTAAGCTAGACCCTTATTTGCAAGAAGCCTATGCCACCAACACACCAAATCAGTTTCAGAAAGATTTTAAAGAAGCTGACCAACGCTTACGTTTGTTAGACAGAGCTTTATCTGGAGATATATTGAAAATCTTTCCGCTTTTGGAAACCGATAATAGCAAATGGGTCTCACCGGTTGAATTTAGGTATAATCCTGAGGGAGTGAAAGATACCTTGTATGCTAATTTTATTCACGGTTCGGTGCCTTTGTATCTGAATATGTTACGCGATGCCATCAAAACGGGTAATTACGAAAATGCTGATGCTTTGTTAGAAGCTTTTAAAAAGAACCAAAAGAACCACGGTGAAGCTGTGCTTCCTGCTCAAAAGAAAATACAAGCCGAAATAGTTTATAACAAAGTACATATATTCAATAGATTATTTCAATATTATCTGTTTGCAGGGCTTGTACTGTTTTTTGTTTCTGTAATTCAGATATTTTCAAGTAGAAATAAAGTGTTGAATTTCATTGGTAAAGCATCTTGGATTTTTCTTTGTGTTTCCTTTTTATTGCATACTTTGGGGCTTGTAGCCCGTTGGTATATTTCTGGTCACGCTCCTTGGAGCGATGCTTATGAGAGTATGATTTACGTGGCTTGGGCAACGATGCTTATGGGAGTGATATTTGCGCGTCGCTCTCAACTCACCTTGGGGGCAACTGCTTTTGTAACCTCAATGATACTGATGATTGCTCATTGGAACTGGATGGACCCTTCTATAGGTACGCTTCAGCCTGTGCTTAATAGTTATTGGTTGATGATTCACGTAGCGGTTATCGTGGGGAGTTATGGACCATTTGCTTTGGGAATGATTTTAGGAGTGGTATCTATGTTCTTGATGATTTTTACCAATTCAAAAAATAAACAGCGAATCTCGTTGGCCATCCAAGAATTAATGATAGTTGGCGAACTTGCCTTAACCTTAGGTTTAGTAATGCTTACCATTGGTAATTTTTTAGGCGGAATGTGGGCAAATGAAAGTTGGGGACGTTATTGGGGCTGGGACCCTAAAGAAACTTGGGCATTGGTAAGCATTATGGTCTATGCCTTTGTGATTCATATGCGTTTGGTACCAGGTTTGCGTGGACGTTGGGCTTTTAGTTTTGCTAGTGTGGTTTCTTTTTTCAGTATTTTGATGACTTATTTTGGTGTGAATTTTTACCTTTCAGGATTGCATAGTTATGCCAGTGGTGAGAAGATAATAACACCTTCATTTGTTTATTATTCGGTTGCTTTTGTACTGATTTTAGGGGCAGTTTCTTTTTGGCGCTATCAAGTGAATTACAAAAAGTAAACGTAAAGTTAGTTTACCAAAGGTGTGAGGTTCGTTTTTCAGCATTAGACTTCACAAGTAGAATTTGAATTACTTTTGTAATGATTTGTTTGAAAATATAATTTTTGTAAAACACGATGAAAATTAAAAGTTTACTATTGTTATTTTTGGTTACATTCTTTGCTTTAGCTCAAACGCCTCAAGAAATCACAGATTTAGGTTTAAAGACTAAGCAAGAGACACTTCCTACTGAAAAATATATGGAATTGCCTAATCCTGTGACAGCTAATTTGCAAAATTGGAGTTCAATAAAAGGAATCCATATAGGCTGGGGTTCAACAGACATTCGTTATAAAAAAGAGGAACCTATTCTTCATCTGGAAACAACCAAACACCTAAAAGCTTGGAAAGGAGAACGTATTTCTGCTCAAATAGGTATTTCAAATGCAGATAAAGATATTGAAATATCCGTAGAGGTTTCAGATTTAAAAAGCGGTAAATACAAAATTGGAAAAGAGCATTTTCAAACGGCTTTTGTGCGTTATGTAATGACCGACGAACTCAACAAAGATGGTAAAGGAGGTTGCGGATATCGTAAACCCACTGATTTTGATTCTACCCTCGTCGCTGATGTTCTTGATCATCACACAAAAAAAATAGAAATTGCAAAATACTCATCTCGTGGTATTTGGCTAAAAATGCAAATACCTCAAAATACAAAGGCAGGTAATTATAAAGGTTTTGTCACTCTGAAAAACAGAACAAAAATTCTTAAAAAATTACCTTTTGAAGTTCAGGTTTTACAACGTACTTTACCACAACCGAAAGATTGGAAATTTCATTTGGATTTATGGCAAAATCCGTATGCTGTGGCTCGTTATTTTGGTGTAACACCTTGGTCAGAAGCTCATTTCAAACATCTAAAAAGAGAAATGAAACTATATGCCGATGCAGGTGGAAAATCCATAACGGCTTCCATAATGTACGAACCTTGGGGCGGACAAACACAAGATTCTTTCAATTCTATGGTGATGTGGATGAAGAAGTTAGATGGCTCGTGGCACTTTGATTTTGCAGTATTTGACAAATGGATTGAATTTATGCACGAAATGGGAATAACCAAGCAAATCAATTGTTATTCGATGGTTCCTTGGAAATTGTCATTTCAATACTTCGACCAAGCGACAAATCAGTTACAAGTCATTAAAACACAACCAGGAGAGCCTGAATATGAAACAATGTGGACAGCAATGCTCACTGCCTTTGCGAAACATCTGAAAACAAAAGGTTGGTTTGAAAAAACGTACATTTCAATGGACGAACGCCCCAAAGAAGTAATGCATAAAGTATTGAAAATCATCAAGAACGCTGACCCTAATTTCAAAATATCTCTGGCAGGTGATTGGCATCAGGAGTTAGAGCCTTACCTCGATGATTATTGCGTTCCATTAAGCACCAAATACGAACAAAAAGTCCTCGAAAAAAGGCAACAACAGGGCAAAGTAACCACCTATTATACTTGTTGTACAGAACCTTACCCAAATACTTTTACTTTTAGCAAACCCGCTGAAAGTGAATGGTTAGCGTGGTATGCCGCTAAAGATAATCTGGACGGATATTTGCGTTGGGCATTAAATAGCTGGACGTCAGAACCTTTATTAGATAGCCGTTTTAGGGCTTGGGCGGCAGGAGATACTTATCTGGTTTATCCAATGGGAAGAAGTTCTATACGTTTCGAACGAATGATAGAAGGTATCCAATTTTATGAAAAGGTAAATATTTTACGTGAGGAATTTCATCAAAAACAGAACACTGAAGCACTCAAAAAAATAGAGAATGTTTTGCAACTTTTCGATGAAAACACTTTACCTCAAAATCCTGCATCGGAAGTTACAAAAAAAGCAAGAGAAGTTATTAACTCATTATAAATCAATAAAATAAATATGAATAAATTAGTTGCAATATTGGCTTTGTGCATATTCGGATTTTCAAATGCACAACAAAAAACACAAAACACTATATATCAATTTGTTGTAAAAGATATATACGGAGATGATTTTGCTCTTTCTCAATTGAAAGGTAAAAAGGTAATGATTGTAAACACCGCCTCGAAGTGTGGACTAACTCCTCAGTACGAAGGATTGGAGGCTTTATATCAAAAATATAAAGATAACGACTTTATTATCATTGGATTTCCTGCTAATAATTTTAAATCGCAAGAGCCTGGTAGCAACAATGAAATTGCAGAATTTTGTAAAATTAACTATGGTGTTAGTTTTCCAATGATGGAAAAAATTTCTGTAAAGGGAGAAGATACACATCCTTTATATAAATTCTTGACTTCTAAAAAATTAAACGGATTTGAAGATTCTGAGATACAATGGAATTTTCAAAAATATCTTATCGGAGCAGACGGAAAATTGGAAAAAATAATCGCTCCAAAAACTTCACCTCAAGATAAAGAAATTATTGATTGGATTGAAAAGTAAAGAATTGATTCAAAATTATATACAAAAAAATAAGTAATTTTTGTCAGGCTGAGCGAAGTCGAAGCCTTAGTTTATGAAGCTTCATTAACATACTCGTTTTCGCAACTTTGCCGAGCCTGACACTAAAAATTATCATCATACTTTTCATAACACAACAAAAATGATATGAGTTTAAAATTAGATATTTTAGCCTTTGGAGCTCACCCTGATGATGTAGAATTAGGTTGTTCGGGAACGATTGCCAAAGAGGTGGCTTTGGGCAAAAAAGTAGGAATTATTGACCTGACACAAGGCGAATTAGGTACGCGGGGTACTGCAGAAACCCGAAAAGAAGAAGCTCGAGAAGGAGCCAAAATCTTGGGTGTTGAAGTTCGTGAAAACCTAAAATTTGCTGACGGATTTTTTGTAAATGATAAGGCTCATCAGTTGGAAATTATTAAAGTAATCAGAAAGTATCGTCCTGATATTGTGCTTTGTAACACTATTGACGACCGCCATATCGACCACGCAAAAGGAAGTAAATTGGTCAGTGATGCGTGTTTTCTAAGCGGACTTCGAAAAATTGAAACTGAATTAAACGGAGAGAAGCAACAAGCGTGGCGACCCAAAGTTGTTTATCACTATATCCAATGGAAAAATATTCAACCTGATTTTGTGGTGGATATTTCCGAATTTATGGATAAAAAACTCGCTTCGGTTTTGGCGTATAAAACCCAGTTTTACGATGCAAATAGTAACGAGCCGAACACTCCAATTTCTGACAAAAACTTTCTGGATAGTGTAACTTATCGAGCGAGAGACTTGGGTCGATTAATTGGCGTGGATTTTGCAGAGGGATTTACGGTAGAGCGTGTCGTGGCTGTAAATTCACTTTATGATTTGAAGTAATTTTCTAAAAATCAGTAGAAAATTCTTTTTTAAAATAACTTGAAAACGAGTTTGATAGCTCGTATTTTTCTTCTTTTTATCAAGGAGAGAAGACAGAATATGAAATGAATTACAAAACAAATATAATCATTTGATTTTCAAAATTTTAATTAAAAATGAAATTAGCACTATTAACCATCGGAATTTTGGCTTTGTGTTTTATAGGAATTGCCATTAAAATTTGGGCTAAAAAAGACGGAAAGTTTGCAGGAACTTGCGCTAGTCAAAGTCCACACTTGAATAAAACGGGCGAACCTTGCGGTTTCTGCGGGAAAATGCCTGATGAGCAAGATTGTAAGAAATAAAGTCAGAAAATTTTGAACAATCAGGAAATATTATCCAAAAAAATTAAGGAAGCAAAAGAAGGCAATCAGAAGGCTTTCAGCTACTTACTTGATGAATTTTGGACAGATGTTTACAACTTTCAGCAAAAGCGTATCGGAGACGAAAATGATGTAGAAGATGTTGTTATTCAAACATTTGCGAAGGCTTTTGATAAAATCAATACATACAACGAAGAGTTCGCTTTCAAAACGTGGCTCATAGCGATTTCCAAAAACGTTCACGTTGATATGATTCGAGACCGAAAGAGAAGTTTACTACACACTTTTCGTCCTGAGGAGAATGAGGTGATAACCATTGCTGATGAAACACCAACCGTTGAAGATAGACTCATTATAGAGCAAAATCTTCACCGGTTACTTATTTGTATCAAACAACTTAAAGAGCCTTATCGTACTATAATACAACTCAGGTATTTACAAGAAAAATCGTATAAAGAAATAGCTGAAATTACGGCAAATACGCTTAGTAATGTAAAAGTGGTTTTACTCAGAGCTAAAAAGATGCTTGCGGAAATTATTCGCAATTCGTGATATTTTCTTCGAATTACTTTGCATTTTAAACCAATTAAAGGGGTAAAAGTGAATATTTGCCTTTAGAAATTGCATTCGCAAAGGGCTTCAACTTTTTATTTCACTAACATTTTTTTGTTTATTTATTTCATATTTTTGTCTCTAAACTTAGTAGATATGTACATTTATAACCTAACTTCGGTGGTGAGTATCGAAGTGCAAAAACAATGGCTCGATTGGCTCAAAAATGAATATGCTTTAAGTATAAAAAATAAAGGACAAATCGATGAAATACGTGTTTTTAAAATTTTAAATTTAGAACAAGAGCATACTTATGCTATTCATCATCAGACAAGTAGTCCGCAGAATTTGATGAGTTTCATACAAGAAGATATCCCTAAGCTACAAGCAGAATGTTTTAGAAAATTTTCAGACAAAGTACTAATGTTCGGGACGGAACTTAAAGAAATCGAATTATAAATAAGGAAGCACTAAACAAAAAAAACAAATCACGATGGAAGTAGTAAAAGCTAAAAAACATTTGGGACAACATTTCCTAAAAGACCTCAATATCGCTCAAAAAATTGCCGATACACTCTCTCTTTCGGGATATAGTAAGGTGTTGGAGATAGGTCCCGGAATGGGTGTGCTCACACAATTCCTTTTAAAGAAAGATACCGAAGTACACGTTATCGAAATCGACAAAGAATCGGTGAGTTATTTACAAAAAAACTTCCCTACTCTACAAAATAATATCATTAGTGATGATTTTTTGAAGTTCGATATCCTTTCATACTTCCGAAGTGAGCCTTTTGCCGTGATAGGTAACTTTCCTTACAACATTTCTTCGCAAATTATATTCAGAACACTCGAATTACGCGACTATATTCCTGAATTTAGTGGAATGTTTCAAAAAGAAGTGGCAGAACGTATCTGCGAAAAGCCAGGAAGTAAAACATACGGCATTCTGTCTGTACTAACTCAAGCCTTCTATGAAGCAGAATACCTATTCACTGTGTCAGAAAATGTGTTCAATCCGCCACCTAAGGTCAAAAGTGGAGTACTTCGACTACAGCGGAAGGCAAATTATCATCTCGACTGCGACGAAAAAAAGTTCTTTCACGTGGTAAAAACAGCGTTCAACCAAAGACGAAAAACGCTTCGTAACAGCTTAAAACAATTTCTTTCTAACGAAGAAGTCAAACAGAATAAAATCTTTAATAAACGTCCCGAACAACTCTCGTGGCAGGAATTTCAATATATTACAAATCTGATTTATTAAAGGGAGCAAGGATAAATTGTAAAGATTAAAGGATAAAGTTACAAGAACCAAGTAAAAAGGAACAAGGAGTGAGAAAAAAGTATAAAGAGTAAAGGATAAAGTTGCAAGAACCAAGTAAAAAGAGACAAGAAGTAAGGATAAAGTATAAAGGTTAAAGGATAAAGTTGTAAAAACTAAGTAAAAAAGAACAAGAAATAATAGAAAAGAATAGAGAAAAATAAAAATCAATATCCGAAAATTGAAAATAAATACAGAAAACCATAAAACAATATACGGAATACAGAAATCAATATCTGGAAATTAAAAACAAATATAAGAAAACACAAATCAATATCCGAAAACTGAAAATAAATACAGAAAAATACAAAACAACATACAGAATATAAAAAACAATACAAGAAAACTCAAAAAAAGAACCACAGCGTACAATTATAGCAATTATCAAGAATAATTAAAATATTTTTATCAAAAAATTTGTTTTATTTATTTTAAAAACATATATTTACGGCAGATTTTTTCTTCTCTTAATAAAAAAATATTTTATAAACCTAAAAAGTAAAAGCTATGGCAAAACAAATGACTTTTAAGCAGGAACATTACACGGCAGTAGCAGACTTTATTTCTGTAAGTTTCGAGAGAGATTTATCCGATTTCTCAAATGTATTTAAAACAATGAATGATTCTTATTTGGAAAAATTCAAACAAGCTATCGAGTTGGCTAAAAATTCAGTTTCAGCAACCGAACTAAAAATGAAACAAAAAGAAGCTACTAAGAAGCTGTATGAAACATCAAAAGAACTCAGCGATATTGTTTTATTACTAAAGAAATATGCTAAGAGAGCAAACGTTGATGTATCAATGTTGCAAGAAACCGTAAATCAACTAAAGGCAAGAAACGTAGAAACTCCCATAAAAACACTGCGTGATGCTCTTCCTTATCTAACAAGTGTATCAAATAAGCTCGAAGATATGCCAGAGAACTTCTTGGATAAGATACTTCCGCTGGTGACTTCTTTAGAAAACTTAAATACCGAGCAAAACAAACTGATGAACGAAGGAAAAAAGATAAGCAACGAAAGAAAACCTATCTACAAAAACCTTTATAAGTACATCAGTGAAATTGCCGAAGCAGGTAAAATCATCTATAAAGACAGCTATAAGAAAAGTGAATATACCATTTCAAAAATTTTGGCACGTGTTCAGAGTAAACAAGTTAATGTAAAGGATAAAGTATAAAGAAGTAAGGAATAAAGTTACAAAATCCAAATTTTAAGGAATAAAATTCCCCCTTTTAAGGGGGGTGGGGGGGATGTTTAGTAGCATAAGTCAAGTTTCAGGAAGTGAAATTTAAGTTACAAGTAACAAAATCCAAGTTTCAAGGAACAAAATTCCCCATTTTAAGGGGGTTAGGGGGATGTTAGAAAAAGAATTAAAATAAAAAACACCCTTTCTGTCAGGCTGAGCGAAGTCGAAGCCCAAAAAAGCACAAGGCTTCGACTTCGCTCAGCCTGACAATCCAAAAAATAAAATATTAGTAGAAATATTTTACTAAAGGTTAGACACAAAATACAAAAACCATACAAATCCTCTCAATAATTCCCCCTTTTAAGGGAGTTAGGGGGATGTAAAAACTCAAAAATCATCATTATAATAAAGGTACTCTATGTCAACATTTAAACTAACGGACGAACTTATTGAGCAAATCGAACTGCTTATCACCGAGAAGCGTAACAAGGAATTGGAGACGCTTTTAAATGATATGCACTACGCGGATATTGCCGAGATTATCCACGAATTGGATATCAAGGACGCTATTTATATCATACGATTGCTCGATACGGAAAAGACATCGGACGTTATCACAGAGTTAGATGAAGATTTTAGGGACAAGATACTCGAAAATATGTCCGCAAAGGAGATTGCGGATGAGTTAATTGAGCTTGATACGGACGATGCGGCGGATATCATCTCGGAACTTCCCGAAAATCGGAAGACAGAGGTAATTTCATACATCGAAGATGTCGAACACGCGAAGGACATCGTCGAGTTGCTTCGGTACGACGAAGATACCGCAGGGGGATTGATGGCTAAAGAGTTGGTAAGAGTCAATGAAAATTGGAATGTGCTCAAATGCGTAAAAGAAATGCGCGAACAAGCCGAGTTTGTAAAGCGAGTACACTCCATTTACGTGGTTGACGATAACGATGTGCTAAAAGGAAGGCTTTCACTGAAGGATTTATTAACCACATCAACCCGTTCAAATATCAAAGACATCTATATACCAAAGGTAGATTACGTTTACGTTACCGACACGGCGGAAGATGTAGCCCGAATAATGGCAAAATACGACTTAGAGGCTATTCCGGTAGTCGATGAGATGAAACGATTGGTCGGACGTATCACTATCGACGACGTGGTGGACGTTATCAAAGAGGAAGCAGAGAAAGATTATCAGTTAGCGGCAGGTATCACCCACGACGTAGAGGCTGACGATAGCATTTGGAAGCTCACCAAAGCCCGACTGCCTTGGCTGCTTATCGGAATGTTCGGAGGATTAGGGGCAGCAAGTATTATCAATGGGTTTCAAGGAGCTATGGAACGCTTTCCGGTGCTTTTAATCTTCATACCGCTCATTCAAGCTACTGCGGGAAATGTTGGTGTACAGTCATCAGCAATTGTAGTACAGGGACTTGCTAACGATTCTATTGACGGCGAAATATGGGGTAGGTTATTTAAAGAATTTCTTTTGGGTTTGATAAATGGATTAGCTATTGCCACAGTGGTGATTCTGGTTAGCCATTTTGCCTTCCAGACTAGCTATCTTATCAGCCTGACTGTAGCTGTTGCCTTAGTAACTGTGATAATTAACGCAGCAGTTATCGGAACTTTTATTCCTATCTTCCTACACAAGCGAGGGATTGACCCTGCTGTTGCCACAGGTCCGTTTATTACCACAAGTAACGACGTATTGGGTATCCTGATTTACTTTTCTATCGCGAAGATTATTTTAGGTTTTTAACCTAAGAAAGGAAAAAACTTACGAAGTATTGCTTTTCGGCGATATGCTCGTATCCATTTGCCTTGCTCGGCTGTAACTAAATAGGGGAGTGCCTTTTTCGCTTTGAAATATCCTATGATATAATCAAAAAATAGCGAAAACTGATGCTTTTTATAAGCTAATTTGGCAGAAGCAAGCAAAGAAAGTAAAAAACCATAGCGTAATCGGTAGAAAACGCTTCCTTGCAGATACCGAGCTTCTCGGCTATATCCGGCACCAGTAGGTCGAAGATGTTTGACGTGCAATTTAGGATCAATTTTGACTTCCCAACCATAGAAACGAGCCAAAAGTTCGTCAGCGGTATCCCATCCCATAGCTTCTTTAAGCCCTCCAATAGCCTCAAAACAAGTTTTACGATAGGCTTTAATAGGTCCGCGTAGGTGATCAAGATTCGTCAAATCCTCAAGCACCCAATCATTAACGTGTTGTATATAACAAACTCCGCCACACATTCCTATATTAGGGAATTGGGTAAAATAATGAGCTACTTGCTCTAAATAATTTGAAGGGAATATTAAATCAGCATCAAACTTGCAAATTACATTAGCGTTAGGTGTTACAAATGGAAGTCCTACGTTAAAAGCTTTTACCACTTTAGCTCCTGGCAAATGGGTTGTTCCGTTTTCGTTACGAACAACCCGAATGCAGGAGTGATTTTTAGCTAAACGCTCTAGTATAAGCGAAGTGTTGTCAGTAGAATGGTCATCTACTACAATGATTTGAAAGCTTTTGTAACTTTGTTCTAAAAGCGAGTTGAGTGTTGCTTCGATGGTCTGTGCCTCATTATGAGCTGGTATAACGATACCGAAATATATCATCGGTTATTTTGTTTTTACTACCCACTCTCCTCGTTCTAGTAAAGGAAGTGCTTGTTTAAATTTGAGTTCCTTAATTTCTCCGCTAAGGATGTTTTGAATGGTCACACGTTCATTTCGCCCTATTTTAGGTTGTTCGCGAACAATGGTTTCTGTTACTTGCGGACGCTTAGGCATTTGCCCTGCTTGTCGGTGACGCTCTGCCATTTCTTCGGAATTAAGCACTTCCTCTTTGGAAGTTTGATAATTTTCCTTCACTTGGCGCGGAACGTGAGCCTCTTGCAAGGTTTCAGGATTCTGAGTAGGCAATTCCCCCTTAAACAAGAAGGAAACAATCTCCTTATTCACTCTTTCAATCATCGATTTGAACAATTGGAAAGCCTCAAACTTGTAAATCAGTAACGGGTCTTTTTGTTCGTGTACTGCTAATTGAACGGATTGTTTGAGTTCGTCCATTTTACGAAGGTGAGTCTTCCATTCTTCATCAATGATGGCTAAAGTAATATTCTTTTCAAAGTCATTGATTAATTTTTTGCCTTGAGATTCGTAGGCTTCTTTCAAATCAGTAACGATATTGAGTGTTTTTTGCCCGTCAGTAAACGGAACCACAATGCGCTCATAATGATTTGATGGGTTTTCGTACACCGATTTAATCACAGGAAAAGCCGTTGCTGCGCTTCGTTCGGTTTTGTTTTGGTAGTGCTTCAAAATTTCGTAGTACAAGATAGAAACTAGCTCGTTTACTGATTTTTTAGCAAATTCTCCTTCCGTAATTTGTGTTTTTAAAGAAAAATATTTGATAACCTCGAACTCAAAATTACGATAATCGTTGGCAGGTTTGTTACTTTGAAGAATTACTTCGCAAGTATCAAAAATCATATTGGCTAAATCTACTTTAAGGCGCTTACCTTCCAAGGCATTTCGGCGGCGCTTGTAAATCACCTCACGTTGTGCATTCATCACGTCGTCATACTCAAGCAAACGTTTACGTACGCCAAAACTGTTTTCTTCTACCTTCTTCTGAGCCCTTTCAATGTGTTTAGTCATCATAGAATGCTGAATTACATCACCTTCTTTGTGTCCTAAACGATCCATCATACGAGCAATTCTGTCGGAACCGAAAAGTCGCATTAAGTTGTCTTCAAGAGATACGTAGAAGAGGGAACTTCCAGGGTCACCTTGTCGTCCTGAACGTCCACGCAACTGTCTGTCTACACGACGAGAATCGTGGCGTTCGGTTCCGATAATTGCTAAACCACCTGCATTTTTAACTGCTTCGGTAAGCTTAATGTCGGTACCCCTACCTGCCATATTGGTTGCTATGGTAACCACTCCTGATTTTCCTGCTTCTGCCACAATGTCAGCTTCTTTTTTATGCAATTTTGCGTTAAGCACATTATGGGGTATTTTACGCATTGTAAGCATTCGGCTTAACAATTCGGAAACCTCTACGGAAGTAGTACCGATAAGTACTGGTCGTCCTTGCTCAGAAAGTCTGGTTACCTCATCAATTACTGCGTTATATTTTTCGCGTTTTGTCTTGTAGATTAAATCGTTTTGGTCTTTTCTGGCAATCGGACGATTGGTTGGAATTTCCATTACATCCAATTTGTAGATTTCCCAAAACTCACCTGCTTCGGTAATCGCCGTACCAGTCATTCCCGCCAATTTATTGTACATACGGAAATAATTCTGTAACGTGATAGTGGCATAGGTTTGGGTTGCTGCTTCGATTTTAACATTTTCCTTAGCTTCAATGGCTTGATGCAATCCGTCGGAATAGCGACGTCCGTCCATAATACGTCCAGTTTGTTCATCAACGATGAGTACTTTGTTGTCGATAACTACATACTCTACATCTTTCTCAAACAAAATATATGCCTTAAGTAGCTGATTCAAAGTATGAATACGTTCGCTTTTGACATTAAAATCTTGGAAAAGTTTATCTTTTAGATTTGCTTCTTCTTCAATAGGAAGCCCTTGTTTTTCAATATTAGCAATTTCAATACCGATATCGGGCAATACAAAGAAATTTTTATCTCCTCCAAAAGAAATATCTCTGAAACCTTTATCAGTAAGTTCTATTTGATTGTTTTTTTCGTCAATAACAAAGTAAAGTTCCTCATCTACTTTTGGCATCTCTCTGTTATTGTCTTGCATATAGAAGTTTTCCGTTTTTTGCAGAATTTGCTTCACTCCTTCTTCACTTAAGAATTTGATAAGTGCCTTATTTTTAGGTAATCCTCTATATACTCGGAGTAGTAAAAATCCTCCGTCTTTTACATTACCTTCTGCAATTAGTTTTTTAGCCTCGGCAAGAACTCCAGTTAAATACGTACGTTGTTTGGTGACCAAATCGGCAACAACAGGTTTGAGAGCATCAAACTCGTGGAGTTCGCCTTTTGGGGTAGGTCCTGAAATGATTAGTGGAGTTCGTGCATCGTCAATTAGAACGGAATCGACCTCATCGACAATGGCAAAATTATGGGAGCGCTGTACTAAATCGGCTGAAGTATGCGCCATATTGTCACGTAAATAATCGAAACCGAACTCATTATTCGTTCCGTAGGTAATGTCAGCTTCGTAAGCTTTGCGACGTTCTTCAGAATTAGGTCTGTGATTATCAATACAATCTACTCTCAAGCCGTGAAACTCAAACAGAGGTCCCATCCAGGCACTATCACGACGTGCTAAATAATCGTTTACAGTAACCAAATGCACTCCTTTTCCGGTAAGAGCATTAACATATACGGGTAAAGTAGCCACCAAAGTTTTTCCTTCCCCTGTTTGCATCTCAGCAATTTTACCCTGATGTAAGGCAATACCACCTATAAGTTGCACGTCATAATGCACCATATCCCAAGTGACAGCCTTACCTGCGGCATCCCAAGAGTTTTTCCAAATCGCTTTATCATCTTGTAAAGAAACATAAGTTTTTGTAGCAGAAAGCTCTCGGTCAAAAGGAGTTGCGGTAACCTCAATAGTCTCATTTTGAGAAAATCGGCGCGCTGTTTCTTTCATCACGGCAAAAGCCTCAGCAAGCAACTCATTAAGTGTTTTTTCTGAAACTTCATATGCTTCAACATTGAGTTTGTCAATTTCTGTATAGAAATCTTCCTTTTTGTCGATATCTTCAGTTTGATCAGCTTGTTGTTGTAAATCGGCTATTTTTTCGTCCCATTTGGCTCTTGCCTGTCCAATACGTTGCTTAAACTCAATGGTTTTTGCGCGTAGCTCATCATTAGAAACTTTCTCTAAATCAGCGGCATAAGTTTTGATTTTTGCCACGATAGGCTCTATAGCTTTAATATCTTTTTTTGCTTTATCTCCAACAAAAATTTTAATTAATGAATTAACAATACTCATAATTTTCTTTACTTCTGAATTTTATAATCTTTGATTTTCTATTTGCCTTGAAACGCAATAAACGTACCAATATTTTTTGAACTGCCAAATATACAGAAAATTAAAAAGCCCTTTACAAAAAGGGCTCTATTTTTTTATTATTTGGATTAATTTTGTCAGAGATTATAAAAAATCTCACGTTTTTGTTTCCAAAATGCTGTTGTGACTACACAGAATTAATATTCGTCTTCATTCCAAAGGTAATCTTCTTCAGAAGGATAATCAGGCCAAATCTCTTCTATTGATTCATACATATCACCTTCATCTTCAAGAGATTGTAGGTTTTCAACTACCTCTAAAGGGGCACCTGTACGGATAGCATAGTCAATCAACTCATCTTTTGTAGCCGGCCAAGGAGCATCGCTCAAATAAGATGCTAATTCTAATGTCCAATACATAATTTGATAGATTTTAAAAATTTGTGCAAAAATATATTTTAATTTGAAATATCCAAATTTTTAAACTTATAAATTCGTAAACCTACTACTATAATGGTGAGAATTTATGTATTTCAAGCATTTAATCTCGTAGAACAGCCCCTAACTTCTCCTGAAGTTGTTGCTGTATCTTTTGCATCGTTTTATCAATTTGCTTGTCTGTTAATGTTTTATTGTCATCTTGTAACGAAAAACTTACCGCATAACTTTTCTTCCCTTGCGGAAGTTTGTTCCCTTGATAAACGTCAAACAAACTCACATTTTTCAAAATAGATTTTTCGGTTGCAAATGCTAAATCATAAATTGCTTTGAATAGTACATCTTCATCAACAAGCAAAGCCAAATCACGTCGCACTCCTGGAAATTTTGAAATTTCCTTGTAAACTATTTTTTGTTCCTTAATTTGGTTCAACAATTCACTCCAATTCAAATCGGCAAAAAGCACTTCTTGCTTGATGCCGAAATCCTTAAGTATCTTGGATTTAACTACTCCAATCACACCTATGACTTGATCTTGAAACACTAACTGTAAACCTTCTTGACAAACAGAAATAGGTGCTATGGGAAGTTCAGTTACATTTTTCAAATTCAATCGCTCAAAAATAGCGTTTACTACTCCTTTTAGTTGGAAAAAATCAGATTTTTGTTGAGCTTCTCCCCAATGTTCGTCGGTTTTATTTCCAGAGAGATAAATCATCAAGTGTTTATTTTCCAAGTAATCTTTATCCGATTTTGCATAAGTTTTTCCAAACTCAAAGAATTTTAAATCGTTATGTCTTCTATTCAAATTATAAGCTACTGATTCTAAGCCAGAGAAAAGCAAATTACGACGCATAAAACTCAAGTCATTGCTAAGTGGATTTAGAATTTTAACGGCTGCTTGTGCATCAGTTTCGTATTGTGAAATGAATTTTTCAGGCACCAAACTGTTAGTCATAATCTCATAAAAACCTTGTCCGATAAGTTGTGCTCCTACTACATTCTGTACATTATGGTCATCGTATTTGGAAGAGTGCGACATTGATGCGTTAATCTTATTGGAAAATTCCACATTATTGTAACCATACACACGTAAAATCTCCTCTATTACATCAACCTCTCTTTGTACATCTACGCGATAAGAAGGTACTAAAAGCCCTAATCCGCGCTCTGTTACGGAATTGATTTTAATATCTAATGAATGTAAAATTCCTTTAATATCATCACTTGGAATGACTTGCCCTATCAGCTTATTTACTTTTTCAAAGGTCAAAAATACTTGAAACTCTTCTTGTTTTTTGGGATATAAGTCCACAATGTCGGACGAAATTTCACCACCAGCTACTTTCTGAATTAGTAAAGCAGTGTGCATTAGTGCATACTTAACATCAGCGATATTGATACCTCGCTCAAAACGGAAAGAAGCATCGGTACTTAATCCGTGTCTTTTCGCACTTTTGCGAACGCTAACAGGGTTAAAATAAGCACTCTCCAAGAATATATTTTTAGTACGCTCACTTACTGCAGAGTGCATTCCGCCTAAAACTCCAGCTATGCACAAAGGCTTATCGGCATCGTAAATCATTAAATCTTCAGCATCTAATGTTCGCTCGACACCATCTAAAGTGGTAAATTTAGCTCCTGCTTCTGCTTTTTTAACCACTACTTTTTTCCCACATATTTGGTCGGCATCAAAGGCGTGTAGCGGTTGCCCCAACTGATGTAGTACGTAATTGGTTGCATCTACCACATTGTTTTTAGGATTTACACCAATGGCTTTCAGTCTGTTTTGTAACCACATTGGAGATTCCGTGACTTTAACCCCACTAATTGTAACTCCAGCGTAACGTGGTGCTAATTCTTTATCAATAACTTCTACATCAAGTTTTACCAGACGATTATCCACGTGAAACTTAGTTACTGAAGGCGTTATCATCTGCAAAGAAATTCCTTTTTGGAGCATTCCTGCCCTTAAATCACGCGCCACTCCGTAATGGCTCATTGCATCGGCTCGATTAGGGGTTAGCCCTATTTCAAAAACCTCATCGGTTTCTACTTCAAAGACTTCACTACAAGGTGTTCCAGGCTCGTATTTATCATCTAAAACCAAAATACCTTCGTGACCTTTACCGAGCCCAAGCTCATCTTCGGCACAAATCATACCATAACTTTCCTCGCCTCGGATTTTACCTTTTTTAATTTCAAAAGGATTTCCGTTTTCATCATATAATATTGTACCGATGGTTGCTACAGGCACTTTTTGCCCTTGTGCCACATTAGGAGCGCCACAAACAATTTGTAGTACGTTGCCTTCCCCAATATCTACTTTCGTTACTTTCAATCGGTCGGCATTTGGGTGTTGCTCACATTGTAAAACGTGCCCTACGACTACGCCTTTAAGTCCGCCTTTGACACTTTCAAAGGTTTCAATGCCTTCTACTTCAAGTCCTAAATCGGTCAATAAAGCCGCTGTTTGTTCCGAACTCCAATCCGTTTTGATAAAACTCTTAACCCAATTGTATGAAATCTTCATAAATTATTTTTAAAATTTAAGTAATTGATTTAAAGTTGTTAGTGAGAGTAAAATAAAATCTTTTTTACTTTAAAATCAGGCAAAGATACGATTTTTACAAAAACCACAAACCGTTATGCTCTCTAAAAATCATCCCATCCCATTCTTCCGTTTTTTGATAAACGCTAAAACTGGGCACTGAAATATGAATCAAATCATCAAAGATAGCTATAATTTTACTTTTATAATGTATCAACTTATTATGCTTCATATAAAAAAGAGAAAAATAGCTATAAAGGGCTGTTGTTTAACCATTGTTTGTAAAAAAATAGTACTTTTATGCCCTAAACGGATTAAAAATAGAGTATGACTGATCATCAAAAACGAGTTTCGGAGGTAAGGCAGTTCTTTGAAAATAAAGATACTATCCTTGGATTTCGGCGTTTGCTTGACGTGGCTGCTGACACACAAGATATGGATATCTATCGTCGATGTATTGCTTTAACGGATTGGAAATCGCATCACGAATCCGAAGAAGCAGATTTTATAACAAAATCACTTGAATTGCTTGAAGATATTGGTAAATTCTCAGTAACAGTAGCTGATCGTAGCCTTCCAGTACTTGAAGCCAAAGGTATTGCTAAGAGTTATGGTATCGGGAAATTTTACCTATCTCCCATATCAATTAGCATAAAAAAAGGAGAAATTTACGGATTAGTAGGTGAAAACGGTAATGGAAAAACAACCTTGCTCCGTATTTTAGCCAAAGATCTTAGCCATAATGTGGGGAACCTAAAATATCATTTCAATTCTAAACCTAAGGATGCTTATGATTTACGTACTAAGCTGGTTTACATTCCGCAACGTACCGAAAAGTGGTACGGAAGTTTGCTGGACAACTTACGCTTTGTGCTTTCTAATTACGGGACTTCACCTGATGAGATAGAACCTCGTGTACTGATGATGGTAGCTCGTTTAGGGCTTTGGAAATATAGACACTTGAAGTGGAGCGAATTATCTTCTGGTTATAAAATGCGTTTTGAGTTGGCACGTACGTTACTTCGCAAGCCCGAAATTTTGTTGCTGGATGAACCTTTGGCAAATCTTGATGTATTGGCACAGCAAGTGATATTGGAAGATTTGAAATCGATATGCGCTTCTTTGAGTCATCCTATAGCTTTGATACTTAGCTCACAACAACTCTATGAGGTGGAAAAAAATTCAGATCAGGTCATCTTCTTAAAACAAGGTAAGTATCAGGATTTGAAATCCTCTCAAATGAAAACACCACAAGCCCGTATCATTGAGATAGACACCTCGGCTACACGTGAGCAACTGATGCAAGTTTTTGAAGAACTTCCGTTAGAACAGATTCAATTTAATGGGGGAATTTTTGTAGTGTATTTTGATACAAATCTTCCTTTGAGCGAGGTGCTTATTGCCTTAGGAAGACATAAAATTCCTATCACATATCTTCGAGATATTACTTTATCTACACGTCGTTTTTTTGTAAACTAAATGATTCAAACTATGAAATTTATTCATCAAATCAATCAATATTTGTTGGCTCGGTATCCTTCCCTTTGGAATACCAAAATCGTTTGGATGCTATGTGTAGCCTTTGTGATTCATATTTTTTTCTTTACGGTAGGATATTTTTTCTTTCAAAACCCCGAAACTTTACAAACGTATGATATCTATGATATTTACTATTCTTCCGCATTTTTTATTTTTCAGATTATTATATCGCTGATACTTTTGGTGGTTTGGCTGATGCAACTCTTTAAAAATAATGCTTTTAAGCATTTTTATCCGATGAGCTCCTTGCAACTTTTCGGTCAGTTTCTCCAATTTATGGTTATTGTATTTGCGTGTTTGAGTTTTCATCTTTCTTTCCGATTAGGAAATTATGTTTTTGCACACCAACGTTATGATGATGCTACTTACACGCATATCGTACAGACCGCCAATAAGGCATATCCTTTTTTATTTTTTGAAATTGAGGATTATATGCCTGATATGCGTAAAACACCTCATTGGATTAACGATTTGTACTGCCAAACAGATTATCATAGTATTGATACGACAAAGCCTTATTTGACATTTGCTGATAAAGTTTATCAGTTTTACAGAGTATATGCCTATAAAACGGTTTTAAGAAATGAATACGATAATCGGCGCTCTGATGTTGAATCAGCGCATAAAGATTTTTTGTACACCAGAAACGCAGAGGATAGCGTAACTATTTATCATAAGAAAGAGGTGGTCGATGTATCCGATATTTTCGTGAATGCACATCCTAATTTGCGTAATTTCTCAAAAATATTGTATGTGCCGTATGGTGCTGGGATTTCTTATACTGATTTGAAGCAAGTAAATGCGATAAGCAATGATGTAAAAGATTGGGACAATAAAACTTATGAAATTGTTATAAATGAAAATGTTAATCATTTGCTTGATAAGGAAGATGAGCAAGCTATAAAGAACATTATGAAGCAATTTTTGAGCATTTCCAGAATGTTACGCATTGATACCAATCTTGATTTGGAAGGTTGGTTTAATGTAGCTTACCGACCGCAATCTGGTTTTAATGTAGAAACTTTCTTTCAGACAGGTAATTATTCGGATTCGTACTATGACCCTAATGAATACGACCAAATTAACGAAGAAGATGCAAAAGTTTTAAAAGAAAAATTCAAAAATGATAACTCACTTATAAGTCTTACTCGTTATAAAAAGCTTCACTCATCAAATTATTACTATTCATTAAAAAAATTAAAAAATGCGTTGAGAAATATTGATGAATTGAGGGGGGATTTCTTTGATGTGTTTGCTTTTAACGTTTATGTTTGGATATCCGTGATATTGGCTTTATTGTTGTTTTGCTATCGGGTATTCGGTTTGAAATCATTGTTGTTAGGAGTGGTTTCGCTTAGCTTGATTTCGTTGGCTATTGGGCTGATATTACTGGTTATGAACTTTACGGATATGTTAGATCAAGATTATAATGCTGTAATGTTGGTTGTCATTGTTTATCTGTTGGTTTTAGTGATATCTCAATTTATGCCTTACGAAAGGAACAAAACATTTGCTTCAATACTAATGAATGTTTCGGTACTTGCTTTCCCGTTAGTTTTTTTCCTTGCATTTTTAGGGGTAGATATGTATCAAAAAAAACAAAGATATTCATATATCGATTATGCTTATGATAATCACTATCTAGTTGAAACTTATAATCAAGAAACGCTTTTGGATTGGTTAGGAGTTGAAGGATTGAGCCTAGTAGTTTTTTTAGGAACACTAATTTTTGTGCTTTTTTACATACGTGTTATTATGCGTTGGAAAGCAACATCCGAATAATATAAACTTGATTGAATATTTTACCGAAAGAAAGTAGTTTTCTTAATGTTTTGGTATTTCCTTAAAGGAAATCATATTCTTAATAATTTTTAAGATTTCATTATGGAAGAGATAAAACAAATAAAGTATGATAAAGCCTATATGCGTATGGCACAAGAGTGGGCTAAACTTTCGCATTGTGTACGAAAAAAAGTAGGAGCAATTATTGTAAAAGACCGAATGATTATTTCCGATGGTTACAACGGTACGCCAACAGGTTTTGACAATTGTTGCGAAGATACAGAGGGAGAAACTTTATGGTATGTGCTTCACGCTGAAGCAAATGCGATTTTAAAAGTGGCGTCTTCTACACAATCGGCACAAGGAGCAACACTTTACATTACGCTTTCGCCTTGTAAAGAATGTAGTAAACTCATTCATCAATCGGGTATAAAACGTGTAGTCTATAAAGATGCCTATAAGGACAATGAAGGATTGACTTTTTTAATCAAAGCAGGAGTAGAAGTTGTTCATTTACCCAATATAGATGATTAAAAAACTTTTATTTTTTTAAATTATGCACTACATTTGCCCAAATACATAAAAAACGATGCCTAAAATTAAATTTTTATTTCTATTTATTTTATGTCTGGCGGGGTCTTTTCGGCTTACAGCTCAGGAGCAACTTCCTACACAGGTTGATTTGCAACAAATATCAAATATAAATGTTGATAATCTTTCTGATGAACAAATTAAAGTGTATTGGGATAAAGCCCAGCAACAAGGATATTCATTAGAACAGCTCGAAGCTATGGCAAGAGCAAAAGGAATGCCACAGGTACAGATAGCCAAGCTAAAGCAACGCATCCAAATGTTACCTCTTTATAGTAAACCCACTCAAATGAAGCCAGATACGGAATTGGATAATGCCGACTTTGACTTAACATTTGGATATACAGGTTACGAAAGAAAAGATAAAATTTCTAAAAAAGACTCTATTTTTGGGCTTGATTTTTTCAAAAATCCAAACATTTCTTTTACGCCAAATACCAATATGGCTACTCCTGAAAATTATCAGGTCGGACCTGGTGATATTCTACTTATCGAAATTTGGGGAGCAACTGAAAATAAATCAACTCAAAAAGTTGATAATGAAGGAAACATCTTAATAGATGGTGTAGGAAAGGTAAAAGTAGGAGGGTTCTCTTTCGCCGATGTGAAAAACAAAATAAACTCTTCATTAAGACACATATATTCAGGTATTGGGGCTTCTGAAAATAGTTACAATAAAGTTTATACAGGTGTAAGCATTGCACAAGTACGTACTGTAAAGGTAAATATTATTGGCGAGGTAGCCGTTCCTGGAACATATTCCTTGAGTGCTTTATCTACTGTTTTAAATGCTTTATATGCTTGTGGGGGGCCTACTGAAAGTGGAACTTTCAGAGATATTCGTTTGGTTAGAAATGGGCAAAAAATCGCTACTTTTGATGTGTACGATTTTTTAGTTAAGGGCTCTGAGGTTGGCAATCTTCCTCTACAAGACCAAGATGTGATTATCGTTTCGCCATACTTAAACCGCATTCAAGTAGGAGGAGAGGTCAAACGAAAAGGTATTTACGAGGCAAAGGATGGAGAAACTTTAGCTAATTTGGTAACCTATTTTGGCGGTTTTACCTCTGATGCTTTTACCAACACTTTAGTTGTAGAACGAATTAGCAAAGCTAAGCGTGAGGTACGTGAAATATCTTTTGAAGCTATAGCTGATTTTCAGTTACAGAACGGAGACCGACTTACCGTACATAAAATTACTGATGAATACCAAAATAAGTTAAGTATAGGTGGGGCAGTATATCAGCCTGGTACTTATGAGTTTAAGGAAGGAATGACAGCTTCCGATTTGTTAAACAGAGCCAATGGAGTCCGTAAAGAAGCCTCATTGGAAAGAGGATTGATATTCCGAACCAAAAATCGGGTGGATATTCAAACAGTGAGTTTTTCGGTTAAAGACCTACTTGAAAAGACAAATGATGTAAGGTTACAAGAAAACGATAGTATTCATATTTTTCATAAGGATTCTCTTCGTTTTGAGCGTTTTGTGAAAGTAGAAGGAGCGGTAAATAAACCTAAAAAAATTCCGTTTATGGAGAATATGACTGTCAAAGATGCTATAGCTTTGGCTGGTGGTTTTTCCGAAGGTGCGGATATTACCGTTGTAGATGTATTTCGGCAAATAAATGATGGAAACTACATAAATAAAGGACAGTCTTTTCAGGTTTCTGGAGCGGAACAATCACAACAAGACACACTTACTTTAGTACCTAACGACGTAATATCAGTTCGTTATATCAAGGGATATTCTCCACTACAAACCGTTTCTATAGAGGGGGAGGTTGCTTTTCCTGGTGTTTATGGAATTCATAGCAAAAACGAAAGAATTTCTGATTTAGTACTGCGCGCAGGAGGGCTTTCTCCTTATGCTTATGTTAAAGGTGCTACCCTTATCCGAAAGAAAACCGATAAAAATGAAAAGCAACAAAAAGAACTTTTAGAAGAGATGGTAGCAGCTGATGACACAGAATCACTTAAAAAGATAGATACCAAAGCAACTGAGTTTAGAATAGGAATCAATCTTGAAAAAATATTGGCAAACAAGCGTAGTAAATACGATTTGATTCTAAATGAAGGAGATGTATTGTTGATTCCAAATCAAAGTCAAACAGTTGAAGTTAAAGGAGAGGTTTTGGCACCTTCGTTAGTACGTTTTGATCCAAGTATGGGACTTAGGGATTATATAGATGGAGCTGGAGGCTTTGCTGATAGAGCAAAACGTAGGGCTGTTTATGTAATGTACGCTAACGGTGAGATAAAATCGACCCATAATTCGCTTTTTTTCAGAAATTATCCTCAACTTGAGCCTGGAGCGATTATCATCGTACCTAAAAAGCGTGAACGTAAGCCTCTAACTACAGCAGAGTCACTTTCTATTTTGACAGGGCTTTCTACTATCGGATACATATTAGTTAACTTGATAAAGCAATAGTTTTATGGATAACCTTCAAGTTTTGAATAAAGAAGAAGATGAGATTGATTTGCTTGAATTGTTTAGAAAGCTTTGGCGGGCAAGAAAGACAGTTTTAATCGTGACGTTTGTTTTTTTTGTTTTGGGGCTTTTAATGGCTATTCTATCTCCTAAGGAATATACAGCAACTACCATAATTGTTCCTCAAACCTCAGGTAGTAGTAAATTGGGGGGGAGTTTAGGCGGATTAGCTGCATTAGCGGGAGTCAACTTAGGAAAATCTTCTACGGAAGATATTCCACCAACTTTATATCCTAAATTGGTGAAAAGCATTCCTTTTAAAAGAAAACTTTTACAAACTCCGTTGTATTTTGAAACGTTGGGTAAATCCGTTAGCTATCAAGAATACTATTGGGAATACGCAAAACCTAGTACTTTAGATGTAATTAAAAAGTACACCATAGGGCTTCCTGCATTGTTATTCTCGAAAAAAGAAGAAAATACTTCAGAGGTAGATCATAATAAACAAGATCAGATTATTTCTTTGAATAGGCGAGAAGAAGGGTTGCATCATCTGATAGATGCTCAATTAAAACTTAATGTTAATGAAAAAGAAGGCTTTGTTACACTGAATTATTCAATGCCTGAAGCTCTTGCTGCTGCCCAAATGTTACAAAGAGCACAAGAACTTTTACAGAATTCAATAATTGAATTTAAGGTTAAAAAGGAGAAAGAAGAGTTACAATTTATTGAGCAACTCTATCTTGAAGCGGAAAAAGACTTTAAAACCAAGCAATATGCTTTAGCTAATTTTCAAGATAGGAATAGAAATTTTTCCAGCTCTTTGCCTCAAACACGTTTACAACAATTACAGACGGAGTTTAATTTAGCCTACGGAGTTTATTCTGAGTTGGCTAAACAATTTGAAAACCAGAAAGTTAAAGTAAAAGAGGAAACACCAGCCTTTACTGTGATAGAACCTGTGAGTGTGCCCAATGAAAAATCGAAACCTAAACGAGGTATGATTATTGCTATTTGGACGTTTTTAGGGATTGTTCTGGGGGTAGGGAGTGTTTTCCTTAAAGACTTTATTCGACAGTTAAAAGCTGAAAAAGTTTAAAATTAAAACATTTGAATATACAAAGAGTTAAAAGTTGTTGAGTAATTCAGCAACTTTTTTTATGACCCCTTCATTGTTATTGTCATATTCGGTGATAAAGTTTGCGGCTTGTTTCACTTCGGGTTGGGCATTTTTCATAGCAAAACTATATTTTGCAGCTGCCATCATCTCCAAATCGTTTAGTTGATCACCGAAAACGGCAGTTTCTTCTGGAAGAATTCCCCACAGATGTTGTATGATTTTCACTGCTTTTCCTTTATTTACTGATTTTTGAGTAATATCCAACCAATGTTCACCAGATACTACCACTTTAAAATCCGATGAGAAATGTTTTAGCATTGGATAAATGTTTGTTTTTGAAGTTTTTTTGCTGCAGACGGTGATTTTGAAAAAAGTATCATTTATGTTTTGAAAATCAGTAATTTTTTCTACGGCAGGATAATGTAGTTCAATTTCTTCATAGATAGATTTATCTTCAGTAAGGGCATAAGCGCTGTCTTTTCCGCAAAGGACGACACCAGTATTTTCCATTTTTTTGCAAGTTTCCAAAATCGGAGTGATAGCTTTGAAAGATAGCGGTTCCAAATGCAATTCATTATTTTTATATTTGATAAAAGCACCATTTTCAGAAATAAAGCCAATTTCATTGGCGATAGGCTTGAAAAGTACTTCTAAACTTTGCACCTGCCTACCACTGGCGGCACAAAAACGTACTCCTTTTTCTTGCATCATTTTTACGACTTCCCAAAAACGTTTTGGAAGTTTTTTGTCATTAGTAACCAAGGTTCCATCAATATCCGATACAATTAGTTTGATCATAGTGTAATCTTATAAAAAGTAAATCTTAATTGCAAAAATACTTTTTTATAGCGGTTTATCGAAATTATATCTTGATAAGATTTCGATATCTTTTTGTATCTTTGTGTCTAACTATTTTTAATCTAAAGTATATCTGATTATGATACGAACCATCCAAAAAATGATTTTTTTATTTTCTTTTTTTACGTACGCAACAGTTTTCGCTCAACAGCAGCCTCTCCTTGGCTATGCTTATGGCGACCAACAAGCTCCCACAGGCAAGGAATGGGAATCAGTGGAAGAACTCTCACTTAACAAGGAGCAGCCCAAAGCCTATTTTTTCTCGTTTGCTGATAAACAGTCGGCACGAAAAGTATTGCCCGAAAATTCCAAATATTGGCAATCGCTGAACGGAAATTGGAAATTTCATTGGGTAAAAACACCTGATAAGCGTCCGAAAGATTTCTTCAAACCGAGTTATGACGTAACTGCGTGGGAGGAAATTCCTGTGCCTTCCAATTGGAATATTTACGGCATTCAAAAAGATGGAATCCTAAAATATGGCGTACCGATTTACGTTAATCAACCTGTGATTTTCTACCACGAACGTAAAGTGGACGATTGGCGAAAAGGCGTAATGCGAACTCCTCCAACGAATTGGACGACTTATGAATACCGCAACGAAGTAGGCTCGTACCGACGCGAATTTACTATTCCGCAGGATTGGAAAAATCGTGAAGTTTTTATCAATTTCGATGGCGTGGATTCCTTTTTCTATCTGTGGATAAACGGAAAATACGTTGGTTTTTCCAAAAATTCACGCAATTTGGCTTCGTTCAACATTACCAAATATCTACAAAAAGGCAAAAACACGGTTGCGGTGGAAGTGTACCGAAATTCCGATGGTTCGTTCCTTGAAGCTCAGGATATGTTCCGTTTGGCGGGAATTTTCCGTACAGTGGCTTTAACTTCGGTTCCAAAAGTACAAATACGTGATTTGCAAGTAATTCCTGATTTAGATAAAAACTACCTAAACGGAGAATTGAACATTTCGGCAGAAATCCGCAATTTGGACAAAAAACAAGCCAAAGGCTACAAAATAGAATATTCATTATACGAAAACAAACTATATTCTGATGAAAATAAAGAAGTTGGAAAACCTATTTTTTCTGCTTCATTTGATATTTCTTCTGAAAAATCATCGGTCATTAAAACGAAATTTCCGTTAGAAAATCCGAAAAAATGGTCGAGTGAATTTCCGCATCGTTACGTTTTGGTGGCTCAACTCAAAGATGCCAAAGGGAAAGTCGTAGAAACCATTTCGACTTATACAGGTTTCCGAAAAGTAGAAATCAAAGATACCAAAGCCGAAGATGACGAGTTTGGCAAAGCAGGACGATATTTTTACGTAAACGGAAAAACGGTGAAATTCAAAGGAGTAAATCGTCACGAAACCAATCCGTCTGCGGGTCACGCCATTACATGCCAACAAATGGAAGACGAAGTAAAATTGATGATGAAAGCGAACATCAATCACGTGAGAAATTCGCACTACCCTGACGACCCATATTGGTATTACTTATGCGACAAATATGGTATTTATTTGGAAGATGAAGCGAACATCGAATCGCATCAGTATTACTACGGAAAAGAATCGCTTTCTCACCCCAAAGAATGGGAAAAAGCACACGTTGCTCGGGTCTTGGAAATGGCTCACGCAACGGTAAATAGCCCTTCGATTGTTATTTGGTCGCTCGGAAATGAAGCAGGACCGGGCGAAAACTTCGTTACGGCTTACAACGCTCTGAAAAAATTCGATGCATCACGACCTGTTCAGTATGAGCGAAATAACGATATTGTTGATATGGGTTCAGACCAATATCCTGCCGTTAGTAAAGTTAAGTTAAGAGCAGAAGGAAAAACTAATGAAAAATTTCCGTTCCACATTTCGGAATACGCTCATTCTATGGGGAATGCTGTTGGAAATTTAGTGGATTATTGGGAAGCTATCGAATCGAGCAACTTTATTTGTGGCGGTGCAATTTGGGATTGGATTGACCAAGCGATGTACAACTACACCAAAGACGGCAAACGCTATTTTGCTTATGGAGGTGATTTTGGCGACTATCCGAATGATGGTCAGTTTGTTATGAACGGAATTATTTTCGCGGATATGACGCCCAAACCCCAATATTACGAAGTGAAAAAAGTGTATCAATATGTTGGAGTTACAATTAAAGACTTACAAGAAGTTATTTCTCAACCTTTGGAATCGTTAGACGGAGGCAAAGTTAAAAACGGAAAAATCGTTGAAATCTTTAATAAAAATTATTTTAAAGACTTGTCTGAT
Source organism: Capnocytophaga canimorsus (assembly GCF_002302565.1). Classification (NCBI taxonomy): domain Bacteria; kingdom Pseudomonadati; phylum Bacteroidota; class Flavobacteriia; order Flavobacteriales; family Flavobacteriaceae; genus Capnocytophaga; species Capnocytophaga canimorsus. The sequence goes on along the minus strand of NZ_CP022382.1, from coordinate 744,971 downwards.
TATGAGGGAGAATATGCTATTTATGAAGACGGAAAAGAAATCCAAAGGAAAAAATTTAGCACAGATAAAATTGCCCCTCGAACACGAAAAGCATTAGTACTTGCTAATATAGAATCGAATTTAAAACCCACTTCGGAATATTTCTTAAAAATTCAATTTAAATTAAAAGAAGATAAACCTTGGGCAGAAAAAGGATACGTTCAGGCAGAGGAACAATTTTTGCTGAAATCACCAACACAAAGACCTTCTATTTTGCAAATTGCCAAAGGTGGGAAAATTGAACTTTCTGATGAAGGAAATCTGAAAGTATTGAAAAACAGCAATTTTACGGCAAAATTTGACACCAAAACAGGAAGTATTTTTAGTCTGCAATACGGAAATGAAACCATTATCGAAAACGGCAACGGACCTAAAATCAATGCACTACGGGCTTTCGTGAATAATGATAATTGGTTTTATGAAAAGTGGTTTGAAAAAGGGTTACATAATTTGAAACACAATGCCACTTCCAACAAAGTAGTTGAAAACAAAAATGGCTCAGTTTCCGTATATTTCACAGTGGTTTCACAAGCTCCGAATGCAGCGAAAATTCACGGAGGAACAAGTTCAGGAAAAAATAAAATAGAAGAATTAACCGATAGAAAATTTGGAGAAAAAGACTTTAAATTTATTACAAATCAGATATATACGATTTATCCTGACGGAAGTATAGAACTGCAATCGGCTATTACGTCTAACGATTTGTGGCTGACATTACCACGCTTAGGATACGTGATGACTATTCCGCAGAAGTACGAAAATTTAACTTATTACGGACGTGGAAAGCACGACAACTATAACGACCGAAAAACGGGAGCTTTTATTGAGCAATTTTCAGGAAAAGTGAAAGACGAGTTTGTACATTTCCCAAAACCACAAGATATGGGCAATCACGAAGAAGTACGTTGGATTTCGCTTACTGACAATCAAGGAAATGGAGCGATTTTCATTCCGAATGAGCCAATGTCGGCTTCTGCATTACAATACACAGCAAAAGATATGATTTTAGCAGGACATCCACACGAATTGCCTAAGGCTAAGGACACATATCTGAATTTAGACATCGCTGTAACAGGCTTAGGCGGAAATAGTTGTGGACAAGGAGCACCTCTTTCAAAAGATCGTGTGATGGCAAAATTACATCATACTGGATTTATGATTCGTCCGATAAAAGACAATTTAGCTCAAATGGCTAACGTTCGCCCAAATGGAGATACGCCACTTTCCATTTCGCAGGACAACTTGGGTAACGTAACCATCTCTTCTGGAAATCCGTTTGCTAAAATCGTTTATACTATTGATAACCAGAAGAAATCTTCAAGATATAATCTGCCTATTCCGATACGAAAGGGAGGTAAGGTAACTGCTTGGGAAGAAGGAAAACCTAATTCAAAAATTACGATGGTTTTCGATAAAATTGAAAGTATTCCAATGCAAGTACTTTCCGCAAGTAGTGAAGAATCGGGCGAAGGCAACGCTCAAAATATGATTGATGGAGACGCCAATACAATATGGCACACGATGTACTCCGTAACTGTGGCTAAACATCCGCATTGGGTAGATTTTGATATGGGTGAAATGCGAAACATCAAAGGATTTACCTATCAGCCACGTACCAGCGGTTGGAACGGAATGGTGAAAGATTACAGCATTTGGGTAAGTAACGACGCTAAAAATTGGATAGAAATTAAAAAAGGAACTTTTCCAAGAAGTACCAATATACAACGTGTTATGTTCGATAAAGTTCAAAAAGCACGTTACATTCGTTTTACAGCACTTAGTGAGCAGTTTGGTCAAGATTTCGCCAGTGGTGCCGAATTTTCAGTCTTGGAAGAGTAAAAACCTTAAAAATACTAAACAAAAACCTCAGAAATTCCTGAGGTTTTTTTGTGTTATTTAGTGAAATAAAGTGTTCTGTTGTCAAGAAAAAGGTGATGTGTTAGGTATAATCCACAAAAAGAAATGTACCAAAATTCAAAAGGAATGTACATTTTTTGAGCATTCCGCCCATTAGCCACAAAGGGTTGATGTTTCGCAATTTACTGAATAAAGAGTATGATTTAGTTTTTTCTTACCATTCTGTCATATATAGCACTTTGAATCCAATACGCAACTATAAAAAGCAGGACAAAAAGAATAGGATATGTAAAATTCATTTTTTAATGATGCTTTGTAAGTGTTTGTTATTTAATGGTTTGTTCGGTTTTCTTAATGGCTGGAACAACGAACTTTAAAAAGACTTGAAGTTAGGTTAATAGTATATTGTTGATTTCCGAAAGCAATTTTTAGGTAAATTTTAGCACCTCATCGAAAATGAATAACAGCATAAAAGAAATTAAAATAATCCAAACAGCTGAGCATCAACTTTACTTATAATATCACCTAAATCTTCAGGATTATCAACAAAGTTGATATTATCTACATCAATTATCAATAATTTACCTTTATTATATCCCTTTATCCAATGCTCGTAGCGCTCATTGAGCCTATTGAGATAGTCAATTGAAATAGAACTTTCATACTCTCTGCCACGCTTATGAATTTGTTTTACCAAATTGGAAATAGAACTGCGTAAATAGATAAGTAAATCGGGTGGGAGTACCATTTTTTCCATAAGAAAAAACAAGGACTCGTAGTTGCTAAAATCCCTACCACTCATTAGCCCCATTTCGTGTAAATTCGGAGCAAATATATGGGCATCTTCATAAATGGTTCGGTCTTGTATAATGTTATCTCCTTTTTCTCTAAAATCTAAAATTTGACGGAAACGACTATTTAAAAAATAGATTTGCAAATTAAAACTCCAGCGCTCCATCTGATGATAAAAATCATCTAAGTATGGATTGTCCACAACGTCTTCATAATGAGCCTCCCAACCATAATGTTTAGATAAAAGTCGTGTAAGTGTTGTTTTTCCAGCTCCTATATTTCCGGCAATGGCTATGTGCATTTTATCGTTTTTATGATTTATTTTTGGTTGCGTTATAAAAAGTATAATGATGATTTTTAATGTTAAACCTAGCCAAGTTGAAGTTTTAATGTATCAGTCTTCTACTTTGCTTATACTAACAGAGAAATCGCTTATTTCTGTATTACAACTTTTTGAACTACTTCTTCATTTTTCATATTCGTCTCGAAGACATTTAATCATCGATGTATTTTTGATGGTTTGGATCACGAAGGCGCTCTGAATGTTTGATATAATATCTAATTTTGAGATTTTATGTACCACAAAGTTCTGATAATCCTCCATATCGTCCAAAATCAATTTGAGTAGAAAGTCGTACCCTCCTGCCATATAAGAGGCCTCTAAAACCTCGTCTAACTGACTTACATAGCTTTCAAATTGTTCAAAAAGGTCTTCCTGATGCCTAATAAGCTTTACTTGGCAATATGCTATCAGTTTTTTTCCCAGTCGTTTAGCATTGAGTACGGCTACATAATTTTCAATAACCCCTGAAGTTTCCAATTTTTTTATACGTTCGTGTACAGGAGTTATGGAAAGATTTACTTTTTCTGCCAATTTTTTAATGGATTGCTTTCCATCTTTTTGGAGTTCGTCCAAAATCATCAAATCGATGTGATCTAAGGTCATTTGCATATTTTATCTGCGTAATTGAAAAAATCCGACCGTAAAAATAAATAATATTTCTCAAAAAAGAATACAACCCTAAAAAATATCTTTCAAAAAATAAAAAGGGAGGTCATCATTTAGCAATTTGCTAATATAATAATTGTTGATAATCAAAAAAATACGGAGCAATTAACTTACTCCGCATTTTTCATCATTGCTGATTTTGTTATTTAAACTTTATCTAAAAAATTACTTGATTGCAAGAATAACCTTTTCAAACTCAATTTGTGTAGCTTCTTTTAATTCTTGTTTTAAAAACTCAATTTGCTGTTTTTTAGCTATTGTGATACTTTTAATTGCATACGCCCATTTTCCGTTACTTTCAGAGCAAAAAATTACACCTTAAAATCCGCTTTGAAAAAGGAAAAAATAGAGGAATTAATTCATCATTCAGATAGAGGGTTGCAATATTGTTCAGATGATTATCAAAAGGTTTTAAATCAGTATAATATCCGATGTAGTATGACTCAAGAGTCTGATCCTTACCAGAATGCAATTGCGGAAAGAATCAATGGAATTTTGAAACAAGAGTATGATATTGACAAATTTAATGTAAATTTGCAATGTAGAAAGAAGTTGGTAGCTGATGTGGTTAAAATATACAACGAAAAGAGACCTCATTTTTCGAATCATTTTTTAACCCCAAAACAGATGCATACCCAACAGGAATTAGTTCCTAAATTGTATAAAAGAAAAAGTGATACAGTTGGTAAGACTGTACCACTTGATTAATAATTTTTTAGTTGTTTAATCCTGTATCATTTTTTCAGGACGAGACATAAGAAACAAAATTTTACAATTTTGGCGCTCCTTTAAGTACTTGTGCATCAGCTCCTTCTTCAAATCCTTTATCTTTGAAGTTTTGTAAGAATGCTTCCGCTAATTCTTTTGATTTAGCAGCGAATTGAGCTTTATCGTCCCAAGTATTTTCAGGGTTCAAGATAGCTTGGTTAGAAACACCTTCGCAAGATTGTGGCACTTGGAATCCGAAGATTGGTAACTCTTTGTACTCAACTTTGTCCAAAGCTCCTGTAAGAGCTGCAGTAATCAAAGCACGAGTATCTTTCAAGCTGCAACGTTTCATTTTTCCGTTGTAACCTGTGTTTACTAACCATACGTTTACGCCTGATTTCTCAATTTTTTCAGCCAACATTTTTCCGTATTCAGCTGGGTGAAGTGGCATAAATGCTGCTCCGAAACAAGCTGAGAATGTTTTTTGCGGTGTGGTAATTCCTACCTCTGTTCCTGCAACTTTTGAAGTATATCCTGAAACGAACTGATAAGCAGCTTGTTCTGGAGTCAATTTAGAGATTGGAGGCAATACTCCGTAAGCATCAAAAGTTAAGAAGAATATATTTTTAGGATTTTTACCTATTGAACCAGGTTGAATATTAGCTATGTGGTGAATTGGATACGAAACACGTGTATTTTCAGTGATTGAAGTATCTGCAAAATCAACCTCTCCGTTATGCATAATCACGTTTTCAAGGATAGCTCCTTTTTTGATAGCTGCGAAAATTTCAGGCTCTTTTTCAGGAGTCAAATCAACTACTTTTGCGTAGCAACCACCTTCAAAGTTAAACACTGTGTTTTCAGGTGTCCATCCGTGCTCATCGTCTCCGATTAAGTGACGGTTAGGGTCAGCTGAAAGCGTTGTTTTACCAGTTCCTGAAAGTCCGAAGAAAATCGCTGTATCGCCACCTTTACCAACGTTTGCAGAACAGTGCATTGGCATTGTGTTTTTGAATACAGGAAGCACGAAGTTAAGTGCAGAGAAAATACCTTTTTTCATTTCTCCTGGATATCCTGTTCCACCGATTAAAGCGATTTTTCTAGTAAAGTTCAAAATAGCAAAGTTTGATTGACGAGTTCCGTCAACAGCTGGGTCAGCCAAGAATCCTGGTGCGTTGATTACCAACCACTCTTCTTTGAAGTTTTCTACTTCGCTATCTTCCAAACGAAGGAACATATTGTAAACGAATTGCGCACTCCAAGGAAGTTCAGCAATAGTACGAACATTTGTACGATAGTTAGGGTCAGCACAAACATATCCGTCGTGAACGAACAATTCTTTTCCAGAAAGATATGCCATTACTTTATCATAAAGAGCGTCAAATTTTGCTGAATCGAAAGGAATATTTACTTTTCCCCACCATACGCGGTCTTTTGTAATGTCGTCTTTTACAATGAAACGGTCTTGTGGAGAACGTCCTGTAAACTTCCCTGTTTTGATAGATAAAGCTCCAGAGTTAGCTTCTTCAGCTACACCTTTCGCGATAGCTTCTTTGTGCAACTCGTCGGCAGAAAGTTGGTAGCGTACGTTTGCATTTTTGATTCCGTAATTCTCAACTGAAATTGTTTTTGATTTACTCATAATTTTGATTTTGTTATTATTGTTATATTTTTATTTCAATGTTTTCTTTTAAATTTTGCGAGTGTAAAGGTACAAAAAAAATATATAAAAAAAGACTATGTTGTCATTTTTTTTGTTTCAAAATAGAAAAAAATAGTACTACCCAAGCCCCTATGAGCAACAGGCCTCCTAAGGGTGTGATTAAAGCAATCTTTCTAAAGTCAAAAAAGGAGGTCAAGTCATTGGTCGCCAGAAAATAAATAGATCCTGAGAAGAATAGAACCCCAAAAAAGGTAAGATACAAAATTATTTTTTGAGCTTTTTGCGAAAGGTATTGTACTGGAATTACACCAACTCCTAATAAAAATAAGGCGTGATACATTTGATAACGAACTCCTGCTTCGAATGAAACAACAGCTTCGGCATTAACTAACGCTTTGAGCCCGTGAGCGCCCCAAGCACCCAACATAACAGCAAGTGCCCCAAAAACGGAAGCTACAAGTAATGTCTTTTTATTCATAACACAAATTATATATGGTTTACAAGGTAACGAATTTAAGTAAAAAAAGCGAAATTACAAACGCATAATTGGTTAAAACGCATTTTTAGGACTATCATATGTTAAAACCACATAGAAATTAGAATTTAAATCCTAACTTTTATGTGGTTTTTAACTGGGTTTACGGAAATTCTATGTTTTTCATCAACTTTGAAGGTCAAAAAAAACGATTCAAACCAACTAGCAGTCAATAATTCTGTATGTTTAGCCTAAATACAACCAATCAAAGTGTTACGAAATCTGACTACTTCATCTAACCGTGAATGAAATGTGCTTCGAATCACTTCAAATCGTCATCAATATACATTTGACGTACCCTTTTGAATAAATCTGATGAATAGACAAAATCGGTAACCGCTTGATTATCGGTTTTGAATATAGTTGCTTTGGATCCTTCCCATTCTAAAAATCCGTTTTTGAGAAAAATAATTTTTTCTCCAATTTCCATTACCGAATTCATATCGTGGGTGTTGATTACTGTGGTGATATTATATTCTTCAGTGATTTCTTTTATAAGATTATCAATAACGATTGCCGTTTTAGGGTCAAGCCCCGAATTAGGCTCGTCACAAAATAAATAATGAGGCTGATTTACAATAGCTCGAGCAATGGCAACCCTTTTCTGCATTCCTCCTGAAATTTCTGAAGGCAATTTATTTTCAGCCCCTACCAAATTTACCCGTTGCAACACGCTATCGGCACGTTCGCGAATTTCATCGGCAGTTTTTGAGGAAAACATTTTAAGCGGAAACATCACATTATCAAGTACTGTCATTGAATCAAATAATGCGCTTCCTTGGAAAACCATTCCCATTTTTTGTCGTAATTTCACACGCTCGTTGCGTTTCATTTGACTATAAGGAACACCATCGTAAATGATTTCACCCTCATCGGGGGTAAAAAGCCCCAAAAGCGATTTTAAAAATACGGTCTTCCCTGAACCGCTTTGACCAATAATTAAATTAGTCTTTCCTTTATGAAACGTGGTAGTAATCCCTTTTAAAATAGGATTTCCGTTAAATGATTTATGTAAATTTTCGACTTGAATCATTAGGCATAAAATAATTGAGTGATAACTGAATTAGCGATGATTATGGCAATACTTGTCCATACAAACGACACTGTACTTGCCTTTCCTACATCTAATGCCCCTCCTTTCATATAGTATCCGTGATAGGCGGGAATAGTAGCTAATAAAAAGGCAAAAATCACTGATTTGGTAAAAGCGTAAATTAGCGTATAAGTCTTAAAATCAATCTTTACTCCTTCTATAAATTCAGATGAAGTAGCATAACCACTCATTACTACGGCTGTCCATCCTCCGAAAATTCCTAAATACATTGCCATTGCTACTAAAAATGGAAACAACATTAGCGCTACTATTTTCGGGAAAACCAAATAATTTAGCGAATTGACCCCCATAATGTCAAGAGCATCAATCTGTTCGGTAACTCGCATTGTTCCAATACTCGATGTGATGAACGACCCCACTTTTCCTGCCAAAATAATAGAGGTAAAAGTAGGAGCAAACTCCAATATAATGGACTGACGCGTAGCAAAACCGATTAAGTATTTTGGAATAAAAGGATTGTCAATATTCAAAGCAGTTTGTACAGCAACCACCCCTCCGATAAAAAAAGAAATGAAGGCAATAATTCCTATAGAGTTGAAAATCAAATCATCAATATCTTTAAGGATTAAGTTTTTAGTAATCCCCCAACGTGTACGCTTACGAAAAATATCGTATAACATTATAAAATAACGACCAATAGCTGCTATGTGTTTCATTTGCTTAAAATATCGACAAAGATAAAAATATTTAAGAAACTAAGCCTTTTTTAGGCTATAAAACACCTATTTTCCAATTTTCTTAAAGGATTCGGAAAAATGTTTTCTAAAAAAGATTCAAAAAGAATATCAATGTAATGATTCATCATTGTATTTTTCATAAGTAAAGTTGATTTGTTACTATTCATATATTTTGCAATTATTAGCATAATTCGAAGTTAGTAACTAGTGAATTTGACGAAGATAACATTAATGTAATTTATTTGCTTTGGGCAATTCAATAGGCTGATATGTAGGTATATCTAAGACATATTTTATCCAATTTGTAAAAGCATATTTTTCATATACGAATTGTGGTAAATCAAGAAATGGTAATTCTAAAAATGAAGGGATGAACTCATAATCAGAATCTTTTTCTATAACAAGTATGTTGTTTTTATTAAAGAAATCATACTTCTTTATATGCGAATTATTTGTGATAAGCTTCTTTTTATACTTTATCGCCTCAAACACTCGGAATGATAAGCCATTATGCACCGTGTTTAGTATATCAACTAAAACAGCTGATTGGCAAACTTTTTGATGATTTTCGATTAGTGGAATTCTCTTATTTGTTACATTTATAACTGATTTTTCATATTTTTTTAAAATATATTTTTTAGTCGTAAATAATGAAATGTCAGCGATGTAATTTGTTTCATTGATTTTGGAAATTAGTTTTCCAATTGGTTTTATACGATTTCTTTTCCAAACGCCCACGAAAAAGACACTTCTTTTTTCTATTTTTTCCAATTGTTCTGGAATATCAAAATAGAAATTAGTTGTAGGTAAAAAAGATTCTGCGACGTCCTTAGGGTCAAAAACAAAAAATCGATCAAAATATTTTACCACTTTTCTTACATCGGGAAAAACATTTAATCCGTCCCATTGATAAGCAACCATTTTTTTGGATTTGGTTTTCAGATTTTGCAAAAAATGTTCTGGGTAGATATCTGGACGAATCAAAAGCACATAATCGGCTTTTTTATGTAAAGCGTTTATTTTTTCATTTATTTCTTGTTCAATTAAAGCAAAACGGACTCTTTTTTTGTGAGAATTGTCATTAAAAAATACCTTTCTAAAAGTATTTTTTAATTTGTCTTTTAATGAACTGTATTTATAGTTTAGAGAAATAGATACATCTATAACCTCAAAACCTAAAAACTTAAAATTATCGATGATTTTCTGATTAAAGAAATCAGCAGGAGCTCCGAAAATGATAGTTTTGTTTTTCATATTTTAATCTGTTGTATCTGTTTCTTTTTCAGGAAAAGCGAATATAATTGAGATAAACCATACACTCATATAAGCCCCCATATACAAGAAAGTGTCTGTGTTCATAAACATCAAAGCAAGCAACATTGTGTATAAAATATAGCTATTTCTATAGATAATAGATTGATAGAAAGTAGTAATAATCCAAATTAGTAAAAGAAGAAGCCCGATGATTCCTAAGTCTATAAAGATACATAATAAATCATTGTGTAGATGTATAAAACCTAAGGTTTCTGCAACGCCTCTTTGTGCTGATGTACCTGCTCCAAAAAATAAACTTGGCATTTTAAATTCTTTTGTAGCGTTAAAAAAACTTACACGAGCAGGGTCAGAAAAGAATTTTGTTTGTGTGACTAAAACCCCGATTCCCGTAATTAGTAATATAACTAATATAGAAACCACTGTGGTTTTGACTTTCATTGTCCATTTTTTTGTTAAATACAACCAGCTTAACAAACAAATAGTTAGAAAATAACCAATTATGGAGATTCGCGCTTGCATCATAAAAACAAAACAAAAAAGTAAAATAGCGTACCAAATTAATTCATAGGTTGTTATTATTGTTTTTTTCTGCTCTTTCCAAACAAAAAATCCTAAACCTCCAATAAGTAAAATCACCCAAGAGACATAACTTGGGTGAGGGAAGTACGTCCACTCTAATATAGAAATATATTCCATATAAGATTTATTGAAAGTTAAAAAACTTAAAATAGGCAAATCAATAGAGGAAGTATAGAGGACGTAAATAGCCATATTAAGTGTTAAAAGGCTTAAAAAACCTTTGAAACAAATGGTTATAAATTCCATAGTTTCTGATTTTTCCATTCTGAAAAATAAGCTTAATACAACCACGCCTAATAAGAATAAAATTTCTCCATCATTGAAAGCAATAAAAGAAATTGGAGTATGTGTATTCCAAAAAACACCTCCTATTTTGAAAAGAACAAATATTCCAAATAATATCATAGGAAGTGTAGGCCTGATAAATTGTCGTTTCCATATAGCATACAACCCACACAAAAACAGTAAAATAATAGTAGTTTTATATGCTTTTGATAATTTATACGTAAATAGAAAAACGCAACAACAACACATAACTACAATCAATATACGAAGCCATAACTCCTTATCTGTTGGGATTTTATACTTTCTGTAATTTAAAAAAGCCCAAACTAAAGTCGATGCTACGCATAATCCTAAGCCTATCCTTAGGAATAGTTTTTTAAAAACTTCGTTATGCCAAATATCGGCATAAAAAAAAGAAATAATAAAAGTTATTGTAATAAACCCAATACTATTAAACATTAACCAATTTTCTTTATACCACTTCATTTTATTGTTATTTCAAGTGTTTTTCAATTATTTTTTTCCAAACACTAACTGTTTGTTTTTCCTCTATTTCAAGAGAGTAATTTGACAGAGCAAATTCGGAAGCTTGTTTTCCTTTTTGTAAAATTTTTTCAGGATTTAAGTCATACAAACGTATCATTTCCTCAATTTTTTGAACGTATTGAATAATGTTTCCATCTTCAATGATAGAGGAAAAATCCGGATTAAAATATTCTTTACCTCCTTGTCCGTGATAACCAATGATGTAACACCCACAAGCCATCGCTTCAACTGCTGGTAAACCGAAACCCTCGCAACGATTAAAATTCAAGAAAAAAATACTTTTTTTCATAATTTCAGCAACTTCTTTTTCACTTTTATTGTCAATTGGAACTAATTTCCAATCTTCTTTTAAGCCTCTTTGTTTTAAGATGTTGATTACCTGAGTTAAATCGTTTGTCAATTTACGAGGCATAAAACAAATCTGTTTTTGTTTTCCTGTGGAATAATTAAAAATACGGTCGTTAATGCCTAATGTGATTTTTTGAATATTTACTTGTGCAAAAGCAAATGTTAAATAGTTGAAAGCATCGTGTGAAGCTACGATGGTAGCTAATGTATCCGTATGATTATAAGGTGTTACTTCATAATCTTTATTGATAGAATATCCAGAGAAAGTTAAATAGCAACCTTGATTAAAAATAACTTTTTTTACACTGGGTTCTATTCTGTGGATACAATCTCCATATATTTCAGGAAGTACTAAAATTGCATTTTTTTCTATTTTCTTACTTCTTTTCTCTAAGAAAAATAATTTTATTTGATCAATAAATTTTATTTTTCTTTTATAAAACATATATTTTAGTTGCTTGAATAATACTGGACTATATTCAATAGGGATTTCTGTAGAGTCGAACCATTTTTCTTTTTTGCCTATTTTTTCGTGTAAAACGCAAGCGTTAAAACCATTTTTTGATAGAATTTCTACCTGACGATAAATTTGTTTTACGCCTCCAGTTGCTTGTTTATTATTTGGACAAACAAAATATATTTTAGTGTTCATAGTCAGAAAATATTTTTTTAACCCAATTTTTAATATGATATTTTTCTTTTATTTTGTTGTTAATTTCCTGATAATCTGTTTTAAAAAAAGTTTCAGGTATTGAAAAATCAAACGGATTTTCTATTACAAAAATATTATTTGGATCATAGAAATCATAATTAATAATATCTTTGTTAGTTGTTATGAGTTTTTTGTTCATCCCCATTGCTTCAAATGGGCGAAAGGAGAGACCTTTTTGGTGTGGGTGTGCGATGTCTAAAATTATCTTACTATCCAAATAGTATTGGTATGATTCTCCAAAAGGAATGATTTTATGGATAACTTCAATGTTTTTAGGCAATAATTCCTTTATAGGATGTGACGGATATGTAAAAATTTTTGCTTTCGCTTTTATGTTATTTTCTTGAAAATAGTTAAAAATAGAAATTGCTTCCTCCATCCGATTGTCATAGGTGGCTAAATAGCTGATATCATATACATTATTTTCACTTCTTTCTTCAACAAAGTAAAAATTTGTGATTTCTTTTAAGCCATATTTTTGGCAATCATCTTTATCAAAACTATAACAAACATCAAATAGGGGTAGATATTTCTCTTGCATCGGAATTTTAGCAATACTATCCCAAAAAATAGTTACAGAAAATTTGCTTTTGTTCAGAGCAATATTTAGGATTTCTTCACTAAGTACATACGCTCCTATAATGATTAAAAAGTCATAGTTATTCTCTAAAATCGTAGTTTTAATTTTTTGTTCTTGTCTTATTTTTTTTAAGTTTTTTCCACAAAAATTTTTGAGAAAAAAATTATGTGCTCGTTCCAAGAGATTTTTGTAATAATATTTTCCAGTAGATTTGATATGTAACATTTCATAATCGCTGTATTTTTTTAATCCGTCAAATACAACATCATTAAAACCATAATAATCAGGGGCTATAAATAAAGCTTTTTTCTTCATACTAAAAATATATTACAAATTAAACACTCGATCTACCCATTTTTCGAGTGTATATTTTTCATAAATTTCCTTAGGAAGAGATTGATAAGGTGTTTCAAAAAAAGCCTTTGTCAAATTACTAAAATCATCATTCAAAACCAAAATATTATTCGGATTATAAAAATCATAATTTTTAATTTTCTCATTATCAGTTATGATTTTTTTTTCTAAAGCCATTGCTTCAAATACTCTGAAACTCAATCCATATTGATTCTCTCTCATCAAGTCAATGATGGCTTTTGTGTTTTTGTAGTAATTTACCAAATCATTATGTTTGATGTGCTTTCTCCCAAATAAAATATCACTTTTTAAAAATATTTTTTTAAGTTGATATTTCCAAGCCTTTTTCCCAAGCATCCAAATGTTGAACTTTAGCTGTAAGTCTGAAAATTTTTTACTTAAAATATATAATTGTTTGAGTCTTTTTTTATCAAACGATGTTATGTACAACGCATCATATCTCGGATTTTGAACTTCTTTTGGTAAAAAAGATAAATAATTGTAATTTGTCAAAGGTTTAAATCCGTATTCTTTTATGTCATTGTCATCAAAAGAGTAAATTCTATCAAAAAAATCTAATTTATCTTGTATAGGATATCTTTCTAAGTTATCATACAAAAACGTAATGAGTGTTTCTGATGATTTTTTAATGAATTTGAGAGTTTTATGTTTAAAAACATTCGGATTTAGGACTAAAATTTGATTTTGCTTTCCTAGTTTTTTTAGTTGCTCTATGACAAATTGCTGACGTTTTTCATCTTTCAAGTTTCTTTTTAAAATAATTTTTGAAACTGCATTTTTAAGTCTTTCCCAAAAGTTTGGATGGTTGATGGCTCCAATTTTTAAATGATTAGCTTCAATTCCTCTTCTTTTTAAAACCTCTACAATATGAGCATCGTAGCCCCAAAAATCAAAACTAATCACGCAAATCTTCATTTTTTCTATTGTTAAGTGATTGATATTCGTACACTTTTGCTAAGCATAAAAATTTGTATTGTGATTTTAGTACGGCAAATATAAACCCTCTTTTTCCGTCTAAAAATCCTTTTTTAATAAAATAAAATTTAATAAACCAAAAAAAAGGAGAACATATTAGTAAAAACCAAGTTATTTTTTTATCTTTTTTGCGTACTATCTCGGCTGTACTATATGTGTTGTTTTTTTGTAAAATGGTTGTTATCGGATCATTTGCTAAATGTTCTGAAGCTAAATTGGTTTGGTTTCTTGGTACTTTTATAATTTTTCCTTGTACCTTTACGGTTGAATGAACTTCAGGTGGCCAAAAAGCATCTTCTTTGCGGAAGAAACGTAACTTAGAGTCAGGATAGGCCGATCTTATCCATTTGTTCATGAAATAATTTTTAAACGGAATATAAACCCCTCCTAAGTCTGGAGTTTCAATAATACTATATAAATATTTTTTTAATTTAGGAGGAATAGTTTCATCAGCATCAATTACCAAAATCCATTCGTTTTTAGCTTGACTAATAGCAAAATTCCGAGCAGGTTCAGCATAACCTGTGTTTTGGTGATAAACAATTTTACAATTATATTTTGTTGCGATATCGATAGTTTTGTCCGTACTATACATATCACAAATTACGATTTCATCAAAATCTTTTACAGTTTCAAGAACTGCTTGTAAGTGTTTTTCAGCATTGTATGTGTTAATAACTACTGATATTTTCATTCAGTTTTTAGTTTATATGATATTAATTTTGAATCTAAAAATCATTTTGATTTTTAGATATTGAATAAATTCAACTTTCCTTTGAGACAACCAATCAAGATACATTATTTCAAGCATCCGACAAAAATACGATAGAAAACATAATTATCTAGCATCTTTTTAAAATAAAAGAAAGACACATTCATCCCCAAGTGTAATTTTTTATGCTACGAATTTATAAAATAAATTTTTAGGTTCTTCAAAATCTAATGTTATTACTCACTTTTTATAGTTTTTAAAGTTAAGGTGTTCGTGATGTGCTTCGCAGTTCTCGGTCTTTGGTTAATTTTATGTTGAATTTCTTTTATTTCTCCTTTGCTAATTTCTTTAAAATAAGTACCCTTAGAGATATATTGTGTACAAGTTCATTAGTATTTTCATTCTGTGTATTAGCAATGTTTTGGTGGAAATTTTGTGTAAAGTTTTCTTACAAAAATATTGTCAATAATACAAAAAATAGCTGTAGCTTTGTTGTTTCAGTGTATTATAATTGTTTTTTTGATTTTGGTTTTCAAAATCAGGAAATTTTGGATATTATAGCTAGTAAGTTGAACGCTTTAATTTTTTAGTAATGAAAATAGGTTTTGATGCCAAAAGAGCTTTTCACAACAATCGCGGATTAGGAAATTATAGCCGTGATTTAATTCGCATTTTGCAGGAGCAAAGTGATTGTGAGCTCGTTCTGTTCAATCCAAAACAAAAAAACGATAAACGCATAAAACTTACTGAAAAAACGAAAGTAATTTCACCAAAATCATTCTTTTGGAAAAAGCTCAAAAGCATCTGGAGAATTCTGAAAATAAGTTCGTTATCTAAAAAAGAGAAATTAGATATTTATCACGGACTCTCGGGTGAAATCCCTTTGGGTATTTATAAAAACACGCGAACCATTGTTACCATACACGATTTAATTTTTCTTCGTTATCCGCATTTATATTCGTCTTTTGACAGAAAAATTCATTATTGGAAATTTCTGTACGCGGCACAAAAATCGCATCACATCATCGCAATTAGCGAACAAACAAAGCAAGATATCATCAAATTTTTGAAGATTCCTGAGCAAAAAATTTCGGTTGTTTATCAAGGTTGCCATAAGGCTTTCAAACAATTTTATTCGGAAGAAAAAAAACAACAAATTCGCCAGAAATACAATCTTCCAGAAAAATTTGTGCTAAACGTAGGAGCTATAGAGCCTCGCAAAAATGCTTTAGAAATTGTAAAAGCTATTAAAGATTTGGATATTTCTTTGGTTTTGATAGGCAAAAAAACAAAATATTTCAACGAAATTGAAAAGTATTGCATTGAAAACAGAATGCAAAATCGTGTATTTGTTCTGAAAAATGTTTCGATGGAAGATTTGGCTGTAATTTATCAATCAGCGAGTGTTTTTTGTTATCCATCTGTTTTTGAGGGATTTGGCATTCCAATTATTGAAGCCTTATTTTCAAAAATTCCAGTAATTACTTCCTCTGGAAGTTGCTTTCCTGAGGCTGGCGGCGAACATTCCATTTATATTGATTTAAACAATGCTTCTGAAGAAATAAAACAAGCTATTTTGAGTATTCTTTCTGATGAAAAGAAACGAGAGTTTATGATTGAAAAAGGCTTTGATTATGTACAGAAATTCACTGATAGGTCTGTTTTTGAGCAAATTATGAATGTGTATAAAACTAAAGTTTGACCAGTAAGAAATGTAGAAAATTTCTGGAATAGGTCATAAAAAAGGGAGATAAAAATCTCCCTCAATTGTAAAAACTTTGTTTGTGTCTATTATGCTAACATTCCTACATTTGCTACTTCTAACAGAAAGTTGTGCATCTCGTAGTTTTTCATAAAAGGTTTTAAGTTTTCACTTCCTGGTCCGTACATTGCTAATTCCACGTAGTCTGAAGAGTGATCCATACTAATCCAACCTACTGAAGTGTGCGACTTCTGAATTTCAGCAAGTAAACGATAGGGGAGGTGTTTGTAATTATATACCCCGTCTTCTCTGCCGTGGTTTACGTAGTAGGATTGTATTTCTTCAGATTGCGCTTGAGTGAGTTGAAGTCCGCCAAAGTGTTCTGCTACAATTTCTTTTATGAATTTTGCAGAACTATTCGGGTCGATATTTTGCAAAACCCAATCGTTCGAATGTCTAAAATGTTGCAGATTATCGAAATTAGTGTTACAATGTTGTCCGTATATCAATCCGGGGTTTGCATTTCCGTGGTCTGTGGTAACCACAACAAGTGTGTTTTTATCTTTTTGAGCGAATTCTAAAGCCACACCAACGGCTTGATCGAAGGCTAACTGGTCAAAAAGTAATGCCCCAATGTCATTTCCGTGAGCCGCCCAATCTACTTTTCCACCTTCTACTTGAAGTACAAAACCTTTTGAGTGGTCTTGCATTTGTTCGATGGCTTTTGCCGTCATTTCAGCTAAGGTGGGACATTGTTGAAAGTCTTTTTCTGAAGTATAATCAAGTGAATAAGGCAATCCTTCTTCATCAAAAACACCTAACAGAGGTTTGTTTTTGGGTGCCTTTTTCATATCTGTTTTGTTTTTTACTACGGTAAATCCTCCACGGACAAATTGTTGATACATATCTTTTTTGTCTTTTCTTTTTTGTGAAGAAAAATATTTATCTCCTCCTCCCATCATCACGTCAAAGCGGAGTTGTAGGTATTGCTCGGCAATATCTTCTTGTGCATTTCTAGCTTTGCTATTCACGCAGAAACCTGCTGGAGTTGCGTGAGTTATCGGTACAGTAGTTACACAACCTACCTTCTTACCTGCTTTTTTAAACTTTTGCCAAATGGGGGTGTACATCTCTCCGTTAGGGCCCACGTTAAGCCTTCCGTTGGGTACACGATGTCCACCGCCCCAAGACGAACTTGCTGCGGCAGAATCCGTAACTACAGAACTTAACGATTGCATATCCATATAGGCTTTGGTTGCCAAACTTTGTTCATATAGACTTATCCAATTTGAAGGTTTTCCTAAAATACGTCTGCTGTATAAGTCTGCCATAGTCAGTGTTCCACTGCTCATTCCATCGCTTACCATATAAATAATGTTCTTCGGCGTTTTTCCACCGAATTCTTCCACGATTTCTGCCTTAGCAAATGTTGGGACAAACAAAGAACCCATTCCTGCTAAGGCTGACTTTTTGAAAAACTGTCTTCTTTTCATCGTCTTTGTTTTATTTGATACTACAAAGTTAAGTTTTTTGCCCTTACGGATGAAATTTTATTCCCATTGAAATTGTAAAAATAAAATTAAAATTTGATATTGGAATTGATAATCTCCTCCATTTGAGTGATTTGCTGCTCCAATTCTTGCGGATTGATTTTTATTGGTGTGTGGACTTGGAATGTAACACAATTGCCTATTCCCAATGGAAATACTCCGTATTTAAGAATTTTCCACGAATTGTTGATGGTAATGGGTACAAAGTATCCGTCGGGTATTTGAGAGGCTATTGCTTTTAATCCACTGGTTTTGAAAGGCTTTGGTTTTCCGTTACGAGCTCGTGTGCCTTCGGGGAAAATCATTCCCGCGTCTTTTTCTTTTTGTAGCGATTTGCCAAAAACTTCCAATTGAGCGATGGCTTCTTGCGGATTCTTTCTGTCAATCAGCACTGAACCATTGTTGCGTAAATTGATGGTGATGCTTGGCGTTCCGTTACCCAATTCCTTTTTGCCCACAAAGCGTAGGCTAAATTTTCTTAAATACCAAATTAGCGGTGGTATATCATACACACTTTGGTGATTGGCTAAAAACAATAGTGGTACGTTTTCTGGAATTGGTGCGGTGAAGGTAAATTTAACTCTATTGAAAGTAATCCAAAGGCTTTTTATGAGTAGGATATTTAAGAAGTCAACTAGTTTTTTATGAGCTTTTCGTCCTATCCAGTGAATGCAAATCCATTGCAAAGGATGAAAAAGTACAAGTAAAAAAATATAAACCGAATAGTGAATGATACTTAAAGGGTAAGAGATTATTTTTTTCATAAGACTTGCAGAGGTTTTCTTTAAATGAAAGAATCTTCTGCAATTTTTAGGTTGCAAAAGATTCCGATTGTAAAACTAAAATAGTACAACTAAATTTTTGTAAGACTACTTACAGAATTCGTCGTAGGCTTGTTTCAAATTTTCGGCAATAATTTCTGCTGGACGTCCTTCAATATGGTGACGTTCAAGCATATGTACTAATTCACCGTCTTTAAACAAGGCAATACTTGGTGATGATGGCGGAAAAGGCAACATATGATGACGAGCCTCTTCAGTAGCTTCGCGGTCAAAACCTGCAAAAACAGTAGTCAAATGGTCGGGTTTTGCGATATTTTTCAAACTCATCGCTACTCCCGGACGTGCATTTCCGGCAGCACACCCACAAACCGAATTAACAACTACCAAAGTGGTTCCTTTTCTTTTTAGTGCTTCCCGAACGGTTTCGGGAGTTTTAAGTTCTTCAAAACCAATGCGAGTTAAATCTTCTATCATTGGTTTCACCAATTCATACGGATACATAAAAATTTGTTTTTGTTTACAGCACAAAGATAATAATTTTTTCATTTGTACTACTTGAGTTATTTTTTTACTATTTTTGTGATTGCATATAACTACAAAAAACAATCACTATGAATTCAATCCTTTTGGTTGAAGATGATATTGCCTTTGCAAAAATACTTACTCGTTTTTTACAACGAAACGGATATTTTGTGCAAGGATGTTACTCTATGGAGGAAGCCAAACGGAATTTAAAATCAGATATATCTCTGGTTTTTACTGATTTACGTTTGCCTGATGGAGACGGTATTCAGCTTTTGAAAGAAATAAAAGCCGAATATCCGCACATTCCTGTGGTGGTTATGACTAGCTATGCGGAAGTATCTACGGCTGTTGAAGCAATGAAATTGGGTGCTTTTGATTATATCTCAAAACCCTTTCAACAAGATGAGGTACTTAATGTAATTCAAAATGCAGAACGTTCCAACACCACCGCTCAGGAGAAAAAATCTATCAAAAAAATCCATAAATCCACTGCTACTTCCACCGAGAAAGCTTTTATTGAAGGTATAAGTAATGCATCAAAAAAGTTAAACGATTTTATAAGGCTTGTGGCACCTACCGATATGTCGGTTTTAATCACTGGAGAAAGTGGTACAGGTAAGGAAGTTGTGGCTCAAAGTATTCATATGCAAAGTGAAAGAGCTGATAAACCTTTCGTTGCGGTGGACTGTGGAGCAATTCCTAAGGAAATCGCAGCTAGTGAGTTTTTTGGGCATATTAAAGGGTCTTTTACTGGAGCCATTGGTGATAAAAAAGGGCATTTTGAACAAGCAAACGGAGGGACTATTTTCCTTGATGAGGTTGGTAACTTGAGTTATGACAATCAAGTACAACTTTTACGTGCCTTACAAGAGCGACGAATAAAACCTATCGGGAGTTCGCAAGAAATAGATGTAGATATACGTGTACTTGCCGCAACTAATGAAGATTTGCTTACAGCTGTTGAAAAAGGGCAATTCCGAGAAGATTTGTATCATCGGCTTAATGAATTTTCTATTAAAGTACCCTCTTTACACGAACGTAAAGATGATTTGATGATTTTTGCAGAATATTTTCTGGAACAAGCCAATAAGAAACTTCGTAAAAAAGTATTAGGATTTTCCGAAACAGCGGTACAAAAAATGCTTTCACACTCTTGGAGTGGAAACCTCAGAGAGCTTTCTAACGCCATTAAACGTGCTACTTTACTGGCTCAAGGTAGCTACATCACTGAGGAAAATTTGCCTGATGAAGTTACAGAACAAACATCAGTAGAAAGGACTTCCTTTTCAACTAAGGAAAATGAAAAAGAACTCATTTTGCAAGTACTAAAACAAACTGGAAATAATAAAACCGAAGCAGCAAAACTGCTTAACATCACTCGAAAAACACTATATAATAAGATAAAAGCCTATAATATAGATTTGTAATTTTTTGAAAATTGAGCATACCTTCCACCAAATACGGACTTATTTTTTTCTTTTTTATTGCTCTAATTGGGGTATGGCTCAGGGCGTTACATTGGGTTTCGTTTCCCTTGTCGTATAGTCATTTGGTTCACGCACATTCTCACGTGGCTTTTCAAGGTTGGGTGTACGTTACTTTGTTTTTGCTTTTGATACGTTCCTTTTTAGCCGATGGTAATTTGAAAAAATATCGTTGGCAGTTTTTAGCCACTATCATTACCGTTTTAGGGATATTGGTTTCGTTTGCGTTTTACGGATATGGTTTGTACTCCATTACATTTTCAACGCTTTTTCAATTGTTGAATTATGTTTTTATGTTTTGTTTTTGGAAAGATACTCGTCATTACTTAGGAAGTTCTATACAATGGGTTAGAGTAGGCTTTGCTTTTGGAGTGCTTTCTAGTATTATTCCTTTTTTTATAGGAATACTCTCAGCCAAAGGATTCTCGGGAACGGAAATATACCACGCTGCCATTTTTTCGTTTTTACATTTTCAGTATAATGGTTGGTTTTTGTTTATGATTATTGGGCTCGTATATAAATTATTTGAAGATAAATGGCTGAATTTTGATACAAAAAAAGCCCGAAAAGCTTTGTTTTTTTTAGCTGCAGGAACACTTTTTGGAGTATGTCTTTCCTATTTAGGAATGGAATTTTTATCCAAAATTTATCCCATTGCTATACTTTCGGTAATATTCAAGGCAATTGGTTTGTGGTATTTGTTGTTTTCTTTTCCTAAACAATGGCTTTCCATTTTCTCTTCCAAAGGTTGGAGTCGAAAATACATTTTTATTTTCTTAGGAGCATTGATATTGAAGTCATTATTGCAGACTATTTCTGTATTTCCTTCAGCAATTGATTTGTTTTTTAATAATAAATATTTGATATTGGCATATTTGCATTTGAGTTTGATTGCGATGATTTCGTGTTCGCTTTTGGCACTAATGCATCATTACGGTTGGATAGCCAACACTTTTTTAAGTCGTTTAGGAAATGTATTTCTGATGATGGGTTTTGTGGTTTCAGAAGTACTTTTGGTAACTGGCGGTTTAGGAATGTTTTATTCCCCCATAATAATGCTTATTGCTAGTGGGAGTATGGCATTCGCTGTTTTATGCTTGATTTTAAGTCCTATTCAAAATAAATTTTCATTATGGAAACGTACCAATGGTTCACTTTAGCCCGAATAATTCACGTTTTAGCTGTAGTTATTTGGATTGGCGGTGTTGCAATGGTAACAATGGTTATCATTCCTGCTATAAAAAAGATGAAACGAAAGGAAGAACAACTACAAACTTTTGAACAAATTGAAGGGCGTTTTGCTAAAATTGCGAAAATCACGACCTTACTTACTGCTTTTTCTGGTTTTTATATGATTTACATTACTGATACTTGGTATCGTTATGCGGATCTTCAATTTTGGTGGTTACACGCAATGACCTTAATTTGGTTTATTTTTACCTTGATTTTGTTTGTCTTCGAGCCTTTCGTTTTGCATCGATTGTTTCACAAATATATGGAAAAAAATCCTGCCAAAACTTTTCAAATAATGCACAGAGCTCATTGGTTTTTGTTGATTATTAGCTTGATAACTCTAATAGCAGCAGTAGCAGGTAGCCACGGTTGGTTCTTTTTCTAATTTTTTTGGTTATTAAACTAGCTTTTGGAACGAATTTTGGGTAGTCTTATAATAGAAATCCGAAAATACAAAACGATTATGAAAAGTAATGTTGTTTACCGATGGAGGTTTATTCCTCTTTTGATGTTGTTACCATTATTCGTTCAGGCTCAGCAGATAGGTGGCGCGGGTAAACTGCTTCAAAATGAAGCTCGTAGAACGTTTACTCCACCTATAGTTTCGGGTCAGCACCCAGATTATCGTTGGGAGATGAACTACGAATTGGGCTACGCCGAAGTGTTTATTCGTATTCCTGAAAGAGGTCGTTTTACCGTGCAATTGGGTGACCAAGAAATGACTTCAAGCACTGGAATGTTTCGCTTTTTTGATGTGCCCGTGTCAAACCAAAAATTAACTATTTTTTACGGAAGAAATTTGATTTATCGTGTAACGATATATCCTAAAAATGAAACTCGTTTGTTGCTTGATTTCTTTTCCAACGGTGGACTTTTTCTACTAGATGAGTTAGAATTACGCACTAATCAGCAAAATTATTACGGAAATCGTTGGAGCGACATTTGGAATCAGTTTTACGGAAAGAGAATAATGAAAGGCAATGATTTTGAGCAATTTTTTAAGAATTACTGCCGAGAACCTTTCGATGACGATAAAATGAAATATTACCAAATGCTTAAAGGAACAACTGTTTTCACAACACAGCAAATAGGGCAACTAATGGAACAACTTTCCTTTGAAACCAATCGTTTGTCTCTGGCAAAAGAAGCTACTGATGAGGTGGTTGACCCTCAAAATTTGTATATGTTGTACGATTTTTTTCAGTTCAAATCCACTGCGGACAGGTTCAGAGATTATCTGATAAATAAACAACAATAGTGATAGGTAAAAAATCCGAATTTTAAGCAATTTTAAAATTCGGATTTTTTCATTTCAAAAAAATATGCTTACATTTGCACGCAACTAATTTCTAAAGTTGCTTATGAAAATTCACTCAAAAATAGTAGGAGAGGGGTTAACCTACGATGATGTTCTGCTTATACCTAATTATTCAGAAGTGCTTCCGCGAGAAGTGTCAATTACCACCCAATTTTCAAGAAACATTACCCTTAACGTGCCCATTATTTCGGCGGCTATGGATACCGTTACCGAAGCCGATATGGCAATTGCAATGGCTCGTGAAGGTGGCATTGGTGTGCTACATAAAAATATGACCATTGAGCAACAAGCAGCTCAAATCCGTAAAGTAAAAAGAGCAGAAAGTGGTATGATTATAGACCCTGTTACGCTCAGTTTGGAAGCTAAAGTCATTGATGCTAAAAAATGTATGGCGGAGCACAGCATCGGTGGAATCCCTATTGTTGATGCTCAAGGTATTTTGAAAGGAATTGTTACCAATCGTGATTTACGATTTGAAAATAATGCGAATCGTCTCATTACTGAGGTGATGACTTCTGAAAATTTGGTAACCGCTGCTGAAGGAACTTCAATGAAAGATGCTGAAAAAATCCTTCAGAAAGAAAAAATTGAGAAACTTCCCGTTGTTGATAAAAATAATAAGTTGGTAGGGCTCATTACCTTCCGTGATATTGCCAAATTACAGCAAAAATCGATTTCAAATAAAGATGCTTTGGGCAGATTGCGTGTAGCAGCTGCCTTAGGGGTTACTGCCGATGCCGTAGAACGAGCCGAAGCATTGGTACAAGCAGGAGTTGATGCCGTAATTATTGATACAGCTCACGGGCATACTAAAGGTGTGGTAACCGTTTTAAAAGCGGTTAAAGCAAAATTCCCGAATTTAGATGTAGTAGTAGGAAATATTGCTACCCCAGAAGCTGCTTTGTATTTAGCTGAAAATGGAGCAGATGCTGTAAAAGTAGGTATCGGACCAGGTTCTATTTGTACCACTCGAGTGGTGGCAGGGGTAGGCTTTCCGCAACTCTCAGCAGTTATGGAAGTGGCTTCCGCGTTGAAAGGGAAGGGTATTCCTGTGATTGCCGATGGAGGTATCCGTTATACGGGAGATATTGTTAAAGCCATTGCTGCTGGAGCCAGTTGTGTGATGTTGGGGTCTTTGTTGGCAGGGATTAAAGAATCGCCAGGGGAAACCATTATTTTTGAAGGGCGTAAATTCAAATCGTATCGAGGTATGGGTTCTGTTGAGGCGATGAAACAAGGTAGTAAAGACCGTTATTTTCAAGATGTTGAAGATGATATCAAGAAACTTGTTCCTGAGGGCATCGTAGGAAGAGTCCCTTACAAGGGAGAGCTACAAGAGAGTATGCATCAATTTATTGGCGGATTACGTGCAGGTATGGGGTACTGCGGCGCTAAAGACATCGCTACCTTGCAAGAAGTAGGGCGTTTTGTACGTATTACCGCAAGTGGAATTGCTGAAAGCCACCCACATAATGTAACCATTACCAAAGAAGCGCCTAACTATTCTAGGTAATAAGAAACTATAAAAACGGGGTTTAATCAATTGATTAAACCCCGTTTTTTATGTTAATCCCAATTTATTTTTACGTTGCTAATCTCAATTTCTCCGTATTTCGGGTTGCCTCCTGCATCATCTTTGTACGATACAGGAATTGTTACAAAATTGAAACTTTTTACATCTGGTAAAATTTTAATAAATGTAACTGACGCTTTTAGCGTAACATTTGTAGGGACTTTATTGGTTACTTTTAAGCCATTATCCGATGCTTCGCTACCCAAAGTTATGTTGTTGTAATCGTATTCATTACCTTCAAAATCATAGGCTTTTGATGGGGTAGCAGCTCTACTCCAATCTTTTCTAACGCTTCCAATATCAAGGCGTTGGTGTACTAATTTGTGTTTGATGGTATAGCTGATAGTGACGGTCTGGTTGTAAGTATCTCCTTTTGCTGAAATGAAAGCTATTTCAAAATCAGGACTAAAGCTTTTTACCTGAGTCATATCGCTTTGTTGTTCATTCATTTTTGAAGCAATGGTAGTGCTAAAATCAGGATTAGATGATTTCATTTCTCCACAGAAAAGCGCCAAATCCACAGGTACCATTATTCGATAGTCATTTTTATATTCTACAATGGCATTTACGATTTCCGTTTTATCTTCCAAAGTCATTTTTCGGAATTGTAATATTTTCCCTTCGTAATGATTAAGTTCACTATTTGCCAGATGCGGTGTTTCATCTTTGTCTATGTTCACATCATTTCCAGAAACGGCATCTAAAATTCGAAGTCCATTGGTAAGCCCAGAAACGTGTTTGTAAGTGTAAATAAACTGAAAATCAGTTCCTTTTGAAGCAACGCCAAGTTTTATCAAGTCTCCTTTTTTATATGTTACTCCATCAATGGCTTTGTATGCCTTTCCTTGCCCTAATAAAACTTGACTTATAAATAGCAGTGTAATAAGTAATTTTTGCATAAATGTGTAATTTAATGGTTGTTTTTGGAAATTGGTTTTTAACAGATAAATAATGTTACAAAAATATTAAAATATCTAATGAAAAAATACATCACAGTTTTCTTTTTTGTATGATGTATATTCTTAGCTTAAATTTTTGATATAATCAGTAATCGATGGTAAGCATTCTTCAGTAAATAGCTGTTCTAATTCGTTGACTTTTAAGTTTATATTCTCAAAATCAGTTGAAGCAGATTTTTCTAGTTGACGTAAAATGCCAACTTCTCTTTCAGCTTGGATTTGCCCAAACATCGAAAGCATTTTATGTGATAATGCTTTTATGGTTCGAATATCCTTAGTTTCGGTAGCTGACTTTAACTGTTCAATATTTTTTTGTGAATCGGAAAGGAAAAGTTGTAAAATATTTTTAATAGATTCATTATCATTGCCTAAAAAGTTTTCTAAACTTTGCGGTTTGTAAAATGCTGTACTGTTTTTTTTCGTTTTTTCCATATTGTGTTCAAATGCTTTTGGGAAGAAATGATGTAGTTTTTCGTAAAATTTGTCTAAATGAAAGGGTTTGAGCAGCACAGAGGCAAAACCGTTTTGAGTATAATAGCTCTCAGGGACATCCTTTCTACCTGTAATTGCCAATATGGGTATTTTTGGGGTGTCAAACATTTCATTATAAATAGTAATAAAATGGAAGCCATTCATTTCAGGAAGCTGAATATCAGTGATTACCATATCAAAATCAAGTTTTTTCATTGCAAAAAGGGCATCTTTTCCATTATCAAAAGTGATGACATTGATATTTTTCTGCTTTAGCATTTCTTTTATCAATTCTAATACTGAAAAATCATCATCAATAATAATTATAGTAATTTCTTCCGCTTTTTTTAAAGACGTCCAAATCTTATCTTTCTGTTTTTCAGTAACTTTTTGAGCTTTGAAAGTAAATGTAAAAGTACTTCCCACGCCCTCACTGCTTTGTAGTGATATTTTTCCTTTTAATAGGTGAGCTAATTTTTGACAAATGTGTAACCCTAATCCGTAACCTCCATTGTTTTTGGAGGTATTTTCTTGGTTAAATTCTTCAAAAACAGCGTTTTGATTTTCTTTTTTTATTCCAATACCAGTGTCGGTTACAGCTATAGAAATCTCGTGAAGCGAATGTTCCAAAACTTGGGCTTGTACCAAAACCCTAATGTTGCCTTTTTCGGTGAATTTATAAGCGTTTGAAATGATGTTATAAAGCACCTGCTTTATTCGATAGGCATCGCTTGAAAACCGAGTGTTTTTCACCGATTCCGAGAAATCCAAAATAAGTTCTATGGCTTTGTTCGGATAAGTAGAACGAACATTTTGAGCCACTTCTTTAACAATTTCAACAAGATCAACAGGCACCTTTTCAATGGTTATTTTTCCTGCTTCAATTTTAGCATAATCAAGCAATTCATCTACCAATTTAGTCACGAATTGTGATGCACTTTGAATGTGTTTTATATAATTTTTATCCTTTTCAGATGAGGTGTTCTTGCGTAATAGTTCGGAATATCCTACAATGGTGCTTAAAGGCGTACGTAAATCGTGACTGACCATCGAGATGAGTTGTTCCCTGCTTTTGAGTAGATTATTGGAGCGTAAGTTGGCTCTTTCCAGTTCAACACGATATTTTTGAATTTTCCAAAAATCGTTCAAAATCACCAATGAAAAAACAATCATAACCAATAAAGCAATCACAAAAGCAATACTAAGTATCCATCGGCTTCTTTGGAAAGCCTTTTGACGGTCAATATTTAACAATTCGGTATTGTGTATGATTTCCTTTTCAAAGCTATGTAATAAATCTTTTAGTTTTTCGGATATACGCAAATCGTTTTGCCAAAGCAGCCTTGTTTTTTCGTAATGTTCTGTTTTGTGGTTGATTACGTCTTCTTCCATTTTGGAGAGTAATTTACGTGTCTGTAAGATAGCTTCATCGATTTGGCTTTGGTATCTTACAGGTGGAAGTTTTACATCTTTGTATTTTTTGATGATAGAACGAATATCTGTATCTCTATCCTTTTTTGTAGGAACTGTTTTTTTATTTGTTGATTTTGTTTTTGTGGGAAGCAGGAAATTTCCCATAGAGGGCTCTAAACTAGAAAGTTTCAAAATAGCAGACCGAATCAGTACGAAAGAACTATCGCTGTTTTTTAAAATTCGTAATTCGTGAATATTCTGTTTTTTAAGTTCTAACAGATTTTGTACACTATCCAGTAAATTATGATGTTCTTTTGAAGAAATATCGGCTTTAAATGACTCTATTTCTTGCTGCAATTGGTTATTTTTATCAGTAAAAAGCAAGAAAGAATCTTCATTGTCAGACTGAACAGCTATTCTTCCTGCGCTTTCCGTTTCGTACATAGAGGTTAAAATCTTACTGATTTTAAATATGTTATTCTGCCCGTCTTTGTAAATCTCCTCTTGTATGGCTAATTTTTCAATTTCCTGATGAATAAAAAGAGCAACAATAGCTGATAAAATCCCTAAAAATAGGTAGCTAACGATGACTTTAATGGTTATTTTTTTGTTCGAAGTTTTCATTTTGTGCAATTGTGGAGCAAAAATAAAAATAGTAAGGCGTTTTTACTTAAAAATATGATTATAAATATTGGTAAAACTATAAAAATCAATATGTGAGATGTTTGAAAGTATCGCAATGGCGGTTTTTTGTTGGGGGCAGCGAATAAATTTGGTACAATATCCGGCTTGTCCCCCTGGATGAAAATAAAAAGTGCCTACATTTTGGTTTTTACCGATGTACCATCCTAAACCATATTTGTATTCCAAATCTTCAGCATAATTACCGTTATTCAGTTGGGTTGCGGTAAATAATTTTTCTTTACTTTTCTGATTTAGAATAATTTCAGAATGAAGTGCAGCATCCCATTTTAACAAATCGTAGCCTGTGGTATAAACTGAACCATCGCCATAAAAACCAGCCAATCCGCTTACATAAGTATTATGAGGCTGATCATAGGCTATTTTTCGTTGCTTTGTTTGATCATCAAATTCATACCCTTTACAAATGGTTTTGTTTTTAATTAAACGGGCGTCAGTATAATACTCGGCAGTGGTATTTTTCATTCCAGCAGGATTGAAAATATATTGTTGCATAAAGGTTTTAAAAGGCGTTTGGCTTACTCTTTCAATGATGAGAGCAGCCGTACAGTAGGCGATATCTGAATAATCCCATTTGCTTCCAGCTTGCCATTGTTGTGGGTATTTTCCAGATTTGAGCAGTTGTAAAAGTTCTTGATTTCCATTGGTTTTGCTCAAATCCAAATCTTTAATCATTGTTTTTTGGAAATCAGGCATTCCAGAGGTGTGATTAAGCAGATGAATTATTTTCACTTCCGAGTAAGGGAATTCGGGTAGATGTTTTTTGACATTATCTTCCAATTGCAACTTGCCTTGTTGTTCTAAAATCAAAATTGCAGCTGCTGTAAATTGTTTGGAAACAGACGCTGCTTGAAAAATAGAATTTTTGTCAAAAGGTAGTTGCTTTTCGTAATCAGCCTTTCCAAAAAAGGTATCATAAACAATGTTGTTTTCTTGAGCTATGACAACGTGCCCACTGAATTTTCCTTCATTATAGGCTTTTTGAAAAACAGAATCAATATATTGAATATTAACTTCTTGTCCCAATAATATAGAAATTGAGAACAACCATAACAAAAATGTACTTTTCATATCTTTAAAAATGAAAAAAATACCCGAAAAACAGATTTAGTCGCTTTCGGGTAATTCATAATAATTTAAAAAACAGATTTATTTTGAAACCAATCGGATGTCAATACGACGATTTTTCGCTTTACACTCCTCAGTGTCGTTTTCTGGGCAAAGCGGATGTCTATTTCCGTATCCTCCTGATGAAAGTTGCTCAGCATTAGCTCCAAATGCAATTAGCTTTGCTTTAACCGATTCGGCTCTTCGGTGTGAAAGTACCAAATTTTGTTCTTCATCACCAGTACTATCGGTGTGCCCTCCAATACGGATAACAATATTAGGATAAGCATTCAGGATTTCAACGATATTTTTCATTTGTTTGTCTGATCCATAAGAAAGTTCATAACTTCCTGGATTAAAATAAGTTCTGTCTAAAGTTATCCAAGTTTTGATGGCTAAATTTTCCATATCAAAATTTTCGTCGTTAATTAAGTTGACGATTTTTTTCTCGGAAGAATTTACTCCAACATTTAAAACTACTCCGCTGGGTAATGACAATGAAGAAAGTTCACCTACATCGTACTTGTAGTTACCATAAGCATCAAGCAGACCGTCGTCTAAACTTCTTTTGTGTTCTCTAATTACTTGATTTGATGTTGTATTTTCTTGTTTTTCGATGGCTATAGCTTCTGTTGTATGACCACCCAAGATAGGTGCAATCACTAAACCTACTAAACAAGTCAATTTAATTAAAATATTCATTGAAGGACCTGAAGTATCTTTGAAAGGGTCACCCACAGTATCTCCAGTTACGGCAGCTTTGTGAGCATCAGAACCTTTGTAAGTCATCTCCCCATTGATTTCAACTCCAGCCTCGAAAGATTTTTTAGCATTGTCCCAAGCTCCACCAGCATTGTTTTGGAAAATTGCCCAAAGTACCCCTGAAACGGCAACTCCAGCCATATAAGCACCTAAAGCTTCAGCACCCATCACAAACCCGATGATGATAGGGGTAATGATAGTAATTGCTCCAGGTAGCATCATTTCACGAAGAGCGGCTTTAGTAGAAATTTCAACACATTTGCCATATTCTGGGGTCGCTTTTCCTTCCATAATACCAGGAATTTCACGGAACTGACGGCGTACTTCGTTAACCATATCCATAGCCGCCTTTCCTACGGATTGCATAGCCAAGGCAGAAAATACCACAGGAATCATTCCTCCGATGAAAAGGGCTGCCAGAACATCAGCTTTAAAAATATTGATTCCGTCAATTCCTGTAAAGGTTACATAGGCAGCAAACAGAGCCAATGCGGTAAGAGCAGCTGAAGCAATAGCAAACCCTTTACCTACGGCAGCTGTGGTGTTTCCTACCGAATCCAAAATATCGGTACGCTGACGCACCTCTTTAGGAAGTTCACTCATTTCAGCAACTCCTCCTGCGTTATCGGCAATCGGACCAAAAGCGTCAATAGCCAATTGCATAGCTGTAGTTGCCATCATTGCCGAAGCAGCAATAGCTACTCCGTAAAAACCAGCGAGTTCGTAAGAGCCCCAAATGGCTACCGCAAAGAGTAATACTGAAGAGAAAGTTGATTTCATCCCAGTTGCCAAACCAGCAATAATGTTGGTTGCAGCTCCAGTAGATGAATTTTTAACAATATTTAACACAGGTTTTTTACCCAAAGCTGTATAAAATTCAGTAAACGCAGAAATTAGCAATCCCACTGCTAAACCAACCACAGTAGCAAAAAAGACATTGGTTCTTGATATCTCACGGTATCCTTCACCAAAAAATTTCATTTGAATGGTTTGAGGGAGCATCAAATCAATTAAAAACCAACAAGCTACCAAAGTAAGTGCCAATGCCACGTAGTTACCAATATTCAGTGACTGTTGTACGTGTTTTTCTTTGGCTTCGTTGTTTTTAATACTTACAAAAAATGTTCCGATGATAGAGGCGATAACTCCAACTCCAGCAATAACCAGAGGAAGCAATATTGGTCCCATATTTCCAAAGTTGTCTGAAAAAGCTCCATTTTTTTCAGCCATATCTTTGATAATATAGTTTCCTAACACCATAGAAGCCAATACGGTAGCTACATACGAACCGAAAAGGTCAGCGCCCATACCAGCAACATCACCTACATTATCTCCCACGTTGTCGGCAATAGTAGCGGGATTTCTAGGGTCGTCTTCTGGAATACCAGCCTCTACTTTTCCTACCAAATCTGCTCCAACATCAGCTGCTTTAGTGTAGATTCCGCCACCAACACGAGCAAAAAGAGCGATAGACTCTGCTCCCAACGAAAATCCTGCTAAAGCCTCTAACACCACAGTCATTTCGTGGTAAAAGCTTGCTTTTTCTTCTAAAAAGACATTAATAAATATGATGAAAAAAAGGCTCAAGCCTAGTACAGCTAAGCCTGCTACACCTAAGCCCATAACCGTGCCTCCACCAAAAGATATTTTAAGTGCCTTAGGCAGACTGGTACGAGCGGCTTCAGTGGTGCGTACATTTGATTTTGTGGCAATTCGCATCCCTATATTTCCTGCTAATGCAGAGAAAATGGCTCCAAATACAAAAGCCACAACAATAAGCCAATGTGAGGTTTCCACCATACGCGAAACCACAAAAAGAGCCACCGAAGCAACTAACACAAAAATAGCTAAGATGCGGTATTCAGCATTCAAAAAAGCCAAAGCCCCTTCTTGAATACTCTTTGAGATGCGTTGCATTTTGTCGTTACCAGTAGCTTGTTTGTTAATCCAAATAGCTTTACTGAGCATAAAAACTAAGCCCACAACTGCTAAAATCACAGGTAAATAAAGGATGTATTTTTCCATAAATTCAATATGATTAAAAAATTAAATATATTTGTTAATATAAGGTTACAAATGTATAATTTTTTATAGCATAAAAAAAGAATTTAAGGTTTTTATTTTAACAAGCTATTTACTTTTTATGACTTTTGTTAAGGTTTTTATACATAAATGTATTTTAATAGTTTTCTTCAATTGCCTTTAAAATCTCATAGGCTATGGCATATTGGTCTTCAAAGACGAAGACCTCGGCTTGCATAAAAATTTCTCCTGCAAATCCTGCTAGAATTCCAGATTCAGAACGGTCTTTTACGATGGGCTGAATGCCCGCTTCCTCTAAAGCTGATTTCAATCGTTGCACCTCAATTATTGATCCTTCAAAAAGTTTTCTCAACTTAGTCTCTAACATAATTTAATTGTTAAGTTTCTAAAATAATTTTACAATATCAGTAATTTAAAAATGGTGTAATTTAGTACTGATTTAAGTAGGTGAATTGTCTGACAAAGTTACAAATAAGTTCTTTAGTAAACCAAAAGAGCTACCTTTTTAGGTAGCTCTTTTCAAATATTGCAGAAATTTTTATTTTTTCTCTATTGCAGAACCTTCTTTAGTGATATAGGTCAGTTTAAGAGCATTTACATCTTGTAATTTTTCTTTAATGTCACTGATTAGTCCCATATTGGTTTCTGCGTCAACTTTTAATGCAGTAATAAATTGCTCACGCAGTTCTTGGCGTAATCCGTCTTTGTATTGTAAGATGAATGGCGCTATTTCCGAAACATCAGCAAATTTATCGTTTACCTGAATTTTAGCATTTGTTCCGTACTTATCTTGATACTTAGGAAGAGGCTTCCCAGCATAGATATACACAACAGGGTCTTTTTTGTCTAACCTTTGAACTTGGTCGGCTGACGGAACTTTATTGACTACCATTAGGTCACTATCCTTCATTTCAGTTACTGTCATAAAGAAGAACAGCAACATAAATACGATATCAGGTAAAGATGCCGTTGAAACTGGTGGTAACTCACTACCTTTCTTTTTTGCGAATTTAGGCATTTTAATTCTGAATTTTAATTTTTCTTAGATTCAGCTTCAATAAGTTTTCTTGGGAAAAGCTCTTGAAGCTTTTTAATTTTAGGTTCTAACTCATTCTTACGGCTTTTTGGAGTTCGTGCCGCGTTATATTCGGCATCCATTTCCATAAAGGATACTTCGTTAGGAAATAATCGCACACGCTCACGCTCACGTAACTCGTTGTAGGCAGCAATTAGTTCATTTTGAACAGCTACATACGTTTTGTAAGAAGTTTCACGGTCATTACGCAATGAAATTACTGCTTTGTCAGGGTTTTCTGATGATTCTACCAATTTTTTTCCTTGGCAATGCGCACAAGAACCATCGGCTCCGTTATCCAAAAACTCTTTGGCAGCTTTTCTAACATCTTTCAGTTCCATTAATTGACCATCTACCAACAATTGATTGTTCTTGTTTACAACCACCTCTAAAACGTTTCTTTCTTTAACAGGAGGTGGAGGAGTTTTTAAATCAATTTTAGGTGGCAACTTGGTCATAATACCTGCATTGGTTTCAATAGTTGTTGTTACTAAGAAGAAAATCAACAGAAGAAACGCAATGTCAGCCATAGAACCGGCATTTACTTCGGGTATTGATCTTTTTGCCATAATTGTATTTTTATTTTACAATTGCACTTTTGATTCCGGAGTAAATCATCAATCCTGTAGCTACTGCTCCTAAAATATAGAATGATATAATTCCAGTCTCAACTAATTTTTCAGTATTGTTTTCTCCTGAGGCAAAAGCGTATGATAGTAGCACGATTGCAAAGAAAACACCAGTATAGATTAAAGTTTTCTTTAATTTTTTAGGAGATGATACAATGTTCAATAAACCGAAGACAGTTACCGCTAATATTGATGCAAATAACAATATGTAAGAGGTATAGAACATTAGCTCAGTGTATGGGTCAATGTCAGAGTACACTAATCCTCCGAACAGAATGATAGCCAACACTGCAAAAACCAATGCAACTATTTTTGATATTTTATACATAATATAAAGTTGTTTTTTATGTTTTACAATCTAAAATTATCTTTTGTAGGCAGAAAGCATATCAATCAATGTGATAGAAGCATCTTCCATATCGTTTACAATAGCATCAATTTTAGCAATGATGTAGTTGTAAAATACTTGAAGAATAATAGCTACAATAAGACCGAACACCGTAGTAAGCAACGCTACTTTAATGTCTCCAGCAATCAAAGACGCATCTAAACCTCCTGCAGCACTGATTTTGTCGAAAGCTTGAATCATACCAATTACCGTACCCATAAACCCAAGCATCGGTGCGATAGCGATAAACAAAGATACCCAAGAAACGTTTTTCTCTAATTGTCCCATCTGAACCCCACCATAAGCAATTACTGATTTTTCAGCCATATCAATACCTTCGTGGTAGCGATCTAAACCTTGGTAGTAGATAGAAGCTACAGGTCCTCTGGTGTTACGGCAAACTTCTTTGGCAGCTTCAATACCGCCTGATTGTAAAGCAGCTTCAACATCAGCAGCCAATTTTTTAGTGTTTGTAGTAGCCATATTCAAATAAATGATACGCTCGATAGCAACGGCTAAACCTAAAATCAAACACAATAATACAACCCCCATAAACTCAGGTCCCCCCTCAATAAAACGGGTTTTCAATACTTGTGTAAAACTTTCTTTTGTTTGTTCTTCTTGAGCTACAACAGTTGTTACATTTAAAATTAACATTGCTAGAAGTACTAGCTTAGAATACATTTTTTTCATCTTAATTTTTTTAATTTGTTAGTTAATAAAGATTGTTTCGTTTTAAATAAAGCAGAGAGGAAGGGATTCGAACCCTCGATACGTTTTTGACGTATACACACTTTCCAGGCGTGCGCCTTCGACCACTCGGCCACCTCTCTTTTGAGTTTCAGAAAGCCAAATAACGAATTTTTTTTTGATTATTAAAGAAAATTGAAGTTTTTTTATTCAATTTCCCCATATAAATTTTCTTCAAAACTGTTTTTCAGTGAGTTATAATTTATATTTTTTTTAAGTAAAAACATCATTTTTGTGACTGCTGCCTCTGTGGTAATGTCTTTTCCATTGATGATGTTGAGCTCTTTTAGGTATTCGCTGGCTTCATATTTGCCTAAAAGTACGCTTCCACCAGAGCATTGGGTGACATTTACTATCGAAATTCCTTTTTCAATGGCTTCTTTCAAGGTTTCCAAAAACCATTTTTCAGTAGGGGCATTACCCGAACCATAGGTTTCTAAAATAACTGCTCGTAATCCTTCTATAGAAAAGATACCTTTCAAAATTTTTTCAGTGATTCCTGGAAATATTTTGATAATGATGATATTTTCGTCAAACTCTTTATGAACGATAAGGGGTAAATTGTCTTTTTGAGGTAGCAAATTTTCCCTAAAAACCTTTAGGTGTACGCCACTTTCGGCAAGGGTAGGATAATTCATCGAAACGAATGCCTGAAAGTTCTCAGCATTGATTTTGGTAGTTCTGTTACCACGATATAGTTTATATTCAAAGTATAAGCAAACTTCTTGAATGACCGACTTGCCATTTTCTTTTAAACTAGCTAAATGTATGGAGGTAATTAGGTTTTCACGAGCATCCGTTCGTAAATCTCCAATAGGAAGTTGAGAACCTGTAAAAATGACAGGCTTGGAAAGATTTTCAAGCATAAAGCTCAGTGCCGAAGCCGAATAGCTCATCGTGTCACTGCCGTGTAAAACTACAAAACCATCGTAATTATCATAATTTTGTTCAATTACTTCTGCTATTTTGCGCCAGTGCTTTGGGTTCATATCCGAAGAATCAATCGCTTTGTCAAAAGAATATGAACCGATGGAGCAGTCTAATTGTGAGAGTTCGGGCAATCGTTGTACGATGTTTTCAAACTGAAAGGCTTTGAGCGTCCCTGTGTTATAATCCTTGACCATTCCTATGGTACCTCCAGTGTAGATGAGTAAAATTTTTGATTTTTCGGTTTGCATAACTTATCCAAAAAGCTTATTTTTTACAGGATTTGAGTACATTTCAAGGAATTTTCTTTTAGAAATATCGCTCTCCGATTTGCTCCGATTGTTCATTCTTCGTTCAAATTGACGAATTTCTTTTTCGCTATAATATTGTTGATGCGCATTGGTTTGGTACAACATATCGTAAGCGATGTAATTGGTAGGAAATAGTTTATATTGTTGATGAATTTTTTGGTCTAAATAATCGGCAAGTTGCTGTAATTGTTTGTTTACGTGAGTATTTTCAATTTCAATCTTGTCAAAAATATCGTTTAGCGGAGTGCCTACCGAAATATGTACCCTGCCTTTTTGCCCCACAAGCCCTTGGAAGATGTTTTCAAAATCTTCTTTTTTTGATTTTACGTATTCAACACCGTAATGTTGCGCCATTAGTGCTGGTATTTTCATCATATCGGTAGGATCAAATTCGTACGAAATTGCCATAGGAACAATGTTCAGTTGCTTGAAATATTGCATAACCGACTGATTTTCGGGTTTTGCTAAGGAAAGCATTTTCAGTACGCCCTGTTGGGTTCTGTCGTCACCATCTTTGGTTCTTCCTTCGCGCTGAGCAATCCAAACTGAACGATTCTGAGCCGTAATACAATATTTTATGTATTTGGAAACGATTTTAGATTTTTCAAGAGCCTCACGTGGTGGCAAATTTCGATGAATGATAAAGTTCCGATTTAGCAACGATAGCGCTTTGAGTACTTTTTTTCGAATCAGATTATCACCCACTGCCGATGCGGTCATTTTTAAGTTGTGGTCGTGAAGAGTAACATTGAGTAGTGACGTATCTAAAATAATATCCCGATGATTGGAAATGAAAAGGTAAGCCGTGTCGGGCTTTAGTTTTTCAAATCCTTCAAAGGTAAAATCGTCCATACTTTTGGCAATGGCTTTCTTTACCACTTGATACATAATTTGCCTTTGAAAGTCAAAAATACTATGATTGGATAGTAATTTTTCGTTACGCTGCTCTTGTGAGAGCTCAGGGAAGGCATAAAGCATCATAGCTTGCATCAGCGAATGCTCATAAATATCTTCTAAAATATTATGGATTTCACTGTCGTGATAGGGTCGTATAGATTCAAAATGGTCCAAAATATGCCTTCAAGCTGTTAAAATTTGTAGCAAAAAAACAAAAAAGTTTTTTAAAAAGCAATTAAATTCTAAAAACACTTTTGGAGTTTTCCGTGGTAATACGTGCAATTTCTGTTTCGGGAAGTGCGTATATGCTTGAAAGTTTTTTGACCACCTCAACAATATAGGCACTTTCATTGCGTTTTCCACGATAGGGCACGGGTGCCAAGTACGGAGCATCAGTTTCTAAAACAATATGCTTTAAATTGATATTTTTTAAAAAGGTATCTATTTTTCCGTTTTTGAAAGTAACCACACCGCCAATACCTAATTTTAAACCGTATGAGATGGCTCGTTGTGCTTGTGCTTCATTGCCCGAAAAACAATGAAAAATCCCGAATAAATCATCTGATTTTTCGCTTTCAAGTACTTCAAAGACTTCATCAAAGGCGTCACGACAGTGAATAACGATGGGCAGTTTGTGTTTTTTTGCCAGTTGTATTTGTTTACTAAAGGCTTTTTGTTGTTCTGAAAGAAAAGTTTTATCCCAATATAGGTCGATTCCCGTTTCGCCTATGGCATAAAAAGTATGTTCTTCGAGTAACTTTTCGACAATAGATAATTCCTCCAAATAGTTTTCTTTGACGTGTGTAGGGTGTAAGCCTGCCATCAAAAAGATGTTTTTCGGGAAATTTTTCTGCAACTCAAACATTCGTTCCACATACGTAGAATCAATGGCTGGGATAAAAAAACGACTTACCCCTGAGGAAATGGCTCGGTGTATCATTTCATTTCTATCCTCATCGAAAGCTTCACTATATAGATGTGTGTGGGTATCGGTAATATTCATTTTTTGTATTTATATTTGCAAAAGTACGATAAAGATTAACAAGTAGCAATAAGGCTACAAATCCATTTTGAACCTTTTACGATTCTATTATTTATGACTTCATTGAAGAAAATTCTTAAGGAACAAGGCTATAGCGCTATTGAATTGTTACCCACTAAAACATTGCATTTGGAGCTGAAAGTCAGTATCAATGGGGTAGAGGGACGCTTTTTGTTAGATACAGGAGCCTCTAATACGTGTTTGGGACTGGATAGTATTGATTTTTTTAATTTGCAGACCGATTTTTCGGAAATTAAGGCTGCTGGAGCTGGAGCAAGTGAAATGGACACCCAAATTTCACTTAAAAATACACTTGAAATCGGGAAATGGAAACGAAAAAATGTTTCCTTAGTATTATTTGATTTAAGCCACGTGAACAACGCTTTGCAACGATATGATACCCAGCCCATTCACGGAATCATCGGTGCTGATATTCTCAAAAAAGGCAAAGCAATTATAGATTATCCTAAAAAAACACTTTTTTTGAAATAAGCTATTGTTGTTGAGTAAAATAGAGAATAAGCAAAATCCCGACTACGATACGATAGTATCCCCAAATTTTAAATCCGTATTTTTTGATGGTGTTTACAAAGCCCTTGATTGCCAGTATGGCTACGATATAAGCGATAACATTTCCTAAGATGAAAAGACCTAATTGGTCGGTGCTGTTCATCAAAAATTCGTAGCCCTTAAGTGGGATTTCATTTTCTGTCCAAGTCTTTAAAAATAAAGAATAAACCATTACGGCAAGCATAGTAGGCACAGCCAGAAAAAACGAAAATTCGGCGGCTGTTTCGCGGGTGAGTTTCTGTTGCATCCCACCAATAATGGAAGCTGCAGAACGGCTGGTTCCAGGCATCATTGCCAAACATTGCCAAAAACCGATGATTAAGGCACGCTTAAATCCGATTTTTTCTTCGCAGTCAATAGGTTGGGTTTTAAACAATTTATCGACGAATAGCAAAACGATACCGCCTAAGACCAACACAAAAGCAATATATATGGGTTCACCCATTACTTTTTCTATCTTTTCATCAAATAGCTTACCTAGTATCAGAGCGGGGATTACTGCCAAGGCTAATTTGGCATAAAACTGCCATCGAGAAAAATCAAAGAATTTTTTCCAATAAAGGGTAACCACTGCTAAAATAGCTCCAAACTGGATGCATAATTGAAACATCTTTACAAATTTATCTTCCTGAATGCCCATTAACGAACTTGTAAAAATCATATGGGCAGTTGATGAAATGGGGAGATATTCTGTAAGTCCTTCAACGATAGCGATGATGATTGCCTCTAACGTGTTCATTTACTTTTGTTTTTTCTTTGGATTATACAAAATAGCTACCACTTCAATAGCAAAACCTATCAAAACTAAGGTAGGAGCCAGACGTATGCGTTGAAAATTAAATACCGAATCATCAAAAACTTCAGGATTATCGCTACCACCACCGCTCATTAGTATAAATCCTAAAGCGATAACGGCTAATCCGATAATCATAATAATGTAATTTTCACGTTTGAAAATCAATTCTGAATGATGTTTATTCTTCTCTGTCATAGGTTTATTTATGTTTTATCACTGAGTTATACTTTAGTAATATAAGTCGTTGGTATTCAGGTTTAGAAAACGTTGTGCAGCAAAAAAAGTGCTTAACCAAGTAATCAAAATGCCGATAATCAAAATACTTGAAAAAACCATAATGGTAATACTACGGTCAGTCATTAGTCCGAATTCAGGGAAACTATTGTTTAAATAGCTGATGCAACCATACAAAAGCAACATTGCAAATACAGCACCGTAAATTCCTAAGCGAACATTGGTTATAATAAACGGACGACGAATAAATCCGCGTGTAGCTCCTACCAATTGCATCGTTTTTATGGTGAAGCGCTTCGAATAAATGGAAAGACGTATTGATGAGTTGATGAGTAATATGGCAATTATGGTGAATAAGCCGCTTATAATGAGAATGATGAGGCTTATTTTTTCTACATTTTCGTGGATTAAAGCCACCAAAGGTTTATCGTAAGTTACCTCCGTAACGAATGGATTTTGACCGATTTCTTTAGCAATTTCTTCCATCTTTCCAGGTTCGGCATATTCTGCCTTCAAACTCAAATCAATAGAATTTTGTAGCGGATTCACACCAATAAATGATAAAAAATCCTCTCCAATTTCTTGGCTGAATTGTTCGGCAGCTTCTTCCTTAGAAACAAATCGAACGGATTTGGCAAATTCAGCAACCGAAAGTGTTTTTTGCAGATGAAGTACATCGGCTTCTTTGGCGTCGTCTTTTAAGGAAATACTTACAGAAACTTGCTCTTTGAAATAGTTTGCCAAACGTTGGGCATTGAGGAGTAAAAACCCGAGCAATCCGAGCAAAAAAAGCACTAATGTTATGCTTAAAGTGACTGAAAAGTACGAAGTTATCAGTCTTCTTTTGTTGAATTTATCTATTGATTTAGCCACTGTTTTTCAAGGTTCTGTTTAACGATTGGGTAAAAGTACAAAAACTTTAAAAATAATAAGGTCTTATGTAGGCGAAATATTTTTTCATATCACCAAACAAGATTTATTTTCCTTGTATTCGTTCCCACAAAGCAGAGAACAATTCTTTAGCCCGACTTTTAGATTTGTTAGCCACTTCTTGGGCTTGTAGTACTCCATTTTGCTGGTAGAGTTTGTAGCTAAAGGCATATTCGGGCTCGGGTTGGTCGTATCCTAATACTCCGAATCGGATGTCGTTGAAAAATAATTCATTGTTCTTTTCAGTAATGACCCACCAGTCTTCCGAAATCCAAAAGAGTTGTTGTAGCACTTTTTCTGATTTTTTATCGGAAATCAAATGCGGTTGTTTCGGATAGAAATTAAAACTTATTGGCGAAGTATCAAAAAAGGAATAATCGCCCATATAATACCCTTCTTCAGTTTCAAAAATCCCATTCCAGAGAATGATGTTTAGCGGAGCAGGTTTTACTATTTTTCGGGAATACTGAATGTTTTGAGCTTGTAATTGATTTTCAAACTTGTTTTTAACGATTTGCTGAACCAAAACGGTAATAAGCAAATAGCAAGAGCTAATGATAAGCCCAATGTTATTCCATTTTCTTCGTTTTGGATGGTCGCGTTTTAGTCGCATCACCATAATTAAACAAAATGAAAACGGAAGCGTGTACAAGGGGTCAATTACGAAAATGGAGTGTTGTGCCAAACGAAGGTTAGAGGGGTAAAAAAGCTGTGTTCCCCAAGTGGTAAAGGCATCTAATAGGGCGTGGGTGAGTAGTCCTAAAAACCAAAAAAGTGTTGTCTGTTTGAAAGAAAGTTGTTTTTTGTATTCCCATTTCTGTAACAGGATTCCTAGAACGGGGGATAAAATCAAGAAAAAAAGGATGGAATGACTAAATCCTCTATGGATGGTTATTGCGGTTATGGGGTCGTATAGTTTCCCTACAAAAACATCTAAATCGGGTATAGTACCTGCAATGGCTCCGTATAAAAGGGCTTTGTTGCCTAGTTTCTTACCAAGTATAGCTTCTCCGATTGAAGCTCCCAAAACAATTTGTGTTAACGAATCCATATATTATGTGTCAGCTGTTATTTTCTTCAAAAGTAATAAATACAAAAAAGCCTTAAAACACTATTGTTTTTAAGGCTCTTGCTTTGTACCTGAGGTGGGAATCGAACCCACACTCCGAAGAACACGAGTTTGAGTCGTGCGCGTCTACCAATTCCGCCACTCAGGCTTGCTATTTCATTGCGGTTGCAAATGTATAAAACTTTTTGGAAGATGCAAAAAAATAAATGAAAAAAATGAAAATATTATTTTTATTTTTAAATTTGCACTGTCAAAGAAACAAACCAAAAAAACTAAAATAAA
Source organism: Capnocytophaga canimorsus (assembly GCF_002302565.1). Lineage (NCBI taxonomy): Bacteria > Pseudomonadati > Bacteroidota > Flavobacteriia > Flavobacteriales > Flavobacteriaceae > Capnocytophaga > Capnocytophaga canimorsus. The sequence goes on along the minus strand of NZ_CP022382.1, from coordinate 702,666 downwards.
TTATATCAGTATATTATGGCATATATTGTACCCGAACCTAAAATTTTTGCTTGTACACAAAGCGTAGAATTGGCTGAAAAAATAGCTAAGGCATACGGAACTCAACTCGGAAATGTAAAATTTTCTCACTTTAGTGATGGAGAATTTCAGCCTTCTTTTGAAGAGCCGGTTCGTGGGGCGAGGGTATTTATAATAGGGTCAACAAATCCTGGGTGTGAAAATTTAATGGAAATGTTGTTAATGCTTGATGCTGCTAAAAGAGCTTCTGCGCGCCATATTACAGCGGTAATGCCTTATTTTGGTTGGGCAAGACAAGACCGAAAAGACAAACCTCGAGTGCCTATAGCTGCTAAATTGGTAGCCAATCTTTTAGAAACGGCAGGGGCAACCCGAATTATCACTATGGATTTACACGCTGACCAAATTCAAGGTTTCTTTGAAAAACCCGTTGATCATCTATTTGCCTCTACAATCTTTTTGCCCTATTTGCAAAGCCTTAGCCTAGAGAATATGAGTATTGCTTCACCTGATATGGGAGGTTCTAAAAGAGCCTATGCGTACTCAAAATATTTGAACAGCGACGTGGTAGTGTGTTACAAGCAGCGTAAAAAGGCTAATGTTATTGAAACAATGGAGCTTATCGGTGAGGTAAAAGATAAAAATGTTGTTTTGGTAGATGATATGGTAGATACGGCTGGAACTTTGGTTAAAGCGGCTGAACTGATGAAAGAAAAAGGAGCAATTAGCGTTAGAGCCGTTGCAACACACCCTATTTTGAGCGGTGGAGCATATGAACGTATAGAAAATTCTGAATTAGAGGAGTTAATTGTAACAGATTCCATACCTTTGCAACGCCAGAGCAATAAGATAAAAGTGTTGAGTTGTGCTGAGCTTTTTGCCGAGGTGATGCATCGAGTACACGATAATAGCTCAATCAGCTCCAAATTTTTAATGTAAACTAATTTTTAATACTAATATTTTTTAAATGAAATCAATTACAATCAAAGGATCTCAAAGAGAAAGCGTGGGCAAAGCAGCAAGCAAAGCCCTACGTAATGCTGGAAAGGTACCTTGCGTATTATACGGAGGGGATAGTGCTGTACACTTTTCGGCAGAAGAAATGGCGTTCAAAGGCATCGTTTATACTCCTAACGTATATACTGCTGCAATTGAATTAGATAACGGACAAAAATACAACGCTATTTTGCAAGACATTCAGTTCGACCCAGTTTCTGATAAAATCCTTCATATTGACTTCTATCAACTACACGATGATAAAGAGGTGACTATTGAGGTGCCAATCAAAGTAACGGGTACTTCTCCTGGTGTTATGGCAGGTGGGGTTTTACGTATCGTAAACCGTAAATTGAAAGTTAAGGCATTGCCAAACAATTTACCTGATTTTGTTACTGTTGATATTTCAGGTATGGAGATGGGTAATAAGTTATATATTACTAAATTACCACAAGAAAACTACAAAATTATGCACCCAGATAATACCGTGGTTCTACAAGTAAGAATTTCACGTGCTGCGATGAAAGCTGCTCAAGAGGCTGCCAAAGCAGAAAAAGGTGGGAAAAAGAAATAATTTTACCAAATAACATAAAAGAAGCCTTCCAAATCAACTTGGAAGGCTTTTTAAATTTTTACAGTTTTACATAAAAAAGTTATTCCTCTTTTTCCTAAAATTTAGGTTTACCTTTGAGGAATGTTCTTCAAAATTTCAAGCAAATATTTCCAGAATTTTTGAACAGATTTAATATTCACTTTTTCATCAGGAGAATGTGCTCCTTTGATGGTAGGACCAAAGCTAATCATCTCCATATTCGGGTAATTTTGCCCTAAAATTCCGCATTCTAATCCTGCGTGACAAGCAACCACATTGGGTTTTTCTCCAAATAATTTTTCGTATTGTTCTTTTAAAACCTTTAATATAGAAGAATTTACATCAGGTTCCCAACCTGGATAACTTCCTGTAAATTCCACCTCGAATCCTGAAAGCTCGAAAGCAGAACGCAACGCATTTGCCAAATCAAATTTTGCCGATTCCACCGAAGAACGTGTCAAACAATGAATTTTTATTTCTCCGTCTTTAACAACCACACGTGCAATATTGTTGCTGGTTTCTACCAAATCCGAAATACTTTTACTCATCGCGTAAACGCCATTGTGTGCCGTGTAAATGGAACGCAAAACTCCTTCTTGAACGCCCAATTCCATAACGTTTTCGGGCAAATTTGTACTTTCCAAAGCGATAGACAGATTAGGCTCGGTTATTTGCAATTCGTGTTTTATTACTTCAGTAAGTTGCTTGAATTCAAATTCAAACGCTTCATTTTGGATTTTATCAACTACCACAATGGCAGTACTTTCACGAGGAATTGCATTACGCAATCCACCGCCATTTATTTCCGAAATTCGTAATCCAAAATTTTCAAAACCATCGAAAAGCAAACGATTCATTATTTTATTGGCATTGCCAAAACCTTTGTGAATATCCATTCCGCTGTGTCCGCCTTGTAATCCTTTCACAACGATTTTGTAAGCAACCACATCTTGCGGAATTTCTTCTTGGTCGTATTCACGGAAAGCGGTAACATCAACACCTCCTGCACATCCTATATCAATTTCATCATCTTCTTCAGTGTCCAAATTCAGAAGAATATCGCCATTGAGTAATCCGCCTTTAAGTCCCTTTGCTCCAGTCATTCCAGTTTCTTCATCAATAGTAAAAAGAGCTTCAATATCAGGATGTTCAATATCAGCGCTTTGTAAAATAGCCATTATTGCCGCCACTCCAATTCCGTTATCAGCACCAAGGGTGGTTCCTTCAGCTTTTACCCAATCGCCTTCAATTTTCATTTTGATACCTTCTGTACTAAAATCGAAAACGGTATCGTTATTTTTTTGATGAACCATATCCAGATGCGACTGAAGGACGACTTTTTTGCGATTTTCCATTCCTTTTGTTGCTGGTTTTCGGATAATTACGTTTCCCACCTCATCTTTTAGGGTTTCCAAACCTAATTTCTTTCCGAAATCCATCATAAAAGCAATTACTTTTTCTTCCCTTTTTGACGGACGAGGCACCGCATTCAAATCCGCAAAATTTCCCCAAAGGGATTGGGGCTGTAGTTTTTTTATGTCTGTATTCATTTTTTGTTATTTTTGTGTGATGCTACAAAGTACCTAAATAAAATCTATTTATGAAAGTAAAATCAAAAGTTTTTAAGGGAATGGTAATATTGATACTGGTGGCTATTTGGCTCTTGTTTCGTAACTTTCCGCACATTACTGAAAAGTTTTACAGCCTTTTTCTGTATCCGATAATAGCTCAAATCTTTCATTTTTTATTCGGATGGTTACCTTTTTCCGTGGGTGATATTTTTTATACCGTTTTGATAGGTTTTGTAATTTTTTATTTAGTAAATAATAGAAAGAAAATTCGTCAACAGCCAATAATTTTTTTAGGGAAAGCTACTTTTTTTGGAGTACAACTGATATTTGTCTTTTTTTTGCTTTGGGGATTCAATTATTTTCGTCTTCCGCTTGAAAAATCACTTAAAGTAGCGCAGGAACATTCTAAAGTCGCTCTTCTTCGTAGTACACAAAAGCTTGTCAATAAAGCCAATGTATTACACTTGCAACTGACCTTAAATGCTGATGAAAAAGTAGTTTATAAGCAATCCTTACAAAATATTTATCAAGAAGCATTTCGCTGTTTTTCAACTGATTTTATCATTCCTTTTGCTTTTGAATACCGATATAAAAGTGTTAAAAACTCGTTATATAGCCCATTGCTCACTTATATGGGGTATAGTGGTTATCTGAATCCGTTTACTAATGAAGCTCAGGTAAATGCCTTAATGATTGGCTATTCACTTCCTGTGACGGCTTGTCACGAAATTGCTCATCAGATGGGGTATGCTGCTGAAAATGAAGCTAATTTTATAGGTTACGTGATGGCAAAAGAAAGTCAAGACCTTTATTTTCAATACAGTGCTACTTTGTTTGCTCTCAAATATTTACTTGCAGAAGTACGTAAAAATGATACTCAAAAATATAATGAATTTATTGGGCAACTTCGTCAAGGAATTTTTGAAAACTACAAGGAAGTACGCCAATTTTGGCAACAATATCAAAATCTAGCAGAACCCTTATTTAAAGCTAGTTATGATGCATTTTTGAAAGCAAATAATCAACAAGAAGGAATCCGTAGTTATGACTTTGTAACTAAACTGATTATTTGGCAGTTAGAGCAGGAATAAATTATTTAATAAATTTATAATGAAGTTCAAAATTAAGAGCCTGTTTAAAAAAGATATTACAAAAATTCGTATTGAGAATTTTTATAAAAACAAAAAAAATGATTGTCAGCTGTTGATATTAAATATTTTTTCGTAACTTTTTGGTGAATAAACAATTATGTTACGATGAAAAATTATCCAACAGATATCACTGACAATCAGTGGCAATTTATAAAAAAAACTTTGAATTTCAATGAAAGAAAGCGAAAACACGATTTAAGAACTATTTGGAACGCCATAATGTATCTTGTAAAAACAGGATGCCAATGGCGGATGTTATCTGGTGATTTTCCAAAATGGCAATTGGTTTACTACTACTATAACAAGTGGGCAAATGCAGAGGATTTTGATTTACTTCTTTCCAAATTACGCGAAGAAGTAAGGACTAAAAGAAACCAAAACAAAGTACCTAGTCTCGGAATAGTGGACAGCCAGAGTGTAAAATGGGGCAATAATCGTTCGTTGAAAGGATTTGAAGGAAACAAAAAAGTGAAAGGCATTAAACGACATATAGTAGTGGACAAAAACGGATTTTTATTAGCAGTAATAAGTAATAGCCACAGTAGCCAATATTCACGATGGTAAGGCGACAGATTTTCTGATGAGAACTTTGGCATATTTATTCATTCCTTTAAAGATTATCCTTGCCGATGGAGGTTATAGGGGAGAGATTATCGAACAAGTGAAGAATAAATTTGGTTATATCATTGAGGTAGTTATGAGAAATGATCAAAGGAAAAAGGATTTTCATCCCATTTCTAAAAGATGGGTGATAGAACGCACTTTTGCTTGGCTAGACAATGATCGAAGATTATGTAGAAATTATGAATTACTGCTAGAAAACTCAGAAAATATGGTCAAATTATCCGCTATAAAATTTTACTCAAAAAAATTTAAACAGGCTTTAAAAATTGAAGGGTATTATTTTGGTTTAAGTATTGATAATTTCAATAAAAAACGTTACCTTGTAGCCGTTTTAACTTTTAAAATTTTTCTATTTTGAACGAAATTATCTTGGAACTAACCGATGTAAGTCCTCAACAATTTTTTGGAGAATCGGAATCAAACATTAAAAAAATAAAAGAATATTTTCCAAAGCTAAAAATTGTTGCTCGTGGTAATAAAATTCTTGCTTTCGGAGAGGAACTACTTCTGAAAGAATTTGAAGAAAAAATAACAGCTTTGGTAAGCTATTTAGGAAAGTACAATCAGCTTGATGAACGAGCCATTGAGGGGATATTTGCCTCTGGAGGAATGCCTCAACCTGAGGTGTCTGCTCAAAACAGTAAAGATGTTATTGTTCACGGGGTAGGAGGGAAGATAATCCGTCCGCAAACCAAAAATCAAACCAAATTGGTAGATTTGATGCAGAAAAACGATATGGTTTTTGCCGTAGGACCTGCTGGTACAGGGAAGACATATACTGGGGTGGCATTGGCTGTAAAGGCATTGAAAGAGAAGCAAGTAAAACGAATTATTCTCACGCGTCCTGCGGTGGAAGCGGGCGAAAACTTAGGGTTTTTACCTGGTGACCTTAAAGAAAAGTTAGACCCCTATATGCAACCCTTGTATGATGCTCTTCGTGATATGATTCCGCACGAGAAATTAGCAGGGTATTTAGAAACGGGAGTCATTCAAATTGCTCCTTTGGCCTTTATGCGTGGACGTACCCTCGACAATGCCTTTGTTATTCTTGATGAGGCGCAGAATACCACACACGCACAAATGAAAATGTTTCTTACTCGTATGGGGCGTAATGCCAAATTTATGATAACGGGCGACCCAGGACAGGTCGATTTACCTCGCAGAGTTACCTCTGGACTTAAGGAGGCGTTGCTTATATTGCGAAACGTAAAAGGTATAAGTATATTGCATTTGGACGATAAAGATGTCATTCGTCATCCTTTGGTAAGAAGTATCATTGAAAGCTATAAAAATGTAGAGTCAGGAAATTAAAGTCTTTTTTTCTTTTTTTTGACCTGCAATTTTTGTATTTTAGCGTCTGTTTGAGAAAAAGTTTTTTAAAGTGATAAATTATTGAATAACAATCAAAAATTTAATATAATGAAGATAACATTAGCCGTATTGGCCGCAGGATTAGGAACTCGTTTCGGTTCCGATAAACAGTTAGAAGGAGTTTATAACGGAAATACGCTGTTCGATTATAGTATCTATGATGCTTTGGAAGCAGGTTTTGACGATGTGGTGCTAATCATTCGTTCCGAAATTGATGAGCTTGTCCGAAAACATTTTGAAAATCGTTTTAAAGGATTGCCTGTTTCGTTTGTTTATCAAGATAAGATGGCGCCTAAAGGTATTGAACGCCAAAAACCTTGGGGAACGGGTCACGCGATGCTCTGCTTGAAGGAGAAAGTGAAAAATCCGTTTTTAATTATCAATGCCGATGACTATTACGGAAAGGATGCTTTTGAACATATGGCTAAGGCACTAAAGTCGGGAAAAGGAAAAACTTTTTTTGCAGCGGGTTACAAACTTTGTAATACTTTGAGTGAAAACGGAACCGTAGCTCGTGGTATTTGTACTGTCGATGCAAATAATCATTTGAAGTCTATTGTTGAAGCCGTTAAACTCAGAAAAATTGACCAAAATACGGTACTCGACGAAGAAACTAATGTAAAATACGACATTAACAGCTTCGTTTCGATGAATTTCTGGGGCTTTACCGAAGCGGTTTTTGAGGTTTCTGAAAAACTTTTTGCTCAATTTGTTCAAGAAAACAAAAATAATCCGAAATCGGAGTTTTTCATTCCGCTAATTGTACAGCATTTTATTGAAAAAGAAGGATATGTATTGGAAGTATTGCCTAATAATGATGCTTGGTTCGGAATGACGTATCGTCAAGATTTGGAAATGGTACAAAACGAAATCACTTCACTAGTTAAGGCTGGTAAATATCCTGAAACATTATAAAAAAAACATTTTTAAAGAGCTGTAAGTATTTTACTTACAGCTCAATAAATAATATAACTTTAAAAATAATGAAAACTACAGCAGAAAAAATAGCGCCTTTGTTTGATATGAAGGGCGAAATACAATCCGTAACTCCTTTTGGAAACGGACATATAAACTATACTTTTTTGGTAAAAACCTCACAAACAGAATATGTTTTGCAAGGGATTAACACCAATGTATTCAAAAAACCACACGCTATAATCAAAAACATAGAATTGCTTTGGGAATCTGAACCTAATAATGAAATCATTTTAAATATGATACCCACCAAAGCAGGAGGTTATTCCGTGGAGGCGGACAATGCCGTTTGGCGTGTTGTACCTTTTGCCAAAGGATATACCGCCTATGAATTTGTACAAGAGCCTTGGCAGGCAGAAAAAGCAGCCTCGGCTTATGCAACTTTTATAAAAACCTTTGCCAATATTGACACCCAAAAATTAGAAGATACTATTCCTGATTTTCATAATGGAATGCTTCGTTATCAGCAACTTGAACAAGCTTACGCACAGGCTAAACCCGAGCGTATCGAAAAAGCCAAAGAATTGTATGCCTTTGCTCAATCCCACAAGGTGATTTTTGACGAGGTTCAAAAAGCTGTTGATAGTGGTAAAATTCAGAAAAGAGTTACGCATAATGATACCAAGATAAATAATGTACTGATTAACGAGGAAAATCCAGATGATTTCAAAGTTATTGATTTGGATACAGTTATGCAAGGTATTTTGCTTTATGATTTTGGGGATATGGTGCGTACTTCGGTAAGCCCGACCAATGAAAATGAAATGGATGATAGCAAAATCGTTTTTAATGTTTCATTTTTTGAAGCTATCTGTAAAGGCTTCTCCGTAATGAAAGAAGTAATGACGCCAACGGAAAAGGCAATGATTCTCGATGGTGCGAAATATATGATTTTTATCATCGGGGTACGTTTCTTGACCGATTATTACAATAACGATATCTATTTCAAAACTCATTTTGAAGAAGAAAACTTCATCAGAGCTCGAAATCAATTTGTATTATTACAACGATTGGAAGCTAAGGAGGCAGAATTACGCCAAATCACCCAAAAATATTTTGGATAGATAGCTTTAAAATTCGTACAATTTTATACTACAAAATATCCTAAAGCAAGGTTTTGTTAAGGTTAAGATGTGATATCATAAAAAAAAATCGTATTTTTGTAACTAGCAGATTTTCTTATCGATGATATTATGAAAAAAACTATAAAACCATTGCTTTGGGGTATTTTTTTATTTATAGTAGCTTGTAAGAGTGAAAGGGAGACATACCAGCCACGATTGGCAGCACTTTCCCAGATGAAATCCTTTGAAATTGAGGCAACAAGTGTTAGAGCAATGACACTTTTGGATGAAAAAAATGTCGGATTTGCAGGTAGTGGAGGTGTTTTTGGATTTATTGATACTAAGAATGCTACTATTTTTCATAGTACTCTCAAAAATAAAGGAATAGATGCTGATTTTCGTTCGGTAGGAGCAACACAGCAAGACTTTTTAATGCTTTCGGCAGGAAATCCTGCGATGATTTTTAAAACTTCGGATAGTCAAATGAGAGAGGTGTACCGTGAGCAACACGATGCTATTTTTTATGATAGTATGCTGTTTTTTGACTCCGAAAATGGTATGGCAGTAGGCGATGCTACTGAGGGTTGCCTTTCGGTACTGACCACCAAAGATGGTGGCGCTTCTTGGAAGAAAATCACTTGCGAAAAACTTCCTAAAATGGCACAAGATGAGGCTCTTTTTGCGGCAAGTAACTCTAATATAGCTCAAATTTTCGGTAAGGTATGGGTCATTACAGGAGGTAGTCAAAGTCGTATATTTATTACCGATACACAATGGAAAAACTGGGAAGCAGTAACCTTGCCAATCATTCAAGGCAGCAGCTCTCAAGGAGCTTTTTCTGTAGATTTCTACGATACTCAAAAAGGAATAGTTATGGGAGGGGATTATTTGCAACCTGAAAATAAAAAAGCAATAGGGGCTTTAACTTTTGATGGTGGAAAAAAATGGCAAACCATTGATGAAAAATTTGCTCCAGGATATGTAAGTTGCGTAAAATATATACCAGACACAAAAGGCAATGAACTTTTGGCAACTGGCCCAAATGGTATTTGGTTTTCCAATAGTGGTGGGAAACAATGGCAAAAGGTGGACGAAGGGGCTTATCACGCGATGCTGTTTCTCGATAGAAATACTTTTGTTGCCTCTGCGAATGGTAAAATAACCCTTTTCCGTATTAAATTCACATTACAAAAATAACCCTTTTTTGGAGTTTATCTCATCATATATTTAAGTAGAAAAAGCATCAAAAGAAAGAAAACGAAACCTAAGAGAATATATCTGCTACCCTTGTAATATTTCTGGTGTAGTTTTTTATCCTTGCGGTAGCTGTATGTGGTAATTAGTACAAAGCCAATGAAGAAAACTATGGCAAAAATTAGTTGTCCTTGAGTAATCATATTATTTTTTGGGTAAATGTAGCGAAAATATTATTTTAACTCAAAACAAATTCTACTGATATTTTTTAGCTTTTTCAAACTGTCCTTGTTGTGCATAAAGGGTGTAGAGCGCATAGCGGAGGTCTTTGTGATCTGCCCATTGTTGTAATCCTTTTAGAAAAATATTTTCAGCTTGTTTTACTTTGCCCATTTCTTGTAGTAGCAATCCGTAATTGTAGTAAACGCGTGGGTTTTTATCCTCTAATTGTATTGTTTTTTCAAAATATTTGAGGCTTAATTCGGGTTGTTCCATTTCATAAGTCAGTAGCGCAAGCCGAAAAACGATTTGAGCATTTTTAGGTTCATACGATGCCGCTTCTTGTAACATTTTTAAGGCTTCTGAGTTGCGTTTTTGCCCATTTAATAGGGTAGCCAAATTCAAACGTACGTAATTGAGTGTTTTGTCTTTATGTAAAGCACGTTGGTAAAATTTCAATGCTTTTTGGTGCTGTTCGGTTTTTGCATAGAAATCACCTGCAATGGCACTTCCGCTGGCAAAATCAGATTGATGCAAGATAAAACTTTCCAATTCGTTAAAGGCTTTTTGAAATCCGTTTTTAGTGAGTGCCGCTTGTAGCCCGTAGTGATTTAGACATAAATCGGCTGTAGCGATACGTACGGCTCTTATTTTATCTTTCAGAAGAGGTAAAATTTCAGTTTCGTAATAAGTAATTGGGAAATTATTGAGCCCTCGAACGGCTTGGTATCTAATTTGTTCGTTGTTGTGATTAAGATGTGATTTTAGCAACTCAATGCTTGTTTGAGTAGGGATTTCACTTGTATAATGTAAGGCTGTAGCTTTTATGATTTCAGGATAATCTTCCGAGGCTAACAATCGTTTTAAATTTTCAATACGATTTGGGTTTTTAGAAGAGCTTCCTAATATTAAATCTTCATCGAAATGGTTGTTTTTGTTTAAGTTACCATACCATTTTTTGGCGTGAGTATTTGCCCATTGCGCCGATTTGTCACTGTGGCATTCGTTACAAGCGTTAGGTACGTTGTATTTGGCAGAAAGGTCAGGGCGCGGAATGCGAAATACGTGGTCGTGACGAATGTCATTTCCCATATAAGTTTTGGTAGGCATATGGCATTTTACACAAAGGCTACCTTCACTCTGAGGCTGATGAAAGGTATGAGTTTGATGATTATATTTTTCCGTATCGTGACATTGTAAGCACAATTGATTGCCTTGTGCTTTGAGCTTGGTGGTGTGTGGGTCGTGGCAATTACTACATCGAACACCGTGCTGATACATTTTACTTTGCAGAAAGGAAGCATATTTGTAATTCTCTTCTAAAACTTGTCCATCAGCATAATAGTTGGGGGTACTTGGTATTTCGGGTAAATAATTGTCTAAAAAAGAATTCGAATCAATAAATTCTCCTCCAATTTCGCCCCTTCGGGAATGACACGGAGCGCAACGCAATATCTCGGTGTGCTGTTCCGATATATTCCACAAAGAATCACTTCCCTTTACATAATTTTTGTCTTTAACGGCTTGTAAATGTTTTTGTGTATTGCCGTGACAACTCTCACAACTTACTGTTAGATGCGTATAGGTGGTTTGGTAAGTATCGTCGGTAGGATTGTAATTCTTTTTTAGGTTGGTGCTATGACAGGAGGCGCACATTAGGTTCCAGTTTTGGGCATTTCCTGTCCAATGTAACCAATCATCGTGCGGAATGTGCTGTTTTTCATATTGATGAAACCAACGTTGCTTTCTACTATCCCAACTTTGTCGAGTTACTTGTAATCTTCCACCTTCAAAGGCAACCAAATATTGTTGTAGCGGATAAAAACCAAAGGTATAGCGTACTTCGAAATCGTGAGGTTTACCATCACTATCCGTTGTGGTGATGTAGAATTTATCTTCTTTTTTATAAAAATGTGAGGTTACCCCATCGGCAGTGTAAGTGGTGTTATTGAAATCTCCTAAAACGGTTTCTTGCGTAGCAATTTCCATTGCTTTGAAGTGATGCGACGATTGCCAATCGGTATATTCTTTTTGGTGGCAATCTCTACAAGTTTCAGGGCTGATGGGTTTTGAGTGTTGATTTTCAGAAGAAACAATATTAGTATATCCTTTTTCCGAAGTTTTTGGTAGGTGAAAAAAGAATCCTACTCCTATGAGAATAATAACCAGGGGAATGATGATATAAAGATATTTTTTTTGCATAGGTTTTCAATGTCAGCTACCGACAAAGGTACAACAATGTTATCATTTTCCGAAGCGTATTTTTATGAAAAAAGCCGATAGTTGTTCTCTATCGGCTTAACGTTTTTTCTATTTGCGTTCAATTTCTCGCAAGTTTTCCATTTTTTTCTTTTGTAAGAATCCGTAAATGTCTTCAAGGTGTTCGGTAACTTTACCATCAGCGAATTCATATACTTTTGATACTAATCCGTCCAAGAAATCTCGATCGTGTGACACTACAATTAGGGTGCCGTCAAATTCCAAAAGAGCTTGTTTTAGAATATCTTTGGTACGCATATCTAAGTGGTTTGTAGGTTCATCTAGAATAAGTAGATTTACGGGTTCCAGTAGTAACTTTATCATAGCTAGTCGCGTACGTTCGCCTCCGGAGAGTACCTTTACCTTTTTTTCACTCGCTTCCTTATTAAACATAAACGCTCCGAGGATGTCACGAATTTTAGTTCGGATATCTCCCACGGCAATATCATCAATAGTTTGAAAAACAGTAAGTTCATCATCTAAAAGGGAAGCTTGATTTTGAGCGAAATATCCAATTTGGGCGTTATGACCTAAGGTTAGCGTTCCATCGTGCTTGATTTCCTGCATAATACACTTAATCATAGTTGATTTTCCTTGCCCATTTTTACCCACGAAAGCTACTTTTTCTCCTCGTTTTATGGTGAAATTGGCATCAGCAAACACTTTTTTGCCTTCGTACGATTTACCTACATCTTCAGCGATTACCGGATAGTTCCCTGAACGAGGTGAGGGCGGAAATTTCAAACGTAAGGCTGAAGTATCTTCCTCATCAACCTCAATGATTTGTAATTTTTCAAGCATCTTTACTCGTGACTGTACTTGCAAGGTTTTTGAATAGGTACCCTTGAATCGTTCAATAAATTCTTGCGTTTCGGCAATCATTTTTTGCTGTTCTTCATATTGTTTTTGCTGTTGTGCCCGACGTTCTTTACGTAACTCCAAATAGTGTGAATATTTGGCTTTGTAGTCGTAAATACGCCCCATTGTAACTTCAATGGTTCGGTTGGTGATGTTATCCACAAAGGCTCTGTCGTGTGAAATTACCACTACGGCTTTACCCGAACCTATAAGAAAATCCTCAAACCAACCGATGGAGTCAATATCCAAGTGATTGGTAGGCTCGTCTAAAAGGAGTACATCGGGCTTTTGCAGTAGTAATTTGGCAAGTTCAATACGCATACGCCATCCTCCGCTAAATTCATCGGTTTTTCGGTGAAAGTCATTACGGGTAAAGCCTAATCCGAGTAATGTTTTTTCAATTTCGGCATCTGTATTGGTATCCTCTATGTTGTAGAATTTTTCGCTCAATGCAGATACTTCTTCAATGAGCTTCATATAATCGTCTGATTCGTAATCGGTTCTTCGGGTAAGTTCATCATTGAGGAAATTGATACGCTCTTCCATTTGGTGTAGATGCGAGAATGCTTGTGCCGTTTCTTCAAATACGGTACGTCCGTCACGAGTCATTAAATGCTGAGGCAGATAGGCAATATTACAGTCTTTAGGAAAGGAAATACTGCCTTTGGTAGGCTGACGCACACCTGCCAAAATTTTTAATAAAGTGGATTTACCCGCGCCATTTTTGCCCATTAAAGCAATTCGATCTTGCGGATTGATTACAAAAGAAACGTCTGAAAATAGGGTAGTTCCCCCAAATTCTACTGATAAACCATTGACTGAAACCATTACATTAAACTCAAAAATTAGTCTGCAAAGGTAAACAAAAAGACCAAGTACAAAATTTGTATATCAAAATTTTAAAAAAATCATCAAAAATCATTATGTTTGTACCCTGCGTATGCCCTATTGAAGTGTACAGAGGATGATTTTTATAATTTATTGATAAATAAAAAGTTAATGAATACTGTTTTAAGAGAAGTATCAGTTTCTAAAAAAACTTTTTTTCGGGAGAAAGTTGCCTTATGGTGTTTTCGCTCGGTTTTATTGCCCAAGTTCCCTTTTGTTGTACTACAAAAGGGGCTTTGGTCGTTGCGTATTTGAGATTTTTTGAGCTATTTTAGGATGTGTTTCCTATAAAATATTGATTTTATAAGCATTATAACTTAATTACTCACTCCTTTTTAGGATAAAAAATCATCAAAAATGAAAAACAAATACATCGACCTAATAGATCAAACCTACTACTTCCCACAAGATGAATTCCGTTTAGAGGCTGACGAGCTTCGTTTCCATAATATTGATTTAATGGAGCTAGTTCGCCAATACGGAGCTCCTCTAAAATTTATGTATTTACCCCGAATTTCCGAAAATATTCAACGCGCAAAACGTTGGTTTGACAAAGCCATCAAAAAACATCGTTATAAAGGGGTGTATAATTATTGTTATTGTACTAAAAGCTCTCATTTTAAGCACGTAATGACTGAGGCACTTAAAAATGATATTCATTTAGAAACCTCATCGGCTTTTGATATTGATATCATCAATAATTTGATAAAGGAAGGGCGCATTACCCAAGATAACTACATCATTTGTAACGGATTCAAACGAAATGGATACATCGACGGTATTGCTGATTTGATAAATCGCGGATACAAAAATTGTATGCCTGTGATTGATAATTATGAGGAAATCAATCTTTTCGACCAAAAGGTTGAAGGTCAGTACAATATCGGTATTCGTATTGCTTCAGAAGAAGATCCTCGTTCGGAGTTTTATACCAGCCGCCTCGGTATAGGATATAAGAATATTGTTCCTTTTTACAATAAGGAAATTAGAGATAATAAAAAGGTAACTCTTAAGATGTTACATTTTTTTATCAATACAGGTATAAAGGATAATGCTTACTATTGGAACGAGCTTTTGAAGTGTTTAAAGGTGTACATACAGCTTAAAAAAGCAGCACCAGAATTAGATAGTTTGAACATTGGCGGAGGTTTTCCTATCAAAAATTCATTGGCTTTTGAGTATGATTACGCTTATATGGTAGATGAAATCATTCGCCAGATAAAAATTGCTTGTGATCAAGAAAAAGTGCCTGTACCTAATATTTTTACCGAATTCGGAAGCTTTACTGTAGGTGAGGCTGGTGGAGCCATTTATGAAATTATGTACCAAAAGCAACAAAATGATCGCGAGAAATGGAATATGATAAACTCTTCGTTTATCACCACTTTACCCGATTCTTGGGCAATAAACAAGCGATTTGTGTTGCTGCCGATAAATCGTTGGAATGACGAGTACGAGCGTGTTTTACTCGGAGGGCTCACTTGTGATGGTGACGATTATTACAATAGTGAGCAAAATATGAATGCAATTTATCTTCCTAAATATAACAAAAACAAGCCTTTGTATATTGGTTTTTTCAATACAGGAGCCTATCAGGATACCATCGGTGGAGTAGGAGGATTGCAACACTGCTTAATTCCACAGCCTAAAATTATACTCATCGATAAAGACGAAAATGGTAAAATCACTTCTCGTTTATTTATGGAGCAACAAAAGGCAGAAGAAATGCTGAAAATATTAGGATACTAAATAATTACAAGAAGAAAAATGAGAACTTATGCAGCTATTCCAGAGAAAAATGCAACGCTGGAAAATTCAAAAGTAATGCTAATTACCGTGCCTTATGACGGAACTTCAACTTGGGGGAAAGGGGCTGATAAAGGACCTGAACTTTTTTTGAATGCTTCCGAAAATATGGAACTTTATGATATAGAAACCGATACGGAGCCCTATTTGGAAGGTGTTTATTTGGCAGGAGAGGTTTCAGAAAATGCTTCACCTGAGGCAATGACAGAAGCAGTTTATCAGAAAACCAAAGAATTGCTTAAAAATGAAGGAAAACTATTTACTCTCTTTGGAGGAGAGCACTCGGTATCAATAGGTGCTATTCGTGCGGTGGGCGAAAAATATGATAATCTGACCGTTTTACAGTTAGATGCTCATACGGATTTGCGTCCTGATTTTCACGGCTCGGCTTGTAACCACGCTTGTGCGGTTTTTGAAGCTAACCAAAAGCATAATTTGGTGCAGGTAGGTATCCGCTCTATGGATGCTGAAGAAAAACGATATTTGCCAGAAGGTCGTGTTTTCTTTGCGCATCAAATAGCTAAAAATCCGAATTGGATAGATGAGGTATTGGCTAAGGTTTCAGGTAATGTATACATAACCATTGATTTAGATGCTTTTGACCCTGCCTTTGCGCCTTCTACAGGAACCCCTGAACCAGGCGGATTGCAATGGTATCCTACTTTGGAATTATTACATAAGGTATTTAAAAAATGTAATGTGGTAGCCTTTGATATTGTGGAACTTATGGATAGCCCTGCGGCTAAGCCTACTGCCTTTTTAGCAGCTAAACTTTATTATAAAATGTTAGCTTATTATCATACTGCTAAAAAATAGAACGTTAATAAGCCGAGAAATCCAATTTTTTTTCGGCTTTTTTCTAAATCGTTTTGATTTTAATAGGCTGAATTTTTATTAAAAATAATAATCATATTTGTATCAAACATAAAATAAAGAAAAACAATGAGTAAAGGACCTATTTCACAATTTATAGAAAAGAATTTCTTGCATTTCAACGCTGCGGCATTGGTAGATGCGGCAAAGGGCTATGAAACGCATCTTTTGGAAGGCGGAAAAATGTTGGTTTCTCTTGCCGGAGCGATGAGTACTGCCGAGCTGGGGATTTCACTGGCAGAGATGATTCGTCAGGGGAAAGTGGATATTATTTCTTGTACAGGAGCAAACCTTGAGGAAGATGTGATGAACCTTGTGGCACATTCGCATTACAAACGTGTACCAAATTATCGTGACCTTACGCCTCAGGACGAGTGGGAACTTCTTGAAAATCATTACAATCGAGTAACGGACACCTGTATTCCTGAAGAGGAGGCTTTCCGCCGTTTGCAAAAGCATTTGGAAGAGGTTTGGCATAAAGCAGAAAAGAATGGAGAACGTTATTTTCCACACGAGTTTTTATACCAGGTGGTAAACTCAGGCGTATTGGAACAATACTACGAAATTGATCCGAAAAACTCTTGGATTGTAGCTGCTGCTGAACGTAACTTACCTATTGTTTGTCCAGGTTGGGAGGATTCAACTACAGGAAATATTTTTGCGTCGAATGTTATTAAAGGCAACTTGAAGGCTTCGACAGTGAAATCAGGTATTGAGTATATGGTGTACTTAACAGAGTGGTACAGAGCTAACTCTGGCGGAAAAGGTGTAGGCTTCTTCCAAATTGGTGGAGGTATTGCAGGAGATTTCCCTATTTGCGTGGTGCCGATGATGTACCAAGATTTGGAATGGACTGATGTACCTTTTTGGGCGTATTTCTGTCAAATCTCTGATTCAACAACCAGTTATGGTTCCTATTCAGGTGCCGTTCCGAATGAAAAAATCACGTGGGGAAAATTGGATATTGACACTCCTAAGTTCATCGTTGAATCCGATGCAACAATTGTAGCTCCACTAATTTTTGCATACATTTTAGGGCAGTAAATAATGAAGTCAATAAAGCTAAAAAATATTTGAATTATTTTATTTTTTAATTTTAAAAATTCATTTACCTTCGCCGTCCAAAAATAATTTTTTATATGAAGAGAGTAATCGTTGATTATAAGAAACTAACAAATGAAATTTTATCCATTTTGGTAGAGAAATATCCAGATGGTTATGGAGATGACGATGTGATTCGCTTTAAAAATGCGAAAAATGAAACCGTAGAGGCTTTGGAGGTACGTACCGACGATGTTATTTACTTGGTTAAAGTAAGTACTCGTTTAGCCGATACGATGGAGAATTTCGATGAAGACGATGACTTTAATGCCGATGCTTCTGGCGATATTGAATCGGCAACTTTGGAAATTCCAGAAGAAAGTATGGAAGAAGAAGATTAGTTCGGGCTATCACAAAGTATGAAAAGAGGGATTACAATTTTGTAATCCCTCTTTTTACGTTTACACGATTCCGAAAAGTCGCTGTATATTCTTGTAAGATGATTTCACGATTTTTTCCAACTTATCTGGTTTTTTCCAGCATACTTTTTCAATATCTTCAGCAGTTTGTGGGGTGAGTTTGCCTTTGTAATCACTGGTCATTTCGTACCAATAGGTTTCTTTGAGCTGATATTTTCCATCTCTTTTAAAAATATGGTAAGTAATGGTTTTAAAGTTATTGATTTTCAATTTTTTAACTCCTGTTTCTTCTTCCACTTCACGCAAAGCGCTGGTAGCTATATTTTCTCCTTTTTCTTTTTTCCCTTTGGGCAAATCCCATTTATTTTTTCTTTTGATAAACAGAATTTTTCCTTTTGAATTGGTAACAATACCCCCTCCTGCCTTGATAACCAATAGTTTCTTTTTGAATTTTTTGAGTAGTTTTTCTGATTTTGGATGATATAGATACAATTTTTCAACTTCTTTTTTCTCCAACTCTTCCATAATAAATTCGATAGAGACATCTTTTAGCGGAAAATATTTGATAGTATCCGTATTATCTTTTATATTTGTCAAAATGATTGACTTATCATTAACAAAAATTTCATACATCATAAACAATGGTTTTAGATAAGAATACAGCTCAAAAAACAGCCGATTATTTACTGCAAATAAAAGCAATAAAATTGAATTCTGAAAATCCTTTTACTTGGGCATCGGGCTGGAAGTCGCCCATCTATTGTGATAATCGTGTAGTGCTTTCATATCCTGAAATTCGTAATTATATAGCCCAGCAAATGGCAAGAGAGGTTCAAGAGCGATATCCGCAAACGCAGGTAATTGCAGGAGTTGCCACTGGAGCTATTGGTATGGGTATGCTTGTGGCAGATAAGTTGGGCTTACCTTTTATTTATGTACGTCCTGAGCCTAAAAAACACGGAAGGCAAAATCAAATAGAAGGTGCTTTGCAGTCAGGGCAAAAAGTAACGGTAATTGAGGATTTAATCAGTACCGGAATGAGTAGTTTAAATGCCGTTAAAGCACTTAAATCGGCTCAAGCTGAGGTGTTAGGAATGTTGGCAGTCTTTTCTTACGGTTTTGAAACAGCTCACCAAAATTTTAAGCAAGAAAATGTAGTGTTGCACACTTTAAGCAATTATGAGAATTTACTTTTACAAGCTTTAAATATAGGGTATATTTCTGAAAATGAGTTAGAAATGCTTAAGAGTTGGCGTGAGAATCCGTCGAAATGGCGACAATAATTATATATTATGAAATTGGAATCTAAAAAAGTAGTAATTCAGAAAAAAGATGAACAGGTTTACAGTTTTTTAAATCATCTTGAAAATTTTCAAAAATTGATGCCTGAATCTATAGAAAAATTTGAAATGTTAGGAGCAGATGCTTTTGTATTTGCCTTAAAGGGGATGCCAGAAATTGCTTTGGAAAGGGCAGAGGCATCTGCTTATCGTCAAATGGTTTTGAAAGCCAAGGATGGTAAGATTCCTTTTTTATTAAAAGTTGATTTAGAGTCGATTTCGGAAAATGAAACACAAGTGCAGTTCTGTTTTGAAGGGAATTTTAATCCGATGATGGCTATGATGATAAAATCGCCTATTGCTAAATTTATTGAAACCTTGGCAGATAAAATGACAATTCTTTAATTTTTAATTTATTGATATTTTTGAATTTATTCTTTTCTAAAAAGCAACGAAAATAAGGTAAATCATTCATTGAAATTCTTATCTTTGCTGGGTAAAATTTTAAGAATATGATTTATAAATTCAGAGTAATTCTCGATGTAAAAGAGGATGTTATCCGTGATATAGCTATTGAAGGAACCGCTAATTTGGAGGATTTACACAATGCTATTACTCAAGCTTTTGGGTTTGCTGGAGATGAAATGGCGTCGTTTTATTTGTCGGATGACGATTGGAATCAAGGTGAAGAAATTACCCTTTTTGACCTTTCCGAAAATGGAGAAACTCGTTTGATGCAAGAAGAAACCATAGAAAATGTGGTAGATGAAGACCAACCCAAATTACTCTATGTTTATGACTTTTTCAATATGTGGACATTCTTTGTGGAATTGAAAGAAATTTCGCAAGAAACAGAGTCTTTAAGCTATCCTGCACTTTTATTTGCTCACGGAAGTATTCCTGCTGAAGCTCCTGAGAAAAACTTCGAATCAGACGATTTTAATGAGTTTGAAGACGAATTCAGTGATTTTGATATGGATGAAGAGGACTATGGCGAGTTCGGTTATGGAGACGATGATTACCGTGAAGATTATTACTAAAACTTAAAAATTTGAAAAAATAAGGAAATAAATATGCTTAATTTATACAATACGCATATCGATAGTTTATCTATTCATCGCATTGGAAATCAAAGTAAAGGAGAACCTCTTTTTATCTCCGAGCAACCCTATGCACTCAACGATGAAATTATTGGATTGCTTAAAGAATATTTTTTCAAACCCTTTCGAGAAAAGGAAGAAAATTATTTTCGATTTTCACACGATGCAGATGTGGAATTCAACGAACTTTATCAATTGATAACTTCCATTTTTGAAAATGAAAATTCAATTCATCAAGTCTCTAAAAAAATAGCTCAACATCTTTACAATCAGTCCAATCATCCGCATATCAAAAGTGGTGAGTTATATGTTACCCTTCTTCACGATATTTTTTTGGATAATCAGAAAGTGAGTGCGGTGGGTATCTTCAAGTCGGAAATGAAACATAACTTTCTACAATTTGAAGAGCAACAAAATCAGCTGGAAATCATTATACAAGAAGGTGTAAATATTCATAAATTGGACAAAGGCTGTATCATCTTCAATGTGAATAAAGAAGAAGGATATAAGGTACTTTCGGTAGATAGCAATCGTTATGATACTAAGTATTGGCTTGAAAATTTCTTAGGGGTTGATGCTTTGATTGATGAAAATTTCTTTACTAAAAAATATTTGAAATTCAGTCAGGATTTTGCCAAGGAAGTTATACTTCCAGCGGAAGACAAAAAAGAAGAAGTGATGTTTATGAATCGGGCAATCAATTATTTTGCTAAAAATGATGAGTTTGAGGAAACTGCATTTATGAATGAGGTTATTGATAATCCAGATTTAATCCCTGAGTTCAGAAACTATAAAGTAGAAAAAGGACCTAAATACAAAATAGAAGATGTGTCTAGTTTCCCAATAGCTAACAAGGCAGTTTCAGATGTTCGTAAGAAAATCAAAAACGTAATTGATTTGGATACGAACATTCAAATTCGTTTGGATTTTATCAATCCGGAATCAGCCGAAAAATTTGTAGAAAAAGGTTGGGACCAAGAAAAACAAATGTATTACTATTTGGTTTATTTCAATAAAGAACAAAAAAGTTAAAAGTTAACAGGAAAATAAATAAGGCGGACTGAAAGTCCGCCTTATTTATTTTTAAATAAAATATTTAATTATTTAGATTTTCCCTGATTAGCTACATTGTTGATAGCCGCTGCAATAGCTTCTTGGTCGCCTAAATAGTAGCTTTTAATAGGTTTTAAATTGGCATCTAATTCATATACCAAAGGTACTCCTGTAGGAATGTTTAGTTTTAGGATTTCTGCCTCGCTAAGGTTGTCTAAAAACTGAACCAAAGAGCGAAGGCTATTTCCGTGAGCAGCTATGATAACACTTTTTCCGCTTTTTACAGCAGGAGCAATATCGCTATGCCAAAACGGAAGCAAACGATCATAAGTGTCTTTAAGACTTTCTCCAGCAGTTTTATCTGTTGCTGAGAGCTGGTCATAACGACGATCGTGTGAAGGATGGCGCTCATCAGTTTCTTCAATTAGTGGCGGACGAACATCGTACGAACGTCTCCATAAAAGCACTTGGTCTTCACCGTATTTTTCAGCTGTTTCCGCTTTATTCATTCCTTGAAGCGCTCCGTAACTTTTTTCATTCAAACGCCAATTTTTGTGAGTAGGCACCCATAAATCACCCATAGCTTCTAAAGCGTGATTGAGGGTTTTGATGGCTCTTTTAAGTACAGAGGTATAAGCAACATCAAAACGGAAACCTTCCTCTTTCATAATTTTTCCTGCTTGACGAGCCTCTTCAACTCCTTGTTCTGTTAGGTCAACATCGTGCCAACCTGTAAATAAATTTAATTTATTCCATTCACTTTGTCCGTGGCGTAATAAAACCAGTTTGTACATTTTGATTTATTTTTTGGTTATTATTTATTTTTTAAACTCCTACAAAGGTAGTAATTTTATGTAGAATAAAGATATTTTTATCCGTTTTTATTTGTAATCTTTTTTCTCGAAAGGCTTCAATAAAGTATTGCTAACTTCTCCGAATCCGATACGAAGTTCTTCATTTTTACAATATCCTTTTATGGTTATTGTATCATTATCTTCTAAGTAAGTGCGTTTTTGTCCGTTATTGAGTGTAATTTTTTTCTTTCCACCCTCGGTGATTTCCAAAAGACATCCACCACTATCTGGGGTATTCCCCGATATGGTACCACTTGCCATAAGGTCGCCACTATTTACTTTACAACCACTAATGGTGTGGTGTGTAAGCTGTTGAGCAATACTCCAATAAGTGTTTTTAAAATTCGTTTTGGATAGCGCTGTAGTATTTCCTTTTTCAGTGGTTAGAAAAACCTCTAAATTGATATCATACGTATGATGGTTTTTCTTTTGAAGATAAGCGGGAGGTAATGGGTTTTGATTTTCCTTTTTGATACGAAAAGGTCTTAACGCATCTAAAGTGATAATCCACGGAGAGATGGACGAAGCAAAATTCTTCCCTAAAAATGAACCTGGTTGGGTATATTCCCATTTTTGAATATCTCGGGCACTCCAATTGTTAAAAAGTACCATACCGAAAATATAATCCTCTGCCTCTTCAATAGAAACACTCTCACCAAGGCTGTTTGCATCGGTAGTGATAAAAGCCATTTCTAACTCGAAATCTACCTCGTTAGAGGGCAAGAGCATTAGTGAATTAGCATTTTTAGGTAAGATTTGACCGTGCGGACGATGAATTCCAATTCCAGAGGGTACAATCGAAGAACTTCTTCCGTGATACCCTAACGGGAAGTTTAACGGAGTATCCAATGAGCATTCTTCATTTCGAATTTTCATCAGTGTTTCCATATAGGTGATTTGATTTCTGTACGAATAAAAATCGGTATAATCACCAATTTGAACAGGCAATTGCATTTCAATTTCATCCAAATCGAACAAAATGGCTTTTCGGTGTTTCAAGTTATCACGAAGGGTAGGATTGTTTTGGTCAAAAACATCGGCAATGCGTTGGCGTACTAAACGCCAAGTTTTTTTTCCATCAGAAATAAAATCGTTTAGACTATCTTGTAAAAAAATATCATCAGTAAGCGAAATACCTTCAAAATAGCCCAGTTGGTGCATAGCCCCGAGGTCAATAGCGGTGTCACCTATGCGTGTACCGATGGTAATAACATCTTCGGGAGTAAGAAAAACGCCAAAAGGGATATTTTGCAACGGAAAATCCGAGTTATCAGCAACTTCCAGCCACGACTTCCGTGACGCTGCAATGATTTTTTCTGCCATTATGATATTAGTTTATATTTTTCTGCCAACAAATATATCATTTATCAGACAAAATCAAACCAAATGGCTAATATTTTTAACGAGTAAAAATCAATTGAGAATGGTTTTTATCAAATCTTAATCCATTTTTTTAGCTTTAGAGAGAAGAGCGTTACGTGTAACTTCAACGTGCTATAGAAAATCTTTGTGAATTTAGTTTTCTTGATATAATTCTTGTAGTTTGGTAAATAAAACAAAATTAGATATTTACCATTTTAATTAAAAAATTTCATTTCATAAAATACTATTTTTACCCACTAAATGTTTAGATTTGTAGCAACATAGCAAAAAGTACATTATCTAAAGTAACTCATTGATTTATGAAAAAAAAGGTAAGCATTGATAATAGAGAAAAAACAATTCAGTTGACTAAGAATTCTGTCTTATTGCAATTTATTAGCGGGTTATTGCTTATGGCTTATGGTTATATTACGGTATTGACACCCAATTGGATGGCTTTTGACTCGAATGCTCCCAAATTTTTCACTTTTGCTATTTTGAACCTTGTTGTGGCTTCAGTTGTATTTTTTAATAGGGAATTTCGAGCTAAAACTCGTGTGCTTTTAGGTTTTTTTGGTAATAAAATAGGTATTGCTTTCAGTGTTTTGATGTTATTTGCTTTATTTTCCTTTACCAAAGCGATTAATATTCCCGAGGCGATACTCCACTTCTTTAAGCTTTTTACAGCGTTTATGGCAGCTTGGATGGTTTCGGCACTAGTACTTTATCATCCTAAAAGTGTGATTATTTTAGCAATTGCGATGACTTTATTGCTTCTTTTTGATGTTTTGCAGACTTTAGGAGGGGTTTCCAAAATAGTAAAAGGTATAGGAGCCGATTATGATATAAAAGCCTCATATTCCAATAAAAACATATTAGCCTCTGCGATGTTTATTAAAATACCTTTCGCCGTTTGGCTTTTCTATTTTCAAAAAGATTGGAAACGCATTTTTGGAGGGATTGCCGTAGTTTTGGGTACTTTATGTATCTTTTTTATGAGTACACGTGCCTTTTATTTGGCAACTATCGTAACTATGGTGCTTTTGCTTATTTACGGATTTTTGAATTATATCTTTCTGAAAAATAAGCAAACGGGAGTTAAAGCGCTAAGTCATCTAGGATTGGTGCTACTTGCCTTTGGGGTATTCTCTTTCGTACAGCACTATATGTATCCTAAGGAAAGACGCGAAGCTACTAGTTTCTCTACACGAATGGCAAGTATTGCTAATAAAGATGGTAATAATGATTTACGTTTGACAGCTTGGAAAACCTCCATCGAAATGATTCAAAAAGACCCTATATTAGGAGTAGGGGTTGGTAATTGGAAGGTAAGATATTTGGAATACGAAAACAGATATAGCCCTCATTACATTTATATGTATAAGAATCATAATGATTTTTTGGAAATTCCTGTCGAATCGGGTATCTTTGCAGGACTTGCTTTTTTAGCGATTTTTATTCTATCAGCATACTATTTCTTGATAGCTACCTATAAACGTAAGGACACCGAGCAAGAAAAATGGTTTTTTTTACCTTTGTTAGGGCTTTTTGCTTATGCTTTTGATGCTTTCTTTAATTTCCCACAAGATCGCCCTGAAATTCAGTCACTTTTTGCTATTTACGTAGGAATTGCAGTTGCCTTTGGGGTAATTTATTTTTCAAAAGCCAATTCGAAAAACCCAAAACATAGAAATCTATGGGTAATTCTGCTTGGTATTGTAGTATTTGTGGTTAATTTTGGAAATGTTGTGGTTCAAAAAATGTATTTCGATTCCTCAAAAATACAACGAATGGTAAAGGAGGAACAAAATAAGATACGTAAAACCAAGTCGCATTCAAGCTATCTTATTGATAATTATCCTACAATACCTAATCTTACTGCTGTAGCTGAACCTGTAGATGTTGAAAAAGCACGTTATTTAATGGATGAGAAAAAGTTTGAGCAAGCACGTAAAATATTGAAAAATATCAACTACAGCCCTTGGGATGCTCGTAAAGAATATTTTTTGGCGTTATCTTATTTTTTACCAGAAGAAAAAAATTATGATAGTATTTACAAGTATGCCCATCAAGCAAGAGGCATAAAACCCAACTTTTTTGGTAGTTTGAACTTGGAAACTTTTGCCTTGAATAATATGGGAAAAGAGAAAGAATCCATTGAGCTTTGGCAATCGTTCCTTAAAAATGTGAAAAATGAACCTCAAGCTTGGAATGCTTTGGCGTATTTGCAAGAAAAAAATAACCTAATTCACCAAGCTAAAGCCACTTTAGATAGTGCCTTTGTACATCTGCCTAAAAACGAATCTGTTATAAGTAATCGTAATAAAATTACCACAAGGGTACAGATGGAACAATTTGCACCGATTCTTGTTAAAGCTCAGCAATTTTATCTCCAAAAAGATTATGTTAAGGCTCTTGATGCGTACACTTCTTTTTTAGAAAAAGTACCCAATCATATTGACGCTTACGGATTTAGAGCCATTTGCTTTTATTACACGCAAAAATATAAAGAAGCCCTAACAGATATGGTTAAACAAGAACAACTCGGTGGAACCCTAACTCCCAGTATGAATAATATCAGAGCTTCTTGTTTTTATTTGCTTGGCGACCGTAAAAATGCTAAAAAATATTATGAAAAAGCTTGGAAAGCAGGAAGTAATGAAGCAAAAACAAACTTAGACAGATTAACTTTTTAACACTATGATAGAACAAAGTGAACAACATAAAAAAACACTACTTAGTCCATTAGAAATTAACGTAATTCTGAATCGGTTGGCGTGTGAATTAATTGAAAATCACGGAGATTTTTCAAATACAGCCTTTGTAGGGATACAACCAAGAGGTGCTTTTTTGGCAAAACGTTTAGTAGGACTACTTGAAGAGAAATACAAAATTGAAAATATTTCCTTGGGTTTGTTGGATATCACCTTTTTCCGTGATGATTTCCGCAGAGGAACTAAGCCTCTGGAAGCGAATTCTACCAAAATTGATTTCATTGTCGAGAACAAACGAGTGGTTTTTATTGATGATGTGCTTCACACAGGAAGAAGCATTCGTGCAGCACTCACAGCGATTCAGTCCTTTGGACGTCCATCTGAAATTGAACTTTTGGTACTTATCGACAGACGTTTCAGTCGGCATTTGCCTATTCAGCCCGATTACAAAGGAAGGCAAGTAGATGCGATTAATGAAGAACGCGTTGTGGTAAAATGGAAAGAAAACGATGGTGAAGACGCCATTTATATTATGAATAAAGGATAAGGATTAAGAAGATTTTATCTTCTTCAAAAAAGTATATACAACAATATGAGTCAGTTAAGTGTAAATCATTTATTGGGAATTAAATATCTGACAGAGAAAGACATACAATTAATCTTCGAAACCGCCGACCATTTCAAGGAGGTTATCAACAGACCGATAAAAAAAGTTCCTTCACTGCGTGATATTACCGTTGCAAACTTATTTTTTGAAAACAGTACTCGAACCAAACTTTCGTTTGAGTTGGCTGAAAAGCGTTTGTCCGCAGATATTATCAATTTTTCGGCATCGCAATCCTCTGTGACTAAGGGAGAAACGCTGATAGATACGGTGAATAATATCCTTGCAATGAAAGTAGATATGGTAGTTATGCGACATCCTAACCCAGGGGCTGGAGTTTTTCTGTCGAAACACGTAAAGGCTTCCATCATAAATGCAGGAGACGGAGCTCACGAACACCCCACACAAGCTTTGCTGGATTCGTATTCCATTCGGGAAAAATTGGGAGATGTAGCGGGTAAAAAGGTTGTAATTGTGGGAGATATATTGCATTCGCGAGTGGCGTTGTCTAATATTTTTGCATTGCAATTGCAAGGTGCTCAAGTGAAAGTTTGCGGTCCAAAAACACTCATTCCTAAATATATACACGAGCTCGGCGTTGGAGTTGAAACTGATTTGCGTAAGGCTTTGGAATGGTGCGATGTGGCGAATATGCTTCGGATACAAAATGAACGTCTGGATATCAGCTATTTCCCTTCCACACGCGAGTATGTTCAGCAATACGGACTTACCAAAGAAATATTGGATTCTTTACCTAAAGAAATCGTTGTAATGCACCCAGGACCGATTAATCGAGGAGTAGAAATTACCAGTGAAGTTGCTGATTCTAAGCAATCTGTAATTCTTCAGCAAGTCGAAAATGGAGTCGCAATCCGAATGGCAGTAATTTATCTGTTGGCTTCAAAAATAAATCAATCATAACCAAGTTTTTTAATATGACTAAAGAAAAGGATATAAAAGTTTTAAAGATTTCAAAATCAGATTTTTCGGATTTTATTTCAAATTTTAAAAATGATGAAAATTTAAAATCATTCCATTTGATATTAGATTTATTGTCTGTTAAAGATTTGGAAAATAAGGATTTAAAGCCTTTTGTTGAGATTTCAAAATTTCATAATAAAACGAATAAAAGGTCAATTGTTATTGTAAATGATGAGATTACGTACGGAAATATTCCTAATGAAGTAAATGTAACTCCCACATTACAAGAGGCTTACGATATTATTGAAATGGAAGAAATTCAACGAGATTTAGGTATCTGATGGAAATCACTATTTTAGGTTGTCATAGTGCTACACCTCGGGCAAATACTCGTCCGTCTTCGCAGGTTTTGGAAATGCGAGGGCATTTGTTTTTGATTGATTGCGGGGAAGGTTCGCAAATGGCACTGCGTAATGCTAATGTTAAATTTTCACGCATCAAACATATTTTTATTTCGCATTTGCACGGTGACCATTTTTTTGGCTTACCAGGGCTGATTTCCACCTTTCAACTTTTGGGAAGAGAAACCGAATTACACATTTACGGACCAAAAGGCATCAAGGAAGCGATATTACTTCTGCTGAAATTAGGCGGAGCTTGGTCGTCTTTTTACATACATTTCCACGAATTGGAATCAGAGGTTTCCGAAATATTGCTTGATGATGAAAAAGTACAAGTGCGGACTATTCCTTTGAAACATCGTGTTTATACTAACGGGTTTCTATTTCAGGAAAAACAAACCGAACGTCGTTTGAATATAGATGCTATTCAAAATTACGGAATACAAATTTGTGATTATCAGAATATAAAAAATGGAAAAGATATTGAGTTAGAAAATGGAGAAGTGGTTCCAAATGAGCTTTTAAGTTTCGACCCAATTCCTCCGCAAAGTTATGCCTATTGTAGTGATACACTGTATTTTGAAGCATTAGCTGATGCGATTCAGGGGGTGAGGGTGGTTTATCACGAATCTACATTTCTAAAACAACATAATGATTTGGCAACCAAAACGATGCATTCCACAGCCTTTCAAGCGGGATTGACCGCGAAAAAAGCCCACGCGGAAACGCTTATTTTGGGGCATTATTCGTCAAGATATTCCGATAAAAAATTGTTTTTAAATGAAGCACAAGAAATTTTCCCTAATGTTCATTTAAGCGAAGACGGAAAGAAGTTTGTTTTTCATAATTAACGAAATGATGATGCAAGAAGATTTAAGTAAATATCGAAAAAGTTACGAAAAGTGGGAGTTGTTGGAAGCAAACGTTCCTGACAATCCCATACAATTGTTTCAAACTTGGTTTTATGAAGTTGAGGAAAATGGTGGGGTTGAGGAAACTAATGCAATGTCCGTTTCCACTATTGGGCTTGATGGATTTCCGAAAACACGAGTCGTTCTCTTGAAAAAATATACTTACGAAGGGTTTATTTTTTATACGAATTATTTGAGTGAGAAGGGCAAAGCGATAGCTCAAAATCCGAATGTTTGTTTGTCGTTTTTTTGGGCAAGTATGGAGCGACAGGTGATTATCAAGGGTGTAGCAGAGAAATTAGCTGAAAATCTTTCCGATGGATATTTTGAATCGCGTCCCTTAGGGAGTAAGCTCGGAGCAGTGGTTTCTCCGCAGAGTGAGGTCATTCCGTCGAGAAAATTTCTGGAAGAGGAATTAAAAAAATTGGAAGAAGAATATACCGATGAAGTGCCTCGTCCAGAGTACTGGGGCGGATTTTTAGTACGTCCACAATCCATTGAATTTTGGCAGGGTCGTCCCAACCGATTGCACGACCGCATCAGATACACGCTAACTGATGATTACGATTGGAAGGTAGAACGTTTGGCACCTTGATATTAAGTATTTCATACCCAATTTTATACTTTTCTTTTAAAATTTTTATATTTGCATATTCAATAATTTAAAGACCAATTATGTTTGATAATTTAAGTGAGAAATTAGATAAGGCGCTCCACGTACTCAAGGGGCACGGGCAAATAACTGAAATTAATGTTGCTGAAACTCTTAAAGAAGTACGAAGAGCCCTACTTGATGCTGACGTAAACTATAAAATAGCTAAAGATTTTACTAACAAGGTAAAAGAAAAAGCACTGGGGCAAAATGTACTGACCAACTTGCACCCTGGGCAATTGATGATTAAAATCGTAAAAGATGAACTCACAGAGCTAATGGGAGGTGATGCAGCAGGAGTAAATCTTTCTGGAAATCCGTCCATTATCTTGATGTCAGGCTTACAAGGTTCGGGGAAAACTACCTTTTCGGGCAAATTGGCTAATTTCTTAAAAAATAAAAAACATAAAAAGCCTTTGTTGGTCGCTTGTGATGTGTACAGACCTGCCGCTATTGACCAGCTTCATATCGTAGGAGAACAAATTGGAATTGAAGTTTTTTCTGATAGAGGGAATAACAATCCGGTAGATATTGCTCTAAAAGCATTGCAACACGCTAAATCCAACGGATTCAATGTGATGATTGTCGATACAGCAGGGCGATTGGCGGTTGACCAACAAATGATGGATGAAATTTCGAACATCCATAAAGCGCTCAATCCGCAGGAAACCTTATTTGTGGTGGATGCGATGACGGGTCAGGATGCCGTAAACACCGCTAAAGCCTTTAACGATGTACTTAATTTTGACGGGGTTATCCTTACCAAATTGGATGGAGATACTCGCGGGGGGGCAGCTATTTCTATCAAATCGGTAGTCAATAAACCCATTAAATTCATTGGTACGGGTGAGAAAATGGATGCTATAGACGTGTTCTATCCTGAACGTATGGCTGACCGTATTTTAGGAATGGGAGACGTGATTTCATTGGTAGAACGCGCCCAAGAACAGTTCGATGAAGAACAAGCTCGAAAACTACAGAAAAAAATAGCTAAAAATCAATTTGGCTTTGATGATTTCTTAGCTCAAATTCAGCAGATTAAAAAAATGGGAAGTATGAAAGATTTATTAGGAATGCTTCCTGGGGTGGGTAAAGCTGTGAAAGACCTTGATATTAGTGATGACGCGTTCAAACACATTGAAGCTATTATCTATTCGATGACGCCAAGTGAGCGTTCCAATCCTGCACTGATTGATGCCAGTCGCAAACGTCGTATCGCTAAAGGAAGCGGACGTGATGTTCAGGAAGTCAATCAATTACTCAAACAATTTTCTCAAATGAGTAAAATGATGAAAATGATGCAAGGCGGTGGCGGCAAAAAAATGATGCAGATGATGCGTAATATGCCTAATATGGGAAGATAATCGAAACAACCTATAAAATAATATTTTATGAAACTATTAGATGGAAAAAAAACATCAGAAGACATTAAAAATGAGATTGCTCAGGAAGTAAAGGCATTAAAAGCTCAAGGCAAAAAAGTGCCTCATTTGGCAGCGGTTTTGGTGGGAAATGATGGGGCTAGTTTAACTTATGTGGGCAGTAAGGTAAAGGCTTGTCAGCAAGTAGGGTTTGAATCTACCTTGATTAAACTTCCTACAGAAACCACAGAAAAAGAACTACTTGAGAAAATCAAGCGATTGAATGAAGATGAGAATATAGACGGATATATCGTACAATTACCACTGCCAAAGCATATTGATAGTCAAAAAGTACTCTTGGCAGTTTCTCCTGAAA
This sequence comes from Capnocytophaga canimorsus, assembly GCF_002302565.1. Lineage (NCBI taxonomy): Bacteria > Pseudomonadati > Bacteroidota > Flavobacteriia > Flavobacteriales > Flavobacteriaceae > Capnocytophaga > Capnocytophaga canimorsus. Next base: position 671,158 of record NZ_CP022382.1, on the reverse strand, counting down.
AAGATGTAGATGGTTTTCACCCTGCAAATTTCGGTAAAATAGCTTTGGATATGGAAGCCTTTATTCCCGCTACTCCTTTCGGAATTATGGAGTTGCTTAAACGCTACCAAGTACCTACACAAGGAAAACACGTGGTTGTGGTAGGACGTTCGCACATCGTAGGTCGCCCAATGAGTATTCTTTTAAGTCAAAAAGGAAATCCTGGCAATGCAACAGTGACATTAACACATAGTCATACCGAGAATTTGTCGCAAATTACTCGACAAGCTGATATTATAATAATGGCATTGGGAATTCCAGAGTTTTTAAAAGCAGATATGGTAAAAGAAGGAGCTACTGTAGTAGATGTTGGAATTACTCGATTGGAGGATAAGAACAATCCGAAGGGATACCGAATTGTTGGCGATGTTGATTTTGAGCAAGTAAAAGACAAAGCCGATTTTATTACGCCCGTACCTGGAGGAGTTGGACCAATGACTATTGCGATGCTCTTGAAAAATACACTTTTAGCAAGAAAATGGAAATCTGATGTTTAGTACATCATTTGTCGAATATAGAAAGAAACTTATTAAACTAAACGCAAGAAATTATCAATTGCTAATTCACTGATTTGAATCGTTTTCTTGATATTTAGGATTAGTAGAAAAGCAAAATTTTCGTAAATCGGGTTTAAACCACATAGAAGCACTAAGAATAAATATGATGTTTCTATGTGGTTTTTGCAATGTGCTGAAAATCGTTTTCTTGCGTTTAACCCATAGAAATGTCATTTATTTATACAGAAATGGTATTTTTGCATCCGAAATAAAAGAACAAAAATCAAAATGCAGGAAAAGAAAAAAGTAGCATTTTATACTCTTGGTTGTAAACTGAATTTTTCAGAAACCTCTACTATTGCTCGAAGTTTTGAAAATGAAGGCTTTAAAAAAGTAGAATTTGAAGAAAAAGCCGATATTTATGTGATAAACACTTGTTCGGTGACTGATAATGCCGATAAACAATTCAAGCAAATCGTTCGTAAAGCGCTTAAAACCAATAAAAATGCTTTCGTAGCGGCTATTGGTTGCTATGCACAACTCAAACCTGAAGAACTTATTGCTGTTGATGGAGTTGATTTGGTATTGGGGGCGAAAGAAAAGTTCAATATTACCCAATATATTGATGATTTAACTAAGCTCAACGAGGGGCAAATACATTCCTGTGATATAGATGAAGCTGATTTTTATGTAGGGAGTTATTCTATTGGCGATAGAACTCGTGCTTTTTTGAAGATACAAGACGGATGTGACTACAAGTGCACGTATTGTACTATCCCGATGGCGCGAGGTATTTCGCGTAGTGACACTATGGAAAATGTCCTTAAAAATGCTCACGAAATTGCACAAAAAGGCATTAAGGAGATTGTACTTACAGGGGTTAATATTGGGGATTACGGCAAGGGAGAATTCGGTAATAAAAAACACGAACACACCTTTTTAGAGTTAGTACAAGCCTTGGATAAAGTAAAAGGTATTGAACGCCTTCGTATTTCTTCCATAGAACCAAATTTGCTGAAAGATGAAACTATTGATTTTGTATCAAAAAGCAAAACTTTTGTTCCCCATTTTCACATTCCGCTACAAAGTGGGAGCAACGAAATTTTAAAAAAGATGAAACGCCGTTACTTGCGGGAATTGTATCAAAATCGGGTTGCGAAAATTCGTCAAGTAATGCCTGATGCTTGTATTGGAGTGGATGTTATTGTAGGATTTCCAGGAGAAACCGATGAACTTTTCTTGGAAACCTATCGTTTTTTAAGTGAACTTAATATTTCTTACCTACACGTTTTTACCTATTCGGAACGCGACAATACCGAAGCTGTACTTATGGAAGGAGTGGTTCCTGCTGAGGTTCGGGCGAAACGTAGCCGTATGCTTCGCGGACTTTCGGCTAAAAAGCGTCACGCCTTCTACCAAAGCCAATTAGGTACAGAACATATCGTACTTTTTGAGGGAGAAAATAAAAAAGGATACATTTACGGATTCACAGAAAATTACGTAAAAGTGAAAACGCCTTGGAACCCAGAGTTGGTAAATACACTCCACCAAGTGAAACTTATTTCCATTGATGAAGATGGTAGCGTTCGCGTTGAATTTTTACTCTATTAAAGTGGTAGAAGGCTTAAAAAAGAGATTTTATTATGTAATACATATTCAAAAAAAATGTATCTTTGAAAAGAAATTTTAGGTAGTTCATTGAGCTACATAATAAATCTTTTTTTGGGTATGATACGGAAATTCTTACTAAGTTTTGTTGCACTATGTTTTAGTCATTTTATTTTCTCTCAAGATGTTCCTAAGCAGTGGATAGATTGGCAATTAGAGTCAATAGAATTGCCAAACAGTAAAGGACTTAATGGAGCTTTTGTGGGTAAACACAACGGAGTTATTATATTTGCAGGTGGAACTAATTTTCCCGAAAAGCCTGTGTATGAAGGAGGTAAAAAGGTATGGTATTCCGAAATTTATACCTTTCATAAAGAAAAATTGGGTTGGCAAGTAAAAACACATACCACTAAACTTTCTAAGCCGTTAGCCAATGGTGTGGCAATTTCCACCGAAAAAGGCATCTACTGTTTTGGTGGAGACAACGCTCAAAGTATTTCTAAAAGTACATTTTTACTCAAGTGGGATGATGCTCGTCAAGAAGTAACTCTTGAAAATCTGCCTGATATGCCTTATCCTTTAGCTCATATGGGAGGAGCACATATAGCAGGAAATATTTATTTGGTAGGGGGGCAGCGTGAATTGGCAGGTGACGCTACCAAATCTTTTTTATCCTTTAGCATAACAGCTTCACTTGAAAATACGTTACATCAGTGGAGGCAATTACCTGACTTTGAAGCCGAAGCACGTATTCAACCTGTGGTAGTAGCCCAGAGTGATGGTAAAGAACAGTGTTTATATGTGTTCAGTGGGGCAAACAGCAATGCAAAAGCGGATATTTCTTACAAAATGTTAGGTGATGTACACGCTTATAGTCCCAAACAAAAACAATGGAGGCAAAAACAATCCGTACCCAATAACGGAACTCCACAGATTGACTATGGTTATATTGCTGCGGCTCCTGCCCTAAAAATGGGCGATTCGCACATCGTGATTTTTGGAGGAGCTGGAGGAAAAAATCAATATTTGTATCAAAGATTACAACTTCAAAAACAATTATCTGAAAATCAAGACCCCAATATAATTGATTCCATAAAACAAAAAAGTAAAGAATTCTTACAAAAGACTACTTTTTCTCAAACTATCTGGGCATATCACACCATAACCGACACTTGGGTAACAAAAGGAGAATTTCCCTCAGAAATGCCCGTAGTTACCTCTGTAATACAACATACTCCTGATGAATTATTTATGGCAGGGGGAGAACTTCGTCCAGGGCAACGAACCTCAGCTGTTTGGAGTGGTAAAATACAAAAATTTAAACCGAGTTTTGGGTGGATAAACTATCTTACACTTATAGCATATTTAGGACTAATGATTTTCATCGGTTGGTATTTTTCTAAAAACAACAAAAGTACCGCTGATTATTTCTTAGGGGGAGGGCGTATTCCGTGGTGGGCTGCGGGTTTGAGTATTTACGCTACTATGCTTAGTGCCATTACTTATCTTTCGCAACCTGCTTTGGCATATTCCTTTGATTGGCAAGCATATTTGGGCTATTTCACTATCATTTTAATCGTTCCTATCGTTATTACCTTCTATCTTCCTTTCTATAGAAAACTTAAAATTACCACCGCTTATGAGTACTTAGAAAAACGATTTAATGTTTCGATTCGTATGTTTGGTAGCGCTTCATTTATGCTGTTCCAATTGGTGCGTATGGGGATTGTAGTGTATTTACCTGCTTTGGCAATTTCTACCGTTACAGGAATGGATATTTACACGGCAATTGTTGTTATGGGGGTTTTGTCGGTGATTTATACCGTAATGGGCGGTATGGAAGCCGTGATTTGGACAGATGTTATTCAAATATTTGTGCTTATTGGTGGACTAATTATAGGGTTGGTTTACATAGGCTATGAAATAGGAGACATTGGTAAAATTTATGATATAGCTATTGCTAATGATAAATTTAGGATGTTTGATTGGCGATTGAGTACCACCGAAGTAGTAACTTGGTCGCTCTTTTTGGGGTCTTTTGCTTTAAACTTTGCTCCATACACTACAGATCAGGCTGTAGTACAACGATATATGACGACTTCCGATGAAAAACAAGCCCGAAAAAGCATTTGGATGAACGGAATCATTGCCATTCCAGCTGGAATTCTAATCTTCTTGATGGGTACTTTTCTGTTTGTTTATTTCAAAGAAAATCCGCAATACATAAATGTAGGAATGGCTAACGACGGAATTTTTCCACTCTTTATTGTTGAACGGCTTCCGCAAGGAGTGGCTGGTTTAGTTATTGCTGGAATTTTTTCGGCTTCAATGTCTAGCTTGGATAGTAGTATCCATAGTATTTCTACTGCTTTTACAGTAGATTGGTATAAACGATTTTCCAAAACATATAGCGAAACACAAGCCTTTAAAGTTGCTAAATGGGTAACTATTTTAGTAGGAATTTTCGGAACTCTGGTAGCTTGTCTTATGGCAATGTATCCAGTAACCTCATTGTTTTTCTTCTTTCAGGAAGTAGTAGGGCTTTTCGGTAGTGCTTTGGCAGGAATTTTTATTTTGGGTATCTTTTTTAGGCGAACTAACGCTTTCGGAGCGGTTATGGGTGCAGTTTTAAGTGTACTTTCATTGGTATTTGTAAAATATTATACATCGTTAAATTTTTACATATATCCGTTAATAGCCATTCCTGTGTGTATTATTTCAGGAGTCATATTCAGTTATTGCTTTCCGCAGAAAAAGGAAGTTTCGGAGTTGGTTTATTCAAAAAAAGGTAAAAAGGACATCTAAAGTGTAGTCAAATTAATTCGTAAAAAAGAGATGATAAACATTGTAGTATGAAGCTGAATGATGCTTGTTTATTGAAAATCTTTTTGATAATATTGCATTGTAATTCTGGTGATTTTAACAATCTTATTTTTTTAGTAAATGGAAGACACTCAAAGAAAAGAATATCAAATGGTTTTTATGCAACCTAAAAAAAGTAATTCTATGGGAATTGCGGGGTTTGTAATGGCTTTAATCAGTTGGATTTTAGTATGGATACCTGTATTTGGCTGGATAGCAGGAATTATATTTTGGTTTTTAGGTCTGATTTTTTCATTCATCGGGATATTTAGAAAACCCAGAGGACTTGCTATTGCGGGGCTAATTATTTCTTTAATTTGGATTATCTTCTTTGTGTTGTTTGTTGCTGCTGTTGTATTTACGGCGCTTTTAAAAGAACCCTATAAGGGGTAAAATGTAACTTACAGAATGAAAAATTAAGCAAAATCAGGGCTAACCTTTAAAGGTTAGCCCCGATTTTGTATCTTTCAAAGTAAAATATCCTTTTTTAAAAATGAAGTTGTAATTTTTTGATAATATTTAAGTTGAAGAATCCTTGTAAAGATCTCTTTAAGTTGCAAAAAACAAATTACCGATGGCAAATGTACGATTCAAAGTACCATTATGTACTCTCCTGAACTTTTAAGTTATCTACCACCCAAACAGATTTTATCTATCTCTATTCCTTAATTTTGTTTCTTTCTTATAAATTCTCTTATTGTGTTAAAATATAGGTTTCGCTACGCTTGGGCAACGTTTTTCCTAAGAAGCGGATTTGAACCTTATCGGAAATCTTCACCAAATGATACCCCTCACTATTCTTAAACAGATAATAGTCGGACTGAGGATGTGTATCTAAACTACAACCAAGCCGATACCCTGCATAGATGGCGAGTAGTTCCCATTGTTCACTTCGTATGAGTTTTCGATTGAAATGATACAGATATTCACCATCATCGTACAAGCCGTTTCGTGTCATTTTAAAGGAAGAAGGCGATACATTCTTTACGATAAATAATCCTTCTTCGTGGTCGAATTGATATAAATGGTCTTTATCTTTGAAGAAAAAACCTTCGGAGGTAAAGGTTTTTGCATCGGCTTGAAGAGGTTTTCCGTCCCAATAAATGGTATTGTTGGCTCGGTACAAATTATAGTCAAATACCTCTTTTACAAATACTTTATCGTTGATGTTTGTTAGTTTAGCCCCTGTGGTCTTAATCAAATGCAGTTGTTCATCGGTCAAATTCTTAAAGAGTTGCGGAGTGTCTCCCCACGGATAAACCACCTGATTTCCGTAGATAAAATGATTATTCACATAAGTAGCCGTTTGTAACGATACGGGTTCTTTATAGATAAAGGGCATTTTAATATTGACCAAACTTTCTGTTTTTTCATCATATTCACGCTTATAAATTCCGTGTTTGTCATAATAGAAATCCGATTTTGGGAACATTCCGAAGGTAGCCGCATCAAGCCCTTTCCGTAGAATGCTATCGTTCTGATAAATCACGCGTCCGTCCGTTACGTACTGACTATTCACTTGGTCGAAAACCTTAACAAAGGCAAGTCGGTCGGAGGCAATAGGTACAGGAGCGATTCCGCAATATACGTGATTTTTGTCTTTGCTATAACTTGGTGAAAGCCCTTGTAGGGTTTCTGCATCAAAATTGCCTGTTGCTTTTTCTAAAACGGGAACTTCACCACTCCAAGCAGTATTGATAAGTACATACTTTGAAGTTTTATACAGCACTCTATTTACTCGTTTTACCACTTCGCCCTCGTAATAGAGTTTTTTCCCTTGATGATAAACTATGGTTGAATCGATTTCGGTTTTGGCAATCTTCTCGAAGATTGGTGTTTTTTTATCGAAGTCGATATAATAAAAATAGGCTTCGTCTTCAAAATCATTTCCGTTGAAATATTGGGTTGCTCGGAAGGTTTTGGGTTGAGCCACGTCTAATTTTTGTGTACCGAAAAAGGCAAATTGGTCGGTTTTCCAGAAGTAATCTTCTCCGTAATAATTGCCTATTTTATCTCTGGAACGGTGTTTTCCTGCCACTACTTCAAAACCCTCGGTGGCAATGGGCATCGGCTTTCCGCGATAGTAAATGTGGTTTTTGTCGGTGGCAAGGACTTGTCCGAAATGTTTAAAACGTTTAAAAGTAGCCATATCAGGGTAAAAAATGTGCAAACTATCGCAGTCTTGATAGATAACATAGTTGGCGTTAACAAGGTAGCAGCCGTTTGTTTCGGAAAATTTGCAGTGCGAACCTCCTGCTACCCTCAAAGATTTATTGATAATTGGCTCTTGAATTTCTACATATTTCAGTGGAAGTTTTTGCATAGTATCAAGGGGTGTTTGTGGGCAACTTTTAAGCGAAAACATAGCAATAATATGAAGGATTAGCGTTTTCATAGGCGGATTTTTTGACGTTTCTACTTAGTTTTCAGCAATTTTTATACCAAATATATTAGGATAATTTTATTTTTTAAGTTCCTCATATATTTTCATGTCTTTGTAAATTATAAAATCAAGTAGTTATGAAAATTTTTAATGGTCAAAATCCTTTCTATAACGACAATTCACCAAATTCAACAACCTTATTAAACGAATGATTGACAGGAAGTTTTTTATTGTAAATATTTGATAAATAACCAAATAAAGAGATTAAAAAGTTATTTCATAGACTAATTACGGATTTAAAAAAGTTTTTCTCTCTTTCTGGTAAAAGCCATCAAAAATATAAAAAAACTCAAAAAATAAGCAATTCGAGCTATATAATCGCCCCATTTTACATAAAGTGTGAGCTCGTTATTGAGTTGAAACTCTGCCTTTAAACTTCCTTGTTTTTGGTAAGGCAAATAAGCAATAATGTCGCCCCTTTGATTGATAAAGGCAGAAATACCCGTATTGGCACTTCTGGCAATGGCACGACGGGTTTCCACCGCTCTTAGGCGCGTATAACTGAGCAGTTGTTTATGTCCTTGGGTGTTTTTCCACCAAGCATCATTGGTTAAAATAGATAAAAAGTTAGCTCCGTTTTGAATATATCCGTTAACAAATTCGCCATAAATTGATTCATAACAAATTACAGGAGCAGCTATCCCAGAGGTGTTATTCCCTTTGAAAACACTGCGTTGCGGTTGTGTCGTTTTTAGGGCTACTGTTCCGCCCAAATCGATAAGGGTTTCTCCAAAAATAGGTTTTAATACTCCTTGATACGGAAAATTTTCTACCCCCACTACGAGTTTGGATTTGTGGTATAATTCTGTATTTCTTTGTTTATTAACTAGTAAAGCGGAATTATAGTCGTTATACCAAATGCCGTCGCGCCAATAATTGCTTTGTGAAGTCTTTTGCGAAGCGTCAGAAAAGAAATCAATCATAGCTAACCCCAAAATTACGTTCAGATTTGGGTTTTTATTTACATAGGATTGCAGTAAGGTCAGAGGGTAAGAATGAGACAAATCTTGCAAACGAATATTGTCGGCCAAAACGGTTTCGGGAGTAATGAGAAAGTGAACGTTATCATCTATTTTATCTTGGCATAAATCAATGAGCAATTGTATGATTTGTTCGTTGGAAAAAACATATTTTTCGGTGTAAGGGTCTATATTGGGTTGCACGACTACAGCCGAAATCTTTTCACCTTTTTCTTGATGATTTATATACATCACATACGAAATGATGATAGGCAAAGCAAATAGTAAAACTACAGTTCCTATTCCTTGGGATAAATATCTCTTATTACGATATTTTAAAAAATGATCTAAAACAAGAAATAATACTACATTTACCGTCAGTATCCAAAGTGAGCCACCAAAGGCTCCCGTAAATTCATACCATTGTATCCAAGCGATTTGCTCGGAGAAAACATTTCCTAAATGCAACCAAGGCCAAGATACGTCCCAAGAGAGATGAAATTTTTCAAAAGACAACCAGATGCAAATCAGGAAAATATAGGCTATTTTAGGTTTTGTTCGTTTAGCTACAATGTGAAAGATCATAAAAGTAGCCGACATCAGTAGCGTGTTGGCAGCAATAGCAAATACCGCTCCTGCTTTTGTGGAATACCAGAGCCACCAAGTGATGAAGATATTCCAAATCAAAAAGGATAAATAGCTTAAAAAAAAGACTTTTCGTTTGGTGCGTTTTGCTGAAGCACGAAGTTTTTTTTCAACAAACAAAAGTGGGACAAATGCCACGAAAATAAACGCAGAATATCCGTATGTGGGCCAAGCCACCGATAAAAGCAACCCTGATAAAACTGCCAGTAACAAATTCTTTTTCATACTAATAGAATACGATTCTTTTAAGAAAATCCGAAACGAGCTACCGTATTGAGTTTCCCGATTAAGTTTTGTGCAACAGCACTCGAATACATTTTTTTCCGATATTTGGTAACAGGCTGAATACCTACAATGCTGTTTGAAATGAATAATTCGTCAGCTTTTTGAAGTTCAAAGGGTGAAATGGAAGTTTCTACCAAGTCAAATTCAGTCGTTTTTTTAAGGATTTTCAACAGGATTTGACGAGTAATTCCGTTTAAGCAACCATCGGTAATGGGTGGCGTTTTTATGGTATTGCCTTCCACCATAAAAAGATTCCCGTTTAAAGCACACGCCAAATTTTTGCTGTTATTGAGCAGTAAACAATTCTGATAATCATTTTCTTGGGCAAATACGGAACCAATGATGTGAATTGCCTTATTGGTATGCTTTACATTTGCCAATAAATCAGGATTGATGTAAAAATCTTTAAATAATTCCACCTCATAAGGTTCTTGATTAAGTTCAAAAAACGGTTTTTTAAGTTCTTGAACTTCAATGATAAAATCTACTTCGTTAGTTGATGGGGTGTACAATCCGCCTGATTTTCTAAAAACGGTAATACGAACCCGAGCGGAAGCTTTTTCCAATCGATTTTCTTCAAGTAACTTAAAAACCTCTCCTTCAAAAAATTCCATCGTAAAACTAATTGGAATTTCCATTCGTAAAATGCGCATTCCTGCCATCAAACGCAAATAATGCTCTTCCCAAAAAAGAAGTTTTTGATAAACGTATTTGGAAGTATCGAAAACGGCATCGCCAAACTTAAATGCCCTATTTTCAGTAGCAAAAGAAGCCTCAACAAGGCTTCCGTTAAAATTTATTTTCATACTACAAAAATATATCAATTAGATAGAACCTAATACGTGCTTAAGTTCTGCTATTTGATTATTCCACAACATTTTAGATTCCTGCATTTCAATTTCATCATCAGCAAAATCCGTGATGATTAAAGATACATCTTTGGTAATTTCATCAACAACAATGAGCATTTCAAAATAAGAATCGTCTTCTACGTGTAACCAACGAAATTTGACCAATTCATCCATTTTTTTTCGTAGAAGTTTGGCTTTTTCTTCGGCTTCATCCCATATAAAGGTGTAAATATCTCCCTGAACATTTACATTATCAGCATACCAACCTGAAAGCCCCGAAGGCGATGAAATATACTGATATAACAACTGTGGCGAAGCGTGTATAACAAACTCCAATTCATACTTTATCTTATCTGTATGCATAATATTTTTAATGAAATTAAATAATCGGTTGGGCAATATATAATTTTTAAATTAACTATGCAAAATAAAAGTAATGTTTTACAGCTTTTATTTACTATTTAAATACAACTATATGAAAATAAATGTCTTACGTGAAGAATTAAATAAAAAAGTTACAAATCAAAAACAGAACTACGTTTGGCGTAAAACAAATCTTTCATTCGAAGTAAAAAAGCTAAAAGTAAATAAACGCCAAACCAAGCACCAAGTGTAGCGAAAGTACCATAAATGAAAAAAAGACGCACATCTTTAGCACGTAAGCCTAAACGCTCAGAAAGCCGCGATGAAACCGCAAAACCATAGCGTTCAAGGAAAAAGCGAAATCGGGAAAACTGCATATTTGTTTGTTGTTGAGTTTCATTTTGCCAAAGATACTTTCTTAATTTGAAATTCAGAAAAAAAAATCACGTTTTATATAAATTCCTATTTCTTTCCTAAATTCAGTTGTTAATTTGCACCGTAATTAATATTAAAAAATAAATAAGATGAAAACATTTTCTAAAATTGTTCTGATTTTCGTAGCTTTTTTTGCCTTTAATACTGTAACGGCACAAAATCAAATTCTGACCTTTGAGCAGTTGCCTCAAAAAGCTCAAACTTTCATTAAAAAGCATTTTGCAGATAAACAAATCACTACTGTTTATGAACAAACCGAATTTTTACAATCAAAAGAATACAATGTTATTTTTTCTGATGGCGTTGAAATTGAATTCTATTCTAACGGAGATTGGGAAGAAGTAAACTGCAAAAACTCTCCAGTTCCTACTGAAATTATTCCACAATCTATTTCACAGTACGTACAGAGAAACTTCCCTAATGTTTTTGTAAAAGAAATTAAAAAACGTAGAAATGGTTACGATGTGGAGATTTCTAATGGATTGGATTTAGAATTCAATAAACAAGGAAAGTTTGTACGAATAGACGACTAAAAAGAGCTGTATTTTTGAATTTGGAGTCACTTAATTTTTTAAGTGGCTCTATTTTTTGGCATTATTTTTGTTGCTTTTCCAAAATATATAAATTTATACTTTTAACAATAAAAAAATACAGTTATGACAAAAAAAATTATGGCTATTATGGCTTTTGTACTGCTGGGAAGTAATTTTCTTTCTGCACAGGAAATAAAATGGATGACTATGGATCAGGCTATTGCGGCACAAAAAACAAAACCTAAGAAAATTTTTATGGATGTTTATACCGTTTGGTGCGGACCTTGTGTTATGCTTGAAAAGAACACCTTCAAAAACAAAGATGTTGTAAAATATATCAATGATAATTTTTATGCCGTTAAATTTAATGCTGAAGGAAATGAGGTGGTAAATTACAAAGGTCAAAAATTTGATAATCCGCACTATGATCCTGCAAAAAGTACTCGAAGAAATTCATCACATCAGTTTGCTTCTGCTTTGGGGGTACAGGCTTACCCTACAATGATGTTTTTTGATGAAAATGCAGATCCTATTCTTCCAATTTCAGGATATATGAAACCTTCACAAATTGAAATTTTTCTTAAATTGATCGCTCAAAACGATTATAAAAACCTAAAAACACAAGAAGAATTTTCAAAATATCAGAGTGCTTTTAAAGGGACTTTTAAAGACTAGTCTTTTTAAAATCTAAAATACAGAGATTATTTAATACATAATCAGGAGTCAAACAAAAAGCCCAATTTATATTGGGCTTTTTGTTTCTTATTTTGTTTTAAAAAACTACAAAAAAACTCATTTTTTCCTTTTTGCGGATTATTTAAAAATCACAGATTTAGGTAAGCATACCTCCGTCAACGTTCAATACCTGCCCAGTGATGTAATCACTTATATCCGAAGCCAAGAAAACACAAGCATTAGCAACGTCTTCTGGGGTTCCGCCTCGTTTCAAAGGGATATTGTCACGCCAGCCTTGAATAACTTTTTCATCTAATTTTGCAGTCATTTCTGTTTCAATAAAACCAGGAGCAATGGCATTACAACGGATGTTTCTTGAGCCTAACTCCAAAGCGATTGATTTAGTAAAACCGAGCATACCTGCTTTTGAAGCCGCATAGTTTGATTGCCCAGCGTTTCCTTTAACCCCCACCACACTACTAATGTTAATTATAGAACCTTTACGTTGTTTAAGCATTGTGCGTTGTACAGCTTTGGTCATATTGAACACAGATTTTAGATTTACCTCAATAACTTTGTCGAAATCTTCTTCACTAATACGCATCAGTAGGTTGTCTTTGGTAATTCCTGCATTGTTAATCAAAATATCAATGCTACCAAATTCGGCAAGTACTTCATCGGCTAATTTTTGAGCTTCTTGAAAATCAGCGGCATTACTTTTGTATCCCTTAGCTTTTATCCCTTCTTGGTTAAGTTCTTTTTCCAGCTCATTGGCAGCCTCTACCGAAGCACTATATGTAAATGCAATATTAGCGCCGTGTTTTGCAAAAATTTGAGCGATACCACGCCCGATACCTCTACTAGCTCCAGTTATAATGGCTGTTTTGCCTGTTAATAATTTCATAATACTATTTAATTTTAATTATATTTTTCTTTACAGAATATCAATTCGATTCCAAAGATACTGATAAATTTTTAAATCTGTTTTTTAAACGATGTTTTTAATAAATCTAATTTCGCTTTTGAGAGAATTTTATTACGAATTGACAGATTTTTTTGTACTTTAATAACAGATGATAATTAAGTAATTATGGTGTTTAAAGCATTGTAAAGCAGATGTGTAGGAAGCCCCATTACGTTATTGTACGACCCTTGAATACTTGTAACCCCTACCGAGCCTATCCAATCTTGTATGCCATAAGCTCCAGCTTTGTCGTAAGGCATATATTTTTCTATATAGAAGTTGATTTCGGCATCGGAGAGTTTTCTTAGTGTTACTTTGGTGGTATCTGTCAGAACCATTTGTTGGGCGGAAGTGGTTAAGCCTACAGAAGTAATTACTTCGTGCTGTTTATCAGAAAGTAAACTCAGTATGGCTTTTGCTTCGTTGTGCGATTGAGGTTTCCCTAGTGCTTTGTCTTCACACCAAACGATGGTGTCGGACGTGATTAAAATATCCGTTGGAGTTAATGTATTTTTAAAAGGTTCGGCTTTTTTCTTTACCAAAAATTCGGTAATCTCTTCCCTTGTTAAATGCTTAGGATAGGTTTCTTCTACTGGTTTTATAACCACATCAAAATCAATAAGTAAATCTTTTAGAAATTGTTGTCTGCGGGGCGAAGCCGAAGCTAAAATAATGTGATAATTTTTAATCTTTTCGTATAACATATTCTATATTAAAACGTTATTTTTCGATGTATATGAGGTATTTTTTACGGATTTTTAAAAACTTGTTTAAATCTTTTTGCCAAGTTTTTCGGATTTCATCTTCCGTCATTTTATTTACAATTTGTTTTTTTAATTCAGGAGTTCCAGCGAGTTTATCGAAAAAAGAGTTAAAAAAAACAGTTTTAACTCCAACACTTTCTGTGTGAGCTTTTTGAAGCCAAATCAAGTTCAATTTTGATTGACGTGGTGTAGCACTTAAATCTTCACCATAGCAAACTTGTCCTTGATATAGTGGTTTTTTATCTCCTACATTTGGGGCAGGAACGAAAGAGAAATTCGTTTTGTTTAAATAAGGTGCACCATAGATTTGAAATTGCATTTCGGTACCTCTTCCCACACTGATATGGGTTCCCTCAAAAAGGCATAGGCTAGGGTAGAGGTTAATGGCTACAGCGTTGGGCAAATTCGGCGAGGGACGAACGGGTAAATCATACGCCTGTTCGCGTTTATAAAGCGCAAGAGGAATTACGCGTAAAGGAGCTTTTATTGCCTTTGAAAGCCAACCTTCGCCATTGATCATTTGAGCATATTCACCAATGGTCATTCCGTAAACAATGGGTACGGGGTGCATACCTACAAAACTTTTTTGGCTGGATTTCAATACTGGCCCATCCACATAATGCCCGTTTGGGTTAGGTCGGTCAAGTACCCATATCGGAATGTTTTGTTCAGCACAAGCCTCCATAACATAATGAAGTGTAGAGATATAGGTGTAAAAACGCACCCCTACATCTTGTAAATCGAACAATACAAGGTTGATGCCTTTTAGGTGTGCTACGGAAGGTTTTTTGTCTTTGCCATAAAGAGAAATGATTGAAATTCCAGTTTTTGTATCTTTTCCGTCTTTGATGATTTCTCCAGCATCGGCATTTCCTCGAAAGCCGTGTTCAGGAGCAAATACTTTTACAATGTTGATTTTGTGTTGCAATAAGGTATCCACCAAATGTGTGTATGTTCCCAACTGAGTTTTTACCACTCCCGTTTGATTGGTAACAATGGCTATGTTTTTATTTTTGAGTTCCGATAGGTACAATTCCATACGGTTAGCGCCTAATATCAATTCCGAAGGTGTGGGTGGATTGGCTACTGAAGTATTTTTTTGTTGATTTTGTCCATTATTTTTGCACGAAACCATCAAAAGTAAGCAAAAAAATGTAATTTTGGGTTTTATTAAAAATCTTGAAACATTGAATTTTGAATATTTCATAGCGAAACGAATTATTTTCTTTAGAAAGGATAAAGATACAGTATCTTCTCCGATTATCAAAATGGCTGTGGCTGCCATTGCTTTAGGGATTGTGGTTATGCTCATTGCCATTGCTACAGGAGGAGGCTTACAACAAAAAATTCGTGAAAAAATAACCACCTTTAATGGTCATATCCAGATTTTTAAGTATGATGCTAACCATTCGGAAGTGTCGGTAAAACCTGTTTCGATACATCAAGATTTTTATCCTAATTTTTCAGATATTCCTCAGGTGAAACACATTCAAGCCGTAGCATCAAAAGGAGGGATTATTCGTACCGAAAATACGTTCGAGTCCATCATAGCTAAAGGGGTAGGAGCAGATTATAATTGGGATAATTTTCGCCAATATATCACCTCAGGTCAAATCCCTGATTTTAAATCCGATGAAATTAGTAATGAAATTATTATTTCCGAATATTTAGCCAACAGATTAGGATTACAATTAGGCGATTTTTGCAATACCTTATTTCTTAAAGATGAAAATTCACAAATGCCTAATCAGCGTAATTTTAAAATTTCAGCACTTTACAGTAGCGGATTTCAAGATTTTGATGCACTATATCTTTTTACCGATTTGAGGCAAATTCAGCGTATCAATCGTTGGCAAAATGATGAAGTGGGTGGTTTTGAGGTATTTATAGATGATTTTGACCAAATAGAAATCATAGGGCAACAAATTTATGAGCAAACCCTCTCCACGTTGGATACTCAAACCATCGTACAGAAATTTCCTTTTATTTTTGAATGGCTCGGAATGTTCGACTTTAATATATATCTGATTATCATTATTATGGTTATCGTTGGCGGATTTAATATGATAACAGCTATTCTCGTCTTAATTCTGGAAAAAACACCAATGATAGGGATTTTGAAAAGTTTGGGAGCTTCCAACAAAAGCATTCGGAAGATATTTTTATTCAACGCTGCTTACATCATTTCCTTAGGATTATTTTTTGGTAATGTTATAGGGCTAATATTGTTATATTTACAACATAAATATGGCTTTATAAAATTAGATCCTAACACCTATTATGTTTCACAAGTTCCCATAGATATCCATCCTTTAACTATTGTTATTTTGAATGTAGGAGTACTGATAATCTGCTTATTGATATTGTTACTACCCACTTATATTGTTGCTAAAATTTCTCCTGCCAAAACAATGAAATTTTCATAAATGTTTTATTTCCAGCAATTTTCAGCACTTTTTTCGCCCCATATAAGTGTTGCCAAATACGGATTGTCAATAAACGGATTACGATTGCCTTGTGCGGCTTCAATAACGTTATTTCTATTTTTTTCGATGTATGAAACAGGGTCTTCTGCGTTCCATTTTAGTAATAATTCTATACTTCCTGTTGAAATATCGCTTCCCATATTTTCGTTGTATCTGATATTCAAGTAGAGTACCATTCTGGCTACATCGCCTTTCCATTCATCACCAGGATACCAACCTCCCCCGATTTGTCTTGCTTGTCCTTGTCCTTGAGTGAAAGGTAAATTACCACGATTGCTATTGACCTTAGTATCACAAGCGCGTAGATGATGTAAGTCAGCCTGGGCGGTGCTTTCTATTTTTGATCTTGGATACACGTGTTCAGTATTGAAAGTTTGTGGGTGATAATTACTTCCTTCGTACTCCTTCCAATAACGTTTCTCTCCTGTATATAATAGTACTACCTGATTTTCATTGTCTTGTGAACGATCTGCTTTATAAAGATAAGCGTGTCTTTCAGGATATTTCAAAAAGGTAGCGTGTTTGCCGATGGTTAGTGTAGCGAGTGCATCGCGTAGTTCTTGGTTTCTTTTGGAAAAATCAACGTCTTTGTAATAAGATTTCAATTCAGAAGGAATATTAAAAGAGGTAGAGGTGTTCCCATTTGAAGAAGTAGTAAACGAAAAATCTACTTTGGTGTTGCCTCCTTTGCCATCGGTTGCTGTGACAAATCCTTGGTAGGTTTTGTTTTGAGTTAAATGAGTGAATGTATAGTTTAATCGGTTAATTGTCGCGATGTTTTTTCCTTCCAGCTCGATGATATATTGCACATTATCGCCGTCAGGGTCAACCGATTGGCTCCACGAAATGGTAGCCACTTCTTGGTTTACAATTGTATTTTCAACACGAAACGATTCAGGGGCTCGATTATTTTGTTGTTCATTGCTGTTACAAGCAATGGCAAAAATTACTATAAAGTAAAAAATATTTTTCATATCAATTTTATGGTTTGCATTGCAAAGATATGAAAAAGGATTTTAAGAAAAAGCCCCGCAGATAGGCGAGGCACTAGATGTTTTCACAACGGAATAATCCTTATTGTAAATTGCTTTCTGCCGCAAAGATAGAAAAAAATAATTGAATATCAAAAATAATTAACTTTTTATTTGTATTTTCATACCCGTTGATTTTTAAACTATTAACTATGAAACACATACTAGGTCTCGATTTGGGGACCAACTCTATCGGTTGGGCGTTGATTGAAAGAAATATCGAAGAAAAATACGGAAAAATCATTGGAATGGGAAGCAGAATTGTTCCCATGGGAGCGGAATTAAGCAAATTTGAGCAAGGTCAAGCACAAACCAAAAATGCTGACAGAAGGACTAATAGAGGAGCAAGGCGACTTAATAAAAGGTATAAGCAAAGAAGAAATAAACTGATTTATATCTTACAGAAGTTAGATATGTTGCCTAGTCAAATAAAGTTAAAAGAAGATTTTTCAGATCCTAATAAAATAGACAAAATCACAATTTTATCTATAAGCAAAAAACAGGAACAGCTTACAGTTTTTGATTTGGTAAGTCTTAGAGTTAAAGCTTTGACTGAAAAAGTAGGCTTAGAAGATTTAGGTAAAATTATTTATAAGTATAACCAACTTAGAGGCTATGCGGGAGGTAGTCTTGAACCTGAAAAGGAAGACATTTTTGATGAAGAACAAAGCAAGGATAAGAAAAATAAAAGTTTTATAGCTTTTTCTAAAATCGTTTTTTTAGGTGAACCTCAGGAAGAAATTTTTAAAAATAAAAAACTAAATAGGAGAGCAATAATAGTAGAAACAGAAGAAGAAAATTTTGAAGGGAGTACATTTTTAGAAAATATAAAAGTAGGAGATTCTTTAGAACTTCTGATTAATATTAGTGCAAGTAAATCAGGAGATACAATAACCATAAAACTTCCCAATAAAACAAATTGGAGAAAGAAAATGGAAAATATAGAAAACCAACTCAAAGAAAAATCTAAAGAGATGGGGAGAGAATTCTATATTTCGGAGTTTCTATTGGAACTTCTCAAAGAAAACCGATGGGCTAAAATTAGAAACAATACGATTCTTAGAGCTAGATATGAGTCTGAATTTGAAGCCATTTGGAATGAACAAGTGAAACATTATCCATTTTTGGAAAACCTTGACAAGAAGACATTGATAGAAATAGTATCATTTATCTTTCCAGGGGAAAAAGAAAGTCAAAAGAAATATCGTGAATTGGGACTTGAAAAAGGATTGAAATATATAATAAAAAATCAAGTTGTTTTTTATCAGAGAGAGCTGAAAGATCAGTCTCATTTGATTTCAGATTGTAGATATGAGCCTAATGAAAAAGCTATTGCCAAAAGCCATCCTGTTTTTCAAGAATATAAAGTTTGGGAACAAATTAACAAGTTGATTGTTAATACCAAGATAGAGGCAGGAACGAATAGAAAAGGAGAAAAAAAGTATAAGTATATTGATAGACCTATTCCGACAGCTTTGAAAGAATGGATTTTTGAAGAGTTACAAAATAAAAAAGAAATCACTTTTTCTGCGATTTTCAAGAAATTAAAAGCAGAGTTTGATTTGAGGGAGGGAATTGACTTTTTGAATGGAATGAATCCTAAAGATAAGCTAAAAGGAAATGAAACTAAATTACAACTTCAAAAAAGCTTGGGTAAATTGTGGGATGTACTAGGACTTGATTCTATAAATAGGCAAATAGAACTGTGGAATATTCTTTACAATGAAAAAGGAAATGAATATGATTTGACGAGTGACAGAACTTCCAAGGTCTTAGAATTTATTAATAAATATGGTAATAATATTGTGGATGATAATGCCGAGGAGATTGCTATTAAAATATCGAAAATAAAATTTGCGAGAGCTTATTCTAGTTTAAGTCTTAAAGCGATAGAGAGAATTTTACCTTTGGTAAGGGCAGGAAAGTATTTTAATAATGATTTTTCACAACAATTACAATCTAAAATTTTAAAACTTCTCAATGAAAATGTAGAAGATCCTTTTGCAAAAGCAGCTCAAACTTATTTAGACAATAATCAATCCGTTCTTTCGGAAGGGGGGGTAGGAAACTCTATTGCAACTATTCTTGTGTATGATAAACATACCGCTAAAGAATATTCACACGATGAGTTATATAAAAGTTACAAAGAGATTAACCTATTAAAACAAGGAGACTTAAGAAATCCTTTAGTAGAGCAAATAATCAATGAAGCACTTGTTCTTATAAGAGATATTTGGAAAAATTATGGTATAAAGCCTAATGAAATAAGAGTAGAACTAGCAAGAGATTTAAAAAATAGTGCAAAAGAACGAGCTACAATCCATAAAAGGAACAAAGATAATCAAACGATAAACAATAAAATAAAGGAAACACTTGTAAAAAACAAAAAAGAATTGTCTTTAGCTAATATAGAAAAAGTAAAACTTTGGGAGGCACAGAGACATTTATCTCCTTATACAGGGCAGCCGATTCCTCTTTCAGATTTGTTTGACAAAGAAAAATATGATGTAGACCATATTATCCCCATATCTAGATATTTTGATGATTCTTTTACAAATAAAGTTATTTCTGAAAAGTCTGTAAATCAAGAAAAAGCAAACAGAACAGCAATGGAGTATTTTGAAGTAGGTTCTTTGAAGTATTCTATTTTTACAAAAGAACAATTTATAGCTCATGTAAATGAATATTTTTCAGGGGTAAAGCGTAAAAATTTGTTGGCAACTTCTATCCCAGAAGATCCAGTGCAGCGACAAATAAAAGAT
This sequence comes from Capnocytophaga canimorsus, assembly GCF_002302565.1. NCBI lineage: Bacteria > Pseudomonadati > Bacteroidota > Flavobacteriia > Flavobacteriales > Flavobacteriaceae > Capnocytophaga > Capnocytophaga canimorsus. The sequence continues at coordinate 650,956 of NZ_CP022382.1, read as the reverse complement.
ACTCAGTATATTGCAATTAGAGTAAAAGAAGAATTAAACAAAATTGTAGGGAACGAAAATGTTAAGACAACCACAGGGAGTATAACAGATTACCTTAGAAATCATTGGGGACTAACAGATAAGTTTAAATTACTTTTAAAAGAAAGATATGAAGCTCTATTAGAGAGTGAAAAATTTTTGGAATCAGAATATGATAACTACAAAAAAGACTTTGATTCTCGTAAAAAAGAATACGAAGAAAAAGAGATTTTATTTGAAGACCAAGAGCTTACAAAAGAAGAGTTTATAAAAGAATACAAAGAAAACTACATAAGATATAAAAAAAATAAACTTATCATTAAAGGATGGAGCAAGAGAATAGACCATCGTCATCACGCCATTGATGCACTTATAGTGGCTTGTACGGAACCTGCTCATATAAAAAGATTGAATGACTTAAATAAAGTTTTGCAAGATTGGCTTGTTAAACATAAGTCTGAATTTATGCCTAATTTTGAGGGTTCTAATTCTGAATTGTTGGAAGAAATTTTAAGTTTACCAGAAAAGGATAGAAGGGAAATTTTTACGCAAATAGATAAATTTAGAGCTATTGAAATGCCTTGGAAAGGTTTTCCAGAACAAGTAGAACAAAAATTGAAGGAAATTATCATCTCACATAAACCTAAAGATAAACTTCTATTGCAATACAATAAGGCAGGGGATAGGCAAATAAAACTTCGTGGACAATTGCATGAAGGAACACTGTATGGAATTTCGCAAGGAAAAGAAGCCTACAGAATTCCTTTAACAAAATTTTCGGGAAAAAAATTTGCAACCGAAAAAAATATTCAAAAAATAGTTAGTCCTTTTTTAAGTGGATTTATAGCAAATCATCTGAAAGAGTATAATAATAAAAAAGAGGAAGCTTTTTCAGCAGAAGGAATTATGGATTTGAATAATAAATTGGCACAATACAGAAATGAAAAAGGAGAATTGAAACCTCATACCCCGATTTCTACTGTAAAAATCTATTATAAAGATCCTTCTAAAAATAAAAAGAAAAAAGATGAAGAGGATTTGTCTTTACAAAAATTAGATAGAGAAAAAGCATTTAATGAAAAATTGTATGTAAAAACGGGAGACAATTACCTTTTTGCTGTGATGGAGGGGGAAATAAAAACTAAGAAAACATCACAAATAAAAAGATTATATGATATCATATCATTTTTTGATGCTACAAATTTTTTAAAAGAAGAATTTAGAAATGCCCCTGACAAAAAAACTTTTGATAAAGATTTGTTATTTAGACAATATTTTGAAGAAAGGAATAAAGCAAAATTACTATTCACCTTAAAACAAGGGGACTTTGTGTATTTGCCTAATGAAAATGAAGAGGTAATTTTAGATAAAGAAAGCCCTTTATACAATCAGTATTGGGGAGATTTAAAAGAGAGAGGTAAAAATATTTATGTAGTGCAAAAGTTTAGTAAAAAACAAATATATTTTATTAAGCATACTATTGCGGATATTATTAAAAAAGATGTTGAATTTGGTTCTCAAAATTGCTATGAAACCGTAGAAGGTAGATCGATAAAAGAAAACTGTTTTAAACTCGAAATAGACCGTTTAGGAAATATTGTTAAAGTAATAAAAAGATAAAAATCAAAATAATGAGTGCAGAATTGAATATCACAGGAAAATGCTTTTTTTTGTGAAGAGTTGGTTGCTAAAAGTAACATCAATACCCACCTTAAAAAGCATTTAAAAGAATTGTCAAAAACGGAAAGTGATCAGGATAAAAAATCATATTTGTTAAAGATATTTACTTATCCTAATTACAAAAATTCCAATTATTTTCTTTATCTGTTGGTAGATGGAGAGACTACGATGAAGAAAGTAGATCGTTTTTTGAGGGATATTTGGTTGGATTGTTGCGGTCATTTGAGTGCTTTTGCGTATAAGGGGGGAGGAAAATTAGGAATGTCCAAAAAACTTAAAGACGCCTTAAATAAAGGTGATGTATTGGAATATGAGTATGATTTTGGTTCTACAACAGATCTCCAAATAAAGGTGGAAGAAGAATATCCTATGGGGGTAAAAAGTAAAGTTTTGCTTTTGAGCAGAAATGAACCTTTAGAAATTTATTGTCAAAAATGTAAAAAACTTCCAGCTGTTCATTTGTGCGTGGCTCATTTGTATGAAGACCAGTCTCATTTTTTCTGTGAATCTTGTGCTGAAATTCACGAAAAAGAATGTGAAGGTTTTTTAGATTATGCTTCTATGCCTGTTGTAAATTCACCAAGAATGGGGGAGTGTGGCTACGAAGGAGGTTTCATTGATTTAGAAAGAGATGGTGTTTTCGAGATTAAAAAATAGAAACCTATGCTCTACCGCTCCATTTACATTGGCAATCCAGCATATTTGAAGTTGAAAGACCAACAGATGAAAATCGTTTGTCCTGAAACCAAAGCAGAGAAAGGGAGCGTTCCGGTAGAAGATTTGGGTTTGTTGATGCTCGACCACTTTCAGATTACCATTTCCCATCAGCTGATACAGTGGCTGATGGGAAACAATGTGGTGATTATCAGTTGCGATACCCATCATCTCCCACACGGACAAATGCTACCGCTCCACGGAAATGCGATTCATACCCAACGCATAAAAGACCAGATAGAAGCCAGTGAACCGCTCAAAAAACAGCTGTGGAAACAAACCATAGAATGCAAAATAGCCAATCAAGTCGCTGTTTTGGAACGACTTGGAACTTACTCCAGTCCGATGTATGAGTATCTCAACCAAGTGAAATCGGGCGACACCAGTAATATGGAAGGCATCGCTGCACAGCACTATTGGAAATACCTCATTCACCCCGATTTTTTACGCGAACGCTACGGCGATTCGCCCAATCAGTTTTTCAATTTTGGTTATTCCGTATTGAGAAGTATCGTGGCAAGAGCCATTGTAGAAACAGGTTTATTGCCCGTTTTGGGGATTTTTCACAAAAACAAATACAATGCTTACTGCTTGGCAGATGACCTAATGGAACCTTACCGTCCTTTTGTGGATTTATTGGTCATCCGATGGTTGGAAAAGAATCCTGAAGCCGAAGAACTGACCAAAGAAGCGAAAGCCTATTTTTTACAAATCGCTACCAAAGATGTGAAAATAGACGAGCAGGTGCGTCCGCTATTAGTTGCGGTAAAATCTACCGTTTCCTCTCTTTACAAATGCTATACGGGCGAAAAAAGACAAATTTCTTATCCTAAAATGTTATGAATTCCGAACGATTTAACGCTTATAGAATTATGTGGGTAATGGTTTTATACGATTTGCCAACCGAGACCAAGGCAATGCAAAAAGCAGCCAATCTCTTCCGAAAACGCTTGGAAGATGATGGATTTTCTTTATTTCAGTTTTCTATCTATTTGAGGCACTGTCCGAGTAGAGAAAATGCAGAAGTGCATAAAAAACGAGTAAAAATGATGCTTCCCAAATACGGGAAAGTAGCCGTAATGACGATTACAGATAAGCAGTTTGGTGATATGGAAATATTCCATTCTAAAGTACGCGAAGATCCGCCACCTACTTACCAGCAGCTCGAGTTATTTTAGAAATAGAATGAAAAAAATGGATTTACTCAGCCCGATTTATTCTTTTTTTGCTCAATTTTTTATTTCTAAAAATAAAAATAATCCTCTGACAGACAGAGGATTATTTTTTGAGGTTGTAACTAATCACAAAGTTACGGAAAATTGAAAGCAATTTACAACGCCAACTTAAGTAGTTTTGATACCGAATTAGTTGTAACTAATCACAAAGTTACGGAAAATTGAAAGCAATTTACAACCAGAGGCGAAATCAATGCTTTATCTCTGTTGTTGTAACTAATCACAAAGTTACAAAATTTCAATTCCGATAGCACTCACTGAATATCATTGAAAAAACTAATGAAGTAAAGCAATTTACAACGTTCTTGGGGAAAAGCCCCATAAGGTACTCGTTGTCTTTATCCGCCTTGTAACCAAGTTCTAAAAATCTGATATAAATCAATGGTTTTACTTATAAAGATTTCGATGATTTTACTTTTTCATTGCAAAAAGAATTCCTAAATTTGCATACTTCTTTATTGAAAAGGAATTTTTTACTTATCTGTTTAATCATTTTTAATAAATTTTAATTATAAACAATGAATAAATCGGTTTATATAATCACTCCTGATGCTTATAGCGGCAAGTCGTTGGTAAGTTTAGGGGTGATGCAAATGGTTATGCGTAATACACCTAAGGTAGGTTACTTTAAACCCATTTTGGAGAGTAAAACCCAGAAAGATAATCATATTGCTACAATGCTCGCCCATTTTAATATCGAAATGGAATACGATGAAGCCTACGTATTTACCCGTGCGGAGGTAGCCGCAATGAAAAATAAGGGGAAGATAGGAGAGGTGTACGATACCATCATCAAGCGTTACAAGGCTTTGGAAAGTCGTTTTGACTTTGTCTTGGTAGAAGGTACCGATTTGGTAGAGGAAAGCAACGTATTTGATGTTAATTTCAACGCTCTTTTAGCACAGAGCTTAAACATTCCAGTTTTGGCGGTGCTTAAAGATAATTTTTCATCGGAGCAGGAACTCATCGAGCACGTTCAGATGGAAATCAATAGCCTTTTGGAAGCCGAAGTACAAGTCATTGGGGCTTTTATCAATAAAGCTAAAAATGCCGATGAGGATACTAAAGCCAAACTACAACAAACCTTTAAAGAGATTCTTTTTTCGGTAATTCCTAATGAAGAGGAGCTGGGCAGACCAACCCTAAAAGAAATTGCTGAAGCTCTTGAAGCCACTTTTCTTTATAAAGGCGAAAATATCAATGTAACCACACAAAAAACCATCGTTGGGGGAATGCAGTTGCACAATTTCTTGCAACATATTTCCGAGAATTGTTTGGCTGTAATTCCTGCTGACCGTTCTGATTTGATTGTAGGTACAGTAACGGCAAGTAATTCCACCAATTACCCACGTGTGGCTGGAATTGTACTTTATGGTGGTTTCTCTTTAGAAAAATCTATTGTTAAGATTTTAGACGGGACTCACAAAATAATGCCCATTATGCTGGCTAAAAGCGGAACTTTTGAAACTGCCAATCGTATCGGCAAAATAAAATCGAAAATCTATCCAGAAAACACCGAAAAGATACGTTTAAGCATTCAATTGTTTGAAAAATATGCTGAAGTGGACGGACTCAACGAGCGTATTTCAGCTTTCAAATCCGATACCATTACCCCACGAATGTTCCAATACAATATGGTGCAAACCGCACGTAAAGCTCAGAAACACATCGTGCTTCCTGAAGGAACGGACGACCGTATTCTGATTGCTGCTTCACAATTGGCAACCGATGAACTGGTGTATCTGACCATTTTGGGTAATAAAGAGAAAGTTATCGACCGTGTTAATGCACTTGGGCTGAAATGGGACGAACGTCGCATATCGATAACCAATCCTATCGAAAGTCCTAAATACAAGGCGTATGCCCAGAAATTGTATGACTTGCGTAAATCCAAAGGAATGGAACTCCCTCAAGCGGAAGACCTTATGCTTGATGTTTCTTATTTCGGAACGATGATGGTCTTTATGGGCGATGCCGACGGTATGGTATCGGGAGCGGTGCATACTACGGCACATACCATTCGTCCGTCTTTACAATTCGTTAAAACCAAACCTGGAGTAAATACGGTTTCTTCCGTATTCTTTATGTTGTTGCACGACAGAGTATTGGTCTATGGCGATTGTGCCATTGTGCCTAACCCTACTGCCGAGCAACTTGCCGAAATAGCTATAACTTCTGCCGATTCGGCAAAGGCTTTCGGTATAGAGCCTCGTGTGGCGTTGCTTTCGTACTCGTCAGGAAGTTCAGGCAGTGGTGCTGATGTAGATAAGGTACGTCAGGCTACAGAAATAGTCAAAACTCAACGTCCTGATTTGTTAGTAGAAGGTCCTATTCAGTATGATGCTGCCGTTGACCCCAAAGTGGGTAAAAGCAAAATGCCTGATTCAAAAGTAGCAGGACAAGCTAATGTGCTTATTTTCCCTGACTTGAATACTGGAAATAATACCTATAAAGCTGTACAACGTGAAACGGGCGCTCTTGCTATTGGTCCGATGCTACAAGGTTTGAAAAAGCCAGTAAATGACCTAAGTCGTGGGGCTACCATTCCTGATATTTACAATACGGTGCTTATTACCGCTATTCAATCGGTAATGAAAGAATAACATAGCGTTTTCATTTTATAATTTATTTTTATAGTTGAAATGACAAAGGCAACAGCGATGTTGCCTTTGTTGATTTTAATCATTAGCGTATCAGTTTTAAGGTAATAGGCAATAGGTGATAGGCATTAGGCAATAGTAGTTAGTGATGAATAGTAACCTTTTGCTTGAGGCTTTTTTCTTTTTCTTTTAAGTATTTCTTTCTCTTTTACACTTTTAGTAAATTACTTACTATCAAGCTGAGCGAAGTCGAAGTTTTAAAATAGTTTGAAGATAATAGGCATCAGTGACAAATAGTAGTAACTTTTTCTTTGAAGCTTGTTTCTTTCTCCTTATATCAAGCTTAAAGGTCGAAATATGAAGTAAAAAGCGAAGAACACCGAGCTTTTAGCTTGGAATATCAAGCCTAAAGCTTAAAATTTTTAACAAAAAGGTAGAATCATTAAGCTAAAAGCTCAAAGTTTTAAGCTTTTTGGTTAAAGCTTTGAGTTCAAAGGTTAAAATTTTAACGAAAAAGCTTAGTGTTTCAAGCTTTAAGCTTGAAACACTAAGCCAAAAGCTACGAATTATAACTAAATGACTTTTAAAAACATCCTCCGTATCTTTGGTACATACCCTATTTTTACAGATTTCCTCTTTTCAAAGAGGAATTTTAGAGTGCGACCAAACTATATAGATTCAGCTATATAAGTTTAGGCGAGGAAGTGACAGAAGTGAAGAGTATCATAGCTAATGGCTAACTGCCTTATTTTTAAGGTATATTTAACAATAAGATGTTTAAAAAAGACTTATTTTTGTTACAATTCTAAAAAAAAATAATATTATGAGAAAAACAAATTTCCGCAGTATGCTTGCTATCGGTATGATAGCCGTTGCACCGTTAATGAGTAGTTGTAATAAGAGTGATGAGTCAACCCCAGTGGTAGAAATTACCGAAGTACAAATCAGTAAGCCTGACTTTACGATGCTAATAGGCGAAACTACCACCATCGTCCCTACGATAACTCCTGAGAATGCCACCGACAAAAAACTTACTTGGGTAAGTTCTGCTCCTAATGTAGCTGAGGTAGATGTTAATGGTAAAATCTTTGCCAAATCCAGAGGGCGAGCCGAAATTACCGCTACTACGACAAATGGTAAAACCGCCACGTGTAAAGTTATTGTACTAAATGCCAGAATCAACTCTGTGGAAGCTGAAGACGGCTATATGATTTTAGAAACTGGAAAATCGGTAGGAGAGCAGATAGCACTTTATATCAAAGCAGACCCCAAATACCGATATGGTATATGGATAGACCTTAATAATGATGGAGAGAAACAACATAGTGAAACAAATATAACTTTTGATCAAGAAAAGAACTATACCTTAGGGGCAAGAACTATAACCATTTACGGAAAAATAACTACCTTGAATTGCTCTAATGGCAAACTATACAACTTGAGTGTAGAAAATAATAAGGCTTTGGAGGAGTTGAATTGTTTAAATAATTCGCTAACTATTTTAGATGTAAGCCAAAATACAGCTTTACAGAATTTGTGGTGTCAAATGAATTTCCTAACTATTATAGATGTTAGTCAGAATAAGGCTTTGAAAAAATTGGAATGTTACTATAACAGACTTACTACTTTGGATATTAGTCAAAATAAATCTTTAGGATGGCTAAGTTTTGATAACAATCAAATCAAAAAGGCGGCAATGAATGCCGTGTTGGGTGCTTTGCCTGAACGTAGTACCAGTGATGAAGCGAAGGTTTATATCCAAATGAAAGATAGTGCTGAGGAAGGTAATGAGCTTCCAGACGCTGCGAAAGTAATTGAGGCAAAAATGAAAAACTGGAAAGTATATCAGTTTGAAAACGGTAAAGATAAAGAATTGTAATAAGTTATGAGTGATTGACTTTTAGCAATTGGAGATTAGGGGATAGATAAGTTGGGAGTTAAGGAAGAATGAAGGATAGTATTTGAAGTTTAGGATTTTTAATTTTGTCTATGTATAAAGACCTCCTTATCCTTGGGGTAACTTCTCCAAAGAGGCAATAGGAAGGAACCTGAAACCTAAAACCTAAAACCTGAAACCTAAAACCTGAAACCTAAAACTTGCACTTTGAAACTTGAAACTTACCCCCCTTAAAATTTTATTTTTTAAATCTTTAAATAGCGATGAGTAGAAATTTAATCAGTGTAGTGTTGCCCGAGCAGGTAACCACACAAGTAAGTCAGAAACTACAAGAGATTAAGGAGTTATTGGCTCCGTATATGGGAAATCTTACTCTTGAAGAACGTGCCTCGTTGCCTAAAATGGGTGATAAAACATTGGCATTTGTAAGTAAAGTGTCAGAATACATCAATAGTAATCCTAAATTTGTACCTTCTATGCTTAATACGGAGGAATTTAAAAAAGATTTTAGTGCCCATCAAGGGTTATTGCCCATATTGGCAGTTACGCAGCAGGTGGTAGAGCAACTAAAAGATACTACTATACTTACCGGACACGAAGCCTATGTACAAGCCTTGTATTATTACGGAAATGTGAAACTTTTTGCCAAAACAGGCGATGCTGAAGCCAAAGCCATTTATGAGGATCTGGGTAAACGCTTCCCTAAGGGTAAAAAAGGCGCCAAACCCGAAGCTCCTACCTTGTAAATCATAATTATTTTTCAAATGGAGTTTAATTTTTAAATATTCACAGCCTTTGACGGTTTTTAGTTGAAGGCTGTTTTTTTAGTTTTTAGCAAATGGCTTACTCTTAAGCTGAGCGAAGTCGAAGTTTTAAGGCAGTAGGCAATAGTAGTTAGTGATGAATAGTAACCTTTTCCTTGTTTCTTATTTCTTTATTCTTTCTTAATTTTTTTAATCTTTTAATTTTTTAATGTTGTATCTTTACGCCCTTAAAAGGAAGCTAAAAATAGTTATATGGAAATACTTATTATAAATTCAGGAAGTTCATCGTTAAAGTATCAGTTTATCAATGCGCAAACGGGTGTTGCTCTTGCCAAAGGTTTGGTAGAACGCATCGGTATTGAAGGAAGTAAAATCAAATATGTAGCTCTGAAAAACGGGCAAGAAGTAGAGGTAAAGAAAGAATTGCCTATTGCTAATCACGAAGAAGCGATGCAATTAGTTTCTGATTTGCTTACTGACCCTGAGGTGGGGGTGATAAAAAATCCAGATGAAATTCAGGTTATAGGGCATCGGGTGGTACACGGAGGAGAAAAATTAGTAAAACCCACGCTCATTACCCAAGCGGTAAAACAAGAGATAGAAAAACTTGTTCCGCTTTCGCCTTTGCATAATCCAGGGCACTTGTCGGGTATCAATGTTGCCGAAAAGATATTTAAAAAAGCCAAGCACGTAGCGGTAATGGATACCGCTTTTCATCAAACAATGCCTCCAAAGGCATTTCGCTATGCCATACCTAATGAGTTTTATGAAAAATATGGCATTCGTGCTTATGGGTTTCACGGAACCAGCCATAAGTTTGTTGATGCTCAAGCACGTCAGCACCTTAATAATCCGAAGATAAAAAATATTACCATCCATTTGGGCAACGGCTCAAGTATGGCAGCGGTAAACGAGCAAGGACAATGTATGGATACCTCTATGGGGCTTACCCCTTTGGACGGACTGGTGATGGGCACGCGTTGCGGAAGCATTGACGCATCGGTGGTGTTCTTCATTGGTGAGCAACTTGGGCTTTCTTTCTCGCAAGTGAAGGATATTTTGAACAAACAAAGCGGAATGCTTGGGCTTACTGGAAGCTCCGATGCTCGTGATGTTTCGGATAAATATTTCCAAAACGACCCTAATGCCGTGCTTTGCTATCAAATGTATGCGTATCGTATTAAAAAGTTCATCGGAGCTTACGCTGCAATACTCAACGGATTGGATAGCATTACCTTTACCGCTGGATTAGGAGAAAATGATGATTTGTTACGCGAGTTGGTTTGCCAAGAGATGGATTTCTTAGGCATTGAGTTAGATAAGGATAAAAACAAGACGCTCAATCGCCCCAAAAATACAGTAGAGATACAATCCGATAGCAGTCGTGTAAAAATCTTGATTATTCCTACTAACGAAGAATTACAAATTGCTCACGAGGCAGTAGCTTTAATACAAGCAACAAAAAATTAAGTTTAATAACTAAAGAATGTAATATGAGTTCATTTCCTAAATTTTTATTGGGAGATAATACCGATTTTCCAGATGCGATATTTGTTATTCACACCGAATATCCTCGATTTGTGTTGAATTTGGAAACTGACGAGGTGGAATGGTTGGAAGAATTTGACGAAGAAGATACCAAAGAGCTTGAAACAGAGGCTGAAAATCTCATCGAACAAGCCAATGCCTTTTACGAAAGAGAGATAGACCGATACCAAGGATAATATGCTTGAGTTTATCATTGAGAAAGACAAGCAACTTTTTTTGTGGCTCAACGGATTAGGAACAAATTCGTGGGATAATTTTTGGCTGTTCGTCAGTCACAAATTTTCGGCACTGCCTTTGTATTTGTTGTTGTTGCTTTTCTGTTTTAGATATCTGAAATGGAAAGCAACGCTTCTTGTTTTGGTGGGGGTAGCCCTTATGGTGGTTGCTACCGACCAATTAGCCAACCTATTCAAATACGGTTTTGAACGATTACGTCCGTGTCACGACCCTTCGTTATCAGAACAGATACGTGTAGTAGTCTGTGGTGGAAAGTATGGTTATTTCTCAGCTCACGCAGCCAGTTCTATGGCGGTGGCGGTTTTCTTTGGTCTTATTTTCTCGCACAAAATACGTGGTATAACCACTATTTTATTGCTATGGGCGGCTTTAGTGGGCTATAGTCGTATCTATTTGGGGGTTCATTTTCCTACTGATGTAATTACAGGAATGCTTATTGGTGGTTTGGTAGGATTTTTGTTCTATCTTTTGAGCAAATGGGCTATACGAAAGATTGTAAATGTCCAAATTTAAAAACAAATAAGGTTTATGAAATATAGTTTTTTGTTTTTGGTATTGTTGTGTAGTATTGGGTATGCTCAATCTCCTGTTCAGGAGAAGGAACCGCCCTCGCATATCAAAACCATATTATTTTCGGGTAACGAAAAAACACATTTTCCGATTATTCGTTTAAACGAACCTTTTACACTTCGTTTTGATGACTTGAATGCCGATGAAGCCATATACCGATATCAAATTACCCACTACAATGCCGATTGGCAACCCTCATCTTTGCTAAAGAGTGAATACTTGCGCGGTATGGATGACCAATACATTTATCCGTCAAGCAATTCTAACACCACTTTACAACCATACTCACATTACAGCATAGATTTTCCTTCCGAACATCTGCGTATTTTGCTTACGGGTAATTACTTACTGTCGGTAACAGACCAAAGTGGTAACCTGATATTCTCACGCAAATTCGTAGTGTATTCGCCTTCGGTGGGGGTAGAAGTCAATATCAAACGCTCACGCGATATGCGTTTTTTTGATACCAAACAAGTGGTACAATTCACCATAAAAGGACAAGCCTTACAAATTCAAAATCCTAAAGAGAGTGTAAAGGTAACCGTTTTACAAAATTATCGTTGGGATACGGCAATCCATCATCTCAAACCTCAGTACACGATGGGAGGTGAATTCATTTATCGTTACGATGAACAAGCTGCTTTCGATGGGGGGAATGAATTTTTATACTTTGAAAATAAAGACATTCGTACCCCTTCCTCAGGGGTGTATCGCGTAGAACAAACGGAATCTTTTCACCATTATTTATTTACATCAATAAGCAGAGCAAATCGTGTATATACTTATAATCCAGACATCAATGGTAATTTTATAGTGGCTACCATTCACGGCGAAAATCCGCACGATAATGCCGACTATACTTGGGTACATTTTTCGTTGGAAGGCTTGCCTGAGTTTTGGTCAAAATCAGTGTATGTTTATGGGAAGTTCTCCAATTATCAACTTTCAGATGCTTATAAGTTATCGTATGACGAATCTGCCGGTGTTTTTAACGGAAAAGTTTTGTTAAAGCAAGGATTTTATAATTATAATTTTGCGGTTAAATCTGCCGATAGGGTTGATTTCAATGGTATTGGAGGTAATTTCCAACAAACCGAAAATGATTATACGGTGATTGTTTATTATAGAGCTCCAGGGACTTTGTATGACCAAGCCATTGGGGTAGGAGGGGCGAGTAGTGTAAACATTACCCGTTAGTATTTTTACTCAATAATAAATTTTAGTTACTATAAAATATGTCAGTTTTAGAAAATTTGAAACCTTTGGTAACACAGATTTGCCAAAATAAGCAACTGTCGAAAGATGAAAAATTACAACAAATATGTGATTTGCTTCGTGATAAGGTGAGTTATTACAATTGGGTAGGGTTTTATTTTGCCAATCACCAGGCTCAAACACTTCATTTAGGACCTTTTTCAGGAGCCGATACTGACCATAAGGTAATCCCTTTCGGTAAAGGAATTTGTGGACAAGTAGCGCTGTCCAATCAAAATTTTGTAGTGCCTGATGTTAAAGCTCAAGACAATTATATTGCTTGTAGCTTAACCGTAAAATCCGAAATTGTGGTGCCTCTTTTTGTCAATAACGTAAATATCGGTCAAATTGATATTGATTCGCACACGATCGACCCTTTCACAGCTCAAGACGAATCTTTTTTGGAATTTGTAAATAAACAAATCGCTGAAAATATATCCTTTTAAAACTTTTTAATGAAAAGGTAAAAGGACGGAAATTGTATAATTTCCGTCCTTTTTTATCTTAAAATGGAAATAATGAGCTCATTGAGTAGGTCTGATGGCGAAGCGTTTACAGCTCCCACCCCTTTACTTTTGGCATCAATAGTGCGTAATGAGGCGATGATTTGACTGACTTTTTTCATCGGATAGTTTCGAGCTGCCGTGTGATATTCTTTTACGAAAAACGGATTTATTTTTAACGTTGAAGCCACATTTCTATCCGATTGATCGCTTAGTCCGTGATATAGCATTAGCTGATGAAAAAAAGCATAAATAATTCCTAAGGTAACCACCAAAGGATTGTCTTTGGGGTTGTTAGCAAAATATTTGGCAATACGTACGGCTTTTACTTCGTCTTTTTCTCCGAGGGCTTTTCGCAGTTCAAAATTATTAAAATCTTTGCTAATACCAATGTTTCGCTCGATGATTTCAGGAGTAATCTCTGAGTTTTCAGTAACGATAATGCTTAATTTGTCTATTTCTTTTTGAATTCTACTCAAATCATTACCTAAAAATTCAATCAACATTTGCGTAGCTTTGGGCTGAATGCTGAGTTTTTTCTTTGCTAAAACCGAAGGAATCCATTCGGCGACTTGGTTTTCGTATAGTTTTTTACTTTCGTAGAGAACCCCATTATTTTTCGGGAGTGCTTTGTAAAGTTTTTTACGTTTGTCCAATGTTTCGTATTTATAGCAAATCACCAAAATGGTAGTGGGCATTGTGTTTTCTACATAAGCGGTCAAATCTTCAATAGATTTACCAAGTTTTTGAGCTTCTTTAATGATAATCACCTGATAAGGTGCCATCATTGGATAACGTTTGGCGTGATTGATGATGTCGGTAACCGAAACGTCTTGTCCGTAAAGAACCATTTGATTAAATCCTTTTTCGTCTTCCGAAAGAATTGTATCGGCGATATAATCCGAGATAATATCAATAAAATAAGGTTCTTCACCCATCAGAAAATATACCGGTGCAATATTTCCCTTTTTTATATCGGCAATGATTTTTTTTACTTCATTCATTTTTTAGAAGGTTATTTTTTGTTTTTATAAAGCTATAAAATTGGCAAATCGCAATATTATCTACATATTTGCAGTATGCAAAAATTGAATTTTTATCCTTACCAATTTCGCTTCAAAAATAGTGAAAATAAAACGCTAATCTTCGATGAAATCCGTAAAAAATTTGTCGTTTTACAACCCGAAGAGTGGGTTAGGCAACACGTAGTTCAGTTTTTAATTCAAGAAAAAGGTTTTCCTAAATCATTGATAAATGTTGAAAAAGAATTGGTGATAAACGGATTAAAGAAGCGATATGATATAGTTGTTTACAAAAATACAGGTGAAATATTGCTTGTGGTCGAGTGTAAAGCTCCTGATATTTTAATAAATCAAAAAGTATTTGATCAAGTTTTTAGATATAACTTATCACTTCAAGCTTCCGTTTTGATGGTTACTAACGGATTGCAACATTATTATGCTATGATTGATTATAATTCTAATGAATTGTTATTTATGGAGTCCTTACCTGATTACAAATCGTTTAATTTTTGATAAAGTGAAAATAAAGTTTATTGAAAAACGTTATGTTTTAATAAACTTAAAAGTTCGTAGAATAAAAATTTTATAAAATGTAATGTGTTTTAGTTTACATTGATTATAGCTGTAAGGTTTTTTAATATCCTACGTAGTAGTTTTATACAAAAAATAGTAAATAGAATAAAATCAGATGAAAATAGCAATAGTTATATTAAATTGGAATGGTGTATCTCTTTTGAAGCAATTTCTACCTAAGGTGATTCAATATTCGCAGGATGCGCAAGTGTACGTGGTGGATAATGCTTCAACTGATGGTTCTGTAGTATTTTTGAAAAAATATTTTCCTCAAATAAAAATTATTGAAAATAGTGAGAATGGAGGATATGCTAAAGGATATAATCAAGCTTTAAGTCAGATAGAAGCAGATGTGTATTGTTTGTTGAACTCCGATGTAGAGGTTACTGAAAATTGGTTAAATCCGATTGTTGAATGTTTTTCAAAAAATAATGAAATAGCAATTGTTCAGCCTAAAATATTAGACCATAAAAATAAAAGTAGATTTGAGTATGCTGGAGCAGCAGGAGGTTTTTTAGATAAGTATGGTTTTCCGTTTTGCAGAGGTCGTATTTTTGATACTATTGAAATGGATTTAGGTCAGTATGATAACAATATTGACTTATTTTGGGCAAGTGGAGCTTGTTTTTTTATTCGTTCTGAAGTTTTTAGAAAAATACAAGGTTTCGATGAAGACTTTTTTGCGCATCAGGAAGAAATTGACCTATGTTGGCGTGTACATCATCTTAAAAAACGTATAATATATTGCTCCGATGCTGTGGTTTATCACGTGGGGGGAGCTACCTTATCTGTGGGTAATCCTAAAAAGGTATATTTGAATTTTCGTAACGGATTGTTTATGCTTATCAAAAACTTGCCTAAAAGAAATTGCTTTGGAAGAATATTTATTCGTATGATTTTTGATGGTATTGCAGGAGTACGATTTTTACTTCAAGGAAAATTAGCTTTCACTTGGGCAATTGTAAAAGCACATTTTAGTTTTTATCAAAAAGCTAGATATTTTTATAAAAAACGAAAAACAATTTCTTATGAAAATTATTATGCACTCAATTCAATTGTATGGCAATATTTTTTCCGAAGTCGTAAATTGTTTTCAAGTTTAAAGTTTATAAATAAAAAATAGTTTCCTTAATTTAAGGAAACTATTCTTCAAAAATAACTTCAAAAACGGAACTCCAGTTTTTTCCAGTAATGAAAAAAGTTTTTCGTGTGGGATGATAAGCAATTCCGTTAAGTACATCTAAGGAAGGGATTTGTTTTACTTTTTCTTTTAATCCGCGTACATCAACAATGGCTTCAATGGCTCCATTATCAGGATTTATAACCATAATACCATCTTTTTGATAAGTGTTGGCGTAAATTTTACCAGATACCCATTCTAATTCATTAGCATTTTGGTATATGGATTGATTGCTGGTTAATTGTATAAAGGATTCTTCCTTGAGCGAATCTGCGTTTAACGTCCATATTTTCTCCGAACCATCACTCTTATATAATTTGTTTCCGTCATTGCACAATCCCCAACCTTCTTGACTTTTTCCGTAGTTGAAAGATTTAATTAAATTGAGGTTTGAATCATAGATAAATCCTGTTTTTGATAGCCAAGTAAGAAGGAAAATCTTGTTATTTAATGAGGTTATTCCTTCGCCAAAATACTTCTCATTGAGCCGAATTTCATTATAAATTTTTCCATTGAAAACATTCCATTTTCTTAAGACAGATTTTCCGTATTGTCCGGTGCTTTCAATTAAAGTATCACCTTTAAATTCTAAACCTTGTGTGTAAGCCGTAATGTCGTGCGGATATTCCTTAATAATTTTGTATTTTAATATTTTAGGAGGATTTTTAGAAAATATGGTGACTTCTTTCTCAAGTGTGTGGGTCGTTTCATCTTCAAGGGTTACAATAGCTTGAAGAATTTGTTTACCAAGTTTTACTTCAGATAGAATGACTCCATTTTCAGTTTTAGGTAATTCTTTTTGATTTATGTAATAAGCTACAGATTTTATAGGAGAAGTAAAATGATTATGCTTTACTGAAAGTTGTATGCTATCATTGAGTTTTAAGTTTTTGTTATTTGCAATAATTTGGATATCAAAGTTTTTGCTTGGTTTAACTCCGTTACAAGAGGTACATAATAGCATTGCAAAAATAAAATATACGACTAATTTCATAGATAATGTTTTTTACTTATAGAGATATTCAGATATATAATTTTAAAATGAATAAAGAAAAAACACCCGAATTCCATTTTACGGCATTCGGGCGTTTCAATAAATAATAAAGATATGATTTGAATTTTATTTGTTTATAGCGGGGTCTTTCATACCTTCTTCAATCATTGTATAAAACTGGTCTAACTTAGGAAGTACCACAATTCGTGTTCTTCTATTTTGAGCCTTACCAGCTGCTGTTGAGTTTGACGTTACAGGCACATATTCGCTTCTACCTGCTGCAGTCATTCTTGAAGGGCTTACCCCAAAGTCTTTTTGTAAAATACGCACAATAGCGGTAGCTCTAAGTACGCTCAAATCCCAATTGTCTTTTACTGAAGAGCCACTTTTCACAGGAACGTCATCTGTGTGACCTTCTACCATAAATTCGAAATCGGGTTTGTTTTTAACCACGGTTGCTACTTTACCCAAAACTACTTTTGCTTTTTCAGTAACGGCATAACTTCCGCTGTTGAACAATAATTTGTCAGAAATATTAACGTAAACTACGCCTTTTTCTACTTTTACTTCAATGTCTTGGTCTTCCAAATTGCCTAAAACTCCTTTAAGACTTTGAACTAAAGCTAAGTTTACAGAATCTCTTCGAGTAACTGCGTCTCTTAAATTTCTGATTGTTAAATCTTTTTCACGCAAACTTTCCAAAGATTTTTCCAAGTTCTCCGCACCTTTTTGGGTCAAGGTGGTCAAATTCCCCATATTGTTGATTAGCTGTTGGTTATTTTCTTTGAGCAAATCGTTTTGATTTTGCAATCCAGTAACTTTAGCGCGTAATCCAGCGGCATCTTCTAAACAGGTGTTCAGCCTAACTGTAGCACTATTAAGCAAATCTTGGGTTTCCTTGTGTTTTGCTTCCAATTCAGCATATTGCTTTTTAGAAACACACGATGTGGCTAATAAGCCCAATGTAAAAATAAAAACAAACGTTTTTTTCATAGTTATCCTATTTGATGTTATACTTGATTTATGTTTTGATACACACGTTTTTAAAGCAAAATCTGTGCCAATAATCTATTTTGCGATGTTTACTGAACGGGTTTCACGAATTACGGTTACTTTTACTTGTCCAGGATAGGTCATATCTGTTTGAATTTTTTGAGATAAGTTAAAAGAAAGCTCCGAAGCTTTTTCATCACTTACTTTTTCACTCTCTACAATTACGCGTAACTCTCGCCCTGCTTGAATAGCGTATGCTTTTTTCACACCATTAAATGTGAATGCAGCATCTTCTAAGTCTTTTAGTCGCTGAATATAAGAATCTAATACTTGTCGACGGGCACCAGGACGCGCACCACTGATGGCATCGCAAACCTGTACTATAGGTGAAAGCAAAGAAGTCATTTCAATTTCGTCGTGGTGAGCGCCAATAGCGTTGCAAACTTCTGGTTTCTCGCCATATTTTTCTGCCCATTCCATACCTAAAATGGCGTGAGGAACTTCGGTTTCTACCTGTGGCACTTTCCCTATATCGTGTAAAAGCCCAGCACGTTTGGCTAATTTCACATTTAATCCGAGCTCAGCTGCCATAAGTCCGCACAATTTAGCTACTTCGCGTGAGTGTTGCAGTAAATTTTGTCCATACGAAGAGCGGTATTTCATACGTCCAACACATTTTACCAATTCAGGATGAAGTCCGTGTATTCCAAGGTCAATGATTGTTCGTTTTCCAATTTCAACAATTTCATCTTCTATTTGTTTGGTTGTTTTTTCTACCACTTCTTCAATTCGAGCAGGATGAATGCGTCCGTCAGTTACTAATTTGTGTAGTGAAAGACGAGCAATTTCTCTTCGGACAGCATCAAAGCAAGATAAAATGATGGCTTCAGGAGTGTCATCAACAATGATTTCTACGCCAGTTGCTGCCTCTAAAGCACGGATGTTTCGCCCTTCCCGTCCGATGATACGCCCTTTAATATCATCTGATTCTAAATTGAAAACCGAAACGCAGTTATCAATTGCCTCTTCTGTTCCTATACGTTGTATAGTGTTGATTACTATTTTTTTAGCTTCTTGCCGTGCAGTGAGTTTAGCCTCCTCAATTGTGTTTTGAATATAGGCCATTGCATCGGCTTGTGCTTCATTTTTTAATGAATCAATTAGTTGAATTTTAGCTTCTTGTGCAGAAAGCCCAGAAATAATTTCCAACTGTTTGATTTGGTTTTTATGAAGACGCTCAATTTCCTCTTGTTTTTTATCTAAATTAGAGAGTTTTTGTTCAGCATCTTTATTTTTATTTTCTAAGTCCTCTTTGAGTTTTTTATTCTGAGCCAACTCGTTAGAAACTTGTGATTCTTTATCGCGGATACGTTTTTCCGCTTCTGCCATTTTTTTGTCTTTACTACTGATTACCTTTTCGTGTTCAGCTTTAAGTTCCAAAAACTTTTCTTTGGCTTGTAGAATTTTATCTTTTTTGATGTTTTCAGCTTCACTTTTAGCTTCTCTTAGAAGATTTTTGGCTTCATTTTGTGCATTGCTAATGATTTTTGACGCGTTTTTCTTCTCTAAGAATTTGGCAATTGCCACCCCGATGGCAATTCCTAAAATACAGGCAATTATAATTCCTAATATCAGTGTTGTATCCATTTTTGTTTTTTAAGTTGTTAATATAATAAAAAAAACCTGCATTGAGGAGCTTTTTGTATAAACTCCAAAAAGACAAGTTTAAGGCTACTAAGCTGGTCAAGTATCCGCTTTATAACGGCTCGCTTTTGCAACTTCACTCACCCAATTTTTATTTTACTGTTGAGTTTATCAAAAATACATTCAATGCAGGCAGTAATTTTTGCTTATGTTTAAAGAACATTTTTTTGTGCTATTTCATCAATAAGCGTGTGAATTTCTTCAAGTTTTTCCTTTGTTTCCACCACTTGAGAATCTTCATTTAGTTTTGATTGTTCAATTCTAGTGGCTAAAGAAATAGCACACATCGCTAAAGCATCCGTTTTATCTTTGAGTTCGTAGTTCATTTCAAACTGGTGAATCATATCATTGATGCTCTTTGCTGCCTTTCTAAAACCTTCTTCTTGATGGGGTAAAATCCGCATCGGATATACTCTATCTCCAATAGAAAGTTTGATTTTTAATGTGTTATCCATTTTAAATCATTATTCTGAAAGCTGAACAATACAAGCGTCAATCTCACGGATTAAAGCATTTATTTTTAATTTAGCCTCTGTTTTATTCTCATTACTGCCCAAAATACTATTGGCTACCTTAAGGGTATCATATCGCTCTCTCCATAGAATCAACTGCTTTTCAAGCTCTGATTTCTTTTGCTCAAGTGACTCAATGGAACTCCTCAAATTTTGGTTTTCCTCTCTAAGACTTTCAAACTGCTTTCCTAAAGAAACTACTTTTTGCTTGAGAGATTCCACCAACTGGTATGCATGTCCCATCTTTTAGCCAATGTTTAGGTATTCTGTAGGTACAAAGGTAATTCAGAAACACTAAAAAAACAATTTTTTGAGGTATTTATTTCTGAAAATACTTTTAAATGATTGGCAAGTAATGATTTGTGATTAGAAATGGTTTTTTACTTGAATTCTTTAAGGAATGTTAAGATACTTATGGGTTTGTAAAGATACTTTCCACTTAGGATTATTCATCACGAAATCAACAATCTCAGGGATAACTTTTTCGCGTCGGCTCCATTCGGGCTGTAAGTACAAAATACAATTTGATGCTACTTTTGCTGCCATTTCTTGAGCAAAAACAAAATCGTGTTTGTTATAAATGATGATTTTTAGTTCGTTTGCCTTTTGGAGGATTTCCACTGTGGGAGGTTTTAATTTTTTAGGTGAAAGACAAATCCAATCCCAATCTCCAGAAAGTGGATAAGCCCCAGAGGTTTCGATATGTGTGCTTAAACCAACTGCTTTTAATTTTTGTGTTAACGGATTCATATTCCAAGTCAGTGGTTCTCCTCCCGTAACTACAATGGTTTTAGAATGGTTATTTGCTTGTTTTACAATATCTTCGATATGTGTTGGAGGGTGTTTTTCAGCATCCCAACTTTCCTTTACATCGCACCAGTGGCAACCCACATCGCATCCACCGACTCTGATGAAATATGCTGCCGTCCCTTTATGGAAGCCTTCACCTTGAATGGTGTAGAAAGCTTCCATTAAGGGGAGCATTTCGCCCTTATCTACCGCAATTTGAATTTCTTTTTTTAACATTCGGGTTCATTTGGGCGGCAAATTTACAACAATAATCTTAAATTAGTTATTGTTTTTTATGACTAAAATCCAAGATTCTTTAATTTCAGGGTCTCGGCTCAAGGTGTCTCGATTTTTCAATGCTTCATCGAAAGATAAACTATGGTGGGTATAAACGTAATGATAATTAGTTTTATCATCGAATAAATAATTGGTTTCGTAACCTTTTTTATTGAGTGTTTCGATAAGTTTTAGTACACTTTTTGAATTGAAATATACACCAATTACATTATAAAAACCTTTGTCAGAGTTATTTATTTCGATATTTTTAATATCATCTTCACCAATTCCTGCTTTTGCCATTTCAGCAGAGACATCAAAGGCGTCAATTTCTTTAGTTTCAGCCGAATTACCAAACCTATTATAGGTTCCATTTTCATTCTTTTCGGTTTCAATGCAAATTGCATTGAAGAACAAGAAAGGTTTGTCGGCGCCTGTGATGAGTTTCAAATTCAGCTCTTGTTCATCGGTTAGAATTTGTTGATATTTAGAGAATTCAATGTCATATATATCAAAACCTAAGGTGTTTTTACTATTAGGATTTCTGCTTTTTACGTGTTGATTGTTTTTGGTAATAGAACTGTTGAAAAAATCATCTCGACTTCGTCCTTGTTCCAAGATAAAGAAAGAAATGTTGTTTTTAGGGAAATTACCTACTAATTTATCACCAACTACATTTAAGTCTCCCTCAATACTTGCTCCTAAAATACGCCCTTTTGCATTTTGTTTTGGGTTAATTTGGTAGTTTAAAACCGTATTTACAGAAGTAAATCCGTCGTGAGTGGTAATTTTCTTTGCAGAGGCTCCTTCTTCTTCGTAGATAAATACCATAGCCCATCCGCCACAACTTCCTCCTTTAATCTCTCCGTTGGCGGCGAGTATGTTAGCTACAAAATATTCTCCTTCAAAATTATGAGTGTCCTGAATTAAATGAGTGATATCGGCATAAGCTACATAAGGTTCACTTCCTTTGAAATCTAGGTTACTGAATGCATAAAACCCGTCAAAAACCATTTTGCCTTCAACGTGTAGATATTGGTCTTTGCTAGGAATTTTAAGCAGTACCGTATTAGGAATATTTCTGGTTTTATCTGTAATTTTGAATTCGTTTTCTTTCTTTTTTTCACTAAAAGTATGCGGATAAGTAGCACTCCAGTAGAGTCCCGCCCGAAGTAAATTGCGTTTTTTTCCGCTGTTTAAAGCCAAAGTAGCACTGCTTGAAGAGAAAGTATGGTCATTGGTATCAACATCAACATATTTCATTACAAAACGGTCGTTAAACCGAGCTTTTTCGGAAACTTCGTTGAAAGGTATATTGGGTTTTTCTTTGTTTTCTTCCCGATTGACGATTTGATTACCAATGATAGCGATATCCCCATTGATTTCAAAGTCATCTCTGACTTTAAAGGGTTGATTTCCGTTTTGAGAAAAGCTTACTTGAAATAACGGCAACAACAATGCAAGGAATAAGTAACTTTGTTTCATAGCTTCTATTTTTCATTTCGCCGCCGAAATTAAGAATAATTTAATATTTAAACAAGAAAATTTTAAGATAAAAAACAAAACGTCTATATGCCTTTAGAAATGAACGTTAGATAAACATTTTTATAATAATCTGATTTTTAATGATTATTTTATGCGAATCCAATTTTTGATTTTCTTTTGCTCATTAAGTATGTTTCGTTCTCTTTCGGCTTCTTGCTCGGATTGAGATTGTTGCGTGTAGATGTAATATAGGTTGTTTTGCTCATCGAGCCAGTATTTTGCTATAATTTTTTCTTTAGCTAAGTCATTTACAAAATTGATAGCATAATGCTTATTTTTAAAAACTCCTACGATGTTGTAAAAAAGTTGATTTGTATTTTGAAGTAGAGATTGTTCTATCGTAATATTATTGTTTGTTAGTTCATTTTCAGTGGCTTTAGTTTCCGTCAGTTCAACACAAACTGCATTGAAGAATTGAAAAGCTTTGTCGGCTACTGAAATGACTTTAAAGGTAATGAAACCAACGTCTTTTGCTATGATTTCTTTTGAAAGGTCAATATCATAAAGGTCGAATCCTAAAGTGTTTAGACTATTCGGAGTTCTTTCTTCAATATGTTGATTATTTTTAGTTATTGTACTATTAAAAAAATCATTTTCTTTTCGAATATCTGTTTTTAAAGGGAAAGAAATATTATTTTGAGGCAAATGTGCTATCATTTTATCGTTGGCAATGTTGCGGTCACCCTCTAAAGCAGCACCAAGCACACGAATGTCTTCATTTTCTTTACCCGAAAAATCATAACTGATACTTGTACTTCCATACACAAAACCATCTTGAGTAATGATTTTTTTGACAGAATGTGCCTCATTTTCGAAAACGACAACTAAAACCCATCCGCCACAAGTACCGCCGTAAACCTCGCCATTGGCAGCCAATACATTGGCTACAAAATAGGTTCCGCTGAGCTGTTTTTGCGATTTTATAATTTGAGTAACATCACTATAAGCCAAATATCCTCCTTTTTCTTTTAAAAGCTCATTTTTAGAATTGTAAGTGTCTGCAAGGATACTTCCTTGAATGGGAATGTATTCGTCTTTGGAAGGAATTTTTAACAGAATATTCTCAGGAGAGAGACGCTCTTTATCCAAAATTTTGAATTTGTTTCCCGATTTGTGTTCGCCTAAAGTGTAAGGATAGATTGCCGACCAATACAATCCAGCATAGGCAATCTGGCTATTTTTAGGTAGTATTAAGTTAGCACTACTTGAAGAAAATGTATCTTCATTTTCATCAATATCAACGTAATACATTTTTAGCTGGTCATTTATCTTGGCTTGTTCTGAAACATCATTATAGGGAGAAAATACAGTTGCTTTTTTGGATTTTTGGCTGAGTATCTGATTTCCGATAATGGTTATATCTCCTTGAATTTCAAATTCATTACGGATTTTAAACGCTTTATGGTCTTGCGAAAATACCGAAAATGATAATGTAAAGAAAAATAACGTGAGCCTTTGGTATGGTTCCATAACTAAAAATCTTAATTTTAACGCAAAATTAAGATAAAAAATCAGACAAACTATTTTTCATCTACAAAATTAAATAGTACACCTTGTGCAATGTTTATCCACGATTGCCAAAGATTTTACTACCAACTCGAATCATATTACTACCACAAGCAAGAGCGATTGGGTAATCGTCACTCATTCCCATAGATAAAAATTCGATACTCAAAAGCGGATGTTCTTTTGTTTTTAACTTGTCATAACAATGTTTAAGTAGTTGAAATTCTTTTTTAATTTGGGTTTCATCTGAGGTAAAACTTGCCATTCCCATAAGTCCTTTGATTTTTATGTTTTTTAAATTACTAAAGGAAGGATTGGTTATCAAGTCGAAAATTTCTTGTGGGTTAAAACCAAATTTGGTTTCTTCTTGAGCAATATGCACTTGCAAAAGACAATCAATAACTCGATTGTTTTTAAGGGCTTGTTTGTTAATTTCTTCTAAAAGGCGAAGGCTATCTACCCCGTGAATAAGGCTTACGTATGGTGCCATATATTTTACCTTATTGCGTTGTACGTGACCAATCATATGCCACTGAATGTCTTTGGGTAGTGCCTCTTGTTTTTGAGTCATTTCCTGAATTTTACTTTCCCCAAATACACGCTGTCCTGCCTGATAAGCAACTTGCAAATCAGCAATGGGTTTGAATTTGGAAACAGCGACCAAAATCACATCATTAGGTAGGGTATTTTTGAGTTGTTTCAGGTTTTCGGTAATGCTCATTGGATTATAATTTTTCAACAATTTGTTTAGCAATACGCAGAGCTTCAGTACCTTGTTGTAGTGTAACTATTGGGGTGGTATTATTATTGATGGCGTCGGCAAAGGTTTCTAATTCGTCTAAAATGGCATTGTTTGTACTAATTTGCGGATTTTCAAAGTAGATTTGCTTTTGCTTTCCTTCGGCATTTTGCAAAATCATATCGAAATCGCCGGGAACTTTTGGGGCATCTTTCATTTTTACCACTTCTACCTTTTTTTCCAAGAAATCTACTGAAATGTAAGCATCTTTTTGGAAAAAGCGTGATTTACGCATATTTTTAAGGGATATACGACTTGCGGTAAGATTAGCAACACAACCATTTTCGAACTCAATACGTGCATTGGCAATATCAGGCGATTGACTGATGACCATTGTTCCGCTAGCAGAAATGTGTTTTACTTTTGATTTTACAACGCTTAAAATCACATCAATATCGTGTATCATTAAGTCCAAAACCACAGGAACATCCGTTCCGCGAGGATTGAATTCTGCCAAACGATGGGCTTCAATAAACATCGGGTCGGTGATGGTTTCGCGTACGGCTATAAAAGCAGGATTAAAACGCTCTACGTGCCCTACTTGACCTTTGACACCGTGTTTTTCAGCTAATGCAATGATACTTTCAGCCTCCTGAACAGTGTTAGCAATAGGTTTTTCAATAAACAGATGTTTTCCGCTGGTAATTATTTGTTTGGCACACTCAAAATGATTTACGGTAGGGGTAACTACATCAACCACATCACAAGCGGCTATTAAAGCGTCAATGGTTTCAAAACGATGATAGCCAAAGGTTTGAGATACTTGTTTTGCATTTTCTTGGTCAGGGTCATAAAAACCTACCAACTCGTATTTTTCGGACTGATTTAACAAACGTAAATGTATCTTACCCAAATGTCCGGCACCTAAAACACCTGCTTTCAATTTCATTTTTTATGATTTTTGTCGAGCAAAGATATGAAAATGTACCGAAAAACCGATACATTTTTAGCTAATGAATGTCCAGATATTTTTATGCGTATGTAATTGATGTAAGGTGTAGGCAACAGTTCTGTTTTCAGGGGTTTTAAGCTCAGGGTCTGATTTTAATAATTGAATAGCTTCTGCTCGGGCTGCCCTTAAGAGGGTTTGGTCTTTAACCAAGTCGGCAATTTTTAGGGCAAGAACGCCACTTTGTTGCGTACCCATTAAATCACCTGGTCCGCGGAGTTTTAAATCTACTTCAGCAATTTGAAAGCCATCATTGGTTTGAGTCATTGTTTGCATACGGGTGAGTGAATCGCTCCCTAATTTATTTCCAGTGAGTAAGATACAATAACTTTGTTGGTTGCCTCTTCCTACTCGTCCGCGTAATTGATGAAGTTGTGAAAGCCCAAAGCGTTCTGCACTTTCGATAACCATAACTGAAGCATTAGGTACATTGACTCCTACTTCAATTACGGTGGTGGCTACCATAATTTGCGTAATGCCTTGCTTGAATTTTTCCATTTCGGCATCTTTCTCTGCAGGTTTCATTCGTCCGTGTACCATAGAAATCTGGTATTTGGGTCTTGGAAAGCTATTTTCAATGTACTCAAAGCCTTCGGTAAGGTTCTTAAAGTCTAACGATTCGGATTCTTCTATAAGCGGATATACCACGTAAGCTTGTCTGCCTTGATCAATCTCCTTTTTTATAAATTCATAGACTTTAGCACGATGATTTTCGTAACGATGTACGGTTTGTATAGGTTTTCTTCCAGGGGGAAGCTCATCAATGATAGAAATATCCAAATCACCATAAACACTCATAGCTAAGGTACGCGGTATGGGCGTTGCGGTCATTACTAAAATATGTGGTGGTCTGTGATTTTTCTTCCACAATTTAGAGCGTTGTTCTACCCCAAAACGATGTTGTTCGTCAATAATGGCAAAACCTAAGTTTTTGAACTTTACTTTATCTTCCAACAAAGCGTGAGTGCCTACCAAAATCTGTAATGAACCTTCTTGTAATTGCTCATCAATAATTTTGCGTTGGCTGTTTTTGGTGGAGCCTGTTAAAAGCGCAATGGTCACTGACGAACCCTCTAATAACTCAGAAATACTTTGAAAATGCTGTGAGGCAAGGATTTCGGTGGGCGCCATCAAACAAGCCTGAAAGCCGTTATCAATGGCAAGTAGCATTGCCATTAGTGCTACAATGGTTTTTCCTGAACCTACATCGCCTTGAAGCAGTCGGTTCATTTGAGCGTTAGACCCCACATCATTACGGATTTCTTTCAGTACGCGTTTCTGTGCTTGAGTAAGGTCAAAGGGCAATCGGTTGTTATAAAAATCGGAAAAAACCTCGCCTACCTTATCAAAAGTAAAGCCTTTAAAACGTTGTTTTTGTAAAATGTTTTTTCTGACCAATTGTAATTGGATGTAAAAGAGCTCTTCAAATTTCAAACGCATTTGAGCCTTACCTAAAAGTTCTTGACTTTTTGGGAAATGAATATTTACCAAAGCCTCTGATTTTGAAATCAGATTTAAACTTGAAAGTATGGAGTGGGGGAGTGTTTCATAAAATGCTTTACCTACATCTTGAAATAAGTTTTGCATCAGTTGCCGAATTACTCTATTGGTAACGCCTCTTTTAGATAATTTTTCGGTGGAAGGATATACGGGTTGAATAGTATTACCCATCGTTTGGTTAAAATCAGCTACCAAATCCATTTCAGGATGTGGCATAGAAAAAGCCCCATTAAACCAATTTATTTTTCCGTAAATCACGTAAGGTTCGTTGATTTTTAAAGTGTCGCGCAGCCATTTGATGCCCTTAAACCAAACCAATTCCATTGTACTTATATCATCAGTAAAAGTGGCAACCAATCGGTTATTGTTGCCCGAACTTACTGTTTTAAGATGTATGATTTTACCAACGATTTGTACCTCGGCAGAGTTGTTTTGCAGTTCGCTGATTTTATAAAATCGAGTACGATCAATATATCGATTGGGGAAGAGGTTAAGTAAATCTTGAAATTGGTGTATGCCTAGTTCGTTTTTGAGTAGTTCAGCACGTTGAGTACCAACACCACGCAGATATACAATAGGAGTATGTAAAACCTCAGGATTCACCTTTTAATCACTTATAAAAAAGTTTTAAGTTCTTCTTTTAGATAACCAATAGCGCTTGATGAAGGAGTTGCCTTGTCAATAAATTCTTTAAAAATACTTTCGGTCATTGCGTGAGCATCAGCCAAAGCCTCATCTTGCGCTGCCTTTCGTATGATTTGGATAGTAGCTAATTTGGCTGTTTTAATCACATTCCATAATCCTTCGCTCATATAGATTTGTTGCGACATATTATGCTCAAATTCCTCCTCAATACTTTTGATAAGTAGCAATTCATATTCTTTTTTGGTTAATGATGCCGCAGGAAGCCTTAATAATAGTTTTTGCGGATTGATGCGTTCCAAAAACAAAACCATACGTTCATAAGCTTGTAAGCGAAGTGGTAAAGAAAGTTTTTGATTTTCCTTTTGAAGTAAAAATCGGCGACGATTATCTTCATTTTTAGTATGCGTGTAGAAAAAATAATAAGCAACCACCCCAACAATAATTGCAGGAGCACAATAGGCAAAAAAAGCAATGACTTGATTTTCCATAAATTTTTATATTTCTTATTGATTTTCGGTGCTGGTTTAAAAGGTAAAGTATATCCAAAATAAGCTATTTTTATCAAGTTAAACCGATTCTAAGTTCCACTTAAAAACGTTTGAATACTTGTAATCCCTTTTTCAATACCACCTGATTTTTATATATTCCGTGAACAAAAATACAATATTTCATTTAAAAAACAACAAAGAAAGTTGGGAAG
This sequence comes from Capnocytophaga canimorsus, assembly GCF_002302565.1. Lineage (NCBI taxonomy): Bacteria > Pseudomonadati > Bacteroidota > Flavobacteriia > Flavobacteriales > Flavobacteriaceae > Capnocytophaga > Capnocytophaga canimorsus. The sequence continues at coordinate 622,249 of NZ_CP022382.1, read as the reverse complement.
GATAAAGTGAAAAGGATAAAGTGAAAAGGATAAAGTGAAAAGGATAAAGTGAAAAGGATAAAGTGAAAAGGATAAAGTGAAAAGTTACAAGTTATAGATGACAAACAAGGATAGAGTTTAAATTGGGGAGATTCTTTTTTGTTTTTTAACACAATGTTAGTAGTTTGATTTTGGGTAAAAGGCTACCTTTACCATCGAAAACTTTAAAAAATATAATAAATATGAAAAAGATGAAATTATTGGTAGCGGCATTGCTATTGGTGGGCTGCTCCAAAGATAATGCTAACTCCGAAGGGGAGAACCATCAATCGTTTGTGTATCCTAAAAAAGTGGTACAAACTTATACGCAAAAAGATTATGAAGCAGGGAAAGAAGTGGTCAACAATTATAGAAAAGAAGAGGAAAACCAGATAGAAAACGATAAAATTTTAGCAACTACACAAACGATTTTCAAAAACGGAAAGAAACACGAAGCAACAAAAATCATATTCTTTTATGAAAATGATTTACTTAAAAACCTTGTAATAACTGACCTTGAAAGTGGTAAACAAACTTTCAAAGGGACGTTTAGCTATCAAGACGGCAAATTGATTGAGAAAACCGAAGAACGCTCAAATAAAGGTGAGACGAATATAATTACTTATACCTATACTTATGAAGGGGATAAACTGGTTAAAAAGGAAGAAAAAATAACAGAAACACGCAAAAGAGTAACGGATTTTACGTATCTGTCTGATAATGAAATAAAAGAAGTGGAAGGTATAGTGGCAACTGATGGAGGACCAGTACCACCTAGTGATGAGAAAACATATACTTTAGATGCTCAGAAAAGGGTAATTAAGTCAGTAGTAAATAATAATAGTGTTTATGAATACCAGTATGATGATAAAAAGAATATTTTACACGTTGCTTGGTCATTAAAAATCTTCCCCGATTATTTTATTGATGTAGAACGTATGAAAAATAATCTTGTGCATACGAAATTGATTGTTGATAACAAAGAAATGGAAACTACTCAATACAACTATCAGTACCATAGCAATGGATATCCAGTTCGAGTGGTGAAAGACCTTAAAAGACATAACGAATCCTCTCCTGAAACATCAATAACAGAATATACCTATTAGTAATATAAGTAATATAAGTAACGCAAAGGCTGTCCGAATAACGACAGCCTTTTTAGTTTATTATCCTTATTCTTTTAATCTACTAACTTTCTAATTGCTTTAATTTTAATTATTTCTCATCTGATATAAGGTTTTGACCCAGATGTACTTTTTAATTTCCTACCTTGTGTATTGTGTTTTCTATGTGGTGTAAGTTTTACACTAGATGTATTTTTTAATTTCTTATCTTGTGTATTGTGTTTTCTATGTGGTGTAAGTTTTACACCAGATGTACTTTTTAATTTCCTACCTTGTGTATTGTGTTTTCTATGTGGTGTAAGTTTTACACTAGATGTACTTTTTAATTTCCTATATTGTGTATTGTATTTTCTATGTAGTGTAAGTTTTACACCAGATGTAATTTTTAATTTTTAAGATGATTTATTGTATTTTCTTTAAAAAAACAAATAATAGGGTTAGAAAATAAAAAGGAGCTACCTCAGAGGCTGAAAAAAGCAATTCGATTTTAAAATCTTTAACTTTAAATGGTATGATTGTCAGCTTTGAGGTAGCTCTATAATTACATTAACGTTTGTCTTCAATACCGAACTCTCGCCAAAGTTTCTTGGGTACACCTAATTTTACATACTTTTTAACAAAAGCGTGTTTTTCTTCAAGAGATTTGATAATCGTATCGAGTTGAGCGGTCTTTTCTTTGAGTTTAGCTTTCAGTTTTTCTTGCTCTGCGTTCAAATCCATTGCTTGTTTGTTTAGTGCGTCCATTTCTGTAACAATTTCAGCGGTAACCCCTATTGGAAGATTTTCTGCTCTGCCTTGTAATCCTTTTACCAGCATTTGATTTCGGGTAATGTTTTCTGCGAAAGAATTTCGTGCCATAATGTTGTGATTTTTTAGTTAATACATATTTTCAAAAAGAAATTATTATTTTGTAATTCCCTTTGAGGTAAAGGTACATAAAAAACAATATGTTTTTTAATAAAAGTGAAAATTTATTAAAAAATTAAGTTTTTTAGCATTTCATTGGAATTGAAGTGTACTCAAAATAGATGTTATTTTTTGGGTTTTTATTTTGAAAGATTTGATGTTTTTGAACCTTATCCTTTCACTTTGTACCCTATTTCTCATAATTGGTGTCTTGTAATTTGTATCTTGTAACTTGTGCCTTGTATCTTGTAACTTTTATTTTTTAGTCTTTCTCTTTTCTCTTCGAGGGATAAAAAAAACACAGACAATGGTCTGTGTTTTTCTCAAGTTTTACAAAACTTTGTAAATGAATGAATTTTAAAAAAGAATAAATTAAATAATTATTAAATTAGGGAAAGTCCCCATTTTTTTTACACATTAAATCGGAAGTGCATTACATCGCCATCTTTCACGATGTATTCTTTGCCCTCTACGCGCATTTTCCCAGCTTCTTTTACTTTAGCTTCGCTCCCATAGGTAACAAAATCATCATAAGCAATAACTTCGGCACGGATAAATCCTTTTTCAAAATCGGAATGGATAACTCCTGCGGCTTTGGGGGCGGTATCGCCTTTGTGAATGGTCCAAGCACGAACCTCTTTTACTCCTGCCGTGAAGTAGGTTTGCAAATTTAATAGCTTATAAGCTGCACGAATTAGTTTGGAAGCTCCTGGTTCATCAAGCCCGATGTCTTCCAAAAACATTTGTCGTTCTTCATAGCTCTCTAATTCAGTGATATCCGCTTCGGTAGCAACAGCCAGTACGATAACTTCCGCATTTTCGTCCTTTACCGCTTCTTTCACTTGGTCAACATATTTATTTCCGTTTTTGGCAGAAGCCTCATCTACATTACAAACGTACAGAATAGGCTTGGCGGTAAGCAGTTGGAAAGAATCCATAAGTTCCTGTTCATCATCAGCTACTTGCACAGCTCTTGCAGAGTTTCCAGATTCCAGCGTAGTTTTAATTCGATTTAAAAGTTCTTGTTCTTTGGCAGCTTTTTTATCTCCTGCTTTGGCAGCACGATTTACCTTATCAAGACGCTTTTCAACGGTTTCCAAATCTTTGAGTTGAAGCTCCACATCAATAGTACCTTTGTCGCGAATAGGATTTACGCTTCCGTCCACGTGAACAATATTATCATTTTCAAAACATCTGAGCACGTGTATGATAGCATTACATTCACGGATATTTCCTAAAAACTGATTGCCCAAACCTTCACCTTTACTGGCTCCTTTTACCAGTCCGGCAATGTCCACGATTTCAACGGTAGCGGGTAAAACACGTTCAGGTTTTACCAACTCTTCTAATTTTTCCAATCGCGGGTCGGGAACGTTTACTACCCCTAAATTGGGTTCGATGGTACAAAACGGAAAGTTTGCACTCTGTGCTTTTGCATTTGATAAACAATTAAATAAGGTGGATTTCCCCACATTAGGAAGCCCTACAATTCCTGCTTTCATATTATGTTTGTCTGTTTTACAGCCTTTTGATGATTTAAAATACTCATTTTTAGCTGTTTTACTTTTTACTAAAATTCCTGCAAAAGTAAGAAAAAATATGATTTTTCAAAACAATGATAAGAGAGTATTTGCATAAGATGGTTTTTTAGAAGAAAAGGCTTGTTGTTTGATTTTCTTTAATGAGTTCTTTTAATTTGTTGATATTTTTTGTAATTTTGGTAAGATAAATCCTTTCTATAAGAAAAGAAATTTGACCAAAGATGAGAATTTGAATTTGTACCTCAAAAAAAAAAATAAAATGTTTTATGGAAGAAAAATTATTTTTATTGTTGTTGTATTTGCTACCTTTATTAGCTGTATTAGTACTGATAGGTATCACTTATTTTTTGTACGATTATCTTAGCAAAAAATATCCGAATAAGTATTATAAGTATTTTGCGTTCATTCCCATAGTATTATTAGGGTATTGGGTGTACTCTTCGATATTTCCTGATAGTGACTTTTATAAAGCAGATTATAAAGAGGTTACGCAACTTAATTTCCCGAAGGAAGCAAAATTCATTTATAAAGAGGCAACATTTCCAGATCATTTTGGCGACTATACTTCCGTTTTTTTATTTGAAACCACTCCCGAAGCATTTAAGGAATTGGAAAATCAACTAAGTGTTCTTGAATTTAATCAGGTGCAAGACTCTGTTTTTTTAGCCGCCAACACAATAGCACCTGCATTGAATAGAACGAATCGAAACCTTACAAAGCAATATGTTAGTGGAGAAACCGATAAGCGTTTTTATATCGGGCTATTCGATGATGCTAAAACAATACTCATTTGCAGAGAAAGTTGGTAATATTACTTTGCTTAAGCCAGATAAAATTAAAAAAAACGCTCCGAATAAGGAACGTTTTTTTGATTTGTTTATTGTTTTTTATAGATGAAAAATCAGACCTACATTTACCCCAACTGAAGAATAAGGAGCATCAGGTGCATTTTTATCTGACCAATCGTATTCCTCTTGTAATAAAGGGGTTAGTTGGTCTGCAATAGGTGCTAAAGCTGGATTACTTCCTGCGAAACCTTTTAAACTATTTGCAAATATTTCTTTAGAAATAGCTTTTCCGTTATAGGTAGCTGAAAAGCTGTCTAATTTAGAAGTTTTTCTACCTACGTTAATATTTAGGTACTCTCCCTCAATGAATGCAGAAACTTTGTCAGTCAACTTGAATTTATAGCCTAATCCACCAATAAATCCGAAAGGAATTTTGCCGTGTAAGTTATTTTTTATCTCTGCTTTTGCGTGATGTTTTGGCACAGGAAGGTCAAAACTAGTAAAAACTTCTGTTTTTCCACCAATTTTGGTAACTACTCCAGCACGAGCATAAATATTTTTAGTGACATTATATATTGCAGCTAAAGAAGCACCAAAGGCTCTTCCTTGAGCGGTTATATCTAAACCAACTCCGTTACTTACGCTATAAGTTTGTAGCTCTTTTCCGTGTAAGTATCCTACGGCAACTTCAGCTCCGATGCGTTTATTGAAAAAATATCCTCCACGTATTTGTGATTGAAAACCAGCTCCGTAAGAACCTTTCAATTCGTTTACCCCCGTTTTGTTTACTTCCTTTCCTAAAACTTTTGGGTTTGCTTCAAAACCATAACCACCACTAACGGCAACATAAAATTGGCTGTAAGCTGATGCGCTAAAAACCATAGCTAAAGCTACTAATAAATTTCTTTTCATTTATATTTTAATTTGAATTAAATACAAACGTAAATATTTTTTTAAAATGTACAATACATTATTCTTTTTTTAACAAAACGAACGCTACTTGTCTTGGGAAAATTATTGTTTTTTCACGCTTTTTAATTGTAGCAAGTTGATAGGATTATTTTTGAGTCCTTCAATGTTTTTTTGAGTAAATCGGATAGTTTCATCGTAATAAATAGGGATTATAGGTAATTCGTCCATAATTAAGCTATCCATTTTTTGATAAAGTTGTAAGCGTTCATCTTCAGGAACTTTGAAACTTTTTTCATACCATAAATCAAACTGCGAATTTGAAAAATGGGTGTAATTACTTCCTTTAGGCGGAATATTTTTGCTGTAAAAAAGGGAAAAATAGTTTTCAGCATCGGGGTAATCGGCAATCCAACTTGCTCTAAAAATAGGTAATTTTGCCGTAGCACGACTTTGTCTTAAAGTAGATGAAGGCATTAAATCAATTCTGCAATCAAAACCTACTTTTTGTAATTCTCGCTGAATATATTCACAAATATCTTGATAATTTCCGTCAGTTGCGATTTGTAAAAAGGGTTTATTTCCGTGTTTTTGAATATAATTTCGGACGATTTCCTTAGCTTTATCAGGAGCATACGGATTTTTATTTTCATCTAAAAAACCTTGTATTCCTTTTGGAAGAAATCCTCCGTGAGCGGGTATGCCTACACCATTTCGTAAAAAACGAATCAGTTGTTCCCGATTGATGCCTAAATGAATGGCTTTTCGTAGCATTTTATTGGATAAGATGTTGTCTTCGGAGATGACAATCCCTAAATATTCGGTATTCAAATACGGACTTTTCTGCATACGGATTTGTGTAGCATATTTTGGATTCAATTCTCCCGATGAGGTTAAAATTTCATCTTTGTATGAACCATCAATGCTGTTTAAAAAATCCAAATTGCCTTGAATGAAAGCCAAAAATTCGCTTTGTTTCTCTCGATAAAATGAAATGGCGATACCATCAAGGTACGGAAGTGATTTTCCCTGGGCATCTTTCTCGTGGTAATTGGGGTTTTTACGCAGAATGAGTTTGTTGTTTTCGTCCCATACGTGGAATGCAAAAGCGCCCGTCCCGATAGGATGTTTGCGGAAATCCTCACCGTAATATGCAACAACTTCTTTAGGTACTACACAAGCATATTGAGTTGCCATTAGTGCTAAAAAAGCAGGGAATTCTTTTTTTAATTCGATTTGAAATACACTATCGTTTAATGATTTATAATTTCTTACATTTTGAAGAATCCAACCTCCGGGTGCTGAAATTTCGGAGTTTTGTAGGCGAGAAAAACTATATTCAAAATCGTGAGCAGTTACCTTTCGGGTACTATCAGAATTTTGGAAAGAAAAATGCTTATGAAACTTAACATCAGTACGAAGAAAAAAATTGTAAGTCAGTTTATTAGGAGCTATTTCCCAAGCTTTGGCAATGTCGGGCAAAACATTTAAAGAATCATCTAATTGTACTAATCCATTAAATAGCTGATTTACAGCCCAAATATTGCTTTGTGTACGTGCAAAAGCAGGGTCAAGAGATGAAATACCAGAATGTTCATTATATCTGAAAATTTTCTTTTCAGAATATTCATTGTTTGATGTTGTGCAAGAACCTATTAAAATGATTTTAAAAGCTAATATTATCTTTTTCGTCATATGCAAGATGAGTTTTCGTTTTGCAAAGGTCTTAAATTTGATGATATAAAAAAACACCCTAAAAAATCAAACTTTTTAGGGTGTTATGTTCTTGAATTGTTTTTACTCTATCTATACAGAGTAAAATTACCTTTAAATTTACGTTTATCTAAATTATCATTTATCTCGATGATGTACCAGTAGTCACCTGAAGGCAGTTGTTTTTTGTTGTATGTACCGTCCCATTTTTGTTTTTGGTTTATTGTAGTTATTTTTCTACCGTATCGATCGAAGATATGGGTTTGTATGTATGGGTAGTTTTGGGTATTTTTAGGTGCCCAGTTATCGTTAAATCCGTCACCGTCAGGGGTAAAGAAGTTAGGGATTTGGATATCGATATATTCTAAGGTGATGGTCATTGTTTTAGTACAACCTACGGCATCTTGAACAATTACATTGACCTGTTTTAATTTTTTTCCGGTGTTAGGGTCTATTTGTTCTGGGTCGTCGATTCGTACTTGATAGATGGGGCTATCGCCTTGATTATTTCCGTTGAAGTAATACTGGTATGGGGTTACTCCTCCTGTAGCTTTTACCTCAATGGTGTTTAGGGCCTCGTTGTTTACCTGTGTTAAGGATAGGCTTTGCCTATTGACTACCTTGAATTGAGTGGTGTATGAACAGGTTTTGGTTTGACCTTTAACGGTATCCTGATAGAAAATGGTGATGTATTGACTAGGGATGGTGGCATCGAACAGGTCAATAAAAGCGACATTCTCATTGGTTCTGCTAAAAGGCACAGCTGTTGTTGGGTCATTGCTATTTAGGTTGTATTTGACCTTGGTAAAATCAATAGCTTTTGGGAAACGCACTTGGATATCGGTTTTGTAATTGTCGTTGAAACAATTTTCGCTTTGAGATGCGTTTGCTGTGATGTTCGGCATTTGGGTTAGGTTAAAGGTATGGGTTTGCGTCATTACACATCCGTTTTTATCGGTAACTAGTATTTCGTAGTTGATGTTAGGTACTAAGTTATCGATGGTGGTTGTTGACACTACTCCTGTAATGGAACGTAGTTGAGCTCCGGTATCTGCATTTTTAAGTATCAAATGATAATTTGGAGTTCCTCCGCTGATTGCAACCTGTACAAAACCGGTATCATTTGCACCATAACAAACGATAAGGTCGGAATGAGTGATTTCCATAGTAATGGGTTGTGGTTCTTGGAGGGTAATTCCAGAGATATTGACATCACAGTTCCAAGCATCGGTAATGGTTAGGGTGTACTCTCCTGGGGTAAGTTTTTCGAATAGGGGTTGGATTTGCGGTGGGGTACTTACAGACGTGGTTACATTTTTTAGGATGTAATGGTAAGTACCTTCTCCAGATCCTCCTTGTGTATTTTTGACTTGTATGCTACCGTTGTTGGCTCCTATACAGGTGATTGGACTTACCTCAATGGTAGCGGAAACGGTTTGGGGTTTAACAAGGGTGATTTGATTGTTTCCTGAGAAGGTTTCACAGCCTTGGCTATCCCTTACGGCAATGGTGTAGGTAAGGGTACCTGCTCCTGCACTAAGTCCTGTAAATAGGGTTTTGTGATCAACGTTGTTTTGGATTTGTGGGGTAACTCCTGGTGCGGATAGGGTCACGGTATAAGGTGCTTGTCCACCGGTTACACTTACCAGAATTTCTCCACGGTCGTTGTTACAAGTCACTCCAAAGGTTTCTTGGGCTGTTATAGCGATAGGAGTTTGGCTTTGTCGTATGCTAAACTGTGCCCAAGGGGTTTTGCATTGGTTATGGGTTGAGGTAGCTCTTACTTTGTAAGTACCTGCTTGTAGATTGTTATAGATTACGTGTGTGGTTCCTGCCGGTAGGGTTTGGCTATGAACAGGAGCATCGGTAATGGCATTGACAATCTGGTAAGAGAATCCGAGCAGCGCTTGGTCGCCATCGCCTAAGAAGGTATCTACGAAAGTAATTTTGATACTACCATTGTCACCTTCGTGACAGGTTACGGCTTGTGCATCGGAAGGGCTTACGATGAAGGTATCGGGTTTAAGCACGGTATGTGTAGTGGCTACTTCACACTGAGTGATTTGGTTTTGTGCTTTGATCACGTATTGTCCTACGGGTAGGGCAGGGAAGGTGTAGGTAGTAGTCGCCACGGATTGGGTATGGATCGTGCTACCGCTTAGGGCATCGCTTATGGTATATACGATGTTGGGTTGCGGGGTTATGGAAGCATACGCCGGTGTGGTGGTGATGGAAACGGAAATGATTTCGTTTTGTACACAGGTTATGGCAGTATTAACCCCAACATTTATCTTATCGATAAGCAGGGTAGGGGCAATAGTTACTGGAGGTGTAGATACATCACATCCGTTAGCATCGTATAGGGTAAGGTAGAAGCTACCTCCGTTTAGGTGAGCTAAGGTATATGTTGTGGCGTTACTATCTTGTAAAACGGCACCAGTGGTTTGATCAACGAACACGAATCGGGTGTATGGAGGGGTTCCGCCACTGATTTTTGATAGGTCTAAACTTAGTGTAGGCAGTTTAGGGGTTGCCTCACAGGAATATTCAGATTTTGTCAGGGCATCTGTAGCTATGGATAAGGCGGGTGGTGCCACGATGATTTGTTCGATTTCGTGGGTACACTCATTTGCCTGTGCGGTAGCTTTAATGGTATAAAGCATTCCGTTTTGGCTTCCTTTCAAACCGTTGAAGGTGGCGTTATAGCCTAGGATAGGTACTACTGAAAGGGGTGTGGTGATTCCTGTGGCTAAATCTTTAACTTGAGTAATTTCGATTTTGAAAGGTCCTTCCCCGTTGTTGGCTACTGCTACGGATATGCTTCCTGTACCAGGTAGGGTACCGGTGTGGCATTTTTCATCGGTTACGGCAGTGATGGTCATTTTAGGTTGTTTTTTAGCCTCGATGGTGATGCGTTTTTTCACCGGACAGGTAGCGGTTTGGCTGTCAAAAACGTGAACCACATAATCCCCTGCTTTATTTATGACCACCGTAATAGGGGTTACGGTAACTGAAGTTCTTGGGGTATGGGTGACATAGCTTTCAGCAGGGGCGGTTGGGTTGTCAGGGTCATCGACTAAAACCACTTGGTCAATACTATAGAAGTAGGTACCATTTCCACCGCTAATGTTTTCGATTTTTATAGTTGCATCAGGGGTAGCAGTACAATCCAAAGTTTTGTCGATTTTCACTTGGAATGCTATGGGGGCATTTACCGTTAGGTGAGTATCGGCACTACAATTATTACCATCGATAACTTGAATGGAGTAAGGGGTAGTGCTGGGTAACACTTCGGTAATTAGGAAGGTATCGGTGTTAATCCAATCCACGGCAGTGGGTACAGTTCCGTTTAATCGGTAGTAGTGCGTACCTGTTCCTTTTTGGGCAAGTTTTACCCTTAGGGTGTATTTTCCAGAGGCACTACACAGGTCGTCAACGCTAACGGAAGCGATTTGTGGTTCGGGGTCTTGAGCTACCTCCAATGTTACTTGTTTTACACAACCGGCTTGGTCTTTAACAAACACATACCAAGTGCCAGAGGTACTGACTTGTTTTACTGAACTGTCGGTAGTGGCTGCCCAATCGGTATGGGTAGGAGCTGTACCGGTAGTGTTATAGATGTACTGGTACGGTGCTACGCCACCACTTACGGTAGTTACGATACGTCCGGAATTGGTTTTACAATTCACTGCAATGGGGTTTTCAGCCGTTACGTTGAGCTGGGTGAGTGGTTGATTGATTTTAAAGGGGGCAGTGGCGTTGACACAATCTTCGTTGGCATTGTGCATTTCGGTAAATACGATGTAATATTCTCCTGCGGAAAGTCCACCTACGGTGATGTTGCTGTATGGAGCAGTTCGGTTTTGAACGGCACCCACAGGTGTATTATCCGGATAGGTAAATACTTGATAGTTGATGGAAGTGGTTGAAGTTTTTTGTCCGCTAAGGGAGAAGGTAGCCTTACCGTTACTCTCGCCTTGACATTTTACGTTTTCTGTTTTAAAATCATTTATTTTTAAAGTAGATTGTGTAGGCACGGCAAGGGTAGAAGGTTGGAAGTACATACACCTTGTATCTTGGTCATATACAGCAAATACGTAAGTTACCCCTGGTGTAAGGTTAGTAAACTCATAGGTAGCCCCTTGTGCGGTACCTCCTCCAGGCAAGTTGATGGTGGCGGTATTTCCTAAATGCCATTGAGGATCTCTAGGGGTGTAAGTAAGTCCTGGGGTATAAACGGCAAAGTAGAAGTTTCCTGTACCGATGGCATTACCCGCGGTGTTGTATGCTGAAACCTGAATAGCACCGCTACCGGCTGTACAACCAATAGGCTGGGTGGTAGGTGTAGCTGTGATTATGATATCGGTATAGGCACTGATGCTAAAATCTTCTACCTTTTGGCAGTGGGTTGCATCGGTAATTACCACGTGATAATCACCAAAATTCAAACCTTCTTTGGTAATGGTTTCATTGTTGTTTGCAGTAGCGTTGTGAACCATACCTGCGGTGCCTAACTTAAATATTTTCACTTCGAAAGGAGCCGTTCCTCCTGTACCTAAAGTAATATCCACTTTTCCTAATGAAATTCCTGCCCCACTTACACAAGTAATTTGCGTAGGAGTTATGTTAAGGTTTAGCGCTGGGGTTTGCCCAATTTCAATAGGGGTAGGGACAGATTCACATCCTTTGGCATCTTCAATAATAACCACATATTTTTTAGCTTGTAGGTTGAACAAGCCGTATTGAGTAGCTCTTATTGGGTTGCCTGTACCGTCATCTTCATAGACGTTGATGGTGTATGGAGCTTGTCCGGAATTGGGGTCGATATCATTTATAGAAGCTAGGATTTGCCCAGTAGCCTCACCAGCACAAGCGACATCTTTTTTACCGATGGTAAATTCGGGTTTCCAACGAGGAGGCTCATTGCTGACCTTATACGTTTTGCTTAAGGCTTGACAACGGGTAAATCCGTCGGGACGAATTTCGTCTTGTACTTTGAAGATAAAATTGCCCGAAGTATTTGTTGTGTATCGAGCCGTTGTAGCAGTAAGGGCAGGAATGATTGTAAATGTATTTCCGTTATCGGTGCTTACCGAGAAGGTTTTGGTTCCTTTTCCGCCTAGGGCACTTAGTTCAAAGATGGCATCATTTCCTCGACAATCCAAATCTTGGGTTTGACGTACTTCCATTTGCAATTGTGGAGCTATTACCACGGTGGTATTGGAGCTACAACCTAGCTGGTCTCTCACCCAAATATCATAAGTTCCAGCACTTAGGTGGGTAAACTCGTAAGTGGCTTGGGTAAAGTCAGTCCAACTTGTTCCGCCATCGCTGCTGTATTGGTACTGAGTACTATTTCCGTCTTGTACTTGTATGGCAATCTTAGCGGAGTTTCCGCCTTGGTAGCAGTACGTTTCTATGGCATCGAAAACGACCTGACGTTTGTCTTCAATGGTAAAGGTTGCACTTTGAGTACATCCGTTTTGATCGGTTACTAAAATGTGATAATCTCCTGCGGTCAAATGCGTTAAAAGGGCTTCATTTTGGGTAGGGACTACGGAGGTCCAACTGGTAGCCGAGCTGAGTTTGTACTGATAATTTAGGTATGGTTTAGTTCCTCCGCTGGCGGTAGCTTTTACCGTTGCACCATTATGGGGAGCGGCTTGGCAGTCGATTTTTTTAATGATTTGTGTGGTGATGCTCATGGTTTGTGGAGCGCTAATGCTATAGTTGAAAGCGCTGACACAAGCCGTGTCATTAGGGTCACGAACGTAGAGTAGGGCTCCGTTTACGGCTTGTAGTCCGCTCACGGAGAAGGTGCCATCGGGGGCTACGGCTATGGTTGTCCAAGTATTTTGGTTATCGATGGAATATTCAACGGAAGTAGGTAGGGTTCCTGCGGTGATTTTTCCTTGTAGTGAGCCATTGGCATCTCCTACGCAGCGTACCCCTAGGGTACTTAGCAGTTGTGTAGCCATTTCTTTTCCTGCTTCAATGATAACGGGTTTTGAAACCTGTGCTTTACAATACTTGGTATTTTGCCAAATGACGATATCGTCTAAGGCAAGGTCATTGCCTAGGGTAGCTCCTGGGCTAATGTTTCTTATTTGGAAAGAGGCTTGAGTTACCCCTGTCAAATCGGTAGCATTAAAGGTAGCTGATAGGGTTTGCCAATTTCCGTTGGCAGGCAAAACGCCCAAGTCTCTTCGTGCGATAAGGCTTCCGTCGGCAGCTACAAAATCCAGCACGATATGCGGATGAGTTCCTGCGGTGAGAGAGGTAGCCAGTAGGTTGTGAAGTTTTACCGATACATATAGGTTTTCATTGGCAACGATATTGCCTATGGTTTTGTGATATATGATGCCAGAATTTCCGTTAGTGGTTTGTTGCATTACTGCCAAGTACCTGCCATTGGCTACCCCAGAGGCATCGGTAGGGGTAGGATTTACCCATTGGGCATTGGGGGCTACTTGTTGGGTAATGGTGTAGAACCCGTCTTCCAAAGCCTCATTGGTTTTGCATCCTAAATAAAGGATAGTGCCATCGCAAAGGTCATCTCCCGAGCCAAAATCTTCCTTAAACAGATAATTAGGCGTAGTTCCTGTTCCTGGAGCAGGGGTATAGTGCACGGTGATGTTGTAAGGGGTGGCTCTTGGGGCTAAAGGTCCTATTACAGGGGCATCTTGTTTGGGTAGGTCATCTACCTGATACTGATACATCAAAGGGGTAGTTGCCGAAGTAGTTACCGTAAAAGTGCCATATCCGTTACAATTGTAAGATACTGGGGTAAAGCTAACGGCTGGGATTTCGGTAGGGATAATTACTACCTCCAAAGGCAACGTACAACCGGCGCTATCTTTTACATAAACGGTGGTTGAACCGCTGACATAACCTACGTTTGAGGTGGAATAGCCCTTACCAAAGTCATACTGATATCCTCCTGTACCGCCACTAACGTTATTGATAGATACCTTGTATCCTGCTGGGGTTTGGGTATCACAGGTGATATCTTCCACCACACCGGCAAAAGCCTTAAGGGTATTTTCAGCCTCATTGATGGTAAATGGTTTTTTGTAGATACAAGTTTCAGTACCGATAACGATAGAAATTTCCATTTCGTAGTTACCCGCAATCAATCCGGTGTAAATTCCAGTGCTGTTGGTATCGATATACACTCGATTGGCGTTGGTATCGATACGATAGAGCTTGGTGGTTCGGTTTTGTTGACGTTCAAAATGGGTTTGTACCGCTCCCGAATCAGGATTTGAACCACAAGCGACGTGTGTCAAATCAAATCGGAAACCATAAAGTCCTTCGGGTTCTATCAAAATGGTTTCATCTTGGGCTTGTAGTGCCGAGCGTTGGTCTTGGTCTTGTACTACAAAGAGGTAACGTCCTGGTTGGGTAATATTCGGAATAAGCGCCTCTACATAGCTTTCTCCTTCAGCAATAGTAGCGATGAAAGCCGAAGCTGGAATGTTAACAAAATCATTATACAGAGCCACTCCGTCAATGCTCCAGATGGCAAACTTATAAGGTTGTTTACCGCCTTGGGCTTCAAAACGGATTTTCACTTCATTACAGCCTGTCCAAGCAATGAAAGTAGCTTTCATTGTGAGTTTAGTAACTTTGTTGATGCGTACGTTTTGTGTAAAAATACAGCTGTTGGGCAGTTGTGGTGAGCTTACCTCTACCACATAATCGCCTTCTTGTAAATTGCCAAAGGTGTGTCTCCAACTCTCTGATACATTGGTTTTGGTAACGGGACCAGCAACGACTTGTCCTGCTGTGTTTTTAAGCACATAGGTGTATTCCAAGCCTACGGTTTCCATTTCGATGTTGATGTGTCCGGGTTGATAGTCGGTGTAATCCGATTGAGTGACTTGCCCTTCCAAGTTATTTTTATATACATTGAAATAGAAGAAAGCATCACATCCAGTAGCGGTGGATATTTTTAGGCGGTATTCTCCCGTTTGGTCGGCGATAAAGGAAGTACCGTTATGGAAAGTCGTCCAACAACCATTATCCGGATTAGGACAGTTAAATCCTAAGTTATTACAACCGGTATTGAGTTTTTGCCACTCGATATTAGGGGTATTGACATAGTTTAGGGTGATTTGGCGCTGTGGCTCATTACACAAGATGAAGTGACTGGTCCATTGCCCGTTGCTGGTACAAATGGCACCTCCGTCGGCAATAGGACGTAAAGGGTCGGTCACACCAGAGGTTGCCACATAGTTAATGGTTTCTGTGCTGACTACCGTAACTCCTTGACACTCGATTTGTTTTTCCACACGATATATTCCAGGGGTGTTTACCACTAAGGCGTTTGTCGTTGCCGAAGGAATCAAAACGCCATCTTTATACCAACGATAGGTGGTAAATCCTTCCGCAGCCGTTAGGGTCATTGTATCGCCAGGGCAGAAAAGCTCTGAGCGTATGCAACTCTCGGTGGCCACTTGTATGTCTTTTTCGCCACTTTGGGTTTGGGGCGGTGTGGCACAATCTTGATTTCCTCCTTCGTATTGGAATTGGTATTGTGATTTCAAATAATTAGCACAAGGTTTACCCAAATCCGTACAATTGCCTTTTAGTTGTAAGGCAATGCGTATGGCTCTTAGATTTCCTCCAGTAAGTAATGACCCCTGAGGAAGGGTAAACGTATATACGTTGCCTACTACCGTATAGGTAGGAGCTATCCCTCCAGGAGCGGCATCGCTCATATCGGGAGTACCACTTACCTCCACCAAAGGATGGTCGGGTAGGGTAACACTCAAAGTGGTGTTACGTATGTTTTCTTGCCCTACATTTTGGTAGGAGATTTCGTAGAAAAACTGTTGCCCGATGTTTAGTTGAGTGATGGTATTGCCAGCCCCATCAGTGTAGCGAGAGTGGGTCTGTAAGTCCACACTTCGGGCTTTGACCGTTACGTTAAAGGTACAAGTAGCGGTATTTCCAGCTACGTCCTTAAATACATAGTTAACCGTATGCGTACCTATATCGAAGACATCTCCGCTGTGGTGGGTTTGCGTCATCAAAGGCGGCTGAGTACAATCATCACTAGCCGTAGGCTCCGTCCAATATACCTGAGCCGTACACTTGCCAATCTCAGCAAAAACCTCAATGTCAGATGGACAATTTAATATCGTAGGTGGGGTACTTTTTTCCAAAATGACTTGATGCGGATTGCTCAAACAATTTCCTTTTCTATAACGATAAATGTATGTTTCGTCGTATCGAAGCTGGTAAGCTCTGGGGAGTTCTGTTTCGGTAGTGCCTTCAACCAAATACACAATGATATTGTGATGTTCTCCTCGCCAAACCGCCAAACCTACATCATTAGGAGTTATTGGATTACACGATTTTAGCGTAATATCTTTCAAATGAGCTGGATTGGCATCTACTTCCGAAATACTTACTCTTTGTAAGTTACTGGTACATCGATTGCTTTCTTTCGACCTAAAATAAACCGATGTGGGGACGCTAATGGGTTGTGACATATTAGTGATGGGGTTTACCTCATTTTGAGCGTCCGTAATAGTAGCATACCAAATGATTTGACGAGTAGCGAACTGGCTAACGGTAGGGTTGCTATCAATCAGAAGCTGTTGTAGTTGTGCATAATCAAAATGGGTATATTGACCTTTACATAATACCAAATTAGCATTGAATCTAATGTCTGGGGTATGTTCAACCACTTGTAATGAAGCTTCAATAGCTACCGACTCTCCGCATTTGTTGGTAAACGAATATACAAAAAATCGGGGAGATAAAAACTGTTGCCATTCATTTCTTAGAGCAATGATATGGTTTGAAGGTACGTGAAATACCCCGTCTTTGCTTTTGATAACTCCGCCATCAGGAGCCGTGGGGAATAGTTGTGTTTTTAAGTTGTAATTATTTATGGCATTTCCCAAACATATTTGTCTGCTTTGAGCCATATCAGGGGTTAGCGTAGGCAGAAAAATATCAGTTTCTTTAACTAACAAAAACTCATAATCTCTTTCTACACAATTTCGGACGGCAGTATCGTGATGTGATATGGAAACTTTAACTTTATATTTATGCACAAAATCGTCAGCAGTTACGCTAGGGATTTCAAGGATGCGGGTATTACTTAAAATGGTGGTGGGGGCATCTTCCCTAAACCATTGGTAAGTAACGTTATTTCCCATATCGGGTACGGAAAGTATTGCCGAATTTCCTTCACAATATTTATCCTTATCGGAAGCTATCGAAAACGGAATCAAATTGGATATTGTGAAGTTATAGGTACGTTGAGCTAAACAAGCATCGGTTACTTTTATAGTGTATTGTGTTGTTCCATTAGCTGTTATGTTGGTAAAGAAATTGCCATTCCCTAAAATGGAAGTAGCCACACCGTCTTTCTCGGTTATTTCAAAGGTGTAGGGCGGATTACCTCCACTGGCAACCACGCCAACTTGGTAGGTATTTCCTCCGCAGACAAATCCAGTAATGCCTTCAATAGTTAAATCCGAACCGAAATTAAATTCTTTCAATACCATTTGGCAAGTAGTATTTCCACCAATTCTTCTTATGATACGGTAACGTCCAAAACGAGGAAGTCTAATATTATCCAATAAAGCCTCTCTCTTTCTACCATCAAAATAATCTACATCTTTCCATACTCCGTCAGCCTCTTGAAAATGCTGTAATATATATGATAAATTTCCTTTATTTCTGTAATGATTGTTTTCTAACTTAATAATATTGTTACAACCGCTTTTAAAGGAAGTTGCTTGGGGTTGTTCTTCTTTGTTTAAGTTAAAATTTTGAGTGTATGTTTTACCACAACTATTTTTTAGTTCCAAAACATAATTTCCAAAGGGTAAATTCTGAATTTCAAATAAATCGTTCTTCACCGTAATTTCATTGAGATTAAAGGTATGAGGGAGTGTGATTCCGTTAGGTAAAAGAGAGTGGTTACCTGAGTAACTAAGCAGAGTTACCTCAGCAACTGGTACACGGCTATGACTAATAGACACGTTTGATTTATTCCATTGTGTACCGTCTGTAAGGCAAGATGCACCTTCTGTAATACCATAATGGGTATTACGCTCACGTTCGGTTTCTACTATGGTAATGCTACGGGTAATTTCATTACCACATAGGTTCACAAAACGGAATTCATATTCCCCAGCACAAGCCTTTCCTGCTGCAACAAGATGAGTATTAAATACTGCACCAGGACCTTTTACGTATTTGTTGCCAAACTGAGCCAATTTAAAAAATCCGGCAGCTAACGGATTAAAACAAGCAGGATATTTTTCTAATACGTAATAGGCTTGTTGATGATTCCAACTACTTACAGTTCTTATACCTACCTTTTCTTTACATTGGTCAGTAATCACTCCTTGGTTATCACGTTCTACATTAAAAAATGTAGTCAATCTTGAATCGGTTTCCAATTGTTCTTGTAATCCTCCATAATTAGCTGTACCTGTAGCGTTTATGGTTTGTCCACAATAGGTAACATTCGCGCTGAAGTTCCATCTGCCATATTCCACCGCTATAGAACTTCCTACGTTTGGGATTTCAAATTTACGAAGCCTCAACAAAAACAAACTATGTCTTTGGTCTATACCGATATGTTTGTTAAACTCATCTATTGTATTTATTTGTAAATCATCAGAATACGCTTTTCCCGAAGGGGAGGTTAAAGTATATTGAATACGCATTGGTAAAGGAATGCGGTCAGGTAGTTGAAGATGTAAATTTTCCCCTTTAAAACGATAATCAATATTCATTGAAGTAGGACAAGGATTTCTATTATAGTTGAATGTTTGGAGTAATAATCCACCTCCCCAATTACCTTCGGTGGGAACTCCCCAAATTTTGAATTGATTATCTACGGTGATGATATTTTTATTTTCGGCATTTCCACCTCCCACGGAACAGAAGTCTTTTACAAAAACTTTGTATTCCGTTTTTGGGTCTAATCCCTCAAAGACAGGAGAGAGCTGGTCAGGACGGATTAGTGTCGTACCCGTTTTGTCATACACCGAATACCATAGGGGATATGCCCCTTTTTTAACATTTACCTTTATAGAAGGGCGATTGTCGCAAATCCCTCCGAAAGTTTTTAGGTCAAACTCTATTTTTCTGTCAACTGGCAGAATATTACCCGCCTGTTCATACTGGGTATGTGGCGGATTTTTCAAAACGGCTTTTACGATGTATTTTTCTGAAATCAAGTTAGTTACTCCTTCTGATGGATTCAAAAGTGTAGGATTGTAATGGGTTTCATTTTCTTTTTTGATATAATAATTGTAGTCAGAAGCATTAACTCCCGTTCCAATCATCTCAAAGAAAATGGCACCACTACTGGCACACCATTCATTTTGCATTCTGATTGCCAGATAAGGGGCTGCGTGCGGACGTATGTAGGGTTTTTCACTATGCGTTACCGAGCAAGTGCCATTTTCCATTTTTAGCGTGAAAGTACGTGCCGAATTAACTACTCCCACGGGAATAACCATCGTATTGACCAGCGGTGAGTTTACTGCTGTATATTCTGTACCTGTGGCATCGTCAATGGCTTTGTAGGTAGTTCCTGCAAACGGATATGAGATGTAAATATTGGCATTTCCTCCCTCTGAAACATATTGAAAATAAGAAACTTTGGTCTGTTTTAAGGTTTCTAAAATATGGTCTTCACATTGAGCGTGAGCATATATTGTTGCAAAAACAAAAATGAATAGTGATAGTATTTTTTTCATAACAAGTATGGTTTTTTCTTAAAAGATGTTATTATGCACCAAGCAAAACTAATAAATCACATTAAACTGAACAAATTTTAAAAATAAATTTTTATAAAATTTGTTTTTTAGTTGGAAAAATATCATAAATTGTATGGTTTCGATTTGATATGAATAACAAAAAGCCGAAAGTATTACACTTTCGGCTTTTGTTACTTCTTTAAAAGAAATCTTAAAATTATTTAAACTCTTTTTCGTAGCGTTTGCGGTCGTTTTCGTTTAGGTAGATTTTACGCAAACGTAATGATTTTGGCGTAACTTCCACGTATTCATCTTTTTGGATATATTCCAGAGCTTCTTCCAAAGAGAATTTAATAGCAGGAGCAATTCGCATTTTGTCGTCCGCACCCGCCGAACGTATGTTGGTGAGTTTCTTGGTTTTAGTGACGTTTACCACCATATCATCACCACGTGAATTTTCACCTATTACTTGTCCTTCGTACACATCTTCGTTCGGGTCGATAAAGAATTTTCCCCTATCTTGCAGTTTATCAATAGAATACGGGATAGCCTTTCCGTTTTCCATAGAAATTAACGAGCCATTGATACGCCCTGGTATTTCGCCTTTGTAGGGTTGATATTCCAAGAAACGATGTGCCATAATAGCTTCTCCGGCAGTAGCGGTAAGTATTTGATTACGAAGACCTATAATTCCTCGTGATGGAATGATGAACTCAATAACCATTCGTTCGCCTTTCGGAGTCATTGACAACATTTCACCTTTACGAAGAGTTACGAACTCTACAGCTCTTCCTGACAGGTTTTCAGGTAGGTCGATAGTCAATTCCTCAACAGGTTCGCATTTTACGCCGTCAATTTCTTTAATAATTACCTGTGGCTGACCGATTTGTAATTCATAACCTTCACGACGCATCGTTTCGATAAGTACTGAAAGATGCAATACACCACGTCCGAAAACCATAAATTTGTCGGCACTATCCGTAGGCTCTACGCGAAGAGCAAGATTTTTCTCCAATTCTTTCTCTAAACGCTCCTTAATGTGGCGTGAAGTTACAAATTTTCCTTCTTTTCCGAAGAAAGGAGAGTCGTTGATAGTGAATAACATACTCATCGTAGGTTCATCGATGGCGATGGTAGGCAAGGCTTCCGGATTTTCAAAATCGGCAATGGTGTCACCGATGTCAAAACCTTCTAACCCTGCGATGGCACAGATGTCACCGGCTTGTACTTCATCGATTTTTTTACGTCCTAATCCGTCAAAAGTATGTAGCTCCTTAATTTTTGATTTTGTGATAGTTCCGTCGCGTTTTACCAACGAAACATTCATTCCGCTTTTTAGCACACCACGTTGCAAACGCCCGATAGCAATTCGACCTGTAAAAGAAGAATAGTCTAATGAAGTGATAAGCATTTGTGTGGTTCCTTCCTCTACTTTGGGCGATGGAATATGTTTGATAACCATATCCAAAAGCGGGTCGATAGAATCGGTTTGGTTCTTCCAATCTTCTGACATCCAATTGTTTTTAGCAGAGCCATACACGGTAGGGAAATCCAACTGCCATTCTTCGGCACCGAGTTCAAACATTAGGTCGAACACTTTTTCGTGAACTTCATCAGGGGTACAATTTTCCTTGTCCACTTTGTTTACAACCACAATAGGTTTGAGTTTCATTTCGATAGCTTTTTGAAGTACGAAACGCGTTTGTGGCATCGGACCTTCAAAAGCATCTACCAAAAGAAGCACTCCGTCCGCCATATTAAGCACACGCTCCACCTCACCACCGAAATCGGCGTGTCCTGGGGTGTCTATGATATTGATTTTCGTTCCTTTATAATTTACAGAAACGTTCTTGGAAAGAATGGTAATTCCACGTTCACGCTCAATGTCGTTATTGTCCAAAATCAATTCGCCTGATTCTTGGTTTTCTCTGAACAAAGCACAATGGTGCAAAATTTTGTCCACTAAAGTGGTTTTGCCGTGGTCAACGTGGGCAATAATAGCTATATTTTTGATAGCAGTCATATAATATATTTAAAATTTGAGGGGGCAAAAATACGATTAAATGTGAAAATACATTCCGCTAAGCCCAGTAATTTATCCGAAAAAGATATATTTTTTTGTTAAAGTTAATGTTTTATGAAAGAGAAAATCCATTGATAAACTTTTAGAATCCACCCTTTTAAAAAATAGAAAACAGTTTGTAAAAATCGGATAACTTCAGTTTTTGCTTCAGAAAACAAAGCAGAAATGATAGGTTTTAGAGCATTGTATCTGAAAGATAACCAAACATTTAATAAAATAAATAGCAAAGCTCCAATAACTGTAACATAGGGGTTTAGGCTGTATTTAAAAAATCGAATGAGCCCTATGCCTGTAATACTTCCGTATAATAAGATGCAGTGAATTACATATATGGATAGTGTATTTTGCCCTATTTTCCGTAAAATTTTCGAAGTGATTAGATTACGTGTAACTATAAAAAAGAGAAATACCAACAATACGTTCTTCAATCGAAGAAATAAGAATTCAGAGTGGAATAATTCTTTAAACAAATTGCTATCTGTGGTAAGATATATGTATTTGAAAATATCACTTTTAAACCATAAAATGGCAATTCCTACAGTCAGTAGTATGATTGTATTTCGATATAAATTTGTGGTATTTCTGTATTTGTAGAAAAAATAGCCTAATGACGCACCAAATGAAACATATCCGAACCAAGGAAAAATACTAAAAATAGTTCCATTGGCGCGTGTTAAGTAATTGGCTAAAGGCAAAGGTAAAAAATCAAATTTGAACGATTTATAAAGCGGTTCAAAAGTGAATAATGATAATGTTATTAGTATTAGTAAAGTGGGAAGCACATAGGTTTTCTTGTTATAAGTAAACAAGTATAAGCCAATTAGTAGCAGCAAAGAAATACCGATACAGTGCAGTATATCAACGTATTCAAAACTCAATCGGAGCAAGTATCCAATACCAATGAGTAGTAAAGCTCTATGAAATCCTTTTTTTACCCGAGGATTGTGCCACCCCACCGCTTTGGTATCGGATTCTTTAATCATTAAAAACATAAAAATGAAACCAGATACAGCAAAGAATACTGGAGCGGTAAATCCTGTACAATAGCGCCATACCGAAAAAAGTATATTTGAATCATCATAAAATGCTTCTCCCATCAAAGATCCTACAAAATGACCTTGAAGCATCATACAAATGGCAAAAGCGCGTATGATATCAATAAAATATAATCTGAAAGTATTTTCTTTCATCTTTCTGAATTAAAAAATCGGGCAAAAGTAGTAAAAATAAACGGGATACTCTCATTTTGAGAATAAAACTTTAGGCTAAAAAACGAAAATTATTTTTAAGGTCAATTTGTGCAATCAAGTGCGTCAAATTGTATCTAAAAAGAAAATTTTTTAACCTAAATTTTATTATAATGTATTGATTACAAATTGTATAATTACTTTTGAAAATTTACTCGAATTGAGATAAGAAACGGAAACTGTTACTTGATTTCGATGCTATTTCGGTTTAGTTTTATTTTTTGTTCATTTTCAAGAACTTTGAGTAGTCGGGAAATGACCACACGCGAACTATTTAGCTCGTAAGCAATCTCTTGGTGAGTTTTGTTTATAATGCTTGATTTTTCGAGTTTGCTACGTTCTTTCAGGTAGTTATAAAGTCTTTCATTCATATTCATAAAAGCGATGGAATCAATGGCTGAAAGTAATTCATTGAACCGATTGTTGTAACTTTCAAAAACAAAAGTTCGCCAACTTTTGTAGGTTTCCATCCACTGTTCCATTTTTTGAATGGGAATCATCGCTACAAGTCCGTCGGTTTCTGCTACGGCTCGAATCTCACTTTTTTTGTCTCCCATACAGCATCCTAAAGTCATTGCGCAAGTATCTCCTTTTTCAATAAAATAGAGTAAAAGCTCACCTGCATCAAAATCTTCACGCATAATTTTTATCGCACCGTGAATAAGCAAAGGCATCGCTCTGATGTATTTTCCAATATCAATGAGTACGTCACCTTCTTTGAATTCTATCCATTGAGCTACTGAGGCTATTTCCGTAATGAGTTCTTTTTCAAATATATTGCCATAAGCATCGGTTAAGAGAGCTTCCATTTGTGTTTTTTAGTTTTTTGATGTTGAGCAAATATAAGTAAATTTCAAATAATGCGAATGATTAAAAAACAAGCCCTTTCAATGATTTTATATTTTGAAAGGGCTCTGTTCAGATTTATAATTTCTTAGTGAGGTAATTTGTTTTTAAAAACACCATAAAGGTAGGTGCCTAAAAGAGCCCCGATAATGGCAATGAGTATGCTCCAAACACCAGCTCCGAAAAGTACAAACAAAGGTCCAGGACAAGCCCCTACCAAAGCCCAACCTAAGCCGAAAAGTATTCCTCCGATAAGGTAACGCATCACCGATTTTTCCTTAGGAGGAATCACAATGGTTTTGCCATCAATGTCTTTCTTTTGGCTACGTTTTATCCATTGTATGCCCAAAGCACCTACCACTAAGGCACCACCAATAAAACCATACATATGAAATGATTGAAAATGAAACATTTCATAAATACGAAACCACGAAGCCGTTTCACTTTTGTACATCACAATACCGAAGGCAATACCTAACAAAATGTATAATAAATTTCTCATTTTATCCAAAAATTAAAGGGAATAACACAAATGACATAATAAGTCCGCCGATAAAAAATCCGACAACAGCAATGAGCGAGGACCGCTGAAAATCACTTAATCCTGAAATGGCGTGACCTGAGGTACACCCCCCAGCATAGCGCGTTCCGAAACCAATAAGCATTCCGCCCAATAGCAAAATCATCACATTTTTTAAAGACATCTCTGAAAATAATTCGCTTGGTGAATAGGCTGCTCCAGCACTTTCTAACCCTAAGGCTTTCAGTTCAGAAATAGTCTGCTGTGAAATGGCAGGAACTTGATTATCTGACAGAAAATGAAACGCAATGGCGCCTCCTATAATAGTTCCCACTAAGAATAATAAGTTCCAACGTTGTGATTTCCAGTCAAAAGCAAAAAATTCGCAAGATTTTCCCGCTCCAAGTGCTGAACATATTGTTCGGAAATTAGATGAAAATCCGAAACTTTTGCCCAATAAAATCAGTAAAATCATAATTAACCCAATCAAAGGTCCGCCCACATACCAAGGCCAAGGTTGCATAATCCAATCCATCATATAAGTAAAAATATTTTGCATTTACAGTGTGCAAAAATAGATTTTTACTTGACAACTAATGGTAACCTAAGTTACAAAAAAACGAAAGTAATTCTTCTTTTTAAGTTTCTGTACTTAAAAACCTATTTTTAGGCGATCATAAAATTGGCTATTTTTCCCAGAGATGAAAAGCTTGATTCCGAAAATAATCCCTTTTAATTGGTTTTTATCCTCTTCAAAAGCAAAACTATATCCGCTGTAAAGGTGAAAACAATTCATAAAACTAAGTCCTACGATGGGGGCGAAGTTTTTTGTAGAAGTATGAACTGCGAAGAGCAATCCGTAATACCGATAGCTAATTTTGGCTTCAGGGACAAAAAGATGAGCGTTGTTTTCGCCTTTAAAATAGCGTATTCCGAGTCCTACATTGTATCCGTGCCAATTGTATTCGTTAATAGGTAAGTTGTAATTTAGACCCACGCTAAGGCTATTCCTACCCAAATAATCGTATCCGATATCAATGGCACTTCGTTCTGCTATATGTTTTAGAGTTTGTGAAGAGGCGTGAAGACAAATAATTGAAAGTGATATGGTTAAAAATATTTTCATCGTGTTTTGATTTTTAAATACGTTTTCCAAAGATAGGATTTTCAGTATAAAACACCAAAGTTTTTTGATGAGGATTGAAAAAATAGAGAATGTTTTTTGGCTTTAAAGTTTTGTTAAATAGGGATTCTTTTATGTATTTTTTATAATTTAGCCCCGCGAGTGGAGACCAGAAACCATCAGAAAAAACGGGGCGAAACCGAAAAGCCTTATGAGTAGGAAAAATAAAGTTTAATTAAAATGAATTGGTATTTAAAAGTTTTAAAGCAGTATGCTGATTTTAAAGGAAGAGCAAGAAGAAAAGAGTATTGGATGTTTACGTTATTCAATTGTATCATTTTTTTTGTATTAGGTTTTATTAGTGGTCTTATTGAAACTACGGTATTAGTGAATATTTGCTATCTTGCAATAATAGTACCTTCAATAGCGGTAGGAGTGAGAAGAATGCACGATGTAGGTAAATCAGGCTGGTTTATATTGGTACCCATATACAATTTAGTTCTTTGTTTAACGGAAGGAGAAAGAGGTCAGAACCAGTATGGTCCAGACCCCAAAGCTCAATAATTGTTCATAACAAAAAGACTTCTTTGCCTCCAAAACATATGTTTTGGGGGCATTTTTTATGAAATGATTTGGTTAAAATAAATACCTTTTCAGTACTGATCATAAACAAAGAAGAGATGCCAAAGACATCTCTTCTTTTGAAAAATCGTTGTTTTGTTTGGGGCATTAAAGCATCGTGCTTGGGCAAACGTATGGACTGATATTGAATTTTTCGGAAGATTTAATGGCTTTAAATCCACCTTTAATATCTATCAAATTTTCATACCCTCGTGCTTTTAGAATGGAAATAAATACCATAGAGCGATATCCACCAGCACAATGCACGTAATAGGTTTTGTTTTTATCCACTTGCCAAAGCATATGGTTAATGTAATCAAGAGGGACATTTTCAGCATCAATAATGTGTTCCGAGAAATGTTCACTTTTCTTACGAACGTCCAAAATGTTCAAATCTGCATCTTTTCCCAATCGATAGGCAAGTTCTTCGGCTGAAATGGATTCAATGCTGTCAGTTTCTTTACCAGCTTGTTGCCAAGCCTCAAAGCCACCTTCTAAAAAACCGATGGCGTGGTCGTATCCTACTCGAGCCAATCGGGTAACTACCTCTTCTTCACGTCCTTTTTCGGCAATGATAAGAATTTGTTGTTTGATATCGGGCACTAAAGTACCTACCCAAGGGGCAAATCCGCCATCAATACCAATATTTATGGAATTAGGAATAAATCCTTTGGCGA
This sequence comes from Capnocytophaga canimorsus, assembly GCF_002302565.1. NCBI lineage: Bacteria > Pseudomonadati > Bacteroidota > Flavobacteriia > Flavobacteriales > Flavobacteriaceae > Capnocytophaga > Capnocytophaga canimorsus. The sequence continues at coordinate 595,390 of NZ_CP022382.1, read as the reverse complement.
AAGTTTGCGCATCACGTGTATCTAACAAAAGTGCATCGGTTTGGTTGGCAACTTCTTCAAATTCATCAGGATTTAAGCTACGAAGTCCTTGTTGCAATACATTGTCAATACTTTCATAACCTTCGATGTTCATCATCACATTTTCGGGGAAGTACTGCGGTGGAGGCATCAGTCCGTCTAAAACTTTCTCAATGAATTCTTCTTTGCTCATCGGTTGTAATGCGTAGTTGGTTTTCTTTTGATTTCCGAGAGAATCGCTGGTTTCTTTACTCATATTTTTTCCACAGGCCGAACCTGCTCCGTGTGCGGGATAAACGATGATAGTATCGGGTAGGGGAAGTATTTTATGGTGAAGTGACTCGTACAAATGCCCAGCTAACTTTTCTTGTGTAAGGTCAGCAACCACTTTTTGTGCCAAATCAGGGCGACCAACATCACCAATGAAAAGGGTATCTCCAGTAAAGAGAGCGGTCTCCTTCCCGTTTGGGTCGATTAGCAGGTAACAGGTACTTTCCATAGTATGCCCAGGAGTGTGTATTACCTTGATTTTTAAGTTTCCTACACTTAAAATTTCGCCATCTTTAGCAATGTATGCATCAAATTTAGGATTGGCAGTAGGACCGAAAACAATGGTAGCCCCTGATTTTTTAGCCAAGTCCAAATGTCCGCTAACAAAATCGGCGTGGAAATGCGTTTCCAAAACGTATTTTATTTTAGCATTACTTTTTTGGGCTCTATCCAAATAGGGCTGTACCTCACGTAGTGGGTCGATAACTACGGCTTCACCATTGCTCTCAATATAATAGGCTCCTTGAGCCAAACATCCGGTATAAATTTGTTCTATGTTCATATTTTTCGTGTTTATGTTACTATTTTGTGCTTGTATTTTAATTCCTAAAAAGAAGATTAAAACTAAAAAAGTTCTTTTCATAAAGGATTTTTATCAAATTGCAATGCAAAGATAAGATAACAGCCATTTACACACAGTAACAAAGGTTACAGATTTGTTGGAGTGTTATTATCTCGATAGATTATTTTAATTTTTAGGTCAAATGTACGAATTCTGAAAATGAATAGGACTAAATAAGGGATATGTAAGGCTTTAACTTTGTTTGTTATGGTAAAAATGGTTTGTTTTTTGTATGGCAAACCTCAGACCTTATTTTTCTGTGCTTTGATTTCTTAAAAATGAAATATCAATTAAAGAAACATACTTAGGAAATAGATTAGCACACTTGCTAATCCATTTTACATACTTGCTGAACCATTTTCCGTACTTGCTAATCTATTTTCCGTACTTGCTAATCTATTTCCCATACTTGCTGAACCATTTTCTGTATTTGCTAATTCATTTTATATACTTGCTAATCCATTTTCCATACTTGCTGAACCATTTTTTGTATTTGATAATTCATTTTATATGCTTGCTAATCCATTTTCCATACTTGTTGAACCATTTTTTGTATTTGCTAATTCATTTTCTGTATTTGTTAATCCATTTTTTGTATTTGATAATTCATTTTCCATACTTGATAGCCTATTTTCTGTGTTTGTGGAATTCAAAAATGCCAATGTGATACGAATTTCTAAACCATACGGTAGATAAATATCGGTTGAGGCTACCGATATTTAAAAAAATGGTCGTGTTATATCATTTTTAATTTGAAATGACTAAAATAAAGATTTTCGACTTCGCTCAAATTGATACGGAATTTGTCTTGTTGAGCGTAGTTCAAGTATCAAATTAGGTTAAACGTACGAAGTAATTTTTATAATCTAAACCACATAGGAACATAATTTTTCTATGTGGTTTAAAAATGGATTTACCCAAAAATGGTTCAAATAAACCAATTAAAGTTTAATCATTTTCGTGGGTTTGACCTATTACATCATCAATTCTTTAATCAAAATGTAAGTTCCCATAATCAGAACAAACCACCCAAAGGCTGTTTTTAATCGGTTTCCTTTGATTTTTTTAGCCAATAACATCCCTATAAAAATACCTATTACTGAAAGTAGGGTAAAGTAAACAAGTAACCGCCAGTTAATTAATGTGTAGCTGGTTTGTAAATCTCCCAAAAATCCTAAAAGTGACTTTATAGCGATGATAAAAAGCGAAGTACCAACAGCCAACTTCATTGGCATTCGGGCAAGAAGCACCAAAGCTGGAATGATTAAAAATCCGCCACCAGCACCCACTAAGCCTGTAAGTATCCCTACGGTTAAGCCTTCGAGAAGAATCATTGGATAGTTGTATTTGAGAGTAGAATTTTCGCTTTCGTTACAATTTTTACAAGGTTTAATCATCGCCACCGATGCTAAAATCATTACAACGGCAAAAAGTATCATCAAAGCCATTGATTTTGAAAGAATAAAACCTCCCCAACTAAAAATAGTTTCGGGTATAATAGGTAATAAATAGGCTCGGGTGACATAAACTGCTACAATGGAAGGCAGTCCGAAAATCACAACACTTTTGAAATGAACTTGCCCTTGCAAGGCGTTGTTTATGCCTCCTACCAGTGCGGTAATTCCTACTACAAATAGCGAATATGCTGTGGCTAAAATGGGGTCAACTCCCATTAAATAGACCAAAATGGGCAAGGTAAGAATAGACCCTCCACTACCGATAAGTCCTAACGAAACACCTACGAGTAAGGCTAAAAAGTATCCTAAAAATTCCATCAGATTACATTTTTAAAATTCGAAGTAGGCAAAACTCGGTAATGTTTTTAGGCTAAGCAGTAACAAAGGTTACAATGGAGTGTTTTTTTTAACAGGATTAAAATCGGTTTCGGAAAGAGAATTAAGCACTTTGGCATACACAAAATTGCCAATATCCTTTACGGGCTGAAACAATACCGATTTTTTTACTTCTTCTTGAGAGAGCCACAAGTGAGCTGTTTTGTCAAAAAAAGAAAGACTTGCTCCTAAAATAACGATAACTTTCAGCATTCCGAAAATACCTCCCAGTGCCCGATTGACAAAACCTAAAGCTACCATTTTAGCTACTTTGGTCAGCAGTTTGGCAAGAAACATCACAGCAAACATTACCGCCATTAGGGTAAGCACGTAAGCAACTACTTTTGTAGTTTGTGCATTCCAAGAGACGTATTGTTTTAAGGCATCGGCAGCGTAAAAAGAAAAATACATAGCCCCATAAATCCCCAAAACGAAAGCTAATAATGTGCCTAATTCGATGATAAGTCCTCGCCAAATTCCCCGAATAAGCCCTAAGGCAAGTAAAATTGCTAAAATGATGTCAATCGTGTTCATTGTCTTTGAAAAATTTTTGGCAAAAGTAAGTTTTATTTTTTTGATAAGAAAAATTCAATTGAATTGGTGATGTTTCAGATGATTACAGAGAAACCACCAGCGACGAACCCATTACGTGGGTATTTCAAGATTTTGTACTTGTTCCCAAACGGTAAGGGGACTTATGTTTTACGAATCTTTATGAAAAACAGCTGATTTTCCGTATAATACCTTTTGAGTCACTTCCAAAAAATCAAAATAAATGAAATCGGTATAGTTTTATCTGTATCTTTGTCTAAAATAAAACGATATGCACTTTATTTCGCCAACATTAGAGCAGTATGTAGAAGCCCATTCCCAGTCCGAACCTCCTTTGTTGCAGGAACTGAGTCGGCGTACGCATCTGAATGTACTTCAGCCACGTATGTTGAGTGGTCATTTTCAAGGACGTGTGCTTAGTCTGATTTCTAAGCTCATTCGTCCCAAAACAATTTTAGAAATAGGTACCTATACCGGATACGCAACCCTCTGCCTTGCCGAAGGTTTATCTCCTGAGGGCATCATTCATACCATTGATGTTAATGAAGAATTACAAGATTTGCAACGTGAGTTTTTCGACCGAAGTGGTAAAGGCAGTCAAATTGTGCAACATTTGGGGGCAGCTGCCGATATTATTCCTACTCTCGATGCGAATTTTGATTTGGTTTTTATTGATGCCGATAAACAAAACTATGCGTTGTATTTTGATTTGATTATCAATAAAATGCGCTCTGGTGGAATTATTCTCTCGGACAATGTGCTTTGGAGTGGAAAAGTGGTATCCCCTATAAAATCTAATGATAAACAGACTCTTGCTATCGACCTTTATAACAAAAAGATAAATAATGACCCACGCGTAGAAACTGTACTTTTACCCATACGTGATGGACTTACTGTTTCTCGTGTGGTTTAGGTAATCAGACGACAGAAAAACAGCAATATGCAAAATTATTTTAGTATAATACTTGCCATTTTAATGTTTCAAGGCTATAATCCAAGCCAAAACCAAGAGGTGTCAGTTTCTTTGCGTAAGATAAATGATATGCAAGGCGATTTACATATTGTCAATCACTTGAAAGAGGATATTGTAGTGAACAAATTTATGCTATCGGTAAACGTTTTGATATTTGAATTACAGACAGATACTGGTTATATAAAGAAAATCTCTGGAACACCACCTCCAATACCTCCTTCAAATCTTGAAGTGTATGATGTGGTTTTGAAACAAAATCAAGCGATTACAATCTCATTGCGTTTTCCTTCTTCAAAAAATAAAGATAAAACAAAGGTAAAATTACGAGCTAAAATACCTTACAAAACAAAGATATGTCAAAATGAAAAGATAGCTTATTCCGATTGGATATTTTTATAAAAAGATTTTTAAAGCTTCGTTGTAACTGCTTTCAAAGGCTAGTAAATTCAGTCCTGTAGTGATTTGTTGCTGTTGAAAGTAGGAGATGAGTTTTTCGGTAGGCATATTCCCAACCAACTCATCTTTTGCCATTGGGCAACCGCCAAATCCGCGTATAGCGCCATCAAAACGCAAACATCCGGCACGGAAAGCACTATCTACTTTCTCAAACCAATTATGAGATTGAGTATGGAAGTGAGCTCCGAATTCTACCGAAGGATATTCTTGAGTTAAATGAGAAAATAGCTTAGAAATGGTTTCGGCATTGGCAGCTCCTACAGTATCAGAAAGTGAAATGATATGTATTCCTTTTTCATACAATTTCTCTACCCATTGAGCAACAATGGTTTCACTCCAAGGGTCGCCGTAAGGATTACCAAAGCCCATTGATAGATAAACTACTAGTTCTTTCCCTAATTTTTCAGAATGATTTTTAAGGTAGTCCAAAACTTGTAAACTTTCGTTTATCGTTTTTCGGGTATTTCGCATTTGAAAATTTTCGGAAATAGAGAAAGGATATCCCAAATAACGAATTTGTTCAAAAGCAAGGGCAGCATCACCTCCCTTTTCATTGGCAACGATGGCAAGTAGATTACTATGGGTATTGGTAAGGTCTAAACCTTCAAGTACTTTTGCGGTGTCAGCCATTTGAGGTATGGCTTTTGCGGAGACAAAACTTCCGAAATCAATAGTATCAAAACCAACATTTAAAAGGGATTGAATATAGTCTATTTTTTTTGAGGTAGGGATAAAGGCTTTGATACCCTGCATAGCATCTCGAGGGCATTCAATGATTTTTAATGGACGTTTTGTGGGCATAGTACAACGGATTAACGGTACATCTGTTCGATGAAAAAATCTGTAATTTCATCCATTTCACGGACAATCACATCAGCTTTGGAAAGGTCTTGATTACCAGAATTCGCATTGGCAAACCCAATACATTTCATACCAGCACTTTTGGCAGCCTCAACTCCGTGTTTACTATCTTCAATGACCCAAAAATGCTCTGGAGCCGCCCCATACCATTGAGCAACTTTCAAAAAAATATCAGGGTTTGGTTTGCTTTTTTCTACTTCATTACCACTGACCATTACATCGAAATATCTTTGAATGTCTAATTTTTGGGTGAAGATATTGATGAGCTCTTTGGAAGAGGAGGAAGCTACCGACAGACAAACATTTTGTTTTTTTAGGCGTGAAATGAGTTGCTTAACTCCTTTAACTTCAGGAATTTCAAATTGCTCAAATCTTTGGTAAAAATAATCACGATGAAAGGCAACCAATTGTTCGGGGGTTTCTTCTCGTTGCATATCCTCTTTAATTTTTGTCCAAGTAGGGATAGCTGCCATTCCTGTTAATGACTCTAAATATGAGGGAGTTATATGTATTCCTAAGGCTTTGAATACGCCATTGAGAATGTTTTTATGGACGGGTTCGCTATCGATAAGCACCCCGTCCATATCAAAAATTAAATGCTTCATTGCTCTTTTACAACGATTTTATTATTCCCGAATTTAAGTTGTAGCCATTTTTGTAATTTTTTGGTTTCGGCTTCGGATTGTTTGGCGTCTAACCCGTCTTTCCACGTAACACGGAAAACAGGCAGTGTGTCGATACTTTTTAAGTTGGATATCAGTTCGTTAGAGAAAGTAATTCGGCGTAAGTTTTCGTAATTTACTGCGGCTTCTTTGGTTACGTTTTCAAACAATAGAGCCTCGCGGTTGAATTTGCTCATTTTTTTAACTTCTGACTCTAAAATGGCAATTTTTGATTTGCTGTTTTTCAAATCCTCTTTGTTGGTTTCGTAGAGTTCCTTAACATAGATGCCTTGGTCGCCTCCTTTTGAATTGTCAATAATTCTTAGTTCACTGTTTTTAAGTATCTTGTATTTTTCTTTTTGCGAATTCCAAGTTTCGATAACATTTTCAGGAATAGCTTCATCACCAATAAAAACCAATTCGATAAACGAGTTTCCATCGTCATACTTAAAGTTAGAAAGTTCGTTTACAAATCGTCCATTATTGTTGGCAAACTTGTAAGGAACAATGTTTTCGGTAATGAATTGACGAGCGCTATTGTCAAACTGCGATTTTTTTAAGACTTGCCAGAAAGTGTATCCAGCAGGAATCATCACCAAGGTGGAAAGAATATAAGCTATATTTGAAATGCGCTTACGTTTGGAAGAGTTCGCATAATGCACCATAGGTACGCGTATTACTCTAAGTATCAAAAAGGTAGCTAAGGCAATAAAAATAGCGTTTATAATAAATAAGTACAGCGCTCCCATAGCGAAGCTCAAGTTACCGATGGCAAGCCCGAAACCTACGGTACAAAGCGGCGGCATCAAAGCCGTAGCAATGGCAACCCCGAAAATAACACTAGCTACAGTTCCTTTTTTAGTTCGTGCGATAATCAGTGCCAAACCTCCGAAGAAAGCAATCAATACATCGCGGATGTCAGGGGTGGTTCGTGCCAAAAGCTCAGAAGAGGCATCGCGTAACGGAAATAGCCAAAAGAACAAAAAGGCAGCGAAAATACTGAGCATTACCATTACCGAAAAGTTTTTTATAGCTCTTCGTAGTAAATCCACATCGTTCATTGCCAATGATAGCGCAATTCCTAAGATAGGTCCCATTAGTGGCGAGATTAACATCGCTCCGATAACCACAGCTGTAGAGTTCGCATTCAGACCGATAGAAGCCACAAAAATGGAACAAACCAAAATCCAAGCGGTATGTCCACGAAAGGCAATATCACTTTTAATGCTTTCGATAGTAGCTTGTTGGTCAGTTTCTTTTCGAATATCAACAAAATCGCGTATGTATTCTTTTATCCATTGGAAGAGGTTGATTTGATCTTCTTCAGGTTGTTTGTTTTCAGGAGTATTGTCCATAGTATTTTTAATTTTTTAGTGTTTAATTTCCTTTGAAGCAATGTAATTTAAAGCGAATTGCTCATCACTGCGAATTTGCGCTTTTAAGTCTGGTAAAGACTCAAATCGCTGTTCATCACGAATTCGTTTGAGCAAATATAGTTGAATTTTTTGATTGTAAAGGTCTTTATTAAAATCAAAAAAATACACTTCAATAGATTTTCCTTTATTGGGAATGGTGGGATTGTTGCCGATGCTCATCATTCCGTAAGTTTTCTGTTGATTGATAAGTGCATACACAATGTAAACACCTTCTTTTGGAATGAGTTTGTAGCTTTCTTCTATTTGAATGTTAGCCGTTGGATAGCCAAGAGTTCTGCCAATTTTCATACCGTGAACTACCGTGCCAGTGAGTAAATACGGACTACCGATGTAGGCTTTTGCTTTCTCAACATCGCCCATTTCCAGTGCCTTACGTATTTTTGTAGAGCTGATGGAAACCTGATCAATTTCGGCAGCAGAAATTTCTTCTACTTCAAAGTTATATTTTTCCCCGAAATCTTTCAAGTCCTCAATATTGGCAGTTCTTCCCTTACCGAAACGATGATCATAACCGATAATCACTTTTTGGGCACGAAGTTTATCCACAAGTATTGTTTTTACAAAAATTTCGGCATCAAGTTGTGCAAAATTGGTGTCAAAAGGATGTATGATAAGTTGCTCAATACCACAATTTTCAAGCATTTGTATCTTTTCTTCAAGGGTATGTATGAGTTTTAAGTTTTGGTCTTGCTGTAGTACAGTTCTTGGGTGTGGAAAAAACGTCAAAACCGTACTCAGCCATCCTTTTTCGGTAGCTGAAGTCGTTAATTTTTTTAAAATTTTTTGATGCCCCAAATGTACGCCATCAAACATTCCAATGGTAACCACAGTAGGTTTTGCAGAGGTAAAATGCTGTAAATCGGTAATCTTCTCCACAAGAAAAAAATTTGCGGTGCAAGGTATGAAAAATCATTGAAATAAAAGAAAAGTGTAAAGGATAAAGAGTAAAGTATAAAGTATGAAAACACAAGTTACAAGGCGCAAAGTTCAATCATTTAATTCCTTAGATGGTTCAGTCAATTAAAAATTTTAACTTTTTACATTACTCTTTCCAAATCTACAATTCTTTTACATTTACATTGTGTTTTTTAAACAGATTTCGAGAGTGGTTGATGAATATTTGCATTTGTTTTTTGGCAGTATCGTTTAAGTTTTTAAAATTAGCTTGTTCGTATTCTTTGCAGGGTAAAATTTCAAATAGTGAACGATTATTCACAGGTGTTTTATTTACCCAAATGAGGTGATAGCCGTGATTTTTTATCAAAACTTCATTGTCTTTACGTTCAAAAACAAGTTTGTACATAGCCCCTCCATCACGAGGAGAAGTACGCTGATTGGATACAAAATTTCCCAACGAATACACCACCAAACGTTCTTTTTGAGTATCCGTTTTTGGGGTGTAAACCATAGGTTGCAATACGTGTGGATGACTACCTATAATCACATCGGCTCCGTTTTTGAACAGAAATTCAGCAACTTGTTCTTGCGTTTTACTTTGTAAATTTTTGTATTCGTCTCCCCAATGTATAAAAATGATTAGTTTGTCAATGTCTTCACTTAAGGCTTTTTCAATGTCTAATTTCATCTTTTCAAAATCGATTTGATTGACCACAGTAGGCTGGGGGATAGGAAGCCCATTGGTGCCATAAGTATAGTTTAAAATACCTATGCTTATTCCGTTAGCAGAGAGTTTTAACAGATTTTTATGTTCAAATTCTTCTGTATCTCGAAACGTTCCAGTATGGGCAATGGTTAAAAAATCTAACACTTCTAAGGTACGAACAATTCCTTTTTTTCCTCCATCACAAGAGTGGTTGTTTGCTGTAACCAGTACGTTAATTCCCGCATTACGACAAGCTACGGCTAATTCATCGGGCGAAGAAAATTGCGGATAGCCTTTGTAAGGTTTACCAGCAAGGGTAACTTCCAAGTTTCCAATAGCGTAATCGTTCTGTAAGAAATGAGGCTTAATTTTATCGAACACAGGGCGGTAATCATACTTTTGCGTTTGCGGATTGAAACCTCCGTCAATTTGAGGTTGATGTCCCATAATATCCCCCATAAATAAAAGCGATAAAGTATTTTTAGGATATTGCGCCCTAACCCAAGTCGCTACCAAAATCATTATCCAAAAAAATGTTCTCTTCATAAGATGTTACCAAGTAAATTATATTCATACCGAAACCGCAAAGTTAGCATATAAAGTCAGATTTTTTGGGTAATGAATAAAAAAATTACTGCTCCCACACGGAACAGTAATTCAATAGGTATAAAATAATATTAACTAATCTTATTATTTCAATGAAAATGATATCCTTGTTCTGATATCAGTTGATGAACTTCCTATAATGGCTTCAAATTCACCTTTTTCGGCTACCCAGTCGTGTTTTTTCTCATCGAAGAAAGAAAGAGCTTCTTTGTCGATAGTAAATTTCACTATTTTACTTTCTCCTGCTTTCAAATACACTTTTTCAAAGCCTTTGAGTTCTTTGTACGGACGCATCACAGATGATTTTACATCGCGAATGTATAATTGAACTACTTCGGCTCCGTCTCTATTTCCTGTGTTTTTCACACTTACAGAGAAAGTTATTTTATCATTGGCTGACATTGTTTTTTTGTCGGCTGACACTTTTCCGTACTCAAATATGGTGTAGGAAAGTCCGTGTCCGAAAGCAAATAGTGGCTTGATTTTTTTGGTATCTGCCCAGCGGTAACCTACTAAAATCCCTTCGTGATATGTTTCATTCTCGCCTCCTGGATATTCGCCCATAGCGTGAGCTCCATTGTCTTGCAATTTCACAGGAAATGTAAAAGGAAGTTTGCCAGAAGGATTAACATCACCCACCAAAATATCTGCTAAGGCATTTCCTGCTTCTGAACCTAAGTACCAATTTTGCACAATTGCTGGAACTTCGTTTACCCAAGGCATTGCCACGGCATTTCCTGAAATCATCACTACAATCAGGTTTTTGTTGACTTTTGATAAAGCACTAATCACAGCATCTTGCCCGTAAGGCAATCCGTAAGATTTTCGGTCATTTCCTTCGCAATCTTGCCCATCGTGTTTGTTTAATCCACCGATGAAAATTACATAATCTGCACTTTTAGCTACATTTACAGCTTCGGCAATCATTTCAGAGGCAGGGCGTTTGTCTGCAATGTTTTGTCCTGCACTAAGTCCGTCTTGGTCTTTGTAATCGTCACTGGCATAGCCTCTTGCAAAAACGACTTCGGCTTCATTTCCGATACGCTTTTTAAGTCCATCAAAAGGTAAAATTTCGTGAACGGCTTTTAGAGAAGAACTTCCACCACCAACGGTCATCACTTTAATGGCATTTTCACCAATTACGGCTATTCGTTTTGCTTTTTTCAAATTTAAAGGCAATACATTTCCTTCGTTCTTTAATAGTACGATACCTTCCTGACCAATTTTTCGAGCTACAGCAAAATGCTCAGGAGAGGCAAACGAACCAAACGGACGATTTGGAGCCATATTGGTGCGGAACACCAAACGCAAAATATTTCTAACTTTTTCATTAACAACCTCTTCTTTGATTTCTCCTGATTTTAATTTCTGTAGAAAAGGTTGCGCCAGATAGTAATGGTCGTAGGCGTTAACTTTGTTTTCGGTAAGCCCGTCTGTCCAAGTACCAAATTCCATATCTAAGCCGTGATGTGCAGCGTGGTCGGTGTTGTTTACAGCTCCCCAATCGGATACTACCACTCCGTCAAATCCCCATTCATTTCGAAGAATATCAACAAGAAGATATTTATTCTGACTTGCCCATTGGTCTTTGTATTTGTTGTAAGCTCCCATAATTGACCACGTTTTTCCTTCCTGAACAGCAGCTTTGAAGGCAGGAAGATAAATTTCGTACAAAGCACGGTCGCTTAGCTTGACGTTCACCGTATGGCGATTGATTTCCTGATTATTAAGAGCGAAGTGTTTTACACAGGCAGCCACGCCGTTGGACTGAACTCCTTGAATATAAGGAACTACCATTTTTGAAGCGAGGTAAGGGTCTTCGCCCATATATTCAAAATTACGTCCGTTTAGTGGAGTACGATAGATGTTTACACCAGGACCTAAAAGCACATTTTTATTTCGGTAACGGGCTTCTTCCCCGATTGCTTTTCCGTAGAGCAAACTCATTTCAGGATTCCACGAAGCAGCAAGGCAGGTTAAGGCAGGGAAAGCTGTACAGGCATCGTTTGTCCAACCCGCTTGATTCCATTCGTCCCAAAGCACTTCAGGGCGAATGCCGTGTGGCCCGTCGGTCATCCAATTCTCAGGGATTCCCAATCGTGGTACCCCTGGGGAACTGAATTTGGATTGTGCGTGACACATCGCCACTTTTTCTTCCAACGTCATTCGTGAAAGAGCATCTTCCACTCGTTTTTCTATAGGTTGTGAATTATCTAAATAAATAGGTGATTTTTCTTGAGCAGAAAGAAATCCTATCGCACAAAAAAGAAAAATCGTTTTTATAGTTATCTTTTTCATTTTGAGAATATTTTAATACATTTTTTGCATACATTTTTTTGCCAGTTCTGCAAGAGAAGAACTTAAAGATAAGTCCTTACTCTTACATCACTGGGACTACTAACCCTAAATTTTACACTAATTATGAAAAAAATTCATTCTTTATTTTATTAAATAAGGCTTAATTACTTCTGTCCAAAGCCGATATCCTTCGGCGTTGAGATGTAATTTGTCTTCTACGAAAATATCTTGTCGTAAATTTCCTTCAGTATCGTACATCACTTTTGTAATATCAATGTAAGTGTAATTTTGCTCTTTAGCATTGGCTTCCAGAAAGCTATTTACTAAAAGTTGGTCTTTGATTTGGTCGGCTTTATGTTCAGATGGCTTCAATGAAACCACGTAAAGCGATGAAGCAGGATAATCTTTTTTGAGTTTTGCGATAAAAATTCGGAATAAGTCGAAACATTTTACTGCAGAAACTCCTTCTTTGTGAGATCCTAAGTCATTTTCAACATAAAGCAGAATTTTCTTAGGATTGTATCCTTTGGCAATCACTTTGTAATTGTAAATCATATCACGAAGCGTAGAACCTCCGTATGAACGACGAATAACTTTCAATGGAGCAAAATCCTCATAGATTGTTTTCCAGAGGTTTATGGACGAGCTTCCCAGAAAAAGTACATCACATTGTTTATTGGGTAAATTTTTGTTTTCCTTTTTGTATTTATCAATGTCGTGCTGATAACGTTTAATCCAAGCAGTTTCATCGGATTGCTTGAAAGGAATTTTTGTTTTGATAGTTGTGGTTTGACTCCAAGAAATGATTGAAATTAAAAACGTTACGATTAAAAATATTTTCTTCATTAGTTTAAATTTTACTTTAATTATTCCATAAAAAAGATGCCACACTACGTGCTGGAATACTATATTTAAAATGTTTTTTGCTATCATTTATTGTAATTTCTTCATCGGAAGAAGCTCTATTTAGAAGTACTAAAGCGTAACTTCCGTCAGGATTTTTGAAGCTTGTACATAAAATGTTTTTGTTATTGGTTTCCGATTGAATACGCACGGCATTGGGTTTTATCACTGATGACAAATGCCCAATAACGTAATAATGTGAGTTTTTAGTGATGGTTTTGTAATCGTTTGATGAAATATCGACCGCTCCGTAGCAAGTTTTACAACCTCCTTCCCGATTGGGAGTACCTTTTTCGTCGAGCATCAAATTCCAAACAATAACCGCTTTTCCCCAATTATTGAGAATTCCGATGCCAATATGCTCCATATCATCTAACAAACGGGCTGATAAATTTCGTCCGTCGTTCCATTCTCCGATAGAAGTTTCGGTAAAAATGAGTTCTTTATCGGGTTGTGCTAAATGTATTTTTTGAAGTTCATCGTAATGCCCTCCATAATTGTGATAGGCAGCTCCTGCAATGTAACTTGATGCTTCCTTGTCGTTATAAATGTGGAGTGGATAATCTTTCTGGTCTGCCATATTGTCGTAGTTGAAGTTATGGTCGAACAGGTAAATTTTGGTCGTGATTCCTTCTTGTTTGAAACATTTCCCTAACGATTTTTTTATGAAGTCCAACTGTTCTTGCCAACCCATAAATAGTGAAGCAGAATTTCCCCTGTTAAGTGGTTCATTCTGAATGGTAACTGCATCAACTTCAATGCCGTGACTTTTCATTGCTTGAAGCCATTTTACGAAATATAATGCGTAATCATCATAGTGTTTTGGGTTGAGGTGACCGCTAGTCCATTCATAATGGGGTTTTAAATCCTTCAGGTTGCTTACCTTCATCCAACGTGGTGGTGTCCAAGGCGAACCGATGATTTTCACGTCAGGATTTATGGTTAAAATTTCTTTCAGAATAGGGATTACGTATTCTTTTTCTTCGGATTGTAAAGCGAAATTTTCAATTCCTTCTTTGTCGCAAAGGCTATATTCACTCATCGAGAAGTCGGAGCAACCGATAGAAATTCGCACATAACTTTGTCCTAAACCTTCAGTGGTTGAGAATGTTTCTTTTAAGAAATTGGTTCTGTCGGAAGGATTCATTTTCAGTAGATTGTAACAAGTTGACCCTGTTATCGCTGACCCAAATCCGTAGATAGACTGATACTTTTCGGAAGGATTTAGCGTAATATCGGCCTTTGTTTGGGCGTCACTCATCACCAAATTGATTTCTTCCTTATGAAAACTTTTTTCGCCATTCGCTGTGGTGATTAAAGCCGCTACCTTTCTACCTTCTAACTTATTGTTAGAGCAAGAAATAATTATCCAAAAACTAATCAATATGGTTGTGATTTTTACATTCATCTTATTTTTACAGATTTGTTAATTGTATCACAATTGGTGAAAGTTGTTACTTAGTGGAAAGTATTCTTTTGTAACTTTCCACTAAGTAACTTTCTACTAAAAATCATTTAGTACCCTTGATTTTGTCCTAATCTCGGGTTTTTATCCTTTTCTTCGTTTGGTACAGGAGAAATCATAGTGTTTTGAGTAAGAGGTCTCATCTGTAAACGTCCACTATCACGGCTGTTAAGACCATTCATTATTTCAATTGCTTTATCACTACGGAGAAGGTCAAACCAGCGCTGTCCTTCAAAGGCAAGTTCCAAACGACGTTCTTTAAGTACAGCGACTTGCATATCTGTCTGTGATAAATTGTTGGGTATATTGGGTAAATTTACACGATTTCGCACCTGATTGACAAGAGAAGCGGCTGTAGTAACATCACCCAAAGCTGCAGCAGCTTCGGCTTTGATTAGTAAAATGTCAGCCAATCGGATTTTAATTACACTTGAAGAGCTGGATCTGATTTTATACAGGTGTGGATAGTTTGTTTTGTCAGGATAGTAGGTGGTGTGATTAGTTGGTGAATATACTATGGAATTTTCACGTCTTACAACATCTCCTTCGGCGTCAAAAGCTGCAATAAGGTCGCGAGAAGGAGCTACCCAACGTGCCCACGAAATGGCATCTTTTGGATTAGTATGATTTAGTCCGAATAATCCTGCTACCCAAGTACCTCCTCCTTCGTAAGTAATTTCGAAGATGGATTCTGACGAGTTGCGGAGTTTGATATCAGTTTTGGTGTCATTAAGCTGAAAAAGGTCAGCATAATTAGGCAATAAGCTATATCCTGAGGCTATCACAGCATCAGCGTATTGAATGGTTTTGGTATAATCACGCATAGGTTTTTCAGCATATACTTTTGCTAAAAGTGCATTAGCAACCCCTTTGGTAAATAGAAATTTGTTTGAAGAATTTACTTCAGGTGCATTTTGTGCAGCTGCTTCTAAATTAGCAATGATGTCAGTGTAAACTTCAATTACTGTATTTCGTCTTTCAGGGTACAAAATAGGGTATAATTTGTTGATATTTTCCGAAGTAATGGGCGGTAAATTAATGGCCGGCGATAGAGGTACCTCTCCCCAAAGACGTACCATATCAAAATACATCCACGCACGTAATATTTGTGCTTCAGCTTTCCATCGTTTGCGTTCGCTGTCATCTATGTCAGTGATAGCATCTATATTAGCTAAAACAATATTGGCTCGTGCCACACCATTTAGGTATCCTTTCCAATCACGCAAATTATTTTTGTTTATGGAGCTAAGTGTGTTTTTTTCATTTTCCAGAAGCTCCAGATTTGTACCCCCAGCGTAAGCATTGTCGGAACGTGTTTCGGTACATACCATAAAATCAAGAATCCAAAATTCTTGTCCGTTTCCTTTTATGAAAGTGTACATAGCATCGTAAGCTGGTTTGAGTTCTGCACGAGTTGTGTAGGAAACGGCTGATGAACTCTCTTGTCTTAATTCACTAAAATCAGATATTGGTTCCTTGTCTAAGCTACAGGAAACCATAGCTACTGATACAACAAAGGGTAATATATAATTTTTCATTGTTATTCGTTATTAAAATTCAACATTAAGACCAAAAATAAAGGTTTTTGTTTGTGGATATGTTCCCCAATCGATGCCAAGTACAGGTTCGTTATTTCCTGAGAATTGGTTTACTTCGGGGTCAAATCCTTTGTAGGTTGTCCAAGTAAATAGATTTTGAGCAGTGAAATAAGGTTGTATTTTCTTTATTCCTAATCTTTTAATTCCATCTAAAGGAACATCATACGAAAGGGTGATTTGTTTCACACGCAGATATGAACCATCTTCTACCCAGCGAGAGGAAGTCATAATATTTTGGGTTCCTGCCACTGCACGAGGGATGTCGGTTTGTTGCCCAGGAGTTGTCCAGCGACGAAGTACTTCAGTGGATTGGTTTCGGTAATTGTACATACCTTCGGTTTCTATACGAGAAGCGTTATAGATATCGTTTCCATAAGAGCCTTGTAGAAATATACTAAGAGCGAAGTTTTTAAAAGAAAAATCATTTGTTAAACCAAAAGTAAAATCAGGATTAGGGTCACCAATATGGGTTTTATCTTCGGGTGTAATGACACCGTCATTATTGATATCGGCATATACAATATCTCCAGTTTGTGGATTAACGCCTTGACTTATATATCCCCAGAACTGACCTAAGGGTTTTCCTTCTTCAAGACGAACTACTTTTTCGCTTGTGGCTTCCGAAGTAACAGCATAATAGTATATCTTTTGAAGTTCTAACTTGGTAAGTTTATTTTTATTAAACGAAATATTGAAATTTGTATTCCAAGAGAAGTTACCTGTAAAGTTTCGACTATTAAGACCTAATTCTATTCCTTTGTTTTCCATTTCTCCTTCATTTCTGTAAATGTGTTGGATAGGAGAAGTGGCAGGAAGATCTACATTCATAAGTAGGTCAGTGGTTTTTTTCAGATAGGCATCTACGGTAAATTGTAAACGATTATTGAACAGAGCCAAATCCAACCCAACGTTGCTTTGTGTTGTTTTTTCCCAAGTCAAATCAGGGTTTGAAAAGGTTGATGGTGCAAGGCTGACCATTGCATTGGCATTTCCTGTAGTCCACCAATTTTGACGTGTGATTCTGTAAAGTTGAAGATGTCCGTACGAACCAATACCTGCTTGATTACCTACTTGCCCCCAACCTCCGCGAAGTTTTAATTCGGAAAGCCAATCAACATCTTTTAAAAAGGCTTCATTAGAAACTCTCCACCCAACTGAAAAGGAAGGGAAGAATCCCCAACGTTTGGCAGGAGCTAATTTAGAGGAGCCATCAGCACGGAAATTGGCGGTTAAAAGATATTTGCTGTCATAGTTGTATGAAATACGCCCTAAGTATGACATCATTGCCCATTCGTGTTCGTTTGTGTTCGTTGCATTAGGGTCTATTTTATTGGCGGCATTAAGTGTTTTTATATCTGAACCCGAAAAATGAGTGGCTCGTATATAACTTTGGTTGTACCTAAATGTAGTTCCTGATGTACCTCCTAAAAGTGAGAGACTATGTCTGTCGAAAACTTTGTCAAAAGTTAAAAGATTATCAAAGGTTAGTTGAGTGGTATTCCAACGATTGTCAATAGCAATTCCGTGTTCTTTACGTCCGTAAGAAGTCAGTGAAGGGTCTGTCCATTCGTTGAGTTTGCTTGAAAGACGGTCTATGGCAAAGGTGGATTTAAATTTTAGAGCGTCTGTAAAATGTAATGTGGCTGTTGCGCTACCTGAAAATCGATTGTTTTTTAATTGATTATCTGCATTACGAGAAATATTTTCTACTGGGTGAACCATCTTTAATCCGTAAAAATCTTCAAAATATTGTCCCTCTTTTCCTGGTGTATCATTCCATATTTTTCCGTAAGTAGGCGTGTTAATTACCGAAAGTACCACTCCAGCACGATTGGAGCCCTGCCCTGTGATAATTCCGTTGGAAGAATAATCAGCATAAGATAAGTTTGTACTTAAAGTAAGCCATTTTTTAGTTTTATTCTCTAAATTCAAGCGAACATTGTAACGCTCAAAGAAAGAGGTTCGGATAACACCATCATCTCGTGTGTAACCTCCTGATAAATAATAGTATGTTTTTTCGGTTGCATCAGAAATTGAAGCTTGGTAGTTACGTGTGAAGCTGGTTCGATATGTTTCTTTGTACCAATCGGTTACATCAGTCAGTCCAGCAGGAACTGTATTCTTACTACCATATAGGTCATCTGTCAAGGCTTTGTACTGTGTGGCATTAAGCGAATTTATTTTATTGGCTACTTCTGAAGTTCCTATATACGAAGTAAAAGCTATTTTGGCATCTTCGTTTTTACGTCCTTGCTTTGTTGTGATAAGTACTACACCATTAGCTGCACGTGAACCATAGATAGCTGATGATGAGGCATCTTTCAAAATTTGCATATCCTGAATATCGGTAGGGGCAATATTATTGATATCCTGTACAGGAACGCCATCTACCACATAAAGTGGGTCGTTTGAAGCACTAATAGAGGTATTTCCGCGAATGCGAACCGATAATCCTGCACCTGGAGCCCCATTAGGCTGAACCACCTGAACCCCAGCGGCTCGTCCTTGAATAGCTTGTGCAGCCGATGTTACAGGACGCTGGTCGATGTCTTTTGTACTTACAGAGGTGATAGCTGTGGTTACGTCACCTTTTTTCTGAGTACCATAACCAATAACTACAATTTCATCTAATTCCTGAGTTTCTTGCTGCATTTTTACATTCAGTACCGAGGCGTTTACTCTGACCTCTAATGTCTTGTATCCGATGTAAGAAAATTGAACTATTGCTCCTTGAGGCACATCGCTTAAAGAGAATTTACCATCAAAATCGGTGGCTTCTCCTTTTAAAGTTCCTTTTTGAATTACCGAAACTCCGGGTAAGGGAATTCCTGATTCATCCGTTACTGTACCTGTTACCCTAGAAAAATTCTGTGCTTGTACAGAATACATTAAACTAAAGAACAGTACGTAAAATAAAAAATGTTCTTTTAAAATTCTCATATCGCTTCAAAATTTAAATAGTTTTTTATCTTTTGATTTGTTACGAATAGTTTCGTTTTGTTTCGTAATACAAAATTATAGCGTACTTTAAATGTTATCCTACAATATTAAAAAAAAGTACTAACTAATCAATTTAAATATCTGATAATGAGATTTTTTTGTTTGTTTTTTGTGTGAAAAAAGTACTGACTTATGTAGTGTATTTGGCTATTGTTTGTTATAAAAGCCTATTTTTTTTACGTAATCTTCAAACTCATCACGAGCTACAGCTGCTTTATTGCGTACCTTAGTTCGATAATTATACACTGTGCGCAAAGAATATCTTAAAAACTCAGCAATTTTATTACTATCAGTAATTCCTAAACGGATGAGAGCGAAAATTCGTAATTCAGTATTTAATAACTCTCCTTTTTTGGGTAAGATTTGTTCCTCAGGAAGCAATAGCGCATTGAATTCTTCCACAAAAGAGGGATAAATATTCAGAAATATAGTATCAAAATTTTCGTAAAGTAATTCTAATTCCTTTTCTAAAAAAGTATTTGAACGTAGCATTCTGGTGAGTTCTTGGAATTGGTTGGCGTTAGCTTTTTTATAAAAACTTTTCCGATAATGCTCCATTTTATCAATATAAGCCGAACACAGATTAAAAAAATGAGCGATGTATTCTTCCTTTATGTGATTGGATTCGTGTAGTCTATGATTAACTTTTGAGAGTTTTATGTTTAATTCGTTTAGTTTTATGTTACTATTTGATAGTTCTTTACGAACTTGTATTAAACGCTTAACTTGTTTGAATACGTAAATCAAAGTTATAAGTAAAGACAGCGACAAGAAACTTATCAAAATCAAATACAGCTTAAGTTCTTTCTTTCGGTTATATTCTTTTTCTTGATAAGCCTCATTGATTATGGTGTAAAAAGAAGTACCTTCATCGGTTCGATATCTGATTCCACAAAAAACAGCATCTTCAATGGCAGCTTGTATGAAAAGATAGGCTTTGTCAATATCTCCCATTTCGTAATAAGTTAGTGCTAAACTTTGCAGTGAGGCGTTGTCTTTTATGGTGTTTTGGATATCGGTGATGGCTGAAATGGAGTAAAATTTTTTTTGTAATTTGACGTTTTTTTCAGATTTGTATATTTCTCCTAACATATAAGCAATCCACGCTCGTTCAGGATTTTGGTCAGTAGTTTTTTGTAACAATTCCAAAAGTTTTTTCTCTGCCAAATCATCTTTTGAATTGTAATGATTACGTACGGCTTCTTCCAATTGATATTCAATATTTCTATCAGGAAGTACCATTAGTAATGAATCACGATAGAGGTCACTTTTTTTAAAGTACGTCAGATTATTGGTACTTTGACCGTAGTGGCTATTAAAAGAATGACAAGCACTATAGTATTCATAGAGAAGTCCTTGGGGTAATTTTGTGTTGTTTATCTGATCAAGTAATTCTTTTGATTCGATATAAAGTCCTTTAACGGCGTACATTTTTGCCAATTGAATACGAACTCGGTAAGTAAGCGAATCGTTTTGTAATTGTTGTGCTATTTTTTCATTTTTATGTAAATAACTGATCGATGAATCTACTTTATATTTTCGATATTCATCATATAATTTTTCATTCAGGTAGAAGGCTTGTTCTAGGGACACATTTTGCATCTTTAGCATTTGTTTAAATGAATTGATTTGATTTTCTTTTTTTAAACCATTTTCCCTACGATTTTCCATAACTTTAAATAAACGATAAGTAATGGAATCAGCTTCTTGTTGTGCAAATGAAACATTAGCTGAGAGTACTCCTATGATGAATAATTTTTTGAGCATAAAACAAATACACTTTGAAAAATAAAACAAAAGGCATATTTAGTTTTCTTTTTAAATATGCCTTTATTTCGTTACACAAAAGTCTGAAAACCTTTGTTATTGTGCAGAAGTTACCATAACTTCTTTATTTATTTTTTTTACCAAACCTTGTAATACTTTTCCAGGTCCTACTTCAATAAATTCGGAAGCTCCGTCTCGAATCATTTGCTGTATGCTTTGCGTCCATTTTACAGGTGCAGTTAATTGATTGATCAGGTTTTTTTTGATTTGAACCTCATCATAAACGGCAGTGGTAGTTACATTCTGATATACAGGACAAATGGGTTTTCCAAATCGGATGGTATCAATAGCAGCAGCGAGTTCCTCTTCGGCAGGTTTCATCAATACCGAATGAAAAGCTCCGCCTACAGGCAATAGTAAAGCCCGTTTTGCCCCTGCTTGTTTCATTGCCTCACAAGCTTTTTCCACGGCTGTTACTTCTCCAGAGATGACCAATTGTCCGGGACAGTTGTAGTTTGCAGCAGTTACTACACCTTCTGTTGATTGACAAATTTGCTCCACAACGCTGTCTTCTAATCCCAAAACGGCAGCCATTGTTCCAGGTTGTTTTTCACAGGCTTTTTGCATTGCAGAGGCTCTTTTTGAAACCAATGATAAGCCGTCTTCAAACGATAGTGTTTTGTTGGCTACTAAAGCCGAAAATTCTCCTAAGGAATGTCCTGCAACCATTTGGGGTTGAAAGTCTTCTCCTAAAACGATGCTTTGAATTACCGAATGTAAGAATATGGCAGGTTGGGTTACTTTGGTTTGCTTTAAATCTTCATCAGTACCACCAAACATTATATCGGTAATGGAAAATCCTAAGATTTGATTGGCTTGTTCAAAGAGGCTTTTGGCATCTGCTGATTTTTCGTACAAATCAAGTCCCATACCTACAAATTGGGCACCTTGCCCAGGAAAAATGTATGCTTTCATATTCAAAATTTTATCTTATTTCATTGTTATTTACAATTTTAGCAATATCAGGAGGGAAGTAATCTGGACCCTTCATCACTTTGCCATCTTCACGGTATATGGGTTTGCCTTCTGCTCCTAACTTGCTCATATTACTTCGTTGTATTTCCTGAAAAACGGCGTCTATTTTGTGTTGCATTCCGTGTTCGATGATGGTTCCGCACAAGATATACAGCATATCTCCTAAAGCATCAGCTACTTCAACCAAATCCTTATTTTGAGCTGCTTGTAAATACTCCTGATTTTCCTCCGCCATTAGGTTAAAACGCAACTTTATGGTTTCTTCGGTTAAATCGGTAGTGGGGGTGTGGCGAATGCCCAAACCAAAGGCTTGGTGAAATGCGGTAACAGCTTCTATTTTTTCTTTCATTAGTTAAGTTAATAAAATGAGTTTTACACAAAAGTACAATATTTTATGTGTTTTTTGGGACAAAATCTCTATTTTTTTGATTTCTTCCTTATAAAATGTATAGGCTTTACATAAAAATTAGTTTTTCGATGGCTTTTTCTCCCAAATTTTCATTGAGCATATTTATTATTTTTTCTTTTCCGTAACTGAGTTCCTCTCGAAGTGCAGCTGAGGTTAGTGTCACATAAAGTACCTCGCCTTTCAGTTCCACCGAGGAGGTATATTTGTTTATGGGAACCCCCATTAGTTCTTGCCAAGCCTCACGAACGCGCACCTTTCGGATGCCATAATCCAATTTATTTTCCTTAACGATGAGTTTTAGGATGTCGGCTAAGGATTTGCTATTTCCGTCCATAGTTCTATTGTTGTAAATCAAAGGATTGCCAACGTTTGTAGTGATAAGTAACCCCTGCTTGATTCAATACTTGGAAATGATTAGCACTTATTGAGGTTAAAATTTCTGTCCACGTATTTTCGTTGGTTTGATAAATGATTTCCCATTGTGTATCAGTATTCTTTTTTAGGGTGAAGAATTCGGCATTATCAGAGGTTTGGTAACGTCCGTTTAAATTGGGATAAACTTTTTTGCGAAATCCTTTTTCATTTTCTTCAAGCTGGATATAGTCCACTGTTGTATTTATCTTATATTCTTTGACTTGACCTTCAGCAGTAGTTACTTTTTCAATCTCCCAATATCCGTTTAATGCTGATAATTCCTGTTTTGTTATTTCTTGTTTGCAAGAAGTGGTTATACCCACAAAAACACTTATAAAAAACAAACTGATGTATTTCATTGTATTTATAATAAAATAATCTTTCCTTAAAAAACGAAAGGCTGCCTAATATGACAACCTTTCAGTTTCTTTATGATTTAATTTTTTTTAGAATTATAGTACAGAAGCTAAATCTTTATTAACCTCTCTAACCGCTGCAGCACTTTCTTGGAATTTTGCTTTTTCGGCGTCGTTTAGTTTAATTTCAACGATTTTTTCAACTCCATTTTTACCCACAAGAACAGGTACGCCTAAGCAAATATCTTTCTGACCATATTCTCCTTCCAAAACTACCGAGCAAGGGAACATTTTTTTCTGATCACAAGCGATAGCTTGTACAAGAGCAGATACAGCCGCTCCAGGAGCATACCAAGCCGAAGTTCCTAATAATTTGGTTAGGGTTGCTCCACCCACTTTGGTTTCTTGAGAAACATTTTGTAATTGGTCTTCTGATAAGAATTCCGAAACAGGCACACCATTTCGTGTAGCCAAACGAGTTAGTGGCAACATTCCTGTATCACTATGTGCAGCGATTACCATTCCGTCAACATCTGAAAGTGGGCAATCTAGAGCCTCTGCTAAACGGTATTTGAATCGGGCGCTATCCAAAGCTCCTCCCATACCTATAATACGATTTTTAGGCAGATTTGTAGCTTTGTATACCAAGTAAGTCATCGTATCCATAGGGTTACTAACCACAATAACAATCACGTTTGGTGAGTGTTTTACCAATTGTTCTACTACTGATTTTACGATGTTTGCGTTGGTTCCGATAAGCTCCTCACGAGTCATTCCTGGTTTGCGAGGAATTCCTGAAGTGATTACAGCCACATCACTCCCTGCTGTTTTTGAATAGTCGTTAGTTGCTCCTACTATTTTGGTATCAAATCCGTTTAAGGGAGCCGTTTGCATCAAATCCATAGCCTTTCCTTCGGCAAATCCTTCTTTGATGTCTACTAAAACTACTTCTGATGCAAAATTCTTGATTGCAATGTACTCGGCACAACTTGCTCCTACAGCTCCTGCACCTACAACTGTTACTTTCATACTATTTTCTTTATATTATTAAATAATTTATTACAGACTAAAAAACGTATCAAAGTTACAAATTTTAAATCAGTATTCAAACTTAATTGGGCAATAAAAAATTATTTTTTTCTTGATGTATTATTTCAACGAGCTTTTCAATCACATAATCTACTTGTTGTAATGTATTTAGATGTGAGAAGGAAAAACGTAGTGAGGCTTTGCGTAGGGCTTCGGTAGGAAGAAAAGCAGTCAAAACGTGTGAATCTTGTACACTTCCGCTCTGACAGGCACTTCCTTTAGAACAAGCAATACCCTGAATATCCAAATGAAATAGTAATGTATTGGCAGAAAATGGTAACCGTACGTTTAAAATAGTAGGTGAACTTTTTTGTAAGTCACCAGATTGCCCATTGAAAGTTATTGCTGAAAATTGCTCACTTAGACGTTTAATAAAATATTTCTTTATGGTTAAGATTTGTTCATTTCGAACATCTAATTCGTTGTAAGCTAATGTAAAAGCGGTTTCTAGACCTATAATATTGTGTAAAGCCTCTGTACCGGCACGTATGCCTCGTTCTTGTTCTCCGCCAAGGATAAACCCTTTCAAAGGTATATTTTTTCTTATAAAAGCAAAACCTACACCTTTGGGTCCGTGGAATTTATGTGCCGAAGCTGTTATAAAATCGGCTGAAATTTGTTGCATATCTAAAGGGAAATGCCCTACCGATTGTACCGTATCGGAGTGAAAAAGAGCTCCATAATTGTGGCAAATTTTACACACTTGCTGTAAATCAAGAATATTACCGATTTCATTATTTACGTGCATTAGGCTCACCAATACTTTTTCTTTTTGATGTGTTTCTAATAAAGATTGCAGATGTTGCAAATCGGCATCTCCTTCAGGAGTCAAATTCACATACCGAATAGTGATGCCGTATTCCTGCGATAAGCTATCAAGTGTATGTAAAACAGCGTGATGTTCGGTTTGTGCTGAAATAATGGTTTGAATTTTTAAATCGCGCGCACATCCTCTTAAAATCATATTGTTTGCCTCTGTTCCTCCTGAAGTAAAAATAATTTCAGAGGGTTGTGCATTGATGATTTTCGCTATGGTTCTACGAGCTTTTTCAATCAATGTTTTTGCACTTCTTCCGTAGCTATGAGTAGATGAAGGGTTTCCGTAGTATTTGTGTAATACTTCCGCCATTTGCTCCACCACTTGAGGCAGTAGAGGAGTGCTAGCAGCATTATCAAAATATACATTTTCTTGAGGACTTATCATAGCAAAAATGTTTAATTTAACCAGCACAAATGTATGATTTTTCTCAATAAACAGCACTTTCATTTTTATGTTTGTGTATCTGATACATAATCATATATTTGCAAAAAAAATGATATGAAAATAATACGAGTAATTATATTGTTGCTTTGTTCAAAAACATTAGCGCAAAGCATTGAAGATATTAGTACCGATCGTCCAGACCAAAGTGAAGGAGTATATACCTTAACGCCCAATGTTTTTCAGCTTGAAAATGGTTTGACTTTTCGTGAAAAATCGGTTACTGATAATTTAATGCTGCGTTACGGCGTTATTGATGGAACTGAAATTCGTATTGAAACTAATTTTGGAAATCATTCAGGCAAAAGTCGTTTTGATGATTTTGTTTTCAGTGCTAAGCAGAAATTAACAGAAGTAAAGGGTTGGATACCTGCCATAACTTTGGTCGGTTATTTGGCGTATGACCCCCATTTTTCTCAAGGAGTAGATGTTGATGCTGTTTTGGCTTTTGAGCGTGACCTTACCCAACGATTGTATTTGGTTTACAATATAGGAAGTGCTAACAAGTTCAAAAATGTAATCAGTACTTTACAATTAGGAACGCCCCTGTTGCCTCAACTGGCAATTTATGCTGAATATTTTGGTACCTATGCCCCCGAAAATCGTCCTGAACACGGTATAGATGTCGGATTATTATATGTAATTCGTTCTAATTTTCAGATAGATGCTTCCTTAGGTCGTGATATTTTTAGTTCAGAGTCAAATTTTTACGCAGTAATTGGTGCTTCCTACCGATTTACCAAATAGTTTTGTATTTAATGAAACTATATTATTAAAAATAAATCAGTTAAAGAAACTATTATTTATGAAACGTTTTTTGTTATTTTTGCTTTGCAGTTGTGTGGGGGCTTTTTCTTCGTACGTATATAGTCAGCAGAATATGAAACTTAGTATATTGAAAACAAAAAATATAAGTGGTTTTCCCAGTGGTTCGGGGATAGCTTATGTTGGTGGCAAATATTATGCAATAGGCGATGATAGTCCGTTTTTATACGTGATAGATGAAAATTTTAAAATTATCGAACAAATATCTCTTTTAGAAGTCAAAGCTGATGATTTCAAAGGAAATCGCATCAAAAAGAAACGAAAGACTGATTTTGAAACCTTGGAGGCGATTTCGTCCAGTGAGTTGGTTACTTTTGGTTCAGGTTCAAAGTCTCCACAACGCGATATTTTTGTTCAAATTCACTTAGGAGCGTCCCCTAAAATTACCTCGTTCAACTTAACTTCCTTTTATGAAGAAATCAAGAAACTTCCATTATTGACCCATTCCGAATTGAATATTGAAGCTACGGCTTATCTCAACGGGCAGTTGTATCTTTTTAATCGGGCTAATAATGTGATTATTCGCTTTAATTACCAGCAGTTTTTAAAATTTCTTTCAGGAGGAGTTTTCCCAACTTTGGAGGCAGTAAAGGTAACCTTGCCCATAATTGAGGGCTACGAAGCTGGTTTTTCTGGAGCTGCAAAATGGAATGATTCTCAGCTGATTTTTACCGCTTCGG
Organism: Capnocytophaga canimorsus; assembly: GCF_002302565.1. Classification (NCBI taxonomy): domain Bacteria; kingdom Pseudomonadati; phylum Bacteroidota; class Flavobacteriia; order Flavobacteriales; family Flavobacteriaceae; genus Capnocytophaga; species Capnocytophaga canimorsus. The sequence continues at coordinate 568,399 of NZ_CP022382.1, read as the reverse complement.
TAGAGGAGACCGATGATGCTTATAATGATGGTGAAATTATAGGTAGTTTGGTGGGTGTTTTAAATATTGCTGATTTTTCCGCTGTAAAAGTTGAGCGTTATAGCATCATTCCCAATTCAAACCAAAAAACATTGAAAGTAGAGTCGGTTACTCTTCCTGCTACCTCTGCGATGCGATGCGATGATTCCGTTATTTTTATTACTGATGATGATAATGGCAATACTGAACTGATAAAAGCAAGATTACGTTTTTAACAATTTCTATTTGAATAAAAGTGAGGGATTTTTCAACTGAAAAATCCCTCATTTTTGTTAATATCTAAGCAAAAATATTAAAAACTGCTCGTAATATTAAGTGTCAGCCCAGCTGCTTCTGGTACGATACGACAAATTCCGCCCACGCACAAAATGCCACCACGTTGTCTTCCGTAGCTTAAAGCTACACGAGTGGTTTTGTAAGAGAACGAAGTACCAACATTGTAATAATGGATTCTCTTGTCCTTTTCGTCGTTACCATAATTGTACAAATCACTCACGAAAAACGACCATCGTACATTAGGGATATATTCTAATGTGTTGCCTATCCAATTTTTCAAATCTTCATTAGCCCATTGATGTTGCATTTCTAACCGAACGGATTGTGTGTCAGATAAAAAATACATTCCTTCCGCAGAAATGGTATGTGCTTTTACGATGTATGACTTTTGAACAATAGGTAAACTATTATAATATTGATTCAAATACGAAAAAACAGTCGTAAAGTTATCTGTAAATGATTTTCGATATTCTATGGCAATGTCGTGATAGTATTTCTCTCCCATACCAATAAGCGGAGTATTAAGTTCTATTTCTTCTATTTCGACACCATATTTGTCCTTACGAGTAGTTGTTTTTATGTCGTTTTTAATTCCCGCCCAATACGAACCATTTATAGCAAAACTTGCTCCCGTTGCTCCACCTAAGAAAGACCCTGCTTCGGCTTCATAAAATAGGTCGAATTGTCCTCCAATTTCTCCTTGTTTTTTAGGAAAACCATCGTAAACTATCTGTGGTTGAGCCTGATACACATATATGTTTTGTAAACTATGTTCGTACTGCTTAGTCAGGGCTGGTATGTAGTTGATTACACCATAATTGTAGATGTTATCAGCGATATTTCGTTGTGAGAAAAATCTGAAATTCTCCAAACGACGAAGGTTTATATTAAAAGCTATGTTATCATTATTGTTATATCCCATATTGATTAACAAGGCATTACCTGGTCGATTGACTTTAGAGAAGAATTGATTTTGCTCAAAATGAATGTCTTTGGTTTTGTACAAATATTCTCCACTGAAATTGAATTTTTCTCCGCTGTAATCGGTTCGAAAACCAAAAACAGAAGTGTTTTTTTCGGATTGAGGTTGTTCTTTGGTAATATCCTCATTTCGCATTGTGAATGAACCTCCAACTTTTAGTGTATAATCTTCTTTTTTAAGTAGTTGACTAATGTCTAATTCGGCATCGCTTCCTAAAACAAATCCTTTGGAAAAGTCAAATCCCATACCAATACGCTGTCTTCCCCCGAGAACTTTCAACTGAAAAATGTCCTGTAAATTCCATTTGATTCGTCCGCCGAAAAGAGCGTTATTGATGCCCAAAGCACGGTCTTCCCACAAACGAAGAGCCAAACCACTGCCAAATTGCTCATAAAAATGCCCAACTGTAATGTCGATACCTTTTTGCGTATTGTTATAACGGGCGAAAGCTGTACCGATATGATAATCTTTTAGTTGCGGATTGTATTGCAATAATGCTTTTGGTGCGTACGACTCGCCCTGTATTCCAAACTCAAAATTTTTGACGCGATAGTCAATTTTCAGATAATTATTAGAACGGAATCGATGTTTGGCTTCCTCAGTATCTAATTTTATTTTGTTGTCATCAATGTAATATTGTGAGTTCGATTCAAAACCGACACGAAGTTGCGAAAAACCTACTGCCGAAATCAAACAAACTCCTGAAGTTAGTAAAAATTTACGCATAGTTATTTGGATAAAGATTGTAATTTCTTGTAGATTTCAGTCTCAATACCAGGCGTATAACCCGAGTGTACATATACTACTTTGCCTTTGTGTAAGATAAGTGTGTAAGGAATGTTGGCAACATTCAAGGCTCTTTTTAGTTCGTGGTTATCGTCCATAAGAACGGTGTATTGCCAACCTGCTCCTTTTACTTGCGATTTTACTCGGTTTTTGGTTTTGGCATCGTCTGTGGAAACGGCGATTAGTTCCGTGCCGAACTCATCCTGCCATTGTTTGTAGTGTTTATTAAATGTTTTTAGTTCTTTGATACACGGAGCACACCACGTAGCCCAAAAGCTAACAATGATAGGATTTTCTTTAGAATTGTAATCAGAAAGGTTTACTGCTTTGCCTTGTAAATCTTTCAGTTGCACATTGGGTAATGACGCTTGTGCGAAACAAAAAGTGCTAAAAAGCACGACTGTGAGTGTAGTTAAAAATTTCATTATTTATAATTATTGTAAAAAAGGTTCGTTATTTTGAAAAAGTTGTGCAAAGATAAAAGTAAAAATTGAAAAAGGTTGCATTTTTCGTAATTTTTTAGCTACCTTTGCAACGCAATTAAATAAATATTACGATACAATGAAAAAGAGTTTTTTATGGGGATTAGTTGCCCTAATGTTATTTTCTTTCTTTGTGATTTCGTGTCAGAAGGAAGATAGTCCGTTAAAGGAGGAAAAAAACACTGAAATTAAAGAAGAAACCCCTGAAAAAGAAGAGGGAAATTCTTCATCTTCAGAAAATTCAAATGAAGAGAATAATGGTGGTAGTAACGATAATTCCAACGGAAGTAATCAGGGAGGAGATAGTGATAATTCTGACCAAAATAACAACCAAAGTGGTAATAACAACTCAACGGATAATAACCAAGCCGATAACAATGTTGCTTTTGTAAGTAAAGTTTTGGTAGAAGACGTTACAGGGACGTGGTGTGGATATTGTCCTATTGCAACACGATCTATTCAGACAGCTAAAAATGCACAAACACCTCTCAAAGAGAGATTTGTTGTAGTTGCTATTCATAATCGTGGAGGACGGCGTAATGAGCCTATGGAAATTCAAAAAAGCTACCCATTGTTAAGTCTTTTTAAAATATTACCTAATCTTGACTTTAAAGGATTTCCTTTTCTTGTAATGAACCGAGATCAACAGCTTCCCAGAGGCTATACTTGGGTACATATTTTTGAACGTTTGGAAAAAACAGCAACATCTCCTCTTGGAATAAAAATTTCTTCTCAGTTAAATGCTACTGGTGGAAATGTTTCAGTAAGTTTTAAAACTACTGAAAACCTTGAAGGACTAAAATATCATATTTTTGTTACGCAAGATCATCTTATTTATGGGCAATCAGATGTTATAGAAAAGTATGACCCTAATTTCAAACACGATGAAGTATTGAGAGATATCTATGGAGAAGTAACAGGAAATGCGTTAGGTACATTAAAGAAAGGTCAAGAAGTAACTAAGGAAAATCAGCAGGTTAGCTATAAATTGCTTCAACATACTGATTTAGATAAAGTAAAAGTAGTTGTTTTTGTTACCAATGCAGCAGGAGCGGTGGTAAACGTTCAAGAAGCTAAGGCAAACGAAACCAAGGATTATCAGTATGCAAAATAGATAGAAAAAAGTTAATATTTTTATTGTGATGAGCCGAAAGTTTTTGCTTTCGGCTTACTTTTTGATATGTATATTGTGTTGTCTTTTTTAAATTGAAAGTGTACTTTTGTACAAGGAATTCTTTATGTGTTAAAAACTAAATGTCATTGAAAAGTATGATGCAGGGCTTCAGCTTCATTCAATATGATACTAAAAATTATAACATAACCCCAAAGAGTTAAAAAATGAAGACTGTTATTTTATTTGTGATAGGGATTTTGTTGATTTCAGGGTGTAAAAACACTCAAAAATCGCCTAACCTTGATAACAAAGGTATCGGACCGATTAAAGAAGTAATTATTGCAGAACGTATTGACAAAACTTTAGTAAAGCAAGGCGAGGCAATATTCAAATCCAAATGTACGACTTGCCATCATACCGATAAAGATTTTGTTGGACCTAAAATGGCTCAAATTACTGAAAAACGTTCACCCGAATGGATTATGAATATGATTTTAAATCCAGAAGAAATGCTACAAAAAGATGCTATCGCACAAGAATTGCTTAGAGACTATAACGGTGTAACGATGTCAAATCAACATTTAACCCAAGAAGAAGCTCGAGCAATATTAGAATTTCTCAGAACATTGTAATTATTCTTTACAAAAAGATACATTTTTTTAGTAGATATACCAATATAAATGACGTATAATTGATTTTTTTATGTAAGTTTGCTATTCTTTTAACGAACTAGCTTACCATTTTGAGGGGAAGGTATCGAAATGTAGCTTTAGTTATCAAGTATGTTTGTATAATTTTTGAATTTATATCTGTATAAAAATGAAAAGCATATCAATATTTTTAACTTTATTGTTTATTTCTTTTGCTTCTTGTAGTTTTGTGAGCAAGAAATTCGAAAATCCTGATAAGGATAAACTTTTACTGGAAATTATTCAATATGTGATATATAACGGGCACTATAATCCTGGTCATATTGACGATGAATTTTCCAAAAAAGTGTATAAGAATTACATCGAAATTTTGGACGGACAGAAACGTTATTTTCTACAATCTGATATCAAGGAATTTGAGAAATATGAAACTCGTTTGGACGATGACTTGAAAAAAGGAGATATCACATTTTTTAATATTACTCATAATCGGCTTACGCAGCGAATGAACGAAGCCAAAGTGCTTTCCGAAGAAATTCTAAAAAAACGAGTAAATCTTTTTTCTAAAGAAACCATTAACGTGGATTATGAAAATTTGCCTTACGCAAAAAATAAGGCTGAATTACGTGAACGTTGGAATAAAATTATTGTGTTTTCAACCCTTTCTACTTATTTGGTAAAAGAGAAAGAGGAAACTGATAAAAAGGAAAAAAACGCACAATACAAATTAAAAACAGCTACCGAATTGCAACAAGAAGCTCAAGAATCTTCCCAAAAAAATCTTGTTGAGCTTTTTGGTTTTTATCAAGACCTTACGCGTGAGGATTGGTTTGGTTTTTTTGTCAATGCTATAACCGAATCGTTTGATCCTCATACCAACTACTTGGCACCAGAGGCAAAAGACCGCTTTGATAGGGATATTTCTGGCAAATTTGAAGGGATTGGGGCTCAATTACAGAAAAAAACAGATGGTATCCGAATTACTAGTATCATCTTAGGTGGACCCGTTTGGAAGGGTAAATTGTTAGAAGTAGGCGACCAAATACTTAAAGTAGCTCAAGGAGATGAAGAGCCTGTAGATGTGGTAGGTATGCGTTTGGACAATGCAGTAAACTTAATAAAAGGACCTAAAGGTACTGAAGTACGATTAACCGTTAAACGAGTAGATGGTACTATTGAGGTAGTTTCTATTATTCGTGATGTAGTAGAAATTGAAGAAACCTTTGCAAAATCGGCAATTGTTCAAGACCAAGGAAGAACCTACGGAATTATTGATTTGCCTAAATTCTATGTTGATTTTCAAGATTATAAGGAGAGAAATGCCGCTTCGGATATGGCTTTAGAGATTGAAAAACTCAAAAAACAAGGAATTGAAGGATTAGTCCTCGATTTGAGAAATAATGGAGGAGGGTCACTAAAAACAGTGGTAGATATTGGTGGAATGTTTATCGAAAAAGGCCCTATCGTGCAAGTTAAATCAACAGGAAGAAATAAGGAAGTGCTTTCTGATTCTGACCCACAAATACAATGGGACGGACCTTTGGTAATTTTGGTTAATGAACTTTCAGCATCTGCTTCTGAAATTTTAGCTGCTGCTATGCAAGACTACAAACGCGCTGTGGTTATCGGCGGAAAACAAACCTACGGAAAAGGAACGGTGCAAAGCGTAGTAGATTTGAATCGCTTTATGAGAAATAGTGATATGGGAGATTTGGGGGCTTTGAAAATTACCACTCAAAAGTTTTATCGCATCAGTGGAGGTTCTACCCAACTTGAAGGTGTAAAAAGTGATGTTTCTCTACCTGATAAATACACATATATTGATATAGGAGAACGTGACTTAGATAATGCGATGCATTGGGATAAAATCGAACCCGCCAATTACCAATTGTGGGAGAGACAATCTTTAAATACAGCCATTGAAAATAGTAAAAAGCGTATGGCAGGAAATGATTATCTTAAACTGATTGACGAGAATGCTCGTTGGGTAAAGCAACAACAAGATCAAAATATGTTTTCGCTAAATTATGATATTTACAAGAAAACCATAGAAAATAATGAGGAGCAATCCAAGCGCTTTAAGGCTCTTTCTGATTATAAAAATGGGCTTACCTTTAAGTCTGTTCCTTCACAAGAAATTGAAATACAGAAAAATGAAGATTTAAAGCTACGCCGTGATCGTTGGCACGAGGGTTTGTTGAAAGATATCTATATAAAAGAAGCGATAGATGTTCTTCACGATTTGAAGCAAAACTGAAAATAATCATTTGTTAAAACACTTAAATAATTGATACATTCTATGTCAAAACAAACAATATTCCGAAAGTTAGTTACCGATTTTTGGAGTATTGTTTGTCTTGTTTTTATAGGTGTTTGCGCTTTTGTAGCTTTGTTTGCCTACGCTATTGCTCCTGACAATAGCAAACAGGCCAACCAGATGCACTTGCCGATTCATTCTAAACCTCCTGGCTTTTCAGTGCAAATACTACATCTACCCAATAAGCAAGCGGAAGAAAGTTCCTTTTTCGAAACTTTTTTTTTCGGAAAAAATACGGCTTATGATGAGATTCCTATAACCAATTATAAGACTGACGATAAGGGAATTTATTATACACTATTTTTACCTGATGGCAGTTCAGGTAATACTTTTTTTGTGCCTTGGCAAATCTTTACAGAACCCTCAAAATCAGAAATTATTCATAAAAATATAAAAACCAAAACGTTTTGGTTAGGTACTGATAAATACGGACGAGATATGCTCAGCCGAATGCTTATCGGTACACGTATTTCGTTTACTATTGGTTTTGTTGCAGTTACTATCTCACTCATTGTAGGTATCTTATTGGGAAGTTTAGCTGGATATTACGGAGGAAGAGTCGATGCTTTAATAATGTGGCTTATCAATGTGGTTTGGGCAATACCTACTTTACTATTGGTCATTGCCTTTACCTTAGCTTTAGGAAAAGGATATTGGCAAGTGTTTGTAGCTGTGGGGCTTACTATGTGGGTCGAAGTAGCTCGCGTGGTTCGTGGGCAAATATTTACTTTGAAAAAGGCTCAGTTTGTTGAGGCTGCTAAAGTGTTAGGTTTTTCTGATATACGCATATTAATAAAACATATTTTACCTAATATTTATGCACCACTCATTGTGATTTCTGCGGCGAATTTTGCTTCTGCAATACTCATTGAGAGCGGATTGAGTTTCTTGGGGATTGGTTCACAACCGCCCAACCCAAGCTGGGGCAGTATGATAAAAGACCATTATAATTATATCATTTTAGGAAAACCATTTTTGGCAATAATTCCAGGTTTAGCTATTATGAGTCTGGTTATGGCATTTATGCTTCTGGGTAACAAACTTCGTGATGTACTTGATGTACGCCAATAAAAATTACATCAATTATTTCCGATAATGTCTGAAAATACCGAAATCGGTAGCAGACCAAAGTGCGTATTTTTGTCCTGCCGCTTTTAGTCCGTAGTTAGCCCAAGTATTGCAAGTATACATAAAGCTATAAGTGCCTTTTGCTTCATAGAAAGCGTCATTGTTACCATAAACGGCATCGGTGTCGATGAAAATATAGTTTCCATTTTTGTCTTTATCGAATTTATTATCAATGTATTGAATTAAATTTTTATATTGATTTTCGGTAATTTCTATTTTGATGCAATTTTGATTTTCATACATTTTTTCATAAAAAGTACAATGCATTGCTGATTCGCTCATCCAAAAAGTAGCTTTTATGGCAGTTGAGAATTTTAAATCTGCCCAAGTAGGGGTATTTAAATAAAAACCTTTATCGCCCCAACCAAATGCAATCCATTGATATGCTGTTGATTTTGATTGGGTATTTTCCAAGGGGATTTTACTTTTCCAATTAAAAAATTCGTTTTCAATAGGAAGTACTAAATCAGTATGTACACCATTGGTAATCATATATATAGTTAGACTTTTTGGGTCGGAACTTGCCTCTGCTTTTATGCTTATCAAAGGTAATAAAAGACCTAAGAGAACATAAAGCAATACAAAACCAACAACAAGTAATACAATCCTGAAAAATAATTTAAGCGTTTTTCTTACCATTTTTTGTTAAATATGTTAGGCAAATATAACTAAATTCTTCTGATATAATAACTTGAAAAAGTATTACCATTTAAATCTATTTGTTATTTACAAAAAATGGGTGAAAATAAAAAATTGAAGCGTAATCTAAAACTTAAAAGACTTATCATTGAAAATTGTAAATAAATTAAAGATATTTGCATTTCAAAATCATGAAAATTAGAAATGAAAAAGAAAGTAGCTGTTGTTATGGGCGGATATTCTGGGGAATGCGAGGTGTCCTTACGAAGTGGTCAGCTTATTTTGAATAGTTTAGATGAGAATAAGTATGAAATCTATGAAATTCATATTCTATCAGAAGGTTGGTTTTTCATTGAAAACGGAAAACGATTTTTGATAGATAAAGGCGATTTCTCTGCTCAAAAAGATGGAAATAAAATAACCTTTGACGTCATTGTAAATACCATACACGGCACCCCTGGAGAAGACGGACAACTGCAAGCCTATTGGAAATTGTTGCACATTCCTTATACGGGTTGTGATTTTTATCAATCGGCACTGACCTTTAACAAACGTGATACACTTTCCGTACTTGCCAAATTCGGTATTGCCAAAGCAGAGTCAATATATGCCTCAAAGAAAGATATTTTAGATAAAGATGAAATTATAAAAAAATTAGGACTGCCTTTATTCGTTAAAGCAAATCGTTCTGGAAGTAGTCTTGGAGTTTCCAAGGTTAAAAGTACAGAGGAATTTAGTCAAGCTTTGAAAAATGCTTTTGAGATAGATGATGAAATTCTAATAGAGTCATTTCTTGATGGTAGAGAAATTTCTGTAGGAGTACTTCGCTTAAACGGAAAAACAACGGTTATGGGACATACTGAAATTATTTCCGAGAACGATTTTTTTGATTACGAAGCCAAATACGAAGGAAAATCTCAAGAAATCACTCCTGCCCCCCTTTGCGATACACTTCGTGAGAAAATAGATGAGGTTACTGTAAAAATTTATGAATCTTTAAATATGAGTGGTTTTTCACGCATTGATTACATTATAGTGGGAGATATTCCTTATTTTATAGAAATCAATACTAATCCAGGGCTTTCTCCTCAAAGTATATTTCCACAGCAAGTGGCTCATAAAGGGTTGAAATTTTCGGATTTATTGGATTCCGAAATTGAACTTGCTTTTCAACGAAAATAGATAAAAATGAAAAGAGCTTTATTTCCAGGGTCATTTGACCCTATTACATTAGGTCATTACGACATTATTCATCGAGCATTGGATTTATTTGATGAAATTGTAGTTGCTATAGGGGTGAATAACGATAAAAATTATATGTTTTCTATCGAACAACGTAAGGCGTTCATTGAACAAGCATTTGCTGTTGAATCTAAAGTAAAGGTTGCTACTTATCAAGGGCTTACAGTCGATTATTGTAAAGAAATTCGCGCTCAATTTATCTTGAGAGGGCTTCGAAATCCTGCTGATTTTGAATTTGAGAAAGCTATAGCTCACACCAATCGTACACTTTCAAAAATAGAAACCGTATTTTTACTTACAGCGGCAAGTACCTCATTCATATCCTCTTCCATTGTGCGCGATGTACTCAGAAACGGAGGCGACTATACTGTTTTGGTTCCTGAAAGTGTTCGGATTACAAAATAATTTTACAAAATAAAAAAGCAGTAACTCACTTCAGTTACTGCTTTTATTTATTTTGTTTAACTTTTAAAACATTACTCTATATGTTTTTGAGCTTTGTAAGAAGAGCGAACTAATGCACCACTTTCTACGTGTCTGAAACCTAGTTCTAAACCAATAGTTTCGTACTTTTTGAAAATATCAGGAGTGATAAATTGTTTAACAGGAAGATGTTTTTTTGAAGGTTGCAAATATTGCCCTATGGTTACTACATCTACTTTTGCAGCTTTCAAGTCGTGGAGTGTTTCAATAACCTCTTGTTCTGTTTCCCCTAAGCCGAGCATAATGCCTGATTTTGTACGATTCGCTCCATTTTCCTTTAAGTATTTGAGCACAGCAAGGCTACGGTCGTATTTGGCTTGAATACGAACCTCACGAGTGAGTCGGCGAACCGTTTCCATATTGTGTGAAATAACCTCGGGAGCCACAGCCAAGATACGGTCCAAATGTTTTTCAATCCCTTGAAAATCTGGGATTAGCGTCTCCATAGTAGTCTCGGGTGACATTCTGCGTACGGCTTTTACCGTCTCTGCCCAAATGATGCTCCCCATATCTTTCAAATCATCTCTATCTACGGAGGTAATCACTGCGTGTTTGATGTTCATCAATTTAATGGAACGAGCCACTTTTTCAGGTTCTTCCCAGTCTAATGCCTCTGGGCGCCCCGTTTTTACGCCACAAAAACCACAAGAGCGTGTACAAATGTTTCCTAAAATCATAAATGTTGCCGTACCCTCACCCCAACACTCGCCCATATTAGGGCAACTGCCCGAAGTACATATTGTATTGAGTTTATACTTATCCACTAAACCACGCAGTTCGGTGTATTTTTTACCTGTGGGTAATTTCACACGAATCCATTTGGGTTTACCTTTAGGCGGTAAAACGCTTTTTTCATCATTTATGATATCGATGCTCATTGGTTTTGTTTGCTATTTTTTCAAATTAGTTTTCAAAGGTATGATATTTTATTGAATTCAGCAAAAAGGATGTTAATTCACCATTTTGAGGTTTTATTTTTTACCATATTGCGAAACCATCATACGTAAAGTGCTGAGTTCTTTATATTTTTTACGAGCCTCTTCGGCGGGGTAACCGAAGTAAGTCTGCCCACCTTCTAATGATTTAGAAATGCCTGATTGTGCAAGTATGATTGATTTACTTCCTATGGTGATGCTACTTGCTACACCTACTTGTCCCCAAATAGTAACTTCGTTTTCAATAACCACACAACCTGCAATTCCTGTTTGGGAAGCAATTAAACAACGTTCACCTATAACAGTATCGTGACCGATGTGTACTTGATTGTCAATCTTTGTTCCTTTTTTAATAGTTGTATCTCCGGTAACGCCACGATCTATGGTACATAAAGCTCCTAAATCAACGTCATCTTCAATAACTACACGTCCTCCAGATTTTAATTTATCGAAACCTTCGGGACGCTTCTTATAATAGAAAGCGTCAGCGCCTAATACCGTACCGGCGTGAATGGTTACATTATCACCAATGATACAATCATCATAGATGCTGACATTGGCGTGAATGAAACAATTTTTTCCTATAATAACGTGGTTGCCTATAAATGCCCCAGGCTGAATAACTGTATTGCTCCCTATTCTTGCAGTTTTAGAAATTAAGTTTTCACTTTTAGCAAAGGGTTTAAAGAATTCTGTTAGTTTATTAAAATCACGGAAAGGGTCATCAGAAATTAGTAAAGCTTTTCCTTGCGGACATACCACTCGTTTATTGATTAAAACAATTGTAGCTTTTGATTGTAGCGCTTTATCATAATATTTAGGGTGGTCAACAAAGACAATATCACCTTCTTCTACTACGTGAATTTCGTTCATTCCTAAAACAGGAAATTCAGGACTACCTACAAAATCAGCATCAATAATCGTTGCAATTTGTTGTAAAGTATATGTTTGCGGAAATTTCATTTCAATACATTTATTTAATTAACGGAATATTTAAAGCTTCACACTGCTGATACATTTGCTCTGGCCAGATACTAGCTTGTATTTCACCAATGTGTGCTTTGTGTAGTAAAAACATACAAAGACGCGATTGCCCTATTCCTCCACCGATAGACAGAGGTAAAGAATCATCCATTAGTCTTTTATGAAAATAGAGGTTAAGTCTATCCTCTTTGCCTTCTAACTTTAACTGATGTAACAAAGCTTCTTTATCTACTCGAATACCCATTGAAGAAATTTCAAAAGGTAATTCTAGTATAGGGTTCCAAAGGATAATATCTCCGTTGAGTCCTTTAAAATTTTCTTCGGAAGGGGTACTCCAATCGTCGTAATCGGGGGCACGTCCGTCGTGCTTTTCACCGTGGCTGAGTGTTCCACCTATTCCCATAATGAATACTGCTTTATATTCTTTTGCAATGGCTGCTTCGCGTTCCTTTGGAGATAAATTCGGATATTTCTGTAACAATTCTTCAGCGTGAATGAAATGAATTTCTTCAGGAAGTATGGGCTTTATTTGTGAGAAGCTTTCGCACACTAAGTACTCTGTGCGGAGTAAGGTTGCATAGATACGACGAACGATAGCCTTGAGAAAGGATACGTTTCTTTGTTCTTTATTGATGACAAGCTCCCAGTCCCATTGGTCAACATATAGTGAGTGTAAGTTGCCTAATTCTTCATCTGCGCGAATAGCGTTCATATCCGTATAAATACCGTAGCCTTGCTCAATTTGGTAATCTGCTAAGGTTACTCTTTTCCACTTTGCCAGAGAATGCACTACTTCGGCACGAGTTTCCTGCATATCTTTGATTGGGAAGTTAACGGCGCGTTCTATACCATTTAAATCGTCGTTAAGCCCTGTACCTTTCAAAACAAAAAGCGGAGCAGTTACGCGTCTTAGCCTTAACTCGGCAGATAAATTCGCTTGAAAAAAATCCTTTATTTTTTGGATTCCCAACTCTGTTTGCTGCAAATCTAAAATAGGTTTGTAGGCTTTGGGTTTTATCAGATAACTCATAAATATTTACTATAATAAATTTTTTAATATTATTTAATTAGGATTTTATTTTTTTTTAATCCCTTTATTTCTTTTTTAATTAAGGATATGATCTATTTTTTTGTTCTATAAAACTAAAAAACAATTTTTTACGATTTATATGATATTCTAATTTCCAATTGATTATAAAGATGAGTAAATGTTTTTGTTGTTTTATTCTTTTCTGCTGTTTGATATGATTTATAAATATTTTATTGTTCTGCTACCGAAGCAGTAGTATCATTTTTTGAGGAGTTTGTCTTTTTGGCTGCTTTTACATATTCATTAAGCTGATTGTAAAAAGGTTTCCATTGAGCAATGTCCATCATAAGGGTTACGTAATCCAAGAAACGTTTAAGATTTTTCTCTAAATCTTTCCGCAAAATAGAGGCATTTTTTTGCTTTCTAAGTTTTGCATTAGCAATTACTTGTTCATCAAAAAGAGTTTTAAAATTGTTTTGTGCTTCTTTTAAAGCATCGAAAAATAGTGTCGCTGAAATTTGGTTGAGCTTACTGATATTTTCAGATTTTTCAAAATTTTCGATGAGTTTATTAAGTTGAGCTGTCTGCTCGGAATAACTAAGTTTATTCAGATTAAGCCCGTAGTTTTTTATAATACTCAATAGTTCTTGAGCATCTTTAGCTTTCGGATTGTTTTCAAGCAAAGTATAAGCTTCTACAACCAATCGTAATGCTCTAAAAGCTACGTTACGCTGCTTATCAGAAAGAGCTACCGATTTTCCTTTTCCGCTATAGGTGCTCTTTGAGAGTACTGATACATATTCGGCATATACCTCTTCTAATTGTATCAGAAAAGGATGTGCTTTGACTTCTTCAAGATGGGATTGTTTAGCAGCATTGATAGCTTGTTCAGCAAGTGTTGCTAATTCTTTGGTTGATAGTTTTGCTAGTCCTGCTTTCATAAGTAATCATTTTTTTAGTTAAGGAATGTATTTTAAAATATCTAGTTACAAATATAATGATAAAAAAAATGATTAAAAAAACAAAATAAGCTAATTTTTGTGTGTTTATTATTAAATATAATTTAAAATACTTATCAAATAATAATTTTTAATTTATAAAAATAAATTTTTAATTTCATATAGATTAAATTTATTAAAAAGATTAAGTTTTATCATAAATCAAAACTGTGAGTGATTATATATTTTTGTTTTCTAATAAATCTACTTATTGGTTTATTAAAGTTTTTTGAGTTTTTAATCACTTATGATGAAAGTTGATTATAAAATTTATTTTTCGTAATTACTTTAAGTAATGATTGATTAAAATGACTTTATGTTTCAATAAATTTAATTTGATGTTGATTAAAATGTTTTTATTTTTTAAATACTGGTATTTTATTTTTATTACTAGTTAGTAATTGTATAAAAAATGAAATTTTAGTTTTATTTCAAATGATATTTCTTGTTATTTGATTTTTCTTACTTTGTTCTTGATATTTGATACTTTTTCTTTGATAAGGCTTCGACTTTATTAAGCTTGACAACAATATAAAAAAAATATTCTTATACTATTTTTCCGTTTTTTATTTATGATAAACAAAAACGTCTGTTAATTAGAGTACCTAACAACAGACGTTATCGAACCATTTAAATATATACAAATCTTATTATTCCTTAATACGCTCTACGTAGGTACCTTTCTCAGTTTCTATTTTTATCTTATCGCCTTCGTTGATAAATAAAGGAACGTTTACCATAGCACCTGTTTCTACTGTAGCTGGTTTGGTGGCATTGGTAGCTGTATTCCCTTTTACTCCGGGCTCTACGTGAGTAACTTCTAAGATAACGTGCGAAGGCATTTCAACAGAAAGAGGCGATTCATCTTCTGCGTTAAATAAAATCATTACCGTTTCTCCCTCTTTTAAAAGTTCAGGAGTTTCAAGCATATCCTTTCTGATAGCAACTTGATTGAAATCTTCATTGTCCATAAAGATAAATTGCTCGCCTTCTTCGTATAAGTATTGGAAAGAACGCGTCTCTACGCGAACGTCATCAATTTTATGTCCTGCTGAAAAGGTATTGTCAATGGTCTTTCCAGTGGTAACACTTTTTAATTTGGTTCTTACAAAAGCAGGACCTTTTCCAGGTTTTACGTGTAAGAATTCGATGATTTTATAAATATCGTGGTTGAAACGAATACACAATCCTTTTCTAATGTCTGAAGTTGATGCCATTTTAAATTACAATTTTATAAATTTTTAATTATTATACTACTTTTATATTTTGATTTCAATGATTAACCCCAAGCCTTTGCCTAATGGTTATTTGTCTTTTTTCTTTTATAAAATACCAACGCGCTAAGCTCAATCAGTAACTCAAAGGCATAGTACTTCCTTTGATTTGGGATTAAGTTTGGTAATCAATACGTTTTTTCTTAAAAGAAACTAGATATTAGCGCTGTATCCTTTCATAATTCCGCGTTGTGAATCACGTACAAATTGCAGAATTTCATCACGCTCAGGGGTGGCTTCCATTTCAGCTTCAATGATGCGTAATGCTTGAGAGTTGTTGTAGTTTTTCTGGTATAGGATACGATAAATGTCTTGTATTTCACGGATTTTATCGGTAGAAAATCCTCTTCTGCGAAGCCCTACGGAGTTTATCCCTACATAAGATAACGGTTCACGCGCCGCTTTTACAAAAGGTGGTACGTCTTTTCTCACCAGCGAACCTCCGGTTACAAAAGCATAATTCCCGATGGAACAAAACTGATGCACGGCAGTCATTCCCGCCATAATAACGTGATTACCCACAGTGATGTGCCCTGCTAGTGTAGTGCCGTTTGAAAAGATGCAATTATCCCCCACGATGCAATCGTGTGCGATGTGTGAGTATGCCATAATGAGGCAATTCGCCCCCACGACGGTTTTCATTCTGTCTGCCGTTCCTTTGTTTATGGTAACGCACTCTCTTATCGTGGTATTGTCGCCGATGTGGGTAGTGGTTTCCTCTCCTTGATATTTAAGGTCTTGCGGGTTAGCTGAAATGACTGCTCCTGGGTATATGCTGCAGTTCTTTCCGATTCGTGCCCCTTCCATAATGGTAACATTAGAGCCAATCCAACTTCCTTCACCGATAACCACATTATTATGAATTACAGCAAAAGGCTCAATGACTACATTTTTTGCTATCTTCGCTCCAGGGTGAACGTATGCTAAAGGCTGATTCATTTGCTTCTTTTATTTTACTTTTACAATTTGTGCCATCAGTTCGGCTTCGGTTGCCAGCTTTCCGTTAACGTACGCATACGCTTGCATATGGCAAATTCCACGACGGATAGGGGTAATGAGTTCCAACTTGAAGATAAGAGTATCACCAGGTTTTACCTGTACTTTAAACTTAACGTTATCTATTTTCATAAAATAGGTCAAGTAATTCTCGGGGTCAGGAACTGTACTCAAAATAAGGATACCTCCAGTTTGCGCCATTGCTTCAATTTGAAGAACACCGGGCATTACCGGAGCTCCTGGGAAGTGCCCTTCGAAGAATGGCTCATTCATCGTAACGTTCTTCAATCCCACTACGTGCTTGTCGGAAAGTTCGAAGATTTTATCTACTAACAAAAACGGCGGACGGTGAGGTAACAACCGCATAATTTCAACGGTATCGTACAACGGTTGTTGATTGATATCGATGAGAGGAACGTTATTTCGGCGTTCGTTTTTAATGATTTTCGAAAGTTTTTTAGCAAACTGGGTATTGGTAAAATGCCCAGGCTTGGTAGCAATGACCTTCCCACGGATGCGAGTACCCACAAGTGCCAAATCACCAATTACATCCAAAAGCTTATGACGGGCAGCTTCGTTAGGGTAGTGTAGCTCCAAATTGTCTAAAATTCCGTTTGCCTTAACTGAAATTTCTTCTTTATTGAATACTTTTTTGAGCTTTTGCATAGTCTCTTGCGAGAGTTCTTTATCTACATAAACGATAGCATTGTTCAAATCACCACCTTTAATTAAACCGTGGTCAATAAGCATTTCGAGTTCGTGTAAAAAGCTAAAGGTACGCGAGTTGGCAATTTCGTCTTTGAATTCGGATAATTTATTTAAGTATGCGTTTTGAGTACCCAACACTTTCGTTCCGAAATCAACCATAGTGGTTACTTGGTATTCTTCAGCTGGAATGATTGTGATTTCGCTTCCTGTTTCTTCATTGACGTATGAGATTACCTCTTTGACGATATATTCTTCACGTGGTGCGTCTTGTTCTTGCAATCCGGCTTGTGCGATGGCTTCTACAAAGTACTTTGCTGAACCGTCCATAATTGGAGGCTCGGAAGCGTTCAGTTCAATGATAACGTTGTCCAGATTCATTCCCACCAGCGATGCCAATACGTGCTCACAAGTTTGTATTTTGACCCCTTTCTTTTCAAGTACTGTGCCTCGTTGGGTGTTTACCACATAGTTAGCATCTGCTTCAATAACTGGTGCTCCTTCCAAGTCAACTCTGACAAAAGTATACCCGTTACCAATGGGGGCAGGTTTTAAAGTCATCTTTACGTGCTGCCCTGTATGAAGCCCCACGCCTTCTAAACTGATTTCCTTAGCTAAAGTGTTTTGTTTTACCATAAAGATTTTATTTACTTTCTAAATATTTCTTTTCAATATCTAAAAACCGCTTCATTAAAGAAGGTAATTTTTTGAAAATCACGTATGATTTATTATAATCGTTGTAACCAATGGCGGGAGCGCCTTGCAACATTTCATCGTCTTCTACATTTCGGATAACTCCAGATTGTGCTTGAATTTTCACTCGATTGCCTATGGTTAAGTGTCCAACGATGCCTACTTGCCCACCAATCATACAATTTTCTCCAATTTTAGTGGAACCTGCAATTCCTGTTTGAGCTGCAATTACCGTATTTTTACCAATTTCTACATTGTGTGCTATTTGAATTTGGTTATCGAGTTTCACACCTTTACGAATAATAGTAGAACCTAATGTGGCTCTATCAATGGTACTACCCGCACCAATATCCACGTAATCCTCTATGATAACATTTCCAATCTGAGGGACTTTATTGTAAAATCCTTCCTGAACTGGAGCAAAACCAAATCCATCAGCTCCCAATATTACCCCTGCGTGAAGTGTACAATGTTTGCCAATGACCGTTTCAGAATAAATTTTACATCCTGCGAACAAAATGGTATTATCACCTATGGTAACATTATCGCCTATGTAGGTGTTAGGATATATTTTAACATTATCGCCTATAACAACATTATCCCCGATATAAGTAAATGCCCCAACATACACATTTTCACCTAATTGAGCTGTCTGTGAGATAGAAACAGGCTGCTCTATTCCTGATTTATTAAGTTTTATTTGATTGTAATACTCAAGTAATTTGGAAAATGCAGAATAGGCATCTTCTACCTTAATCAAGGTTACTTGTACTTCATTCTCAGGCTCAAAACTTTTATTTACAATGGCTATAGACGCTTTAGTTGTGTAAATAAAGTTTTTATACTTTGGGTTTGCCAAAAACGTGATGCTACCTTCTTCGCCTTCTTCTATTTTAGACAACTTATGTACTTGTACATCAGGGTCTCCTACAATTTGACCATTGAGAATGTTTGATATTTGTAAAGCTGTAAATTTCACTATAACTTACTATTTTTCGATTATTTACCAAAGTAATTTTACTAATAAATAAGGTGTTTCTAAGTACAATTTTGCATCAAAATTACTTTTTTCGCAACAAAAATATAAAATTTATTTAAAATATGGCTCAAGCCATACGTTATTTTGCCTTAATAGATGTTGTTTAGTAAAATGCGTTTATCTATAGAAAATCAATCTAACTCTTTGGGGTAACAAAGATAATTTTTTACCACGCGTTCTGAGAGAGCTTCTAGATTAAGTTGGTCAGAAGCTTTGGCCACATCTAAAATTTTACCTGTTTTGGTTAGAATATAAATATTTTGTCTCTTTTCGTTATATGCAATGTTGCTTACCTCACCTGAAAAAACAAAATACTGAGCCTCTTGTTCTGAAATTCCATACAATTGTTGTACTTGTTGCAAACGTGAAGCTATTTTTTCTTTTTCAAAAGAAGTTTTACGAAGTTTAACCCTAGGCAAATCTCTATTTAACAGCATTTTACTTAGACTTGAAAGCACAAAATCAGAATGGAATTGCCATTCCTTCATCGCAGAAATAATATCATTATCATCTAACAAAGCGTATTTATCCAAAAGGACTTTATCGAATTGTTTTTCAGTGATTCGATGTTCCACAAAAAAGCGTAAAGCGGTTGACATTTCAAGCCGATAGCCTTTTTGTGCTAGCTCTTTAGCGCGTTTGAGTACTTTTATGAGCAATTGTTCCGCACAAACACTAGTTTTATGCAAATATACTTGCCAATACATCAATCGACGAGCAACTAGAAATTTTTCAACAGAATAAATAGCTTTATCTTCCACTACAAGTTGGTCATTTTTGACATTAAGCATCGCGATGATTCGCTCCGAGTTGATGTTTCCTTCAGCAACTCCAGTATAAAAGCTATCACGCTTTAAGTAATCGGAACGATCCATATCCAACTGACTAGAAATAAGTTCGTGTAAAAAATTACGAGGATAATTTCCAGTGAAAATCTGAATAGCTAAATCAAGTTTTCCCCCAAATTCGTTGTTGAGTTCTTGCATAAAGCGTAGTGAAATTTCTTCGTGTGAAATTCCTTCCACGATGCTGTGTTCCATAGCGTGAGAGAAAGGTCCGTGACCGATATCGTGCAGTAAAATGGCTACATAGAGTGCTTCCTCCTCTTCTTCTGAAATAGCAATCCCTTTATATTGAAGTACTTGAACAGCTTTTTGCATCAAATGCATACAGCCCAATGCGTGATGAAAACGAGTGTGTCTTGCTCCAGGATACACTAAATACGATAGCCCCATTTGTGTTATTCGTCTGAGCCTTTGGAAATAGGGGTGTTCTATTAAATCAAAAATGAGTACGCCAGGAATATGTATAAATCCATAAACAGGATCATTGATTATCTTTAATTTATTTCTTTTCAAGGATATGATTTAAAATTACCAAAGTACAAACGTATCATTTTTTTTTCATTTTTGAAAGTAGTATATTGGATAAAATTAAAAAATGAAACGGAAAAAGTTAATTTCTTCACTTTTATTAAAAAGTTTGGCTTGAAAGGTTCACGGATAATATATAAAAGCAAAGAATCAAAAAAAAATATGTACTTTTGCGTAATGAATTTAAGAATCTCATTGTCAATATATAGCAGTTAATACATATATGCTGAAAAATATTGAAAAAAGCAGATTTTAAAAATCAAACTTTCAAAAAATGCGTGTTGAAAAGAAATTTCAGATAGATTCTTTAAAAAATATAAAAAAGAAGGCTTTATTTTGGGCAAATTCTTTACGAACTAATGTAATTTGGTTGGATTCCAATCAATATCCAGACAAGTATCGGCAGTTTGAAGCCGTTTTAGCATTTTTTCCTCATAAAATTTTGGAAAAATACGAATCCAAAGGAGCATTTGAGGCTTTGAAATCCTTTATCGATACTACAAACGACTATATTTTTGGCTATTTGTCTTATGATTTAAAAAATGATGTCGAAAATTTACAATCTGAGAATTTTGACGGACTTAAATTTCCTGAATTATATTTTTTTCAACCTCAAAAAATAGTTTTTTTTCAGAGAGATTACCTTGTTTTCAGTTATTTAGAAAATGTTTCTGAAGAAATTGATAGTGATTTTGAGCAAATTTGTACATTTTCTGAAGAATCAATCCATAAGGATACGGTTTTTTCACAAAAAAAACAGGTTTCTGCACGAATTTCAAAAGAAAATTATGTACAACAGGTTGAGAAAATGCAAAAACATATAGCTCGGGGTAATATTTATGAGGCTAATTTCTGTCAGGAGTTCTATATAGAAGATGTTGATATTGAACCACTTTTTGTTTATGAGAAGCTCAATAATATTTCGGAGCCGCCTTTTGCAAGTTTTTTAAAATTCGATGGAAAATATGTGTTATCAGCATCTCCTGAACGTTATTTACAACGAAAAGGAAATGTGGTTATTTCTCAACCTATTAAAGGAACTGCAAGGCGTTCTGAAAATCAGGAAGAAGATAGAAAACTTTGCTCAGATTTAGAGCGAAATCCGAAGGAACGTTCTGAAAATGTGATGATTGTTGATTTGGTCCGAAATGATTTATCACTTTATGCCGAAAAAGCAAGTGTGAAAGTTACAGAATTATGTAAACCATACACTTTCAAGCAGGTACATCAACTTATTTCTACCATTGAAACGAGAGTAAAAGAAGGAACACACTCTGTTGATGTAATTTGCTCTACCTTTCCGATGGGAAGTATGACGGGAGCTCCCAAAATTTCGGCAATGCAAATCATTGAAAATTCTGAAGCTACTAAGCGTGGTGCATACAGCGGAGCCATAGGTTATTTCACTGCCAATAATGATTTTGATTTCAATGTGGTGATTCGTAGTATTTTGTATAATTCTGAAAATAAGTATCTTTCCTTTTCCGTGGGGAGTGCTATTACTGCCCAATCTGTTCCCCAAAAAGAATACGAAGAATGTTTGGTAAAAGCCAATGCAATGCGTAAAGTGATTGAGAATTAGATAAAAAATGGAAAAACGTTTTTCGCAACATATTCAAAAATTTTTGCAAGATGACGATGTCATTTTACTGGCTATAAGTGGTGGATTGGATAGTATTGTTCTTTTTCATTTGTTACATAAACTTGATTTTGAAGTGGTTTTGGCGCATTGTAATTTTCAATTGCGAGGTGCTGAGAGCGATGCCGATGCCAAATTTGTGCAAAATTTAGCCCAAAGCAAAGGAATTCGCTGTTTTGTTAAAACATTTGATACGCACAAGTATGCTGAAAGTAATGGACTGAATACACAATTAGCCGCTCGAAAATTGAGATATGATTGGTTTGAGCAACTTAGACAAGACCAAGATTGTCAATATATTGTAACGGCGCATCACGCTGATGATGATTTGGAAACTTTTTTGATTAATTTGTCCAGAGGCACAGGAATTAAGGGATTGTTAGGGATTCCTGAAAAAAACGGAAATATTATTCGTCCATTGCTTGTGTTTTCCAGAGATGAAATTTTGCAATATGCTAATAAGCATCAACTTAAATGGAGGGAGGATAGTAGTAATGCCACCGATAATTACTTAAGAAATAGAATTCGTCATCACGTACTTCCAAAGCTTAAAGAACTACATCCTCAGTTTTTGGAAAATTTCAAAAATACTCAAGATTTTATGAATCAATCGGTTATTTTTATCGAAGAACAAATAGTTACGCTAAAAGAACAAATTTTTTCTTTCAAAGATGAAATGATTTATATTGATTTAGAAAAAATGAGTTCGCTAAAAAATCTTGATTTTCTGCTGCATCAAATTTTCTATCCGTATGGATTTTCGAATGTTTCCGAACTTAAAAAAATGATGAAGGCAACTAGTGGTAAGCAACTTATATCGGATACACATCGACTTCTTAAAGATAGAAATATATGGATTTTAAAACACAGAGTAGTTAATCAGAGCTCTTCTTTCCTTTTAAAGAAAACCGATAAGATTGTAGAAAAACCCTTGTCGCTTGTGTTTGAAAATGTAATAGCATACACTTCAAATACAGCACAAACTATTTTCGTAGATGCTGATTTGCTTGAATATCCCTTGAAAATCAGACCTTGGCAAAGTGGTGATGTATTTTATCCTATTGGATTGAATCAGAAAAAGAAGGTTAGTAAATTTTTTAAAGACGAGAAACTTTCCATTTTCGAAAAGGAAGATCAATGGCTACTGGTTTCTGGTGAAAAAATAGTTTGGATAATTGGTAGGCGAGCAGATAATCGTTTTCGGGTGACTTCAAAAACAGTAAATATCCTAAAAATAACACTCAAATGAATTGAATGCTTTTAATAGGTAGTTTTGCGAATTCGTCGTATAAAAAAATATACTTGAGGGTTGAATGTGCCTTAGAAAAATTTGGTGAGTAATCAAAAAAAATATACCTTTGTGAAAATTTTAAAAGTGTTATGTTTGAATTCCAACAATATCTAGGTTTTTTGGCTTTTTTAGGAATAGCTACTATTGGTTTTTGGTTGATGATTCTGTTGCTTACTTTTATTGTACCTTATTGGGTAACAGGCTCAATTAAGGAAATGCTAAAAGAGAAGCGTGAAGCTAGAAGAGCAAAAGAGGAGGCTTAGGTAGTTTGTTATTGCTTTTTTATTAGCTTTTGATAATCAGATTTTTGTGAATTCATCAGATTTCACAAGGGTCTTTTTTTGTTTTAAATAATCGGAAAAATTGCATTTTAATGATACCCAAGTTAGAAAAAAAATTACAAAGCATACCCGTTTTGGGTCGATTGGTATCATTCTTAAAAAAAATTCGTTTAGGGAAACATCCTTTTTCTTTGTATGACTTGATAGAGTTGTATGTGGTTGGGATTGTTGAAGGTGCGGTAACGTATCGTGCGAGTGCTATTTCGTATAGTTTTTTTGTGGCTATCTTTCCTTTTTTACTATTCGTACTTAACTTGATTCCGTACGTGCCTATCGAAGACTTTCAGCAAGATTTTTGGATTTTTTTAGATGGGCTACTCCCTCCAGGAACCAATGAGTTTTTTGCAGATATTTTTTTTGATATTGCTAATAAGCGCCGTGCCGGATTACTCTCTTCCGTTTTTTTGCTTTCTATCTTTCTGATGACCAATGGAGTAGTAGCTATTTTTGGAGGCTTTGAGTATTCCTATCACGTCAAAAATCCTCGAAATATGTTTAGACAATATTTTGTAGCTTTGGGGGTTACTATTATTTTGGCTTTATTATTACTTTTTGTTGTAATATTGTTTCTTGCCTATGGGGTTTATGTTGTGCCGTATATGGAAAAAACAGGAATATTCAGAAGTAGCGAATCCTTACTTTGGTGGAGTAAAGTAGGCGCGGTGTTTTTGATTTCGTATTTTGCTACTTCTTTTTTGTATTATTTCGGAACGAAAGATGGTAAGAAAAATCGTTTTTTTTCAGTAGGGTCATTGTTTACCACCTTGCTTTTTGGACTTACAACTTATCTTTTTGGTTTGTATATTGAAAATTTTTCACAATACAATCAATTGTATGGTTCTATAGGAGCTTTGCTGATATTTTTGTTTTATACTTGGCTTAATTCCAATATTTTACTTTTAGGGTTCGAGCTAAATGCTACTCTTTTAAGGCTTAAAAAAACAAGTTAAATGTCTTTTTTTGTTGATGTTATACTACCCATATCACTTAGTAAATTGTTTACCTATTCGGTGAATGAGCACGAAGCTCATTTTTTGAAACCAGGGATGCGTGTAGCGGTATCTTTCGGAAAAACAAAAATTTATGCGGCATTGGTTTTTCGTGTTCACAATGAACAACCAACGTATCAAACTAAAGACATTGAATACATTCTTGATGAATTCCCTATTGTAACTTCCACTCAATTAGCTCATTGGCAATGGATTGCAGACTATTATATGTGCTCGTTAGAGGAAGTGTATAAAGCGGCACTACCCAATGCTTTCCTTTTGGAAAGTGAAACCGTTGTAGAAATAGCTCAAAAAGATTTATCTACAACGCAATTTTCAGATGAAGAATATCTTGTGTATGAGGCGCTTAATTTTAAAACTTCACTAAAAGGACAGGAAATTACTAAAATTTTAAATAAGAAAAAGGTACTCTACGTACTGAAAAGTTTACTCGAAAAAAAAGCTATTAAAATTTCCGAAAAAATTTTTGAAAAATATGTACCTAAACGTATTAAATATGTTCGTTTAGCTGAAAAATATCAAGAAGAAAACGGACTAAAACAAGCCTTAGACTTATTGAAGAATGCACCTAAGCAAAAACAACTTATCCTTGCTTATTTTAATCGAAATGGTAGAGAAAAAACACCTATAAAATCGGAAGAGTTACTGGAAATCAGTAAAGTAAGTGCTTCCGTATTGAAAAAGGCAGTTGAAAAAGGTATTTTTGAAGAATATTACTTACAAAAAGATCGATTTGAGTTTGAAGGTGAAATTATAAATCAAAAGAAACTTACTGAAATTCAAGGAAAGACTTTACTTGAAATTGAACAAAAATTTACTGAAAAACAAATTGTTTTACTTCACGGAGTAACAGCTTCTGGGAAAACAGAAATTTATGTAAAACTCATTGAGCAAGTAATCAATCAAGGCAAACAAGTACTTTATCTGCTTCCTGAAATAGCAATTAGTACTCAATTAGTGAGTAGATTACAAAGATATTTTGGTGATAAAATAGGGGTTTATCATTCTAAATATTCTGTTAATGAACGTGTTGAAGTGTGGAATAACGTTTTACACAATTCGCAAAAAATGAAAGTGATATTAGGGGTGCGTTCGGCAGTTTTTTTGCCTTTTTCAGATTTGGGGCTTATTATTGTTGACGAAGAACACGATGCATCTTTTCGGCAAATAGACCCTGCCCCTCGCTTTCAAGCCCGTGATACGGCCACCATTTTGGCAAAACTACATCAGTGTCAGTTGCTTTTAGGGTCTGCTACACCTTCTATAGAAAGTCTCCATAATGTAGCCAATCAAAAGTATGGCTATGTATCTTTAAATCAACGTTATGCTTCATTTCAGTCTCCAGAAATTGTTTTGATAGATATGAAAGATAAATTGCGAAGAAAACGAATCAAAGGGCATTTCTCAGATGATTTAATTCAGGAAATGGAGCAAACTTTAAGTAAAGGCAAACAAGTACTTTTATTTCAAAATCGACGAGGATATGCTCCTGTAATTCAATGCAAAAGTTGTGGAACGATACCCCAATGCCCTAATTGTGATGTGAGTTTAACTTATCATCAGGGACGAAATCAGTTGCGCTGTCATTACTGCGGATATGCTATTGCTAAAAGTGAAATTTGTATAGCTTGTTTTAGTACAGATTTGATTACCAAAGGAGTAGGTACAGAGCAAATTGCTCAAGAACTTCTTAGCTTATTTCCTAAGATAACTATTGATCGTATGGATCAGGATACCACTCAGGGTAAATATGGTTTTCAAAAAATTTTGTCGGATTTTGAACATCAACAAACTCAAATTTTGGTAGGTACACAAATGATAACCAAAGGCTTAGATTTTTCAAATGTAGGTTTGGTAGGTGTGATCAATGCCGATATGCTTATACACGCCCCTGATTTTAGGGCTCACGAACGTAGTTTTCAAATATTGATGCAAGTATCAGGTAGGGCAGGGCGTAGTGCCGAAAGAGGTAGAGTGCTTATTCAGACCTATAATCCCAATCATATAGTACTGCAGCAAGTTTTAAATCACGATTTTAAAGGAATGTATCAAACACAAACTGATGAACGTAATGAGTTTGCCTATCCACCATTTGTACGTTTGATAAAAATTACTTTTAAGCACACCGATTTTAATAAGGTAAACGAAGGAGCGGATTGGTTCGCAAAAGCATTGCGAAATGGATTTGCTAATCAAACGGATTTGCAGGTATTAGGTCCTGAATTTCCTTTGATTTCTCGTATTCGTAACGAATACATTAAAGATATTTTGGTAAAAATTCCTTTACATCTTTCCTTTTCCAAAATTAAAGCATTTATTATCAGAACAGAAAAAACTTTTTTAGCAATTGCTCAATTTCGGTCTGTTCGAGTCATTTTCCACGTCGATTAGCTGTCAAATCAAAAAAACAATAAACAAAAAACCCCTCCAAAACATATTTTTGGAGGGGTTTAATTATTTATTATGAAACAAAATTATTCTAATAATGCTTTTATTCTTTTGAAGTTAGCTGTATCTCCTAGCGCTCCGTAAACATTTTTTAACTGTTCTAATACTGATGTTTCATTGCCTTGTACTTTGATGTACTCTTCCATAAATTCAACGGCTTTTCTGTATAGCATATCCTTTTGTTGCCCTAATTCGTCGTACTTTTTAATATCTGCTTTTGAGTTTCCTAAAGCGTTCATTTGTTCAATAAGGGCATTTCCTTCATTGATGTATGTGGTTGAATAGTTAAGTACAGCATCAGTATAGTTCGGACGAAGTTTCAAGGCTTGTTTGAAAGCTTCACGAGCCGCTTCCAACTGCCCTTGCTCCATATTGATAACTCCTATATTGTATTGAATATCAGCGTTTTCAGGGGATAGTTTAGCGGCTTCCTCCATCAATTCTTTAAACTTATTGCGGTCGTTAAGTTGCAGATAAACACTGGCTTCTGCAATTACTAAAGTAGCATCTTTCGGAAAAGCTTTACGTGCTTCTTCGAAAGCGTTGATTGCTTGATCGTTTTTACCTTGCTCAACATATATCAAAGCGATATTTTTAACAATTTCACCTCTTTTTGAAGGTGTTTTTTCGGTTCTCGGATTGATATATGAACCTGATTTCACCATCAAATCGCGTTGATTTTTGCTGGTAAAAGTCTCTTCTTTTTGACTTTGTTTATTTTTAGCCAAGTAAAGAGTTTCCGCTCCGTCATATCTCAAATTCTTTAATTCAATGTAGTGTTTGAGCGCTGTATCATAATCTTTGTCTTGCACGGCTAACACTGCTGCATTGTACAAGAATACAGTATCTTGCGGACTAAGTCGGTACACTTGCTCAAATGCTTTTTTGGCATTTTTGTAATCTTTACGCTCATATGCACTAGTTCCTTGCTGAGTTGCCAAATCAACAGCCTCTTTAAGAGGGATTTGGGAGGTGAATTTCCCTTTTTGGCTATTTTCCAATTCGCGTACTTTAGTAAATGCTTGTGAAGCCTTTGATAAAGAATTCATTACATCTCTACCTTTTTTGGCACTTTCAAAACCTAACAGCCCTTCCAAGAAGTAATATTCGGTCTCGTAGTCTTGGTTAGCAGTAGCAATTTGCTTCACTTGATTAAGTGCAGATTGAGCAGCTTCTAAATCTCCTTTTTTGATATTCTTAGCCACTTCACGAAGTTCCTTTTTTTGCCCAAAAGCAACTGCTGTTACCAGTAAAGCAGATGCCATTAAAATTTGTTTTTTCATATCTCTTCAAATTTATTTTTAAAATTTTTATTCCTCATTTAAACTTTCAATTTCCGTGCCATTGTCAGTTTCTGTATCATTTTCTTCCTCTTTCATAACTTTAGCAACAGCGGCAATAGAGTCTTTACCCTTAATGTTGATTAGGCGAACCCCTTGTGTAGCACGCCCCATAATACGCAAATCATCAATTGGCAAACGAATGGCAATTCCTGATTTGTTGATAATCATTAGGTCTTCGCCCGCAAGTACGCTCTTGATAGCTACCAAATTACCCGTTTTTTCAGTTATCGAAATGGTTTTTACTCCTTTTCCGCCACGATTAGTAATTCGGTAAACGGCCTCTCCAGTTTCTGGCTCATCGATATAGGAACGTTTTCCGTATCCGTTTTCCGAAACTACAAGCACAGTTTCTTCTGATGGATTTTCGATGGCTATCATACCAATAACTTCATCATTTTCAATATCTAAGTCAATACCACGTACCCCTTGTGAGTTTCGCCCTACAGCACGTACTTTTTCTTCTCCAAAGCGAATGGCTCTACCTGATTTCACGGCTAACATCAACTGGCTTTTTCCAGAAGTAAGTTTTGCTTCAAGCAATTCATCACCTTCCTTGATGGTAATAGCATTGATTCCGTTTTGGCGCGGACGAGAGTATTGCTCCAACAATGTCTTTTTAACAATACCTTGTTTGGTAGCCATAATCAAGTAATTACTATTGATATAGGCTTCATCTTTAAGGTCTTGAACACTGATAAAGGCTTTTACCTTATCGTCTTGTTCAATATTGATTAGGTTTTGAATAGCACGTCCTTTTGATGTCTTGCTACCTTCAGGAATTTCGTAAACACGCATCCAGAAACATTTTCCTTTTTGGGTAAAGAAAAGCATATACTGATGATTTGAGCTAACGAAAAGGTGCTCTAGGAAGTCTTGGTCACGTGTGGTTGAAGCTTTTTGACCTACTCCACCTCGGTTTTGAGTTTTGTATTCGGTAAGTGAAGTACGTTTGATGTATCCGGCGTGCGAAATGGTAATCACCACAGACTCATCAGGAATCATATCTTCAATACTAAAATCGCCACCTGCATATTCAATTTTGGAACGACGCGCATCGCCATATTTTTCTTTAACTTCTAAAAGTTCTTCTTTAATAATCTGGAAACGTCTGGGTTCATTGGCTAAAATGTCTTCCAAATCCAATATTAACTTCATAATGGCTTCGTACTCTTCGCGGATTTTATCCAATTCCATACCCGTAAGTCGTGCCAAGCGGAGTTCCAAAATGGCTTGAGCTTGTCTTTCGGAAAGGTCAAATTCCTGTATCAGTCCTTCTTTGGCTTCTTGCGGATTTTGTGACTGACGGATAATAGCAATTGCACGGTCAAGCGTATCTTGCGTGGCTATGACCTTCATAAAACCTTCCAAAATGTGAGCGCGTTCTCTGGCTTTTTCCAACTCAAATTGGGTACGACGCACCACTACATCGTGGCGATGCTCTACAAAGTAATGAATTAAATCCTTTAAATTCAATAACTTCGGGCGACCATTGACCAAAGCAATATTATTAACACTGAATGAAGATTGCAATGCTGTGTGCTTGTACAAGTTATTCAATACGATATTGGGCACAGCGTCACGTTTAAGCACATATACAATACGCATTCCTTTACGGTCGGACTCATCACGTATGCTGGAAATTCCTTCAATCTTTTTGTCCTCAATCAAGTCCACCGTTTTTCTAATCATTTCGGCTTTATTGACTTGATAAGGAATTTCATTAACTATGATGCACTCTCTGCCATCAATTTCTTCAATATTGGCTTTGGCACGCATCACTACACGTCCTCGCCCAGTTTTAAAAGCTTCACGAACACCATCATAACCGTAAATAATCCCTCCTGTGGGGAAATCTGGTGCTTTGATGTGTGTCATCAATTCATCAATTTCAATGTCTCTGTTGTCAATAAAAGCAACAATACCATCAATAACTTCATTAAGGTTATGAGGTGCCATATTAGTTGCCATACCTACGGCAATACCCGAAGCTCCGTTAACCAACAAATTCGGAATACGTGTAGGAAGAACAGTAGGCTCTTTCAAAGTATCGTCAAAGTTTAACTGGTGGTCCACAGTATCTTTTTCGATATCGGCGAGCATATCTTCGGAAATTTTTCGCATACGTGCCTCGGTATAACGCATTGCTGCTGGGTTATCCCCATCGATAGAACCAAAGTTTCCCTGCCCATCAATCAGCATATACCGCAAACTCCACTCTTGTGCCATACGCACCATAGTGTCATAAACCGAAGAATCACCGTGAGGGTGGTATTTACCTAAGACTTCCCCAACAATTCTCGCTGATTTTTTATGAGGTCTGTTACTTAAAACGCCCAATTCGTGCATTCCGAACAGAACACGACGGTGTACCGGTTTAAGTCCGTCACGGACATCGGGCAACGCCCTTGAAACGATTACCGACATTGAATAATCAATGTAAGCGGATTTCATCTCATCTTCTATATTGATAGGTATGAGTTTTTCTCCTTCTGCCATAATTGGTTTTTATTTATCTCTTAACTTATTTTGTTTAATGCTATACTATATAAAACGCTACATATAAAGTATATAAGAAAATGTTCTATTTTGCACACTCTATATTCGTTTTCAATCGGCTAATATACAAAAAATGTACGTGTATGGAGTATTTTTCAAAACTTTTTTATCCTAAAAAAGTGAAATTATTAGAGTTATTATAATTTAAACTCAATAGACTGCACTTAATGGGGGGTATTGAATTATACCAATACTTTGAAAAAAAATAATTTCTTTTAGATGATTTTTAGTAGCTGTTTTTGTTTTAAATCAAGATAAATTTGCGCAAATCACAAGCAATTTTTTAAGGAAATGAGTCAATTGAGAATTTAAAAGGAATAATCTCCATTTTTTGTTATTTGAACATCAAGAGCTTTTAAATCTTTGACAAATGTATCATATCCTTTTTTTAGGTTATTCCAAAAAGAAATAAGTTCTTCATTATACTTGTATTTACCTTTATAAATTTGCATATTTTTATCTGTCATTTTAAACGGAAAAAGGTAAACGGGTATTTTGTTTTGTCCGTTATTTCGTGCATAAGTAGCAAGTAAATAGATTTCTTTGATATAGTTATCAGTCATGGGTAAGCAACCTATTGTTACACAATCTCCGTGAATAAAAATATCACCGCCTAAATCATGGGCTTTACTTTTTCTTTTGTCAGACAAATTTGGGTAATTAAGCCCCAAAGAAAGATAAAAATTACTCGATGGATTGAATCTGTCGATGTGATAAAACCCCTCAGGAACTTGCCCATCACCCTGTTTTCTTTTTGGTCCAAGCTTTCCCGAACGCGAACATATCGGATAGGAAATTATTTTTCGGTATGTATGTTCTTTTTTGGATTTTCCATAAATTTCAAGTAAATCATCATCTTTGTAAGCAACAAAAATCAGATTAAGATTATTCACAGACAAATTATGTTTATCAAGTTTTTGCCTTAATACTTCTTGTTTTTCCTTTAAAGCAATCCTTACTCTTTCATATTTTTTCTGAGTGGTAAGGAAATCTGTCTGTTGAGCAAACGGAAACACAGGGATTAAAGCAATTATTATTTTATTTAATAATTGGTACATAATGATTGATATTCAGGATAAGTTTGAGTTAAATACACTTCACTTTTTAAAGGAAGGTAGTACAAGGTAATGTATGTAACGATGTAAAAAAGCGTAGAGAAAGCTGAAATTCCTACTAAAACAAACAGGTTTTCAATGTGTTCTGTATTTTGTATAATTAACTGGGAGTTTATCTGAAAAGAGAAAATTAAAGATGTTGTCGCAATATTATTTCCAAAGATAATTTCTTTTAGTAGCCATTTTTTAGTGTCTGGACTTTTTTTGCGTAGTTTATAATTGAATCGTATTAGTATAATTGCACCAATAAGCCAAATACTCATGATTCCTGTTAAAACCCAATACGTTTGGGTAAAGAATGATAAGGCTTTGAAAATTAGAATAAACAAAAGTAAGGTTATCAGTAGCTTAGGAGGCGAGAAAAAAGTTTTTACGTGTTGCCATAGAATACGATTGTAGCGTTTTCTCATTTGTTTTGTTTTCTGTTCTACTACATCGCTAAATCCGCAAACACCAAATTTTCGAAATTCTTTTTGTAATGTGGTTTCAAAATCATCATTGGGGAATGTTTGCCAATGTGTTTCAATGGCATTAGCCAAATGGTCAACTAATTCTGTTTGAAGGTCATAATATTCAACATAGTGCTGACGGGTAAACTTATACAAATATTCAATTTGTTGGGAATTTACTTTTTTCATACTGTACTAGGAGTTAGTTGGGGTTGATGCTTTGGGTTAATGATGTTTTGTAAACTTGAAATAAAATTCTGAATTTCAGAGATTTGTTTTTCTGTTTCTTTGATGCCATTTTCCGTGATTTTATAATATTTACGAACACGGTTATCTACTTGTTCAATCTCGGGGGTAAGCAGCCCTTGGGCTTCCAATTTGTGCAAAGTTGGGTATAGAGCTCCTTCCGTTATGGAAATTTCACCTTGTGAGAGTTCCTTTACTTTTTGCGTGATTTCGTAACCATACATTCGTCCGTTATCTTGCAATAGCTTCATTACTATGGTGGTAAGACTTCCTTTATAGAGCGATGAATTTTGTTTCTTCATATCTTATATATTTAGGATACAAATATACATAATTTTCTTATGTATATGCTTTTTTCAATTTTTTTAAGATACAAATTCCAGAAGTTTATTTGTAAAGCTATTTTCAGAAATAAAAAAACTCATTACTTTCTAGTAATGAGTTTTTTAAAAGGATTATTTCTTTTTATTTCTGTTAAGTACTCGATATTCTTCGTAGCAATTGCTAATGGCTTCGAGTATTTGTAAATCGTTGGCTGTCATTATAAAATCATTGGAGTAATTGCACGAACGTATCATTTCTTCCAGTTCGTTTCGGTCAATTTGTAGTAACTCAATCAGCGTTTCTCTATCGTATCTTGAGGCAAGCATATCGCTCAGTTCATTATCTTTACGAATTTTTTCGAGCTTTCGCATTTCTCTTCCCTTTGCTCCAAAAGTTCGATATAAAAAATCTGCAGGATTGAAAATCGCGTTAAAAACCCGACCAATAGTGGTGGCTTTCGGGCGTCCTTCATAACCCAATTCCAATCCTGATACACTATAACGCACACTTTCGTCTACGGGAATATATTTTGCATCAATATCTAAATATCCTGTGAGCTTATGTGGCGAAATGATAACCTCTTCCAAGGCATAAGCCAATTCGGTCATTCCTATTTTCGTGCCTGGAAATTTTAACATATCATTAGTTACCTTAACTTTCAATGACTTATATCCTAAAAAGGATAAATACAACGTGTCATTGACTTGGGCTCGAATGGTAAAGTCACCTTTTTCGTCGGTTACCACCCCACTTACTTTATTTAGATTCAAAATGTGTACATTAGCCATAGGTTGTCCGCTTTGCATACTGAACACATTTCCTTGCATTTCAGTAGGTTGTTGTCCGTATAGAAAGCTACAGAATAGCCCGACTAGTAGAAATAGTATTTTTTTCATTGGTATAAAATAATCTTGTTAACCACAAGGTAAAAATAAGAAACAAAAATAAAAAAAATACGGATTGACCGTATTTTTATTTATCTTTAACAATTGATTATTTTCGTTTTTTTCGTTTTTTAAAAACATTTTCAAAGGTTTGCGAAGCTTTTTGTTTTCGGTTTTTTGTTTTTTCTTTTGACGATTGAGTACCATTTTTTTTGCCTTCGCTACGTTTTTTTCTTGACTTTTCCGATTTGGAACTTTCTCCTTTTTTAGAAATTTCCACGTTGATGAAACGTCCGTCCATTTTAAAATCAGAAAATATGCTTTGTACCAAATCTTGATGCTCAATTTCGGTATTAAAAAATGAAAAACTATTTTTAACATCTACTTTGAAAACATCGTCTTTCCCTAAATCAAGCGTAGCTTTTAAGAAGTCTTTTAGTGAACGCCAATCGTAACCATCTCTTTCCCCGATGTTTATAAAGTAACGAACTTCATTACCTGTACTTTGCGAATTTTCACCACTGGAAGAAACGTTCAAATCTTCTGCGTTTTTGTAATAGGTGTAAAAACGATTAAATTCAACAGCAACCATTTTTTTGATTAGTGTTTCACGGTCAATGCCTTGTAGTACATCGTGAATAGCAGGAAGATAATCATCAATAGCGCTATTTACCTCTACATTTTTGATGTTGTTTGCCAAGTGATAGAGCTGTATTTCACAGATTTCCATACCATCGGGTAGTTTTTTGGCTTCAAAAGGTTGTTGTATGATTTTTTCGATGGTTTTAATCTTACGGACTTCACTTTTTGGAATAATTACCATAGAAACCCCTGATTTACCGGCTCTTCCAGTTCTTCCACTGCGATGGGTATAGGTTTCTGCCTCGTCAGGGAGTTGGTAGTGTATTACGTGAGTAATATCGTCAACATCTATACCTCGTGCTGCAACGTCGGTGGCTACTAACATTTGTATTTGTTTGGCACGGAACGATTTCATTACCAAATCGCGCTGATTTTGACTTAAATCGCCGTGTAGAGCAGCAGCGTTGTATCCGTCTTCGATAAGTTTTTCAGCGATTGCTTGGGTGTCTTTTTTGGTGCGACAAAAAACTACTGAGAATATATCTGGATTGGCGTCAGCCAGACGTTTTAAAGCCTGATACCGATGTCTGCCATTGACCATATAGTATTCGTGTCGGATATTGTTAGAGGCTTGATTTCGAGAGCCTACTGTAATTTCAATAGGCTTGTTCATAAAACGGCGTGCAATTTTAGCTACTTCTTGAGGCATCGTTGCTGAAAACAACCAAGTATATTTATCTTGTGGGGTGTGTGACAATATTTCGGTAATATCCTCATAAAAGCCCATATTGAGCATTTCGTCGGCTTCGTCCAACACGCAAAAATCAATAGCTGAAATATCTACCAGTTCACGACGAATCATATCTTGCATACGCCCAGGAGTGGCTACAATAATTTGAGCGCCTTTTTTGATATTTTTTGCCTGTTCATCAATACTTGCACCACCATAAATGGCTACCACATTGATTTTGGACATATATTTGGCATATAGCTTCAGTTCGGAAGCAATTTGCAAACACAACTCTCGAGTCGGAGAGAGAATTAATCCTTGTGTTTTTTTGCTATCAGCATCAATTTTTTCCAACAAAGGAAACCCAAAAGCTGCTGTTTTTCCAGTACCTGTTTGTGCCAAAGCTACAATATCAGTATTGTCTGAAAGTAAAACGGGAATGGTTTTTTGCTGTACTTCGGAGGGAGTTTCAAA
Organism: Capnocytophaga canimorsus; assembly: GCF_002302565.1. NCBI lineage: Bacteria > Pseudomonadati > Bacteroidota > Flavobacteriia > Flavobacteriales > Flavobacteriaceae > Capnocytophaga > Capnocytophaga canimorsus. Next base: position 532,802 of record NZ_CP022382.1, on the reverse strand, counting down.
GCCCATATCATTGATGGCTTTGATGATGGGCTCGGAAAGCCCTAATTGTTCAAATAAATTCATATATTTTTTCTATAGGGGCAAAAGTATAAATTATAATCCAAAAATTAGGAAAATAAATGTAAAATCTACTGATACACTTGTTCTTTGTATTAATTTTTTACCTTTTCAACCAATTCGAGTTGATCAATATCTACAGTGGTGGTGAATAATCCGTAGTTGATAACGGCTTTTCCTTTTTCAATTTTATCAATGGAACCTACGCTACGACTGTCTTTTATGCGAACCCTGTCGTTAACTTTCAAAGCTCGTTGCATTTGTTGTTTTTCTTTTTCGACTTTGAGGGATTTTTCTTTTTTCTCAGCTTTACGTTGTTTACGAATTTCTTCTATTTTTTTGCTTAATTCTTTTTCAGTTTTCTTTTTTAGTTCTTTATGCCTAATTTTTTCAGCTTCGTCAACTTTCTTTCGTTTTGAGTTTTCCGTTTCTACAATGCGTAAAAATTCGGAAATTAGCGGACGTTTTTTTCCGTTTTCAAAATATTTTTCTGCCAAATCGTTAATTTTATTTCCTAAGGCAATCATACGCTGGTTGTAATCATAAAGTTCTTGATAATTTATTAACTTTGATTTTATTTTTTGATTGAGCTCTTCCAAACGTTTGGCTTCTTCACGGGCTTTTATCTCTTCGTCTTTCAACGCTTCGGAAGTTTTTTCCATTTTACTACGTTCTTTTTGCAGTTTGGCTATGGTAGCATCAAAACGTACTTTTCCGTGTTCTATTTTTTTCTTGGCTCTGTTAATCAATCCGAAAGGGATTCCGTTTTTTTGAGCCACTTCAAAAGTGAAGGAACTTCCTGCTTCGCCTACGATGAGTTTAAAGATAGGTTCTAAAGTTTTGTCATTGAATAACATATTGGCATTAGTGGCATAAGGCAGTTCGTTGGCAAGCATCTTTAAATTGGCATAATGTGTTGTGATTACCCCAAAAGCTTTTCGATGATAGAATTCCTCCAAAAAGGTTTCTGCCAAGGCGCCACCAAGCTCTGGGTCACTTCCCGTACCAAATTCGTCGATTAAGAAAAGCGAATTTTCATTGCATTTCTTTAAAAAATAATTCATATTTTTTAATCGATAGCTGTATGTACTTAAGTGATTTTCAATAGATTGATTGTCGCCAATATCTGTTAATATTCTTTCAAAAAGACAGGTTTTACTTCGATGGTGTACTGGAATAAGCATACCGCTTTGTAGCATCAGTTGGAGTAATCCTATGGTTTTCAGGGTGATACTTTTTCCTCCAGCGTTAGGTCCAGAAATGACAATAATCCGCGATTCGTTAGTTAATAATATAGTTTGCGGATAAGTTATAGCTCCTTTTTCCTGATTATTGAGAAAAAGCAAAGGATGATAGGCTTGTCGGAAATCTATCACACGCTCCTCGGTAATTTCAGGAAGCAACCCATTGATTTTTTCAGCGTACTTTGCTTTTCCGTAAATTATATCTATTGAGGTAATATATGCTTGATAATCTTTTAGAAGTACAACGAAATTACCTAAGAAAATGGTTAACTCTTTTAAAATTCTAAGAATTTCCTCTTTTTCATCATACAATAAATTATTTAATTCTCTTGAAGCTCTTTCGGTTTCTTGAGGTTCAATATAAACGATACTTCCAGTTTTTGAACTGCCCAAAACTGCACCTTGTACTTTTCGCCTGTACATTGCTTTTACCGCCAAAACTCTGCGGTTTTCAACAACAGTTTCACGAATATCATCTAGATAATCAGAAGCATTGTATATTGTCAATGCTCGATTAAAACTTTCGTTGATTTTCCCTTTTACTTGACTGATTTCCTTTCGGATATTGGCAAGGGTAGGAGAGGCTTCGTTTTTGATTTCTCCGAATTTATCAATTATTTTTTCGATAGCTTCGGTGATTTCGTTGGTAAAATGAATACTTTCAGTGTTTTGGTAAAGAGTTGGATATAATTCCTTGAATTTATGAAAAAATACAATATGATTGTTAACTGTTTGTGAGAGTCGATATATCTTCTGAATTCCAGTAATTTCGAGTGTAGTGCCCTCTATTTCAAGTAAATTTATTTCATTTTTGATTTTTTCGGCTGCGTGGGGCGGAATCGTATTATTGTTTTGAAAAGAGGACAAATATTCATTGGTTTGTTGCAAAGCCATTAGTAAGGCTTCCTTTTGAGTAAAGGGTTCAATACGTAGTGCATATTTTTTACCCAGTTCGGTTTGGCATAATTCTGAGATATGCTGTAAAACGGTGTTAAATTCTAAGTCTTGTAAGGTTTTGGTATGTATGCGTTTTATGAGTTTTCCCATAGATTCTATTTGTTGGTATAAAATAAAAATAACTCACTATAAATCAGTGAGTTATTTTTATTTTGTGATCACGGCAGGATTCGAACCTGCGACCGTCTGCTTAGAAGGCAGATGCTCTATCCAGCTGAGCTACGTGACCCCTCTTAACTAAAAAATATATTCCAAAAATGCAACTTGAAACATTTATGAAATATATTTTTGGATTTGTCGGGGCGGCAGGATTCGAACCTGCGACCTCCTGGTCCCAAACCAGGCGCGATGACCGGACTACGCTACGCCCCGAGAATATAACTGTAAATGATGCGGAGAGACTGGGACTCGAACCCAGGCATCGGTTACCCGATGACAGATTAGCAATCTGCTCCGTTACCACTCCGGCACCTCTCCTTTTATCAATTAAAGAACTTGCTTCAGTTTTGCGAGTGCAAATATACAGAAATATTTTTCATTCATACAAATTTTATACAATAAATTTTTATGTTTTTTTTGTATTTTATTTTAATAAAATTATTTTCAAATAGATATGAGTGAAAATATTTTTAAAACTCATCGGCTCTAAAGAGTCATCTGAACAAAAATTTCGTCTTTCCGTTGTAATCTGGAAAAATTTTGTAATGCTATTTTTCTAAAAAACTGGTTAAAGCTAAACGATACCCCTGCAACCCGAAGCCTAAAATAACCCCTTTTGCCACAGGAGAGATGTATGAAACGTGCCTAAAATCCTCTCTAGAAAAAGTATTTGAAATGTGTACTTCAATCACTGGTGTAATTATCGACTTAATAGCATCACCAATGGCAATAGAGGTGTGAGTATAAGCCCCTGCATTCAAAATAATTCCATCAAAATCAAATCCCAACTTATGAATAGTATTGATGATTTCACCCTCTACATTACTCTGAAAATAGAAAAGTTCTACTTCATTAAATTCTTGTTGTAGTTGCTTGAAGTAATCTTCAAAAGAGGTGCTTCCATAAATTTGGGGTTCTCGCTTGCCTAACAGATTGAGGTTCGGACCATTGATGATGGCTATTTTTTTTATCTTTTTTTGCATACCTATGTGTTAGTGTATAAAATTTGCGTTACCTTTTCAAAAATACTTTTTTCGGTTATGGTTTCTATGGCTTTTTCGTAGCCCTTCGGAAGTTTATTGCCGTAAACCGAAGTAGGAATCAAAGGGAAAGCTTCTCTATCGGCAAGTAGCATATTTTCAGCGGGTTGCCCATATGGATAAAAACCTGCATAAGGGTGAGTTACGCCCCAAAGAGTTAAGGTCGGCACGTTAAACATAGCCGAAAGATGAGCATTACCACTGTCCATCGCTACCATAACGTTTAATTGTGATATGAGTTGTAATTCCTCTGCAAAGGAAAGTTCGCCTACCATATTTTTGATGTTTTTACGTTTTGGTAGGGAATCTAAAATTTCTTTTTCGTGCTTTCCGCCTCCGAATAGAAAAAGTTGATGGTCTTGGTTGTTAGCCAGTTGCTCAATAACTGTTTTCATATTTAAGAAAGGATATTGTTTGCCCAAATGAGCTGCAAAAGGCGCTATGCCGATATTTTTCTTGCTCAAATCAACCAATGATTGTACTTTTTCAGAAAGAGTAGGAGTGGGGCAGAAGTAAAGTTTGTCGAATTCTATGGGAAGTCCTAATCTACTAAAAACATCGGCATATCTTAGATAGGAAGGACGTAATTGACGGAAAACTTTGTTTTTGCTTCGTGTTAAAGCACGCTTTTCCTTTCGCCCTTTATCAATTTGTTCAAAGGGAATTCCTGCTGATTTAAAGAATACTTTCAATACATTGGAACGTAATACATTGTGTAAGTCTGCCACGGCATCAACTCTTTCAATACGCAATTCTTTGAACAAGCGAAATAATCCGGAAAGCCCCTTATGACGTGCTTTTAAATCAGGAGTAAAAACTTTACAATTAGTAATATGCGAAAACATAGAAGCGTAGAGCGAACGCGTTAATACGGTTATACGCACATCGGGGTACTGCTTACGAAAAGCCGTCAGTACTGGAACACTTATGGCTACATCGCCCATAGCGGAAAGCCGAATAACTAAAATGTGTTTTATGCTCATAAATTTACGGATTTATGTTTAAAAGCATTATGTTTGTATTCTTAAAGAGAAAATCCTTTTCAGAGCCAAATATAACAAATAAATTTCACATTATGAAACCTTTTTATTGCTTTGTTATTGTATTATTATCACAAATTTCTTGGGCGCAATCCCCCTTTTTTAATTTTGATAAAAGCCTTAGATTTGATTTTTATCTTGCTGCTGATGCACATACATCGGCGGTGTATTTCTTGCAAATGAAAAAAGAACCTCATTGGGGAGGTTCCACCACAAAGTTGATACATCCGCAGTATGGAGATTTTTGCTTAAAATTGATTGATAGCCAATTGAATAAAGAAATTTTTTCAAAAGGATTTAATTCTTTGATGAAAGAATGGAAGTACGTAGAACAAGCTCAAAATGAGAAGAAACTATTCTATCACGCGATTCAAGTGCCTTTCCCAAAAAAAACGTGTTTGTTGCAGATCCAAATGCGAAACTTTGATGGGAAATTTGAAACTTTGTTCGAACGAGTTGTTAATCCGAATGACTACTTCATAAGCGATGAGCAAGTGTCCAATCATCCGATTAAGACATTATTGCATAATGGCTCCTCTTCAAATAAAGTAGATTTAGTTATTTTAGCCGAAGGATATACCGCCGACCAAATGGAAAAATTTTATGCCGATGCTCAACGTATGATTGACTATATGTTCACAATCTCTCCATTTGATGATTTGAAAGATAATTTCAATGTATATGCCATAGGTACAGCTTCGTATGAATCAGGAACAGATATTCCAGGAGAAAATATCTATAAAAAAACCGTTTTTGATGCTTCCTTCTATACCTTTGATATGCAGAGGTATTTAACAGCAAATAACTTTAAGCAAATAGCTGATGCTGCTTCTTTAGTTCCTTACGATCAAATATATGTGCTGGTTAATACCGAGATGTATGGAGGAGGAGCCTTTTATAATCACTTGAATTTGACTTCTGTAGATCATAATCTCTCTGAAAAGGTATTTGTACACGAATTCGGACACGGATTTGTCGGACTTGCCGATGAATATTACGACTCACAAACTGCTTTTGAATCTATGTACAATCCTAATATAGAGCCTTGGGAGGAAAACATTACCACTTTAGTTGATTTTCAAAACAAATGGAAGGATATGATAGTACCCAAAACGCCCATTCCTACGCCTCGTACTCCAAAATACGAGAAGTCGGTAAAAGTCGGTGCTTTTGAAGGAGGCGGATATGTATCTAAAGGAATTTATAGCCCAGCTGCTGATTGCCGAATGAAATCAAACATTCCTAGTGGGTTTTGCCCCGTTTGTGAACGTACCATTCGTAAGATGGTTGATTTTTATACAAAATAGCACAATCAAGGATAAAAGCCCGTTTTGCTAAGAGCAAAACGGGCTTTTCAACAATATAATAACCAAAATTTAAAATCAAAGTTCAACGCTTTGATTCGTCTATGAGCAGTACAAATATCGTAAAAAAAGAAAAAACGAAAACGATTTAGTTGAAAATATTTTTGTTTAATATATAACTTTTAGTTATTTTTGCAACAAAATAAGTTTAACGACCTTTTTTGTAGTATAAAAATATCTGAAAATTATTGTGTTATGAAAATTTTTAAATTTGGAGGAGCCTCTGTGAAAAATGCGGCAGGAGTGCGTAATATGGCAACTATTTTGGAAGAAATAGGTTATTCGAACACTTTGATTGTGGTTTCGGCTATGGGTAAAACCACCAACGCCTTGGAGGAGGTAATTCATCATTATTTTGAAAAGTCAGAACTGCTTTGGCAAAGTATTGATCAAGTCAAAGAATTTCATTATCAAATCATCAATGAATTATTTGAAAACGAAAATCATCCAGTTTATTGGAAGGTAGATGGATTATTTGCGGAATTGGTTTCTTTTTTGGAGCGAAACAAATCACCGAAACATAGTTTTGTTTACGATCAGGTAGTCGGATTCGGTGAATTGATTTCCACCACGATTATCAGTCATTATCTAAATGATTGCGGAGTCAAAAATACTTGGATTGATGTTCGTAATCTCATCAAAACCGATAATAATTATCGTGATGCAGGAATTCTGTGGGAAGAAACGGAGACAAACATAAAAAATAATATAAATAAGTCTTTACTTAACATTACGCAAGGTTTTTTAGGCAGCGATGCTAATTTTTTCACCACTACTTTGGGGCGAGAAGGTTCAGATTATACAGCTGCTATTTTTGCCTATTGCTTAAATGCTGAAAGCGTTACCATCTGGAAAGACGTTCCAGGGGTTTTGAATGCTGACCCTCGCTACTTTGAAAAAACCGAATTACTTGAAAAGATTCCATATCAAGAAGCCATAGAACTTGCTTTTTATGGTGCTTCGGTCATTCACCCCAAAACTTTACAGCCATTACAACGCAAAGAGATACCTTTGTATGTGAAATCGTTTATTGATCCGCAATCATCGGGGAGTGCTGTTTGTGGGGTTGCCCAATTAGAGCCTAAAATTCCTTGTTTCATACTTAAAAAAGACCAAGTGCTTATATCATTGTCATCGTTAGACTTTTCCTTCATTATGGAGGATAATATCAGTTTTATTTTTAAACTGTTACACGACTCAAAAATGAAAGTAAGTTTGATACAAAATTCTGCAATAAGTTTTTCGGTGTGTGTGGATAATAAATTCAATACGCTTCCTGATTTGGTAGAAAGTCTAAAGTCCAAATTTAAAGTTTCCGTTTTTGAAAAGGTGAATCTTTATACGATTCGACACGCTACTTCACAAGCAATTACTGAAGTAGAAACAGGCAAAAAAGTACTTGTAAAGCAAGTGTTGCAAAATACGGTGCAAATTGTAGCTCAATAGCGCTTTTTACTAATTTATAAGGACTTAGTAAACTCTTTTTGAGTGTAAAAATCTGATTTTAGGTAGATTTTTACACTCTTTGAGTTGATAAGTCTTTTTTATTTTTTCAAAAGGAAAATCTAAAAAGCAATAATTAAATAACTTTTTATTTTACTTTACTTTGTTTTTTAGCTAAATTGCTTATTTTTACCCATATTTAAAAATTTGTTTTATGTATATCAGACGCATACTTACTATTACAGCTCTAATAGGATTGGTTTTTATGGGTGTTTTTGCCTACTATGTCTATAGTGCGGTTTTTGCCCCTAATACAGCTTTTCAAAATAAAGAAGCTATTGTTTTGGTCAGAACAAATGCTACGTTTAAGGATGTGATTGAGCAGTTGGAACCTTTGCTGGAAAATACCGATTCGTTCATTAAAATAGCTCAAAAAAAAGGGTACATACAAAACATTAAGGCAGGTAGATTTATCATAAAAAAAGGAAGTAGCAATAATGAAATTGTTAATGTTCTGCGTAGTAAAAATACTCCTATAAAACTGGCTTTCAATAATCAAGAAACTTTGTCGGATTTAGCAAAACGCATCGCAGAACAAATTGAGGCAGATAGCCTTTCTCTAATACAAGCCTTTACCGATATTCACTTTCTTAAAGAAAATGACTTTACAATCAGTGATGCCATCGGAATGTATGTACCCAATACATACGAATTTTTTTGGAATACTTCCGCCGAAAAATTTCGAGACCGAATGCTTAAGGAATACCAGCGTTTTTGGAATGAAACACGTATTGAAAAAGCTAAAAAACAGAGTCTTACTCCAAAGCAAGCCACTGTTTTGGCCTCTATCGTTCAAAAGGAAACTGCACAAGTTTCTGAACGCAAACGTGTCGCTGGAGTTTATCTTAATCGACTCAAAATGAATATGCTATTGCAGGCAGACCCCACCGTAATTTTTGCTATAAAAGAGCATACGGGTAATTATGATACTATCATTAAAAGGGTTTTATATAAAGATTTGGAAATTAATTCTCCTTACAATACTTATAAGTATGCAGGATTGCCTCCTGCCCCTATTGCTATGCCTGATATCTCTTCAATTGAAGCCGTTTTAGACCCTGAAAAACACGACTTTTTGTTTTTTGTTGCAGACCCTGAAAATTTTGGATTTCATAAATTTGCCCGAACGCTTGCTCAACACAATAAAAACAAAGAAGTTTATGTGAAATGGATTCAATCACAAGGAATTAAAAGATAATTAAAATTTTAAAATAGAAAAATCGTAAAATAATGAAGAAAATTTTGTACCCAATGTTGGCATTATGTATTCAGTGGGGGACTGCCCAAGAGAGTGTAGAATACCAGAAGCCATCTGCCGAAATTTTAGAATTGGCTGACTTTGAACGAGCCCCATCAGTGATGATGAGTAGTAGTAGGGATTGGACGGCTTTCGTGTTTCGTCCGACCTACAAAACTTTGGAAGATTTAAATCAAGAAGAAATTCGCTTGGGAGGAACACGAATAAATCCGAAGTACAATACTCCCAGTACCATTACGTACTACAACAATTTAAAGTTGAAGAAAACCAGAGAAAAACAAATGAAACAAATACAAAATTTGCCAGTAAACCCGCAAATTGCGTACCTAAGCTTTTCTCCTGATGAAACTAAAATAGCGTTTACCCATACTTCGCCCAATGGGGTGGAGCTTTGGTTGGTTGACTTACAAACGGCAACAGCTAAAAGATTAGGACAATCTGTTTTGAACGCAAATTTGGGAATGCCTTACACTTGGAACCCTGATGGTACAGGTATGGTTATCAGAGTATTGCCTTCGGAGCGTCCAGCTTTGAAAAATCAGGAGAAAACATTGCCTCAAGGTCCAGTGATATCTACAGGAAAAGGCGAAGTTTCTCAAAATAGAACCTATCAAGATTTGCTTAAAAATCCGATAGATGAATTTAATTTTGAAGTGTTAATTACTTCACAATTAAAAAAGATAGATTTAAATGGTAATGAAACTCCTTTTAAATCAGCTGCGATGTATGTTGAAGAGAGTTTTTCTCCTGATGGTAAGTATATTTTACTAACCGAAGTTAAGAAACCTTTTTCATACATTGTTCCTTATCATCGTTTTCCTATGGAGAGTTATGTATGTGATGCACAAGGTAATTTTGTGGCTTCAGTGAATACTATTCCACTTAACGAAAATTTACCTAAAGGATTTTCTTCTACTCTGATGGGAAAACGAAATATGTTTTGGCGTGCCGACAAGCCACATACTTTGTTTTATGTTGAGGCTTTAGACGGAGGCGACCAAAACCAAAAAGCCGAGTTTCGTGATGAATTGTTTGAGTGGGAAGCTCCTTTTAACGCTCAGCCTAATTCGCTGATGAAACTCAAACAACGCTTCCAACGTATTATTTGGGGGGATGCCCAAAATGCATTGGTGTATGAGAGTTGGTACGATACTCGAAATCAAAAAGTTTTTTTGTTTAATCCAACAACTAAATCCGAAAAATGCATCATTGACAGAAATTATCAAGATGTGTACAATGACCCAGGTACCCCATTGTTTATCAAAAACCAATGGAATCGTAATGTATTGCAGATTGATGGAGGTAAAACCTTTTGGTTAGGAGCAGGTTATACGCCTAAGGGGCAGTTTCCTTTCTTTGAATCTCTTGATTTGAAATCCCTTGAAAAAAAGCGACTTTACACCTCTAATGTAAAAAATATGAAAGAAAACATTTTAGATGTAATTGACGTGAAAAAAGGGGAATTGCTTGTGAGTTTAGAATCTCAAACACAGTTTCCTAATTATTATATTAAAAACTATAAAAAGAAAACACAAAATCAAATTACTTTTATTGAAAATCCATTCCAAGCCTTAAACGGAATACACAAAGAAGTAATTCATTACACTCGAAAAGACGGAGTTGCACTCAGCGGTACATTGTATCTTCCTAAGGGATATAATTTTAAAAAGAAGGAAAAACTTCCGTTGCTTATTTGGGCATATCCACGCGAATATAATAGTAAAAATACTGCAGGGCAAAACACAGCAAATCCCAATCAGTTTACCTATCCGAGCTATGGTTCATTTATTTATTGGGTTACTAAAGGATATGCCGTTTTAGACGATGCAGCATTCCCTATCGTAGGAGAACAAGGGCAAGAACCTAATGATACCTTTATTGAACAACTAATAGCTAATGGTAAAGCCGCTATTGATGCGGTTGATGCATTGGGATATATTGACACCAAAAGAGTAGCCGTAGGTGGGCATTCATACGGAGCTTTTATGACGGCTAATTTGCTTACTCATTCCGATTTATTTGCTTGTGGAATTGCAAGAAGTGGGGCGTATAATCGTACTCTTACCCCTTTCGGATTTCAGCGCGAACAGCGTAATTATTGGGATGCTCCTGAAGTTTATAACACAATGTCTCCTTTTATGAATGCTCATAAAATGAAAAAACCACTTTTACTCATTCACGGAGCTGCTGATAACAATCCTGGTACGTTTACCCTTCAAACCGAACGTTATTTCCAAGCGCTGAAAAATTTGGGAGCGCCGGTGCGTATGGTATTATTGCCTTTTGAAAGTCACGGATATCAAGCTAAGGAAAGTATATTACACACCCTTTGGGAACAAGACCAATTTTTAGAAAAACATCTCAAATAGTGTAATTAGTTGTAATATTTTCAAAAATTACAAAATCCGTAGAATGTTTTATTTCTACGGATTTTTTTATTGTGCAATATGTTGAATCATTTTTGAAGATGATATTCAATATTTACATATCTCTTTCTACATCTTTGTCACCTCTTCCTGATAGGTTAACAATTACAGTTTGATTTGTGTCTTTCATCAGTTTTATGGCTAAAGCCACAGCGTGAGAGGACTCTATGGCAGGGGTAATCCCCTCTAAACGAGAAAGTAGTTGGTAAGCCTCAATGGCTTGCTTATCAGTAACAGAATGATATTCTACACGTTTAATGTCTTTTAAATGAGCGTGTTGCGGACTTATTCCAGGGTAATCCAACCCAGCAGCTACCGATTTTGAAGCTATCGGATTGCCATTTTCGTCCGTTAAACAATACGAATATGTTCCTTGAAAAACAATCGGAGTTCCGTAATTTAAAGTAGCTGCTGTGCTATTTAGAGTATCTTCACCGCCTCCTTCAGCCCCATATATCTTAACTTCTTGGTCTTCTAAGAAAGCTGAAAAAAGCCCGATAGCGTTTGACCCTCCGCCCAAACAAGCAATAATACTATCGGGGAGTTTTCCTTCCTTTTGTAAAAATTGTTGTTTGGCTTCATTACCTATAACACTTTGGAAAAAACCTACCATTTTCGGATACGGATGCGGACCTACGTGAGACCCTAATAAGTAGTAACTTTCTGGATTTTCAATATAGTAGCTCAATGCAGTATCTACGGCATCTTTTAGGGTTTGATTTCCTGAAGTACAAGCAATTACTTCAGCTCCTAGTAGTTGCATTCTTTTCACGTTTAAGGCTTGGCGTTGCATATCAACAGCTCCCATAAAGATTTTACAGGGCAGCCCTAAAAACGCACAAGCTGTAGCGGTAGCCACGCCGTGTTGCCCAGCCCCAGTTTCGGCAATAATTTCTTTAGCACCCATTTTTTGTGCTAAAAGTATCTGTCCTACAGCATTATTTATCTTATGTGAGCCTGTATGGTTTAAATCTTCGCGTTTGAGGTAGATTTTAGCCCCAACATAGGTACTTAAATTTTTAGCCAAATAAAGTGCTGAGGGTCTGCCGATAAAATCTTTTAAAATACTGATATATTCCTCCTGGAAACTTGTTGTAGGGGCGATAGTATCAAAAAAATCGCTTAATTTTTTAAGTTGTGTTTCCAATGCAGGAGGTACGTAGGCTCCACCATAAGCCCCATAATGTCCTTGATAATTAAGCATTTCATTTAAAGGGGCTACCTCAATGGTTGTTTCATTGTTTTTTGCGGTTATTGATTTCATTGTAAAAAGTATTTATGTACGATTAAACTTAGTTTTTAATAATAAAAAAAAGTCGTTAGGAGCAACCTAACGACTTTTGTATCTTATTTCAGATAAATACAAAACATCAACTACACTCCCTTTTTATGAGACTGTAACCCCACCACCAATTGTTATTTGTATTTACCAATGTCATTTTCTTCAAAAATTTCTCATCATTTGTTGGGGCAAATGTAAAAATAAAATCTAGTAATAAAAATTTTTATACAATTATTTTTCTTTCAAAATACAATTATCCTAAATATTTGAAGGTAATTTATTGATAATGTTTTTGGAAGAAAATACTTTTTGATGGTATTTGAAGTAATTATTTTCTCTTTTTTACGGCTTGTAGTAAATTTTCTGCTAAAGTATGTAAATAATTGATTTGTTCATTATAAAGATAAACATCGTGCAAGGGCATTTCGTTGGAAATAAGCATTGTATTTGTTTTGGAAATGGATTTTGAAGCTGATAGATTATTATTTTTAACAGTGTTTTGAAGCTGTGATTCTGATTCTCTCAAAAAGTGAGTTGATATTTCTAAAGTCATAATAATATCATCAATTGCCAAATTGATTGCAGATTTAGGAAGTGACAGGTTTTCATTATTTAAACGAATTCCTAAAGAGGCGATGGTCGCTAAAAAAGATTGTTGTATTACCGCTATTTTATATACTGAAGAATCTTTTTGTTTGGATTTGGGTTCCTGCATCATTCTTTGGAAGGAGGCGTTTAAATTAGAAAGTCGCAAAAAGGCTTCTTTTCTCGAATATTTATATGCATTAGTAATTCCGCTACCAGTATTCAAAGCATTTTTAAACGCTTTTAAATAGTTGATGTTAGCTTGTATTGATTTTTCAATAGTTTCATTAAAAGAATAATGCTCCCACCAAGGTAATATGAAGTAATTTGCCGTAGCGGCTAATGTTGCACCTATTAAAGTGTCCAAAATACGGTATTGTAGTACGTTGTACACATCAGGGGTATGTAAGGCATAAAGAAAAACTACACTAATGGTTACAAAAACGGAACCTGTTGTATAATTCTCTTGGATTAAACCAAAGGCAAAAGGCATAGCAAGTATCCCAATAACCGCATATAAATCAGGATAAGGAAGTGTATAAATGATAATGAAAGCGATTGCTCCTCCCACAAAGGTACCATAAATACGTTTCAAGGATCGCTGCTTGGTGAGCCCAAATCCAGGTCGCATAATGATAAAAACCGTAAAAATAATCCAATAAGCGTTTTGTAGTGAAAAAGTTTGTCCTATCAGATAAGCTACCAAAATAGTAACCGAAAGCCGTAAGGCGTGTCTGAAAAACGAGGATTTCCACGACAAGTGATCTTTCAGTCTTTTGAGTGAATAGTCCTGAATGCTAACAAATTTTCGATAGGCTTTTTCCTCGTTCTTGGTAAAGTCTTTTTGGTAATAATTCTCAAATATAACACGTATAGCTTTTATTGATTTGTATTGATTTTCGAGATAATCTTGAAAATTTTTAAGCGTCAATAATGTATCATTATTTTCGTGTTGAAGTTGTTTATTCTCAACCTCTTTTATGATTTCGGAAATGAGAGTTAACAGATTGCCAAGTTCGTTAGAAAGTTTTATTTTCTTTCGAGAACCGATATAAACTGACATTTGATTGAGTTGCCTTGAAAGTTCTTTCAAAAAATCAGAAAATGGTTTCAAAATGGCTTTATTTTTACCAAATTGATGATCTAATTTTTCGTATTGTACAGGATGAGCAAGTGCTAGTTCAAAAATGTCAACCAATTCGATGAACATCAAAAACTGACGATGTAAGTAATTGGTTCTTCCTGATTTACTCCGTGAGTCCAACAATTCTTCTCGTAGTTTTTCATAATTTTCATTGAGTTGTGTCTGTAGGTCAATCATTCTTTTAAACCCCGATTCTCGGTTTTCCGACATAAGTAAATAGGCTCGTACAGAAAAAAAATCAGCCGTTAATGAAAAACATTTTCCTAATAATTGTTCGCTGTATTGGCGTGGTTTGATGTTAACGTAAAGCAATACTAACGCAATGAACCAGCACCCGCCCAAAAAAACATATACCAAATGCAGATATATATCTGTCCCTGTGCGAATGTGAGCCAAAGTAGTGGCTATACTAAACAGCCCCGATATGGCAATCATTGAAGCCCGATACCCATATAACGAAATGTAAGCATTAAAAAAGGTGAGTCCGAAAATCGTTAAAAGTAAAATGTTTTGGTTCGGATAAGTGATGTTTACTAAAAAAGAGCTGAGCATCGCCAAAAGAGTTGCAATCATCAATCCGCTAATGTGGTGTTTTCGGTTTCCAGGAATATCACTCGGAGAAATTACCACTATGGTCATTCCTATAGCAATTCCTGCAGCGATATCTCCACAGTACCAGCCAAAGGCAATGGGCACAAGTAGTGCTATGGTTTTAAGAATTCCTTTAAAAAATGAAAAACTGGTAAGAAATTTCTTGATTTCGGTAAACATTTTAAAAGATGTAAAGTAAAAAAAGAGTAAATCATAAGCCGGATTCTGTTCTTTTCAACTGAAAAGTGTTTGTCATTTATCTTGACTTATAGTTACCTATGAGTTCAAACCGCCTACCCTCCAACATCGGGCGGGCACCCTCAAACGCTGGTTTACATGGCGTTGCACCGCATAGAGTTTACCTGATTTCACTACAGCCGAACTGTACTTGCTTTCTGTTGCACTTGTCCTCGTTTTACAACGGACGGGCATTACCCGCTATGCTTCCCTTTGGTGTCCGGACTTTCCTCCACAAGTGGCGACAAACCGATTTACTCTCTGTGGGCAAAGATACGATTCTATGTAGAAATTTTTACTCTCAACAGTGTATATTTCTCATAGCGAGATGAAAATTTTATTATAAATTGAAACTTTTTAAATGTAGTAATGCCTTAATTAAATCAAATATTTTATTAAATATTTGATTTTAAGTTGTTTAAATATTTATTGTTTTCGAATAAGATAAAAAAGAATTATGATAAGTTAAAAAATATGAAGTTATTTCAAAATTATTTTGTAAGTTAGCAACCACATAACAAAAATTTTTGTAAAAACACTATGGCAGAAACAGTAAAATTATTATTTGAAGGAAAAGAATATGAATTCCCAATCGTTGTGGGGACCGAAAATGAAAGAGGAATAGATATTGATAAACTACGAGCTTTAACAGGTCTAATCACTTTGGATTCAGGGTATAAAAATACAGGGGCTTGTAAAAGTGCGATCACTTACTTAGATGGAGAAAAAGGAATTTTAAGATACAGAGGTTACGATATTGAAGAATTAGCAGAAAAAGCTGACTTTTTGGAGGTAGCTTATTTATTAGTTTTCGGAGAGTTACCAACTAAAGCAGAATATGACAAGTTCATCAAAACCATTCATAAATATACCTTGGTTCACGAGGAAATGAAGGGTATTTTGGACGGATTCCCAAAAACGGCTCACCCAATGGGTATTTTGGCTTCGCTTACCAGTGCTTTAACAGCGTTCAATCCAAAATCGGTTGACGTTTCTTGTGAGAAAGATGTATATGAGGCTGTTTGTAAGGTGATTGCGAAAATTCCAGTGTTGTCTTCTTGGGTGTATCGTAAGCGTGAGGGGCTTCCGCTTAATTACTATAATAATGAATTAGGCTACATTGAGAATATTTTACAGATGACTTTCTCAATCCCTACCGAAAAATACAAAATGAATCCGCAAGTGGTGAGTGCCCTCAACAAATTGCTTATTTTACACGGCGACCACGAGCAAAACTGCTCTACATCAACGGTTCGTTTGGTGGGTTCATCACACGCGGGACTTTTTGCAACCATTTCATCAGGGGTTTCGGCACTTTGGGGTCCGTTACACGGAGGTGCAAATCAGGCAGTTGTTGAAATGTTAGAGGATATCAAAGCCGATGGAGGCGATGTGGAAAAATACATCAACAAAGCAAAAGATAAAGACGACCCATTCCGACTTATGGGCTTCGGACATCGTGTGTACAAGAATTTTGACCCACGTGCAAAAATCATTAAAAAAGCTGCGGACGAAGTTTTACATTCTTTAGGCATTGACGACCCAATTTTTGACATCGCTAAGCATTTAGAGAAAGTAGCTTTGGAAGATGAGTACTTCAAATCAAGAAATTTGTACCCGAATGTTGATTTCTATTCAGGAATTATTTATCGTGCGCTAGGAATGCACGTGGAAATGTTCACGGTACTATTTGCTATTGGGCGTTTACCAGGTTGGATTGCTCAATGGAAAGAAATGCGACAAGGTAATGAACCTATCGGGAGACCGAGACAGATTTATGTTGGGCAAACACAACGAAAATTTGTCGATATCAGTAAAAGATAACAACAAATTCCTATTAAAAAGCCTCGTTTTGTTCGGGGCTTTTTTCTTTTTGAATGAAAAAATAGGTCTATCAAACTAAAAAAGCAATCTATAACGACAAAAAATCTATCTATCAATTAAAATAAATAAAGTTTTTCGATATAAAAGTATAGTTTAAGTCAAAATATATGTCAAACTTCAAAAAATAAGATAAAAACTAAACAAAAAAATATAGTAAAACAAAAAATAAGTACAGGAATACGAAGAATAATATAAGTGTTGAGTAGAAAGTGTAAGGAAAACACAAAAAAAGTATCTTGTTAAAGAAAAATAAGAAAGGAAATTACAAAATAATATAAGAGCAAAAGAAAATAATATGCGAAAACTAAAAATAAGTATACTAATTAAGTAAATTAATTTATAAGGTGTTTGTTGTATGAAGAAGATAACTCAAAAATATATCAGTATTGTACTGTTGCTGTTATGTTTTATTCCTTTCTTGTCGTATGGTCAGTTTAATAAATATGATTATGTGTCACATCATTTAAGTAATAATCGAAAAATAGCCAAGCTTAACGGAAAATGGGGATATGTTAATAAAAGAATGAAAACAGTTATCCCATTTGAATTTGATGAAGTCAAAACTTTTACAGGAAAAGTAGCTTGGGTGAGAAAGAATAACAAATGGGGATTGATAAATAAAAGAGGTAAGATGAGAACTCCTTTTATTTATGATAGATTTGAAGACTTTACTGATGGGGTAGCTCTAATTAAACGTGATAATAAGTATGGTTATATCAATATTAAAGGAAAAGAGATTGTCATTCCTCAATATACTTCAGCAAAGAGCTTTAAAAATGGAGGTGGTAAAGTATCTATAGAGAAAAAAACGGGAATTATTGATAGAACAGGAAAAGAAATCATACCAATTGCTTATAATAGAGTAGGTGATTTCTATGAAGGAATGGTATGGGTTGAAAATGAAGAAGTAGGTGTTATGGATAAGTCAGGAAATATGATAGTTCCTTTACGATATGATATAATTAGTGACTTTTCTGAAGGGTTTGCACGAGTAACATCAAAAGGTAAAACAGGTTTTATTGATAAAAAGGGGCGTGAAGTTATTCCTTTGAAATTCAGATTTGCTTATTCGTTTAGTGATGGAATGGCTGTGATAAAAAGTGGAGATGAAGATGGAGCGATTGACACTTCTGGGAAGGTTATTGTTCCAACCATTTATGAGTTTGTAGATACTTTCAGCGAAGGGCTTTCCTACGTGAAGATGAATGGAAAATACGGATACGTAAATAAGCAAGGTAAATTAGTAATCCCGATGATTTATGACAGAGCTTATCCTTTCAATAATGGGACTGCAAGAGTGATGAAAGGTAATGTGACTTATTTGATTGATAGTGCAGGAAAGGAGTTACATATTATAGGAGATGAAAATACAAAAAGGCTAAATAAGAAATTAACAGCGATAAAAAAAGACGGAAAGTGGGGGATTTTTAAAAGAAAAAGATTGATTGTGCCATATAAATATGATGATATAGGAAGTTTAAGCTCTGATGGATTAGTAGCAGTCATTCAAAATGGTAAAAAAGGATTTATAAATAAAAGAGGAAAAGAAATAATTTCGTTAGTGTATGATAATATATCAGGAAACTTTCTTGGAGGTATCGCAAAGGTAGGTATAAATGGCAAACAAGGGTATATAAATACAAAAGGAGAGGAAATTATCCCAATACAATACGATTGGGTAGATGATTATTTTAATGATAAAACAGGGACTTTAACTGTAGAACGCGATGGAAAGCGATTTGAAGTTAATATGCGAAATGAATGTGAAGCAAACTGTCCTTAATCTATCCAACTATCCTAAATAAGTTAAGAGTATTAGAATCTAAAATTGCTATATAACAAAGAAAAATCATATTTATTATGTTAAAGGTAAATATTAAAAACGAAACGAACCGACTAAAAGCAGTTATCCTCGGTACTGCTCAAAGTAATGGAGCTACTCCGACAGCTGAGGAGGCGTATGACCCAAAATCGTTAGAGCATATCAAAGCTGGGACGTATCCTATCGAAAAAGATATGGTAGCTGAAATGGAAGCTTTCAGGAGTGTGCTGGAAAAGTATGGCGTTACGGTATATCGACCCGAAATCATCGAAAATTGTAACCAAATCTTCACTCGTGATATTGGTTTTGTGATAGATGATATCTTTATCAAAGCAAATATATTGCCTGATAGAGAAAATGAGTATCAGGCTATTGAGTATATTGTGAACAAAATCGAAAAATCGAAAGTAGTTATTCCTCCTGATGAAGTACATATCGAAGGTGGGGACGTGATGCCTTGGAATGAACACATCTTCATAGGAACGTATAAAGGTAGTGACTATAAAAATTACATCACTGCCCGAACTAATATGCAAGGTGTAGAATTTATTAAGGAATTATTCCCAAATAAAATCGTAAAAGAGTTTGATTTGGTGAAATCTAACTTAGAAGCGAGGGATAATGCGTTACATTTGGATTGTTGTTTTCAACCTGTGGGCAGAAATAAAGGAATTATCTACAAGAGTGGCTTCCGTGAAGAGGCAGATTATGTATATTTGTTAGAACTTTTCGGAAAAGAAAATTTATTTCACATTACAAGGGACGAAATGTACCATATGTATAGCAATATCTTCTCAATTGCTCCTGATGTGGTGGTTTCGGAACGGAAATTCACGCGTTTGAATAACTGGTTACGAGATAATGGCTTCGTGGTGGAGGAAATCCCATACTATGAAATCTCAAAACAAGAGGGACTGCTCCGATGTTCTACCTTACCGCTTATCAGAGAGTAGGGAGTTTATAAAATAAGAAGAGTAGTAGGGAAGAAACATAAAATTTTTATGTGCCATTGAGCGAAGTTCTTGTCAGGCTGAGCGAAGTCGAAGCCTTAAATACATCATTAAAAATAATAAACTGATTATCACGAATAAAAAATAAAAATCTATTATAAAAAATAATAAAAATATCCAATGAATAAACAAATAACAGATACTATATTGATGGTTCGTCCAGTAGCATTTCGGATGAACGAAGAAACAGCGGTAAATAACTATTTTCAAGAACAAATTGACTTGAAAAATGAAGAAATCAATAAAAAAGCACAGCAGGAGTTTGACGAATTTGCTCAGAAGTTGCGAAATATTGGTGTGAACGTCATCATAGTTGATGATATCAAAGAACAAGATACGCCAGACTCGATATTTCCGAATAATTGGATAAGTTTTCATCAAACGGGGAATATTGCATTATATCCGATGTTCGCTGAAAATAGGAGGAGAGAGCGTAGAGAAGACGTGTTGGACTTACTCGAAGAAAAGGGGTATGTTATTGAAAACGTGTATGATTACACCGAAGCTGAGAACGATGATGTTTTCTTAGAGGGAACGGGCTCAATGATATTAGACCGCGTAAACCGAAAGGCGTATTGTGCGTTATCGCCTCGTGCTGATGAGGAATTGTTTATCGAGTTCTGTGAAGATTTTGAGTACACTCCTGTAATTTTCAAGGCATATCAAAAAGTGGACGGAGTTTCAAAACTTATCTATCATACCAACGTGATGATGTCCGTTGCTGAAACGTTTGCTATCATTTGTTTGGATACTATTGAAGATAAGAAAGAACAAAAGAATGTGATTGCTCATTTAAAGGAAGATGGTAAAGAAATTATTGCCATCACCGAAGCACAAATGCATCAATTTGCAGGAAATATGTTACAGGTGCAAGGAAAAGACGGGGCGTACCTCGTGATGAGTGGTGCGGCATATCGAAGTTTAAATCCGGAGCAGATAAAAAAAATAGAGAAGCACTGCAAAATATTACATTCTGATTTAGAAACTATTGAGACTTGCGGCGGCGGAAGTGCACGTTGTATGATGGCGGAAGTTTTCTTGTCAAAAGAATAAAAGAAGATAAACGTTTATTATCAGGTTTGCATTAGCAATGTGTGAGTGTATTCTTTTGAAATAAGATAACAAGGAAAATAAAAAAGGAAAGGAGCAGATTTCAGTATTGAAATCGCTCCTGTTCCCCATCACTAACTAAAAAACTCAATCACTATGATTTTTAAACTAAACTGTCATACTAAAAATTTTCGTTTCAGGAATGTTGCGTTGAAGGCGTAAGTCAAAAGCCATACAAACATTCCGTACAAAAGGTTTTCCAAGCTCAGTTACGGTCATTTTTTGTCCGTCAATGCGGATAAGACCGTCGTTTACCATTTCGGCTAACTGCTCAGTCACTTGCTTTATCTCAGGGAAATATGTCTTTTGGTCTTCCCAAGAAGTTTCAAAGTGACACATTAGATTTAAAATATGCTTGCGAACAATTAAATCTTCCTCTGTCAATATATGTCCTCTAAATACAGGGATTTGGTCAGATTCAATGCGTTTGTAATAATCTTCCAAGTCTTTTTCATTCTGTGCAAAACCATACCAGCTATCACCTATGGAAGATACACCAAGCCCAATCATCACTTGAGTTTTGGAGGCTGTATATCCCATAAAATTCCGATGCAAATTATTATTCACGAATGATTCATATAAGGAATCGGAAGTTAGAGAAAAATGGTCCATCCCAATTTCGAGATATCCAGCTTCTATAAGGTGTTTTTTCCCTGTTTCGTAAAGCATCCGTTTTTGGTCTCCCGAAGGTAAGTTGCTTTCGTCAAAACCACGTTGTCCGTTGCCTTTTATCCAAGGCACGTGAGCGTAGCTGTAAAAAGCAATGCGATCAGGACGCAAGGAATTACTTTTGTCAATAGTATAAAGAACGTCGTTCAAGGTCTGAAAAGGCAAACCAAAAACCAAGTCGTGGCTGATGGATTTGTAACCAATCTCACGCGCCCAGTGGGTTACTCTCTGCACGTTTTCAAAAGGTTGCACACGATTAATCGCTTTTTGTACCTTTAAAGAATAATCCTGAACTCCAAAACTTACACGGTCAAAGCCCAAATCAAACAAGGTTTGTAAATGAACTTTTGTTGTGTTGTTAGGGTGCCCTTCAAAACTGAAAGTTTTATCTTGAGCTACTTGAGCTTTATCTAAAATCCCTTCAATAAGTCTTTTCAATTGATTAGGAGCAAAGAACGTTGGTGTGCCCCCTCCTAAATGAATTTCCTTAATAATAGGAACTTCTTTCAAAAAATCGGTATAAAGTTTCCATTCTTTTAGTACCGCATCAATGTAAGGGGCTTCCACTTCGTGGCGTTTGGTAATACGCTTGTGGCAGCCACAAAATGTACACAAACTTTCACAAAAAGGAAGATGAATGTACAAGCTAATCCCTTCAGATTGATTACTTTCCTTAAAAGACCTTTGTAAACTTTCTAGCCATTTTTCCTCCGTAAATGAATGGGTATCCCAGTAAGGGACTGTAGGATAACTCGTATAACGAGGTCCTGCAACATTATATTTCTGAACAAATGATTTCTTCATATTTCAAAACAGGGCAAAAATATCTTTTTTTTAATCAATAAAAAATGATATTAGTCATAAACTATATTCTACAATAAGTTGCAAATATACAGAAAAAGATGTGAAGCAATTTTTTGAAAGTATATTTAATTGTATGTTAAAATATGAAACTTCACTTGCTTTTTTTGTTGTTTTTAACGACTTTTGGCGCTTTGGAATACACAATTGAAGGATATGGAAGAGAATAATTTTTTAGAAAACGAAGATATTTTTTCAAAAGTTTTGCGTGCTGGGCGCAGAACTTATTTCTTCGATGTTAGAGCTACACGTGCTGGAGATTACTATTTGACGATAACGGAGAGTAAAAAATTCACTGAAGATAATGGCGCTTTTCATTACAAAAAGCACAAAATCTATCTGTATAAAGAGGATTTTGAATCGTTCAAAGAAATTTTGGCACAAATAACCTCGTATGTGTTTGAGGAAAAAGGTGAAGAAGTCATTTCCGAACGTCACCAAAAAGATTTCAAAAAAGAAGGAGGAACCGCCTTTTCGAATCATCAAAATATAGATGGGGGGGGGGGTAAATTACTTAAAATCAATAAGTTGACTAATTTTTTGTTTTTTTAGATTTCGGAGTGTATCCTAAATTTTTACTTATGTTCAAAGTACTTCAAGTAAAAGACTTTCAATAAATGCTAAAAGACATTATTGTAAATCTAAATTGATAAGATGAAAGTAAGTATTTGTTTATTTACTGTTTCATAAACTATGATATCTAAACAATAATGTAAATCTACAAAAAACCGAAGTTAAAAAAACGTGTGTTTAGCCTATTATTTTTGTGAAAAATCATCTCATTGTGGATTTTTCTTTAATTTTGTACGCTTAATAATTGGCTAAACTATGAATTTACTTTCGGTTGAGAATATTTCCAAAGCCTTTGGTGAGCGTATTTTGTTCGAAAATGTTTCCTTTGGTATCAATAAAGATCAAAAGATTGCCTTTATTGCTAAAAATGGCTCTGGAAAAACCACGTTGTTGAATATTATTGCAGGTAAGGATATGCCCGATAGCGGTCAGGTAGTATCGCGTAATGGCATCCATATTGCCTATCTTTCACAAACGGATCATTTTGATGAGCAACTAACTATTGAAGAAACCATTTTTTCAGCAGATAATCCGATTTTAAAAGTTATTCAAGAGTATGAAAATGCTTTAAAAAATCCGCAAAACGAAATGGCTTATCAGAAGGCTTTTGAAAATATGGAACGCCATAATGCGTGGGATTTTGAAACCCAATTCAAACAAATTCTTTCGCGTTTAAAGCTTGATAATATCAAATTACAAATAAAAAGTCTTTCTGGCGGACAAAAAAAGCGCTTGGCTTTGGCTCACGTACTCATTAGCAAACCCGATTTACTTATTTTAGACGAGCCTACTAACCATCTGGATTTGGAAATGATCGAGTGGTTGGAACAATTCTTTGCTAAAGAAAATATGACCCTTTTTATGGTAACCCACGATCGTTATTTTCTTGAGCGTGTTTGTAATGAAATTGTAGAATTAGATCAAGGCGAATTATACACTTATAAAGGAAATTATTCTTATTTTTTAGAAAAGAAAGAGGCTCGATTGGCTCAAGAACAAGCCAGTGTAGAGAAGGCTAAAAACCTATACATGAAGGAATTGGATTGGATGCGACGCCAACCTAAGGCACGTACTACAAAATCAAAGTCGCGTATTGATGATTTTTATCTGATTAAGGAACAAGCACACAAACGCAGGAAGGAGCACGTTATTCAGTTGGAAATCAATATGGAACGCTTAGGTAGTAAAACGGTTGAATTTTATAATGTAAGTAAAAGTTTTGGCTCTTTATCCATACTCAATAAGTTTAGTTATAATTTTTTACGCGGAGAACATATCGGGATTATCGGAAAGAATGGAACAGGAAAATCTACTTTTTTGAATTTACTTACGGGGCAAATCACACCCGATAGCGGAAAAATTGTAGTAGGAGAAACCGTAAAATTCGGATATTATACTCAAAAAGGCATTGAGGTAAAATCGGGTGAAAAAGTAATTGATGTCATCAAAAAATTCGGTGAATATATTCCATTGCTTAAAGGGCGTACGCTTTCAGCTGCACAACTCTTGGAGCGCTTTCTTTTCGATCGTAAAAAACAATACGATTACGTAGAAAAACTCAGCGGAGGTGAACTCAAACGGTTGTATTTGTGTACTGTACTGATTCAAAATCCGAATTTTTTAATTTTAGATGAACCTACAAATGATTTGGATATTGTTACCTTAAATGTGTTGGAATCCTTTTTATTGGATTATCCTGGGTGTTTGGTAGTGGTTTCCCACGATAGGTATTTTATGGATAAAATTGTTGATCATTTGTTTGTATTTCGAGGGGATGCTCAAATAGAAGACTTCCCTGGTAATTATACCGATTTCCGTGTGTATGAGGAAAGTCTTCCGCCCGAAGAAAATGCTATAGAGAAAAAATCTCAACAAAAAAATACGTGGCGCAAAGACGGACTTAGAGGACTTTCCTTCAACGAACAAAAAGAATTCAATCGTTTAGAAAAAGACATTGCCTCTTTGGAAGAAAGAAAGTCAGCACTTGAGAATGATTTTGCTTCTTCTTTAAGTTCGGAAGAAATTAGTGAAAAATCGGTAGCCTTACAAGAAATCATCACAGAATTGGAAAACAAAACCGAGCGCTGGTTCGAGTTGTCTGTAAAAATGGAAGACTATGAAAACTGATTTCCAACAGCTAAAGGTTTTGGCTAAAAAACAACAAGATGAAAACAAAAAGTTTTTTGCACGATTAAAAAAGAAACCTCCTAAGGATTTGGATTATCAAGTACAACAAATTCACGATGAAGTATTTGAAAATACGGATTGTTTGCAATGTGCCAATTGTTGTAAAACTACAGGACCTCTTTTTACAAATACTGATATTGAGCGTATTGCTAAACATTTACGTTTGAAACCGCAAGATTTCGTAAGTAGATATTTATATATTGATGAAGATAAGGATTATGTGTTTCAAACGTTGCCGTGTCCGTTTTTAGATGCTGAAAACTATTGTTTGATTTATGAGGTTCGCCCCAAGGCGTGTCGTGAATATCCGCATACTGACCGAAAGAAAATCTACCAAATAAGTGCATTAACTATGAAAAATACCGAAATCTGCCCAGCTGCTTTTGAAGTAGTTGAGCGAATGAAAGCAAAAATAAAGGGAAAGTAAAAGGATAAAATGTAAAGTAAAAAGGATAAAGTAAAAGGTGTAAATAATATTTTTTATCCTTTTGATTTTTTGAATCTTTAAATATAAACAAACGATGTCGGACTGGAAAGCTACTCTTACCGAGTATCAAAATTATTTGAGATTACAGCGAGGAATGTCAAACAATTCGGTAATTTCCTATGGGTTGGACTTGGAAAAACTCATCATTTATCTGGAAAAGTATCAGATAGAAGAGTCTGCTGAAAACATAACTTCAGATACACTTCGTCAGTTTGTTTATGAAACTTCAAAGAATATCAATTCCCGATCACAAGCTCGGCTTATTTCGGCATTGAAGAGTTTCTTTACTTTTATGATGACAGAAAAGCATCGGGAGGATTTTCCAATGGAACTCATAGAAGCTCCAAAAATAGGACTTAAGCTCCCCGATACGCTTTCTTTACAAGAAATCGACCAGCTTTTAAATGGAATTGATTTGAGTACTGCTGAAGGACATCGAAATCGAGCCATTATTGAAACCTTATACGGTTGCGGACTTCGTGTTTCTGAGCTAGTAGATTTAAAATTATCTAATTTATTCTTCAAGGAAAATTTCATTCGAGTTTTGGGTAAAGGTAACAAACAAAGGCTTATTCCTATCGGAACATTTACCCAGAAACAAATCGAAAATTATGTAAAATATCAGCGTAATGAACTAAAAATTGCCAAAGGTCACGAGGATATTCTTTTTCTTAACCGACGAGGCAAACAGCTCACTCGTGCGATGATTTTTACCATAATTCGGCAGACGGCAGACCATATAGGCTTAAAAAAAAGAATTAGTCCGCATACTTTTCGGCATTCTTTTGCTACTCATTTGTTAGAAAATGGCGCTAATTTAAGAGCAATTCAGCTTATGCTTGGACACGAAAGTATCACTACCACTGAAATTTATATGCACGTGGAGAAATCTTTTCTGCGTGAAATGATAAATACATATCACCCAAGACAGAAAATGAAAATTCAACAATAGAAAGTCATTCAATAACAGAGTTTTATGAATATTTAAAACGTTTTCCTTTATTGGCAAATACGGAGCTTAATATTGAAGCAAGTGCTTTTTCCGATGGATTTTTATATTTATTTAATAGAAGTAACAATGTTATTGTAAAGTTTGATTATCAAGATTTTTTATCATACCTAAAAACAGGAAATCTTCCCAAAATAGAAATAAGCCGAATTTCTCTTCCTGAGATAGAAAAATTTGAAGCAGGTTTTTCGGGAGCAACATTTAAGGAAAAGTCACAGATTATTTTCACGGCTTCGGTAGAAGCTACTGATGATGCTTACAACGATGGAGAAATCATTGGGAGTTTAATTGGGGTAATTAATATTTCTGATTTTCAAAAACCTAAAGTAATCCGTTATAATTTAATTCCGAATAATGGTGAAAATCCTATAAAAGTAGAGTCCGTTACGATATTATCTTCAAAATCAAATGATAATACTGAAGTTGTTTTTATAACAGATGATGATAACGGAAATACAAAGCTCATCAAAGCAAATTTGAAAATGTAACTTATTTTATTTCAAATTAAGCTCCAATTTTCCATAAAGTAAATCCAAATAATAGCGAGTTTCTTCCGTAAGATTGGATTCGGCAGAGGAAGGCTACTTCATTTCATTTTAGTTAGTAATGGTGTGTGCGTTTGTTTATGGTATTTTCTCCTGTTTTATTTATGGGGTAAGAAGCCGATATGGGTGTTCGTTTTCGAGAGCAAAGGTATTTCTGTGTTTGTAACGCTTCTACAAGGTCAAGCCTTTGGTTTTCAAAAAAATCTCCACACCCGTTTTCAACAGGAGTTGTATTTTTTTGAAAAACCTTGTAGCCGCTAAACACAGACCTTTTAGGCTCTCGAAACGACCACCGCATATTCCAGCTCTTTATACGAATAAAAAAAATGTCAAAAATGATAAAAATGAACGCACTACTTACTACTTGTTTTAATGAAACGACTTTGCTCTTCCTCTCATTGCCGAATTAAAAAATTTTAGTTAAGATGAGCAAGTATGCTTATGTTTTTTGTGCTTTCTTCTTTTATATTTGGAAACTTACCTATTTGTATGCTTACTTATACAAGCACGTACCTACATATTTACATACATATATACACAAACAAGTAAGTGTGTAAGTATTTACGTTTGCAGATAATCACATAGGTATTATCGTATTTGTTTACGTACGTATGTACATATGTAAGTACGTTGGTAAGTAGCTACATACATATGTATGTGCGTACAAAGAAACATACACAATTACACACGTATTTACATAAGGAAGTCTTTGGCATTATAAGGCATTCAATGGCAAGGAATGATATACCTGCTAAATGATTGAAATTCGGTTGTTTTGCACAAAAATAAAAGGCAATGAGTTTGGAAGGTTTTTCTTTCTTTTTTAAAACTGACTTTAATGCGACTGATAGGGAGCATTTTCTGTTCACCCGAACAGAGCAAGTTGTGTTTTGAGGCACTCTAAGGCGTATTAGTGCCTCAAAACCACTTGTCCTTGCAGGGAGCTGAAAATCCCTCCAAAGTCGTGATTTTTTAACTTAACAACCGATTTTATAAATAACACTATGGACACAAAAAATATTCAACATAAGCAATATAACGGACGACACAAAAAGCTCAATCCAATCACACATCGGTATGTGTTTCGACTAAATGATGAAGATAATGCTAAATTTCTATCTCTGTTTGAACAATCGGGAATGAAAATCAAAGCTCATTTTATTACTTCGGTATTATTTTCCAAAGAAATCAAAAGTGTAAAATTCGATAAATCAGTATTGGATTTTTATATCGAACTCACCGAACTCTATGGGCAATTTCGGGCGGTGGGCGTGAATTACAATCAGATAGTAAAGATTTTGTATCGCAATTTTTCCGAAAAGAAAGCCGCTGTCTATCTGTTCAAATTTGAAAAACAAACGGCTCAAATGGTAGCTATCTGTAAAGAAATTATGGCTATTTCACAACAATTAGAACAACATATCACTGAAAAAAACACGAAAAATGGTCGCTAAAATACATCGAGGAGGCAATCTTTTGGGAGTATGGACAACCAAAAGGTAAATGCCGAGATGAAAAATTATCAGAAAATCCCGCAAATTCTATCATTTGTAGATGAAGAGGGAACGGATAAGATGCAAAAACAAATACAAACCAATTACAAGCAAGTGAAGTTAGATATTGTCAAACTTATCAAAAACGAACTTGAACGCATCGAAAACGATTCCAATTTGACTCATTTAATGAGAAGGAAAGAGATTAAAAGAGAAGTGTGGATAAATTTCCAATATTTATCAACTCATTAAGTTCTACGTAAAGGGTTTTTAAACTTTCATTGAGTTTAAAATAATGAAAAAATCGGTTTATTCCTTTTATCAATCATTTGAAAATCCTCGGTGTTTTTGACAAACTCTGGTAGTTCATTCACTATATACCGGATTGAAAATAAGTTAAATACATAAAAAAATAAAGTGTCTTGAGCTGAAATACTTGAATTTAGCTTATTGATTTTGAGTGATTACAAGAATAAGTTACCGATTTCAATACGTTTGTCTTGAGAGAAATGTTAATTTTTTTTGTGAATGATATCTTTTCTTAATTTTGTGGTTGATATATAAAATATTGCTACGATGATTTTTAGCAGGATTAGATATTTTTGTGCCTGTTTTGTTGTGCTTTTGGGTTGTGCTGTAGAGCAAAATATTCCTATTGAAGGTAATTTTGATATTTTGGTTGTGGGGGAACGATATAACGTTCCTATGCGGGTTAGGATACTCAACAAAGTACAAGGAGCTGACACTTTTAAGTGGGAGTTTCCCGGGGGTAGTTATACTTCGTCGGACGTAATGCATCCTGAAGAAATTGTGTACAGACAGCCGGGTACCCACACGATAACCTTGCATACATCAAATGTTGATGGAGAACAAAAAACATTTCAAAAACATTTTACTGCATTTGCAGAGTTGGTAGCTTCTTTTGATTGGCAACAACAAGGGAGTTTGTACGCTCCTCTTACACTGGTAATGCAAAACAATAGCCAAGGAGCGGAGGCTTATCAATGGCATTTTCAGGGAGGTACTCCCGAGTATAGTTCTGAAAAAAATCCGACCGTAGTTTTTAATCAAGAAGGAGAATTTACGATAAGTTTGGAGGTGGTTAATCATTCTCAACGTGAAAGAGTGGAAAAAAACATTCGTGTCAATCCGCCTTTGGAGGTTGCTTTTGATTGGAAAAATGAATATTTTGAAAATTACCAAGCTCCCGTACGTATTTTTTTGAGCAATCAAACCAAGAATGCCACCTTGGGTTATCATTGGCAGGTTACCGACGGAATTTCTACACAGGAAAGTAACGAAGAAAATCCGAGTTTTTTACTTGCTCGTGAAGGAACGTATCAGATTACATTGACAGCTAAAAATGATAAACAAACCCTTTCTTTAAGCAGGGAAATCATCGTTGAAAAGGGAGATAATTTATTGACTTTTACAGATATAAAATTGGGTGTCAATATGGCTCAAAATACTATTGGTTGCTTTTTTTCTTCTTATCTGGGAAGAATATTAACTGCAGAAGAAATTACCTCTGAAACCGGAAAACTTATTGATTTTGTTTATTTTGGGCAGAATTCTTCTTTCTCCTATAATGTTTTTCTTTCTCCCGATAAAGTTCAAGAAACTGTCTTCGAAAAAATTCCTGGAGCCACACCAAGTCATTTTATCAACAAGCAAGAAAATGTAGGGCAAACTTTGTTGGATTCTGATGGTTTTGACCAATTAGGTTCAGGCAGTGTAGTAGCTCTCATAGATGTAATTTCTCATAAAAATCAAGCTCCTTTTAATAAAGATTTGATTCCCAGAATTGTACTTTTCCAAACTTTTGATGGAAGAAAAGGAGCTATCAAAATAAAGGAATACATAAGTGAAGGTGCACAATCTTACCTACTGGTAGATATAAAAATACAGAAGATACCATAATTTCATTTTAATTATGTAAGATTATGAAATTAAGGATTTTGTTTTTTGGATTATGGTTTTTGCTGAATGCTTTAGGATTCTCCCAGCAGATAGATTTAGAGAATATCGGCAGCCGTACCGAAGAAACGCTCAAAAAGAATCCATTTTCCATTTCAGGGAGTACCTCTGCCAATGGTGTTTACACACATTCCTCAGAAAATGGGCAAGTTCTACAAAATACCCCATTCTTATATTTTCTAAGTGGGAACATCAGTCTTGGTGTTTATAATTGGGCAATTCCTTTTAGCTATCGTTTTACCAATCAAGGCAGTAAGTTTGGTTATCAAATACCTTTTAAATTCAACAGACTAAGTTTACACCCCAAGTACAAGTGGATACAAGCCCACATAGGAGATGTAAGTATGAGTTTTTCTCCCTATACCTTCAATGGTTTGCAGTTTACGGGAGGTGGCTTGGAACTAAATCCGGAAAAATTCCCTGTTAAGGCATCCTTAATGGGTGGTCGATTACAAAAAGTGATAGAGTATGATGGAAATCCGCAGACTGTACCTACCTACGAGCGTTGGGGTTATGGAGCCAAGTTGATGTACAAGAACGACGACATAGAAGTAGGAGGGATACTCTTTTTTGCCAAAGATAAACCAAATTCGCTTGTAATGCCTATTCCTGACGAAAAGAAAATATATCCGTTGGAAAACCAAACCTATTCTTTGTTCGGAAAATACAGACCCTTACATTTTGTAGAGGTTTTTGGTGAATATGCTCTTAGTATGTTTTCATATGTAAACGAACCGCCTAAAAATTATGCGGCCTATAACACGGGTATCAACTTTTTGATAGGCAAAGCCAGTATTGGATTACGTTATGAATCGGTAGCTCCTGATTATAAAACTCTTGGAGCGTACTATTTTGTAAACGATATGGAAAACATTACCCTAAATGGCTCGATGCATCTTTTTCAAGGCAATGTAATGGTTTCGGGGAGTGTTGGAAAGCAACGAGATAATCTTAGTGGTCAGAAAGTTAAACAATCCAATCAATGGGTGGGTTCGATGAATGTATCGGCAAAAGTAAGTCAATCATTCACACTAACGGGTAGTTACAGTAATTTTACGATGTTTACCAATAGGCAGACAAATCCTTTTGAAAAGCTCAACAATCCGCAATTATATGAGCAACCTCAGGATTCGATTCGTTACAGACAGGTATCGCAAAATGTAGCTGTAAACCTTGCTTATACCCTTTCCGAAAATCAACAATTGACATTGAATTATACGCTGAATGATGTGGTAAATCGAGAGAATGAAATAGTTCGCAGGGGAGGTATTTCCCGATTTCATAACGCAGGAATAAATTATTCGCTATTGTTTCCCAACGAGAAACTTTCTATAACACCTTCACTAAACTATACGCATAATTGGGTAGCTCGTGAAAAATCACAAATTTTCGGTCCTTCGATTTTAGTGACTAAAAGCTTTTTTGAGGACAAACTTTCTACATCGTTGGGTGGTAATTATAGCCGTTCTGTAAGTGCTCATACCCATGCAAATACTGCAAATATTCAGTTAGGAGCAGGATATTCACCTTGGAAAAATCACCAGTTTACTCTCAGTGCTGTACAATCTTTCCGAAATAGCCATTCTTCAAATAATCAACAAAGAGGGCAGGAAAGTAACATCAGTATTGGTTACACCTATCATTTTGATAAAAAAGAAATACCTTTACCTAAGTTTAGATTTAAGAAAAAAGAAAAAAGGACAAGGAGCAAGGAAAAAGATACAAGGAGCAAGGAAAAAGATACAAGGAGCAAGGAAAAAGATACAAGGAGCAAGGAGAAAGATACAAGGAGCAAGGAGAAAGATACATGGAGCAAGGAGAAAGATACATGGAGCAAGGAAAAAGATACAAGGGACAAGAAGAAAGATAACATAAAAGAAAGAAAAATACTTTCTCCTGAGGAAAAATTAGAACAAGATTACCGAATGTTTGTTTTCCGATGCTTACAAAATCTGTATCGACAGGCACATCAAGCGGATGGTTATTTAAAAAGCAATTTATTTGCCAAAAAACGACAATGGGACAAGGAAAAAACACCTCAGTTGGAAGCCGAATTCCGCAAGGCAGAGCAAGGATATGTCAATCATCTGTGGATGATGCAACAACTTGAAGGGCTTACCCTGCAAGATGTTATGGAAGAAAAAGGTCTTTTGCAAAACTTTGGGCAACTTCATAAAGAAGATATCTACAGAACGTTACAAAAGAATATTACCATAAAAGAAAAAATGGATTATATTTCCGTATTGTTAGCCGATTTTTATCACAAAGCTTCTACACAAACAGAAGATTAAGAATGACGCGATATCAATATTCTGACAAACGAATTAAAAAATATAAAAAAAATCAATTGAATGATACCTTTTAGATACATACTTATTACGATTTTGATGCTTAGCACTGAAATTTTTTCACAAGAAAAAGCTTCATTGCAATTAGTTAAGGAAACCCAAAGTGATGCCATTTGTTTGCGGTGGGCAGTAGATGTTCCCTTGGCTTGGCAGAAATCCAATACGATAGGTTTCCGGCTGGAACGCTTTACCGTTTTACGTGACGGAAAGTTGCTGTCCGCTCCTGAGCGATTGGATTTGGGAACTTTTATGGTGCCCAAGTTGGAAGCGTGGCAATCGCTAGTGGAACAAAACGATAATGCAGCCATTGTGGCACAGGCTATCTATGGTGAAGATTTTCAGGTGGCAATGAGTTCTAACCAAAATGCCATCGAAGGGATTGTGAACAAAGCCAAAGAAATTGAACAGCGTTTTTCCTTTGCACTAATGGCTGCCGATTTGGATTTTGAGGTGGCTCGGTTTGCGGGTTGGGGCTACGTGGACAAGCAGGTCAAAAAAAACGAGAAATATTTTTATAAAATTCATCTGCTACCCAATGAAAAACTTTCACTTGAAGCAGGAAGTGTTATGGCAAGTCTGCAGGAGTACGAACCGCTTCCTACTCCGCTTGATTTTAATGCCTTCTTTCAAGACCAAAAAGTACTTCTTACGTGGGATTATAAAACGCTGAGCAGTTTATATAGCTATTATTTTCTGGAGAAGGCAGAAGGGAAAACGGATTTCAAGCCTATTAGCGAACTTCCGGTGGTAAATATGAATCAAGGTGCGAATGCCTCCACGATGGTTTATATTGATTCACTTTCACAAAATGATAAAGAATTTTCGTATCGTTTGCGAGGAAAAACCATTTTTGGGAGTTATAGTCCTTACACAGAAGTTGTAAGCGGAAAAGGTATCAAATCTCTCAGTATTGCAGCTCAACTTTCAAAAATACAAGCCATTACGGACAATCAATATCGTATTATGTGGAATTTCCCGAAGGAAAACGAAAATGAAATCACACATTTTGCTTTGCTTCATTCTGCCAATGACAAAGAATATCGTATTGTGAAAGATGAGATTCCTGTTTCAGAGCGAAGTGCAATGCATTCACTTCCAACGTCTTCTAATTATTACAAAATACGAACCTTTGGCAGAAACGGCTCACATCAAGATTCTTTTGCAATGCTGGTACAGCCTGAAGATGACACGCCACCGCTTGAAGTGCAACAACTTATCGGAACTATCGATTCTCTGGGAATTGTTCGTTTGCAATGGAAAGCCAATGCGGAAGCTGATTTGATGGGATATTACGTATTTCGAGCCAATCAAAAAGAAGAAGAAATGATGCGTATTACAGGGTCGCACATTACTCATACGTATTTTACGGATACGCTGTCGCTTAAAAATCTCAATAAAAAAATATTTTACGTTGTAACGGCGATTGATTTTCGCAAGAATGAATCCTCACGTTCTGAAATTTTGGAACTAACCAAACCTGATAAAATTCCGCCTTCAACACCGATTTTCACGGGGTATACGCAGGAGAAAAACCATTGGAAAATCACTTGGCAGCAAAGTTTTGATGATGATGTAACTCACTATCACCTTTACCGAAAGGAAAAAGAGGCAACACAATGGCACAAAATCCACTCCGAAAAGCATAGCCATCAGGAAAGCTATACGTATAAAGAACCTGCAACTCTTTCAGGAACATTTGTGTATTCGCTTAGGGCAGAGGACAGAAGTGGTAATTTTTCAGAGTATGCTCCTGTGATTCACATTCATCACAATCCGCTGACGGATACTCGGGTGCTTCGCGGGCTTAATAGCCGTGTTGGACAAGGAAAAATAGAGCTTCGGTGGGATAAACTAAAGGTCGCTATCAGTGAAATAGTGATTTACAAAGCTATCAAAGGCGAAAAACCGACCCTCTGGCGGAGTTTTTCCCAGCCTGTAACTTCGGCGGAAGATACTGACATAGCCCCCGACACAACCTACCAATATCTGATAAAAGTAATCCTGCAAGACCAAAGCCCCACACCTACTGAGAAAATTGAGGTTTTTGTAAAAGAATTTGGAGGAATATAACAAAAAAACCTCCCAATTACGGGAGGTTTTTGTATTTTAAAGTAAACAAAGTTATTGTTTTTTCAATGTTATTGTAAAAGGTTCTGCAATATCTCCTTCCGTTATACCAGAAAAGGTCAAAGTGTTATCTTTAATTAGGAATGTGTACTCAATGTTTTTTTCTCCTTTTCTCATAACTATCTTATTTTCTGAAATTGAATAAGATATCTCTTCTATTGTTGTTTCACACTCTGTTGAATTATTTTTTCTATTCAATGAAGTTACTTTTAGGTTTGTGTCAGTAAAAACATAAGTACTTTGTTTCTGACATTCGTCAAGATGTTCAACTTTTCCATTTACGATAAAAGTTTCTAATTTCCAAGTACCAATAAAAGGATTGGTAGGTACAGCAGGAGGCGTTTTACGAGCATTTTTTTTGTAGGTCTGAGTAACAGTACCTAGGGTAATTGTTAAAATATCATCTTTAACTGAAAAAGGAATACTTGCTTTTTGACCTCTTGCTTCAAAATGAATTTGGTTGTTTGAAATTGTATAAGAAACCTTACCCCCAAATTTGTCTTCACAAACGCTCCCCTCTTTTCTAAACTGATGATTTTCAATATCTTTTTCAGTAAAAAGAAAATAGGTGTACTCTTGGCATTCTTCCTTAAACTCTTTACCTCCTTCTACTTGTGATTGTAATGCCCACTCACCAATTAGCGGATTTGGTGCGTCATTTTTCTTATCATCTTTCCCACAAGAATACAGGGAAACTGCCAAAATAGCAACTACTGATGTTAAAACTTTTTTCATATGAAATTACCTTTAAAAATTACTATGACAAAAGTATAAAAAAAAGTAAATCAAGCAAATAAATTAAGATAATTTTTTTATTTTTGCGAAGAAAACAGCTTAAAACAAGTACGATGAGAAGGATTGTTTTTTTTATAGTATTACTCTCAAATTTATCTTTTTCGCAAGAACAAAAACCTTTTGCATACATAGATCTAATGAATATGTATATAAAATCTCATGCAGAAGACCGTTTATGTACTTCAATAACCGAAATCAAAGCTATTTATGAAGGAGGAGGACATGATGTCATTTTTTATTCCGATGATAATTCTGAAAGCGATATATATCCGCCTAACAGGCTTTCAATTGAATTGAAAAAAAAAGTAATAAAAATTGAAGTATATAGACGGGTTGTTGATGCCACTTATCAGTTTTTTGTTTTTAGTTCTTCGACTTGCTGTGTCAATTGTAGTGTTTCAGTGATGGAAAATCTTGAATCTTTCAATCCAAGTGCCTATTGTACAACAGCTTTTTTTGACTATCCTTGGAAATCATCAAGAGATGGACAAGCAGGAGGAAAAATTCGTTTTAACTACAAAATCAGACCTCACCACACCCTTTCTTCTGAAAAGCTAAGAGGCACAATTTCCAATACGTATTTGCCTATAGGGACAAAGGTTAAGTTGTTGGCTAAGGAGGGTTTTCCGTTGGAGTTATATAACTATCAATATTCAAAAACCCGTACTTGGAACAATGCTATTAATGATTATGAATACCAGTGGGAAAATTTATCCCAAACCTCAAAATCACATATTCTCTCAGTTTCAGCTGAAGATATTTTCGGCAGTAAATTGGAGGCGGAGAAACACATCGGTAAAGCGGTTTATTTTCGAGTGGTATCGTTTGATAAAGACAATTTCGGTCAGGTTTGCTCTCCTTCGAATGTTATTCCGTTGAAGGTGACTATTTCAACTCCTAAGGTTAAGGAATTTAAGCCTGTACAGCCCCGCTGCCCTAAAGAAAACGGAAGCGTTCAAGTGGTTTTAGATAGAGAGTTGTACGCAAATGAAAAAGCGAGGCTTTCCATTGTTCAGGGGACGATGGTTAATGGTACATTTAGCAGTACGGGAGATCCTGTTATTTCGTATGATAATGAGCAATTTAAAGCGAACTTTAAAAACAAAACTATCACCATACCCAATATTGCTTCGCTAAGGGATTCTCTCCATTGGTACCAATTGCAATTCATAGGCAAGTATTACTATGGGAGGGATTCTATCTCCAGTTTTTCCGATGGTGTGGAATTTAACAAAACCTTTCGTATTGTAGCTATTCCTGAACTAAAAGCGGAAATTACCTCCAAAAACAACGTCTGTTACGGTGAGAGCGAAGGTTCTATAGAAGTTTCTGTATCAGGAGGTACGCCTCCGTACAGATACATAAAAGATGGCGATACATTGAATATTACGGGTAATAAATTTACCCTTACCGGCCTCTCTGCAAGAGATTATACTATCGGAATTTTAGATAGCCATAATTGTCGAAGAGAAGACACAACGATAACCATTACTGAGCCTGTAGCTCCCATTACCATTGTCAATGAAAAGGAAGAAGAGGAAAAAAGTAACGAAGAACCCAATCCTTCGTTTTTTAAGAAAGATGTTTCAGGTTTTGGGCTTAAAAATGGAGAAATTCAGGCAATTCTAACTGGCGGTACACCTTTTGAGGCCCCCTCAGAGCCGTATCGATATACGTTAACGACCAAAAGCGGCGTTGTTGTTTCCACATTTTCAACCCAAACAAATGTGCAAGGATTTGCTGTTCATTATAGTCAGCTTGATAAAGGCGATTACATTCTTACTATTACCGACAAAAATAATTGTGTTCTTACGAAAACGATTTTCATTGATGAGCCAGATCCATTAGTAGTTAGCATCTCTGAAAAAACGGCAATTTCGTGTAACCCTGCTAATGATGACCCCAATAACGACCCCAAACTCAATAAAGACGGAGAGCTTTATGCATACGTAAAAGGAGGCAGACCTCCCTATGAATATCAATGGTATCGTGTTGAGGCAGGAAATTCTGAAAGGTTATTGGGTGAGACAGCATCCGTGCTAAAACAACTCACAGAAGGCGTATATCGTGTTGATATCAAGGATAAAAAAAACAATACAACCGGTGGTAGTTTTACGCTGAAATTTCCCGAGCGATTGACACTTACCACCGAAAGTACCGAAATCCGTTGTTCGGCTCCCACTTCAGGGACTGCCAAAGCCTTGCCTCAAGGAGGAACGCCTCCTTATATCTATCAGTGGAGCGACGGGCAAACCACCCAAACCGCTACGGGGCTTTCGGTAGGGAAATACTTTGTAGTGGTAAGCGATAGCAAAGGTTGTTCGGTACAGTCGCAAGTGGTACTTTCGTATCCTGAGGCAGCAAGGATTGATAGCGAAGAGATTACTCAACTTACCTGCTATGGAGATGATAACGGAAGTATTGTCTTAACCACTTCAGGAGGAAAAGGAACGGTAACCCATACGTGGTATGACGCTTCGGGGAAACTGCTAACCAAAGGCGTTTCCAAAGACGGAAAAAGTGTGAAAAATCTTGTTGCTGGAACTTACAAAATTGTACTTCGTGATGAGGGGGATTGTCCGCCTATTGAAAAAACTTTTGAAATTACCCAGCCTGAAAAATTGCAATTGCACTTACCGGCAGAAGTTACACTTTGTCAAGGAGATAGCCATACATTTGAATTGAGTGGACAGATAGCTGATGCTACTTATCGTTGGATGGATGCTTCAGGAAACTTGCTCGGTACGGAAGCCTCTTTGGTGGTGCACTTGGCGGGAGATTATTATGTGGAAGCCATTTCGCCTGAAGGATG
This sequence comes from Capnocytophaga canimorsus, assembly GCF_002302565.1. Taxonomy (NCBI): domain Bacteria; kingdom Pseudomonadati; phylum Bacteroidota; class Flavobacteriia; order Flavobacteriales; family Flavobacteriaceae; genus Capnocytophaga; species Capnocytophaga canimorsus. Next base: position 494,206 of record NZ_CP022382.1, on the reverse strand, counting down.
TAAAGCCTTAGGGAAAACTACTGTAAAACAAAGTTCTCAGATATTGGAAGTTGATTTTTTAGTGGCTACTACTTCTTACTATGATTATACGTTAAAGTTGATAAATCTTTCCAAAAAAGCAGACGCTTTGCAATGGCAATTTTCGGATGATGTGATTGTTATAAATCAAAACAGACAAGAGGCGGAAGTACGTTTTCCTAAAGAGGGTATTTATCGTGTAGGACTTAAAGGTACATTGGGAGAATGCCAAAAAGTGATTGAAAAACAGCTTTTTGTTGAAAAAGACCGTGTGGGCATCTCGCAAGGAATACAGGTACAAAAAAATATCGAATCGTTTTTAATTGTGCCCAACCCCAATTCAGGTTCCTATCAGTTGCATATCAAACTAAATAAGGCATCAACTATTAGGGTACGGCTGATAGATATGTTAGGGAGAGAGCTTTTTGCCCCAGAGGAATTTTCAGAGCAAACCGATTTTATACTTCCTTTTAACAAACCAACCCTTTCTGCCGGGCAGTACATTATACTGATAGAAGCAGCAGGTGATGTACTCTCACAAAAAATGATAGTGAAATAGACATTAGGGATTAGTAAGTTAACAAGAAAGAAGAATAACTTTTTTCTTCCTTTCTTTTGCTTGATTTGAAAAATACAAACACACAAGAAAAACAATGCGTTATATTAAATATGTCATATTGGTATGGATTGTTATCCAAAGTAGTTTTTTAAAAGCCCAGCAGTATCCTGTGGACGTGCAGCTTTTTGTGACGCCCCCATACCAGCAGAGTTTACGAGACTATTGGGCTACTTTTGAGCCTAAAATGCAGGTCTATCTGCTTTTGAAAGATTTAAATAGTCCTATACGCAATGTGGCACTTGGGTTTTCGTTGGAAAACGTACAAGGGCAACCTCTGGCACAAACCCCGAACTTTCTACAGCCTTTTCAAACACAACTTACCTCTGGAGTGCGAAAAACCCTCTCCAATATAGAACTGAAACCCCTCTTTGCTTTTGAAAATTTACAAGGAGTTTCAGAGCATTTTTACAATGATTTATTGCCTGAAGGAGCTTATTTTATGTGTTTTACAGCCTATGATGTAGCTACACAAACGCCTCTTTCCGCCAAAGCTCGAACCTTAATACAAATACGTCGTTATACGCCACCACTGCCCACACTTCCTGCCAAAGGTGAAATTATCTCCAAAAAAAATCAGTTTCAACATTTGGTTTTTCAGTGGATGTTGCGAGACCCCGCTCCCTTTACCCAATACGAGTTTACCCTGAAAGAAGTCTGGGACAATAGCCTAAGCCCTGATGAGGCTTTTATTTCAGGGAGATTGGTATATCAAGGCAAAGTGCCTTCCAATACGATTTTGTATGGACCTGATAAACCCATACTTCTGGAAAACAAACGCTATGTATGGAAAGTACGTGCTTTTACCCAAAACCCGAACAATCCTAATCAGAGACAGTCTTTTTTTCATAACAATGGCGAGTCGGAAGCGTTTTATTTTGATTACGTAAGTCATTGCGAGGCTCCGAAGTTTTTGACAGCCATCACCAAAGATAATACCGCCAATATCCGCTGGAGCACCGAGCCGGTGCGGGCAAATACTCACTCAGGCGAAAACGGAGGCTTGTATAAAATTTTATATCGTGAGAAGGGCAAGAATTGGAAATCACAGATGTCCAACCACCCACAAGCGACCCTCATAGGCTTAAAACGAGGAAGAAACTACGTTTACAAAGTGGGCGTTGCCTGTGGATTGGGAGGGCAAACCCAAAGTGTTTTTAGTGAACAGACATACCTATACAGCAGTGAACAGGAGTTTGTTACTCCTCACAAACAAAACGATAGTACCAGCGTACAATGTGGGGTAAAACCTGAGATACGCATCAGAAATCGTGAGCCTTTGCAAGAGGTTTTGGGCGTGAATGAAACCTTTGTAGCGGGTGATTTTCCAGTAACTGTACTCAGAGCTACGGGCAGTAATGGGGTTTTCTCGGGGGAGGGCTACGTGCAAGTGCCGTATCTGCTCGACACAAAAATCAAAGTGAAATTTGACGGCATAAAAATCAACTCCGAACGCCAACTCTTTGAAGGAAAACTTGTTACAAGTTATGACAAAACTGAGAAAAACCTTCAATTTGTTCAAGAAGGTATTGGTGAGGTTTTCGGTGATGCAGGGGTAAAAACCAACAAAATTGATTTTGAAATTGCCGAAATCAAAAAAGACGAAAACGGACGTGTTGTTGTTATCGGTAAGCCTGACGAAAAAACAGGCATCGCTCCGCAGATTACCCTGCCTGTGGGGTCGGACTACCAGCTTTCCGATGCTTCTGGCAAAACGTGGACACTTGATGAAAAAGGCGAAGTAACCTCCGTAGGCGAAAAAGCAGATACCAAACTGGCTCAAAATCAAGGAAAAAACAACCTTCCGAAAGGGCAATCCAAACCTGAAAATTTTGAAGTACAATGGGATTTTTCGCAGAGTGCATTTGCTTTCGATGCTTCAGGGGAAATTCCTTACAAAGCTCTTGTAAAGGGCAAAAATGATGTTTTTCAGGTAGTTATAAAACAAAAGGATAGTTTACGATATAGTTTTCATTTTCAGACGGATAAAGGGCTAAAAGTCGAATCGAAAAAAGAAAAAGAAGGCGTTTTTGAAATCTCACGCAAAGGGCTTTTTGATTTTGGTGATGAAGAACTCTGGGTAGTTGCCCAAAATACAAAGACGGAAAAAGAAGAAGTTATCGGCAAATGTATGCTGGTGCATCTCTCTGAAAAAGAGGTAAATGTAACGCTCGTTCCCACTACGGAAAACTTACAAATCGGCATTGATGCCATACAGCGAATTTACGCCAAAGTGGGTGTAAAACTACACATTTCAACCGATGAGATATTTCCTGTTAAAGAAACCATCGACACGAAAAATGCCTTTGGCGACCTTTCAACATACAGCCCTGAACAACAAGCTATTATTGCTTGGTACAAATCGGAAAGAGCAACAAAACCGGATACGTATTACGTTTTTGTAGGCAAACAGGAAGGCTCACAGGTGGGTTATATGCGTTTGGGCGGTCAGTTTGGGTTTGCGTTGGACGGCAACTCAAGAACCATCGCTCACGAGTTGGGTCACGGGATTTTTAGGCTGGAACACCCCTTCAAAAAGGACGAAACCCAAAAGGGAACATTCAGAACCTTAATGGATTACGCCCAAGAAACTACTTTTGCTCACACCGATTGGAAACAAATTAACGACCCAAAACTTAAAATTTATGCCTTTCAAGGGCAAAGTCAGGGGGAGTTTGCAGGAAAAATTTGGCTTACACCCGATTGGAGACCCTTTTCATTTAATAAATCATACACAACGTCAATTGATAGAAAACAATTGAATAAAATTCCACAAGGTACATTACCCGCTATTTACCACGATGAAAAACCTTATTTTGCTAAATTTTCAGCACAAGGAAAATTTATTGGTTATCAAACAGTTCAAGGAGATATTTTAAATATTGAATATAAAACGGTTACAAATAAAACTGAAATTTATTTATACCAAACTGGCAGTAGTTGTGGTTCTGATAGATATTATGTAACTAATTGGGGATACATAAAAGATAAACAAGGCAAGGAGATAAATTTTGAAAATAACGAAGAAAATATAAAATACGTAGCTAATGTTGTTTGTAATGATCTGAAAAAAGGTAATTGTAGTGAATTTACACTTATCGCGGCAGAAGATATTTCAGAGATAGAAAAGTATCAAAAACAACTGGATAACGATTTAAAAAATGCCGTTACGAAAATAGCAAATTCTCGGCAAACAGAGGTACAACCACTTGGAAAATACAACCACATTGTTAATAGCCTCGTAAGTCGCGAACCAGCCAGCCAATTATATGAATTGGAAGAAAAATTACATCTTCTTTCTCATTATACCGATGTAGATGTTGTGGTTACATTTTTGGATTTGGGTAGCAACAAGTATGTAGAGGAACACATACTTTCTGATTTAGCACGAAATGCCGTACGAAAACTACCAACCGACAATCGTAAAGTAGTGTATGTGGCCATAGCTTCATCAAATTATGAATCTATTTTTAAAGAAGGAACGATAAATCAAAAGACTTGTTACAGCATAGCTTACGCACAAAGTCACAATGATATTGTTAACGTTAAACAACAGGGGAAATCTGTGTATGAAACCATTATTAATTGGTATGCAGACATTGAAAAACCTGTTATTTTCAATAAGTTTTATCAATATGCCGATGGTTCTTTGCAGAATTATATCTATAAATCGAAGACCAACCAAAGAGGATATCCGTTTATAAAACATTTGGAGTTTTATCAATCCAAGGTTTTAAGTAATAGAAAAGTATTTTATCCAACTTCCCCAAAAATTTCTGATGAAGGACAATTAGAAGAAATAATGGAACAAGTTCGGCAAGCCAGAGCAGATGCTGAGTTAGCTTTACAGAAAGAAACCGCTCCATACGGACTTGCTGATGAAGAATTATGGAACGTTCTAACGATTGATAATTTGGGTAAATTCCGAGAGGTTTTTATGGATTATGGGCAAAACGGAACGCCCGATTACCCGCGTTATTTGTGGCAAAACTCAGTAAACACTTGGCAATGGGGCAGTAAGGTAACCATAGCATTGGGGCAAAGCTCACTGCCATCAGAGGCATTGTATAACTTTGAAAAAATGACATTGTTGGACGATGCTGTTTACACAATGTTGGATATTTTTGGAACCATACCAGGTGTTGATACCTTTACTGACCCTATTGGGGCGGCTTATGCAGTGGCACGTAGTGATGTGGAAAATGCCACCATTTATTCGGTATCTGCGGTAACTCCTTTGGCTGGAGCAGCTTATGTGCGTGGTGGTGCCAAAGCTCTTTCAAAAACCGAACCGGCAGTGGTATTGGTTGCCAAAAAAGCCGATAATGCCGATGGTTTTGAGCTGATTTACAAAAGCGTAAACGACATACAAGCTAATGAATTTCACGTAGCTACCTCTATTGATGGCAGACAAAGCCAAGAATTTTTGGAGCAAACCCAAAAATATCTTGACAAAAATGCTATCAAAAAGCAGGTTGATGGATTGGCAAAAGCGAAAAGCCTCTCTCCAACGCTTAGTAAATGGGTAGATGAAATAAAAGATGTTTCTTTGCGGAGAAAAATAGAAAACTTAAATGCTGATGATTTAGCCAAGTTAGAAAAAGATTTCTTATCAAAAAGCAATGGAAATGAACTGAAAAAACTCATTACTACTGCTGATGATTTAGATAAATGGAAACTTTTAAAAGATGACCCACACTATGCTTTTGAACTTGCCCAAGAAAACCCCAATTGGGAAAAATGGGCAAAAAGTAATTTCTTTAAAGAAGTGACCAAAAAAGGAAAAGAGTTTGAGAAATTATGTTTGAATGAATTAAAAAATAAATCCTCACAAGTTTATAAAAGCTTAAAAAGTAGGATATCTGATTTAGACGAAAGAACCATCTTGACCAATGTAGAACTCTGTATATCAGGAAAATATCCTTGCAAAGAAGTAGGGGAATATTTTAAACCTGATTTTGTTGCAGTAAAAAAAGTCTTTGATGGAGATGTTGAATTTTTGGATATAATCATAATTGATTCTAAATTATCTAAAACCTCCCCTTGGACAGCTAACCAAAAAGAAGCACAAAAAATATTTGATTATGTTGTAAAAAGTTCTGGAAAAAAAATGCAGGGAAATTTGAATTTAGTAGAAAAAGAATTTGTACAAAGAAATAGTCAATTTATTAAGATTTATAAAGAAAACGAAATAATAAAAGTAAATTAATATGGAGGAAAAATTAAGTTTATTGTTTAATAGTTTCAGTCAAAAAGGTTTTGATTATGAAATGAATTTTGATGAAGATTTACTGTATTTTCTGAAAACAGAGAATGATACAAAAAAATATATTCAAATAGAAGTTTGCTTGATAAAGAATAAAATAAGAATGAGTCCTTCCGTTGCCAATTATATTGAAATTGTTAAAGTAGAAGAAATTTTAGAACAAGTAACTAATCAAAAAACGTATTTAAAAAATACTATTTCTGCAAGTATTGGTATAGATAAAAACAATGCTTTTTCAAATGATTACTTTTTCATAAAAACAAAAAAAGATTTAGAAAAATACGTACAATTGTTAGATGTTTATTATAATAATCATATTCAACCTTTTTTTGAAGCAATTCCTACACTTCAAAGTTTTAATGATAAAGTTTTAAGTGTTGTTCCTTTTGATGAATATCATAATTATTTAAGCGGGAAATTTGGTCTTAAAGCAATGATTATAATGTTTTTATGCAAAAACCCATTATATAAAGATTATGTGTTATATAGAGAAAAAGGATTTGAAAATTCACCCAATTTACAAGATGTAACATCTCGATATTACAAAACAGTTAAGCAAAGTTTTGAAGAGTTTAATAAGTTTAAAGAGATGGTAGAAAAAGGAGAGATATAATTTTTGGTAAGTTAACAAATAAGAAACATACCGCCGTTTAGCACTCTTTATAAGGACTATACACACTTAAAGCAAATATATTTAAAAGGGATAAAAGACAACATTATTGCTGATGATTTGTTTGTGAAAAAAGTATTTGATGAAATAGAAGAAGTTGATTATTTCAGAGCTGTGATAAGCGATAGCAAACTAAATGCAGACTCCCCTTGGACAGCCAACCAAAAAAGCGAATTAATAGATGTCTTTAAGAATAACCCTAATAAAAAATATATAGAGTTTCAAGTAAGAACAAATAATACCCTTTTGAAAGAAGCAAATGCTCCTGAAAAATTCAGACAAGGAACAACAATTAGAATATATAGAGAGGATGTATATAAAATCATTAGCGAAGGAGAAAATATAAAGATTCCACCAATAAAAATGAATAGTATTAATTTTAAGAACTAACATAATGAAAGAGTTTAGAAAAGTTTTAATCTATATTGATAGTATTCTACTACCAAAGGGATTCAAATTATTTGAGAGTCAAGAAAGTGGTTGTATAATTTGTGATTATAGAAAAAGTACAAATCAATCTATAAATAGTATAGCCTTTTTGAAAAGAGAAGATAAAATAAAAGGATTTTACTATGCTGTTAATTTTATAGAAATGGAACTCATAATAATACCTATTCTGACAAAAAACAAGTTATTTGGCGATGTAAAACCTGAAAATATTGATGAATCTTTTTGGGTTCAAAAAAATACAAGATACACACTTTCTGATGATGGAAAAGACATTTCAAAATATGAAGAGGTCGTGAATATATTTAATCTTTTTTATAAAGAAGAAGCCCTTCCCTTCTTTGAAAAATGGAAAGATTTAAATGTTTTATATGAATATATTAAAGATAAAACAGAAGAAGAGTTGTGGGATATTTTAGGGCAATTTGCACCAATGAAAAAAGCGGTTATTTTAAAACTTTGCAATGATAGTAGCTATCAGGAATTTATGGATAGCTATTTTCAAAAACAGAAGGAATATTTTGACGAAGACCCTGAAGATATTGATAATATAAGATACTACAATGCCTCTAAAGAACTAAAAGAAGTGCTGGACAAAACAAAGCCTATTTATAATCTGTAAATGCAATTTTGTTTGCCGGGCAAAACACCGCCTTGCTCTGCACAAGGTGAGTATTTTGTTGCCGACCAAGTTTGGCTAAAATACGATGCGAAAGGAAACATACAAGATATGATAATAGTAGATACCAAACTTAGCGAAAAAACCACTTTAAGTGCTGGGCAAGCTATGGCAAAACAACAAGCAGGAAAAGGAAGTTTGGCATTTAAACCGAAAGATACAAAAGTTTTTGATGAATTTAAAAACCGATTACCAAAAGAAATGAAGCAAGGACAACAAATTCCATTAAAAACATTTTATAAAATGTATGGCGATGGAAATAATCAATTTAAAGGGATAAAATAATTTTTTAACATTATGAAATTAACAAAAGAAAATTTAAAAAAAATATTTTTGGAAAAAGAAATTACCCAAAAATATACAATAAAATTAATGGAAAGTAATATTGATTTCTATCTAAATAAAGAACATTTAAGCATACAATTTGATTTTAGACTACAATTTGATAGCTTGCTAACTCTTCAAACATTTACAATTTCAATAAAAGAATTTGAAGAAAAATTTAAACCATTGGTAATAAATGAATTACATCATTACTACGATGACTACATTTTAGTAAATCCAAGAAAAGTTTATAAAACAGAATATTCTTTCTCTAAGGATATACAAAGTAAAGAAGAATTAGATGAATTTCTTTCAAATTTCTACTTATGTTTAAATTTTTATGAAACCGAAATTTTTCCTAAACTGACAGATATTCGTTTTTTAGCGGATTATGTGGGTAGTGTGCCTTTTGAACAAAGGTCAGAAATCGTTGTTGGCGGGTCTTTTCCTTTGCAATTATTTAAAAAAATAGCCATACTAAAATGGGGAAATCACCTAAGATATGAAGAGTACAAAGATGAAACACAAAAATTGATAGAATTATATGCCATAAAGAAACCTGAAAAAACAGAAGAAGTAAGACTCTTTCAAAAAGGCTTTGAAAAATTGATTTATCATTTAGAAAATGAGCCTAACCCGTTTTTGTAGCTGATTTTGAGCTGTTAGTAACTTCTAAAATAAGAAATATACCGCCTTTTAGCACTCTTTATAAGGAATATACACACTTAAAACAGATATATTTAAAAGGAGTAAAAGACAATATCATTGCTGATGATTTGTTTGTGAAAAAAGTTTTTGATGAAGTAGAAGAAGTTGATTATTTTAGAGCGGTGATAAGCCAGAGCAGATGCTGAGTTAGCTTTACAGAAAGAAACCGCTCCATACGGACTTGCTGATGAAGAATTATGGAACGTTCTAACGATTGATAATTTGGGTAAATTCCGAGAGGTTTTTATGGATTATGGGCAAAACGGAACGCCCGATTACCCGCGTTATTTGTGGCAAAACTCAGTAAACACTTGGCAATGGGGCAATAAGGTAACCATAGCATTGGGGCAAAGCTCACTGCCATCAGAGGCATTGTATGACTTTGAAAAAATGACATTGTTGGACGATGCTGTTTACACAATGTTGGATATTTTTGGAACCATACCAGGTGTTGATACCTTTACTGACCCTATTGGGGCGGCTTATGCAGTGGCACGTAGTGATGTGGAAAATGCCACCATTTATTCGGTATCTGCGGTAACTCCTTTGGCTGGAGCAGCTTATGTGCGTGGTGGTGCCAAAGCTCTTTCAAAAACCGAACCGGCAGTGGTATTGGTTGCCAAAAAAGCCGATAATGCCGATGGTTTTGAGCTGATTTACAAAAGCGTAAACGACATACAAGCCAACGAATTTCACGTAGCCACCTCTATTGATGGCAGACAAAGCCAAGAATTTTTGGAGCAAACCAAAAAACACCTTGATAAAAAGGCTGTTAAAAAGCAGGTGGACGAGTTGGCGAAGGCTACTACTGATAAAGTAGATGCTACGGTAAGCGAAGGAATAAAAATTGCAGGAAAAATATTCATTAAAAACCTTGACAATACCATAGCCAAACTAAAAAGCAAAGCCAAATATGTTTTAGATGGCACAGGGATTTATGACGATGTAAAAGGACACCACCCTTTGGCTAAAAAAGCCTTTGAAGATATTAAAGAATATGATTATAAAAAAGCGTTTAGTGTGAGTCCTAAAAAATTAGATGAAGTTTCAGGTGTAATTAATATTCACCACAAAATAACAGGACAACAAAATTCATTATATACCGCTTGGCGGGAAGCCAACCCTAATAAAACATTAGAAATAGATGATATGGCAGAAATAGAAATAAAAGCAATGGTAAACGTTGGAATACTTGAAGATATTGCTACTGGTTGGGTAGTCAAAGCCTTAGAAAATTTGAAAGAGCAAGGAGTAACTGCTATTAAAAATATACCTTGGAATGGAATTAATAATTAAAAACATATAAAAATGAAAAGTAATCAAGAAATTTTAGATGAGTTTGGTCGTGAATTAATAGAAAATACTTTTGACCCTGCAATAGGGAATTTATTAAGTTTAAGTGTAAAAGAAAATCCTCCTATAATTTTTGAAAATTATGTGAATTTTTTAAAAAAATTAAAACATCAAGATTTTATTACGCTTCAAAAATATCTCCAAGAAAGTGTAGGGGGGATTTTATTTAATATTTTAAAACTTTTTGAAGAAAATGAGCAATTTAAATTAATTTATGAAGAAAATGGTAAACAAATTAATTTAGTAGAAATCAGTGAGATGCTAAAAGCTGAACCTATTATAGAAAACGGTTGGATAAAGCGTTTTAGCAAATATGCTGATGAGTATGATGGGTAAATTCTTTGCAATATAATCGGAAAAGTAAGCGTAAAGAGATGTTTGTTTTGAGCTGATTTACAAAAGTGTAAACGACATACAAGCCAACGAATTTCACGTAGCTACCTCTATTGATGGCAAACAAAGCCAAGAATTTTTGGAGCAAACCAAAAAACACCTTGATAAAAAGGCGGTTAAAAATCAGGTGCACGAGTTGGCGAAAGTAAAAAGCCCTGCTCCAACGCTTAGTAAATGGGTAGATGAAATAAAAGATGTTTCTTTGCGGAGAAAAATAGAAAACTTAAATGCTGATGATTTAGCCAAGTTAGAAAAAGATTTCTTATCAAAAAGCAATGGAAATGAACTGAAAAAACTCATTACTACTGCTGATGATTTGGACAAATGGAAACTTTTAAAAGAGGACCCTCACTATGCTTTTGAACTTGCCCAAGAAAACCCCAATTGGGAAAAATGGGCAAAAAGTAATTTCTTTAAAGAAGTTACGAAAAAAGGAGATGAGTTTGAAAAAGCAATGCTTGCCGCAGTAAAAACAAGGACGGGCAAAGCCTACAATGAGCTTAAAAAATTAGTTCCCGACCTTGACCAGCGCAAACTCATTAGCCAAATGCAATTTTGTTTGCCGGGCAAAACACCGCCTTGCTCTGCACAGGGTGAGTATTTTGTTGCCGACCAAGTTTGGGTAAAATACGATGAATTTAATGAAATAGTAGATATGATAATAGTAGATACCAAACTTAGCGAAAAAACCACTTTAAGTGCTGGGCAAGCTATGGCAAAACAACAAGCAGGAAAAGGAAGTTTGGCGTATAAACCGCAAATACCAAAAGAATTTGATGAAGTAAACAATGTTAGATTACCAATAGATATCCAACAAGGACAGCAAATACAAGTGAGAGCATTTTATAAGATGTATGGCGATGGAGATAAAATATTTGTCGGAATAAAATAAATTTTGAAATTATGGATTTAACAAGAAAAGAATTAAAAAAAATATTTTTAGAAAATGAAATAACAAAAAAATATAGTATTAATTTAATAGAAGATTACATAAAATTTTATTTGGAAAATGAACATTTCAATTTAAAATTTTATTTCAGATTACAATTTGATAGCTTACTAACTCTTCAAACATTTACTATTTCACTAAAAAAATTGGAGAGTGAGTTCAAACATTTAGTAATAGATGATTTAAGAGGTTATTATAATAATTATATTGATTTAAACCCAAGAAAGTTTTATCCGACTGACCATTCTTTTTCTAAGGATATACAAAGTAAAGAAGAATTAGATGAGTTTCTTTCAGATTTCTATTTATGTTTGAATTTTTACGAAACCGAAATTTTTCCCAAACTCACAGACATTCATTTTTTAGCGGATTATGTGGGTAGTGTTCCTTTTGAACAAAGGTCAGAAATTGTTGTTGGTGGGTCTTTTCCTTTGCAATTATTTAAAAAAATAGCCATACTAAAATGGGGAAATCACCCAAGATATGAAGAGTACAAAGATGAAACACAAAAATTGATAGAATTATATGCCATAAAGAAACCTGAAAAAACAGAAGAAGTAAGACTCTTTCAAAAAGGCTTTGAAAAATTGATTTATCATTTAGAAAATGAGCCTAACCCGTTTTTGTAAAAACATTTTATAAAATGTATGGCGATGGAAATAATCAATTTAAAGGGATAAAATAGAAATTACAATATGTGTTTAGAAGTAAAAAAAGAAACTATCAAAAAATGGGCAAAAGTTACAATGCCTGATTATAAAATAAGAATGGGTGAAATGGGATATATCATTTTCAAAAAAGATAATGATAATTTCAGTATATCAACAGATATAAGGGTTCAATTTAGGGGAACGATGCTAAGTTTTGCAGGATTTTCTGTTGTTTTTAATTCTTTCGAACACATTTTCTCTGAAATGCTTAATAAAGTTGTAGATAAAGGTATTTCTGAAAAATATTATGATGGGCGAAATTTTGTATTTGTAATAAATGATTTTTACCAGTCAGAATATATTTTCCCAGAAAGTGTAAAGAATGAAGAAGAATTAGAAATTTACCTCTCTGAATTTTTGAAATGTGTCAAATTCTACGAAACCGAAATCTTTCCTAAACTGACAGATATTCGTTTTTTAGCAGAGTTTGTGGGAAGTGTGCCTTTTGAACAAAGGTCAGAAATTGTTGTTGGTGGGTCTTTTCCTTTGCAATTATTTAAAAAAATAGCCATACTAAAATGGGGAAATCACCCAAGATATGAAGAGTACAAAGATGAAACACAAAAATTGATAGAATTATATGCCATAAAGAAACCTGAAAAAGCAGAAGAAGTAAAACTCTTTCAAAAAGGCTTTGAAAAATTGATTTATCATTTAGAAAATGAGCCTAACCCGTTTTTGTAACTGATTTTGAGCTGTTAGTAAGTTCAAAAATAAGAAACATACCGCCGTTTAGCACTCTTTATAAGGACTATACACACTTAAAGCAAATATATTTAAAAGGGATAAAAGACAACATTATTGCTGATGATTTGTTTGTGAAACAGCTAAGAGATGAACGCGGGCGTACTTATTTCAGAGCGGTGATAAGCGATAGCAAACTAAATGCAGGCTCACCTTGGACAGCCAACCAAAAAAGCGAACTGATAGATGTTTTTAAAAACAACCCAGATAAAAAATATATAGAGTTTGAGGTGAGGAGCTCGAAAAGTGAGCTTCAAAAATTCAATTTGCCTGAGAATTTTTTAACAGGATCAATAGTTAGAATTTACCGTGAAGATGTTTATAAAATTATAAGCGAGGAAGATAACATAAAAATTCCTCCTATTAAAATGAATGATATTAACTTTAAGTAAAATATAAATGAATTTAGAAACTATAAAAAAAAGAATTTTTGAAAATATCGTTATAAAGGGTTTTGATATACATAAAAACGGATATTCATTTGTAAAACAAACACCAAAAATACGATGTGAAGTGGGTTTTAGTATAGAAGAAGAATATTCAGTTACGGAAAATGAAGTTATCGATTTTGTGAAAGCCTTTTGCTTTTGGGCGAGTATTGCTTATCCTGAAATGGAAAATATACTACATCCAATTTTAGCAAAAAATGAACTATTTGGCAAATATATTTCTACTGATGAAATTTCCTCCTCTTTTTTCAATAAAGATGAAAAGAAGATTTTTTTAGGAGAAATTGGAGAAGGAATTTTTATAAAAAATGATACAGATATAGAAAATTTAATCTCCGAATTACAATTGTTTTTCAGTAATGAAGCTCTCCCATTCTTTGAAAAATGGCACAACCTAAATGTTTTATATGAATACATAAAAGATAAAACAGAAGACGAACTTTGGGAAATTTTAGGGCAATTTGCACCAATGAAAAAAGCTGTTATTTTAAGACTTTGCAACGACTCTAATTATCAATCGTTTATGGATAATTATTTTCAAAAACAAAAAGAGTATTTTGAAGAAGACCCCGAAGATATTGATAATATTCGTTATTACAACGTCGCCAAAGAACTAAAAGAGATTTTGGATAAAACAGAGCCTATTTACAATTTGTAGGTGATGTTAAATATGTTTCGCAAAACAAATACATAACCATAAAAATAGCCCCACAAAGCAGGTGAATTGTGTAGGTTTTATTAAAAACAAAAACAACAAAATATGGGTAGTATATGCTCTGGAGTGAGTAACTAAAAAGCTAGCTAGTTTTGTTGGAAAACGAACTAACAAAACATTGTGTATTGTTATAAAAACCTTACTAAATTACAAGCAATTATTTATAAAGGTAGTTTAAAACAATATAAAATATTGATAGATAATGATATAAATAAAATGGTTCGTTATGGAACGAATCGTATTAAGCGTTGTAATTTGTCAATATGTACACATTTAAAACGATTTTCACGGTGAAGTATCTGTTTTTCTAAAAATATAAAATGATTGAAAGTTGTTTTTGAAAATCTACTTTTGGATATATTGTTTATGTATTTGATAAACAAATTATTACGACTATAAATTTATCAAAAGATTTAGAAATCTGTCGTAATTTATTTAGCAAAAGAGAAAAATTCTTTAATTTTCATACTTTTGTCATTATTTACATTTTGCTACAGGCCTAAGTTACATTGCTATGATACGAAATCTCATATTTTTGACATTAATGTTTGCTTTTTTCTTGAAAGGATTTGCTCAACAAGATGGACAGCACGTGTTCAAGCAGGTTGAAAATACTTTTGAGCAAACTCGCTGGGCAGAAACCTTAGAAGACATCACAGAGCTTCCTGTTGGTATACGGGAAACGAAGGATGGGATGGAATATGCTATTATCATCACTCAAGCTACTTTTTTACCTGAGCAGACGTTGGTCAATGCATATGCCCGTCTTACGGTTCCTGATAGTGAGAGTCCTACGGGTAAAAAACAGCTTTTTTTCGGAGCTACGGGGCTTTCGTTTTCGTATGAAGGACAAATAGTGGGCGATATGCGTCTTTCTCTTTTGGGAGATTTCACGGTGAGTTCCAACAAGAATTGGGAGTTTTTGCTTCGTGGTGGAGGCATTGATACACGCACGGGTGATACGGTTGGTGATTTGACGTATATTACCTTTGATTGTGATGGTTTGCGTGAGATAGCCTTAAATGGCGTGATTCGCGTATCTCCGCAGTTGATAGTGCCTGTTGATGAGCGTACATATACCCCGATACTTAACGGAAGAGTAGAAACTTCAGTGGCTTTAAAGGCTGAAAGCTGGAACAATCTGCTGTTAAGGGTTTCTTTACCTGCGTTTGCCATTACCAAACAAGTACAGAACAGTGACCGAGGTGCTTTTGTGTTTGAGTCAGAGGACATCATTCTGGATATGAGCGACACGCATAATGCAGAGGGGATGTTTTTGCCTCAAGGTTATGAGGAGTATTTAGTAGCTGAAGCGGAGTCGTGGCGTGGTTTTTATATGGGTAAATTAAAAATTACCTTACCGGAAGAATTTAAAAAGTCTGAATCGAGAGTAAGTTTTTCAGCAGAACGTTTTATTTTAGATTCGTATGGTGTTTCGGGTAGTTTTTCGGCGGAGAACTTAATTTCTCTTAATGAAGGTACTACGTCAGGCGGAGAAAATGCGTGGCGGTATTCATTGGATTTTATTAAAGCAGATTTTATGGCTTCTAAAATCAAGGGAGGAGCTCTTTCTGGGCGTATGTTGCTTCCTATTGAATCGGCTGATGATTCAGAAGATACGGCTGATGTTGCTGCTAATGACAAAGCGAAAAAATCAAGTGAAAAAGGCATTTTTTTTACGGGAACTTTTACCGATGATGACTATATGCTTAGGGCTTCCTCTTTGGAAAAACTCAATTTTGATTTATGGAGAGCCCAAGCCACTATTGAACCATCGTCGTACCTTGAGTTGAGAGTAAAGAATAAGAAATTCATTCCTAAAGCGGTTCTTAACGGACAAATGTCTCTGCGTGAAAATAGCACTGATAAGAACAGCTACGAATTTAACGGTATCACTTTTCGCAAATTTACACTTCAAACCGAAGAACCTTATATTTCTGCAGAACATTTTGGAGTTACGGGTGAGCAACGTTTAGCTAATTTTCCTGTAAGTGTGAAAGATGTGAATGTCAATTTCAAAGGCAATAGAGCGATGTTGAATTTTGGCATTCGTGTAGGTTTACAGAAAGATAAATTTTCTGCTGAAGGAGGATTTAGTATTTATGCTAAAAGAGAAAAGGCTTCTTGGCGATATGACACTTTTGATGTCAGTGAATTAGCCTTAAATAATGTAGATGTTGTGGTGGCTACCGTGTCAGGAAGGCTCAAACTGATGAAAGATGACCCACTTTATGGCAATGGTTTTAGAGCGATGTTAGCTGTAGAGATTGAAAATCCTGCCATTAAGGTAGATGCCAATGCCGTATTTGGGAATAAGGATTTTCGTTATTGGGGGTTTGATGCTGCTGTTGATGGTTTAAATATTCCAGCTTCGTTTGTGAATATCACGGGCTTTGTTGGTGGAGCTTACTACCGAATGCGTCCTGAAGATGGTACAATGACCAATAAAGACAAGGAAGGCAATATATCGGGAATAAAAAGAGCTTTTGATCTTATTCCGGATGCGTCAGTGGAATTGGAGTTAAAAGCCGGTGTTTTGGGAGCTTTTCAGAGTAAAAATGTAGCTTCTTTTATGGCTATTTTAAGTCTCCAGACCAATAAAAAAGGAGGACTTGCCCGTGTTGGCATTGATGGGGAGGCTACCATAATGTATGCTTTACAGGACAAATTGGATAATCCTTTTGAATCTCTGCAAGAGGGATTCTCTTCACGGGTTAATCAGTTAGTAGATATGAAAAAACTCAAAGAAGGTGACAAGCTGGAAAATTTCCTTTCGATGGATAGCAGTAATACCCCTTCACAACAGGATATTTCTTTGGATAAAAACGGAAAAACAAAACAAGCTCCTATTTATGCTACAATGGCAATGAGTTATGATTTTAGCCAAAAAGCATTTCACGCCAATATGGAAGCTTATGTAAATGTTGCTGGAGGCATTATCAAAGGTAGGGGTAACAACGGACTGGCGGGAAGAGCTGTGATTCATATCGACCCGAAAGATTGGTACATTCATATTGGTACTTCGCGTGAGATGATAGGCTTGCAAGTAGGTTTTGGTAACTTAAGTGTGAAAGCACAAAGTTACTTTATGATAGGAACGAAAATTTATGAAACTCCCGAGCCTCCTGCCAAAGTAGCTGAAATTTTAGGAATGAAAGCAAGTAACTTAGGGTATATGCAAAGTCTCAATCAGGTTAGGGAAGGAAGAGGATTTGCTTTTGGCTCTCATTTGAGTTTTGATACGGGCGATATCAATGCAGGATTTATTTATGCTCGATTTGCTGCGGGTTTAGGTTCGGATATAATGCTGAAAAACTATGGCAATACTCATTGTAAAAACCGCAGTGGAGAGCTTGGAATCAATGGTTGGTATGCCAGTGGGCAAACGTATGTTTATCTTCAAGGAGAGTTGGGAATACGAGTTCGATTGTTTTTTGTTCGTAAAAATATTCCAATCCTTAAAGCGGGAGTTGCTGCTATTTTGCAAGGGTCAGGACCCAATCCTTTTTGGGCGAGAGGTTATTTGGGCGGATACTACAACGTATTGGGAGGGCTTGTTAAGGGTCGCTTCCGGCTCAAAATGGAATTTGGCGAGCAATGCGAGCTGGCACAGGGACAAGTATTGGACGGAATGAAAATCATTTCCGATGTGTCTCCTTCGGATAAAAGCACTAATGTAGATGTGTTCATTGCTCCTCAGGTAAGTTTTAATCTTGAAGTGGAAAAACCCATTGTTATTCCTGAAGATGATGGTGACCATACGTATGTTGTAAAATTAGAAAAATTGGAAATGACCGATGAAAAAGGCAGTAAAATCAGTGGAAAGTTGGAATTTGGAAAATCTTCTGACGTAGTGAATTTTATCCCTATGGAGACGCTTTCTTCCAATACGAAATACAAAATTACCGCTCAGGTGAGTTTTCAGGAATTAAAGGGCAATTCCTATCAAACTGTGATGGTAGATGGCAAGAAGGCTTTGGAGGTGGAAGAGCGAATTTTTGTAACGGGAGTAGCTCCAGAATATATTCCTAATAAAAATATTCAATATGCGTATCCAGTACTTGACCAAAAAAACTATTTTGTTGATGAAACCAAAAATGCGTTTATCCAGCTCAAGCAAGGTCAGGCGTATTTGTTTGAGTCTGATAATTGGGAAACACAGTTGCATTTGATTTCAGAAAACGGAAATAAACTAACAGCTCAGCCCAGTTATAATGCTGCTAAGAATGCAATTACCTATACAATGCCAAAGCTTGATACAGAGGCAAAATACACCCTTTCCATAGTAAGTTATAGCAAAAATAGTACGAAAAAAGGCAAAATAGCCACATCTGAGAAAGAAACAAAACGAGTTGAAGGGGGGTACGATACCATAGAAAAAGAGACTTCTGCTGCTTTCAAAAGCAACAAAGCCCAAGCCTCTGTTAAAGAAGGAAGTTTCGAACGATTAACGTACAGTTTTAAAGCTAGTAAATACAAATCACTCAAACAGAAGATGAATGCTTTTAAAACGGAGCGAAAACTTTGGGATAAAATCTCTTCGGACGTAGTGACCTTATTTAACAATATGAATACAGACGAATCTTTTGAAGTTACTGAGCTTTTAGGAACATTATACACCGACGGAAAGCCTTTGTTTTATACAGAGGCGGTATTGGATGATGCTTACGATGCTGTATTTAAAAAATATTTATATACAAATCCGCAAGTTATCAGTATCTTAAGAAGAGGTTCATCGAATGAAAAAATAGGTTTTCCTCCTAAAGAGGCAATCTCTGTGGTGAGTTCGTATGCGGAAAATTTACAAAATAATTCACAGGGTTCCATACTTAAACGTCTTTTTCCGTATCGTTATGATGTGTTAGTATATTACAGAAATGACTGGACTGAACTTGGCAGACGTATTTCAGATAATTTAACAAAAGGCATATTAAATCCTACTTGGGAGGCTGAATTTATGGAACGAAACTTCCCTACGATTCCCGAGAAAAAATACAAGGCAATTTTAAAATATCGCCTACCTAATGGGGAAATTACATCGGAAGTGCCATACTATTATCAATTTTAATGTGTAAAGAAGCAAAGTCCATTACTTGATTAATATTGATTAATACAGTAATGGACTCTTTGTGTTTTAAAGCTTACATTGTAGTGCAATTCTTAAAGAAGAGCTCATTGGGTTATTTGTTTTTGCTGTTGAAAAAAGGTATGAAAAATCAATTTGCCACGATTGTATACGAAATCCTGTGCCTAATGTCAGATATTTTCTGTCACCTTTATTTTTGTGTTGATTGAAATAACCTGTTCGTAAAAATAAAGTTTCATTATAGGCATATTCAAAACCTAACGACCAAGAAATTTCTTGTAATTCCTCCGAAAAACCATTAGGGGCATCGCCAAATGATTGGAAAATACCTTGCAAGAAATCAACATTTGGGCTTTTTCCCGCTACAATTTCAGTAGGTTCAGTAGGCTCTTGAATGCCATTGCCATTAGTGTCATTAAAACCATACTTGGCTGGTGAAGGAACGAGTAATTTATTGATTTCTAAAAGAAACTGAAAATGATTGTAACTATTAGTTTGTAGGTTGTACCCTGCACCTAATTTAAGGTTAGCAGGTAAGAAAAAAGTCTGTCCTAATTTTTCATATTGCACTTTACTACCAATGTTTGAAATTTGAAATCCCCAAGTATATTTTCCGAAATAATCCCCTATTAGATGTTCTTTGGAAGAATAAAATCCGCAGATGTCAAAAGCAACCCCTCTGGCTACATTGCTTTCTTCTATAGGGAGCCTTAAATTTGAGTTCAAATAACGAGTGGTAATACCCATTGCGTAGTGAGAACTCAGCTGCAAACTATAGGAAACGTCAAATGTAAATTCAGAGGGACGAAAATCTCCCAGAATGTAAATGTCTTTATCAAAACCGCGAGTAAGAGTTACATTTCCTATATTGAAATAATTGAAGCTTCCAGCCCAAGCTCCTCGCTTTGTTTTTTTGTAGTATACAAGATTTCCTATGAAAATATCTTGTACTGCCCGATTTAGATAGGGAGCATACGCCATTGCAAAGGCAGATTTTTCCTTTGCAAAAATATATTTGGAAGCATTCCAATGTTGAGAAAAAACGTCTGGTGTTGAGGCTACTCCCAAGTCTCCCTTGCCACAAGCTATGGCATCAGTACCTAGTAATAAGAAAGGAAATGCAGTTGAAATAGGGCGTTTCTCTTGTGGAAAAACAAGTCCCATTCCCAAAACAAATACAAGAAACGAATATAAAAATTTCATAATAACCAATTATACTTAGAAAAGATTTTTCTCTTGAGAATCACTAAAAAGAGGCAAAGGTAATATTCTTTGAAATCCTTGGGACAAAGATAGCTATTTTTTAACGCAATGGTTTATTATGGTAAATAAATCATTTTCTTGGAGTTATGACTTTAATTTTTATTTTACAAGGAGCTGAAAAACAAATTATTTATTTTATTTTTGTCACAGATGTATTTTCTGATGTTTTTTGTAATTTTTCTTTACTTATCTGCTCATCTTGTGTTACAAATTTGGAATGGACTACTACCAAAAATGATTTGATTGAACTTGTTTATGCCTTACAACAAATCAAAGCCATTTATTATGGGAAGATGAGTATCAACAAAATCATTGCTGTCTTTGGTAAAATATTCAATATAGATTTAAAAAGATAGCCATCACGCTTTCCATCGAATGAAAACAAGTGCCAAATCAAGAGCCGCTTTCTTAGATGAATTAAAAAAGACATTGGAAGAATATATGGATAGGTAATCCGTTTTCATAAGTAGAGTAATTAACTTACAAACGTCCCGTTTGATTGTTTTGAACGGGACTGCCTTACTATTGATCTTTTGAACAAGCAGAGGTAAGATTTTTTTTTTTGCCAATTTGTAAATAGTTCGTACCTTCGTGGCATTGAGTTACAACGCAAAACAAGTAAAATCAATGAAATTGGCTCCGTTACTAAATCGTTACCTCATAGATTCGAAAAACAAATAACTATCTGATAATAAATATTATATAATATTATTTGGATTTTTATATAAAAAAAATGTAAATATTTGGGATTATAATTAAAAAATCAGGTTGAAAAACACTAATTCCAACCCGATTTTTTTCTCAAAATTTATATATTTCTTCTGATTTACTTCCTTTTGAGTACTTTTTCTACAGCTTTTAGTACGCCATCTTTGTCGAGTCCGTATTTTTTCATTAGCTGGGAAGGTGTTCCTGATTCTCCGAATGTGTCATTCACCGCTACGAATTCTTGTGGAATAGGGAACCTTTGTGTTAGTACACGCGATATACTTTCGCCCAATCCTCCGTAGTAATTGTGTTCCTCACAAGTAACGATACATTTGGTTTTCTTTACGGAATTTAAAATAATTTCCTCGTCCAAAGGCTTAATAGTATGAATGTTAATTACTTCAGCAGAAATACCTTGTTTTTCCAATTCATCGGCAGCAAGTAAGGCTTCCCAAACCAAATGTCCTGTGGCAACAATAGTTACATCTTTCCCTTCTGTGAGAAGAATACCTTTACCAATTTCCAACTTTTGGTCTTCCGGAGTAAAATTTGCCACTGTCGGACGTCCGAAACGTAAGTAAACCGGTCCTTGATAGTCGGCAATGGCAATGGTAGCCGCTTTGGTTTGATTATAGTCGCACGGATTGATAACTACCATTCCGGGGAGCATTTTCATCAGACCGATGTCTTCCAAAATTTGGTGCGTTGCTCCGTCTTCCCCTAAGGTAAGTCCTGCGTGTGAAGCACAAATCTTTACATTTTTTCCTGAATATGCAATCGACTGACGGATTTGGTCATACACCCTTCCCGTTGAAAATGCGGCAAATGTACCCGTAAACGGAATTTTTCCTCCTATGGTAAGTCCTGCTGCAATACCCATCATATTGGCTTCGGCAATACCAATTTGGAAGAAACGTTCAGGGTTTTCTTCAATAAATTTCTCCATTTTGAGCGACCCAATAAGGTCAGCACACAACGCCACTACGTTAGGATTGGTACGCCCAAGCTCAGCCAATCCTGCCCCGAAGCCGCTTCGAGTATCCTTTTTTCCTGTGTCTGTATATTTCATAATTATATTTATTCTTTTATTATTGATGATTTTATCTCCTTTTAATATATAAATGTTTTTGATAATAACTTTGTAAATAATCTTACTTTACTAACTTGCTTCGGCATAAATAAGTTGTTTTGTTTTATTTATTTCTTCTATAAAGTAAGGATTTTTTAGGGATTTTTCGGTAACTAAATCTACTTTCCGATTGAAAATTCCTTGCAAAACAAACAATAAATCGAAATAATTATCGGCATAATCAAGCAAATCAATAGGCTGAAATACCACTAATAAATCAATATCACTTGACTGCTTAGAAAAATACTCCCGAGTTACTGAACCAAAGGCATATAAAGAACTTACTTTGTATCTCTTACAAGCCGCTACAATATCCTCTTGATGTTTTTGTATTTCTTTCATTGTTTATTATTTAACCTTGTCTAAATTTTCTTTTACCCTCTATAAATTTTTGTTGAGCTGTATATATTTTAAATAGAAATACCCCTACCACTATACGTAAGATAACATATAAATAAGGTGATACTAAGTTTACTATTTTCGTTAAAGCTCCCCTTCGTGATTCTAATACATCAACGTTTATTGGTTGAATATATGGCATTGGTATTTTTAAAATAATGAGTTCAATCAAATATAAAACCGAATAAATAATAGCTATTTTTAGTGAGTATTTTACTACTTTTTCTCTATCAAGAGAAATCAAAAACAATAAAATCCCTATAAAACTTGTAATTATACCAAAGTACAAATTATTATTTATATGTAAAATTGCCGTGATTAAAGTAATCAATCCTATTATTAATAGTAAGTATGTAATTGACTTTAATGTTACAAAAGAGTGCAAATATTCACTGAATAATAATTGTACTTTTAGACTTTCTCTTCTTTTAACTTGTTCTTCTTTGCTTAAATCTTCAAAACGAATATCATTAGGAGTAAAAATTTCCTTAGCGATATCTTTTCGTAATCTCTCATCTCGAATATTTACTAATACTTCATCTGGAAATATTTTATTTGATAATAATTCTCTACCTTTATCTATAAGACGTTGTTTTTCTCTCAATAGTTGTGAAATGTCCATATATTTATATTTTTAGGTTATCCGAATATTATTGAAACTACGTATATATATTTTTATAAATTTATATACAAAACTTAGTCAACTTGTATATATATTTTTAGAAACTTATATATACTTTTTTGATAAGATATATACATGTAATTTCAACAATATATCTATCTGTACAACAACAAGCCTATACTTCTTTCCGAAAAGAAAATTATTTTTTATATTTTTCGTACTTGATAACGCGTTGCATTTCCTTTAAATCTATTCCAGGGGTAAACTGAATTTTATTGCTTTTAATTAAAGCAGGATTGAATTTCTCTGCGGTTTCTGCTCCCTCGCTCGAAATAGTAATTCTAAAACTCCCGAAATCACCCAAACGAACAATACGTCCTTCTGAAAGATGTTTTACTAATACTTTGGTTAAATCATTGAGAACCGCCAAAACATCTGTGTCCGATACGGTTGATGAACCTGTCGCAATTTCTTTAGCAAGAGCACGGAAAGATATTTCACCATCTGCCTTTGCACTTGCATAAAATTTAGGTTGAGCTTCTTTATCTAATAGGTTTTTTCGCTCTACGATGTTGTATTTTACTGCCATAATAAATAATTTTTTTAGTGATATAATATATATAAGGTGTAATATTTTTGTATTTGTAATAAAGCAAACAAACTGAGCAAAGCCTGATTGCTTCTGTTTTTCTTTTTAGACTTTGCTCTATTTGTTGCTTATCCTTTTATTTCAGTTCGCTCAAAGCCTTCTCTAATCTTGGGAGAACGTCCTTAATATCTTGCAAAGAACATCCACCTGCTGAAGCTCTAAACCAAGGCATTGTTCGGCTATTTCCAAAGGCAGAAAACGGAACTAATGCCATTCCTGCTTCCTTAATAAGGTAGAAAACCAAGTCAGTAGTATCGTTAAGTTTGTCGCCTTTCGGTGTAGTTTTCCCAACATAATCCAACTGAATGGTCAAATACAAAGCTCCCATCGGACGAATACTCTCCACCGCATATCCTTTTTGTTTCAATGCCTGAATGCCTTCGTGCAGGGTTTCTAAGCTATGTTTAATCTTTCCTTTGAAATCATTTACGAACGCGTCAACCGCTTTTGTGTTGGTAAGGAATTGAGCCATCGCCTGTTGTTCAGGTTTTGGAGCCCACGCCCCAACGTGCGTAAGTAGAGCCGCCATCTTTCCGATGATTTCCGAAGGACCAAAAGCCCAGCCCACGCGAACGCCCGTAGCCGCAAAACATTTGGAAGAACCGTCGATAAATATGGTATAAGGCTTCATCTCAGGGACTAAACTTACCGGATTAAAGTGTTTTTCTCCGAAGGTAAGCATCGCATAAATTTGGTCATACATTAAGTAAAGAGGCTTTTCGTCGGCTCCACGTTTGCGGTTTTCTTCCACAATAAGTTCGCAAATTTCTCTGAGTTGATGCTCGGAAAACATCGTCCCTGTCGGATTAAGTGGCGAACAAAGTGCTAACAGAACGGCATCTTTCAGGTGCGGACGTAGCTCTTCCGCCGTAGGTAAGAAGTTGTTTTCAGGCTTAACTTCCAATTCTACTTTCTGAGCAGAATTCAAGTACGAATAGTGATTGTTGTTCCACGAAGGTACGGGATAAATCACTTTATCTCCCTCATCTACAATGGTTTTAAAGGTTGCGTAAATCAACGGACGCGAACCTCCTGCGATAAGAATATCTTTCGCTGAGTACTCCAATGCGTAGCGTTGTTTGAGGTCTTTCGAAACATTTTCCCGAAGCGAAAGGATACCACTCGCAGGAGGATAGTTCGTAAGATTATCGGCATACGCTTGTTGAATTCCCTTTTTAAGCTCATTGGGAATGGGATAAATATTCGAATCCAAATCCCCAATGGTTAAATTTGTGATTTTTTCGCCTTTGGCTTTGAGGTCGTTTACTTCGTTTCCAATCTTTACAATCTCAGAACCGATTAAATTTTGTGCTAATTTTGATACTTTCATAATGTTTTGATATTTTATTTCCCAAAAGGAATTGTTTTACATTTTGTACGAATTTATAAAAAAACTCCTTACAGCGGTTGTATCCGTAAAGAGTTTTTTCAATAAAGATTAGTCTAAACTTTCCATAAATTCGAGCAAAAGTTGGGTGTCTTGTTTTGAAAGGGTCGGACGTAATTTCTCAATTTCCAGCCAACTTTTACGTAAACTATCAATGGTTCCTTTAAAATCAACCAGATAAGTATAAGGATACAGATACAAATCGCACAGTTGCCCCAAGTAATTGGTTATATGTAATTTGAGTTTTTCATTCTCGAATTTGGGTACTTTGTTCTTATAAGCCTTACAATAAGTTGGGGCATAAGCTAACATATCTTCCTCATCTGAAAATGAATCTAAAGCCAAAGTAATATTATCAGTAATCTCGAGGTTTTTGTATGCGGACGTATATTTTACCTTTCTAGTAACCCCTTCAGCTGCTTCCTTTACGGTATCGTAATTGTAGTCTTCATAGGTAGTTTGCTCACGCATCGGAATACTTTTAGGGTCAAAGGCTTCGGCTTTTTTGATTAAATCTTTAAACACGCCTTTTAGTTGTTTGCTTTCTTCTTTAGAAATGATTTTAGCTTTTAGCAGATTTTTTACCGAAGATTCATAATGTTTTTTCAAGAAGCGAATGATTTGTTTGCGATTAAGTCCGTCTCCTTCATATTCTTTTAAATTGCTGATTTGGTCATTTATTACACTATGAATACGTTCGGCATAAATAAGTAATTTATAACTCATATCCATATTTATACCTGAAAAGGTAGCGTAGTACAGTGGGTCGTAGGCATAGGCTTCGGAATAAAAAGCACTATCAATAGCATCTAAAGTGTCTGTAGAGGCTATACTATCGGTAGGTTGGTAATTATAATATTCTTCCCATTGTTTTTTGCGTGCCTCTCTTTGAGCATCAATAGCTTCTTTGTCAAATAAAAAGGATTTATTGATGGCTTCCTCTTTTACCAGTGTCCAATTATACGATTCGTTGATGAGGTGTATTTCTTTTATAAGCCCTCTGATATTGTGAGGAGGAAAAACCAAAGCATTGTCTTTTTGGTTTTTCGTGTCGATGCAGATTTCACAGACATCAATTTCTTCACCTTCTTCATTTTCTTTATTATTTTCGTATAGTTGTAATTTATACCAAGTACATTGGTTTGTGTTTGAGGTTTGTTCTGTTTGAGGGTTTAATTTGAAACCTAACAGATCAATTTCAAAGTAATCTTTGGGTGAAAAGTAAATTTGATTATCAAAAGCCCCCAATCTGACCCAAAATGCACTTCCATCTTTAAATAAAAGCGTACCACTATTGGTTTCCAGAATTATCGCTTTATGGGCAATATACATTGTAAGTTGCTTTGAGATAATTGTATTCGGAATTTCATTTTGCTCACTGCTTAATTCGTACACCAATTTGTGAGTAAAGGTTAGGCTTTCTGGTTTTTGTTGTGCGGTAAGTAAGGCAGTAAAACACATACCTACGATGAAGAATAGTTTTTTCATAGTTGAATAATTATAATTTAGTAATCTCCTAATGTTTCTGGATTTTGAGCGAGAGCTTTGGCAAGTTGTTCATCATTCGGAGCTTTTCCGTGCCAAGCGTGAGTTCCCATCATAAAATCAACACCATTACCCATTTCGGTATGCAAAAGCACACACACAGGTTTTCCTTTGCCTGTCAATGATTTGGCTTTTTTCATTCCTTCCAAAACAGAAGTGATATCGTTTCCTTTCTCAATATCAATTACTTGCCAACCAAAGGCTTCAAATTTAGCCCGTAAATCGCCCAAAGGTAAAACGTTATCGGTGCTTCCGTCGATTTGCTTTTTGTTATAATCAATGGTAGCAATCAGATTATCAACGCCTTTTCCTCCAGCATACATTGCAGCTTCCCAGATTTGTCCTTCTTGCAATTCGCCATCACCGTGAAGGGTGTACACCAAATGCGTATCACCATTGAGCTTTTTGGTCAGTGCTGCTCCAATCCCAACTGAAAGCCCTTGTCCTAAAGATCCTGAAGCAATACGAACACCTTCCAATCCTTCGTGTGGCGTTGGGTGTCCTTGCAAACGAGAATTTAGCAAACGGAATGTATTTAATTCACTGATAGAGAAATAACCTCTTCGAGCTAAAACGCTGTAAAATACAGGGGAAATATGTCCGTTTGAAAGGAAAAAGAGGTCTTCGTTTTTGCCGTCCATCGCAAAATTGGTGTTGATTTCCATCAATTCGTTATAGAGGCAAACAAAAAATTCAGCACACCCCAACGAACCGCCTGGGTGTCCTGAATTTACCTTGTGAACCATTCTTAAAATATCTCTACGTACTTGTATTGTTAAATCTTCTAATTGTTTTATTGATGCCATTATGAGTAAATTTTGATGTTTTTATTGGTGTTTAAGCTATTATTTTCCGTCTCTGTCCACTTTGATACGTTCTTGACGATTAGCAAGTTCCCAAGCTAAACCAAAAATCAGTTGGGTGCGTTTTTGAAGCGATTTAAAGTCGATTTTATCAACGGTATCAGTTTCTTTATGATAATCGGCGTGAAGCCCATTGAAAAAGAACACAGCTGGTATGCCGTGTTTGGCAAAGTTATAATGATCGGAACGATAGTAAATCATCATAGGGTCTTTGCGGTCGTTGTATTTATAATCTAGAAATAACTTGGTATGTTTGCTATTTACCTCTTCGTTGATGTTATGTAGGTCTGTGCTAAGTCTGTCTGAGCCAATAACATAAATATAATTTCCGTTGTTATGGAATTCTCCTATTCTGCCAATCATATCAATATTGATGTTAGCTATGGTATTTTTTAGCGGATATAACGGGTGGTCAGCATAGTAGGCTGAGCCATAAAGTCCTCGTTCTTCACCTGTTACGTGCAGAAATAAAATAGAGCGTTTGGGGCGATACCCTTCTTGGGCAGCTTTATTAAACACTCTTGCCAATTCCATTACGGCTACTGTTCCTGAACCATTGTCATCTGCGCCGTTAAATATGGTATTTCCTTCAAATCCAATATGGTCATAATGAGCCGAAATCACTAAAATTTCTTCTGGCTTTTCACTTCCTTCAATAAAAGCCCAAATGTTATCGGAATCATTAAAACGATTTCTCATATATGCTTTTGGAACGGTTTGAAACCAACCTTCTGCCTGTGGAGGATAACTAATGCCTTGTTTTTGATACTCTTCAACGATGTATTGAGCAGCCTTACGAATGCCTTCACTACCCGTATCTCGTCCTTGCATTTGGTCGCTGGCAATTACGCCTAATTGCTCTTTAAGTTTTTCTTCAGAGATTTGATTGATATAGTTTGATAACGTTTTATTTATATCATTATCAGTCACATTTTTTGGGGTGCTACAAGCCGATAGCATCACTACCGCTATAGCAAATACCCATTGGAACGAAAAGGATATTTTCATTTGATTCGGTTAAAGGTTAAAAATTATTTTTTGTATTTGGCAATGGTATCAGCGCGTTTTACTTTGTGATTGTCAGTCATTACGAATTTTTCTACAAAGTAAATTTCACGTGGTACTTCAAGTTTTAGTAATTCTTTATCTCGATGTAAATCAGCTGTTAGGTTCGGATAGTTTTCCGCTTTGGCTTCTACATAAAGTACAGCTTTTTGTCCGAGCTCATCATCCGGTTCGGAAGCAATAAAATGCGGATGCTTGATGTGCTTACTTAACTTACGTTCTACACTTTCGGGGAATACTTTAAATCCTCCAGAGTTAATCACGTTATCGTGACGCCCAAGCCATTCAAACTCGGTAGTAGAAATTAGTTGTACTACATCGTTGGTAATAATTTCGTGATCAGAAACATAAGGAGCATTGATAATCAAGCAATGATGCTCATCTTGTGAGAATGTAACTCCTGGTAAAGCTTTATAGGTTCGCTCAGGAATTGCGGTGTGATTTACCTTGCGCATAGCTATGTGTGATATGGTTTCGGTCATACCATAAGAGGCATAAATGCGCGTATTCAAAGGCTGTAATTTTTCTTCTAATTCGTTGTCAATAGAGGCACCTCCTAAAATCAGTTTTTTGATACGATTTAAGTCGTAAATAGATTTAGAGGCTTGTAAAGGAATCATTGCTGCAAAGTCAAAATCTTTATTGGTCAGAGCTAAAGGCATCGATGAAGGAGGAATGATTTCTAAGTGCAACCCCAAAACGATAGATCGGATAAGCATCATTTTTCCAGCAATAAAATCGGCAGGGAGGCAAAATAGCGCCGTATTTTTAGGTGCCAAATGTAAGTAATCGCCCGTTGCCAAAGCTGAATTGACCATATGCTGTTTTTTCAGGCGAATGACTTTCGGAATTCCTGTAGAACCCGAAGTTACAGCTTCTATATAGTCACGGTTATCCAACCAATCCAACAAAAATGCCCCTATTGATTTCATATAACCTTCACCATCTTTAAAATAGGTTCTTGCCAAAGTAAGCAAACGCTCACGGTCAATAGGAAAATCATTAATTCTGAAATCTTTATGTACGAAATTGAAATCTATTTCTCTCATTTTCTGATATTGTATTATTATTTTGTTTGTTTAAAAATTCATTTTCGGAAAGTACTTTGCCTGTGAGTTTCTGTTTCCAACTGTGCCAGTGGTACTTTTTGGCAAAGATAATCAGTAAAATAGGAAAAAATACCAACAGCGGTAAAAAAATATTCGCCCAAAGGGAAGGCTGAGCTACATCGCGAAGTAGGGAAGGGGTTTGGAAAGCTGTCCAATCGGAAGTTACCAAAAGTGCCGTAAATAAATTATTAGCAGCGTGAAAACCCAAAGCCAATTCCAGTCCCTCATCCATTAAAGTGATGATGCCTAAAAATAAGCCTGTGCCGATGTAATAAGCTAATAATCCGTATCCTAACTTACTAATTTCAGGATTAGCAATATGTGCCAAACCAAAGGTAACCGAAGTGAAAATTAGCGGAAACCATTTGTTTTTTACAGCAATACCTAATCCTTGCATTAGAAAACCTCTGAAAAAATATTCCTCAAAACTGGTTTGCATTGGAATCATAATGATAACCATAAGTGTTAACCAAAGAAAGGGTATAGGTTCAAAATTCCACATATAATCCTGAGGATTAAAAAATAAGTAATCAGCCAAAACCAGTACTGAAGTTATTCCGCCCCACAAAGCAAATGCAAAGCAAATGCGCTTCCAATCGGTTTTTGGGCGTGAAGTGGTGGCTTTTAATAAGGGTTGTTGGCTAACAAAACGAATCCAAAAAAGCATTCCTAAGAAGAGAAATACAAAAATGAGTAAATTTTCAAACAAAAAAGGAAGTTCGCCTTTACGAGCAATTTCAGCTTTCATAATGGTTTCGGTATCTATATCCATCAGAAAAACAGCCACAGCTCCTAAGAAAGACATTCCAAAAAACAACAAAGGCGGAATAATGTAAAGCCATTTGGGGGACTTGCCGAAATAAGCATTTTCGATATACATAAACGTTTTTTTTTACAATGAATTATGGTTTAATAGTGATATATAACAATTTTATTTTTAGAAAGATATATTATTGAACACGAATGATGTTCGCACCAATGGCTCTTAAACGTTCATCTATTTGCTCATAGCCTCTGTCTATTTGTTCTATATTATAAATGGTAGAAGTTCCCTTTGCCGATAATGCAGCAATGAGTAGGGCAATCCCTGCACGAATATCGGGTGAGGTCATCACTGTAGCCTTGAGCGGCGATTTAAAGGCGTGTCCGATTACCGTAGCCCGATGCGGGTCGCACAAAATAATTTTTGCTCCCATATCAATGAGTTTATCTACGAAAAAGAGGCGACTCTCAAACATTTTTTGATGGATGAGTACTTCACCTTGTGCTTGTGTGGCAACTACCAGTACGATACTAAGCAAATCGGGGGTAAAACCAGGCCAAGGTGCATCGGCAATGGTTAAAATAGAACCATCAATGTCTTTTTGTATTTTATAACCTTGTGTATGAGCTGGAATATATATATCATCGCCTTTTTTTTCAAGAGTGATTCCTAATTTTCGGAACACATTGGGGATTTGCCCCAAATATTCCCAAGCTACGTCTTTAATGGTTAATTCGCTTTGTGTCATTGCAGCCAATCCAATCCAACTGCCGATTTCCACCATATCTGGAAGTATGGTATGCGTACAACCCTGCAATTGCACCACACCTTCAATGGTAAGCAAATTAGAACCAATTCCCTCAATTTTAGCTCCCATACTGATAAGCATTTTACAAAGTTGCTGAATATAAGGCTCACACGCGGCATTGTAAATGGTTGTTACCCCTTGGGCAAGAACGGCAGCCATAATGATATTAGAAGTACCAGTAACGGAAGCTTCATCAAGCAACATATATGTACCTTTGAGTTTTTCAGCCTTTACACTATAAGCGTGTTGCTCCTTATCGTAGCGGAAATCTGCACCTAATTTGATAAAACCTTCAAAATGAGTATCCAATCGGCGACGTCCGATTTTATCTCCGCCAGGTTTAGGCATATATCCTATCCCGAAGCGTGTTAAAAGCGGTCCTATAATCATAATTGAACCTCTTAGGCTTTGTCCTTCAACTCGAAAAGAATCGGTTCTTAAGTAATCCAAATTGACTTCATCTGCTTGAAAACTATACGAACCTTTGCCCAGTTTTTGTATTTTTACCCCCAAATTACCCAGTAACACAATCAGTTTATTCACATCCAAAATGTCAGGAATGTTATGTATGGTTACTTTTTGGTCGGTTAGTAAAACGGCACAAAGAATTTGTAGAGCCTCATTTTTAGCGCCTTGTGGAGTAATTTCGCCTTTAAGCGTGTGCCCCCCTTCAATTTTAAAAACGCCCATAGTTAAGAGATTTTATGATGAATGATTTTGTTTTTTCTTCCAATTGTTATTTTTCGGCGAAAAATTTTTCTTTTTCTGAAAATAGGTCTTACGTTGGGTAAATTCCTTAGGAGTAGATAAATCTTCTTCAGTGATGGAGAGATTTATTTTTCCGTTACTAAGTTCGTGCAGATGTTGAAAAATGATTTCATCTTCCACTGTATCTTTATTCCAATTCAAATAGCTTTTTTTCATATGATTAGCGATAGCATAAGCCAGAGCTGTTCGCATTTCGCCCTCTTCCCAACTCACACAGACATCAATCATCTTTTTTATGTTATTGCCATAGAAACGATATTTGGGGAAATTCTGCGGATAGCTCAAGCGATCGGGGCGTTTTGAAAGCACCTCTGGGGTAGGTTTTTCAAAAGGGGAATCCACATCTAATTCAAAGTTAGACATTATGAACAACTGATCCCATAATTTATGTTGAAAATCAGGAACATCTCGCAAATGCGGATTCAAATTACCCATTACCCCAATAATGCCTCGTGCTGTATTGTTGCGTTCTTCACGATTTTCAATTTGTACCGCTTTTTCAATCATTTTTTGAATATGACGCCCGTATTCGGGAATGATTAGCGGACTTCTTTCTGTATTGTATTCCATTGTATTATAATACGATATGATGCTAAAAACTATGGTTTATAAAGAAACTATACCTTCTACTTTTCCTGCTTCTTGATAAAAATGAATGACCTCTTCGGCATTTTTTACCCAAAGGCGTACCGAAAAGCTAATATATTTCCCAGAGGAAGACTCCTTGGTGGTAATTTCAGCTTGAGTTTGTTCAAACACCCGATACAAAGCCTCTTTTTTATCTTCTTGTGACGGAATAATGAATTTATACAAATATTGCGAAGGGAAATCGGTATTGTCTTCCAATTGTTTTTTAAGTTTTTTGTAAAAGGCTTCCAGATTTTGTTTTTCTTCCATAGTGAATGTTTACAATTATTTTTCGCAAAGATACAAATTTTCGGTGTTAAATTTGTCTTGTTAAGCGAAACTCGTGTAGTCCGTTTTCGTAATGGTATGTGATATGCAAATGCGTATGATTGTCCACAATGGTCTTCACAATAGCAAGTCCTAAACCTGTGGAGGTGTGGTCTTGATTGGTTTTGTAAAAGCGGTTAAAAATTTGATTGGTATCAAGAGCCATATCGGCAGTTGAAGTATTTTTTACAGAGAACACATTTGCAATTATGGTTACCTCAATTTTGCCTTCTTTTTTATTGTGTTTTAAAGCGTTGCGTAATAGATTGGAAATCAAAATATAAGCTAAATCTGGATTCATTTCGGTTTCGAAAATCTGTTTTTCGACCAGAGAAAAATCAATAGCTTTGTATTCAAATAAATCCGTAAACTCCGAAGCTACTTTTTTTGATACTTCATTAAAGGAAATGAGTTGTTTTTGAGCAAATTGATTATTATCAATCCGTGATAGCATTAGTAGAGAACGATTTAGCTTTACCAATCGGTGTAAACTATCGCTCACATCACTAAGTTCTAAGCGCTTATCTTCTGTTAGACTTTCATCACCGATAAGCAATTCTAATTTATTGATGGCTATGGCAAGAGGAGTTTGTAACTCGTGCGAAGCATTTTCTATGAATTGTTTTTGCTGATTGAAACTGTATTCGTTACGATGTATCATTTTATCAATTTCGGAATTGAGCATATCAAATTCATCAATGTGGGTGATTTTTTGTGTTTTTTCCTCATTTTTGCCAAACTGATAATTTCCTAATCTTTCTAAAGTTCGATAGAAAGGTTTCCAAACTTTTCCTAAAACCAATGTATTGACTATCACGATACTTACTACCAAAAGCAGATACAAACAAATCAGAGCAAAAATCAAATTTTCTAAAAATTCATCTTCTTCCACCATTGAGGTACGGATTTCTAATTTTCGATATCGTCCTTCACGGTCAGTAAAATAGGTTTCAAGTACCCGATAAGGTTCAAATCCTTCTTCGTACTCCATAAAAAATTGTTCGGTACGGAAAGTGTTTCCTTCTATATATTGGCTTTCAGGAACTTCTGAGATTCGGAATTGGTTGAAATCGAACTGTTCGGTACGTACAATTTTTTCATCAATAAAGGCTTTGCGAATGATTTGTATTTTTTGATTTTTTAATCCGTCATCGATATTATCATAAAGTTCTTCGCGAATAAAAGTATAAAAAGCCCCTGCCCAAACCGCAATGACAAGCAAAAGCACTATAGCAAAATGCTTTAATGTATAATTTTTTAGAGAAACACTCATTCCTATACCAATTTATATCCGATGCCATAAACTGCTTGAAAATCAACTTCTGCTTTGCTTTCTTTGAGCTTTTTACGCAAATTTTTTATTTGAGAGTAAATAAAATCCAAACTATCTGCTTGGTCAATGTTATCTCCCCAAACGGCTTCGGCAAGTGTAGTTTTTTGAAGTGTTTTTTCTGGACGAATCATAAAATAATATAGTAAATCGTATTCTTTTCGGTTTAGTAACAGGGCTTTTCCGTCCACAAAAACGCTACGTTCTTCAGGAAATAGAGAAACATTTTTGAAATCAATGCTATTTTTTCCACCTTGATGCCTACTTCGGATGACCGACTTAATACGAGAATGTAACTCTAATAGATTGAAAGGTTTAGCCAAATAATCATCTGCTCCTAAATCCAACCCTAAAACTTTGTCTTCCACAGCATCTTTAGCAGAAAGAATAATTACCGCATCTTTTTTATTCATACGCCGAATTTCTTTGAGAATATCAATACCACTCCCATTAGGCAACATAATATCTAATAAAATGCAATCATAATCATAATCGCCAATTTTATGCATTCCTGATTTAAAGTCGGTTGCGGTTTCAACAATGTATTTTTCACTTTCCAAAAAGCGGAGTACCGTTTCAAGCAACGCGGGTTCGTCTTCTATAATAAGTATTTTCATACGATGGATATTATCTGTGCAATATAAATGGCGAATTTAGGAATAATTTAGGATTTTTCCTTATCCGTTCAAAATAAAATATTTAACGGTGAAATATGGATTTATTTCTAAATTTCAGAAAATCTTTGTTCATTTTTTATACCTCACAATGAGTTAATTTCAAGTTAATTATAGGATATATTTATAGAAAAAATCTATTTATAAGTTATTGAAATGCATTATTTTCATTTTGTGGATGTAGTAATATAAATAAAATTTATACTTTTATAAAAAATATCATCATAAAGCCTTATTTACAGAAGTCTTTTTGAATTACCTTTGCATTAGCATTTTAAAAAAAATCATAGTAATGAATAATAACAAATTAACAACATCAACAGGAGCTCCCGTAGCGAACAATCAAGACACAATGACTGCGGGTAAAAGAGGACCAGCTCTTTTGCAAGACATTTGGTTTTTAGAAAAATTGGCTCATTTTGACCGCCAAGTAATTCCTGAGCGTGTAATGCACGCCAAAGGTTCAGGAGCTTACGGAACTTTTAGGGTAACTCACGACATTACCAAGTACACAAAAGCATCTATTTTTGCTGAAATCGGGAAAGAAACACCAATGTTCGTACGTTTTTCTACCGTTGCTGGAGAGCGTGGAGCAGCTGATGCTGAACGTGATATCCGTGGTTTTGCAATGAAATTCTATACTGACCAAGGAAACTGGGATTTGGTAGGGAATAACACACCTGTATTCTTCTTCCGTGACCCTTTGAAATTCCCTGACCTGAATCACGCCGTAAAACGTGACCCACGTACCAATATGCGTTCTGCTGACAATAACTGGGATTTCTGGACGCTTCTTCCTGAGGCTCTTCACCAAGTAACTATCGTGATGAGTGACCGTGGTATTCCAAAATCGTACAGAACAATGCACGGATTTGGTAGCCACACGTTTTCTTTCATCAATAAAGAAGGTGTACGTCATTGGGTGAAATTCCACTTGATTTCACAACAAGGCATCGAAAATCTAACCGATGAAGAAGCTGCTAAATTAGTGGGAATGGACAGAGAGTCGCATCAAAAAGATTTGTACGAAGCCATCGAAAATGGAAACTTCCCGAAATGGAAAATGTTCGTACAAATTATGACCGAAGAACAAGCTCGTAATTTGGATTACAACCCATTCGATTTGACCAAAGTTTGGTACAAAAAAGATTTCCCTTTAATCCCTGTTGGAGAGTTTGAACTTAACAGAAACCCTGAAAATTACTTTGCCGAAGTAGAGCAATCTGCTTTCAGCCCTGCCAATGTGGTTCCTGGAATTGGTTTCTCTCCTGATAGAATGTTACAAGGTCGCTTGTTCTCTTACGGAGACTCACATCGCTATCGTTTGGGAGTAAATCATAACCAAATTCCAGTAAACGCTCCTAAATGTCCTGTACACGGATATCACAGAGATGGGGCAATGCGAGTAGACGGAAACTATGGTTCTACCAAACATTACGAGCCGAATAGCTTTGGTGTGTGGCAAGAGCAAAAAGAGTTCCAAGAACCTGCATTGAGAATTGATGGAGATGCGTACAATTACGATTTTCGTGAAGATGACGATGATTACTTCACACAACCACGCAAATTATTCCAATTGATGAATGATGAGCAGAAAAAAGCCTTGTTTGAAAATACGGCAAGAGCCATCGGTCCTGCTCAAAAATTCATTCAAATAAGACACATCCGCAATTGCTATCACGCTGACCCAGCTTACGCAAAAGGAGTAGCTGATGCACTTGGTCTTACAATGGAAGAAGTATTGAAATACGAACATCCAGCACTAAACTTAGGTCCCGTGGCTCATAAAAAAATGGAATGCCCTTTCGGACATAAATAATAACTACAAATTAAAGAAAGCCGTCTATATTTAGACGGCTTTTTTTGTGCGTTTTGCTTTTAATAAATATTTTATAGCTAATCCAAAATACTTTGTTTTACTGGCTCCTATTCGAATGTTTGAGCGAAAGTGAGGAAGTGGTAGGTAAGTATAAAATTTAAAAAACATCTTTCATTCTTCGCTATATATCCTGTTTTCACAGGTTTCTTCTGTTTAAAGGAAGATTTTAGAGCTTGATAAATTATATAAAGTTAGTATATTGCTTATTTTTAAGGTTTTATCAGATAAAATTAGAACAACGATAAGTAAAAAGGCTATCCAAAAAATTGGATAGCCTTTTTTGCTACTAATTTAAAGTTTACCTATACAGAGTAAAATTACCTTTAAATTTACGTTTATCTAAATTATCATTTATCTCGATGATGTACCAGTAGTCACCTGAAGGCAGTTGTTTTTTGTTGTATGTACCGTCCCATTTTTGTTTTTGGTTTATTGTAGTTATTTTTCTACCGTATCGATCGAAGATATGGGTTTGTATGTATGGGTAGTTTTGGGTATTTTTAGGTGCCCAGTTATCGTTAAATCCGTCACCGTCAGGGGTAAAGAAGTTAGGGATTTGGATATCGATATATTCTAAGGTGATGGTCATTGTTTTAGTACAACCTACGGCATCTTGAACAATTACATTGACCTGTTTTAATTTTTTTCCGGTGTTAGGGTCTATTTGTTCTGGGTCGTCGATTCGTACTTGATAGATGGGGCTATCGCCTTGATTATTTCCGTTGAAGTAATACTGGTATGGGGTTACTCCTCCTGTAGCTTTTACCTCAATGGTGTTTAGGGCCTCGTTGTTTACCTGTGTTAAGGATAGGCTTTGCCTATTGACTACCTTGAATTGAGTGGTGTATGAACAGGTTTTGGTTTGACCTTTAACGGTATCCTGATAGAAAATGGTGATGTATTGACTAGGGATGGTGGCATCGAACAGGTCAATAAAAGCGACATTCTCATTGGTTCTGCTAAAAGGCACAGCTGTTGTTGGGTCATTGCTATTTAGGTTGTATTTGACCTTGGTAAAATCAATAGCTTTTGGGAAACGCACTTGGATATCGGTTTTGTAATTGTCGTTGAAACAATTTTCGCTTTGAGATGCGTTTGCTGTGATGTTCGGCATTTGGGTTAGGTTAAAGGTATGGGTTTGCGTCATTACACATCCGTTTTTATCGGTAACTAGTATTTCGTAGTTGATGTTAGGTACTAAGTTATCGATGGTGGTTGTTGACACTACTCCTGTAATGGAACGTAGTTGAGCTCCGGTATCTGCATTTTTAAGTATCAAATGATAATTTGGAGTTCCTCCGCTGATTGCAACCTGTACAAAACCGGTATCATTTGCACCATAACAAACGATAAGGTCGGAATGAGTGATTTCCATAGTAATGGGTTGTGGTTCTTGGAGGGTAATTCCAGAGATATTGACATCACAGTTCCAAGCATCGGTAATGGTTAGGGTGTACTCTCCTGGGGTAAGTTTTTCGAATAGGGGTTGGATTTGCGGTGGGGTACTTACAGACGTGGTTACATTTTTTAGGATGTAATGGTAAGTACCTTCTCCAGATCCTCCTTGTGTATTTTTGACTTGTATGCTACCGTTGTTGGCTCCTATACAGGTGATTGGACTTACCTCAATGGTAGCGGAAACGGTTTGGGGTTTAACAAGGGTGATTTGATTGTTTCCTGAGAAGGTTTCACAGCCTTGGCTATCCCTTACGGCAATGGTGTAGGTAAGGGTACCTGCTCCTGCACTAAGTCCTGTAAATAGGGTTTTGTGATCAACGTTGTTTTGGATTTGTGGGGTAACTCCTGGTGCGGATAGGGTCACGGTATAAGGTGCTTGTCCACCGGTTACACTTACCAGAATTTCTCCACGGTCGTTGTTACAAGTCACTCCAAAGGTTTCTTGGGCTGTTATAGCGATAGGAGTTTGGCTTTGTCGTATGCTAAACTGTGCCCAAGGGGTTTTGCATTGGTTATGGGTTGAGGTAGCTCTTACTTTGTAAGTACCTGCTTGTAGATTGTTATAGATTACGTGTGTGGTTCCTGCCGGTAGGGTTTGGCTATGAACAGGAGCATCGGTAATGGCATTGACAATCTGGTAAGAGAATCCGAGCAGCGCTTGGTCGCCATCGCCTAAGAAGGTATCTACGAAAGTAATTTTGATACTACCATTGTCACCTTCGTGACAGGTTACGGCTTGTGCATCGGAAGGGCTTACGATGAAGGTATCGGGTTTAAGCACGGTATGTGTAGTGGCTACTTCACACTGAGTGATTTGGTTTTGTGCTTTGATCACGTATTGTCCTACGGGTAGGGCAGGGAAGGTGTAGGTAGTAGTCGCCACGGATTGGGTATGGATCGTGCTACCGCTTAGGGCATCGCTTATGGTATATACGATGTTGGGTTGCGGGGTTATGGAAGCATACGCCGGTGTGGTGGTGATGGAAACGGAAATGATTTCGTTTTGTACACAGGTTATGGCAGTATTAACCCCAACATTTATCTTATCGATAAGCAGGGTAGGGGCAATAGTTACTGGAGGTGTAGATACATCACATCCGTTAGCATCGTATAGGGTAAGGTAGAAGCTACCTCCGTTTAGGTGAGCTAAGGTATATGTTGTGGCGTTACTATCTTGTAAAACGGCACCAGTGGTTTGATCAACGAACACGAATCGGGTGTATGGAGGGGTTCCGCCACTGATTTTTGATAGGTCTAAACTTAGTGTAGGCAGTTTAGGGGTTGCCTCACAGGAATATTCAGATTTTGTCAGGGCATCTGTAGCTATGGATAAGGCGGGTGGTGCCACGATGATTTGTTCGATTTCGTGGGTACACTCATTTGCCTGTGCGGTAGCTTTAATGGTATAAAGCATTCCGTTTTGGCTTCCTTTCAAACCGTTGAAGGTGGCGTTATAGCCTAGGATAGGTACTACTGAAAGGGGTGTGGTGATTCCTGTGGCTAAATCTTTAACTTGAGTAATTTCGATTTTGAAAGGTCCTTCCCCGTTGTTGGCTACTGCTACGGATATGCTTCCTGTACCAGGTAGGGTACCGGTGTGGCATTTTTCATCGGTTACGGCAGTGATGGTCATTTTAGGTTGTTTTTTAGCCTCGATGGTGATGCGTTTTTTCACCGGACAGGTAGCGGTTTGGCTGTCAAAAACGTGAACCACATAATCCCCTGCTTTATTTATGACCACCGTAATAGGGGTTACGGTAACTGAAGTTCTTGGGGTATGGGTGACATAGCTTTCAGCAGGGGCGGTTGGGTTGTCAGGGTCATCGACTAAAACCACTTGGTCAATACTATAGAAGTAGGTACCATTTCCACCGCTAATGTTTTCGATTTTTATAGTTGCATCAGGGGTAGCAGTACAATCCAAAGTTTTGTCGATTTTCACTTGGAATGCTATGGGGGCATTTACCGTTAGGTGAGTATCGGCACTACAATTATTACCATCGATAACTTGAATGGAGTAAGGGGTAGTGCTGGGTAACACTTCGGTAATTAGGAAGGTATCGGTGTTAATCCAATCCACGGCAGTGGGTACAGTTCCGTTTAATCGGTAGTAGTGCGTACCTGTTCCTTTTTGGGCAAGTTTTACCCTTAGGGTGTATTTTCCAGAGGCACTACACAGGTCGTCAACGCTAACGGAAGCGATTTGTGGTTCGGGGTCTTGAGCTACCTCCAATGTTACTTGTTTTACACAACCGGCTTGGTCTTTAACAAACACATACCAAGTGCCAGAGGTACTGACTTGTTTTACTGAACTGTCGGTAGTGGCTGCCCAATCGGTATGGGTAGGAGCTGTACCGGTAGTGTTATAGATGTACTGGTACGGTGCTACGCCACCACTTACGGTAGTTACGATACGTCCGGAATTGGTTTTACAATTCACTGCAATGGGGTTTTCAGCCGTTACGTTGAGCTGGGTGAGTGGTTGATTGATTTTAAAGGGGGCAGTGGCGTTGACACAATCTTCGTTGGCATTGTGCATTTCGGTAAATACGATGTAATATTCTCCTGCGGAAAGTCCACCTACGGTGATGTTGCTGTATGGAGCAGTTCGGTTTTGAACGGCACCCACAGGTGTATTATCCGGATAGGTAAATACTTGATAGTTGATGGAAGTGGTTGAAGTTTTTTGTCCGCTAAGGGAGAAGGTAGCCTTACCGTTACTCTCGCCTTGACATTTTACGTTTTCTGTTTTAAAATCATTTATTTTTAAAGTAGATTGTGTAGGCACGGCAAGGGTAGAAGGTTGGAAGTACATACACCTTGTATCTTGGTCATATACAGCAAATACGTAAGTTACCCCTGGTGTAAGGTTAGTAAACTCATAGGTAGCCCCTTGTGCGGTACCTCCTCCAGGCAAGTTGATGGTGGCGGTATTTCCTAAATGCCATTGAGGATCTCTAGGGGTGTAAGTAAGTCCTGGGGTATAAACGGCAAAGTAGAAGTTTCCTGTACCGATGGCATTACCCGCGGTGTTGTATGCTGAAACCTGAATAGCACCGCTACCGGCTGTACAACCAATAGGCTGGGTGGTAGGTGTAGCTGTGATTATGATATCGGTATAGGCACTGATGCTAAAATCTTCTACCTTTTGGCAGTGGGTTGCATCGGTAATTACCACGTGATAATCACCAAAATTCAAACCTTCTTTGGTAATGGTTTCATTGTTGTTTGCAGTAGCGTTGTGAACCATACCTGCGGTGCCTAACTTAAATATTTTCACTTCGAAAGGAGCCGTTCCTCCTGTACCTAAAGTAATATCCACTTTTCCTAATGAAATTCCTGCCCCACTTACACAAGTAATTTGCGTAGGAGTTATGTTAAGGTTTAGCGCTGGGGTTTGCCCAATTTCAATAGGGGTAGGGACAGATTCACATCCTTTGGCATCTTCAATAATAACCACATATTTTTTAGCTTGTAGGTTGAACAAGCCGTATTGAGTAGCTCTTATTGGGTTGCCTGTACCGTCATCTTCATAGACGTTGATGGTGTATGGAGCTTGTCCGGAATTGGGGTCGATATCATTTATAGAAGCTAGGATTTGCCCAGTAGCCTCACCAGCACAAGCGACATCTTTTTTACCGATGGTAAATTCGGGTTTCCAACGAGGAGGCTCATTGCTGACCTTATACGTTTTGCTTAAGGCTTGACAACGGGTAAATCCGTCGGGACGAATTTCGTCTTGTACTTTGAAGATAAAATTGCCCGAAGTATTTGTTGTGTATCGAGCCGTTGTAGCAGTAAGGGCAGGAATGATTGTAAATGTATTTCCGTTATCGGTGCTTACCGAGAAGGTTTTGGTTCCTTTTCCGCCTAGGGCACTTAGTTCAAAGATGGCATCATTTCCTCGACAATCCAAATCTTGGGTTTGACGTACTTCCATTTGCAATTGTGGAGCTATTACCACGGTGGTATTGGAGCTACAACCTAGCTGGTCTCTCACCCAAATATCATAAGTTCCAGCACTTAGGTGGGTAAACTCGTAAGTGGCTTGGGTAAAGTCAGTCCAACTTGTTCCGCCATCGCTGCTGTATTGGTACTGAGTACTATTTCCGTCTTGTACTTGTATGGCAATCTTAGCGGAGTTTCCGCCTTGGTAGCAGTACGTTTCTATGGCATCGAAAACGACCTGACGTTTGTCTTCAATGGTAAAGGTTGCACTTTGAGTACATCCGTTTTGATCGGTTACTAAAATGTGATAATCTCCTGCGGTCAAATGCGTTAAAAGGGCTTCATTTTGGGTAGGGACTACGGAGGTCCAACTGGTAGCCGAGCTGAGTTTGTACTGATAATTTAGGTATGGTTTAGTTCCTCCGCTGGCGGTAGCTTTTACCGTTGCACCATTATGGGGAGCGGCTTGGCAGTCGATTTTTTTAATGATTTGTGTGGTGATGCTCATGGTTTGTGGAGCGCTAATGCTATAGTTGAAAGCGCTGACACAAGCCGTGTCATTAGGGTCACGAACGTAGAGTAGGGCTCCGTTTACGGCTTGTAGTCCGCTCACGGAGAAGGTGCCATCGGGGGCTACGGCTATGGTTGTCCAAGTATTTTGGTTATCGATGGAATATTCAACGGAAGTAGGTAGGGTTCCTGCGGTGATTTTTCCTTGTAGTGAGCCATTGGCATCTCCTACGCAGCGTACCCCTAGGGTACTTAGCAGTTGTGTAGCCATTTCTTTTCCTGCTTCAATGATAACGGGTTTTGAAACCTGTGCTTTACAATACTTGGTATTTTGCCAAATGACGATATCGTCTAAGGCAAGGTCATTGCCTAGGGTAGCTCCTGGGCTAATGTTTCTTATTTGGAAAGAGGCTTGAGTTACCCCTGTCAAATCGGTAGCATTAAAGGTAGCTGATAGGGTTTGCCAATTTCCGTTGGCAGGCAAAACGCCCAAGTCTCTTCGTGCGATAAGGCTTCCGTCGGCAGCTACAAAATCCAGCACGATATGCGGATGAGTTCCTGCGGTGAGAGAGGTAGCCAGTAGGTTGTGAAGTTTTACCGATACATATAGGTTTTCATTGGCAACGATATTGCCTATGGTTTTGTGATATATGATGCCAGAATTTCCGTTAGTGGTTTGTTGCATTACTGCCAAGTACCTGCCATTGGCTACCCCAGAGGCATCGGTAGGGGTAGGATTTACCCATTGGGCATTGGGGGCTACTTGTTGGGTAATGGTGTAGAACCCGTCTTCCAAAGCCTCATTGGTTTTGCATCCTAAATAAAGGATAGTGCCATCGCAAAGGTCATCTCCCGAGCCAAAATCTTCCTTAAACAGATAATTAGGCGTAGTTCCTGTTCCTGGAGCAGGGGTATAGTGCACGGTGATGTTGTAAGGGGTGGCTCTTGGGGCTAAAGGTCCTATTACAGGGGCATCTTGTTTGGGTAGGTCATCTACCTGATACTGATACATCAAAGGGGTAGTTGCCGAAGTAGTTACCGTAAAAGTGCCATATCCGTTACAATTGTAAGATACTGGGGTAAAGCTAACGGCTGGGATTTCGGTAGGGATAATTACTACCTCCAAAGGCAACGTACAACCGGCGCTATCTTTTACATAAACGGTGGTTGAACCGCTGACATAACCTACGTTTGAGGTGGAATAGCCCTTACCAAAGTCATACTGATATCCTCCTGTACCGCCACTAACGTTATTGATAGATACCTTGTATCCTGCTGGGGTTTGGGTATCACAGGTGATATCTTCCACCACACCGGCAAAAGCCTTAAGGGTATTTTCAGCCTCATTGATGGTAAATGGTTTTTTGTAGATACAAGTTTCAGTACCGATAACGATAGAAATTTCCATTTCGTAGTTACCCGCAATCAATCCGGTGTAAATTCCAGTGCTGTTGGTATCGATATACACTCGATTGGCGTTGGTATCAATACGATAGAGCTTGGTGGTTCGGTTTTGT
Source organism: Capnocytophaga canimorsus (assembly GCF_002302565.1). Lineage (NCBI taxonomy): Bacteria > Pseudomonadati > Bacteroidota > Flavobacteriia > Flavobacteriales > Flavobacteriaceae > Capnocytophaga > Capnocytophaga canimorsus. The sequence continues at coordinate 449,731 of NZ_CP022382.1, read as the reverse complement.
TGACGTTCAAAATGGGTTTGTACTGCTCCCGAATCAGGATTTGAACCACAAGCGACGTGTGTCAAATCAAATCGGAAACCATAAAGTCCTTCGGGTTCTATCAAAATGGTTTCATCTTGGGCTTGTAGTGCCGAGCGTTGGTCTTGGTCTTGTACTACAAAGAGGTAACGTCCTGGTTGGGTAATATTCGGAATAAGCGCCTCTACATAGCTTTCTCCTTCAGCAATAGTAGCGATGAAAGCCGAAGCTGGAATGTTAACAAAATCATTATACAGAGCCACTCCGTCAATGCTCCAGATGGCAAACTTATAAGGTTGTTTACCGCCTTGGGCTTCAAAACGGATTTTCACTTCATTACAGCCTGTCCAAGCAATGAAAGTAGCTTTCATTGTGAGTTTAGTAACTTTGTTGATGCGTACGTTTTGTGTAAAAATACAGCTGTTGGGCAGTTGTGGTGAGCTTACCTCTACCACATAATCGCCTTCTTGTAAATTGCCAAAGGTGTGTCTCCAACTCTCTGATACATTGGTTTTGGTAACGGGACCAGCAACGACTTGTCCTGCTGTGTTTTTAAGCACATAGGTGTATTCCAAGCCTACGGTTTCCATTTCGATGTTGATGTGTCCGGGTTGATAGTCGGTGTAATCCGATTGAGTGACTTGCCCTTCCAAGTTATTTTTATATACATTGAAATAGAAGAAAGCATCACATCCAGTAGCGGTGGATATTTTTAGGCGGTATTCTCCCGTTTGGTCGGCGATAAAGGAAGTACCGTTATGGAAAGTCGTCCAACAACCATTATCCGGATTAGGACAGTTAAATCCTAAGTTATTACAACCGGTATTGAGTTTTTGCCACTCGATATTAGGGGTATTGACATAGTTTAGGGTGATTTGGCGCTGTGGCTCATTACACAAGATGAAGTGACTGGTCCATTGCCCGTTGCTGGTACAAATGGCACCTCCGTCGGCAATAGGACGTAAAGGGTCGGTCACACCAGAGGTTGCCACATAGTTAATGGTTTCTGTGCTGACTACCGTAACTCCTTGACACTCGATTTGTTTTTCCACACGATATATTCCAGGGGTGTTTACCACTAAGGCGTTTGTCGTTGCCGAAGGAATCAAAACGCCATCTTTATACCAACGATAGGTGGTAAATCCTTCCGCAGCCGTTAGGGTCATTGTATCGCCAGGGCAGAAAAGCTCTGAGCGTATGCAACTCTCGGTGGCCACTTGTATGTCTTTTTCGCCACTTTGGGTTTGGGGCGGTGTGGCACAATCTTGATTTCCTCCTTCGTATTGGAATTGGTATTGTGATTTCAAATAATTAGCACAAGGTTTACCCAAATCCGTACAATTGCCTTTTAGTTGTAAGGCAATGCGTATGGCTCTTAGATTTCCTCCAGTAAGTAATGACCCCTGAGGAAGGGTAAACGTATATACGTTGCCTACTACCGTATAGGTAGGAGCTATCCCTCCAGGAGCGGCATCGCTCATATCGGGAGTACCACTTACCTCCACCAAAGGATGGTCGGGTAGGGTAACACTCAAAGTGGTGTTACGTATGTTTTCTTGCCCTACATTTTGGTAGGAGATTTCGTAGAAAAACTGTTGCCCGATGTTTAGTTGAGTGATGGTATTGCCAGCCCCATCAGTGTAGCGAGAGTGGGTCTGTAAGTCCACACTTCGGGCTTTGACCGTTACGTTAAAGGTACAAGTAGCGGTATTTCCAGCTACGTCCTTAAATACATAGTTAACCGTATGCGTACCTATATCGAAGACATCTCCGCTGTGGTGGGTTTGCGTCATCAAAGGCGGCTGAGTACAATCATCACTAGCCGTAGGCTCCGTCCAATATACCTGAGCCGTACACTTGCCAATCTCAGCAAAAACCTCAATGTCAGATGGACAATTTAATATCGTAGGTGGGGTATTGTCATCTTTTACCCTGACGATTCGTTGAGCGGTAGCTGGAGCCGTTGAAGCACAGCCAATACCAGGCTTGAGAGCGTATTCCGCATAATAGGTGGTAGTGGTAGTAGGAGATTGTGTTATGGTGTTTCCATTGCCTAAAATGATACGATTTGCTCCTTCCAATCGATACCATTCAATATCGAATAAGGTTTCAGAGGCACTCAAGCGAAGTGTAACTGGCGTACCAGGACAATCGTTAGTTCTATTTAAAAATATACTGGGTTGCCTAAAGTTAGATAGTTTTACTTCGGTTTCAAATTCATTGCTTCCGCACTCGTGTTTTATGATAACTACATAAACACCTTCATCAACATTGGTAAAAGTATGCGAAGTTTCAGCATTTGTGCCATCGTAGGTGTGCGAAGCCACCAAAGAGGCATCCGCTTTTTTACGAAGCTCAAAAGTAAGCGGATATCGGATAATGTCTTGCGGACTTGTTATAGTGGCGTTGACTATTCCGGTATTGGTATTTGGGTCACAGAAGGTAGATTCTACCTCAGCTTGTAACTGAGAAACAGCAGGTTGTATAGATATTATTTTAGAGTAGGAGGACTGATGATGCATCCTGCTTTCCATAGATACCCAAACATAAACCCCTGGAGGCACCACTGCCGAAGTAAATCCATTCGATGCAAAACGATTATTGGTATTTGTATAATGAATGGCGTGATACAGTCCTCTGAGAAGTATTTTATAATCTCCTGGGGGCAGATTTGAAAACACTCCATTGGGAGTGGTATAAACAGGACGAGTTGCGTATTGGAAGTAATTCCAGCTGTCCAAATGATTCTTTTTCGTAATTCCCACACGGATTGATTCTGATATTTGACTAATAACCTCACCTGTTCGGTGGTCTTTCGCACCTACATCAAAAGTAACGGAACCATTACCACAACCTTGGTCAATAGTTATTTTATCATCATATTTTAAATATTTGTCGAAATCTTTAATTATAGAATGTGAATTTCCACAAGCATCGGTTATGGTTAATCGGTATTGCCCTGCTGGGAAATCACCATAGCCAAAGAAATTGTGCTCTGGAGTAATTCCTTCAAACTCAACTACAGGGTCAAACACTTTCATTTGTACATCTTCAGGGTTCATAAAAGGCAATCGCATTGGGAACGGAGCGTCCAGCGCTTTGCCATCGGCACGAGAAAGCATCTCTAACTTAATTTTGATAGGGTAAACGTAAGTATATTGCCCTGTAGCCAAATACATAGCCGAAGTTCCTTCGTAAGCACCATACCCATAACGAATAGCCCAATCATTGGTCATAATACCTTCTAAATAGTTACTAATGTTATTTTTATAATAAGCGTCAATTTCCATTACAGGAGGTGAGCTTGGAAAACAACCTTTAGGACCACTATTTATTATTTTTGTGTCTTGATAAGTAAAACGATACCGTATTGTACGATTTGTAGCGGTAGGGGCACCAGCATCAGTAAAATCTGCAATAAAATCATCGAAGGTTAATGGCATACTATGTTTCCCTCGAGACCATTTTACTAAATGTGAAACATCTGTCCAAGCTCCTGCTTCTAATTTTTCTACTTTATACCAATGTTTGTCTGGGTCAGGAGTAGTTTTTCCTGTAGTTGCCCGATTGGCATAATCTAAATCAAATTCGTACATACCCCAAGGATGATAACGGTATTTATATTCTTTACTATTATCGTTATCGTCTTTATAAATACGGTGTGAAACACCTTGCCCTAATCGGAAAGCATAAGCCTCACGGCAGGTATTTTCTTTATCCACGTAAGTGATTTGCCAACCTCTGACTGCTCCTTGTGCGTCGCTTCCTAACCAACCCAATCTTCTTTCTTGGAAAGGAGGCTTATTTGGGTCTAAATCTTTTAAAATAAAAGTTTCATCAATGGTATTTTGTGCCCCTTTAATAAGAATACGTACCTTGTGTCCTTCCTTAAACATAAAAGGAGTTGTATAGTGATTACGATAAATGTAAAGAGCATCTTCAAGAGTAGATGAAATATCAATAGGGCCTTCATTGGTAGTCAAATTCCACACTTGTGCAGTACCAGCTTGTTTGTAAAAATTTTGAGCTTCAGTTGATAACTGAACGTTTGTTCCAGGATGTTTTATTTGGATTTTTAGCCGGTGTTTGCAATCACCCGCGGCATCAAGACCGAGTTGAATATAAGAGAGTTCTCCTCTTTCAATAAGTTTACAAAGAGTATTTGAGTTGGTAGAAGGAGGGATAACTATGGGCAATTTGATGATAGCCCCACAGCCCAAGTTACCTCCAGCTAAATCGGTAATTTGTAAAGAATAATCTCCTGATTTTAAAGGATTACTATCGCTTCCTAAAAATTCTATATTAGCTGTATTACCAGTGGTAGGTTTCGGGATATTGTTTTGTGAAACTACCAAATTTCCTAATTTGTCAAAAACTTCAACTTTAAAACTGCCAATTCCTCCTGAAATGATTTTAAGCTGAATACGACCATTAACCCCATCGCTACAAGTAGGTGCAGCTATTGAGTTCAATTGCCAAACAATGTTTTGGTAAGAGGTGGTAATTTCTATAGATTTGGAAACTCCTCTTACACCAGTATTTTGATTAGACAGTGTTACGGTATAAGTACCAGCTCTTAGAGAAGAAAAAGTATAACTTCCGCCCGTGAGAGGTTCAATTTTAGGTGATGGATTTCCGGGCGAGATTAGCTCTGCTAGAATCTCTGTACTTGAAGTACACGAAGGATTAGAAACGGTTAATTCTGCGTTTCCATAACAAGTACCAGGTACTTGATTTAGAGTGAAATCACTCAAATCACATTGTGCTTTTACAGCGAATGTAACAAAAAAAACACAGATAGCAATAAAAAACTTTTTCATAAAATTATTTTTCAAATATATTTACAATTATCCCGCGGTAAAGGTAAAATATAACGACCTATAAAACAATAAATATTAGTTGATTAGCATTATATTTTGTTTTAAGTAGTTAAAAAGAATTAATAAGAAGGACTTTATTGTTATTGAATGTTAAAAAATATGATTTAGTAAGTAATTAGATTTTGTACTGCTAAAATATTAACCTTTTGTGATACTATATTTTTTTCCAATTAACTTGTATTCACATTTATATAATTTTGAAAATAATTTTTTAAGAGTTATAGAGTCTTAAATTTTTACTTTTAATTATGCTATAGAGGGTAATAATTTATGAAAATAGCAGTCGTCTAGGGGAGTTTTTGAGTATTCAAATCACTTTAAAATGTGGAATAATTTGAGACAACCCCCTCTTTTAAGGCAAGAAAATCGAACCTCTGTTTCTAAGAAGTAAATTTTGCTATGATGAGCAAAATGCAATTAAGTTTAAAGTTTGTATTAAATACGAATACCAACAGGTAAAAGGTCTTTGTATTCCTTATTTTTTCGGAAAAAACTAACGATAGGAGGACAAGTAGGAACCACTTTTAGTCTCCTATTATTAGCCTCTTCAAGTACCGATTTAATAAACGCCTCCTCAAATGTTTTTGCGGCTTTTTCAGGAATGTGCATTTTGGTTAGAAAAATTTTCTTTTCTTGTATAGCATATTCGATAAAAGCCACTTCTTCATTGATTTGCGCCTGAAATTGTCGCAAAAACTCATTGTTTTTTAATGTTATCATTGTCTTTTATTGAATTATATATTAAACAAAACCAAGAACGAAGTAACAAAAACAATTCTCAAATGAATTTTGTGTTGTTAAAAAAAAAGCAATAACTTTACCAAGTTAGGTGTTTTTGAGTAATTTTATTACTTTTGTTAGGCAAAGTTACAAAAAAAAATATGACAACGAATTCATATTACCAATAATTTATGAATCCTGAGCCCATACACATTTATATGATGCCTGGAATGGCGGCAAGTCCTAAAATATTTGAATTTTTGGAGTTTCCTAGTTATTGTCAAATTCATTTGTTGGACTGGATACTCCCTCTGAAAGAAGAGTCATTAGCGGATTATGCGCTTCGTCTTTCCAAAAATATCAAACACGAGAGCCCTGTTTTGATAGGGGTTTCTTTTGGGGGGATTATTGTGCAGGAGATAGCTAAAATACGTCCCTATCGGAAAATTATCATTATTTCGAGTGTAAAAACGCAACACGAATTGCCCAAAAAAATGTTGTTGGCACGTTACACCAAAATACATAAATTATTACCTTTGAGTTTGGTAGATACTATGGAGTATTGGAAGCGTTTTTCTTTTTCGGGTTCAATAACAAAGCGTATCGAATTGTATGAAAAATATATTGGTATGCGCTCTCCTTTCTATTTGGAATGGAGTATTGACAAAATAGTTAATTGGCAGCAAGAAAATCCACTGCCTAGAACTATTCACATTCACGGAAGTAAAGATGTGGTTTTTCCTATCAAATACATTTCCAATGCTATAACCATTGAAAAAGGAACACATATTATGATTATTAACAGGTATAAATGGTTCAATGAGCATTGGGAAAAATTGTTAAAATATGAGGAAATTGATTAAAAAATAGTTATAAAAGTTAATTTCTTTGTAAAAAAGGAAAAAGATACAGACATTTGCCTGATGCTCTGTGTTTTGTATCTATTCTAAAAAATTCTAAAATTCAATTCAAAAACAAAGGCTATGAAAAATACTACAAAAAATATTTTAAGCGGATTAGGTGTTTTCTTTTTAGGAGGATTACTAATTAACGCTTCTGCTTCGTATGATTCTGATAATGAAAAAGATAATGAGATTCGTCCTGTAAAAGGATATAACGTATATGCAGTGGATTTACCCACAGAGGTCGATTTTGCTGGAGAAAAAGCCCCCTTGCATATTCCTGATGTACGTGAACGTCTTGATAGAGAACTCTTGGTTAATACTTATTGGCAATCTAATGGTCTTCTGTTCATTAAGAGAGCAAATCGGTATTTTCCTGTTATTGAACGTATTTTAAAAGAAAATGGCGTTCCCGATGATTTTAAGTATTTAGCCTTGATTGAGAGTGGTTTACAAGATGTTGTTTCTCCTGCAGGAGCTAGTGGTTTTTGGCAGTTTATGAAAGCTGCCGCTAAAGAAAACGGATTGGAAATCACTGACCAAGTTGATGAACGTTATCATTTGGAAAAAGCCACTAAAGCAGCTTGTGATTATTTGAAAAAATCTAAAAAAAGTATGGGAAGTTGGACACTTGCAGCTGCGGCATACAACGCTGGTAATACAGGGGTGTACAATCAGCTCACGGCTCAAAAAGTAACGGATTATTATGATTTATGGTTAAATTCTGAAACTTCTCGATACGTTTTTAGAATATTAGCTATTAAGGAAATTATGAAAAATCCTACTCAATATGGTTTCAATTTTGAATCTAAAGATTTGTACTTAGAAATTCCTACTTATCAAGTAGAAGTTAAAGAAAGTATTGATGATTTAGCCCTTTTTGCTCAAAAGTATGGTGTTAATTTTAAAGAATTGAAATTACATAACTCTTGGCTCAGAAGCAATAAATTAACGGTGACTGCAGGAAAATCGTATGTAATTAAAATACCTAAGAAATAAATAATTAGGGGCATTACTTAGATATATATTAGGTAAAACGTGCGAAAGTTATCAACCTGAGACCTTTGCAAGAACCATCCACCCTCTATTTTTCCCATATTCGGATGATTTTTTTAGAAAAAGTGTTTCTGAAAATTCGAAATTGTATTCTTTTTCATCATTTTTTCTCACTTTTGGGGTCAATTTTAATCAAAATCCCCTTTTTTTGGACCTTTTTTTCATTAAAAGGCAGGAAGTATTTGCATCTTTGGACTTCGCTTCAGATTGTAGGCAATAGCTTCCAAAATATGTTGTGTGTGTACCTTGTCCAAGCCTTTTAAACGCGTCTGCCCCACACCAAACCATCGCTTCTGACTCCCAAAAGTACGCTCTACTACCCAACGCGTCTTAGAAATCAACTTGTTAAACACTCTCTCCCATTTACTTAGCGGCTTATTTCTCTGTGCTTTATGCTGTATCCTGTCCTTGGATTTTCTTTCCTTAAGGTATTCCCTATTCGCCTTGGAAGCATAGCCTTTATCAGTAAAAACGCCTTTTTTAATTCGTTCATTGTCAAGTTTTTCTAATAAAGGAATCAAGCCTTTGCTATCGTGCTTGTTGGCCGGTGTGGTATGAACCGCCAATACCAAACCATTGCTATCCACCGCAATTTGTTTCTTGTATCCGAAATAAGTTTTTGTGCCTTTTTTGAGCCATCTCGCTTCCTTATCTACCACATTTTCAGCCACTTCCTTGAAAAAATGCTCTTGTTTTTCAATTTCCTCCTCGGGTAACTCGTCTTCTTTTCGATTCCAATAGAATTGAAGCTTAAGCCTTCCAAATACATCATTAAACCTAGTCTTTGTTCTGACGGAAGTTTGGCAGTGGATTTATGGGGCAACAGTGTAATTTCTGCCACAATCTTTGCATTTATACCTCTGAACGCCTTTGATAATTCCATTTTTTATTTTGTTTTTGCTTTTACAAATTGGACAATCCATCTCTTATTTTTCTGTGAAATATACAAAACTATATTTAATTAGAGCCTGTTTAAAAAAGATATTACAAAAATTCGTATTGAGAATTTTTATAAAAACAAAAAAAATGATTGTCAGCTGTTGATATTAAATATTTTTTCGTAATTTTTTGGTGAATAAACAATTATGTTACGATGAAAAATTATCCAACAGATATCACTGACAATCAGTGGCAATTTATAAAAAAACTTTGAATTTCAATGAAAGAAAGCGAAAACACGATTTAAGAACTATTTGGAACGCCATAATGTATCTTGTAAAAACAGGATGCCAATGGCGGATGTTATCTGGTGATTTTCCAAAATGGCAATTGGTTTACTACTACTATAGCAAGTGGGCAAATGCAGAGGATTTTGATTTACTTCTTTCCAAATTACGCGAAGAAGTAAGGACTAAAAGAAACCAAAACAAAGTACCTAGTCTCGGAATGGTGGACAGCCAGAGTGTAAAATGGGGCAATAATCGTTCGTTGAAAGGATTTGAAGGAAACAAAAAAGTGAAAGGCATTAAACGACATATAGTAGTGGACAAAAACGGATTTTTATTAGCAGTAATAAGTAATAGCCACAGTAGCCAATATTCACGATGGTAAGGCGACAGATTTTCTGATGAGAACTTTGGCATATTTATTCATTCCTTTAAAGATTATCCTTGCCGATGGAGGTTATAGGGGAGAGATTATCGAACAAGTGAAGAATAAATTTGGTTATATCATTGAGGTAGTTATGAGAAATGATCAAAGGAAAAAGGATTTTCATCCCATTTCTAAAAGATGGGTGATAGAACGCACTTTTGCTTGGCTAGACAATGATCGAAGATTATGTAGAAATTATGAATTACTGCTAGAAAACTCAGAAAATATGGTCAAATTATCCGCTATAAAATTTTACTCAAAAAAATTTAAACAGGCTTTTATCAAATCTAAAATATTTAATATGAATAGCTGACAATCATTTTTTTGTTTTTATAAAAATTCTCAATACGAAATTTTCTCTTTTAGTTTTTTTATTTTAAATCATTGTATAATATGCTATTACAAAATATAAAAACAGAAAATGATTTTTTTATAATCCAAAAATTTGGTAGTTTCAAAAAAAGTCGTACATTTGCAACCGCATAAGTGAATTAATAAGTGCATTTGGAGAAATGGCAGAGCGGTCGAATGCGGCGGTCTTGAAAACCGTTGAGGGTAACACCTCCGGGGGTTCGAATCCCTCTTTCTCCGCGTGAGGTACTCTGAACAAGAGTTCAAAAAATACCAGCAAAGTTAGTAAGTATCGTAACTAATTGAGGTTACGATACTTTTCTTTTATACCTATACCTATACATCTTCTCAGAGTATGTAAAGAGGTCGCAAATACTCCCAAAATACTCTCAAATGGCTACAATCTGGCTACACTTTTTCGAGCCGATTGAAAATTGTAGTCCAGAGTTTGTTTAGAGTACGCATATATTACTGTTATTCAAAGTATTATGTAGAACTTTACAGCGTGGTTACAGAGGTTTGATTTTCACGTTTTTGGCTATAATTCATAGTCACTGTGGCTACAATTCTTCTCTTCCTGACTACAACTCTCAAAACAGATGTGTATGAAGTCTATTTTTAGAACAGCCTTCTATCTTAGAAGCAACTATGTCAACAAGGAGAGAAAACTTCTGTGATGTTGAGAATCTATCTCAACAACGATCGTCTATCCATTGGATCGACAGGTATCGCTGTGGTGCAAGCACGGTGGGATGGTTACTTTGAAAATTCTGTTTCAAGTACGAACGGTCGAAAATTGTTGGTGAACTATTTATTAACATTTTTTTAATCTTGAAAATAGATAATTTTAAATCTTGTTAACTTAATGCTGAAAGAAAAGTGTCAAACGCAGGATAGGTATGTTTATGTAATGTGGTAATAAAAAATTGCACTTGGGGGGTGAATGTGCCAATGAAATAATTATGAATCTTTGTCGAATTCGTTATTTGAAAATGGTTACCTTTGCAATTTAAATAAAGTTTTACAAAATGATAAAATGGTTTAAAAATGATTTTTGGATAACCATTGCACGGCTTATACTTCGCAATCGTACCGCCATACTCATTGGTTTGGGGGTAGTAACACTTTTTATGGTAGTTCAGTGGCAACACGTACGCTTTACTTTTACCGAAGCCAATATGTTGCCCGACAATCATCAGGTGAATATTGAATATCAAAAGTTTTTAGAAAAATTTGGCGAAGAAGGAAACTTAATGCTCCTTGCAGTTGCCGATGAAAGCATTTACACTCCCGAAAAACTCAACTTGTGGAATGATTTGAGCAAAAAGCTTAAACGATTTGAACAAGTACAAGCAGTTATATCATTGGAACAACTTCCTGTATTGGTCAAAGATACGCTTAATGAGCGATTTATAACACAGCCATTAGTTAATCAACCCTTTGAGAATCAAGTGCAGGTGGATAGCTTGAAAGGTAATTTGTTTGAAAAATTACCTTTCTATGAAGGATTTATCTTCAATAAACAAACTCAAACGCTTCAAACAGCGGTGTATTTGGATAAAAAAATCGTGAACACTAAAGCACGTAAAGATTTTATTATCAATGATTTTTTACCTTTAATTACGCAATTTGAATCGGAAACCGGTTTGGATGTTCATACCTCTGGAATGCCTTATATCCGTACGTTGAGTGCCAAAAGTATTACTGACGAAATGGGGCTTTTTATTGCATTGGCTTTATTTACTACTTCGTTCATATTCTTTTTGTTTTTCCGTTCGTTCCGAGCAATGTTTATTTCGATGACCGTAGTGGCTATAGGTGTGGTTTGGACTTTTGGGCTTTTAGGAATTTTCCGTTATGAAATTACTATACTCACTGGGTTGATTCCGCCTTTGGTGATTGTTATCGGTATCCCGAATTGTATCTTTCTCATAAATAAATATCAACAAGAAATACAAAATCACGGCAATCAGGCAAAATCACTACAAAGAGTAATCCGTAAGATTGGTAATGTAACAATGCTTACCAATTTAACTACAGCGGCAGGTTTTGCTACATTTATATTTACCAATAGTGAGTTGTTGAAGCAATTCGGTTTGATTGCTTCACTTAATATTTTGGCTATTTTTTTCATATCGTTATTGATAATCCCGATTTTTTATAGCTTTATGAAGGCTCCTAAAGAGAAGCATTTGAGGCATTTGGATCGGAAATTCATCAAGCGTTTGGTACGTTGGATGGAAAATGTGGTAAAACATCATCGTTTCGCTGTTTTTACCACAGCCGTAACGATGCTCGTACTCAGTATTATCGGGATTTATAAAATTCGAGTCTCTGGAAGTTTGATTGAAGATATGCCTCAATCGGCACCTTTTTTTGAAGACATTTTGTTTTTTGAAGAACAATTTGGCGGAATTATGCCTTTGGAAATTACCATTGATACCAAAAGAAAAAATGGAATTAGTCAGTTAGCAACGTTAAAGCGTATTGAGGAGCTTTCGGCATATATTGAAGAAATTCCTGAAATTTCCAAACCAATTTCCATTACCAATTTGGTAAAATACGCTAAACAAGCCTATTACAACGGAAATCCGGAATATTATGAACTTCCTTCTTCGCAGGAACAATATTTTATAATGCCTTTTATAAAGAATTCAAAAGCCGATGGGAATATGCTTTCTGCTTATGCCGATTCTTTGGGGCAAGTGGCACGTATTACCACTTTTATGAAAGATATAGGAACCGAAAGAATGGAAAAAATTGAACAAGATATTTATCAAAAAGCTCAAAAAATATTTCCAGATGAGCGCTATGAAGTAAAAATTACAGGTAAAGCGTTTCTCTTTACTAAAGGGACTAATTATTTGGCAACCAATTTAATATATTCGTTAGGTTTTGCTATATTGATGATTGCTTTAATGATTGCTATCATATTTCGTTCGTTTAGAATGATACTTATTTCTCTGGTTCCTAATATGTTGCCTCTATTAGTGACTGCTGGAATGATGGGCTTTTTAGGCATTCCGTTAAAGCCTTCAACGGTTTTGGTATTTAGTATCGCTTTTGGTATTTCGATGGACGATACCATACATTTTTTAGCAAAATATCGGCAAGAACTCATTAGTCGTAACTGGAAGATTCACAAGTCAGTATATGCTTCCATTCGTGAAACTGGTGTAAGTATGTTTTATACCTCTATCGTGCTATTTTTCGGTTTTTCAGTTTTCCTGATTTCCGACTTTGGTGGAACAAAAGCACTCGGTGGACTCATATCGGTAACCCTATTCTTTGCGATGCTTACCAATTTACTGTTGTTACCCTCTTTATTACTTTCCTTAGAGCGAAGTATCGCCAATAAAGAAACCTTAAAATCTCCTATCTTGGAAGAGGAAGTAAAGGATTAAATAAAATATAATGAAAAGTGATTAAAAAAAGAAGATATTTATGTCAGGCTGAGTGAAGTCGAAGCCTTATTATTACAAGGCTTCGACTTCGCTCAGCTTGACAGGTGAAACTACCATCATACTTTTATAACACGAAGATAATAATCTAAAAAAGTCGGTTTGTATGGGGCAAACCGACTTTTCTGATTACATTTTTGGCGGATATTTTTCTAAAATTTTCGATACAAATTCTTGTATTCGTTTTTCTTTTTGTTCTATCCGTTGCGGAATGTAACCAATGCCTTTACCTTGCCAAATTAATTCCTTATTTTTAGTTTCAATAATTTCGATGTATAGTGTGCCTTCAATATTAGTGGTTGTCCTATAGGAAGTTCCATTCCAAAAAGGTCCCCAATCCCAACCCCAATAAGACGTATAATCGTTGTAAACGACGTTGAGGTTTTCGCGCTCTTTAGTAAAGATATTAACCAATACATCTGGGTTTTCAGATTTTTGCATTCCTTTCCCATTCAAATTTTGCTCAATGGCTCTTAATATCCGTTTTTTATCCAAATCCGAAATCGGAACTTTGTCAATACCTTCTTTATGAAAAGCATACGTCTTGTAAGCCATAAAATTGGCTTGACGATCATAGTCCGAAGCAACCTGCACGGTGGCACAAGAAGAAAATAATAAGGCAAAAAACAGTAAAAAGGTGATAGATAAGTTTTTCATAGGCAATTATTTTTATGATTTTCAAGTAATATACTGCAAATTTCATACCGAATTATCATATTCTTGATTTTTATATCCTTTTTAAAAGCACCTCATACTTCATTTTTAGATAAGACAAATATTTTTTTAAAAGATTTTTATTTTATTTTGTTGATTTTCTAATTTTTATGTTTTATGCTTTTAGTTTTTCTAAAATATTTGAAAAATAATTTTTAAAGTTGTCTGAAATATTTTTAGCTTTGCCTAAAAATTAAGTTAAACAAATAATTAAAAATAAAATGAAATTTTACACTTTTTTGTTGCTATTTAGCTTATCCTTAGCTGGTTTTGCTCAAGGAGGAGTTGTGAAAGGAATGGTGAATTCTGAAAAAAAATCGTTGGAAGGAGCTTCCTTAGTATTAGAAAATAAAGATTATAAAACAGGGGTAGCCTCTGGAAAAAATGGTGCTTTCCAGCTTTTGGCTCCTGCGGGACGCTACACCTTAAAAGTATCAATGTTAGGTTATACTGCTCAAGAGATTAAAATTGAGATTCAACAGGGGCAAACCATCGAAAAAGATATTGAATTGAAAGAAGACGTTTTGGGCATTAACGAAGTAGTAGTTACAGCAACCAAAACCGAAATGAGCAGAAAAGAGGCTCCTGTTTTGGTAAGTATTACTAATGCTGAGACTTTGTCTTCGGTTCGTGCTAATACCTTAATGGAGGGGCTTGTTTTCCAACCTGGGTTACGCACGGAAGTAAACTGTCAAAACTGCGGATTTTCGCAAGTGAGAATCAACGGATTGGAAGGTGCTTATTCGCAAATACTAATCAATAGCCGTCCTGTATTTGGTTCTCTTAATAGTATCTACGGATTGGAGCAAATTCCAACCAGTATGATACAACAAATAGAGGTTACTCGTGGGGGAGGTTCTGCTTTATTTGGGTCGAATGCTATTGCAGGTACTATTAACATTATTACTAAAAATCCAACTAAAAACGAATTTCAAGGCGGAACCACCTATCATCTAATTGGAGGACAGGCAAAAGATTTCGTTTCTGTATTTAATGGTTCTTTAGTTAGCGACAACTTTAATAACGGAATGAGTTTTTATGCAATGCACAGAAAAAGAAATGCTTATGATGCTAACAATGATGGTTTTTCTGAACTCACACAATTACAAAACATCAATTTCGGAACAAAGTTGTTTAGCGAAATTACCAGCAGAAAGAAAATTGAGGCGGAGTTTAACGTATCAAATGAAAAACGTCGTGGAGGTAACGCCTTGGAGTTGCCCGAACACGAGGCAGATATTGCCGAGTCCATAAAAACAAATTTACTTGGCGGAAATCTTAATTATGAGTACTTAACACGTGATTACAAGCACAAATTCGTAACCTATGCTAATGTACAAGCTACTGATTCTGATAATTACTACGGAGCAGGAAAAGACCCTGAGGGTTACGGAATTACCAAACAGAAAATATTTGTACTTGGTGGGCAGCATACCGCTCATTTTGATACAAATAACGGGACCTTTTTGCTTACTTCGGGGGTAGAATTAAAAAAAGATGATATTTCTGAAAAAAGATTAAGAGCCAATGTTTTGTCAGTTAATCAAGATGTTAAAAGTTTAGGTGTTTTTTCTCAAGCAGATTGGAAGATAGTACCTCAGTTTAAAGTACTTGCAGGTTTGCGTATGGAACACTTAAATGCCAACTTGTTGGAAAAATCTATTACCGTAATTAACCCTCGTGCTAGTTTACTTTACAATATTTCTGAACGTTGGATTTCCAGAGCCTCTTATGCGCGTGGTTTTAGAGCACCTTTATTTTATTCGGAAGATGTTCATTCTGAAATGATTCCTGGAGAGGTACGTCGTGTTAAATTGGCTTCTAATTTGAAAAAAGAAACTTCTGATAGCTTTATGGCTTCTTTAGAGTATAACGTAACTTCCCAAAACCAACAATTGATATTGATGTTGGAAGGTTTTTACACGCTTTTGCATAATCCTTTTGTTTATGAAGATGCCGGTGAGGAAAACGGATTAGCAATTCGTGAAAAACAAAACAGAGATGGTGCTTTGGTCAAAGGAGTGAATTTGGAAGTTAAGTATGCGCCTAACAGTAAGTGGATTATGCAATTAGGGGCTACTTTCCAAAGTGGCAAATTTGAAAATAAATATGAGCCAGAGGAAGGTATTGAAACGGACAAAATTTTGCGTACCCCCGATATTTATGGAAATTTCACAGCAACTTACAAACCTTCTGAAAATTGGATGATAAATTTTTCAGGAGTTTACACAGGAGCAATGGATGTACCTCATTTAAAAGGATACATTACTGAAAATCGTTTGGAAAGAACCAAGCCAATGTTTGATTTTGGTATAAACACCAACTATGAAATAGCAATAAATGATTCGTATAAACTTGATTTGAGTTTAGGAATGAAAAACTTGTTTAATCAGTACCAAAAAGATTTTGATAAAGGGGCTGAACGTGATCCAGCTTACATCTACGGACCTTCTTTGCCAAGAACTTTCTTTGCTGGTGTAAAAATAAAAATGTAATTTTTGATCTCGTTTTTCTTAAAATGAAAATCCCGATGTTTGGTTCTGAACATCGGGATTTTTCTATTTCTGATGATTCATATTTTGATGAGATGAAGATGCTTTATTTTTGATTATGTTTCTTTTAATCAGTATTTTATGTTTTTATTTTTTAGAGTTTTCTAGATTTTGACGCATATTTTGGTATTTTAATGTGCCAAGTATTTGTATTTTACGTAAATAATTGTATTTTTGCACCCCAATTCTAGATACTATCGTGTTTAGGGTTGGAAAGGAATGTTTAATTTTTAAAAATAGGAATGTGGATACATTAAGCTACAAAACAATTTCGGTAAATAAAGCCACTGCAAACAAAAAGTGGGTTTTAGTAGATGCCGAAGGACAGTCGTTAGGGCGTCTTGCCTCTAAAGTAGCCAAATTGCTACGTGGTAAGTACAAGCCAGAGTTTACCCCACACGTTGATTGCGGTGACAACGTAATTGTTGTTAACGTAGAGAAAATCAACTTAACTGGAAACAAGTGGAACGATAAAGAGTATATCCGTTACACTGGGCATCCTGGGGGGCAAAGAGTGCAAACTGCTAAAGAACTTTTAGCAAAACACCCAGAAAGATTGGTAGAAAAAGCCGTAAAAGGTATGTTGCCAAAAAACAAATTGGGTGCAGCGATTTTACGTAATTTGAAAGTGTACGTAGGTACAGAGCACAAACACGAAGCTCAACAACCTACTACCATTAACTTAAACGAACTTAAATAATGGAAGTAATTCACAAAATTGGTAGAAGAAAAACGGCTGTAGCTCGTGTTTATGTTAAACCAGGAAACGGAGCTATTAGTGTTAATAAAAGAGACTTAAATGACTACTTCACCACTTCAACGCTTCAATATAAAGTAAAACAACCATTTGCTTTGTTAGGAGCTGAAGACGCTTACGACGTAAAAGTAAACGTGTATGGTGGAGGAATTACTGGACAAGCCGAAGCTATTCGTTTGGCTATTTCAAGAGCTCTTTGTGAGGTAGATGCTGAAAACAGAGCGGTATTAAAGCCTGAAGGACTACTCACTAGAGACCCACGTATGGTAGAGCGTAAAAAATTCGGTCAGAAAAAAGCACGTAAAAAATTCCAATTCTCAAAACGTTAATATCGTTTTGGTTTATTATTGGAGCAATTCAAATTATTAAGAAACATAGTGTCGTTGTTTTCCAAAGAAAACGGAAAATTAGTTTAGCATCCAAATGCGTAAAGGCGTGTCTCAAGGGCAACCACTTTTGCATTGCTAAATCAACGGAACGTAAACTATTACAAAAATGGCAAATAATATAGAAGTTAAAGATTTACTTGAAGCAGGTGTTCACTTTGGGCACTTGACAAGAAAGTGGAATCCGAATATGGCTCCTTACATTTATATGGAGCGTAACGGAATTCACGTTATCAATTTGTACAAAACAGCTGCTAAAATTGAAGAAGCTAACGAAGCTTTGAAAAAAATTGTAGCCTCAGGGCGTAGAGTCCTTTTTGTAGCTACAAAAAAACAAGCAAAAGATATCGTTGCTGAAAAAGCAACATCGGTAAAAATGCCTTACATCAC
This sequence comes from Capnocytophaga canimorsus, assembly GCF_002302565.1. Taxonomy (NCBI): domain Bacteria; kingdom Pseudomonadati; phylum Bacteroidota; class Flavobacteriia; order Flavobacteriales; family Flavobacteriaceae; genus Capnocytophaga; species Capnocytophaga canimorsus. The sequence continues at coordinate 431,951 of NZ_CP022382.1, read as the reverse complement.
TGAAAGATGGCCAGGTGGGATGTTAACTAACTTTGTTACCATCCGAAAAGCGGTTAAAAAGATGGCGTCTATCGACAAAATGAAAAAAGACGGTACTTTTGAAACCCTTTCAAAAAGAGAAAAATTACAAGTAGAGCGTTTAAGAGAGAAACTTGAGAAAAACTTGGGTTCAATCGCTGATATGACTCGTTTGCCAGGGGCATTGTTTGTAGTGGATACGATGCGTGAGCACATTGCCGTGAAAGAAGCAAGAAAATTAAACATTCCTATTTTTGCAATGGTGGATACCAATTCAGATCCTCGTGATGTGGATTATGTTATCCCAGCCAATGATGATGCTTCGAAATCCATCGAAAAAATCCTTACTTACGTTACGGAAGCCATTAACGAAGGGCTTTCACAACGTACACCCGATCAAAAAGAAAAAGACGCAGAAACTGCTGAATAATTAGTTACTAACCTTTTAATAAAGTAATTATGTTTTCAAAGTAGTTGTCTTTGAGGCATAGTTACTTTATTTTTTTAAATTTTAAACAAGATATGGCAAATATTACAGCCGCAGAAGTAAATAAATTAAGACAAGCTACCGGAGCTGGTATGATGGACTGTAAAGCAGCTTTGGTTGAGGCTGAAGGAGATTTTGAGAAAGCTATTGAAATCCTACGTAAAAAAGGACAAAAAGTAGCTGCAAAAAGAGCTGATCGTGATTCAAGCGAAGGAGCTGTTATTGCAAAAGTAAACCAAAATGCTACTAAAGGAGCAATCGTTTCTTTGAACTGTGAGACCGATTTCGTAGCTAAAAACGAATCTTTCGTAGCTTTAGCTAACGAATTGGCTACTATGGCACTACAAGTAAGTTCTAAAGAAGAATTACTTGCTGCTGACTACAAAGGAATTACAGTTGCTGATAAACTTACTGAGCAAACAGGAGTTATTGGTGAGAAAATTGAAATCGGTGCTTTTGAATTGTTAGAAGCTCCTTTTGTAGGTTCTTATATTCACGCTGGAAATAAAATTGCTGCCTTAACGGGACTTTCAGCCAATGTTAATGGAGCTGAAGAAGCAGCTAAAAATGTTTCTATGCAAATTGCAGCAATGAATCCTATCGCCTTGGATAAGGAAAGTGTAGATGCTTCTGTAATTGAGAAAGAAATCGAAATTGCAAAAGACCAATTACGTCAAGAAGGAAAACCTGAAGCGATGTTGGATAACATTGCAAAAGGTAAATTAGAGCGTTTCTTCAAAGATAATACTTTGGTGGCTCAAGAATATATCAAAGGAAACAAAGAAAGCGTTGCCGATTATGTAAAATCAGTAGATGCTGGACTTAAAGTAGTAGCTTACAAACGTGTTTCTTTGTAATGATTTACTTTTAATAAAATATAAAAAAGGATTGCTTTTAAGCAATCCTTTTTGTTTTAGTAAGAGGTATCAATAATATTACTAATTTTTTGTATTTTTGCACCTTATTTTAAAAATATAAAACAAATGCAAGAAGGAATTTATGTAAAGTTTATCACTGAAAAAGGAGATATTTTAATAAAATTAACTCACGATAAAACCCCTGCAACGGTGGGGAATTTCGTTGCTTTGGTAGAAGGGACACAAAAAAACAGTAGAAAACCTCTGGGAGAGCCTTACTATAACGGATTGAAATTTCATAGAGTAATTCCTGATTTTATGATTCAAGGAGGATGTCCTTTAGGAACGGGTACGGGAAGCCCTGGATATCAATTTGATGATGAGTTCCATCCCGAACTGAAACACGACAGACCTGGAGTGCTTTCAATGGCAAATGCTGGACCAGGCACTAACGGGAGCCAGTTTTTTATCACTCACGTTCCTACACCTTGGTTGGATAACAAGCACACTGTTTTTGGACACGTCATTGAAGGGCAAGATGTGGTAGATGCTATCAAACAAAATGATTTGATGCGTGAGCTTCAAATTATCCGTGTGGGTGAAGCTGCTCAAAAATGGGATGCGGTGACCGCTTTCGAAAAATTTAATGCTGAAAAAGCCCAACGTATTGAAGCTGAAAGACGAAAAGCTGAAGAAATACTAAAAAATGAAACTATTGGCTTTGACAAAACCGAGAGCGGACTTTTTTATAAAATAGAACAAAAAGGGAATGGCAAACAAGCACAAGCAGGAAAAACCGTTCGTGTGCATTATACGGGAATGTTGCTGGATAAAACCATCTTTGATTCGTCTTACAAACGCAATCAACCTCTTGAATTTGTAGTAGGGATAGGTCAAGTCATTTCAGGTTGGGACGAAGGTATATTATTGCTTCAAGAAGGAGATAAAGCCCGATTTGTAATTCCTTCAGAACTTGCTTATGGAAGTAGGGGGGCAGGAGGAGTCATTCCGCCTAACGCACCACTTATTTTTGATGTGGAATTGGTACAAGTAAAATAGATTTATAGTTTTTTATTGTTCTAAGAATTATATCTTTGAGTATGTTATAAAAAGTATGATTATAATTTTTAGTGTTAGGCTGAGCGAAGCTGAAACTTAACAGAAATGGCTTATTTTTTCTGTATCATCTTTTTTCAATTACGTCCTATATTTTTTAATAACATATTGCGGAATATAATATTTAATTTAAATAAAAATATAAAAGGAGTGGCTTGAAAATTTTCAAGCCACTCCTTTTTGCAATTATGATGGTTTTATTCTTTAGATAATACCTTCTTGTATTAAATTATGCAGATGAATAACTCCAGCGTAGTTGCCTTTTTCTGTAACTAATAATTGTGTTATTTTATTAGTTTCCATAAGTTCGAGAGCATCTACGGCAAGGGTTTCGCTATCAATAGTTTTTGGATTTTTAGTCATAATATCCTTGGCGGTGAGTCCGCTTATAGAATCATTCTTGTTGAGCATTCGCCGAATATCGCCATCGGTAACGATACCTGCAATGATTTGCCCATCCATAACAGCGGTAACCCCTAACATCTTTTCTGAAATTTCAACAATAACCTTACGAATATCCGCATCGGGGGTAACTTCTGGTTTTTGATTATTTGCTACAATATCAGCTACTTTTAAATATAAGCGTTTGCCTAAAGCGCCTCCAGGGTGATATTTAGCAAAATCGCTACTTCCAAAGTTTTTCATTTTTAGTAAACAAACTGCCAAAGCATCACCCAATACCAACTGAGCTGTGGTACTAGTGGTGGGTGCTAAATTATTCGGACAGGCTTCTTTCTCCACGTGTGCATACAAAATACAATCGGATTGCTGAGCCAAAACCGAATTTTTATTGGAAGTAATACCGATGAGTTTATTCTTTCCTCGTTTTAGTAAAGGAATTAATACTTTGATTTCAGGAGTATTACCGCTTTTTGAAATACAGATAACTACATCGTCTTCTTGAATGATTCCTAAGTCGCCGTGAATGGCATCAGCTGCGTGCATAAATATGGCAGGAGTACCCGTAGAGTTCATCGTAGCAACAATTTTACTGGCGATAATAGCACTCTTGCCTATGCCCGTAATAACTACCCTTCCGCTTGATTTCAAGATGTGATTTACCGCTTTTGCAAAATCTTCATCAACATAATCAATCAGTTTATTTATTGCAACCATTTCAGAATGAATGGTTTGTTTAGCAATATCAATAATATCTATAGTACCTTTCAAAATTTTAATGTGTTTTTTTATATGTTATATTGAAAAAATGTATTACTTTTATGCTTGCAAATTTAGAGAAAATAGCAACATTATAGATGAAAACTTCTAAAAATGATTTACAGAGTGCATTAAAGCACTATTTTGGGTTTGACACCTTTAAAGGGCAGCAGGAAGAGATTGTACGGAGTGTCATCAACCGGCAAAATACGTTTGTAATTATGCCTACTGGAGGAGGAAAATCGCTTTGTTATCAACTTCCAGCAATGGTTTCGGAAGGTACAGCCATTGTGATTTCACCATTGATCGCCTTGATGAAAAATCAAGTGGATGCGATGCGTGGAATTTCATCAACTGATAGTGTTGCTCACGTACTCAATTCATCATTGAACAAAGGAGAAATTCGTGAAGTGATGGAGGATATTCGCAGTAAAAAAACTAAATTATTATATGTAGCGCCTGAATCTTTGACCAAAGATGAATATGCTAACTTTCTTAAAACCATTGATATATCCTTTGTGGCGGTAGATGAAGCACATTGTATTTCGGAGTGGGGACACGATTTTCGTCCCGAGTACCGAAACATCAAAACGATCATCGACCGATTGGGCGAAGGTATTCCAGTAGTTGCACTTACCGCTACGGCAACCCCTAAAGTGCAAGACGATATCCTGAAAAACTTAGGAATGGCAGAGGCAAACGTATTTAAAGCCTCATTTAACCGACCTAATTTGTATTATGAGGTACGCCCTAAAACGAAAAATGTAGATGCTGATATTATTCGTTTTGTAAAACAGCATAGTAAAAAATCAGGAATTATTTATTGCTTGAGCCGTAAAAAAGTAGAAGAACTATCTCAAACTTTGCAAGTTAACGGAATTACAGCCGTACCTTATCACGCAGGATTAGATGCCAAAACCCGAGCCAAACATCAGGATATGTTTTTGATGGAGGAAGTAGATGTGGTAGTAGCAACCATCGCTTTTGGAATGGGAATTGACAAACCCGATGTACGCTTTGTAATTCACCACGATATTCCTAAGAGTATAGAAAGTTATTATCAGGAAACCGGACGTGCTGGGCGTGATGGAGGTGAAGGACATTGTTTGGCTTTTTACTCCTATAAAGATGTTGAAAAATTAGAAAAATTTATGGTAGGAAAGCCCATTGCCGAGCAAGAAATCGGTCAGGCACTCCTGCAAGACATCGTGGCTTATGCTGAAACATCAAGTTCGCGTCGTAAATTTATCTTGCATTACTTTGGGGAAGAATTTGATGAAATCAACGGTGAAGGAGCTGATATGGACGATAATGTTCGTTTCCCGAAAAAGAAAGTCGAAGCCAAGAAAGATGTAGTTAAACTATTAGAAATCATCAATAAAACCAAACAAAAATTCAAAGCTAAGGAAATCGTAAATACGCTTATTGGTAAGGTTTCTGCCTTGATAAAGGCTCACAAAATTGATGAGCAAGATTTTTTTGGGATTGGCAATGATAAAGATGATCGTTATTGGATGGCGCTTCTGCGTCAAGTGATGGTTAATGGGCTTATTCGTAAAGATATTGAAACCTACGGAATTATGTTTCTTACGGATAAGGGGAAAGACTTTATAAAACATCCAGTCTCTTTTATGATGACTGAAGACCACGTTTACGAAGAAGAGCCTGATGAAATCGGTCAATCGGGTGGCGGTGTTGCCGATGAAGTACTCTTGGCAATGCTTAAAGATTTACGTAAAAAAGTAGCTAAGGTTAAAGGAGTGCCACCTTTTGTGGTGTTTCAAGACCCTTCGTTGGAGGATATGGCGCTTAAATACCCAATAACCATTTCCGAAATGACTAACGTACACGGCGTTGGCGAAGGCAAAGCTAAAAAATATGGCAAAGATTTTGTGGAACTTATTGCCAAATATGTGGAAGAAAATGATATCATTCGTGCTGAAGACCTTATTGTAAGAACCACAGGTTCAAATTCTTCTCTAAAATTGTATATCATTCAGAATGTGGACAGAAAGTTACCATTGCCCGATATAGCTAAAGCCAAAGGTTTAGAAATGGACGAATTTTTAAAAGAATTGGAACAAATCGTCTATAGCGGTACTAAATTGGATATCAGCTATTATATCGATGAAATTTTAGACGAAGAACAACAAGAAGAACTTCACGAATACTTTTTGGAAGCGGAAACCGACAAAATTTCAGTAGCATCAAAAGAATTCGACGGAGATTACGAAGACGAAGAATTGCGATTATATCGTATAAAATTCATAAGCGATGTAGCCAATTAAATCAATAAAAAGAGATTAGTCATTCACTAGGCTAATCTCTTTTCTTGTTTACCTAAAGGTTTTAAAAACTATATTTTAAAGGTTTAATATAAATGACCGAATTAAAATTTTCAAAAAAGAAATACTCAATAAAAAACTGATTTTTAGTATATTTTGTGAAATTTGGTAAAAACGATTACAAATTATAAGAGGACATAAAGAAAATATTTTTTTGAATTTTAAAAAGTTTTATTACCTTTCGGATTTCAAACACGATTTCTATTATTTTTAGAACTTTAAGCTATCACAACAATGTCAGAACAAAAAAAGGATAACCTGCAAGAAGCAGACGGAAAAGAAAAACTTCAGAATAGCGTTTTAAATCAAGGAGAACCATCGGGAAGTGAAGTTCAAAAACAAGCCACCGATGCCATACTTAATGAAATCAACCAAGAAAATGCTGAAGAAGCTGAAGATTTAGATCATAAAAAGCGTCACGAAATACCTATGCGTGATTATGAGGCAATGGATTTAGATGGTTTGGTACGTGAGTTAAAACACTTGCTTCGAAACGAAAAAATACAGGCCATTAAAAAGCACGTAGAGGCTATCCGCTATGAGTTCGACAAAAAGTATAAAGAGGTATTAGAGGAGAAAAAAGAGGAATTTCTTGCAGAAGGAGGAAATGAACTTGACTTTAAGTATGTTTTGCCTATCCGTGGAGTATTCTATGAACTTTATGATGAGTACCGCCAGAAAAAGGATAAATATCAAAAAGAGTTAGAGCAGGTTTTACAAGCAAATTTGGCTCAAAGGCAAGATATCATTAGCGAAATAAAAGGATTGATTAACGTAGAGGAAGATATAAACACAACCTTTAAGCATTTCAAACAGTTGCAGGAGCAGTGGTTTAAAGCAGGTCCTGTACCTCGTGCTAATTATAATGACTTGTGGCAAAACTATCATCATCACGTGGAAAAATTCTATGATTTTGTTGACTTAAATCGTGACTTGCGTGATATGGATTTTAAGCATAATTTGGAAGAAAAGCTAAAAATCGTGCAGAAAGCCGAAGCTTTAGCCAAAGTTTCTTACCCTCAAAAAGCATTCCGTGAGTTACAAATTCTACATAAAATTTGGAAAGAAGATATCGGACCAGTGGCTCGTGAGTATCGTGAAGAGATTTGGCATCGTTTCAGTGAAGCCACTAAAACCATACACGAGAAAAGGCAACATTATTTCGAAAATCTCGACAAAATCCACGAAGAAAATGCAATAGCAAAAAATGAAATAATAGCTAAAATCAAAGAAATCTTAGCTCAAAGTACCGATTCACATAATCAATGGCAGAGAAATATTAAAAAGATAGATACTCTTCGTAAAGAATTTTTCGCCATTGGTAAAACACCTTCTCGAGTTTCAAATCAAATTTGGCTTGATTTTAAGCAGGTTACTAGAGAGTTTAATAGAAAGAAAAATGGCTTTTACAAGAATTTAAAGCAAGAACAACAAGAGAATTTAGATAAAAAACTAAAACTCATTGAAATCGCTAAAGCCAATATGGATAGTTCTGACTGGGAAGCCATTACTCCAGTGATGAAAAAAATTCAAGAAGAATGGCGAACCATAGGACACGTTCCGCAAAAGGTCTCTGATAAAATTTGGACTGAGTTTCTACAGGCGTGTAATCATTATTTTGATCGTATGCATCAAGCTCGTAAGGAACAAAATAAATTTGGAGAAGAAACATTGGAAAAGAAAAAGGCAATGCTTGATTCTTTAAAAGATTTTAAACTTTCTGGTGATAGAGATAAAGATGTTGAGGCTTTACAAGCGCTTACTGATCAGTGGAATAGCTTAGGGAAATCGCCTCACGGAAAGCGTAATCTCGACCTTAAATTTGGCAAGATTACCGATACGTTATATAAGAAATTGAACTTTGATAAGCAAGAAATTGAGCTTATAAAGTACAATAATAAATTAGAGCGTTTGGTTTGCCAAGATGATGAAGATTCATTAAATCACGAATTGATTTTTGTCAGAAGAAAAATAGAAGAAGCTAAGGCAGAGGTGCTTCAATTGGAAAATAATTTGCAGTTTTTCAGTAACGTTGATGAGAAAAATCCGCTGGTACGTGAGGTTATCAAAAACATCGAAAATCATAAAGAAACTCTAAAAACGTGGGAAGCTAAGTTGCGAGAATTAAGAAATTTACAAGCTCAACAAGTTTCCGATGTAGCGTCTTCCGAAGAAGAAAATACATAAAATTGATTGATATTTCGATAGGAGGTAGGGTTTGCTTTGAGGTAACCCTGCCTTTTGTTTTTTAGTTGATAATTTGACTTTTATGAAACTTGTTTTTGCTACACATAATCCTAATAAATTAAGAGAAATACAAGCCTTGATTCCCCAAGGAATTCAGTTATTGAGTTTGACCGATATAGGCTGTGATACCGAAATAGAAGAAAATGCCTCAACCATTGAGGGAAATGCTGTGCTTAAAGCAAAATACGTTTACGAAAAATACGGTTTTAATGTTTTTGCTGATGATACAGGGCTTGAGGTAACGGCATTAGATAATAAGCCAGGTGTCTTTTCGGCACGTTATGCTGGCGAAAATAAAAATGATACTGATAATATAGCCTTACTACTTAAAAATTTGGAAGGAAATCCGTATAGAGAGGCACGTTTTAGAACGGTTATTGCACTTTATTTGTCGGGCAAATTGCATACTTTCGAGGGAATTGTCAAAGGAACCATTACCGAAAAACCTATTGGAAATGAAGGTTTTGGGTATGATCCTATTTTCAAAGCTCATACAATGGAGAAAACTTTTGCTCAAATATCTGCTGAAGAGAAAAATAGAATCAGTCATAGAGGGAAGGCTTTTCAAAAATTGCTTGAATTTTTATCAAAATAAATTTTTAAATACATAACTATGAAAATTTTATCTTATTTACTTTTAATTGTAGTATCCTTTGTTTCTTGCACATCAGCTCAGAATACAACTCACATTCCTATAGAGGATTATGAGCATAAATCGGGCAATATACTGATAGATGTACGCACAGCTAAAGAGTTTTCTCAAGGGCATCTGTCTCAGGCAATAAATATAGATGTAAAAGATAATTATTTTGAGCAAAAAATGGAACAATTTGATAAAAATCAGCCTGTTTATTTGTATTGTCGTAGTGGCAAACGCAGTTTACAAGCGGCTCAAAAGTTGGAGAAATTAGGTTTTAAAAACATCTATAATTTGGAAGGAGGTTTTTTGCGTTGGGAACAAAAAAGAAACCTTCAGAATTCGGAAAAATAAATGATTCAATTACTTTATAAAGGTTATTTTATTATGAGAATGAGATATTTTTTTATCGTTGTAGGATTATTTTTCTATGGGTTTTATCCGATTTTGGCACAACCAAATTACAAACCATCGGCAGAGAATTTGAAAGCAAGAGAAGCGTTTCAAGATGATAAGTTCGGAATTTTTGTTCACTGGGGGATTTATAGTATGCTTGCCGATGGAGAATGGGTTATGCACAACAAAAACTTGCATTGGCAAGAGTATGAAAAGTTAGCTGCCGGATTTTATCCTTCAAAATTCAACGCAGCCGAATGGGTTGCAGCCATTAAGGCTTCAGGGGCGAAATATATTACGATAACTACACGCCATCACGATGGATTTTCGATGTTTGATACCAAACATTGTGATTATAACATTGTGAAAGCCACACCTTTCAAACGCGATATCATCAAGGAGATTGCTCAAGAGTGCCAAAAACAGGGAATACGTCTGCATTTGTATTATTCGCATTTGGATTGGCGTCGGGAGGACTATTATCCGCTTGGGCGTACTGGCAAAGGCACAGGAAGAACCAAACAAGGCAACTGGGAAGATTATCACGCCTTTATGAACAATCAACTTACTGAACTTCTGACGAATTATGGAAAGATAGGTGCCATTTGGTTTGACGGAATGTGGGACAAAGACATCTATCCAGACGGAATGACTGCCAAAACGTGGAACCTTGACGAGCAATATACGTTGATACATAAATTACAACCTGCTTGTCTCATCGGGAATAACCATCACATCACACCGTTTGCTGGAGAAGATATCCAGATATTTGAACGAGACCTTCCTGGTGAGAACAAAGCTGGATTATCAGGACAAGACATCAGTCGTTTGCCGTTAGAAACCTGTGAAACAATGAACGGAATGTGGGGATATAAAATCATCGACCAGAATTATAAGTCCACTAAAACTTTGATTCAGTATCTGGTTAAGGCGGCAGGAAAAAATGCGAATTTATTGATGAATGTAGGTCCAGAACCTAACGGAAACATACCTGCTGTTGCTGTTCAACGCTTAAAAGAAATGGGCGAATGGATGAAAACATACGCACCAACCATTCAAGGTACAAGAGGAGGTGTGGTAGCTCCCAGCCATTGGGGTGTAACTACTCAGAAAGGAAAAACACTTTACGTTCACGTGCTGGATTTGACTGACAAAGCCTTGTTTTTGCCTTATTCGGGTAATAAACTTATCAAAGCTGTTGAGTATAACGGCAAAAAATCGATTAAATTTACCCAAGATAATGATGGAATCTTGCTAAAATTCCCAAAAATACCTGAATCTCCCGATTATGTATTGGAACTCACCTTTGAAAAAGAGCTTCCAGCCAAATAAAAAGTGAAAAATCAGTAGGCACATAGGAGAAAAAAGATTGTAAGTACAATAATTAGTATATGAATATAGAGAAAGAAGCCCAAAACGAACATACATCGGTACAAGAAACTACTTTAGAAATCCGTTTGGATAATTTGCAGCACAATGTGAAGTTTCTGAAAAGTAAATTGAAAGAAAATACGCTGTTTATGGCGGTGGTGAAGGCTTTTTCGTACGGAAATAATCATTGTGAAATAGCCAAGTATTTAGAAAAAAAAGATTTAGCAGACTACTTTGCTGTAGCTTATGCCTCAGAAGGGGTTGAATTACGTAAATCTGGAGTGACAAAACCTATTTTGGTGCTTCATCCGCAAGTAGCACATTTTCAGGAAATTGTAACGTATGAGTTGGAACCTACTTTGTATTCATATCGAACTTTGGATATGTTTCTTAGCTTTGCTATGGATAACAATTTAGATAGTTATCCAGTTCATATTAAGTGTAATACAGGAATGAATCGTTTAGGATTTCTTCCTCAGCAAATTGAAAATGTCTGTCAAATTTTATCCAACAAAAAGCAAATTAGGGTAAGGACAGCATATTCGCACTTGTTTGCCTCAGAAGATAAAAATGCTGAAGATTGTATGCAAGAGCAAATTCGTCAATTTATAGATTGTCAGAAAGTTATCGAAAAATATTTTTCCTATAAAGTATTGTTTCATAATTGTAATACTTCTGGAATTTTGAACTATCCTCAAGCGCATTTTGATATGGTTCGTAGTGGAATTGGAATGTATGGTTTTGGGAATGATGCTGAATATCAGTCTAATTTTCGTCCGATAACGATTTTAAAGAGTTTGATTTCTCAGATTCACGATATTCCCAAAGGAGGATATGTGGGGTATAATTTTGGCTTTCAAGCAGATGCTCCTACTCGAACGGCGACTATTTCAGTGGGTCACGCTGATGGATTAAACAGAATTTACGGAAAAGGTATTGGTTTTGTGTATATTAATGGTAAAAAAGCATCCATTGTAGGGAATGTTTGTATGGATATGTTAATGGTTGATATTACAGAAATTGATTGTAAAGAGGGCGATGAAGTAATTATTTTTGATGAAAAACATACGGCTGAAATTCTTGCAGAAACAGCACAAACTATTTCTTATGAGCTAATTACATCGCTTTCAAGAAGGATAAAACGCGTGTATGTGGAATGATGCTTTTCCATTTTGCTCTTCTATAAAACCATCTTAAACTCCATTAGTAAGTGCAATTTTTGGGGATCGTTTTTCTCTCTTTTTCCTTTGGGGTAACCCAAAGGAAAAAGAGAGAAATTTATTTTCTAAAAAAATGCGTTATTTGTAGTCGCGAAATGTAACATTTTTATTTAGTAATCGTCAATAGTAATGGATATAAATCATTTATTATGCAAACAATTTTAGAAATAGATAAACTTACAAAAGATTTTGGAGCATTTAGGGCTGTCGATGGGGTTTCTTTTCGAATCGAAAAAGGAAAAGTTTACGGTTTGTTAGGTCCTAACGGAAGCGGAAAATCAACTACTTTGGGTATGGTACTCGGTGTGGTAAATAAAACTTCAGGAAATTACCATTGGTTTGGTGGTAGATATTCTAATCATCAGGCGCTCAAACATGTAGGTGCTATTATTGAGCGTCCGAATTTTTATCCGTATATGAGTGCTTATCAGAATTTAAAGTTGGTGTGTAAAATAAAGGAAGCTTCTACCGATAAAATTGAAGAGAAATTGGCTTTGGTAGGCTTGTCCGAATTTAAAAATCGAAAATTTAGAGCGTTTTCTTTAGGAATGAAACAACGTCTTGCTATTGCTTCGGCACTACTCAATGACCCTGAAATTTTGATTTTAGACGAACCCACTAACGGATTAGACCCTCAAGGAATACATCAAATTAGGGCTCTGATAAAACATATTGCCCAACAAGGTGTAACCGTTTTACTGGCATCACACCTACTTGATGAAGTGGAAAAAGTATGTTCGCACGTTATCGTACTGCGCAGTGGAAAAATGCTTTACAACGGGCCAACCGATGCCATTACCAATAATCACGGATTTTTTGAATTAGCCGCAACTGACAATCAACTTTTGATTGAAACCTTACAAAAAAATGCAAATTTTGAGAAAGTTTATCTTGAAAACGGAGTAGTTAAGGCCTTTGCTAAAAAAACGATTGAACCCACCCAGCTCAATCGATTGCTTTTTGAAGAAGGGATTGTCCTCTCAATGTTGATTCAGCGCAAAGAAAGTTTAGAAGAACAATTTTTACAACTCACTGAAAAAAAATAAATTATGTTACGTTTATTACAAATAGAACTCATAAAACTCTGGAATAGCAAAAGTAGCCGTATTTTGATTATTACTTATTTCATTTTGCTCACTTTTTTGTCGTTAATTTCAGCCATACGCATAAAAATAGGCAGTATTGATTTTTTACTTGCCGATCAAGGCATTTTTAATTTTCCATTCATTTGGCACTTTAATACTTACATCGCTATACATTTCAAACTATTTTTGGCTATCATTATTGTCTCGATGATTGCCAGTGAATATAGTAATAAAACGCTCAAACAGAACTTGATAGATGGATTAAGTAAGAGAGAATTTATTCTTTCTAAGTTTCTGACTATTTTGCTTTTTGCTACAATATCAACACTTGTTGTTTTTGTAATCTCGCTTATTTTAGGAGGAATTTATTCGGTTTATGATGAAATAGGTATTATTTTTTCCGATATGGAATATTTGATAGCTTACTTTTTGAACTTAGTCGGATTTTTCAGTATTTGTCTTTTCTTTGCTGTTTTGACTCGAAAATCAGCTTTTGCTTTGGGTTTTTTAGTGATTTGGTTTATTGGAGAATCTATATTTTCAGCAATACTAAACTACAAATTGGAATCTCTTAAGTTTTTGGTTGACTTTTTTCCATTACAAGCGATTAGTAACCTTTTAAAAGAGCCTTTTACCCGATTATCAGCTATTAAAACGGCAGTGGAGCAAGTCGCTCAAGGTTTTGATAAAGATTATACTTTGCAGTTACAAGATGCAGTTACAGTAATGGGCTGGACGGTAATTTTTGTAACCTTATCTTACTATCTGATAAAACGTCGCGATTTGTAAAAGATGATGTAAATAATGAAAAAAATGGCTGTCGTATGACAGCCATTTTTTTCATAAAGATTGAAAGGATTAGTATTCCATTATTTTGCTAAAAGTACTGCTTGGTTGCATTGCAGCATATGTTTTTTGTTCGTCAGGCGAATAGTAACCTTCTATGCTGATGCTTTTCCCTTGAACTTCGGCAAGTTCTGTAACGATGCGTTCTTTGTTGTCTTTCAGTTGTTTAGCAATTGGAGCGAATTCTTTTGCTAAGTCGGTATCTTTAACTTGTGAGGCTAAGGCTTCTGCCCAGTAAAGTGCTAAGTAAAAGTGACTTCCACGATTGTCCAATTGTCCTAATTTTCGTTGTGGAGATTTGTTGTTTTCCAAAACTTTTTCGGTAGCTTCTCCCAGCGTATTTGCTAAAATAAGTGCTTTCGGGTTATTGAATGTGTTTGCCAAATGTTCCAGCGAAACTTCTAAAGCCAAAAACTCTCCAAGTGAATCCCAACGCAAATAATTTTCTTCCAAGAATTGTTCCACGTGTTTTGGAGCAGAACCACCAGCACCTGTTTCAAACAATCCTCCTCCATTCATCAAAGGTACAATAGATAGCATTTTGGCACTTGTTCCGAGTTCCAGAATAGGGAACAAATCAGTCAAGTAGTCACGCAGAACATTTCCTGTAACTGAAATGGTGTCTTCGCCCTTAACCAAACGTTTTAGTGTAAAAAGAGTAGCTTCTTCTGGTGAAAGAATCTTGATTTCCAGTCCGTTTGTGTCGTGATTAGCTAAATATTTTGTTACTTTTTTAATGAGTTCGGCATCGTGGGCACGTTTTTCATCTAACCAAAAAATAGCAGGTGTTTGTGTGGCTTTTGCTCTTGAAACAGCTAATTTAACCCAATCTTGAACAGGAGCATCTTTTACTTGACACATACGCCAAATATCTCCAATTTCCACATTTTGTGATAGATATATAGTTCCGTCTTCGCCAATAACATTTACCACACCATTTTGTGAAATTTCGAAAGTTTTGTCGTGCGAACCATATTCTTCTGCTTTTTGAGCCATCAAACCAACGTTTGGAACCGTTCCCATTGTGGTAGGGTCAAAAGCTCCGTTTTCTTTACAAAAAGCGATGACTTCTTTGTAAATACCCGCATAACTACTATCGGGAATTACAGCCAAAGTGTCTTGTGTTTCTCCTTTTGCATTCCACATTTTTCCTGAATTGCGAATCATTGCAGGCATTGAAGCATCAATGATTACATCACTGGGAACGTGTAAGTTAGTAATTCCTTTGTCGGAATTTACCATTGCCAAATCAGGAGCATTTTCCAATGCAATTTGAATATCTTTTTCTATTTTTTCTTTTTCAGAAGCTTCTAAATTTGCAATTTTAGCAATCACATCACCAAATCCGTTATTGGCATCAACTCCTATTTTTTTGAATGTATCAGCGTGTTTTTCAAAAACATCGGTAAAGAAAGTACGTACTGCATGTCCGAAAATAATTGGGTCAGAAACTTTCATCATTGTGGCTTTCATATGCAGTGAAAACAAAATGCCTTCATTTTTAGCCAGTTGTACTTGTTCTTTCAAAAATGCAAGTAGTGCTTTTTTACGCATTACTGCAGCATCAATGATTTCGCCTTCTTGCAAAGTGGTTTTTTCTTTTAAAACGATTTTTTCGCCCGAAGTTGTCGTTAATTCAATTTTAACATTATCAGGCTTTTCCATCGTAACGGATTTTTCACTATGATAGAAATCGCCTTCGGACATTGTTGCTACTTTTGTCAGTGAATCTTTTGACCAAGCTCCCATACTATGCGGATGTTTTTTAGCATAATTTTTTACAGCTTTTGGGGCTCTTCGGTCTGAATTTCCCTCTCGAAGCACGGGGTTTACGGCACTTCCTTTAATTTTGTCGTAACGAGCTTTGATGAGCTTTTCGGCTTCTGTTTTGGGTTCTTCAGGATAGTTGGGAAGGTCATAACCTTTTGATTGTAATTCTTTTATAGCTGCAACCAATTGAGGAACAGAAGCACTAATATTAGGAAGTTTGATGATATTTGCTTCGGGTTCAGTTGCCAATTTTCCCAGCTCGGTTAAGGCATCTTCCACTTGTTGTTCTTTTTTCAGAAAATCAGGGAAGTTTGCTAAAATACGCCCTGCAAGTGAAATATCTTTCAACTGAAAATCAATGCCAGAAGATTTTGTAAAACGCTTAACGATAGGCAATAAAGAATGTGTTGCTAAAAAAGGAGCTTCGTCTGTTTTCGTATAAATAATAGTTGCTTTTTTTGACATATTTTGTATGTTATTTTATTTGATAAAGCACAAAAGTATGAAAATGATTTAATACTCTTGAAAAAATATCAAAAAATATGAAATCATTTTCTTGTATTGTTAAACTTGTTCGTTTTTATAAAATTACCATAAAAACGAGCATCGTTAGGGCACAAATTAAAATTGGACCTAATAACCCTACGATAAGTCCGGCATAGCGGAAATCCTTTTGTTGCAAAAATCCGGTACTGTATGCAATGGCATTCGGAGGTGTTGAAATAGGCAAAAATAAAGCCGTTGAGGCGCTTAACCCAATCACAATAGGGAGTACTACAGGATTTTGATAGGTTAAAATAATGGCAATAGGAATCAAAATAGTAGCCGTTGCCGTGTTACTCATTACGTTAGAGAGTAATACCGTTAATAGGGCAAAGAAAAACACCAAAACATAAAAATTTAGATGTATTTGTTGTAGCTTATCTACGTAATGTTGGGCTAATCCAGTTTCTTTGATTGCCATTCCTAAAGCTAAACCTCCTGCAACTAACATAAGGGTATCCCAGGGTAGGCGACGTACATCATTTCCTTTGACCACCCCTAACATAGTTAGTAACATAATCGGAATTAAAGATATGATGGAAGCAGGGATGTTGTGTAACTTTTCGGTAAGCCATAGTATTAAGGTTACACAAAGCACCGAAAGCACTACATTTTTCTTCATTTTCAAAATACGAGGGTCTTCCTTCTTTTCTTCTTCAGTTGGGGTTTCTTCTAACTGAACTTCAATAGGAGTGTTGGTTTTAACGTATTTCCTTTTCAAAAAATACCAAGTAACAAAGGTGAGAATGATAGAAACGGGCATTCCTACATACATCCATTCCAAAAATCCGATACCTTCGTCGGCAAGAGCATCTACGGCAATGGCATTTGGGGGCGAACCAATAAGCGTCCCCATACCACCAATAGAAGCTGCTGCAGCAATCCCGATTAAAATTCCTTTACTTAAATCGGATTCTTTGGGAAGCGTTTTTAAAAAGGGGGCTACAGAGGCTACCATCATTGCTGTGGTTGCCGTATTTGACATTATCATCGAAAAAACAGCGGTAGTAAGCATCAGCCCTAGTAAGATTTTTTCGGGAGCCGTACCGAATTTCGAGATAGACATTTTAAAAACGATACGATCTAAATGTGTTTTTTGCATAGCGTCAGCCATAAAAAAACCTCCTAACATTAGCCAAATTACACTATTTGACCACGTATTGACGTAATCTTGATAATACGTTTTGGCGTTTTCGGGGTCTAACTCCGAGTAGTAGCTGTTGGTAGCAAAAATCAGAAAACCAAAGACTAAGAGTCCCGTAGCAAAGGGAGGAATGGCTTCGGTCATCCATAAACCGATAGCTAAAAAAAGTAAAAACAAAACGTATATTTGCGCTCGATTTAATTCTGGTTCGTACAATAGATATGTCAGCCCAAAAGCGACAATCAAACTCAATAAAAAGTAAATGACTTTTTGTTGAATATCAACCATTTTTTGAATGTGCGATAAAATTTGCAACGAATAATGCCTTGAATCTGCCATATTTTTGTGTTTTTAAGGTTGGTAAAAAAATCGGAATGCAATTTACAAAATGTTTACGGATAAAAAAAGATTTTTATATCCTAATTAAATGATTAAATTATAAAATTTAGAGGGCTGTTGGTGAATTTGTTGAAAAATATTTTTAAAAAAAGTTACGTACTTAGCTAGGTTTTATTTACTTTGCTTTCACAAATTAAGTTTTTTCATAAAAGATGTCATTATTTTCAGGGGAAGAAGAAAATTATGCGGTATTGCGCTTTGAATCAATGCTTAAGAAAAATCACGTGTTTTTCTTTGAAGTTGAGGAGTTTGAAGAAATCATAGGGCATTACTTAGATTTAGGGAAGATGAATAAAGCCAAACACGCCTTAGGTATTGGTTTACAACAACATCCTATGGCTACTTCGCTGAAATTATTGCAAGTAGAAATATTGATTTTTGAAGATCAATTGAAAGAAGCGTCAGTTATTTTAGAACAATTATTTGTATTAGAGCCTTCTAATTCAGAAGTTTATGTACAACAAGCTAATTTATATTCCAAACTGAAAAATCATCAAAAAGCTATTGAGCTTCTTCAACAAGCGATGAAATATACTGATGATGTAGCTGATATTTGTTCGCTTATGGCTATGGAATATCTGTTTATGGAGGAATACAGCAAGGCAAAATCGTGTTTTATACGTTGTTTAAAAGAAGATTCTCAGGACTATATGTCGCTTCAGCAACTTATTTATTGTTATGACGTTTTGGAGCAAAGTCAAGAATGTATAGCATTTTTGAATCAGTTTTTGAATCAAAGTCCGTATTGTGAAATAGCTTGGTATTATTTGGGTAAGCAGTACATCCATCAAGAGAATTTGCAAGAGGCATTGCGTTGTTTTGACTTTGCTATCATTAGTGATGATACTTTTACGGGAGCTTATTTTGAAAAAGCAAAAGTGCTGGAAATGTTCGGAGAGTATCAAAAAGCTATTGAAAATTATAAAATTACGCTTACTTTGGATGATGCCTCGCCACTAGTTTTCTTACACATCGGGAAGTGTTACGAAAAGATGAATGATGATGAAAGTGCCGAGAAGTATTATTTCAAAGCCGTTCAAGAGGATCCTCAGCTTAGCAAGTCGTGGATGAATTTGTCCGAGTTTTATTATTTGAGAGGTGAGTTTGCCAAGTCGTTAAAATATCTTTACAAAGTATTGCAACTTGAAGAAGAAAATCCGTTTTATTGGAAGCGATATGCCGAAATCAATTTGGCAGTTAATGACCTTAAAAAAGCCGAACAAGCCTTTGGTAAGGCTGTTGCTTTCGGTGATTACTCGTTGGATACCATATCAAATTGGTTGGATTTGTTGTTGTTGCACAAGCAATATCGGCAAGTTATTGAAATTATTTCTGATGTGGAGTATCTTTTTCCTAACGAAATCACTTTCGAGTACCGTTTAGCAGTGGCATATTGGGGTATTAACAACTTTTTCCAAGCTCAAAAACACCTTTCCAAAGCCATAGAAAAAGGGTGGGAGTGGGTGCCATTTTTCAATAAAAAATTCCCCGATTTCTTCAAAACCAGATTTGTACGAGAGATGCTCCAATAATAGTACAATAAAATTTAAGTAGATCAAACACACAGAATTTTCAAAATTTTATTACTCTTTATAAAGGTATCTGGCTATATTTTTCGGTTCATTAAATCAGTACCAAACTTTTTGAGTAGTTCTTTTTTGCTTTGCGGAATGTCTAAATTTTCAAGTATAGTAAAAGCCTCAAAAGTGTATTTTTTGATTTCTTCACGCAGAAAAACATCACTTTGAGTGTCTTTAAAAAGTTTTGTAGCCAGGGCTATTTTGTGAGTTTCATCAGTATTTTTGGAGGTATATAATTGCATTATTTGTTGGCGCTGTTCGGCATTGGCATTTTCCAAAGCTTTTAGAACTAGCATTGTTTTTTTGTTTTCTAGAATATCTCCACCGATGCGTTTACCGAAGTCTTTATCCCCGAAAGTGTCTAAATAATCGTCTTGTAGCTGAAAAGCCATACCGAGCAACACACCAAAATCATAGATTCGTTTTTTGTTTTCTTCTGAAGTTTTCGCTACAATAGCTCCCATTTGTAGGGCAGCTCCTACTAAAACAGCGGTTTTGTATTTTATCATCAGTAGGTATTCTTGTGGTTTTACATCGTTACGGGTTTCAAAATCCATATCGTGTTGTTGTCCTTCACAAACCTCTAAGGCAGTTTTGCTAAAAATTTGAGCAAGCTCTCTAAAAATGGTAGGTTCGTAATTTTCAAACAATTGATAGGCGATAATAAGCATTGCATCACCAGACAGAATAGCCGTGTTTAAGTCCCATTTTTCGTGTATGGTTTGTTGTCCTCGCCTTAAGGAGGCTTTGTCCATAATATCATCGTGAACCAAAGAAAAATTATGAAAGACTTCTACTGCCAATGCCGCATACATTGCTTTTTGATAATCCGTTCCGAAAATATCAGCTCCCATAAGGGTAAGTATTGGACGAATACGTTTCCCACCCAACTGCAGGATATAGTGCATAGGAGCATACAAATTGGCAGGTTCTTGTTTTTCTGGGAAATTTTCTAAACGTTTAAGGAAAGCTTCCCGATAACTTTCAATGATTGACATATTTTGTATAGGTTTTGGGGCTAAAGTACAAAAAAATATGATATTATAAAATTGTTGTAAATGTGCTGTTTTTTAGAGATATAGGTAGATGAGTTTTAGTTTAGCCTATAAAAATCTTTTCATTTAACGCTTCATTAAGGTTTACCAATCAAAATTTTTAATATCTTGCAGGGGTTTATGTAACAAAATTTGTTGAAGTTATTTACAATTAAAATTATTTGAATAATGGAAATTAATACTACTAATGGTCAAGGAGCTGTAAATATTAGCCAAATTAATGAAAAGATAGAACGTGAGAGTGTTTTTGTTGATATTCTTTCTCGGGAGATGAACAAAGTCATTGTAGGGCAGAAGCATATGGTAGATGCTTTACTTATAGGACTTTTAGGTCAAGGACATATTCTTTTAGAAGGGGTTCCTGGACTTGCAAAAACGCTTTCAATCAATACCTTATCCAAAGCTGTGAGTGGAAGTTTTAGTCGTATTCAGTTTACACCCGATTTGCTTCCTGCTGATGTTATCGGTACAATGACCTACAATATCAAACAAAATGAATTTTCTATCAAGAAAGGACCCATTTTTGCCAATTTCGTACTGGCAGACGAGATAAACCGAGCCCCAGCCAAGGTGCAATCTGCCTTACTAGAGGCGATGCAGGAAAAACAAGTAACCATAGGGGATAGTACCTTTGCTCTTGATAAGCCTTTTATGGTAATGGCTACTCAAAATCCTGTTGAACAAGAAGGTACATATCCGCTTCCAGAGGCTCAGGTTGACCGTTTTATGTTAAAAACGGTTATTGATTATCCGAAACTTGATGAAGAACAGTTTATTATGCGTAATAATCTTTCGGGTAACCAACCCCAAATAAATCAAGTGGTTAGCTTGCAGCAAATTCAAAACGCGCAACAAGTGGTTCGTGAGGTGTATATGGATGAAAAAATCGAAAAATACATTTTGGATATTATATTTGCTACGCGTTATCCTGAAAAATATAATCTTTCTGACCTCAAACCTCTTATCAATTTCGGAGCATCGCCTCGTGGTAGTATTAACTTAGCTACGGCCTCCAAGTGTCACGCCTTTATTAAACGTCGTGGTTATGTAATTCCCGAAGATGTAAGAGCGGTAATTTATGATGTGTTACGCCATCGAATTGGGATAACCTACGAAGCTGAAGCTGAAAACATTACTTCTGTTGAAATCATTAACAAAATTGTCAATACCGTTGAAGTTCCGTAGTTAAACAAATTGTTTTCCACATAATTTACTAGTAAACAAAGTCAATATTTAAGGTATAAAAAATAGTTGGCTTTGTTTATAACATCTTACGAATATTATACCTAACTTTAAGGTTTAAAGATTTATTTTGGCAATGGACACCAAAGAGATATTAAAAAAAGTACGAAAAATAGAAATAAAAACGCGTCGGCTTAGCGATAATATATTTGGGGGAGAGTATCATTCTACTTTTAAAGGACGTGGAATGACTTTTTCAGAAGTACGACCCTATCAGTATGGTGATGATATTCGCAATATCGATTGGAATGTAACTGCTCGTTATAATGAAACTTTCGTGAAAGTGTTTGAAGAAGAACGTGAACTTACCCTAATGTTAATGGTTGATGTTAGTGGAAGTGAGCTTTTTGGAACTTCTCAGCAATTTAAAAGCGAAATAATTACCGAAATTGCTGCAACATTGGCTTTCTCTGCACTTCAGAATAATGACAAAACGGGAGTTTTACTTTTTTCTGACCAAACAGAACTCTACATTCCGCCCAAAAAAGGAAAATCACATATTCTACGTATTATTCGTGAGCTTATTGAGTTCAAACCCAAGAGCCAAAAAACCAACATTGGTATGGCTTTTGAGTTTCTCAATCAGGTGATAAAAAAGAAAGCAATTGTGTTTATGCTTTCTGATTTTATGGATAAAAACTATCAGAAATCATTGCAAATTGCCGCTAGAAAACACGATGTTACAGGCATTCGGGTATATGACTATCACGAAATGACCTTGCCTGATTTGGGGTATGTAATGCTACAAGATGCCGAATCTGGAAAATTAGCTTATATAAATACGGCGTCAAGATCAAATCGTAGCCTTTATGAGAAATTTTATATTGAAAACGTCAGATATTTTGAAAATAGTATGCGTAAATCGGGTGGAGGTATTATTCATTGCCGTACCGATGAGAGTTATACTCAGAAATTATTAGCATATTTCAAACGAAGAGGGTAGTTTTTCGATGGATAAAAAACGAACAGAGTTTTATGACAACAAGTAAAAAAATAAATATACTTTTGTTTTTGCTTCTTTGGATTCAGTTGGGGTATACTCAAAATCCTCAAATAAAGGTAGAGGTAAATCCTACAGAAATTAAAATAGGGGAGCAAATTGAGTTTAAAATATCGGTAGAGGCAAACCAAACCGAAGGTAATGTGGTGTTTCCTCAGGGGCAGACCTTTATTCCGCTGGAAATGGTACGAGCCTCGGCGGTGGATACCTTGCTTCAGCAAGAAAAAATACGACTGACGAAAACGTATTTCCTTACCCAATTCGATTCAGGAAGTTATACGATTCCTCGTCAAAAAATTGAGGTGAATTCCAAATCGTACTACACGGATTCGCTTTGGGTTCAAGTCAGAAATATCCCTGTAGACACGTTAAAACAACCCTTATACGACATCAAGCCCATTATGGGAGTTGAAAAATCGAGCAGCTTCCCTTATCAGTTCCTTTTTTTTGTATTTGGCTGGTTAGCTGTACTTTTAATTTCGATATTGTTGGTACTACTTCGGAAGAAAAAAAGAGGATTTTGGTTTAAAAAGACACCTTTACCACCTTTTGAAAAAGCCATTTTAGGACTCAAAAATCTACAAAATTCCAAATATCTTATAGAATCTAAACATAAAGAATATTATTCGGAATTGACCGATATTGTTCGTGAATATTTGGAAGATGAGGTGCGTATTTTGGCAAAAGAAAGTACCACTGATGAGCTTTTAGGTAAAATAGAATTATTGCAAGAGAGCGGAAAACTATCCCTTTCTTCCGAAACAATAACCAATTTACGTAGCGTTTTACAAACTGCTGATTTGGTGAAATTTGCTAAAAATAAACCTGATGACAGTACGGCTGAAGATCATCGTGTGGTCATTGAAGATGTCGTTAAAAAGACCAAAGCCGCTATACCTGAGCCTACTTTGGAAGAAAAACTGCAAAATCAGGAATTTTTGAAAGAAATGGAATTGCAGAAAAGACAACGCCAAAAACGTATGTTACGTTGGGCTATTGGGCTTTTTTCTTTGCTTGTTTTGGGTGGAACTGCAACTTACTTGGGCTATAATTCATTCAAAGACACACTTTTATCTGACCAAACTACCCAATTGCTCAAAGGTAGATGGGTAACTAGCGCTTATGGGTATCCGCAAACGCAAATCACTACCCCTGAGGTGCTTAAACGTCAGAAAATGTACCAAATTAGTGGTTTTGAGCAAATGATATCACAACAACACGTCTTCGATTTTGGGGCAATCAATAGCAATTTATATATAATGACTTCGGTGATTGTTTTTCGCTCTGATGCACAAGGTCAGGAGCAAACCACATTAAACCCCGAAAAGGTCAATAATATAGTACTTTCACAACTTGAAAGGGCAGGTGGACAAAATATAACTACTCTTTCTGAAGAATATACTACGACACAGGGCGTAAAGGGCTTAAAATTATTTGGCAAAATGACCATTAAAGATCGTCGAGGTAATCCCTTTACAGCTTCGTATGAGTTGTATAGCTTTACAGAAAACGGAGCGCTTCAACAATTACTCATTACCTATAAAGAAAGTGATAAAAGTGCACGTGAAATTGCTCAAAAAGTAGTATATTCTATTGATTTTAAAAGAGATTGATTATGTTTAAAGAGGTCGTTTTTGCAAATCCGATATTTTTTTGGTTCTTACTACTGGTTCCTTTAGCAGTGGTTTGGTATGGCTTTTGGAATAAGAAATCAAAACCTACGCTTGTTATCTCTTCAATGGTTTGGTTTTCTGAGAGAAAAAGATTTACTACCTACTTGCAACATTTCCCTTTTTTACTTAAAATGTTGGCACTGGTGGCGTTTATCGTGGCTTTGGCTCGTCCGCAAACCCGTTCCGATTCGGCAAAAGTAAAAATAACCGATGGTATTGATATTGTTATGGCGATGGACGTTTCTTCTAGTATGTTAGCAAAAGATTTGAAGCCCAATCGATTAGAGTCACTCAAAAAGGTAGCAGCTACCTTTATTAAAAATCGAACGTCTGACCGTATTGGTTTGGTGGTATATTCAGGGGAAAGCTATACTAAAATTCCAGTTACTACTGATAAATCAATTATCTTAAAAGCACTAAATGAAATCACTTATGGTCAAGTAGAAGACGGAACTGCCATAGGAATGGGACTTGCTACGGCAGTAAATCGGCTCAAAGAAAGCAAAGCCAAAAGCCGTGTAATTATTTTACTTACCGACGGAGTAAACAATAGCGGTTTTATTGACCCACAAACCGCTGCTGAACTCGCCGCTGAATACGGTATTAAGGTTTATACTATTGGTATCGGGACTAATGGTATGGCATTGTCGCCCGTAGCTATAAACGCTGATGGTACTTTCGTTTATCAGAACACTCCCGTACAAATTGATGAAAAATTGATGCGTAAAATTGCCCAAATTACTGGCGGAACGTATTTTAGGGCTACCGACGAAAAAAAATTAGAACAGATTTATGAGGAAATCAATAAATTGGAAACCACTGAAATAGAAGAATTCAAATACACCCACGTGGAAGAGAAATTCCGATTTTGGGCTTTGCTCGGTGCTGTGTTGCTTCTTGCTGATTTTTTACTGCGTCATACCGTATTTAGAAGTTATATGTAATTGTTTTTTAAAAAATTATGAAGACGACTTTGGAATTTTTAAAACAATTAGCGAAAAATAATAATCGCGATTGGTTTTTACAGCATAAAGCTCAATATGAGTCTGTTGCTAAAAGTAATAAACGTTTTTTTGAGGCGTTATATCAGCAAATGCAACATCACGATAGCTTGGAGCGTATTCATATTTTCAGAATTTATAAAGACGTTCGTTTTTCAAAAGACAAAACGCCCTATAAAAATAATTTTGGTGTAGCATTTTCCAGAACGAAACCTTTACTTAGGGGCGGATATTACCTACATCTTGAGCCCGAAAAATCGTTTGTTGGTGGCGGATTTTGGGCGCCTGAACCTGCTGATTTACATCGTATTCGTAAAGAATTTGAAATTGATGAAACCTCCATTAAAGCAATTACAGAAGATTCTACTTTTAAAAAGTATTTTGGAGAACTACAAGGGGAAGATGGCGTAAAAACAGCTCCAAAGGGATTTGATAAAAATCATCCTGCTATAGCTTTGATTAAAAAGAAGCAATATGTAGTAAAACGCTCATTTACTGATGATGAGGTATGCTCAATGGATTTTCAGAAAGAAGTAATAGCCACCTTTTTGGCAATGCGCCCATTTTTTGATTATATGAGCGAGGTATTGACCACGGATTTGAATGGAACACCTATTATTTACTGATGCGAATTAACTTTAAAAGAAGATGATACATATAGAAGAAAAAATATATTTGTTGTTTTGCCTAACCATTTTACCTTTGGCACTGTTTTTTGTCATTTTCCGAATTATTAAAAACAAAAAGCAACGTCAGTTTACCAATGAGAGGCTTTTTAAAAGACTGGCACCAAATTGTTCTACCTTTAAACCTTGGCTTAAATTTGGATTACTTTCGCTGATTTTATTTCTTTTAGGTATTGCACTTTCCAATCCTAAAATAGGTACAAAAATGGAAACTGTAAAACGTGAAGGAGTGGATGTTGTTTTCGCTATAGATGTTTCCAAAAGTATGTTAGCGCAAGATGTATCGCCTAATCGGTTAGAAAAAGCTAAGCGACTGGTTTCTGAAACGTTAAATCAGTTAAAAGGCGATCGTGTTGGCATTGTAGCTTACGCTGCGAGTGCTTATCCGCAATTGCCTTTAACTACTGATTATTCAGCGGCACGTATGTTTTTACAAAGCCTCAATACAGATATGTTATCATCACAAGGTACCGCTATACAAGAAGCTATACAAATGGCAAGTAGTTATTTTTCAGATGCTAACCCTACGGCACGTATTTTGATACTTATTTCCGATGGGGAAGACCACGAAATGGGAGCTTCTGAAATCGCCTATGAAGCTGCCAATCAAGGCATACGTATTTACAGCATAGGCGTAGGCACTGAAAAAGGAAGTACTATTCCAATTGATAATGGTGGGAATATTTCGTATAAACGAGATAAGAACGGAGAGGTAGTCATCACCAAGCTCAATTCAGGTTTACTTTCCGAAATAGCACGTAATGCTAACGGAAGCTATATTGATGGTGATAATACCAGTAAGGCTGTTGAAGAAATTGTCAGTTTGCTTGACGGTATTGAAAAATCAGAATTTGAAACTCAGCAGTATGTGGACTATGCCGACCAATTTCAGTGGTTTTTATTTGCCGTTATCGTTATATTACTCATTGATTTACTTCTTTTTGAAAGAAAAACGGCTTGGGTGAAAAAGATAAATTTGTTTAATGAGAAAAGTGAGTAGTTTTCACCAAAAAGATATAAAAAATGAAAAAAATACTATTTATTTTGATGTGTATCGTTCCGCTATGGACACAGGCACAAACTCCAAAAGAAATTGAAAAAGCAGAATCGCTTTCAAAAAAATACACGCATCAGGGCAATGAAGCTTTTGAAAAAAATCAGCCGATAGAAGCTGAAACTGCGTATCGTAAGGCAATTTCCGAAAATAAAGACAATGCTACGGCTCAATTCAATTTAGGCAATACCCATTATCACGAAAAAAGTTACGCAGAGGCTTTTTCTCGATATAAACAAGCCAGTACTTCGCCACAGGCTAGCTATACTGAAAAGCAAAGTGCTTTTCATAATTTAGGAAATCTTTTTATGCAACAAAAAGCTTACGATCAGGCTGTTGAGGCGTATAAAGAAGCTTTGCGAAATAACCCCAATGACGAACAAACCCGATATAATTTAGCCGTTGCTAAAGAAATGCTCAAAAAAAATCCTCCACAAAATCAAGATAAAAAAGAGGATAAAAAGGAAGATAACAAAGAAAATAATAAAGAAAATAATAAAGAAAATAATAAAGATAACCAAGATAAAGATAATCAAAATAAAGATAACCAAGATAAAGATAATCAAAATAAAGATAATCAAAATAAAGATAATCAAAATAAAGATAATCAAAATAAAGATAATCAAAATAAAGATAATCAACAAGATAAAAACAATCCTGAATCTGATAAAAATAAAGACCAAAAGGATAAAGATAAAAGAGATTCTGAAAATCAGCAGGGAGATAACGATAAACAACAAGGAGAACAAGGAAAAGACCCTAAACAAGATGGGGAAGAAAACCAAGAAGACTATCAGGAGCAAGACGGAAGAAAACGTTCTTCTACGCTTTCCCCCAAGCAAATAGAACGAATTCTTGAAGCAATGAATCAAGAAGAACGAAAAGTACAAGAAAAGGTAAATGCTAAAAAAGTTAAGGGACGACCTATCAAATCAGATAAAGACTGGTAAAAGAAATAAATTATTATTTTTTTAACGTTAAAAGGATTAACTTTGCAATTGTTTTAAAATCAAATTATAATGTTCAAAACGTTTATAAATACATATCTACTATCTTTCTTTTTTTTATTTCTGTCGTTGCCAGCTCTTCAAGCACAAGTGGAGTTCACGGCAAGAGTAAGTAAAGACCGTTTAGGAATCAATGAGCGTTTGCGTATTGAATTTTCAGCAAATGAAGATGGAGATCATTTTACGCCTCCTGGTTTTGAAGGTTTTAAAGTAGTGATGCGCGAAAAAATTTCGGTGAGTAATGTTTGGATAAATGGCAAACGTACTTTCTCTAAAACTTTCGAATATGTGTTGGAGCCTACTGCCAAAGGAAAGTTTACTATTGGTTCAGCTTCCATTGAAATAAAAGGTAAAATATACAAATCCAATACAGTAGCAATTACAGTAACCGATGCGGTTAAAAATCCATCAATAAACAAAACTCCTGAAGATGTGGTAGATGATAATCTGTTTCTGACCACAGAAGTTTCTAAAACGAATCCTTATCTGAATGAAGCTCTCACAGTTACCTATAAATTATATGTTGGAAATCAGATAGGTATTTCGGGGCTTAACCCTATTGAAAGTCCTAAATTCCCTGATTTTTGGAGTCAAGAAATTTCACAACAACAGCGATATGAATATGAAGAATGTGAATATCAAGGGAAAAAATACAAATGTGTTGTTGTAAAAAAGGTAGTTCTATACCCTCAAAAAGCAGGAACTCTAACTTTAGAGCCTATAGTCTTGGATTTGGGAGTGGTTGTACCCACAGGTCAGCGTGATTTTTGGGGAGATGCCATAGTTACTCAAGTACAAAAACGAGTAACCTCAGGCAAGAAAAACATACAAGTAAAACCATTGCCTGAAAATGGTAAACCTGCTGATTTTACGGGAGCAGTAGGTAATTTTTCCTTCGCCGTAAATGCTTCTAAAACAACTCTTAAAGCAACCGAAGCACTACAAGTAAAAGTAGAAATAGCGGGAAGCGGAAATTTTAAACTATTTGATATTCCGAAAGTTAGTTTTCCTTCTGCTTTGGAGGTATATGACCCTGAGAAAAGTGACAATATCAATGTTTTAACCTCTGGAATGAGGGGACATATTCATCAGAATTATACCGTAGTTCCGCAGTATAAAGGGAAATACCCTATTCCTGCCGTTTCTTTTTCTTATTTTAATCCGCAAACACAAACATATGAGACTATAAAGTCAGAAGAGCTGTTAATAGATGTTGTTGAGGGAGCTAACTATAACGGAAATACTACTGAAAGCACTGTAAACAAACAAGCGGTTGCCACACAAGGAAACGAATTCCGATTTATACAATTAAATTCTGGGTTACATCCTAAAAATCAATCGTATTTCTTTGGTTCTCGCAATTATTATTTGTGGTTATTTTTACCGCTTTTAATAATTCCGATAGTTTTATTATTTTGGAAAATAAAACAGTCTAAAGATGCTGATTTAGAAGGAAACAAAGTTAAATTGGCCAACCGTTTAGCTAAAAAGTATTTAGGAGAAGCCAAACGAAAACTGGGTGAAAAGAATGCTTTTTATGAAGCACTAGAACGTGCTTTACACAATTATTTAAAAGCCAAGCTAAAATTAGAAACTTCTGAACTTAGCAAAGAAAAAATTTCGGAATTGCTATCCTTACGAGGGGTAAGTCAAGCAACTATAACCGAATTTTTACAATTACTGAAAAATTGTGAAATGGCTCGATATTCTCCTTTTGATGCCGTTTCTATGGAAAACGATTACCAAAAATCAGTTCAGACTTTATCTACCTTGGATAAACAGATTAAAAAGTAATAGTTATGAGGACAAATCGATATATTATCATAGTGTTTTTAATGGTTTTATGGGGGCAATGGGTATTGGCTCAGACCCCTGAGGAATTGTTTAAACAAGCCACTGAAAGCTACAATGCAGCCCAATATCAAAAAGCGATAGACCAATATCAAGGTATTTTGGATTTGGGACAAGAGTCGTCAGCTTTGTATTATAATTTAGCCAATGCACATTATAAGTTGAATAACGTGGCTGAAAGTATTTATTATTACGAAAAAGCATTGAAGTTAAATCCTGATAATGAGGATGCTCAAAATAATATCGTTTTTGCCCAACAAATGACGGTTGATGCTATAACACCTCTACCCAAAACTTGGCTCAGAGGCGTATCAGATCGTTTTATTTCTATATTTTCGCTTCAAGTTTGGTCGATTTTACCTATTTTAGGTGTTTTTGTGTTTGTAATGAGCTTTTTGTTGTATTATTTTTCACAGAAAACTATATTTAAACGTATTTTTTTCACCTTGATGCTTTTGGCTTTGATAGGAAGCATAGGTACGTATTTTATTGCTGATTTTCATAAAAAAAGTATTGAAAGTCAGCGATATGCTATTATGTTTGATAAGGCTACTCCAGTTTTTGCAGAGCCCAATGCTTACGGAGCTGAGATGTTTTCATTACACGAAGGCACAAAGGTCGAAGTAATTGATTATTTGAATGATTGGGTAAAAATACGCCTTGCTGATGGAAAAATAGGGTGGGCAAGGCAGACTACTTTACGGGTTTTATAACATCAAAAAAAAAAACAGTACTTGATTTGAAAATATAATATTCAAAAAAGTGTTATCGTTCAGATTAACACTAAAAATACTCATCTGTATTTTAACAACACTATCTAAAACTTTCTGTAATTCTTTTGAATTTAAAACAAGGCATTAGATTTTTTGGGTTCGTAAAAGGTAATGGCTATTCCTATAAGAATTAAAATTCCACCGATACTATTTTGTAAACTTATTGATTGATTTAAAAAAAGCCACTCAAAAAAAGTAGCAAATACAGCTTGACTTAGCAATGTTAACGAAACTCTTGTTGCTTTCATAAATTGAGTGGCGTAACTAATTAGTAACCAGGCAAAAATTTGACAAACAAGACCTTGTACCAGTAACGAAGCCCATCCTTGTGCAGAAAATCCCCAGAATGATTCTCCGGCAATTAGGTTTATAAAAAATAAAAAGATGGCACTACTGAGCGAACTGGTAGTAATGAAAGGAATAACCTGAACTTCTTGTAAGGTTTTCTTACTCAAGAGAATATATAAAGCATAAAAAAATCCTGAAAGTATCCCCAATAGAAAAGCAGTATCCAAAGAAAAGGTTCTGAAAACATCAATTCCTACAAAAACAACAACCCCAACTAAAGCTACTAAAACACCCCACCAAAACGTTCTTTTAGGTTTATTTTTTAAAAATAGAAAAGAAATTATCCCTACCCAAACGGGCGATAAATTGGTTAAAAGTGTAGCTTGTGTAGCAGAGGAATTTTGTATGGAAATATTCCAAACAGTAATATCCAACGCAAAAATAACTCCGCAAAGTAAAGTAGGATAGATAAAACGGGTGTGTATAAATTTTAAATTTCCTGAAAAATAGGCGTAAGGTACCAAAACCACCGATGCAATTGCCATTCGGTAAAAGGCAGAAATGAGCCCTGAACTCAGTTGCATACGTATTAAAATGGGAAAAATAGAAATACACAAAACACCTAAAAAAAGTGCCCAACGGGGTTTATTCATCATCTTTTTACTGATTTTCTTTCCACTTTATGTTACATCCTAAACTCGGTTTTTGAACGGGATTTATGTCTGTTCCTTCCAAAATAGCATCAAGGACAGCACGAATATCTTTTCCACTGACAGGGATTTGATTTTGAGGGCGAGAATCGTCCAATTGTCCTCTGTAAACCAAAAGCAAACTATGGTCAAAAACGTAAAAATCAGGTGTGCAAGCTGCATCATAAGCTTTAGCAACCTCTTGGGTTTCATCGTACAGATAAACAAACGGATAAGCCAATTCTTGAGCTGTTTTTTGCATCAATTCAGGGCTGTCTTCAGGATAATTCACTACATCATTACTACTTATGGCAATGAAAGCAATTCCTTTGGATTGATAGTCATTTGCCAAAGCCACCAATGCCGAATTGACGTGCTTTACGTAAGGGCAATGATTACATAAAAACATAATTACCGTTGCCTTTTCTCCTTTCAGTTCCGAAAGCGTTTTTTCATCATTACTGATGGTATCTAGTAACTTAAAGTCAGGAGCTAAGGTATTTAAAGGGAGCATGTTACTTGGGGTACGTGCCATACTTTAAAGTTATTTTTTCTTTTGAAAGCGAAGTTATAAAAAGGAATAAAAACGGGCTTTTTCTGAAAGAATAAGCCCGTTAAAAATTATTTATTAGTATTAAGCATCAATTTTAGCGTATTTGGCGTTTTTTTCAATGAATTCGCGACGTGGCGGAACATCATCACCCATTAACATTGAAAAGATGCGATCAGCCTCACTTCCGTTTTCAATGGTTACCTGACGAAGTGTTCTAAATTGCGGGTTCATAGTGGTTTCCCACAGCTGTTCGGCATTCATCTCTCCCAAACCTTTATATCGCTGTATATTAGTTCCCTGTCCGTATTCTTCGCTAAGAGCATCTCGTTCTTTGTCGTTCCAAGCGTATGCTTTTTTGTTTCCTTTTTTTACCAAATAGAGTGGAGGAGTGGCAATATAAACGTAGCCTTTTTCAATCAAATCACGCATATATCGGAAGAAAAACGTTAGGATAAGCGTAGTAATGTGTGAACCATCAACGTCAGCGTCACACATAATAACCACTTTATGGTAACGTAATTTTTCTAAGTTTAGTGCCTTAGCATCATCTTCAGTACCAATAGTTACCCCCAAGGCGGTAAATATATTTTTGATTTCTTCACTATCAAAAACCTTATGATGCATAGCTTTTTCTACGTTCAAGATTTTTCCTTTTAGGGGAAGAATAGCTTGAAAGTTTCGGTCGCGTCCTTGTTTGGCAGTTCCTCCCGCCGAGTCTCCCTCCACAAGGAATATTTCACACAATTCAGGATTTTGTTCCGAGCAGTCGGATAGTTTTCCTGGAAGTCCGCCACCGCTCATTACAGTTTTTCGTTGTACCAATTCACGGGCTTTTCTTGCGGCGTGACGCGCTTGTGCTGCGATGATTACCTTTTCAACAATGACTTTTGCATCGTTAGGGTGTTCCTCCAAGTATGCCTCAAGCATTTCTGATACGGCTTGTGAAACTACTGCCAAAACCTCACTATTTCCCAGTTTTGTTTTAGTTTGTCCTTCAAATTGGGGTTCAGCAACCTTAACTGAAACAATTGCCGTTAAGCCCTCGCGAAAATCTTCTCCCGAAATTTGAACCGGATTTTTCTTATCCTTACTCATTTTTTCAAGAAGTCCTGAACTATCAGCGTATTTTTTCAGTGTTCGGGTAAGTCCTCTACGGAAACCTTCTAAGTGCGTACCTCCTTCGTGAGTATTGATATTGTTTACGTACGAGTGTAGATTTTCCGAATAGGAATCGTTATAAACCATAGCTACCTCTACGGGAATTTCGTTTTTTTCTCCCTCCATAGCAATTACGTTGGAAATAATGGCAGGGCGATTTCCATCTAAATAACGAATAAACTCTTTAAGTCCGTTTTCAGAATAGAAAGTTTCACTTTTGAATTCGCCATTTTCTTCCCTCTCGCGTTTATCGGTAAGAGTAATAGTAATACCACGATTTAAAAATGCCAATTCACGCATACGTGTAGCTAGGGTATCATATTTGTATTCCAAGGTTTGTTGGAAAATAAGGTCATCGGGTTGAAAGGTAACTGTAGTTCCACGTTTTTGGGTATCACCCACCTGTTTTACAGGGTATAATACCTTGCCACGCTCATATTCTTGCTGCCATATTTTTCCGTCACGATACACAACTGCTGTTAGATGTGAGGAAAGCGCATTAACACACGAAACTCCTACACCGTGTAATCCTCCAGATACCTTATACGAGCCTTTGTCAAATTTACCTCCTGCACCAATTTTGGTCATAACCACTTGTAAAGCAGATACTCCTTCTTTTTTATGAATATCTACTGGAATACCTCGTCCGTTATCTTCTACAGTAATGGAATTATTTTCGTTAATGGTTACCGAAATGGTATCACAATATCCAGCTAAAGCCTCATCAATGGAGTTATCTACCACCTCGTAAACCAAGTGATGTAGTCCTCTTACGCCTACATCGCCAATATACATTGACGGACGCATACGAACGTGCTCCATTCCTTCTAAAGCCTGAATATTATCTGCTGAATACTGATTTGTATTTGTAATTTCGCTCATAATTCTTCAAAAAGTTCTTAATTAAAATCAATTTACAAAAATACGATTTTTTTTGTTATATCTGATGATATTTTTCTATCATCTGAAAAAAAACAGCACGGATTAGCTCAAAATATTAGCGTTTTGCTGTGCGTAATAGGTATATGGCTAAGGTTAGAAAGATTAAATTAGGGATAATAACCGCCATTAGTGGTGTAATTCCTGATTTTTCAGCTAGAATACCAAAAACACGGTCGAAAAACACGAAAGAAAAACCAATTAAAATACCGAAAGCTAAGTTTACCCCCATACCACCACGGCGCTTTACCGAAGAAACTGCCACTCCAATAATGGTCAAAATAAAAGCAGTTGCTACTAAGCCCCATCTTCGGTATTTTACTAATAAATAGCGATTTATGTTTGGAGAACCTTTCATTTTTTCGCGTTCTATGAATTTGTCTAACTCAAAAATATTTTTGGTCTCGGCAGCATATTTCACAGGCATCAAATCTTCTACTTTGAAAGTGAATAGCGTATCCAATTCTCTTTTTGTTTCAATGCTATCGTTGTCTTTTCCGATAGTTCTTTTTACATAATTCGTTAATCGGTAGGTGTTTACGCTATCATTTTCAATCCACTTGATTGAACTTGCCGTAATTTTAGTTTTTAAGTGTACACCATCGAACTGTTCTACTGAAAAGTCATTTCCTTGTACTCTTTCGTAATCAAAAGAACTTACGTAAAGATATTCATTTTCTGAAAATTGGTTGAATAATGATTCTGTGCTTTGTTTTTTTGATAAATATTTGTCATAAAACGAATTGTAAATCTTACTGGCTTCGGGTACAATAAACATTCCCATAAAAAATACAATAATCGAGATGATACAAGCCCCAATAAAATAAGGTCGTAAAAACCGAGTAAACGAAATACCTGAGCTTAAAATAGCTATGATTTCGGTATTATTTGCTAACTTTGAGGTAAACCAAATGATAGACAAAAACAAAAAAATCGGAAACAAAATATTCGCAAAATATATGGTAAAAGCAGAATAGTAGGTTAAAATTTCAGCTAAAGGGGCTTTATTATCAAGCATTTTGTCCACTTTTTCTGACAAATCCACCATAATGCCAATTGGAATAAAAAGAAGCATCATAACGAAAAACGTCATCAGATATCTTTTTAATATGTACCAATCTAATATTTTCATTTTCAGCAGATGATTATAGTCGTTGCCCCAATTGTTTTACCATTTTTTCTTTCCAGAAAGCAAAATCCCCAGCTAAGATGTGTTTCCGAGCCTCGCGAACTAACCACAAATAAAAACCTAAATTATGAATAGACGCGATTTGTTTGCCTAAAAATTCATTCGCCGCAAATAAATGACGTAAGTAAGCTTTTGTGTAATAGGTATCTACGTATGTATGTCCGTCAGGGTCAATGGGCGAAAAATCGTCTTCCCATTTTTTATTTTTGATATTGATAATCCCTTGGGAAGTAAAAAGCATTCCGTTACGTGCGTTGCGTGTAGGCATCACACAATCAAACATATCTACTCCTAAGGCTATGTTTTCCAATATATTAATAGGTGTTCCGACTCCCATTAAATAACGAGGTTTGTCTTTAGGCAAGATATCGCAAACTAAGTCAGTCATTTCGTACATATCTTCAGCAGGTTCTCCTACCGAAAGTCCTCCAATGGCATTTCCGTCAGCTCCTTTCGAGGCAATGTATTCTGCTGATTGCTCACGTAAATCTTTATACACCGAACCTTGAACGATAGGGAAAAGCGATTGCGAATATCCGTATTTTGGTGGTACTTTTTCCAAATGCGAGATACATCGGTCAAGCCAACGATGCGTCATTTGCATTGATTTTTTAGCATATTGATAATCACAAGGATATGGAGTACATTCGTCAAAAGCCATTATAATATCCGCTCCAATACTTCGTTGTGTTTCCATCACATTTTCAGGCGAAAAGAAATGATACGAACCATCAATATGACTTTTAAATTTCACACCTTCTTCCTTAATTTTTCGAGTATCGGAAAGTGAATATACTTGATAACCACCACTATCGGTAAGGATATTTCTATCCCAGTTCATAAACTTGTGAAGCCCACCTGCTTTTTCTAAAATAGAAGTAGTTGGGCGTAAATACAAATGATAGGTGTTTCCTAAAATAATATCTGGATTGATATCTTCTTTGAGTTCGCGTTGGTGTACTCCTTTAACCGATGCGACCGTTCCGACAGGCATAAATATCGGAGTTTCAATGATTCCGTGGTCGGTTGTGATTTTTCCGGCACGTGCTTTCGTATGTGGGTCTGTTTTTAATAATTCAAATTGCATTGATATTCTTCGTATAATTTATATTTTGCGAAAAGCAATAATCTGCAAAGTTACAAATATTGTACCCAAACACCAAATCAAATTTAAATAGAAGAAAGAGGGACATTCAACCCTAAAGTACAAATTTTTATGCCACGAATTTATAAAATAAATTTTTAGGTTTGTCAAAATCTGAGACCTTTGCAAGGCAAATTTTTCTAAAATAAATCGTTAATTGTTTGATTATTATATGTTTATTTGTATATTTATTTTATGAAACGCACCAAAACCCTATCCGCTATGTCCTTTGCTACTTACGATGTAGAAAGACGCACCCGAAAAGGCTCTTTCTACGCACAAGTCGATACCATTATCGATTGGAAACCTATTTCCGCTATCATCGACAAACACTATCAAAAAGGACTTTCCGCATCGGGTGAAAAACCTTACGATGGACTCCTGCTGTTCAAAATGTTACTCATCGGGATGTGCCACTGAATGTGCCGTAGCAAAAAAAAACTTATTTTGCAAAAAAGTTGTATCTTTGCTACCATTATGCAAAAAAACATCAACATACTTAACAAACGTGCCAAGTTTGAATACGAGATATTGGACAAATATCTTGCAGGTATCGTATTGGCAGGTACAGAAATTAAATCAATTAGGTTAGGAAAAGCTTCCATTGCTGAAAGTTTTTGCGAATTTAACGAAAAAGGCGAACTTTTTGTCATCAATATGAATATTGAGGAATATGCCTACGGAACGCATTACAATCACAAACCCAAAAGTGAACGTAAACTTCTACTTCAAAAACGAGAATTAAAAAAACTCCACAAAGAAGTGCGAAATTCTGGATTGACCATCGTGCCTTTACGTTTGTTTATCAATGAAAAAGGATTGGCAAAAATGGATATTGCTTTGGTGAGAGGTAAAAAAATGTACGACAAACGCGAAACCATTAAAGACCGAGATAACAAACGTAACTTAGACAGAATCAAAAAAATACGGTAATATTTTATGTCTTCTTTACAAACTATTGAATTTTATAAATATCAAGGAACAGGAAATGATTTTGTAATGATTGACAATCGGCAAAAAACATTTCCAAAAGAGACCTCGCTAATTGCACACCTTTGTAATCGACGCTTTGGTATCGGAGCCGATGGACTTATCTTATTAGAAAATGCTGATAATTATGATTTTAAGATGATTTATTACAATGCCGATGGTAATGAAAGTTCAATGTGTGGCAATGGTGGAAGATGTATTGTAGCCTTCGCCAAACAACTTAAAATCATTGATAATCAAGCTACATTTATTGCTATTGACGGAGAGCATCAAGCCTACATCAGCTCAGAAAATGAGGTTAAACTTAAAATGAAAGATGTTGATAGCGTTGAGGTTAACGACGCATACCTTTTTCTCAATACGGGGTCTCCACATCACGTTGAAATTCGTGAAAATCTATCTTTTTTAGATGTGAAAGATGAGGGGGCTAAAATTCGTTATAGCCATTTATATGCTGAAAAAGGCGGAAGTAATATCAATTTTGTATCTCAAAATAACGAAAATACCTTTACTGTGCGCACTTACGAAAGAGGGGTAGAAGACGAAACACTATCTTGTGGTACTGGAGTTACGGCTGTTGCAATAGCGATGCATTATCTGCAAAAAACCTTTGAAAAGAAAATTTATTTGCAAACTATGGGCGGAAATTTATCCGTTTTGTTTGATAATAAGGAGGATACTTATACTAATGTTTACCTTTGTGGCAAGGCAACGTTCGTTTTTAAAGGATCTATTTTATGCAAACATTGAAAGGAAAACGTATCTTTCTAAGAGCTTTAGAACCTGAAGATTTGGACTGGCTTTTTGAAATAGAAAATAACCAAGAACTTTGGGAAGTCAGTGAAACACAGACTCCTTTTTCTAAATATGTACTTTACCAATACCTTGAAAATGCCCATAAAGATATTTATGAAGCCAAGCAATTGCGGTTGGTGATATCCACCTACAGCAAAGAAAATGTAGGATGTGTCGATTTATTTGACTTTAATGCGAAAAACAAACGAGCGGGTGTAGGCATCCTCATTTTAAAACCGTTTCAAAACCAAGGAATCGGTAGCGAGGTGTTGCAATTATTGGAAGAATATACTCGCCATTATTTGCAATTGCATCAAATTTATGCTCACATCAACGAAAGCAATACAGCAAGCACCCACCTTTTTGAAAAAGCGGGATTTACTGCTTGTGGTATTTTAAAAGATTGGATTTCTATAGGAAATCAATTCAAAGATGTAATTATTTACCAAAAAATACTATAATTCGCCTTTAATTCCGGTATAATTTTGCGGAGTAATTGCTTTCAGTTCTTGTTTTATGGCATCGGAAACAGATAGTGTTTCAATAAAGGCAGAGATTGTTTCTTTATTTATTTTATCATTGGTTCGGGTAAGTCCTTTAAGTGCTTCATAAGGATTCGGATACCCTTCCCTGCGCAAAATGGTTTGGATAGCCTCAGCCACCACTGCCCAATTTTCTTCCAAATCAGCATCAATTTTTAACGGATTGAGCAACAATTTCCCTAAACCTTTTAAAGTGGCTTGTAATCCTATGAGGGTATGCCCAAAAGGAACACCCACATTACGCAAAACGGTACTATCAGTCAAATCGCGTTGCAGTCTTGAAATAGGAAGTTTTGCCGATAAGTGTTCAAAAATGGCATTGGCTAAGCCTAAATTTCCTTCCGAGTTTTCAAAATCAATAGGATTTACTTTATGTGGCATTGCTGAAGAACCCACCTCACCAGCTTTAATTTTTTGTTTGAAATAATCCATTGAAATGTAGGTCCAAACATCACGATTAAAATCAATCAAAATGGTATTTATGCGTTTTAGAGCATCAAAAAGAGCTGCTAAATGATCGTAATGTTCAATCTGTGTAGTTGGAAATGAGTGATGTAGCCCTAATTTTTCTTCAACAAATTGCGTACCAAATTTTTTCCAATCCATTTGCGGATAAGCTACATAATGAGCATTATAATTTCCGGTAGCACCTCCAAATTTTGCTGCAAAAGGGATTGATTTTAGTAATTGCAATTGTTGTTCAATACGAACTATAAATACTTCAATTTCTTTACCCAAACACGTGGGAGAAGCTGGCTGTCCGTGTGTACGAGCAAGCATAGGTATGGTTTCCCATTCGGAGGATTTTAGTTTTAGTTCGTTAATCACTTGTAAAAGTTGCGGATAATATACTTGTTGCATCGCATCTTTTATAGAGAGTGGAACTGCCGTATTGTTAATATCTTGTGAGGTCAGTCCAAAATGGATAAACTCTTTATATTCTGATATATTAAGCTGATCGAAACGCCTTTTGATGAAGTATTCAACGGCTTTTACATCGTGATTGGTAGTCTGTTCAATTTGCTTAACTTCCATAGCTGAGGATTGGTCGAAGTCCAAATACATTTTTCGTAATTGGTCAAACAAAGCGGTGTCAAAATCCTTCAATTGAGGCAAAGGCAATTGACATAGAGCAATGAAATATTCTACCTCTACTAAAATACGATATTTTATCAGGGCTTCTTCGGAAAAAAAAGGAATCAATGATTGGGTTTTATCGGCATAGCGTCCGTCAATAGGGGTTATAGCTTGTAATGACATCTTGTTTTACTTTTTGATGAGCGACAAAGATAACGTTTTATTAGCAAATAGTAAAAAATTAACACTTTGCCTCATATTTGACACGTTCAACCCCCAAGCGCAATTTTTTACGCCACGAATCTATAAAATAAATTTTTAGGTTCTTCAAAATCTAATGTTATTACTCACTTTTTATAGTTTTAAAGCTAAGGTGTTCGTGATGTGCTTCGCAGTTCTCGGTTTTCCGTTCCCACGAGCTGAAACAATTTTTTTTTCATAAAATAATTTACATATGCAGTGATTTAGGATAACACAAATGTAATTTTGCCCTTGAAAAAAGAAACAATATGATTACAAACGTATTACAAAATAACAAAACCTTATACATTTATGATGAAGACGACCAGCTATCGGCAAAAATAATGCTTCACGAAAATGATTTTTTGGGTGCAGGTACGGATTTTTTTGTGTTAAAAAAGACATACACTATGCTTACGGAAGACGGGACAATATTTCCTTTGGGAAAATTTCAAATTAAAAATAGACGGCGAAGAAATTTCAGAGCTAGATAAACTCGCTTGGTATGCAGGTAACAAAACCGAAGAATTTGATAATCAACTTCTTGAAAAAATCCAAAAATTACAAACTGTTGAAATAACAGAATTATTTGAAGAAATCAATAAAGAATGTAAAGCACAATAAATCAAACAAAAACCTACTTCAAAATTAGAGTAGGTTTTTTGTTTTTTTATTCTATGCTATAATTTCGCACAGGTTTTTCATACCTTTGTCAAAAAAAGAAATATGAAACGAACAAC
Source organism: Capnocytophaga canimorsus (assembly GCF_002302565.1). Taxonomy (NCBI): domain Bacteria; kingdom Pseudomonadati; phylum Bacteroidota; class Flavobacteriia; order Flavobacteriales; family Flavobacteriaceae; genus Capnocytophaga; species Capnocytophaga canimorsus. The sequence goes on along the minus strand of NZ_CP022382.1, from coordinate 391,046 downwards.
AGCAAAAGAGAGTACCTCTCGTCTATTCAAGCGTTATATTTGGCTAATCGACTTAATCTCTCGAAAACAGGGAATTACCTACGAAGAAATCAATAATCGTTGGTTGCATTCTTCTCTTAACGAAGACGAAAAAGAATTTCCGTTGCGTACCTTTCACAATCACCGCGAAGCCATTGCTCAAATGTTTGATATTGATATTGAGTGTGATACCAGAAACGGCTACAAGTATTACATTTCCAACATTACTGATATTAAGCAAAATACGCTTCAAAATTGGTTGTTAAATTCCTTTACGGTCGGAAATTTATTGCAAGAGCAAAAAAACCTACATCATCGTATCTTGCTCGAAAATGTGCCTTTAGGACGAGAATTTTTGGGGCAAATCGTTGAAGCAATCAAAGAAAATCTAAAATTGATTATCCATTATCAAGGATTTTTTCACGATTTTGCCATCGAAGCTCAAATACATCCATATTGCCTTAAAATTTTCAAACAACGCTGGTATCTTATTGCTTTTAAAGAAGATAGCCACGCAATGCGGATTTACGCCCTCGACCGTATTAAAGATTTGAAAATCACAGATGAATCTTTTTCATTAGATAACGATTTTGATGCCAAAGACTATTTTGAAAACAGTTTTGGTATTATCGTTGATGAATCTATTTCAGCCGAAAAGGTAACAATTAAGGTTGAAAAATCAAAATCTAATTTTTTGAAATCCCTCCCCTTACATCATTCTCAAAAAGAAATCAAAACGGAAGATAATCATACCATTTTTGAATATTTTTTGCGTCCGACCTACGATTTCCGTCAAGAAATTCTCTCTTACGGAGCTGAAATTGAAGTGATTTCACCCAATTGGTTTCGCGAGGAAATCAAAGAAATCGTAAACCAAATGCAGGAGGGGTATAAATAGTTTTTGGGTGTGTTGTAGTTTGGCACAGCGTAGGTTTAATTTTGCCCTTGAAAATAATTAGGGTAAAAATATGACACAAGAATTTAAAGATCCCTATTTTGTAAGCATATCGGACATTGGGTTCCACATCCCGATGAGTAGCATTTTGAATAGCAGGAGTCCATCGTAAGGTTTTTCACCTGAGGCGGAAAACCCTTTTTGATAATGTTGGTCAATGATAGCGGAAATGGGGTTCCAATCGATAATGGTATCGACCTGTGAGTAAAAAGAACCTTTTCGGGTGAGTCTTTCTACATCGTAAGCAGCAAAGGACATATCGGATAGGGTTTTAGTGCGTTTCATAAAGTAAATACACAAAATAATCAACTAACAATCAATTGTTTAAATTATTTTTCCGTTTTTTTACCGTGCAAAGGTCTTAATAAAGTAATTCCTGAATTTATCTAACAATTTCACTTATCTAAGAATTAGAAAATATAAAAATAAACATTCCGTAAACTAAGATTATAGGAAGAAGAAAAATAGTGAGTAATTTTATCCAAACTTTTTGTTTAGAAAGAAGCACCAAAACGATACCTAATATGGCTAAAATAAAGCCCAAAGTATCAAGAATAATTCCTGACAAACATCCTAAAATGATTAGGAAGATACCTATGATATAATTGTATTTTTTCATTTATTTTTAGAAAAAAATGCAGTCAGAAACCTTTCTAACTGCATTTTACTTTTTTATTTACGTTTTTTCTTTGATTTTTTAGAAGAGGTACTTTTCTTCGGATGAACGAGCTTCATCTCGTCAACGAGGTGTTTTGCTCCTGCATATTTATCGATGATGAATAGAACATAACGAATATCCACCATAATATTACGACAAATTTCGGGGTCGTAATGAATATCGCTCATTGTACCTTCCCAAACGCGGTCGAAATTAAGTCCGATGAGATTTCCGTGTGCATCAATAGCAGGACTTCCCGAATTTCCACCTGTGGTATGATTGGTAGCGATGAAGCAAACAGGCATTTTTCCGTTCTTGTCTGCGTAAGCTCCGAAATCTTTCTTCTCATACAAGTCACGTAATTTCTGCGGAACATCAAATTCGTAATCGTTCGGAACGTATTTTTCCATCACACCTTCCAAATAAGTTACAGGACTATAATGTACCGCATCGGCGGGGGCATATCCTTTTACTTTTCCGTAAGTAACACGCAATGTACTATTTGCATCAGGGAAAATTCTATCCTCAGGCTTTGAAAACTCCAAAATAGCTTTCATATACGTACGTTGCAAAGCCTCAATATCCGCATTCAAACGCCCATAAGTTGGGGCAACCTCTTTCGCAAAACTATTTATCAGCTCGGAAACGAATTGCATTCCCACATCATTTTTTACCAATTCCTCAAAGGTTTCAGGCGAAGCAGTAAGCAATTTTTCTACTCCTGCTTCGGTGGCTAACAATGACTTTTCGTAAAGGCTTTCCGCCAATGTTTTTGCATCAAAATTTTGTAACTTTTCGGCTAAAAATTGTTTCGGCATATGCTGTGCATAGAAAACTACCGCTTTTTCAAAAACATCTCTGTCTACCGACTTTTCATAATCCTTAAACACACTTTTGAAAGTAGATTGTAAATTCTTTTTTCTATCTTCAAACGATTGTACACCACGATTTTGCAAAACGTTTTGCAATTGCCAAATGCGATAACCATTGGTAAGAAAATCAATATTTCTCAATGCAAATTCACTAAATAAATCATTAGCTAAGGCATACGGCTCAATTTCTTGATATTTTTTAGCAAAATCAGAAAGTAAATGCCCATACGCTGCCGATTTTCCTGCCTTTTCAACATTCTTTTGGAAGATGCTTTCTTGCTTTTGCTTTAAAGCTACCGCCCCTGATTTCTTCAAACCTTGACTCTCGCCAATCCATTTTTTCCAATAGTTTGCTACTCGTGCGTATTTAGAAGCATATTTAATCTTAATGGCTTGGTCTTTACGCATATACCCGTCTTGTACTTTAAGCACCACATCACGAATTCCGATTTTTGCAGGGTTCAACACATCAACAATTTGCTGAACAGCAACTGCTGGAAGGTACTCTTGCGTACGCCCTGGGTAACCGAAAACCATCGTAAAGTCATCTTCGGAAATGCCGTCCAACGAAATTGGAAAATAATGCTTGGGCGTGTAAGGTACGTTATCTTTGGAATACTCGGCAGGACGATTATTCTTATCGGCATAGATGCGGAAAAGAGCAAAGTCTCCCGTATGTCGTGGCCACACCCAATTATCTGTATCTGAGCCAAATTTTCCGATAGAAGACGGCGGAGCTCCCACCAAACGCACATCTTTAAAGTTTTCTACCACGAACAAAATATATTGATTTCCGTTATAGAAAGCTCGTACGCGATTTTCCTGCCACACCTCTTTGGGTGATGTTTTAACCAATTCAGCAATGTTTTTTTCGATGATTTTGGCTTTTTCGCTCTCAACAGAAAGACTTTCCGTGCCTTTGACAATAGTAGCCGTAACATCTTCAATACGAACGATAAACGTAACGCTCACACCAGGGTTAGGCAATTCTTCGGAAAGAGTTTTCGCCCAGAAGCCATTTGCCAAATAATCGTTTTCAACCGTGGAGTGCGACTGAATTTCGCCATATCCGCAATGATGATTGGTAAGTAACAACCCCTTTGGAGAAATTACCTCGGAAGTACAACCGCCATCAAAGTGCGGCACCGCATCTTTAAGTGAAGAATGGTTCACGCTGTAAATATCTGCTGCTGACATCTTCATTCCCAGCGATTTCATTTCTTTTTCATTCATTCCCTCCAAAAGCGAAGGAATCCACATTCCGCCCTGTTGTGCATAGAGCGAAACCGAGCAAAATAGTAATAAAAGTTTTACGTATTTCATCATTTGTATCGTCATTGATTTATTTTTTATATTTTTCAGTATGAATAGGTTAGCTACACCTACAATCAAGTACAAAAAAGCTACTTTTTCCCTCGGCGATTGATGGTTGTATTGGCATCATCAATTACTTGTGAAACCACTTTCGAGAAGTTAGTGTAAGTACTTTCTTCCTGTAAAGCAGCCAGATAACTAATCAATTTTGTATTGATAAGCCCCAATAAAGGTTTTTTCAGAGCTGTTGCCGACTCGTCGAATTCTTGTTCGGAAACGGACTTTTCATACGCCATTCGCTCGGTATGGAAAGCCGTCTGACGGGTGCGAAGCTCTTCTATCGTATCGGATACTCCCAAAAGTTTTCCGATAGCTTCTTGCAACTCAATGGCGGAAAAATCTCGTAAAAGCGATTCGATATGTGCCGATTCGCTTGAGTAGTTTTCACGTGTGATTTTCGTTCCATAACGGTCAAAAACAGCATATAGTTTTTCGGCACTTTCACGGATTTCAGGCGAACGCATCGAGCGATAACCCAGCAATATGTTGCTTAAATTCATAATCGTTTCGTCACGCAGATTGTCCGCTTCTTCCAATTTGGAAACAGCAACTTCTTTTTTGATAGCCACCGAAAGTGCCGTAGCCTGTGTGTCAATTTTCTCAAACAGATTTTTCAAAAAAGCATCTGTTTGTAATTCATTTTCCTGATGAAAAAGCCCCACCAAACGATGAGCTATATCAGCCAATTCGGAAACACGTACTATTGTTAATAATCGTTTCATTGTATATAAATTTTGAGTAATTCAGTGTATGATTTTTTAGTCATTAGTAGCTTCATCTTGCGGAAGCCTCCGACTAAAAAGTGATTTATATCTTCTTTTGGAAGAAACCTTTAACTAAATGATTGCACTTTTCTGCAATCCTTAGGTAATCATCACTAAATAGTTATCCACCTAAACAACGCAAACAGAGGTTTAACTATTTAGTCACGGCATTGTTTTGCCTGATTGATGCCTTATTCTGTTTTGTTTTTAGAAACGTCCATCACGGGAACTAATCCTTCGGAAGGCATATAAATAATCTGTGGAAGATTGCCTTTGTCTGCCAATTTTTCGAGCGTTCGGATAAATAAATACTGATTATAGACCGAATTGAGCGTTCCGTTTTCGATTTTCATAGCTTCAGCCATTCCTCTTGCTCGTTCTATCTCGGCTTGAGCATTTAATTTCTCGGCTTCGAGTCGGGCTTTGGCTTCTTCAATAAGGATTTTTCGGTTTTGTTCGGCTTTTGCCATTTCAGCCTTACCAGCCATTTCTTGTTGCCACACGTTGTAAATAGGCAATCCAAACATCATCACCACAATGATGATAACCACCACAGAGACCGTGCCTACAATTGCGGAAATAGGTAATTTTGACTTCATAGGTTTTACTAAAAATTAGGTCGAAGATTATATTTCAGATAGAATTTTTCGATAATATCGACAACTTCATCTGCTGTATCGACAACTTTGAAAAGGAACATATCTTCGGGAGAAATGTTTTGAAATTCGTCCAAAAGTGTTTTTTGAAACCAATCCACAAGTCCTTTCCAAAATTCGCTTCCGACCAAAATAATCGGAAATTTATCAATTTTTTGAGTTTGAATAAGCGTGATAGCTTCAAAAAGTTCGTCCATTGTCCCAAATCCTCCTGGCATCACAACGAATGCTTGTGAATACTTAACAAACATTACTTTACGAGCAAAAAAGTAATCGAAATTCAAATTTTTATCTCTGTCAATATACGGATTATCGTGTTGTTCAAAAGGTAGGTCGATATTTAGCCCAACAGACGAGCCATTTCCTTTACGCGCTCCTTTATTTCCGGCTTCCATAATACCGGGTCCACCGCCTGTAATCACTCCAAAGCCCGACTCCACGATTTTTTCAGCGATTTCCACCGCTAAATTGTAGTATTTGCTATCGGATTTGGTACGAGCCGAACCAAAAATGGACACACACGGACCTATTTCACTGAGTTTTTCGTATCCGTTTACGAATTCCCCCATTATTTTAAAAATTGACCAAGAATCATTGGTTTTAATCTCATTCCAAACTTTAGAATGTTGTTTTTTATTCATAGAAAGTATATTTAAGTGTTTATTTATCGTTTAAAAAAATCATATCCTATTTTAAAACTCAACGAAAAAGCCCCTCCTTTGCTATTCGGATTTTTACCTAGTGTTTGCGAATAACCATATCCCACGTTGAATTCATAATTGAAATTTCTGCCAAAACTACGACGAATACCGAAAGTAGGCATTATGCTAATAGAGTTATCATCATTGGTTATATCATTATAATTGGAGATGATAAACCAATTAGGGAAATATTCAGCCCGAAGTGAAAAATAGTTTCCGCTATTATTTTTGGTGTTTTTTCCTTTATTCACACGACGATTTAATCCGTAGTACCATTTACCTTCGAGCGAAGCAGCAGGAATTAGCAAAAAGCCTGTCTTTTCATACATTGTTCCTGTCCAGAAACCTCCGTGTAAGCTCAATTGTGAACGCAGTGCCACAGCATCAGAGAGTTTATGTTCGTTGTAAGCATTTGCTCCGAACAACCCAATTTGAACGCCAATAATATCTTTTTCAACACTTGCGTTTTGTGCTTCAGCCACCGTGAATCCCAATAGCGCAAAAACGCTAATAAAAAATTTTTTCATAAAAAATTAAAATTGATTTTGAAATTATATCGGACAAACATATAAAAAAACAGCTTGAGATACAAATTTCAAGCTGTTGAACTCCTTATTAGGTAAAGGATTATAAGGGTTTGCTTAAGAATTATTTGAGTTTAAATTCGGATTCGCCTATTAAATTAAGTTTATCATTGAAAACCTTTACTTGATAGTTTCCTTTTTCAAAACGGCCTCCTCCGTTGCCAATAAATTCACAAACATCTACCAATTTGTTTTCATACAGAAAATCGGATACGGTGCTGTAATTTATGGTAATGGCTTCGGTGGAAGTGGTATTATTTTCGCCCATAGTTACTCCGTTGGGTGAGATGAGTTGCACATAGAAATGTCTGTTCCCTGACTCGGCAAGTTTGTTTGCCGCTACGGTAAAACAAACACGAATTTTATCGGTAGGACGAGCGCGATTGGTATTTGCATATCTGCCACCGCTACGCTCTTTCACGGCTTCAACTTGTAGTCTGGTAATTTGAAGTTCAGCACCGCTTTCAAGTACTTGAGCCAGTTTGCTGTTTTGCTCTACCAACGAATCTGCCATTGAGGAAACGTCTTGTAGTGCTAATGAAATACTATCGCGTTGTTGGGTAATAAAAGCATTGGAACGACGCAAAGAGTCATTTATAGCCAATAATTTGTTTCTTTCTTTGGTTAAAACTTGTACTTGATTGCGGTATTTCCAAAGTGCAGCAACATCAGCTTTAGTTTTTTTCAAAGAGTCGATGTAGAGTGTGATTTTTTCGCGAGCATCACGCAATTCTTGGTTTACCGACACATTATCGTCCACAGCCCTATCATAATCGGATTTTAGAGCGTTGAGTTCGGTAATCATTTGTTCTTTTTGTTTGTTGAGCTCCTCTGAATTCTTTTTCTTCTCATTGTACAAGTTAAATGAGAAAATGCCTAATCCTGCAGTAGCCAAAGCCAATAGTACCATTAGTGCTTTACTTCCTGAACCTTTTGATTTGTTGTCATTAAGTGGAGGTGTAGTTTGTTTTACCACTTCATTTTCATTTGAACTTTGCATAGTTTTTTTCTTTTTGTGTTTCTAACTCCACAAATGTAAATAAAAATAAGGGATATACATTCAACTTTGTGTTTTTTTTAAGCAAATAATGATTGAAAATGCAATTACTTTAACATTTGTTTACAAAGCGAGGTTCAAAATTTTTTGCCTAATAATTCGTAAATAGCCTTTGTAAGGGTTCAAAATTTGGTAAAAAGAAGAATGAATTCACCAGATATTGGTATTTTTGCCCATCGAAATTAAAAAGGAATTATTTTTTAGCTATGTTAATTCGTTATTGTGCCATTATTTTCGGATGTTTGGCTTTAGGGGAGTTGGTGGTTTATGTAACAACTTTACCGCTCTCGTCGAGCATTTTAGGAATGTTGTTTCTTACTTTTTTTCTGCATAAAGGTTGGGTAAAACTGCAATGGGTAAAGGCGATGTCTGACCTTTTGGTTGCCAATTTGGGGCTTTTTTTTGTTCCTCCAAGTGTTGCTATGATGCTTTATTTTGATTTGATTTCAGCTAATTTTTGGTCGATAACAATTGCAGTAGTGGTTAGCACTTTCGTAGTAATATTGATTACAGGACATACTTACCAATTTTTTCGAAAAAAAATGAAACCCTAATGAGAGCATTTTTAGAAAACCCAATGTGGCTTTTGGCACTTACCTTTATGGTTTACTATGCAGGGCAGTGGCTCCAAAAAAAATATAAATCGCCTGTACTGAGTCCTATACTTATTTCAATGCTCGTTTTGATAGGATATTTGTTGGTTTTCAATATTTCATATGAAAAATATGACAAGGCGGGTATGTTTATTGCTTTTTGGTTAAAACCTTCGGTGGTAGCCTTAGGGGTTCCGCTTTATTTGCAACTTTCAAAGATTCAAAAACAGCTTGTACCTTTACTTGTTTCACAATTTGCAGGAAGTTTAAGCGGATTATTATCCGTTTGTTTAATTGCCAAAGGATTGGGCGCAGACAAAGATATTGTACTTTCACTTGCTCCAAAATCGGTAACTACGCCTATCGCTATTGAAATTTCCAATGCCATTGGGGGAATTCCTTCTCTTACGGCGGCTTCAGTAATCATAACTGGAATTTTAGGTAGCGTTTTGGGGTGGCGATTCTTAGTTCTTTTTCGTATTAAGAGTCCAATGGGCAAAGGCATTGCATTAGGTACTGCTTCACACGGAATGGGTGTGATGGCAGCCTTAGGCGTTAGTGAAAAACACGCGGTTTATGCCAGTTTAGGGCTTATTTTTAACGGTATCTTCACGGCACTTTTAGCTCCCCCCGTGCTCTATTGGCTCACTCCTTTGTTGTGGAGTTGATTTTATTCGGCATTAAGTAAAAATGGGGGATAAGTTCGTTCTTTATTCGGATATCGGCTAATATGTTGAAGACTAAATATTTTTATTATTTTTAACAAAATTGTTTGATTTTGATAAGTATTTTTTAACTACTTAATCGTAGAAATCATCACCCCTTGAAAATATTGCAATTAGATAGTTTATCAACAAGCTGTGAATTTCTTTTATTATGAAGTCGCATTTTCTTGTTTTAAATTCGCAGTCGTAAATAACAAATAAGCTATGGGAATTTTTGATAAACGTGAAAATTATAAGCCTTTCGAATATCCGGAAGTGATGGAGTTTGTAGATGCGATGAATAAATCGTTTTGGGTACATTCCGAAGTAGAATTTACTGCCGATATCCAAGATTTTAAAGCCAATCTTTCGCATTTTGAAAAAGAAGCTGTAAAACGTGCTTTACTGGGTATTGCTCAAGTGGAAGTTTCGGTAAAAACTTTCTGGGGAGATTTATATGACCTTTTTCCTAAACCCGAATTCAATGGTTTAGGAGCTACTTTTGCCGAATGCGAATTCCGCCATAGCGAAGCCTACTCGCGTCTTTTAGAAGTATTAGGATATAACGATGAGTTCGAAAAATTACTTGAAGTGCCTATTTTCAAAGAGCGTAATGCCGTTTTGAAAGAATATTTAAGTAAAAATCGTGAAAATGCGATGGAGCGCATTTTGTTCTTTACACTAATTATTGAAAATGCGTCATTGTTTAGCCAATTTGCAACTATTCTTTCTTTTACCCGATTTAAAGGCTATATGAAGAATGTAGCCAACATCATTGCTTGGACTTCGGTAGATGAACAACAACACGCCAATGCTGGTATTTTTATCATCAAGAAGATTTTTGAAGAAAATCCGCAAATGAAAGAAAAAGCCAAAGCCGAAGCATCTACTTTTGTACATAGCTATATGGAGTTGGAAGATAAAATGTTAGATTGGATTTTCGAGGAAGGAGAAATTGCCTTCTTCACCAAAAAGGATTTGGCAAATTATATGCGTTATCGTTTAGACGATTCTTTGGCGCAACTCGGATTAGGCAGACCTTTTGCCGTTACTGCCGAACAAGCCAAACCAATGATGTGGTTTGAAGAAGAGGTTTTTTCAAATTCGTTGGACGATTTCTTTGCCAAACGCCCAGTGGATTATACCAAGCACGACAAATCCATCACTGCTAACGACCTTTTTTAAACAAAATCACTATTAAACGTAAAATCACTAACTAAATAATAATTTTTTAAGGTACGTACATCAAATTATGAATGAAGAAACACAAATATGGTGGCTAAATGAAGAATCGGAACAGATTCTCAACAGAGGATATTTACTTAAAGGAGAAACTGTAGAGGGAGCTATTGACCGCATTACCCACGCGGCGGCAAAAAGGTTATACAAGCCTGAGCTTCAACCTGCATTCAAAGAAATGATTGTTAAGGGCTGGATTAGCTTTTCTTCTCCCATTTGGGCAAATATGGGTACTGAACGAGGCTTACCGATTTCGTGCTTCAATGTACACGTTCCTGATAGTATTGAAGGCATAACCCATAAACTGGGCGAGGTTATTATGCAAACTAAAATAGGAGGGGGGACTTCGGGGTATTTCGGCGAATTACGTTCGCGTGGTTCTGCCGTTACGGACAATGGTAAATCCAGCGGAGCGGTAAGTTTTATGAAATTGTTTGATTCGGCAATGGATGTGGTGTCGCAAGGAGGGGTACGACGTGGAGCTTTCGCCGCTTATTTGGATATTGACCACGCCGATATTTTGGAATTTCTCCAGATAAAAGATATTGGAAATCCGATTCAAAACCTATTTTTAGGCGTTTGCGTTCCCGATTATTGGATGCAAGATATGATTGAGGGTGATGTTGAAAAACGTAAAATTTGGGCAAAAGTTCTCGAAAGTCGTCAGCAAAAAGGATTGCCCTATATTTTCTATACGGATAACGTAAACCGAAATCGTCCGCAGGTGTATAAAGATAATAACTTATTGGTAAATTCCAGTAATTTATGTTCGGAAATTATGTTACCCTCTAGTCAAGAAGAATCGTTTATTTGCTGTTTGTCTTCAATGAATTTGGAGCTGTTTGATGAGTGGAAAGATACTCGTGCAGTGCGTTTAGCGGTTTACTTTTTAGATGCTGTACTTTCCGAATTTATTGAAAAGACCGAAGGAAATTACTATTTGCAATCGGCACGTAAGTTTGCGATGCGTCATCGTGCTTTAGGATTAGGAGTTTTGGGTTATCATTCTTACTTACAAAGAAATATGATTCCTTTTGAAAGTTTTGAAGCCACCCAATTCAACGCAAGAGCTCACCGATTTATCCGAGAAGAAGCCGAAAAAGCTACACAAGAATTGGCACATATTTACGGAGAACCCGAACTTTTGAAAGGTTATGGCAGACGAAATACTACCCTAATGGCAATTGCTCCCACAACGTCAAGCTCAGCTATTTTAGGGCAAACCTCTCCAGGAATAGAACCTTACGCGAGTAATTACTACAAAGCAGGTTTAGCAAAAGGGAATTTTATGCGTCAAAATAAGTATTTAAAGAAACTTTTGCAAGAAAAAGGACTTGATACAGAGGAAATTTGGCGTAGCATTATGCTTAATCACGGTTCGGTTCAGCATTTGAGTGGGTTAAGTAAAGAGGAGAAAGACGTATTCAAAACTTTTAAGGAAATCTCACCTATGGAAATCGTAACTCAAGCAGCTCAGCGTCAGCAATATATTGATCAGGCGCAGAGTTTGAATTTGAACATTCCGTCTGCTATGCCTATAAAAGATGTAAATAAGGTGATGATTGAGGCTTGGAAATTAGGGGTTAAAACTCTTTATTATCAACGAAGTCAATCTGTTTCTAAAGAAATGATGGTTAATTTTGTAAGTTGTAACAGTTGTGAGGCTTAGGAAAGTATAGTTCCATTTTTTTATATTTCTTATTGATTACCGACTTAAATTTTCATTTAAGTCGGTTTTTTATAAACAATAAAACCAAAATTTTCACATTTTTAGCCTAAAAGCTTTGTAAATACTACTTTTCATTTTAAATAATAATCGTATTTTTGCCAGATATAAATCACTTTTTAAGAAATCGTCGTATGGCTAATACCAAGTATATTTTTGTAACGGGAGGAGTAACCTCTTCTTTAGGAAAAGGAATCATTGCCGCTTCATTAGCAAAATTGTTACAAGCGCGTGGTTATAAGGTAACTATTCAGAAATTTGATCCTTACATCAATGTTGATCCTGGAACGCTTAACCCTTACGAACACGGAGAGTGTTATGTAACTGAAGATGGTGCCGAAACCGATTTGGATTTAGGACATTACGAACGCTTTTTGAATGTATATACCTCACAGGCAAACAATGTAACCACTGGAAGGGTGTATCAAAGTGTCATTGAAAAGGAACGTAGAGGCGAGTTTTTAGGCAAAACCGTACAAGTGGTGCCGCATATTACCAATGAAATTAAGCATCGTATGCAAATATTGGGGCAATCGGGGGATTATGACATCGTTATTACCGAGATAGGTGGAACTGTTGGAGATATTGAGTCTTTGCCTTATATTGAGTCCGTACGACAGCTATTGTGGGATTTGGGCGACAATAACGCTATAGTAGTACATCTAACTTTAGTACCTTATCTTTCGGCAGCAGCTGAACTTAAAACAAAACCCACTCAACATAGTGTTAAAACCTTGATGGAGAGTGGAATTAAAGCAGATATTTTGGTTTGTCGTACCGAGCGCGAAATTTCTGACGATATTCGTAACAAATTGGCTTTATTCTGCAATGTAAAACGTGAAGCTGTGATTCAGTCTATTGATGCTTCTACCATTTATGATGTTCCGAATTTGATGCTTTTAGAAGGACTTGACCGTGTGGCACTCAAGAAATTAAATCTTTCAGACAAAAAAGAACCTGATTTAACTCAGTGGAATGCTTTTTTACAACGACATAAAAATCCGAAAAATCGTGTTAAAATAGGGCTAGTAGGAAAGTATGTAGAGTTGCAAGATTCGTATAAATCAATATTAGAGGCTTTTATACACGCTGGGGCTGCCAATGAGGTAAAAGTAGAGGTAGAAAGTATTCATTCTGAATATCTTAATGAAGAAAATATTCAAGATAAACTAGCCCATTTGGATGGTGTTTTAGTAGCTCCCGGATTTGGAGATAGAGGAATTGAAGGTAAAATTAAAGCCATAGAATTTGTTCGCAAAAATAATATTCCTTTTTTAGGAATATGCTTAGGAATGCAAATGGCAGTTATCGAATTTGCTCGAAATGTGGCAGGTATGCACAATGCCAATTCTACCGAAATGAATGCTCAAACGGAGTATCCTGTAATTAGTTTGATGGAAGACCAAAAAGAAGTTACCCAAAAAGGAGGGACGATGCGTTTAGGGGCTTGGGATTGCAAACTTGAAAAGAATAGCAAGATATTTGATGCCTATGGCAAAGAGCATATTTCAGAAAGACATCGTCATCGTTATGAGTTTAACAATCAGTACAAAGAGGTTTTGGAAAAGGCAGGTTTGCGTTGTACGGGAACAAACCCCGATACAGGTTTGGTAGAGGTTATTGAAAATGATAAACATCCGTGGTTTGTGGGGGTACAATATCACCCCGAGTATAAAAGTACGGTAGCCAATTCGCACCCACTCTTTATTGCTTTTGTAAAGGCAGCATTACAACATAAACTAACTAAAAAATAGTTTATGTTCATATAATTTTAGTCGATTTTTACTAAGTAAAAATCGACTAAAATTTCACTTATTCTAATAATAATCAAACTTAAAAACCGATTTTTATAATGGCAAGGGTGTTATTATCTGTTTTTTTATCTCTTTTCTTATTGTCAGCTTGTGATGATGGCGATTTGGAAATAGAAACCATATCTTTTGATAATTTGAATGTTTCTTCGTGTACCAATGATGTTACGGCGACTTTTTTATTTAAAAGTACAGGAAAACAAGCATTGATTTTAGATTTACCACAAGATGTCATCAAAAACGAAGCTGGAATTTACACAGGAGAAATTCCTACCAATTTTAAACTGTTTTATCGTAATTTTAATGAAGCGGTAAATACGGCTTATTTTTGCTCAAATTATCCACCTGCCTCACCTTGGGTAATTTCACAATTAAGTGCTACTGGTGGAAAGGTAAAAATAGTAACCAAAGCAATTCGCAATGAGTCTGATAATCAAATTATTAGATACGACCATTTGATTACCATTTCTGAATTAGTTATTAAAAATAATGATGGTAGTAAACTCATTGACTCTGAATTTATTTTTGGCACTTACCAAACTAATCCGAACTAAAGGATGTAGAACATTAGTCCCATTTGTAAAATATTGGTATCCAAAGAAATATTATCCGAAGTTTTTACTCCTTTAAATAAGGGAATGAAATTGTACTGAACGAAAAAATTAAGGGCATTATATCCAAAAGCGGTAAAAACTTTAAAATGCCATTTTCTGTTTAAATCTGGATTTTGAAATGAAATGTTAAGGTCATCTTTTTTGAAAAGATTTTCTGAACTCACAACGTAACCAATGCGCATACCTGTGTAAACTCGCCAAAATTTATGTGATTTTTCGGTAGAGGTTCTCCAACGAAATTCTATAGGAACTTCAATGCATTGATATTCAAAGTAGTTTTTGGATAAATTTGTTTCCTTCAAAGATGAAACTATGGAGTATTGTGTAGCCTCAGGAGTTCTTATTCCTACAATATTGCTATAAATTAGGTCATAACTATACCCCAATCCTGCGGCTACTCCTATGGTACGACTCTTATTCAGTGGAATATCTTTAATGAAACCAAAGAGAATCCCTCTCGATAAACTGTGTTGTACTACATCATCAGGAGCAATCGCCATCAAGTCATAGGTTAATCCTAAATAAAATTGATCTTCCAAATATTTTTTGTTTGTTTGTTGAGGAAGTTCCTCTTTTGGAGCAATTTGCACAAGTCCGTCATCGTCATCGTTTTGGGCAGAAACAACAATAGGTAAACTCCATAAAAACAAAATAAAAAAAGACAGTTTAATGATTTGATTCATCGTAAATATTTTTGGTATGTGGCTCCAAAGATACAATTTTTTATGATTTGATAAAATATTGTACTTTTTGATTCATACCAAAAACTCAAGACTATTTACACATACTCTATTCCAAGTATTGGCAGACTATTTTAAAAATCAATTTTTGGTAGAGTTACACAAAGTATGATACTCAAATCCACCCAAAATTGATGTAGAAAAACACAATTTCAAAGGCTTTTATATGGTTTTTAAACTTTTTTGAAAAACAACAAGTTTTCCTCACCGATCGGCGTATCCGATGTCTCAAAAGTGTGTTGTTTCCTTCAATATCAGTAGTGTCTTTTTTACCTGCTTTATGTGTATATTCTTGAAAAACAGACGCAAAAGCTTCCCAATTATCTGTACAAATCTCATCAAAACTAACACCCAATTTCTTCAATTTCTCACGAAGTTTTTGGGCTGTTTTATGTTTCGTTTGCTTCCTACCCACGCTACAACTTCCTTTTTTTCAGCAGAATAAGCATAAATCAACCACTTTTTATTCTTCTTTTTTTTACAAAAGTCGAAAGTTCATCAACTTGTAACGATTTGTATTTGTTTTGTTTAGGTTTGATTTCTCGATTGAAATTTACCAAAACCGAAAGCACTTTTTTGATGCTAACCTTTTCAATTTCAGCAATATCACGAATACCTACATTTCTTGCCAAAAGCAAGAGAATTTTCGCAGTGATATGCGAAGCCCAACCTTTGTAGGTCAGATTATGATCGCCGATAAATTGGCGTTTACAGGTTTTGCAAAGATAGTTTTGTTTTTTGTTCTTTTTATTCCCATTTTTGACTACCTTCGTGCATTGACAATTGGGGCAGTGGAGTTTAATTGTTATTAGCATTCAACAAAAATACAACTTTATTCCGTGATTGTCAAATTTTTATACCATCATACTTCTTAAAACACGACCAGAAAATGAAATTTTTCAAGCTAAAAAATCTACCTATAATTGTTTTTGTATTGATAGTTATAGGATTATTTGTGAATACTTTTATTAAATCTAAACAGTGTTTTCAAAATGCTTATTATTTGGTAATAGATCAAGTAGAAGACGGAGGAAGAGGAACGGAAATGTTATATTCAAAAGGAAAGCAAATAATTCTTACTCCTTATGATCCCGTGAATATAAAAATGGGCGATTCTATTTCAAAAGATTCTTGTGCAACGTACGTCTATTTTTACAGAAAAGATTCCTTAGGAAATTATTATGAATTTACTAAATTAGAGCCAACGTACATTTACCCAAGAAGTTGGTTTTGTAACGAATAAAAACAGTAGAAAGATGAAATTTTTTAGCTTAAAAAATTTACCCATAATTCTTTTTGTATTGATAACTATAAGATTATTTGTGAATATTTTTACAAAAGTTAAAAATTCTATTCAAAGCACTTATTTATTTGGTAATAGATGAAGTAAAATACATCTCCAAAGGCAAAATTCACATAGATAATAATCTCCAACAATCTTTCTTAAAAGGTAAATTATGTGTGAGTAATTTTATAAAAATGGCAAAGATCAAAACATTCGCGATTAATGTTCCCAAACGAAAAGACAGACGCAAGCATATTGCATCTGTCTTTTCTGAACATAACACTTTTGGGTAGAGTTACACAAGGTATGATACTCAAATCCATCCAAAATTGATGTAGAAAAACACAATTTCAAAAGCTTTTATATGGTTTTCAAACTTTTTTGAAAAACAACAAGTTTTCCTCACCGCTCGGCGCATCCGATGTCTCAAAAGTGTGTTGTTTCCTTCAATATCGGTAGTGTGTTTTTTACCTATTTTATGTGTATATTCTTGAAAAACAGACGCAAAAGCTTCCCAATTATCTGTACAAATCTCATCAAAACTAACACCCAATTTCTTCAATTTCTCACGAAGTTTTTGGGCTGTTTTATGTTTCGTTTGCTTCCTACCCACGCTACAACTTCCTTTTTTTCAGCAGAATAAGCATAAATCAACCACTTTTTATTCTTCTTTTTTTTACAAAAGTCGAAAGTTCATCAACTTGTAACGATTTGTATTTGTTTTGTTTAGGTTTGATTTCTCGATTGAAATTTACCAAAACCGAAAGTACTTTTTTGATGCTAAATTTCTCAATTTCAGTAATGTCACGAATACCTACATTTCTTGCCAAAAGCAAGAGAATTTTCGCAGTGATATGCGAAGCCCAACCTTTGTAGGTCAGATTATGGTGACCAATAAATTGGCGTTTACAGGTTTTGCAAAGATAGTTTTGTTTTTTGTTCTTTTTATTCCCATTTTTGACTACCTTTGTGCATTGACAATTGGGGCAATGGAGTGTAATTGTTATTAGCATTCAACAAAAATACAACTTTACTCCCTGATTGTCAAATTTTTATACCATCATACTTTTTAAAACACGACCCAATTTTTATATTCCGTAACGAAGTCTTTGTCTTGAAAGCTAACACAAAAATATATATCATATTGAAAATCAAGATTTAATATCTGAGTATAGATATATTTTTAAGTCAAACGCGAGTGGATTTTTATATTTTCTCGCGAATTTTATAGCGTTTTTCTTTTTTACGTGTACCAAGAATAATTTCACCTAAGAAACCAGCAATAAAAAATTGTACGCCTATAATCATCGTTACCAAAGCCACATAGAATTCTGGACGACTGGTAATGAGCCTGTTGTGCGGATGAATAAAAAGTTTATCTATTCCGAGGTAAAACGCAAAACAAAATCCGATAAAAAACATCAATACCCCCAAAGCACCAAAAAAATGCATAGGTCGTTTGCCGAAATTTGATATAAAACTGATAGTGATTAAATCTAAAAAACCATTGATAAATCGGCTTGCTCCAAATTTGGTATGTCCATATTTACGAGCCTGATGCTTAACTATTTTTTCGGTAATTTTTTGATATCCTGCATTTTTGGCTAGTAAAGGAATGTATCGATGCATTTCCCCCGAAACATCTATATTTTTTACCACTTCGTTACGATAGGCTTTCAGTCCGCAATTAAAATCGTGTAGTGGCAACCCAGAAGTTTTACGTGCAGCCCAATTGAACAATTTTGAAGGAATATTTTTGGAAATAACAGAATCATAACGTTTCTTTTTCCAACCCGAAACCAAATCGTTTTGTTGTTGAGTAATCATCTTGTATAGTTCGGGGATTTCTTCAGGATTGTCCTGCAAATCAGCATCCATAGTGATAACTACTTCACCTTTTGCTTTTTTGAATCCAATATTCAAGGCTTGAGATTTTCCGTAATTTTTTAAAAAACGAATTCCCTTAACTTGATTATCTTCAGCGGCTATTCTTTTTATTTCATTCCAAGAACCATCTGTACTTCCATCGTCTATAAAAATAATTTCATAAGAAAAGGCATTTTTACGCATCACCTCTGCAATCCAACGATGAAGTTCGTTAAGTGATTCTCTTTCATTCAATAAAGGGATAATTACTGATATTTGCATCATTAAAAATAGCTTAAAAATTGGATTTAAAATCCTCTATAATTAGCGCAAATATACAATATTTTTAAAAGGGAAATTTCAGTAAATTCCGAAAATTTCCCTTTTTAAGGTTTATTGATCAGAAGCTTCCCATTCGTTAAGAGCCTCAATGATGATTTCGCACCCCTTTTTGATTTCCGTTTCGGTCAAAGTTAGTGGAGGGGATAGTCGTACCGCACGAGTTTCAAAAAGTAACCAATAGACAATGAGCCCTTTGTCTTGGCAACGGAGTACCACGTGATTGGCGATTTCAGCAGATTTTACAATGATGGCAAGCATCAGTCCTTTTCCATTGATAGCTTCAATAAGCGGATGTTTCAAATATTTTCTGAAAAGTTTTTCTTTTTCCAAGGTTTGAGCCATTAAATCGGTGGAGATAAGCTCTTTTAAAGTTGCCAGTGAAGCTGCTGCAATAACAGGATGTCCACCAAAGGTAGTAATGTGCCCTAATTTCGGATGGTTTGATAGTAACCTCATTAAATCTGCCGATGCGACGAAAGCTCCCACAGGCATTCCACTTGCCATACCTTTCCCGATGGCAATAATGTCGGGTACAATATCGTAATTTTGAAATCCAAAAAGTTTTCCAGTACGCCCAAATCCAGGTTGTATTTCATCGATAATAAGCAGTGCACCAACAGCTTCACATCGTTGTTTGACCTTTTTGAGATAGTCGTTTTTGGGTTCTATAAATCCAGCACCTCCTTGAATACTCTCCAAAACTACTCCAGCAGTGCGCTGGGTAATTTTATTGAGATCTTCTTCATTATTAAATTCAATAAAATCAACATCGGGTAGTAGTGGGCGAAAAGGTTGTTTACGTTCTTCATATCCCATCAAGCTCATAGATCCCTGTGTATTACCGTGATAAGCATTTTTGGCGGCAATAAGTTGCGAACGCCCTGTAGCTCGTTTTGCCAGTTTTACAGCTCCTTCGATGGCTTCGGTTCCTGAATTTACTAAATAGGTGGTATTGAGGCTTTCAGGTAACTGCTCGGCAAGTAGCTTACAGAAATCAACCGCTGGTTTTTGAACATATTCTCCATAAACCATCACGTGCATATATCGTGAAACTTGTCTTTGAATAGCATCAACTACCTTAGGGTGGCAATGCCCTAAAGTACAAGCTGAAACTCCGGCCACGAAATCCAGATATTTTTTGCCGTCAGTGGTATAAATGTAGCTTCCTTGAGCGTGAGAAACCTCTAATAGCATTGGAGTAGGTGAGGTCTGTGCCTGATATTTTAAAAATTCTTCTTTTTGACTCATATTTCTGTTTGATTTTATTTTTCGTTGCGTATTCTGGGGTCTAACCAAGAATAGGTAATATCTACCAATATATTTATGATAATAAAACAGGTTGAAATGACCAAAACACTTCCCATAATTACAGGCAAGTCTAAGGTGTTTATAGCATCAACAATTTGTTTGCCCAATCCGTTCCAACCAAAAACATACTCTACAAAAACGGCACCCGCCAACATACCCGCAAACCATCCTGATAATGCGGTAATTACTGGATTTAGAGCATTTCGTAAGGCGTGCCTCAAAATCACTTGTTGGGTGGAAAGCCCTTTGGCG
Source organism: Capnocytophaga canimorsus (assembly GCF_002302565.1). Classification (NCBI taxonomy): domain Bacteria; kingdom Pseudomonadati; phylum Bacteroidota; class Flavobacteriia; order Flavobacteriales; family Flavobacteriaceae; genus Capnocytophaga; species Capnocytophaga canimorsus. The sequence continues at coordinate 370,927 of NZ_CP022382.1, read as the reverse complement.
TAGGCAGTACGGATATAATCAGAACTAAGCACCTCCAATAAGGAATTACGCATTAATTGCACCACAACGGCTAAGGGGCGTATGCCTAAAGCCAAAGCTGGAAGTATCATATTTTTGATTTTCAATTGGTAAGCTATACCATAATCGTCCCATTCGAACAAATTTCCTGTCATAGAAAGCCCTGTGAAGTTATGCCATAAAAAACCAAAAAGCCAAGCCAAAATAATGGCACTAAAAAAAGAAGGCAAACTCATTGCAAAGGTACTTACCAATTGAATTGTTTTATCAATAAAAGTATCTTTATTTAAAGCAGAAATGATACCCAGCAAAATTCCTAAAAAAGTAGCCAAAAGGATGGAAACCAAAGCCAAAATAAAGGTGTTAGGAAGCGTTTCTGCAATAATATCAGTTACTTTTTTACCATTTTTTTGGAAAGATTCTCTCAAGTAAGGTAATTTCAAAGCAACCTCATATTTTCCTGCTGAAAATAGAGGGTATCCAGTATATTTATTTTCAAAATAAGTATAGTCTGAACCTTGTTTACTATGTAATGATATAGGCGATAAGTCGTTCAGGTAAAGCCAATATTGCACAGGCAGGGATTGGTCAAAACCGTATTTCTTTTTGATTTGTAATAGTTGCTGACTATTTTCATTCTGATCAAGCATCATCCGTGCGGGGTCGCCTGGCATTATGTTGAAAAGAAAAAAAACAACGGAAACTACCCCGAAGAGGGTCAATAACATTTGAAAGCTCTTTTTTAAAGCGTATTGTACCATTACTTTTCGAATTGCTTTAAAATGGTTTTTCTTCCTACGGTTTTGGTAATGATGTCTTTATCAATATTCCAGCCTCGTGCTGGGCTGAATTGGCGTCCGTACCAAATCAGTTGTAGGTGCAGTTTATTCCAATTTTTTTCAGGGAAAAGTTTTTTAGCGTCCTTTTCAGTTTGTGTAACATTTTTTCCGCTGGAAAGCCCCCATCGGTACATTAGCCGATGAATATGTGTATCCACGGGGAAGGCAGGAACTCCAAAGGCTTGACTCATAACCACACTTGCTGTTTTATGCCCTACGGCAGGTAAGGCTTCCAAATCTTCAAAGCTTTGCGGAACTTGCCCTTGGTGTTTTTCAATCAAAATATGAGAAAGCTCATAAATTCCTTTTGATTTCATAGGCGAAAGCCCTACGGGTTTAATAATCTCACGGATTTCCTCTATCGAGAGTTTTATCATATCGTACGGATTGTCGGCTTTAGCAAAAAGCAAAGGTGTGATTTGATTTACACGAACGTCAGTGCTTTGAGCCGATAAAAGTACGGCAATCAGTAGCGTATAAGGGTCTTTATGATCCAGTGGAATAGGAATTTGCGGATAAAGCTCATCTAATGTTTGCTGAATGAATTTGACTTTTTCCGATTTTGTCATTTCTTTTGTAATTTTGTCTGCAAAATAAATCAAAAAAAATGAAATCACTGCAAATAGGAGAGGTAATTCCTGACTTTTCAGGGATTGATCAAAACGGAAATCCGATAAAACTATCGGATTACAAACAACGTAAAGGAATTATTTTCTTTTATCCCAAGGCGAGTACTCCAGGGTGCACTGCTGAGGTTTGTAACCTTAGAGACGGACACGAAATACTAAAAAAACAAGGTTTTTTCTTACTCGGAATAAGTGCCGATTCGGTAAAAAGACAGCTCAATTTTGCTGAAAAAAATCAATTGCCTTTTCCTCTTATAGCCGATGAAAACCGTGAAATTATTGAACTTTTTGGAGTGTGGGGACAAAAAAAATTTATGGGAAAAGTCTTTGATGGCATACATCGTAAAACTTTCATCATAGATGAAAATCATCAAATAACTCACATCATTGATAAAGTACAAACTAAAAATCATACCCAACAAATACTTTCTCTCGTTAGCTGAATATCGGTTAATACAAAATAATGGGGCATTACTATTACTCCTTTAAAGGGAATATGAAAATGTAAATTATAAGAAAACATTTTTCGATTATATGTTAATCAATTAAAAAACTCCCTGATTTTGAAGTGTTGTGAAATTGAATGTTTAATTTTTTACAAGTTCTTTCCCAATTTGAAGCTAACCAAGGAAAATTACTACCATCAGCAATTACCCAAGTGGGGTTTGTAGCTCTTAGCATACGTTCTAAATTGATTTTGGGTGAATTAGATAACAGAACAAAATCAACTTTATCACTTTTAGGATAAACCCCTAAACTGTCGATAATTAGCAATCGGTGTTTTTGAATTTCTAAAAGGGAAGGAATGCTTTTAGAATTCACACGATTGACTCCTGAATTTTTTATGTATGCGGATATGGACTTTTCAGAGTTTTTATGTTTTTGATATACCGTTAGTTGTTTTCCATTTCTTACGCCTATGAGGGTGTTTTTAGGGGTGTGAAATACGTACGTTTTTTGGTCGGTTTGCGCTTGATACTTCGCGTAGAATAAGGTAAATTGAAAAACCAAAACAAAACATAATAGAATTTTCAGATATTTAGCTTTTCGGACTTCTAACCAAATTAAAAAGATGAAAATAATAGCTACCGAACAAAACAACATATAATGGTCAAAATAAATATCTCTAAAGATGAATTTTTCTTGTGAGGCAACTGTTTTCGCGGTAAAAAGCATTGCCTCTAACAATAATTCTAAGCTAAAAACCACAAAATTGGGGAGTAAATTAAATACTGCTAAAAATAGCGATAGAAATCCTAATACCAAAATAGGGAATAGTAAAGGTACCATAAATAGGTTACCTACGAAAAACAAAATCGGGAATTGATGAAAATAATATAAACTGAAAGGAAGGACCCCAAGTTGTGCTGTAGCTCCTAAAGCAAAAAGTTTCCAAAAGTAAGCTAGCAATTTGTTTTTGAATTCAATACAATTTAATATTGGAAAGAAAGCCAATATGGAGAAAACAGCAGCATAACTGAGTTGAAAGCCTACATCAAATAGAAAATTCGGGCGAATCATCAATAAAAATAGCATTGAGAGCATTAGCGCATCGAAGCGGCCTTGTTGTTTTTGTAGTAAAAGCCCAACTCCCACAAAGCTAAACATTGTAACGGCGCGCATCACTGAAGCTGACAGCCCTGTTAAAAAAGCAAAGCTCCATAGTCCGCTCAAGAGTAATAAAAAGCGAATGATTTTCCAACCATTACGGTTAGGAAGTTTTCCGATAAAGAAAAGCAAAATGGCTACGATAACCCCTACGTGAAGCCCTGAAATTGCCAATAAATGAACCGTTCCAGAATCAATAAATGACTGGTAAAGAAAGTCATCTAATGTTGAACGATTACCTAAAAGCAATGCCTTTAATAGCGCTTTACTTTGATTTGAAAATTGAGTTTTATCCAATTTATTTGACAAAAATCGTCTTGATTTTTCAGCTAAATTTTTAATGGTATGTACTGATGATGTTTCAAGAAATTTGAAATTTATGGGTTCTACTCGCCAAAAAATTCCCCTTTGCTGCATATATTGCTTATAATCAAACTGATTCGGATTTTTTATTGTCGCAAATTTTGAAGTTTTTCCTATGAAAGCAATAGTTTTACCCTGAGTTACTTCCTTTTCTAAAGAATTCTCTTTACGAAAAATACAGAGTACATCTCCTGATATTTTTTGGTCATCTGCTCTAAAAAGATGTACGCGATATGTTGTTCCATACTCCGAAACAGAGACCTGCTCTGCAATGTTTCCCAAAAAAGTATAGTATTCATTTTCTTTCAAATGATGAATATAATGCGTACTTTTTTGAGAGGGATTATGTAAAAACGATGTCAAAAATCCCACAAAAATCGATGCAAAAAATACGTGTAGGGAATATCCTTGGCGAAAAAAAAGTTTTCGTGAAGCTAAATATAAATGAAATGCAATGGTTATGAGTAAGATACCTCCTATAATAAGCAGTTGTTGCCACGAGAGAAATATCCATTCAGAGCTTAAAATTCCAATAATAAACCCTATGAGAATCAGTAATATGGCATTATTTACAAATCTCACATAAGTACTCTTTTAGCTTTTCGGTAGGCTTTACTCCAATATCCTTCATTTAATGAAGATATAATTACTCCACGTGAAGTGGAGGCGTGTATAAATTTGATTTCTGTAATATGCTCAACCACAATACCTACGTGTGATATACGTTTGGATTTTCCAGTAACAAAAAACAGTAAATCCCCAACGATGACTTGGTCTAAATCTACGTCTTCGCCTTGTTTTGCCATTTCGTGCGAAGAACGATTTAAACTGATATTTACCGCTTCAAATGAAGTGCCTACCAAAGCAGAACAGTCCATTCCCTTACGAGTAGTTCCACCGTAACGATAAGGCGTTCCTAAAAAAGAAAGGGCAGTATCAATAACTACTTGTTGCTTTTCGTTAGTATATTTATTGGAATTGACGGTATTTGAAACACTTTTATTACTAAAATCAGTATTCGGATCAGAGGGTAAGGTTACTGATTTTTTTTCGGGTTCTTGAGGCTTCTTTCTGTTTTCGATGACTACATTTTCAGTAGAATTACTCCTTTTGGCAATACGCTTTCGTGTTGTGTAACGTTCTGCACAAGAGGTAAATAAAATTACCATTAACAAAAATATGCCTAATAACGTATTTCGCATAGAAGATAGTTTACAATTTTGAGAAATGCTGACATAAACTTGATTTTAAATCAATTGCTTTATGTCAGCATTTTATAAAGATGATTAAAAAATTAGCTCAGTGAGTCCAATTTAGAGTTTAAAATATTGATAATTAAAGATTCATTATTAGAATCAACGTCAAAATAAATACCATCACCCTCTTTGATTTTACTCGCTACAATTTCTTCCGCCAAAAGGTCTTCTACATATTTTTGAATTGCTCTTTTCAAAGGACGTGCCCCGTACTGACGGTCGTATCCTTTCTCGGCTATAAATTCTCGAGCTTTCTGGCTCAATTTAATTTGGTAGCCCAATTCCTTGATACGAATATATAGTTTATTTAACTCAATATCAATGATTCGGAAAATATCTTCTTTATCCAATGGATTGAAGATAATTACATCATCAATACGATTTAAGAACTCGGGAGCGAAAGCTTTTTTCAAAGCATTTTCAATGACCGATTTTTCGTGCGCTTCGGCTTGATTTGTTTTTGCAGCAGTTCCAAAACCGATGCCTTGCCCAAAGTCTTTGAGCTGACGCGCACCAATGTTGGAAGTCATAATAATGATGCAGTTTCTAAAATCAATTTTTCTCCCTAAACTGTCGGTCAAGAAGCCATCGTCAAGCACTTGTAAAAGCATATTAAATACATCAGGATGTGCCTTTTCAATTTCGTCCAAAAGCACTACCGAGTAAGGTTTTCGGCGTACTTTTTCGGTAAGTTGACCACCTTCTTCGTAACCTACATATCCTGGAGGTGCACCGATTAGCCTTGTGGTTGAAAATTTTTCCATATATTCGCTCATATCAATGCGTATCATAGCCTCTTCGGAGTCAAATAATTCCTTAGCTAATACTTTCGCTAGTTGGGTTTTCCCCACGCCAGTTTGTCCCAAAAAAATAAATGAACCAATAGGTTTGTTCGGGTCTTTCAGACCAGTACGATTACGCTTGATGGCTTTTATCACTTTTTCAACAGCTGCATCTTGCCCAATAATTTTTCCTTTAATGGTTTCGCCTAAAGTGGCTAATTTATTCATTTCGGTTTGAGCAATACGATTCACTGGAATGCCACTCATCATTGAAACCACATCGGCAATATGGTCTTCTGTTACTTCATCACGATGCTCCTTAACATACTCTTCCCATTTTTTATGGGCGTCACCTAACGATTTTTCTAAGTTTTTTTCAGAATCACGTAATCTGGCAGCTTCTTCAAATTGTTGCTTGGAAACGGCAAGATTTTTTTCTTTGGTAATGTTTTCTAATTGAGATTCAAGCTCTAAAATCTCCTTAGGAACTTTCATTTCAGTAATGTGGATTCGCGAACCTGCTTCATCTAAAGCATCTAAAGCTTTGTCGGGCAGAAAGCGATCGGTTAAGTATCGATTCGTTAGCTTAACACAAGCCTCAATAGCAGCATCGGTATAGGTAACGCTATGGTGATCCTCATATTTCTTTTTGATATTATGAAGAATTTCAATAGTTTCTTCTACGGAAGTAGGTTCTACAATTACCTTTTGGAAACGACGCTCTAAAGCACCATCTTTTTCGATAGATTGTCGATATTCATCCAAGGTGGTTGCTCCAATACACTGAATTTCACCACGTGCCAATGCGGGTTTGAACATATTTGAAGCATCTAAGCTACCTGCAGCTCCACCTGCTCCTACAATGGTATGAATTTCGTCGATGAATAAAATGATATCATCATTTTTTTCCAATTCATTCATTATGGCTTTCATACGTTCTTCGAACTGCCCTCGGTATTTGGTTCCGGCAACCAATGAAGCTAAATCTAACGAAACCACACGTTTATTGTACAGGATACGTGAAACTTTCTTTTGAAAAATACGCAATGCAAGTCCTTCAGCGATGGCACTTTTTCCCACTCCGGGTTCTCCAATTAGCAAAGGATTGTTTTTTTTGCGACGACTTAAAATTTGTGAAACTCGTTCAATTTCCTTATCTCTACCAATAACGGGGTCTAACTTGCCTTGTTCAGCCAAATAAGTCAAATCTCTACCGAAATTATCAAGGACGGTCATTTTTCGTTGCCCTCCCTTATTGGAGCCAGAAGGTGGAATATTTTCCCCTTTTGGGCGCTCTAAAAAATCGTCTTGAGGTTCATCTTCAAAATCTTTTGACATATCAACATTAAAGGCATCTGAATCAAGATTTTTATGTGAACTCAACACTTCTTTTGCATTTTCGTAATCTACGTTCAGTTTTTTGAATATTTTTGTTGTTGGGTCGTTTTCATTACGTAAAATACTCAGTAACAGATGTCCAGAATTTACGATACTATCTTGTGAACGCTTGGTTTCCAAAAATGTAGTTTGTATAGCTCGTTGTGCTTGCATCGTAAGGGCAGGGGTGGGGGAGCTGAAAGCTGCTCCTTCGGCAACGGAAATAAGGGTATCAATGCGTTGTTTTAACAGAATAAAATCAATATTTAACGCTTTCAAAATTTCGAACGCCTTCCCTGATCCTTCGTGAAGGATAGCTACCACAAAGTGTTCTGTACCAATAAATGGGCTACCTAATCGTTTAGCTTCTTCGTGACTGAATGTGATAATTCTTTTAACTCTTGGTGAAAAATTTTCGCTCATAGTAGTGATCTTACAAATCTTTTGGATAATATGTAATCAAAAATCATACCTAAGTTTTCCTTAAAGAAAACTTGTCAGTAGTTTCATTCCTAAAATAAAAAGAGCAAAGTAATAAAAAAGACAGAAATAAACTAATTTTTTTAAATATTTTTAAGTCAGATTTTATAAGTTCAATTTTTTAATCTATTTCTCATAATATATCTTTGTCTATTTAAGTGATAAATACTATGAGTCAGTTATTTATCATTTTTAAAGTAATTTTATGAAAGCGCCATAATAACCAAATGGCAGCAATGGTAAGCCCCAATAGAAGTCCTATCCAAATTCCCATTCCTCCTAAAGGGGTGTGCAATCCTAAAATATAGGAAATTGGAAAACTGATTACCCAGTAGGCGACAAAAGTAATATACATCGGTTTTTTAACGTCTTGTAATCCTCGTAACGCTCCTAAAGCCGCTACTTGCAATCCGTCGGAAATTTGAAAAATGGCAGCTATGAGTAGAAGTTTAGCCGCTTCAGAAATCACTTCAAGGTTATCCGATTGATTTACAATATCATTCATATCTAAATACAGCGTAGGAAGCCAATGTCTAAACAAAGCAAAAAACGAAGCAAAACAAGTTTGAGTGAAAAAAACTAACAAAAAAACTGAAAGTGCAATGCGTCGTAAATTAGCAAAATCACGTAATCCACGCTGATTTCCCACACGAATCATTGCTGCTACACTCAACCCTGAAGCCACCATAAAAGTCATACTTGATAAATTCAAAGCAACTTGATTTGCTGCTTGAGGATTTTTACCCAAAACACCGCTAATCCAAATAGCAGCAGTAAAAATACCTACTTCGAAAACCATTTGCATTCCTGAGGGAACTCCTAAATTTGTTATTTTTCGTATTTTAAACCGCTCAATATTTTTCCAATTCAAATTGCGTATTAAATCTTTTGTTTTTTTAAGTCTTAAGAGAATGAACCAAAGCAGAATGGGCATCATCAAACGAGAGACCAAGGTACCAATTCCCGCTCCGATAATTCCTAAGGCAGGAAAACCAAAATTGCCATAAATAAAGATATAATTCAGTAAAATATTTACCAAATTTCCTACCAATGTTACATACATAGGATATCGAGTAAGCGATAATCCGTCAGTAAATTGTTTTAAGGAAGAAAAAAACACTAAAGGAATTAGCGAGAAAGCTACCAAATTAGTGTAAGGCACTGCCAAAGCAACTACTTCTTGTGGTTGTTTGAGCCAATGCATTAACGGACCAGAAAGAAATAATAATCCGAAAAGAAACAAAGCAAGGACACTACTAATGAGAATACTATGTTTTAAAATCGATTTTACTTCAGAATGATTTTTTACGCTATCTGCCTCCGCTACCAAAGGTGTAAAAGCAGTTGAGAAACCAATACCAAAAGACATTGCAACAAAAACAATGCTATTCCCCAAGGCTACGGCTGCCAGTTCGGCAGTTCCTAATTTGCCTACCATAACATTATCCACAAAACCTACGAAAGTATGTCCGAGCATTCCTAAAATTACAGGGAAAGCCAGTTTGAAATTATGTTTAAACTCTCGGGTATAATTCGAAATATTATGATAAAAAAGCATTTTTCTTGTTTTGTTGTTATATTATGGTTGTTTTATTCATCAAATAAAAATCCAGAATGACCATTGCAGCCATTGCCTCCACAATGGGAACTGCACGTGGTACTACACAAGGGTCGTGACGTCCTTTTCCTTGCATTTGCACGATGTTTCCTTCTGAATCTAAAGCAGGTTGCATTTGCATAAGAGTTGCCACAGGTTTGAAAGCCACTTTAAAATAAATATCCATTCCGTTACTAATACCTCCTTGAATTCCGCCAGAACGATTGGTTTGTGTACTTCCGTTAGGATTGAAAAGATCATTATGTTGGCTTCCACGTTGTTTAGTCCCTTCAAAACCACTGCCGTATTCAAAACCTTTCACAGCGTTGATAGAAAGCATTGCTTTACCTAACTGTGCGTGAAGTCGGTCAAAAACAGGTTCACCCAGCCCCACAGGAACATTCTGGATAACACAACTTATCGTTCCGCCTATTGTATCCCCTGCCTTTCGGATTTCTTTTATATAATTTTCCATTTTTGAAGCCATTTGCAAATCAGGACAACGAACAGGATTGGTTTCTGTTAGAGACAAATCCAATTCTGTATAATCTTTATTTACAGAAAGTTCCCCTACAGAAGAAACATAAGCCGAAAACCGAATGTCTTTCAAAACTTGTTTGGCGATAGCTCCTGCCACCACACGACAAGCCGTTTCACGAGCTGAACTTCGTCCGCCTCCACGATAATCGCGATGTCCGTACTTTTGCTGATAAACATAATCGGCGTGACTTGGTCGATACACTTCTTTTATATGACTATAATCGTACGACTTTTGATTTGTATTTTCAATAATAAAACCTATGGAAGTTCCTGTTGTTTTTCCCTCAAAAATCCCTGAAAGGAAACGTACTTCGTCAGGTTCTTTCCGTTGAGTAACGATAGCCGATTGACCAGGTTTTCGTCGGTATAATTCTTTTTGAATTGCTTCAAAATCAATGTTTATCCCTGCTGGACAGCCATCAATAATTCCGCCAAGAGCCTCCCCGTGCGACTCGCCAAAAGTAGTGAGCCTAAATATCGTTCCGAATGTATTTCCTGCCATAGTTTTATTTTTGAAAATGAAAGATTAAGAATTATTTTGAAAGATTGGTTTGTAGCTCTAGCCAATCATTTGCCAACAATTGTTGCAATTTTGTATTATTTTTAGAAGTAACCGCACTATGATATTCTGTTTTTTCCATAGCCAAATAGGCTATTGTTTCAATTTCTTCTGCATTTAATCCTAATTGTTTTGATAGGAAATCGCTCATTTGGTTTCTGATGTAATCGGCAACTTTTTTATTTTTTTCGTATTTGACCTCTTTTTTATACATTTTCCGTTTTCCGGTAATGGCATTAATAAGTCCTATTATGTTGATAGACAGCAGTGAATTGCCTCGTATTTTAGTGTTAGCATATTCTCGTTTTTCAGCAAAAGTTCGTTTTATGGGTGTATGCTGTATAATGCCGATTTCTTTGGCGTCAATCTTCTGATATTTAGAAACTTCTACGCCTTTAATTTCTTCAATTTCATCGACTAAACGAATTGTTATGGGCTCTTTAATACTTTTTAAATCGTATTTTGTAATGGTTCTGAAGACTGTCTTTTTCCCGATATGAGTTGCTTTTAAGGTATTGCCCTCACGAACAGGAATAGAAAAATTTCCGTCGGCATCGGTATAGACTATTTTTTTATTTTCCAAATTTTCAATGTGAACTCCTTGAAGCGCAATAGTATCCGAAAGTACTTGTCCGTGAATGATTTCCGCAGTTTGAGCCACCGATTTTAGGACAGAAAAAAGCAAAAATAAAGCTATAAAAATGTTTTTCATAGGCTTATAAATCTTCCTCAACATCAATTAGTTTGTTGTATTCCAGCCAAGCGTCAATAAGCATAAAACGGAGATTTTCGTTCTGTTTATTACGAACTGCTTGGTGAAAAGCGGGTTTTTCCATCACGAAATAAGCCAAAAGATCAATTTGTTCTTCATTGATTTTGAGTTCCTTTTTTAGAAAATCACTCATATTGAGCTTTATATAATCAGCAATTGCTAAATTAGTTTCATTAAGAGCTATTTTTTTGAGCATTTTGGTTCTTCCTGTAACAGCGTTGATTAAACCAATGATTAAACCACCCCCAGATGATGATGCACTATATACGCGTTTTTCCGCAAAAGATTTCTTTTTAACCTCGTGCTGAATAATCCCTAATTCTTTAGCATCAATTTTTTGATATTTAGAGACCTCTACTTCACTTAGTTCAGTAATTTGCGGTTTCATTTCTATCACGAATCCTGCAAAGGAGTCCATATCTTGGGCAGTAATGGTTTTAAAAACTGTTTGTAGCCCCACGTGGGTCAGTTGTAACACTTGACTTTCAGCTACAAGTAAAGAAAAGTATCCGCTAGTATCGGTAACTGTAAATTTTTGAGTATGTAAATTCTGAATATGAACGTTCTCTATCGGATTTCCTGCTACCACTACTTTACCAATGACAGTGCGCAGTTTTTGAGCAGTAAGTAGCTGTGTAGCAAAAAAAAGAAGTCCTATGGATAGAAAAATTTTCATATTTATTGAATTATCCGTTGATAGCCTCCACTTTTAATTGCGGATTTTGCAACATATCGCGCAACATTGTTTCAATCCCATTTTTTAAAGTAAAGGTAGAAGAAGGACAGCCGCTACACGCTCCTTGAAGCATCACTTGTACCAAATGAGTTTGTGCATCGTATGATAAGAAATGAATATTTCCTCCATCAGAAGCTACGGCAGGTTTTACGTATTCTTCAATAATATCCATAATTTGCTGAGAAACTGCATCAGTGGTTTTTGCTTCTTGCTTTTCATTTGTTCTTTTTTCAACCTCTGAAGCAGCAATAACATCCTTTCCTTGAGCAATATGATTCCGAATAAACTCGCGCAATTCCATTGTTATATCATTCCAATCAGCAATATCGTACTTAGTAACCGAAATGTAATTTTCATCTATAAAGACTTCTTTTACAAACGGAAAATGAAATAAAGCTAAGGCTAAAGGCGATGCTTTAGCTTCATCTATTGATTTAAATTCATATACATTGTTTACTAATTTCTTATTAGCGACAAACTTCATTACTGTTGGATTGGGCGTACTTTCAGCATAGACCGTAATGGGTAGATTTTTTTGTTGGGCATCATTGATAACAATTTCTTTACCTGAACGGATATAAGCCAATATTTGTTGGGCGACCTCCTGCTCAACGTCTTCCCATTGTACAATAGAAAAGCGCTCTAAGGCGATGAAATTTCCAGAGATATAAACTGTTTTTATAAATGGTAGATAAAAAAGTTGTTGTGCTAGAGGCGAATCTTTTGCCTGGTCAATATTCTTATATTCGTAGCTTCCTTTTACCAACAAATTTGAAGCTTCTAATTTTATAATGGTTGGATTATTAGTGTGCTGTATATTTAATTCGATGTTTTCCATATTTTATAGTGTGAGATTTTTTAGATTATTATTTTTTTAGATTATTATTTTTTTAGATTATTATTTTTTTAGATTTGCTATGGTTTGCATCGGGCTTTGAGAGTTAAATACAAAACTTCCAGCCACCAAAGCATCAGCACCTGCTTCCATAAGCGCTTGAGCATTTTTATCGGTAACTCCTCCATCTACTTCAATGAGTGCTTTCGAGCCTGATTTTTGAATGAGTTGTTTGGCTTGATGGATTTTTTTAAACGTATTTTCAATGAATGATTGTCCGCCAAAACCAGGATTTACACTCATAATAAGCAATAAATCAATGTCTTGTATAATATCTTCTAGTACAGCCACTGGCGTATGCGGATTTAGTGCCACTCCTGCTTTCATACCTTCGTTTTTGATGGCTTGAATGGTTCTGTGTAAATGAGTACAAGCCTCATAATGAACGGTTAAAATTTCACTTCCTAGTTTTTTAAAGGTAGATATATACCGATCAGGATTAACAATCATCAGGTGGACATCTAGTGGTTTTTGAGCGTGTTTACCGATAGCCTCAAGTACAGGCATACCATAGGAGATATTCGGAACAAAAACGCCATCCATAATATCAATATGAAACCAGTCTGCTTGACTTTTATTAACCATTTCAACATCTCGTTGTAAATTTGCGAAATCTGCGGCAAGCATTGAAGGAGCTAAAATCATTGTTGTTTGTTTTTGTGAATTATATGTTTTAGATTAGTGATAAATAAAAAAGTTACCTTCTTTGCGCAAAGATAAGTAACTTTTTGAATTGTTAAAGACAACCAATTAAGGTTTATCCTAAATATGTTTTTAATATTTTACTTCGTGAGGTATGTTTTAATCTGCGTATGGCTTTTTCTTTGATTTGACGGACACGCTCTCGGGTAAGTTCAAAAGTTTCTCCAATTTCTTCAAGGGTCATTGCGTGTTGGTCGCCCAATCCGAAATAAAGGCGAATTACATCGGCTTCGCGGGGGGTGAGTGTTTCCAAAGCACGTTCAATTTCGGTACGCAGCGATTCGTGCAAAAGTTCCCTATCAGGATTTGGCGACTCATTGCTTCGTAAAACGTCATAAAGGTTTGAGTCTTCACCTTCCACCAAAGGAGCGTCCATAGAAATGTGTCTGCCAGAGTTTTTCATCGACTCTTTTACATCATTCACTGACATATCCAACTCTTTGGCAATTTCTTCAGCAGAAGGAACTCGCTCGTGTGCCTGTTCCAAATAGGCGTACATTTTATTGATTTTGTTAATCGAACCGATTTTATTAAGCGGAAGCCTTACAATGCGTGACTGCTCTGCCAACGCTTGTAAGATAGATTGACGAATCCACCAAACGGCATACGAGATAAACTTAAAGCCTCGCGTTTCATCAAAACGTTGCGCCGCTTTGATAAGTCCTAAATTTCCTTCATTGATAAGGTCAGGAAGAGTAAGTCCTTGATTTTGATATTGTTTTGCAACGGATACCACAAACCTCAAATTGGCTTTGGTCAGTTTCTCTAATGCAATGTTATCTCCTGCTTTGATGCGTTGTGCCAATTCTACTTCTTCATCGGCACTAATTAAATCTACTTTACCAATTTCTTGTAAATATTTGTCTAATGAAGCCGTTTCGCGATTGGTAACCTGTTTGGTGATTTTTAGCTGTCTCATCTATATTTCCTCCCTAAAAATTATTTTAATTCTGAACATTGTACGTAATGCCACAACAAAAAGTTACAAAGTAGCTTTAAATTTAACTTTTAATTAACAAAAAGAAATAAGGAAAATTGAAAAATATTTCAAATGTGTTGTTAAAAAGTTCTTTGAAATACTGAAAAAACAAAACAACAACTTATTAGGTTTGGCGTAGTACAATTTCCAAAATCTACATTTAAAAAATAAGTTTCTGTGCCGTAGGAAAGTATATTTGAAGAAAAATGGCTTTAGATTATCGGATAAAGTTATCTTAAAAAAATTATTTTTTTCGGTAATAAATGCGTACTTTTGACGTGTTTTTGAACAGAATAATAAATCAACCATTATAATATGAGTAATATTGATAAAAACAAATTGCAATCCATTGACTATCAAAGAGCAGGGTTGTTTGAAGAAACTCGTTACGAGAAAATACACAATGTCATTTTTTCTGATTCACAATCGGCTTCCGAGGCAGTAGCTCGTGAAATAGCCGATTTGATAAAAAGCAAGCAAGCGCAAGGTAAACATTGTGTTTTGGGGTTGGCTACGGGGTCTTCGCCAGTTAAAGTTTACAAAGAGTTGATCCGTTTGCACAAAGAAGAAGGATTAAGTTTTAAAAACGTGATTACTTTCAACTTAGACGAGTATTATCCGATGGAAAAACAAGACAAGCAAAGTTATTGGCAATTTATGCACAAAAATTTGTTTGATCACGTTGATATCGACCCTAAAAACATTCATATTCCCAGCGGAACGGTTCAAGCCGAAGAGGTACGTGAATACTGTACCGAGTATGAAAAAGCTATTGAACAAGCAGGGGGGATTGATTTCCAACTTTTAGGTATTGGGCGTACGGGACATATAGGTTTTAACGAACCTGGGTCGCACATCAATTCGGCTACTCGTATGGTTACTCTTAATAAAGTAACTAAAACAGATGCTGCAGAAACTTTTGGCGGATATAAAAACGTTCCGAGCAAAGCCATAACAATGGGGGTAGGTACGGTAATGGCAGCTCGCCGGATAGTATTATTGGCTTGGGGCGAACCTAAAGCCTCCATTATTGCTAAAACTATTGAAGGAGAGATTTCTTCTCAAATTCCAGCTACTTTTTTACAAGAACACCCTAATACCACTTTCGTTATTGATCAAACAGCAGCCAGTGAGCTTACTCGCAATAAAACCCCTTGGTTAGTGGGCGAATATGATTTTAAAAATAATCAAGAAGAAATTGCTCGTGCGGTGATTTGGTTGTGCGAAAAACTAGGCAAAACCATTTTGGGGCTTCGTGAAGAAGATTATTTGGAAAACGGACTTGGGAATTTATTGCAAGAAAAGTCTGCTTATGATTTGAATATCGATATTTTCAATCGTATTCAACGAGCCATTACAGGGTGGCCTGGCGGAAAGCCTAACGCTGACGATAAGTATCGGCCAGAGCGAGAGGTACCTCATAAAAAACGTGTAATCATATTCAGTCCTCACCCTGATGATGATGTGATTTCAATGGGAGGAACTTTCGACCGTTTAGTAGAGCAAGGACACGAAGTACATATTGCATACCAGACCTCTGGAAGTACAGCCGTAGCAGATACCGAAGCTCTTCGATTTGTAGAAGTAGCTCACGATATGCTTTTAGGGAAAACCGATGTTTCACATCTGGAAGAAGTTATAAAAGTGCTTCGAAATAAAAAAGCAGGAGATAAAGAAACCCTTGATGTGTGGAAACTTAAAGGAAACATTCGTCGTCACGAATGCTATGGGGCAACTCGTTATTATAATGTTCCCGATGAAAACTTACATTTTTTGAACTTGCCTTTTTATGAGACACAAGCCGTTGAAAAACAACCTATAGGCGAAGCTGATATCAAAATTATAGAAGATTTAATTCGTGAAGTAAAACCACATCAAATATACGCAGCTGGAGATTTGGCAGACCCTCACGGAACACACAAGGTGTGCTTAGATGGAATTTTTGCTGCTTTAGAACGCTTAAAAGGTGAAGATTATATGAAAGATTGTTGGGTATGGCTTTACCGAGGCGCTTGGCACGAGTGGGATGTACACGAAATGGAAATGATTGTACCAATGACTAGAGACCAAGTACTTCGCAAACGTCAAGCCATTTTCTTCCATCAATCTCAAAAAGATGGAGCAATGTATATGGGTAGTGATATGCGCGAGTTCTGGCAACGTGCCGAAGAGCGTAACTCCGATACTGCTAAAAGGCTTCACAAATTAGGATTAGCTAAATATGAAGCTATGGAGGCTTTCAGACGTTATTTTTTCTAATAGAAAATTTTTAAGGATTTATATTAAAGAAGCCCCTAAAAGGGGCTTCTTTAGTACTATGTGTAAAATACTGACTGTCGCATTAAGTGAAATTTCCAAAGTGAGTTTGGGAACTCTTAATTTAAGGTTTTGTTTTTTTAGTTTTCAATTTTTAAAATTGGTATTATTTTTTAATACCCTTCTTGGGCTTGAGCCCCAGTAACAATAGCAATTCCATTTGAAGTTCCAATGCGCTGTACTCCTAAGTTAATGTATTCCATAGCTGTTTGAAAATCACGTACTCCTCCTGAGGCTTTAATTTTTGCTTTTCCCTTTACGGAATCTTTAATTAGTTGAACGTCTGCTAAGGTTGCTCCTCCCGAGCCAAAACCAGTTGATGTTTTCACAAAATCGGCACCAGCTTGTACAGAAAGCTCACACGCCAAACGTTTTTGATCATCAGTCAGATAACAAGTCTCTAAAATGACTTTTAGTACTTTGTCTCCACAAGCCTTTTTTATCAAAGAGATTTCTTGTTTTACTTCATCTATTTTACCAGACAGTAACCAACCTACATTGATTACCATATCAATTTCATCTGCACCATCGGCAAGGGCTTGTTCGGTTTCATACACTTTAGAACGAGTACTCATTGCCCCAAGAGGGAAACCCACTACGCTACATACTTTTATGTCCGTTTCTTTTAAAAAATCTTTAGCGTAAGAAACGTATCCGCTATTTACACAAACAGAAAAGAAATCGTGAGTAATGGCTTCTTTACAAAGGGTTTCTATTTCTGAAACGGTAGCAGTTGCTTTTAAAAGGGTGTGGTCGATATATTTACTTAGTTCCATATATTAAAAATAAATTATGATTACATTTGATTTGGTCGGGAAAAAACCAACTATGCAAAGGTACGATTTATTCTTCTTTTTAAAACCATTTCGAAAAATTAAATTAGAATGCTATACTCAATCTCCAAGTACTTTTTTTATGTCACAAATTTATAAAACAAATGTTCGGATTCTTCAAAAATCTCACCTCAGATACAACAGCCCCCCCTTTTTGAGCAGTTAAATTGCCGTGGTTTTATTTTTTATATACCTTTTATTTGATGATGAAACCTACAAAAAATGTACATTTCATTCTACGGATTATAAAGAAATAAATTTTTGAAGAAAGAAAATAAAAAAACTTTCCTCAAAAATGGCACCTACTAATCGAATTTAAGCTATCTTTGGAGAAAACTTTATTTCATTATGACAACAGACAGACAAAACGGCTCTTTATATACTAAAATCGAAAATAAAGTTGCCACCATTGAGTTTGGGCATCCCAATGCGAATTCTTTTCCGTTGGAACTTTTGGAGCGACTTGCTCAAGAGTTAAACGTACTTTCCAACAATCCTGAAGTTGCTATCATCTTGCTCAAAAGCGAAGGCGACAGAGCTTTCTGTGCAGGAGCTTCGTTCGATGAATTGTTAGCAATAGAAACTGAAGCTGAGGGAAATCGGTTTTTTAATGGCTTCGCTAATCTTTTTTTAGCGATGCGTGAATGTAAAAAACTCATCATTGGGCGTGTACAAGGCAAAGCTGTTGGCGGAGGTGTGGGGCTTATCGCAGCGTGTGACTATGTGTTCGCGGTTGAGGCAGCCACCATTCGTTTATCAGAACTTTCGCTGGGTATAGGTCCTTTCGTGATTGCTCCCGTAATCTTCAGAAAGGCTGGACAAGCCGCACTTAATGAGCTTTTTATGGCTCCAGACCAATGGAAGAACGCCTATTGGGCTCAACAAAAAGGACTTTACGCAAGGGTGTTTGAAAATAGTAAAGAAATGGACGAAGCTATCGGACATTTCTTAGAAAAACTGTTACAATCCAATCCAGTAGCACTTTCCGAGATGAAACGCATCACTTGGCAACACACCGAACACTGGATACAAGAGCTTCCAAAGAATGCCGAAATCTCAGGAAAACTCGTACTTTCTCAACAAACCAAACAAATGTTAGCAAAATTCAAAAATCGATGATACTTTTATTACAAAACCCAAAGCAAGAACAGCATTTGGAGGAAATTAAAAAGCAAATTGCCGAAGCTCCAGATAGTTCTTATGAAATCGGACTTTTTATAGGTAACCTGCTTCCTTTTGTAGTACTTGCTCTACTTGCGTATCTCTTGTATTCCTATATGAAGAACCGAGCTGGAAAGGATAACGAAATGCTCGATTGATGTTGTAAGGGGATATGAAAAATGAAACTCATTTTTAAAGATTAAGTCAAGTTCAAGGATAATGTTTTTTCAAAAAAGATGAAAAAATGAATCAATATTTAAAAGTGATTCAAACGGTTTTTCTGTCAGGTTGAGCAAAGTCGAAGCCTAACCTAAGAATTATCATCATACTTTTTATAGTTAAACCATAACAATAGCAACTAATGAAAAATTTAGACAAGAGCATTCCTTTGCGACCGCGTTTTCGCAGAGAAAGTTCAAAAACGCCCGAAGAACTTCTTGAAAGGGTAAAATTTTTAAAATCAGAATTGAAAAATGATTACGAGTTTACCATTTCCGATAAACATCTTTGGATTTACCTGCACAAACAACGGCGTAAATTTTATTCTCCACATCTTCACTTGGAGTTTGAGCCTCACGAGAATGGAGGTACACTTATCCGTGCTTTATTTGGTCCTGACCCTACACTATGGACATTATTTATGTTCCTGCATTTTGTTGTCGCAGGTATTTTTCTTTTCTTTTGTGTTACAGCCTATTCACATTACATTCTGAAAGAAAGCTATTATTTAGATTTGATGATAATGGGAATTATGGTAATTATTTGGTTCATTTTGTATTTCTTTGGAAGATTTAATCGCAGTAAAGGTACACCACAGATGTACGAATTGTTAGCTGTTTTAGACAGAATTTGCTTCGGATAAAACAGATTTTTGTAAATGCAAAAAACTAAAAAACGCCTTTAAAAGGCGTTTTTTAGTTTTATAATTTTTTATTGGACAATATCCACAATTTCGATATCGAAAATAAGATCGCTATTGGGTGGTATCACATCTCCTGCTCCTCTTTCCCCATAAGCCAAAGCCGACGGAATAAATACGCGAGCTTTATCACCCACTTTCAAAGTAAGTAATCCTTCTTTAAACCCAGGAATAAGGTTTGCCGATGTATGATAAGGCATCGGAAAAGGTTTATACCCTTCCATTTCCTCTCGTTTTATATCGTATTTTCCGTAAAGTTCATTCACTAGTTTAATATTCGAATCAAACAAAGTACCATTGGTGAGATATCCCGCATAGTTTACCAACACTTCTTGGGTGTTATTAGGTTTTTCTCCGTTACCCTCATTAAGCATAAAAATTTTAACTCCTGAAGGCAATACTTTGGCTTGACTCTCTTGAACTTTTATCTCTGATAAGAATTTTTCAGACTGAGCTTTTGTTTTAATTTCCATTTCTTGCTCTTTTCTGTTTCTTTCCGCTACATAATTATCGAAAACTTTTACAGCATCAAATTCTATTGCCTCATTTCCGTTACGAATAATATCAATTTTCTTAATCGTTACGGCTTGTTCTGGACGGTCATTAGCCCCTGTTTTAACATTTGCAATAGAATCAATCACGGCATCACCTAATACGGTTTCTCCAAAAACGGTGTGTCTGCCATCTAAAAAAGGCGTTGGTACGTGAGTGATAAAAAACTGACTTCCGTTAGTGGCGGGACCTGCATTTGCCATAGAAAGAATTCCTTTTTTGTTGTGTTTTAAACTTTCTACAATTTCATCATCAAAACGATAACCAGGGCTTCCCATTCCAGTTCCTGTGGGGTCTCCACCTTGAATCATAAATCCGCTAATTACACGATGAAATATAGTTCCGTCATAATAAGGTTTTCCTTTATATTCCTCAGTAACGTGTTTGTTTTTACCCTCTGCTAAAGTTACAAAGTTAGCAACAGTAACGGGGGTTTCTTTGTAGTGTAATTTCACTACAATATCTCCTTTAGAAGTCTGAATGTCAGCAAATAAACCTTCTCCCAGTTCAGGATATTTGGCAGTTTTGCAACTTAAAAACGATACCGATGCCAATAGAAGCATCATAAAGTTCATTTTTTTCATATAATACAAATTAAAATTACTCTTTTTATTATTGTTGATTTTCAGATGTTGATTTTTCTTCCTTTTCGATTTTTAGAACAGTAACTTCCACAATTATAGGCTGATTGCTACCTATTTTGTTTTTATCTCCGTGATACCCAAAGGCTATTTCTGAGGGAAAGAAAAATCGTGCTGTTTCATTTTCTTTTAAAATTTTAAGTGCTGTACGTAGTCCGTAAAAAAGTTCTTCTTTATCCACATAATATACTAAAGGTGTTGGGGTTATCTCATATATGGTTTTCCCTTCAAGATTCGTTATTCCATAAGTGTAGGTGACTATATCGCCAAACTTTGCCGTATAGGTCGCTTCAGGGTTTTGCCTAATATAATGATATTTAAATCCGTGCTCGGAATCTACGTAAGTATTCAATGTATCTTGTGCGATAATACTATTGATTACTTTTTCTTCTTCCTTGAGTAATTCTTTGTTTTTTTTCGCCGATTCTTTCAAAAAAGTATTAGTTTTAACCGTTACAGGGCGACGTGCTGGACGGTCAGTACATCCAAGCAACAAAAAACAAACACCAAAAGCCCAATAAAATATTTTTTTTTTCATTTTTTACTGATTTTTTAAAAATTGGGGGAGTACTTGCAAAAAATGTGTTATAGCATCAGTAATTGTTCCATCGAAGCGCCCACCTGCAGCATTGATATGCCCACCTCCGTTGAAGTAAGCTCTGGCAAAGGCATTGACATCGGTATTTTCTTTGGAA
This sequence comes from Capnocytophaga canimorsus, assembly GCF_002302565.1. Classification (NCBI taxonomy): domain Bacteria; kingdom Pseudomonadati; phylum Bacteroidota; class Flavobacteriia; order Flavobacteriales; family Flavobacteriaceae; genus Capnocytophaga; species Capnocytophaga canimorsus. Next base: position 349,681 of record NZ_CP022382.1, on the reverse strand, counting down.
CGAAATGAAATTTTAACATAGCCTTGTTCTTTTTCTTCAATAAAAAAAGCTGCCATTTTGGTATCTTTTATGCTCAAACCATAATTAACAAAACCTTCAGTGTCTCCTTTTTGAAACTGATATTCAACGAGTTGATTATAAGTTAAATAGGTGTAAGCTACATCAATATCGTTTAAATAGACCATATTCTTGAGTGCAACGCTAAGCAGTTGTAGTCGTGAAAAAGAATTGGTATCGTATATGAGGGTATTTATTTTAGCATTTTGAGCCCCAAGTTCCACCAAATCAGCTGCTATACGGAAGGTATCAGGCTTTGTGGTTTGAAACTTAAAATTGCCCGTATCGGTCATCAATCCAGTATATAAACAAGTAGCTATATCAGTATTGAGTTGCTCTCTTGACCCCAAAGCAATAATAAACTCATATACCAAGGAACAGGTAGAACTAGCATCAGGCTGGGAAAAAGTAACTTTTGCATAGTTTTCGGGTTGTTGATGATGGTCAATCATCACAAAATCAGCTTTGGAATGCTGTAATAGTTCCGTAAGTCCATCGGCTCTTGATAAAGCATTAAAGTCTAAAGTAAAAATCAGTTCCGAATTAGCTATTTGTTGGGTAACTTCACTGGCATTCAAATCAAAAATCATTACTTTTTCAGAGGCAGGTAACCATTTAAGATTCTCAGGATAATCGTTAGGTGAAACCACAGTAACATCGTGCCCTTGCTCTTTTAAAAACAGATAAAGCCCCAAACAACTTCCCATAGCATCGCCATCAGGATTTTTATGAGGGATAATACTGATTCTCGGGCGCTTATTTAACAACAAACGTACTGTATTTATATCATTTGTATTCATAGGGGCGAATATACAAAAAAATCGTTAAGGTAGTAGGTCTTAATTATTTTAAGACAAATAAATTTTAGTTTAATTTTATCTTTTTACTATATGTCGTTGAAATCAACCGTAATTTCGTCACTGGTGGCAAACGCTTGACAAGTAAGTATGAGCCCTGCAGCGACTTCTTTTTCAGTAAGTGTTTCGTTTTTAATCATTTGCGCAGTTCCTCCAGAAATACGAGCTATACAACTGCTACACACCCCACCTTGACAGGAATACGGAGCATTTCCACCATTATTTATAATAGCATCTAACAAAGATTGATTTTTATCAGATTCAAAATCAAGAATATGCTGACCAATAACGGCGTGAATTTTTACTTTCCCTTCAAGAGAAATCGGCTCAGCTTGCTGTTGCGAAACGGTAAAAAGTTCCGTAAATATTTTGTAGGGAGAAATACCTATTTGCAAAAGATATTCTTTGATATCATTAACCATTTGTTCTGGACCGCAAGTGTAATAGCGCCCCAAGTTTAAATACGCATACTTTTTAAGTACAAAATCCACCATTTGCACATCGATACGTCGGAACATCGTATTGCTCCACGAATGTCTGCTAAATAGATATTCGACGAACAGACGTCCTGAAAATTCTTTCTTAAGGCTTTCTATTTCGTCGAAAAACATCGTTTCTTCTATAGAACGATTGCCATATACTAAAACAACCTTGATTTTGGTTTTTCGCAAAGCACTTTTTATGATGCTCATCATTGGGGTTACACCACTTCCAGCAGCAAAAAGCACCAAATCTTGATTACCAAAGATATCGTGAAAGAAAATAAAACTTCCTCGTGGCGACATCACTTCCAGCTGATCACCCACTTTTAATTGAGTAGTGGCATACGTAGAAAAAATACCATTAGGAACACGTTTTATCGCTACACTAATTTGTTCGTCATCAATTGCTGAACAAATGGAGTAGGCTCTACGCACTAACTGATTATCAATAGTGGTTTGTAAAGTAATGTAATTACCAGCCTCAAATTCAAACACTTTTCGAAGATTTTCAGGAATTTGAAAACTGATTTTTACGGCACTTGGTGTAAGTTTTTCTATTTGAGTAACTGTCAAGCGATGAAATCTGTTCATTCTCTACTATGTGACCTTTTAAAACGATTTTAATTTTCAATATTGATTTTAAAAGAGTATGATTATGTCAAAAAGACACAACTTCCGTTAGCTTGAGCAAAATGAAAACTCATAATCATAAAGCTTCAACTTCGTTTAGCCTGACGTTAAAAATGGTTATCATACTTTTTTATAAAACTACCTAATTCTCTTGTATTTGAGGCAGATGATAAGCTGTTTCTTGTTTCACTTCGGAAAGAATAATGCTCGAATGATAATGCCACACATTAGGAAGGCTCGAAATCACATCCATAACAAATTCGTTGTATTTTTTTATATCCGTAGAAACAATGCGTAACATATAATCATATTGACCTGAAACACATATAATTTCAATAATTTCAGGAACTAAACAAGCTGCTTTTTCAAAAGCTAAAAGCGCTTTTTTGGATTGTTCTTTGAGTTGTACATTGCAAATAGCAACAATGCCAAGCCCTACTTTTTCACGATCCACCAAAGCTACATATTTTTTAATGACTCCTGCTTCTTCCAAAGCCTTTATTCGTTCGTATGTAGGGGTAAATGACAAACCAATTTTAGCCGCTATATCTTTCACTGATAGGGAAGAATCTTGTTGTAAGACACCTAAAATTTGTCGGTTTTTATCGTCCAAGTTTATTTTCATAACCGAATTTTTCAGCAAAAATATCATTAAAAAATAAACAGACAAAATTATAATAGATAGTTAATCTATTTTTTATAAATCAACTATAAACATATGCCTTAGAAAACAAAGTTAGAGTAGAGAAGGGGGGGATTTGCTCGAACAAACTAAGAGTAAAACATTTCCAAATGTTTTTTGCTTTTATAGAAATATTTTTGATAAAAAATATAAAAAAATTGCATTGTTTAATATTTTTTTCTATCTTCCTAAAAATTATAAAATTTTTAGTATGAAGAAAATTATTGCAATTGTATTATTAGTAGCTGGAATTTACGGAGGATACAAAGGATATCAAATTATTGATGGAAGCTCTAAAGGTCTGGAAATAGCGGACTTGGAACTTAAAGCTGAAGATAAAGATGCTAAAACACAAGGTTATTTATTTTTAGGCTTGGGCGTTATTGGAGTGGTTGCTGGAGCAGTTTTGTTAGCTAGAAAGCAATAAACACACCTTTGAGATTCAGTTCAAATTGGGTAAAGTAATGGTACTTTATCCAATTTTTGTTTTTTGCCATATCAAAAATTTTATTTTCTGACACAGAATACTTACTTTTGACACTTAATTTTAATTATCTAATTTGATATGCAACGTGACCAGCAAATTTTTGAACTCATTGAAGACGAAAAAGAAAGACAAATACACGGTATTGAGCTAATTGCATCGGAGAATTTTGTTAGTGACCAAGTTATGGAAGCGGCAGGTTCTATATTAACTAACAAATATGCAGAAGGTTATCCTGGTAGAAGATATTATGGAGGCTGCGAGGTAGTTGATGAAATTGAACAAATAGCCATTGACAGAGCTAAGGCACTTTTCGGTGCTGAGTATGCTAACGTACAGCCACATTCAGGGTCACAAGCCAACACAGCGGTTTATGCAGCTTGTTTAAAACCTGGTGATAAAATTTTAGGTTTTGACCTTTCGCACGGTGGACACCTGACACACGGTTCACCAGTTAATTTTTCTGGAAAGTTATATCAACCTGTTTTTTATGGTGTAGAACAAGAAACTGGACGATTGAATTATGACAAGATACAAGAAATAGCCGAAAGAGAAAAGCCACAACTGATCATTGCTGGAGCTTCAGCTTATTCTCGCGATATTGATTTCAAAAGATTTCGTGAAATTGCCGATAAGGTAGGCGCTATTCTTTTTGCTGATATTTCACATCCAGCTGGGTTGATTGCCAAAGGGTTACTCAATGATCCTATTCCGCATTGTCATATTGTGGCTACCACTACGCACAAAACACTACGTGGACCTCGTGGCGGACTTATTTTGATGGGTAAAGATTTTGAAAATCCATTCGGATTAAAAACCCTAAAGGGAGAAGTTCGTATGATGTCGTCTTTATTAGATAGCGCTGTTTTTCCAGGAAATCAAGGAGGTCCGTTAGAACACATTATCGCAGCTAAAGCCATTGCTTTCGGTGAGTGTTTATCTGACGACTTTTTACATTACGCCATTCAAATTCAAAAAAATGCAAAAAAATTAGCCGAAATTTTGGTAAGCAAAGGCTATGATATTATCTCTAAAGGAACAGATAATCATATGATGCTTATTGATTTACGTAATAAAAATATCACTGGAAAAGAAGCCGAAGAAGCTTTAGGTAAAGCAGATATCACGGTAAATAAAAATATGGTTCCGTTTGACACTCGTTCTCCTTTTGTTACCAGTGGTATTCGTATAGGGGTTTCAGCAATCACCACACGCGGTTTAAAGCAGCAAGATATGTTGCAAATCGCTGAATTTATTGATAGTGCCATTGTCAACCATAAAGATGACGAGGCTTTAGAGGCTATCGCTGAAAAAGTTAATGAATTTATGGAAAATCGTCCGCTTTTTGCGTACTAATATCCTAATTATAAGCTAAATATCAAGCAATATTTTATTTATTGCTTGATATTTTTTGTAAAGTTTGTATGAAGTCCAAACAAAAAGTACTCATAATCACTTATTATTGGTCTCCAGCAGGTGGACCAGGAGTGCAACGTTGGCTTAAATTTGTAAAATACCTTCGTGATTTTGGTATTGAACCCATAGTATTTATTCCTGAAAAAGCGAATTATCCACTAATAGACCAAGAAATAGGACAGGATATTCCAAAAGATATTGAAATTATCAGATACCCGATTTGGGAACCTTATCGTTTAGCAGCTCTTTTTTCAAAAAAGAAAACAGAAAAAATCAGTTCTGGGATTATTCCTCGAAAAAAAGTAGGATTTTTAGATAAGACAATGCTTTGGATTCGAGGCAATTTATTCATTCCTGATGCAAGAAAGTTTTGGGTAAAACCTTCTGTAAATTACCTTACTCAGTATATCAAAAATAATGATATTCAAACCATTATAACTACTTCACCTCCTCATAGTGTTCAGCTCATAGGGTATTATTTAAAAAAACAAATCCCTAACATACAGTGGATTAGTGATTTTCGCGACCCTTGGACGAGCATTGGTTATCATAAAGATTTACGTTTAACGTCTTGGGCAGCAAAACGTCACAAACAATGGGAAAAACAAGTTTTAAATATGGCAGACCAAATTGTGGTTACCAGTTTTAAAACGCAAGAAGAATTTAAACGCTTGACTAATCGTCCGATAACAGTCATTACCAACGGATATGATGTTCAAAATCAACCTAAAGCTAAGGTTTCCGACCGATTTTTAATTTCACATATTGGCTCATTACTATCGGATAGAAATCCGAAGTTACTTTGGAAAGTGTTATCCGATTTAATTCAAGAAAATACAGATTTCGCCCGTCATTTCCAATTTTGCTTAGCTGGAAAAATAAGTGATGATGTTATTGCTGACATCAAAAAATATCATTTAAGTAATTATTTAATAAATTTAGGATATATATCTCATAATGATTCAATTGAGTTACAACAAAAATCACAAATCCTTTTGTTATTGGAAATTGATTCTGAAGAAACTCAAGGAATTATTCCTGGAAAATTGTTTGAATATATGGCAGCCCAACGCCCTATATTTGCCGTAGGCCCTGAGCATTGGGATGCAGCAAAAATCATACAACAAACCAATACAGGAATATTTATCGCCTATCAAGACGAGTTCAAAATGAAAAACACCCTTCTTCAGTGGTTTTCTCAATATCAAAACCAAGGGTTAAAAACTTATCCCATAGGGTTAGCTCCTTACAGCCGAAAGCAACTTACCGAAAAACTAGCAGAAATTATTAAAGAAAAATAATATTTAAAGGATTTGATGACTTTGAGGCATCAATTTAACTGAATAAATGAAGCCAAAATAATATCCAAAGCAACCCTAAAATTAAAACAACAAACAAAAGGAGACTATCGCTGAATTTACGAACAAATGTTAGTAGTGCAGGTATAATCAGTAAATTTATCGAAAATAAAATCGGAACTATAATAATCCCCAAACCCATAGCACCACCTCCGTCTTGAATTGTAGTGTAGCTTGCTGGAACAAAATAGAAATTTGCCAGAATAATTAGTATCGCTATGATTTTGTTGATTGTTTTTAACTCCATAACTTTCTTATAACTATTTGTAGTCGGTTGGAGGAGTAGCTATCACTTTAGCATACCCACGTTGTTTTTGTTTCGCATTGCCAAGTACAGAAAATTCAAAAGTATATCCATTGGCATCAGTGGTTAATATTTTTATATGAATGGGCTTTTTTTCTTGATTGTTTTTAGGATTCAATTTAGTTAAAATATATTCACAATCGTTTACCCATCGAATTGTAGCAGTATCAGCTTTTCCTTTGTAAAAATCAATTTCAATAGAATCTTTCCGAACAAAAAAAGTTTCCTCTGTTTTTCCATTGATTTCAGTTTCAAAATGGAATTGCCCAGTTTTAAAATCGCTACATTTTCTTTCAGGAGTAAAACATCCCACAAAAAAAACGATGACAAATGTAAATAATACGCTTTTTACAAATGTGAATTTTATTTTTAAATCTCTCATAAGGCGAATTTACAAAAAATCAATGATTTTCATAGACTTCAAATGTATTATTTTCATAGAAAAAAACAATCTTTTTTATTTGCTTTTTGGTACAACCTATTATTTTTTCTGGGATGTTTTCTTCCAAAGCATTTATAACTTGATTAGGAGTACCTTCCTTATCTTTGGAAAAGGTGTCAAATAGACTTCCTTGATACTGATTTGTAGTGCTTTTTGGTCTTTCTTTTGAGGAATTTTCTATCTTTTCCAACGGAGCAGGAGGGAAGCTTCCTTTTCCTTGTGTTATCCAAAAAATATCTACTTCTGGGTAGGTTTCCACTAATTTTAAGATGAAATCTAGGCTAGGTTTGTTGCGTTCAGAAAGTAAATGAGAAATACTAGAACGCTGTATTTGTAATGAATCAGCAAAAGCCGAAGCTGTTAACTCATAATAATCCATAATGAGTTGTAATCGTTTTGAGAAATCGGAAGTGTTTACCATTGTAAAATTAGTGAAATAAAATCAATAATATACAAATGTAAAACAATAAATTCTAATAAACAATAGTTTTGAAATAGATTTTTCACATTAAATAAAAACTTTACATAAATACTATATAATATTGATTTATAGATATATTATATTTCAAAAATAACTAAAATCTATTAACTTATTTTAATAAGGCTTGGATTGAACCTCTAATTTAATTGGTTACAAAAGTTAATCTATAGTAATTTACTTTTGTAAAATATTTTTTGTTTACTTTTGTAAAAACATTTTTATGAGTTATTCTGAATATAAAGAACACACTTTGTTTGGAAGATATATTACTTTTGAAATGATAGCTTCTTTTCTAGAAAAATATCATTTTAATAATATTATCCTATTGGGGCATTCAGTAAACGGGATTCCGATTCAGCTTTATCAGATAGGGCAGGGTAAAAAGAAAATCTTGATGTGGAGTCAAATGCACGGAAATGAATCTACAACTACCAAAGCTTTATTTGATTTATTGAATTACCTCAAGCATCAGCCTGAAATTTTACACCATTTGAGTATTTATTTTATTCCGATGCTTAATCCCGACGGAGCTAAAGTTTACACCCGTGTAAATGCTAATGAAATAGATTTGAACAGAGATGCGTTTGATTGTGCACAGCCCGAAAGCAAATGCTTAAAAAAAGCATATGAGCTTTCAAGGCCGGATTTTTGTTTTAATTTGCACGATCAGCGTACCATATTTAGTGTGGGTAAAAGCAAATTTCCAGCTACTATTTCCTTTTTAGCACCTTCCTATAATGAAAAGCGAGAAATCAATGCAGTAAGACAAAAAAGTATGGAAGTCATAGGTTTTATCAATGATGCTTTACAGAAGGAAATTCCAAATCAAATCGGTAGATTTGATGATAGTTTCAATATCAATTGCACGGGAGATATGTTTACTTCTTTACAAGTTCCGACCATTTTGTTTGAAGCAGGACATTTTCAAAATGATTACAATCGTGAACAAACAAGATATTATGTATTCAAAGCCTTATGTTTAGCTTTGAATTATATTTGTAAACAAGAAGTAACAGGCAAATTTTATCACTCCTATTTTTCCATTCCTGAAAATGATAAGTGTTTTTTTGATATTTTACTTTACGATGATTTATCAGAAATCCCTTCGGATATAGGGATTCTTTTTGAAGAAAAATTACAAAATCAGACTATCGTTCTTGTGCCTTACGTGGCTGAAAAGGGCAATTTGCGTGATAAATTCGGACATATTGAAGGAACTCTTTCTAAAGGAATTGAAAAACAAAATTTACCCGATGCCCAAAAAATAGCCGATTTTCTGGCGAATTATGTTAAAATTTAATTTATCAAATCAAAAAAAACAGATTTAATTCAAAAAATTAAAAAAAAAGTTGTTTTTTTGCCTAATCATAAAAATTAATAAACAAGTCAAAATGGGAAGATTCAGATTGGATGAAATTGATCATCAGATTTTAGACATGCTAATCGACAATACACGTACCCCGTTTACCGATATCGCTAAAAAACTTGATATTTCGGCAGGTACAGTGCACGTCCGTGTACGTAAAATGGAAGATACAGGCATCATTAAAGGTTCTACACTCACTGTCGATTACGAAAAATTAGGATATACTTTCGTGGCTTATGTTGGGGTTTTTCTTGAAAAAAATCATCAAACACAATTCGTTCTAGAGCGTTTGTTCAACATTCCTTATGTTACTGTAGCTCATATTACCACAGGAAAATACAATATTTTCTGTAAAATCAGAGCACGTGATACCAAACACGCCAAAGAAATCATTTATATGATTGACGATATTGAAGGAGTGGCTCGCACGGAAAGTATGATTTCTTTAGAGGAAACCATCAACGATAAAAAACGTTTGATGCATACCGTTTTTAAAGAATTGTAATCTCAAGAAAAAATGCAAAAAATCCTCTTGAATATCAATTCAGAGGATTTTTTTATAACCTGCAAAATATAAATTTTCTGATATAAATAAAGAGTTTGTTTATGGTAAGAAAGACCAAATTAGAACGATTTCAAGAAGAGGTGTTAAATAAGTATCAGATTTACAATAGTATATTTATGACTTTGCCGTTTGATGAAGTTTCCAATACAGGTACATTATTACCTCTTTTCAGTGAAGCTTGCAAAAATGGCTATGATGAAGGCTTGACTCCCTTTCAAATTGTTAATAATTTCATAGCTCGATATGTAGAGCATCCCACAGAAAAAGAGAAAAACGATTTGCTCTTTAGATTTATTCAATATATTGAGCGTCAAGTTGTTCTATTTGATGCTATTGAAGATGCTGCTTTTTCACAGGTTAACAATATGGAAGGCTTAGGAACGCTACGTAACGTTAAGGAACAAGCTGAAAATCAGGAAAAAGAAGCTGCTTTACGAAACTATTTACAACATACCAAAATACGACCTGTTCTCACGGCTCATCCCACACAATTCTATCCCGGAGCCGTTTTAGGCATCATTACAGATTTATCTCAAGCGATACAAAAAAATGATTTAGGTTTGATAAAGAAGCTGTTAGCTCAACTGGGAAAAACGGCATTCTTTAAAAAGGAAAAACCTTCACCATATGACGAGGCTGTTAGTCTGATTTGGTACTTAGAAAATGTTTTTTATCATTCGGTAAGCAACATTTACAATTATATTTTTCATAATATATTTAAAAACAATCCATTAGAAAACGAAATTATACAACTTGGCTTTTGGCCTGGTGGTGATCGTGATGGCAATCCGTTTGTAACTGCCGAGATTACACTAAAGGTCGCTGAAAGATTAAAACGTACAGTATTAAAAAATTATTACAGAGATATAAGAAATATCAAAAGACGTATCACTTTTCAAGGAATTCAACCTTTAGTTGAGGATTTGGAAATTAAGTTATATGAAATCAGTCATTTGAATAAAGATGAATCCATAAGTCTTTCCGAACTAAAACAGATCCTACAACAAATCAAACAACTTTTAGTTGAGAAACATCAATCGTTATTTGTTGAACTCATTGATGACCTATTACACAAGGTAAATATTTTCGGTTTTCATTTTGCAACCCTTGATATTCGCCAAGACTCGCGTGTGCATCATTGTGTAATGAACGATATTGCTGAAAGTCTTGCAGGAAAAATTTTGCCTCAAAACTATGATAGCTTGTCAATATCAGAACGACTAAACGCATTAAAGACAGCTCAAGGGATTTTAAATCCGAACGATTTTTCTGACGAAATTACAAAACAAACGATAGAATCTGTTTACGCTGTAAAGCGCATTCAATTACACAATGGTGAAAAAGGAGCTAATCGATATATTATCAGTAATAATCAGACAGCGTTGAACGTTTTGGAACTACTTACACTCATTCGTTTATGTGATTGGGAATTTCCTGATATTGATATAATTCCGCTATTTGAAACCATCAATGACCTTAACGTTGCTGCTCAAGTAATGGAAGAGCTTTACACCAATCCGTACTATAAAGCACACTTAGAAAGACGTAATAATATACAAACCATTATGTTAGGTTTTTCTGATGGCACGAAAGACGGAGGGTATTTAAAGGCGAATTGGAGCATCTATCAAGCTAAGGAGCAGCTTACTACGGTAGCTCGTAACAACGGTATCAAAGTTATATTTTTCGATGGGAGGGGAGGACCACCTGCACGAGGAGGAGGAAAATCCCATCAATTTTATGCCTCTTTGGGCGATGCTATTGAGGCTGAACAAATACAGTTAACTATTCAAGGACAAACCATTAGCTCTAATTTCGGAACTATTGAATCATCACAATATAATTTAGAACAATTACTCAGTGCAGGTATTGATAATCAAGTTTTTGACGATAAGAGCACTTTATTAACTTTAGCTGATAAAGCTTTGATTTCTCAATTGGCTGAGGAGAGTTATAAGGCTTATACAGACTTTAAGAATCATCCGTTATTTGTACCTTATTTGGAAAAAATGAGTACTTTGAAGTATTACGCTAAAGCAAACATAGGGAGTCGTCCAAGCAAAAGAGGGAAATCAGAGCAATTGAATTTCAGTGATTTAAGAGCAATCCCTTTTGTAGGCAGTTGGAGCCAGATGAAGCAAAATGTTCCTGGTTTCTATGGTGTTGGGACGGCTTTGAAACACTTAGAAGAAATAGGAAAATTTGAAGAGGCTAAACAACTTTATAAAAGTTCTTTATTTTTCCGTACTTTATTAGAAAACAGTATGATGAGTATGACTAAGTCGTTTTTCAAACTTACAGAATATATCCGTAAAGATGCTGAATTTGGTGAATTTTGGCAGATTATTTTTGATGAATACGAACTTTCAAAACAAATGCTTTTAAAAATAACTGGCTATAAAGAGCTTATGGAAAATCAATCGTGTGGAAAAGCATCTATTGAAATTCGTGAAACGATTGTTTTACCATTGCTAACCATACAGCAATATGCTTTAAAAATGATTCGTGATAACGCAAATACACAAGAAAATGTTGAAGTTTATGAAAAAATGGTAACTCGCTCATTATTCGGTAATATCAATGCTAGTCGTAATTCAGCTTAAGAAATACAGCAAAACGTGATAAATCATTTAATATTATCACGTTTTATTTTTGACAAATAAAAAGACTATAATTTATAGTATGTAAAATCGAAAATGTTAACTTAACATATCAACGAAACCAGTAAAGAAAAGAAGAGAGCATTTAAAAAAGTGCGTTTAGGTGCGTACAAGTTAAAAAAAGTTCAAATGTTAAGGTTTTTAACTCATTTAACACATCAAACACAGGACAAAAATAGAAAACATTTTTGAATAAAAAACAGGAATTATCAAAAAATAATGAAAATAACGAAAATAAAAAAGTACACCAATCGGTGTACTCGTACTAAAAATTTTCTAAATCACGGCTATTGTCCCAAAAATGAACAATATATAAATAATCATCGTCAAAATAATAATACAGAGAAAAACGCTTCATTATCGTAAAACGCCTAACTCCAGCATATCTAAAAGGAGAACCTAAATAAGGATTTTTTATTAAAAGCTTTAAATTAGCTTGTACCGATGAAAAAACTTTATTAGAATAAACAGATGATTTATTATGCTTCATCCAATAATCCAAAGAATTGTATAACTCATTTTCAGCTATACGAGTCCAAACAACTAATCTCGGCATAACAAATCTGAAATATTTTTCATTACTTCATCATTGGATACTAATAACCCTTCTTTTACTTCATTCATCCCTTGCTTTACCCTTTCATAATGAAAATCAAAATCATCATCAAAAGAAACAATTTTCAAATCAAAACGTTTAGCAAAATCTTCTAATTTATCAAAACTAAAATTATCAGGTATTTGTAAAGTAATCGTTCTCATAGCTAAATATCTTACCGTTAATAATGCACAAAGATAATAAAAAAAAGACAGATAGTAATTTAGTCTGATTTTTTTGCTGTGAGATGAAGAAATAAAAAAAAGACAGATAGTAATTTAGTGTTTTTCATTGATAAATAGGGCAGGGAATAGCAAAAAAAAAGCTTGACATTTAATATCCAGAAGCAAAATAAACACAAAAATTACTTTTCTAAACATAAACACGCTCTATAAACTCCCTGGTTATATAATCGTAAACATTGAAGTAATCAAACATAATCCCTTTATTTATCGCCCATTCGACAGCTTGATTAACATCATAAACAGAAGATAAATGCAGACTTCTAATGCCGTTGTTTACAAATGTAACGGAATATCTCGGAGTTGCATAATTATTTGTAACCGTTTCAAGTTTACGTTCCGTTCTTCTTTCATAAATGATGTAATAATCCCAAGGAATGCCTTTTGCGTTTACCCATTGAACAGCCCGATTAGTGTTATGAACGTATTTCAAAAATAAACGCAATTGTCCATTATAGTAAAAACTCATCGAAAAATCATTGTTTTTGCCTTTCATAACCTATACTTGTATTTTACCAACCTCCAAGTTAACCAGAATGACAATGTTAATAATAATATACAACCCAAACCAAAGAGCAATGGATAAAAAAAAATCAACAATACAAAAATAGACACTTTTTTTAACTTCAATTTCCTTAAAATAGTAGCAAATAATTTCATAACCTAAAACTTTAAAAAACCCCCTCAAATCCTTTTAAAATGAGGGGGCAAAAATCAACAAAACAACTAAAATACTATATGGGTAAATTCGGATTTAAAAGCCGTAATTCGTTCATTTCTGAAGCGGATAACTCGTGCATTAACCATTGGGTTAAATCTAAATCCACACCGAGAAAACTAAATAGAGCAGATTCACCCAAAATACGATTATAAGAACGCAAACCAAAGGCTTCGTATATCATATTGTAATCCGACTTGCTAATACCACGCAAAACGCGTTGTATTTCGTCCTCATCAGTTCCTGCAGGTGAATTCATCGCTAATAAAAGCCGTTCAGATTTTGCCCTTGCTTCAACGATAGTCATCTTACTTCCTTTCGTATCCACCGGTGGAGCATCTTTAACATCTGTATTTGGCTTATCTTTTTTGCCAAAAAACAAAGATTTTACTATCAGATACACAAACAAAATAAAAGCCGAAGCCATAAAATAATGCTGGTACTTCTTTAAGAATTCCAAAACCTTACTAAAATCAAACTTCTTTTTTTTCATCTTTTTTCAAATCTTTAATTTGTTCAACCAAAACAGAAACCAAAAACAAAAAACCTAACATCCGTAAGATAAACGACATAACTTAACCTTTAAATGTTACCTTAGAACCTCTAATATCGTAATGTACAAATGTGGCATACAAACCAACGCCCCCTGCTTTGATTTTGCCCTCATCCATTAAGCGGATAATCGTATCATACAATTCTTTAGAAGTCATACCCTTAACCGAAATATCAGCAGCTTTACCCTGTAAATGGTAGGAATTCATCCGACCGCCAACTTCAGCATTATGTTTAAAACTTCTAAAACCAGAATGCACCTTAATAGGTTTATTACCCACTTCCTTACGGATAATTTCCAAATTCTTACAAACCTCAATAACATTAGGTTTCAAACTCTCAGGAATAGCCACGCCATCCTTTGAAATAAATTCACCCCATTTGAAATTAGGCGTGATGTTTTTCGAGAAAACTTTAATCAATCCAAGTTTTAAATACTTAAATAACAACATAATAACAGCGAATAATGTAGTTAACCAAAATAATAATTTAAAATTCATAACGTTTTTTATTTGCCCAAATGTAAATGCAAAAAAAAAGGCTCGTAACAAATACGAACCTTTACAAACTTTTTTATACTTTTTTGTAGTTATGGAAAGTAAACCTTTAAACCCTGCGATGCTATAAAAGTACCAGATTTCTTTGTCGGATAAAGCAAATAACCGAGTTCCTGTTCAACGTTCCAAGAATAAGACTTACCTTTTAAAACTTTTACACTCTTAACCTGGTCGCCTAAAATATTATAAACCTTATTGTCAAGATACAATGAATAAGGGTTATTACTTTGATTATAGAAGAAAACATCTACATATGTCAATTTAGGAGCTGGTACATAAGATTGTTTTTTAAAAATAGTGCCGTCCTCAAACCTTATAGTATTTTCATCTAAAACTTCAAAAATAACATTATTCAAATCAAAAAAAGGTTCAAAAAACTCAAGAGCTCCAGCAAAACGATTAACCGCTTGAGGATTGTCCTTAATCTTTAAAACATCGCCATCACTATTATGCAAAATCATATCCAACGCTGAAGCCTTACCATACAAAGTAACCTTGTTTGTTTCCTGCTTATAAGCAAAAGAATAATCCACTTCTATACGACTAATTGAAGCATCATCAGAGTTAATAAGATAAGAAACCCTGTCAACTCCAAAAACAAAAATAGCTTGACCAGAAATATTATCATTTTTTAAATCCTGAGAAACCCAAATCGTGCCTGAAAGGTTTTTTATATGCGGTTGCTCCTCATCCTTTTTGCAACCTAATAACAAAAACAAAAAAACGAAAAATAAAGATAAATGTTTCATAATTTAATTTTTACGATTGATTTGATACAAAACTAAACAAAAAGCCAAGAAAAACAAAAAATACTGAAAAAAAACACTGAAAAAAGCACCTGAAACATCCTCAGCCATTTCATTATAATACATTGTCTTAGCCTTTAAATATATCGTTTTTTCATTATTTTTCAAATGATTAGACAAAGAAGAATCATATTGTTTATAGTAATCATCGTGCATTTGCCTTAATGCTTGTCTTTTTTTGCGGTCTTTTTCATTCTCAACAATACCATTAACAAACGAAAGCCCTATACTTATACCTAAACTTAATAAACTCATAACTAATCAATTTAATAACCTCTTTTACCTTTAATATAAGCTACTCGCTTACCATTCTTATAAATCTTAGGCGCAGCTTTCTCAAACTTATTTTTAAAATCCCAGATGAAATCATTAAGCACTTTATAATAAACTTTTTTGAAAAATTCAGCATTATATTTATCCTTAAATCTGAAATAACAAATTAAAAAAACAATCAAAAAGTAAATCAATAAAGCCACGAAATAGATAAAATTATCTGTATAAAACTTTTTCATAATTAACGCATTACATTAGTATAAATCCTACCGCCGTTTGATGTTTGCCTACTATTTTGATTATTGTCCTTGATGCCTTTCTTTGCTTGAAAGAAAAGCACCAAAAACAATACAAAACAAAAGCAAACTAAAACAAAAATATGTTTGCCTATCATATTATAAGAATTGAGATAAAAACCTTGTTAAATTCTGTGCTTGAGCCTTAGTTTCAAATTCAATTTCAAAAATTCTTTTTGTTTTATAAGGACTTTCTCTATTTGTAGTATAAGAAACAAAAACTTTATTTTCTGATAAACGAACAAAAGTACGATTCAAATTCAAACAATAATAAACAGGCAAACCTGATTTATCATAAGAATCAATTAAAATTCCCAAACACACCAATTTTGAAGTAAAAAAAGGAACTTCAGTAATGATAATTGGAGTACCTAATTCCAAATTAAGAGATTCCGAAGAACGAACTCCCATTTCTGATAAATAAAATTTATAATTTCCTGACAAATATTCATTAAAATACTTAACTTTTTGTCCCTCGTCATAAGAAAATCTATAAGAAGAATTACCTAACATCTTAGCCAATTCAACATTATAATAATTTAAATCGTGCTCTAATTGTAAATCAGAAAATTGTTTCAATTCCCTTTTAATAGAATAAACAGTTTCAAAAATACCTAATGTGTCAAGTCTCAATGTATCGGATAAAAGACTTGAAGAAATTAAAGACTTAGAACCAGAAGAACCAACCACTCCAGAATTTGAACTTCCAGAGCTTGAACCAGAACCATTAGGAACATTCAAATCTGGCTTATCCTCCTTTATTTTCTTTTCTCTGTTAAAAATAAAAAACAATAAAGCCAAAACAACCAAAAGCAGGATAACGATTTTATTACCCTTTTTCTTATTCTTTTTCTTTTTTTTCGTAGGTGTATTATTATTCGTATTCATAAAAAATTTAAATAAATGTTATAAAATTACATACCCATTGTTGCGTAACCTTGTGGGTCTTCCGTATGCCCTGAATAACCCTCATCTGATGATGAAGCAGTTTCATATTCGCTGGCTTCTTTGGTGAAATTAGCCATTATTTCAACAAATTTTATGGCTTCCTGCTCATCGGTGAAACCTATAAGTGATAAGAAATAAGCAGAACCAGAACTTGTTACTTTTGGTTCAAAAACCAAACCATCTGAAGGAGCACCAGAAAATGGTGTATGAAAGCCCATAATAGCAACATATCTACCTTGACGAAGTAAATCTAATTCATAAAAATTTTGTGAATAAGAAGAAGTCAAAAATAAAGGGGTAGATTGAGGGTTCATATGCAAAGCAAAACCAGAAGAATTGTTTTGAATAATCTTCAAAAGTGGAACACTGGAATAATCTGCAGTAAATTCTTCAACAGAACTATCATCTATATTATACTGAAACATACGCAAAGAAGTACGCAACAAAGTAGCCAATTGCTGGTTATAATATTCCAAATTATGAGGCAATTTAAAGCCCTCAAAATTAGTAATATGCTTTACCATTTTACGCTTTAAAACATTAAAATAATTAAAACTAATGTAACTACGTGTAACAACAAAAGGCGAATTTCCGAAACGCTCTAAATTCATAGAATTAAAGAAATTACTAACAGAACTATCTGCACTATCATCAGATTCTGAACCTTGGGAAGTTCCTCCAGATGAACCGCTATCATCAGAACCTTGCGAAGCTCCTCCAGATGAACCACTATCAGAACCGCCACTATCAGCATCAGGAACATCGGGCGTATCGGTAGGACCGCCCGATGTATCCCCATTAGGCACATGTGAAGGGCGAACGTAATCCTTAGTTACACAACAAGGAAAATCATAATAAGGCTCTTTTTGCTCATCGGAAGCAACAAAACCCTCATCTATCTTTTTCGACTGATTTACTAAATAAACAATCGCAGAAAACAATAAAAACAATATCAAAAACATAATATTTCAAATTAAAAAATTAAAAATTATTCAAAAAAAGGAAGCACAGAATTTCCATACTTCCTTTTAAAAACTAAACCAACCAAAAACCTTAACCGATTTTGCCGTCGCCGTTCATATCTCTTTTAACCAAGAGCTCCAACGCTGGAGTAATCACAGCCAAAACATCCTGAATGGTCTTTACAATGCCAAGCAATTTTACTAAAAACATAATATTACGTATTAAAAATTAAACAATCTATTTTTTAGGTTTAAAGAAACCTGCATAACCGCCATTAGAGGCTTTAGTAGATACAATGATGCCTAAATCCTTTAAAAAAGCCTTACCAGTATCAAAGAAATACGTAGCAACCTCTAAACGCTTAATTCCTGAATCTCTATAAACAACCTCAAACATCAAAGAAACCCCTTCACGTCCACGCTGAGTAGTAAAATGGGTAGATTTTGAATTTTCAAAAGCATTTATTTTTACTAACCCCGCATTTTTGGAAACAAACCAAGCCGAAATACCAAAGTATTCTTTACCTTCACGAGTTACACCTTGAACTTCCTTTGCTCCACTTTTCTTTTTATAAGGTTGCTGGGATTGTCCTTGCGAATATTGTGGTTGCGGATATTGTGGTTGTCGTTGCGGATAAGCATAATTAGGATGCGAATATCCAGCAGAATAATAAACAGGCTCAGGCTGTACAAAAGGTACAGGAGCATAATTTCTATTATAATTATTTCTTGACATAACTATCTTTTATTATTGTTACTACTACTTTTAAACATTGAAAAAATCAAAACTAAAACTACTATAAAAGAAAGTCCAAAGACTGAGTATAGTATCATATTGTTACTATCTGAACTCTTTTGTTCAGTAGGAGGTACAACGTGATAATGATTAGCAGGTTGCCCCCAAAGAGAGCTTATAGTGTCTAAACCCTTAGGTATTAAAACATTCCAATCAAATCGCATAACTAAGAAATTAAATTATTAGGTTCAACATATTCTGGTATTTCGTAGAAATCCTCGTGTCCGAAGTTTCTATCATTCAAATTCAACTGAGAATAAAGCTCAATAGCACTATTTAGCTTATCCAAAGTAGGCATCTTTCCATACAACTGCTTAAATATGGTATTTGCATAATCGGTTTTACTTTTTTCCATTAGCACATTTTTAGCACGTTTTACGTACTCCTGCATCAAATAGAACGTATCAGCATTGTGTACTTGTTTTTTAGCAACAAAAAAAGTAGGTGATTCATCAGAAACTCCCTCAAAAACAAAATTTTCATTACCGCAAGAAAGGTAAACATCCGAGTTTAAAACTTGTCCAAAAGAACTAGATGAAGAAAAAGAAGGAAGAACAACATCAAAATCATTTACTTTTAAAGTATTAGTACGAGACTCTGATATAATAATGTCAAAATCCTTACGTTTCAAAGTATGTTTTTCACCTTTCGACAAAAAATAAAAACGATGCAAATCATAATGCGGTACTAAAGAAGTATCACAAGAACTGATAAAAGAAAAAACTTTATTTTCAGTAAGATTAGCATTTAAAACATCAATTTCAATAAAAATACGGTCGCCTCGCTTAATCCTGAAAAAACCTAAGTTAATCCCTTTTTTAGGATAATTAGTAAAATTACCAGACCTTGCATAAACACTTAAATCATCAAAAATAGAAAACTCATTTTCTGCAAGATTTAAAACATCAATCAAAACAACCGATTTACCCATTGAATTTACGTGTACCAGTTTAAAACCTTTAAACTTAAAATTCATAGATGATTCCTTAGGAAGAAAAAACCTATCTACATCAATGTAATTTACACCCTCTGGAAGCGAAAACTCAAAAATGTTTTTACCAACAGCAAAATCACTATTGGGGATAACCATATCGTTAAGCGTTCCGTGTTGCCCTTTACCCTTAACATCAATAATTAAACGCCTATGATTAACTTGATTTGTATTACTCGGAATTGCAGTCATAATCAATCATTTTAAGATTAAAGACTGCGGACATTGTCCGCAAGTCCTATTTCTTTTCTTCCTCTTTTTTGCTGTTAAACTTACCTAACAACATACCTACAGGGTTCATATTATCTGGAATAATTAAACCCACAACAAGCGCAGCTACCACATACCACCAATTAGGCTCTAAACCGCCTTGATTCTGATTTCGATTTCTCATACAATAAATATTTAATTTTTAAACAAACTATTTAACACAGCAAACGTAAGAATTACAAAAACAGCCTTTTTAAAATACCGACTTAAACAAACTTTTTTATACTTTTTTTTACGCAAAATTGTAGTCGTTAGCCGATACATATAAATCTATAAGTTTAGGAGCATAAATATTATTGCGGTTCATTTGGTCAATGTAAATAGTCAAAGCCTCAGGCGTAGTCAAATGCTCCAGAGGATTATTTTTTGCGACCAAATACGTAACCAACGGAGCAAACAAGAAAACAATATTATTACTTGAGGCAACTATACGCTGAGCACTTTCAGCGTATAGTTTTTTTATCTTATTGAAAGAACAAGAAATCTCTTTAGCTCTATTAAAATACAAAAGCTGCGTAAGTTGGTTATTATCCACATTCACTACTTCAGCAAATGGTGCAATAACATCTGTAAGCTGATTGTCCGATGCAAATAAACCTAGAGCATCATAAGCAACAATCTTAGTGAATTGGTTAAACTGACAATGAATGTATAAACAATTCGTATGTAATTCGCCTTGATAATTCATAAAAGGAATGCGTAAAACCCCAGTATCATCTACATTCAAAATATGAGTGTCAGTACCATTAACAACGTGAGCGTAATACATTCGTTAATTGTTTTAGTTTATAAATTCAAATACTTTCTTAAATGTCTATAAGTTACGTGATTGCTTTTTTCCAAACTAAAATGCTGGGCAATCTCAATACGTAAACGCATAGCCGTATGTTTAGTACAATCCAGAATTTCCTGAATGTCCTTGATTTGTAATAATTTCGTGTCTTTTATTGTCGCTTCCATAATCAAAATAAACTTAATTGTACATCTTTATCATTTGTATTTTTCTCTTTAGGTCTGTCTGTTTTTTTAGGTTGATAATCACCGCAATACGAATGCGTAAAAACCAACATTTTACGTAATTTACAATCCATAGACAAATGAAAAGGGTCAACATCCGTAAACTGAGAGTATCGGCAATTTTCACAGATTTTCATTGGTTTTCGTTTCATAGTAATAACTTTTGATATAATAATTTTCTACGTTTACAATACAATAACTGATGATTTTTTTTGTTATTCACTTTCAGTAAATTAAGCAAGTCAATAACGCCATTTAAACCCTCATTTTCATAAGCAACCAATAGGAGGGAAGTAGCCCCCTTAAAAACAATTTTATTAAACAAATTCGAGCTAATTTTAAACTCTACCTTGTCAATTTTTTCGTCCTCTAAAATTTCTGCATCACTCTTAATTTCAATATTTAAAAGCTCCTCATACAATTTCATTTCACGCTTTAAATTCTTAGAAATATTTATCAAATGTTTGCCCTTGGTATATCTGGAATACTCGTAAAATAGCCCCTCCAAATTCCTTTTAAAATTTCGGTCAGCATCCGTATTTTTGAAATTATTTTCAGTAAGCAAACGAAGCATTAAAAAAGGGGTAAAACGCTTATTCTCATTTGGGTTAATCTTATGATGACCTTGTGTCATCTCTTTAGACATATCCCATTTGGTTACATAATCAACGATACCTTTTTCCGTATAAACATCTTTAGCACATTGTGCATTTAGTGATGCACTGATTTTTTTACGCTTACACCAAGCCTTTACAAATTCTTTATGAAATTTGTGTGTTTCCTCCTGCGTATGGAAATACAATAAATGTAAATGAGGATGCCAACCATTTTCAAACGAATACTTGATTTCTAATGTTTTGACAAATCCACGGATATTATTTTCTTCCTCAATACGCTTGTAAACCGATGTTTTTTGAAATTTCCTAAATTCCTCAGATAAACGTTTAAGCAAAACATCTAATAAATCTGATTTTGAGTGCCTTAAAGTCAATGTGATAAACGAGAGGCGACCTTTTTTACCCGTTGTTTTTTCGTGAAGATTTAACCATTTATTAGAAAGTTCAAAAACCTCAAGTTGACGGCGTTGCGTTATTTTAAACGAACAAACAGGGCAGCGCCAGACAGAACCGCACTTCATTAGTCCAGAATAATAAACCTTTTGAGATTCTTTACCACGAACCACAGGCACTGAAGAATCCGATAAATCGGAATCAACGCGTTTACGACCACATAAACAAGTCGAAGTATAACCGCGCTCATAATCCTTGTCAGAAGCAATAACGCGACCAGAATACGTACGCATATTGTCCATTAAAACGGAAAATTCTTGACTCTGGGTGCGTACAAATTTCTTACTAATATCAAGAGGGACGCAAAGCGCTGTTTTTAAGTAATCTTTCTTACTAAGATTATCGTTTAAAATGCCAGATTCTTTTCCTTTTTTGGTAAGAAAAAAATCAAAGCCTAATGCTAAAAAATTATCTAATCGTGACATATTAAGTAAATATTAAATTCCTTAATCTTTACTTAATTTCGTCTATAATTTTGAACTATAATTTGAACTATAATTTATATTATGTAAAATAGAGATTTCAACTTGTAAGATATTAAACTATCTACAAGTATTTTATGAAACAGATAAAACTATGAAATCACTCCACTTCCTATAAGTTCATCTTCGTTGTACCAAACAGCAAACTGCCCTTCGGTGATAGCGCTTTGTGATTTTTCGAAGCAGATGTACAAACCTTCAGAAGTTTTATATAGGTTGGCTTTTTGTAATGGTTGTCGGTAACGGATACGCACCCAATAAGTTGCCGATTCACCATTTTGTAAAACTTTAAAAGGATTAGTCCAATGAATTTCATTGTCTTTGATTAGTAATGCTTTTCTGAAAAGTCCAGGATGTGTATTGCCCTGTCCTACATAGATAATATTCTGATTAACATCAGTTTGAATAACAAATAAAGGTTCAGGAGTTCCACCAACTTGTAATCCTTTTCGTTGCCCAATAGTAAAAAAATGAGCTCCTTGGTGTTTTCCAACTACTTTACCATCAGAGGTTTGGTATTTCTTTTTCTCAGAAAAATATTTGAGTTGCTGCTGTTGATTTTCAAAAAAAGGCTCTGTAGTTTCGTATCCTTTCCAATCTCGGGGAATTTCAATGATTTGCCCTTCTTTGGGCTGTAATTTTTGTTGTAAAAATTCGGGTAGTCTTACTTTTCCTATAAAGCAAAGCCCTTGCGAATCCTTTTTCTCTGCTGTAACCAATCCTTGTTCTGCTGCAATGGCTCTAACCTCTGATTTCTGTAATTCACCTATCGGAAACAAAGACTTACCTAGTTGATGTTGAGTAAGTTGGCACAAAAAATAGGATTGATCTTTATTAGTATCTTTTCCCGAGAGTAATCGATAGAAGGTTTCTCCGCCTTTCTGATAGGTTTCCTTACGACAATAATGCCCTGTTGCTACGTAATCGGCTCCTAAACTGAGAGCAATTTTCAAAAAAACATCAAACTTAATCTCACGATTGCAAAGCACGTCGGGGTTTGGGGTTCTGCCCTGTTCATATTCATTAAACATATAATCAACAATACGCTCCTTGTATTGTTTACTTAAGTCAATGGTTTGGAATGGAATACCTAATTTTTCAGCCACTAACAATGCATCGTTACTGTCTTCAAGCCAAGGACATTCATTGGATATGGTTACAGAATCATCGTGCCAATTTTTCATAAATAGCCCGATAACTTCATACCCTTGATTTTTAAGCAGATAAGCAGCTACACTGCTATCCACTCCCCCACTTAGTCCCACCACTACTCTTTTCATTTTTCTAAAATTTCTTTGAAAACGCAAAATTACGTATATTTGCCTTTCCGCACAACACAGAATAGTCCCTATTTTTCAGCATTTTGCTTATAAAATTCTTAACCTTGTAATTTTAAAATGTAAATATATACTTAACATTTTGCTCTCTTTTGAAGTAGAAATTCAGTAATTTAGTTTATTTTTGTGCTTTAAAGGAAATAAATATGTTACCACTTAGTTACATTCGCGAAAATAGACAAAAGGTCATTGAAGGACTTAAAAAACGGAATTTCAAAGAATTAGATATTATTGATCAAGTAATCACTCTTGATGAGAAACGACGAGCCACTCAAGCTGAATTGGATAATATCCTTGCCGAATCAAATGCCATTTCTAAAGAAATCGGAAATTTGTTCAAATCTGGAAATGCTGCTCAAGCAAATGTGCTCAAAGAAAAAACGGGAGATTTGAAAGAAAAATCAAAAGAACTTTCGGAATTACTAGCACAGACTACCGCATCACTTAATGAATTCTTGTATCGTATCCCTAACGTACCCAATGACATTGTGCCTAATGGAACTTCTGAAACCGACAATGAAGAGGTTTTCAAAGCAGGAGCTGTTCCTCAACTGCATTCCGAAGCCCTTCCGCATTGGGAATTGGCTAAAAAATATGATATTATAGACTTTGAATTGGGTGTTAAAATTACTGGAGCTGGTTTTCCTGTTTACAAAGGCAAGGGAGCAAAATTACAAAGAGCTTTGATTGCTTATTTTTTAGATAAAAACACCCAAGCAGGGTATCAAGAAGTACAAGTGCCTCACGTGGTAAACGAAGCCTCAGGTTACGGAACAGGGCAACTTCCTGATAAAGAAGGACAAATGTATCACGTAACTGCTGATGATTTGTACTTAATCCCTACCGCCGAAGTGCCTGTGACCAACTTTTTTAGAGATGTTTTACTCTCTGAAAAAGATTTTCCGATATGCTATACCGCATACACGCCTTGTTTTAGAAGAGAAGCAGGGAGCTATGGTGCACACGTTCGCGGCCTAAACCGACTCCACCAATTTGATAAGGTTGAAATTGTGCGAGTGGAGCATCCTGAAAATTCTTACCAAGCTTTGGAGGGTATGGTTGAACACGTCAAATCAATTTTGAACGAGCTGAAATTGCCTTACAGAATTTTGCGTCTGTGTGGTGGCGATTTAGGGTTTACCTCTGCCCTAACCTATGACTTTGAAGTTTATTCCACAGCTCAAGAAAAATGGTTGGAAATTAGCTCTGTGTCTAACTTTGAAACTTTTCAAGCCAATCGTTTGAAATTGAGATATAAAGACACTGAAGGAAAAAGTCAGTTGGCTCATACCCTTAACGGAAGCTCTTTGGCTCTACCCCGAGTATTAGCTGGTATTTTGGAAAATTACCAAACTCCTGAAGGGATTGTTATTCCAGAAGTTTTACGTCCTTATACTGGATTTGATATTATTGATTAACAGTATATTATATTATTTTTAAACAGACTTGTCTTTTTTGAAGAAGACAAGTCTGTTTTTTATGAGGATTATATTGAGTATTTTTTAATTTATCAAAATATTTGTACATTTGTGACCTTTAATGAGTAAAATAACTAATTTTTTAACATATTTAACGAGCGTTGTAAACTATGAGCTTTATTAAAGCAATAAGTACTTATTTTCCTGATAACATCATTACTAATGACAATATTGTTTTACGATTTCCTGAATGGAGTAGCCAAAAAATTCTAAATAAAATTGGCGTAAAACAACGTTACGTAACTCACGAAAATCAATTTACTTCGGATATTGCTACAAAAGCTGTTGAAAAATTACTTACCGAACATAATATTGAAAAATCAAAAATAGATTTTTTAATATTATGTACTCAAACTCCTGATTACCTGTTACCTACAACAGCTTGTATCGTTCAACATTTGGTAGGATTACCCACTACTTGTGCCTCTATTGACCTCAATCAAGGTTGCTCGGGCTATGTTTATGGGCTTTCAGTAGCTGATGGGCTTATTGCCAGCGGAAATTTTAAAAATGTGGTTTTGGTAACTGCCGATGTCTATTCCAAACGTATTCATTCCTCCGATAAGGGGAATATTAGTATTTTTGGCGATGCCGCTACCGCTACCCTCATTTCAAACGAAGGTATATACAAGGTAGGTAAATTTACCCTCGGAACCGACGGAAGCGGAGCTGAAAACATCATCATTAAAAACAGTGGCGTTCGTCATAAACAGACCCAAAACGATAATGATTTAGATAATTTCTTGCAAATGAAAGGCAATAAAGTGTTTCAATTTATTATGAAATACATTCCACCTGTAATTCATAAGAATTTGGAAGAAAATAATCTGAATTTAGAAAATGTAGATTTATTTGTATTTCATCAGGCAAATACCCACATTTTAAGCAAGTTACATCAAGAAATGGAAATCCCTTCTGACAAATTTGTTTTGGAAATGGAAAATTATGGAAATACGGTTTCTTCCACTATTCCCATTGCCTTAAAAGCACATCTACAAAAACACCCCGAAAAGCCTAATGAAGTCATACAATTAGCAGGATTTGGCGTAGGTTATTCTTGGGGAGCCACTTGTATTTTTAAACAATAAGTTTATACATTTATGTATAAACACCTTTAAAACAATACATTCTTATGCTTTGTTAACTTGAAGGTTTTCTTATTTTGTAATTTGTTTTTTATCCTTTGCGCTTTATTTTACAAAAATAGCTTCAT
The DNA here is from genome assembly GCF_002302565.1 of Capnocytophaga canimorsus. NCBI lineage: Bacteria > Pseudomonadati > Bacteroidota > Flavobacteriia > Flavobacteriales > Flavobacteriaceae > Capnocytophaga > Capnocytophaga canimorsus. Next base: position 323,294 of record NZ_CP022382.1, on the reverse strand, counting down.
CATATTGTACTTCGGTTAGGAATAGCCCACAAGCAGGAACGGAAGCCCCTGCCCTACTTCTGTTTTTACTTCTGATGATTTGTTCAAAATCTTCCAAAGTAATTTTGTGTAGCCCAACATCTAAAAGTGTACCTACAATAGCACGTACCATATTGCGCAAAAAACGGTCTGCCGAAATGGTAAAAATCAGCATATTACCTCGCTGTTGCCAATAGGCTTGTTCTATATGACAAAGATATGTTTTAACATCGGTGTTTGATTTTGAAAAACATTGAAAATCATTGTGATTAAACAATATCTTTGCGGCATCGTTCATTTGTTCAATATCCAATGGTAAATTCAGATACATACTATACGGATAATCAAAAACAGATTTTTGAGTACTGACTTGATACTGATAGGTACGCTTTAAGGCATCGAAACGAGCGTGAGCTTCATCTTTCACTCGGTGAATGTGAAGTATGGCAATATCTTTAGGTAAAAAAGAGTTTAGCTTGTACACCCATTGGTTATCCAATTCTTGTATAGTATCAAAATGAGCGAACATTTGTTTGGCGTGTACTCCACTATCTGTGCGACCAGCACCTACAATTTCTATTTTTTCTCGCAAAAGCGTAGTAAGTGCATTTTCCAACACTTGTTGAACGGAAATGGCATTGGGTTGGTTTTGCCAACCGTGGTAATTTTTGCCATTGTACGAAAATTCAATAAAATAACGCATTTAATCCAATCCGTATTGGTCAATCAAATAAATCATACTTGCCATAGTTGCTGCCCCAAGTTCTAACTCTCGCTTGTTAACCGCCTCAAAAACATCGGTTTGACAATGATGATGATCAAAATACCTTTGAGAATCAGGGGTGAGCCCTGCTAAGAGAGTTCTGTCGTTTTTTAAAGGATTGATATCCGTTCCTGGATATCCTTTTTCAAAAAGATGAATGTAATAGGGTTCAAAAAGTTTGCTCCACGATTTTACCTTAGCAATCTTTTTTGCCTCTCCGCTAAAAGCAAAACCTCGAGGTGCGAATCCGCCAGCGTCACTTTCCAAAGCAAAAATATGATTCTCATTTCGTTTTTTGCTTTCTTCGGCATATTTCAAACCACCACGTGCTCCGTTTTCCTCATTGGCAAACAAAACAATGCGTATAGTCCGTTTAGGTTTGTAATTCAGATGATTAAATATTCGGATAACTTCCATACTTTGTGCCACTCCTGCTCCATCATCGTGAGCCCCGTGCCCCACGTCCCACGAGTCCAGATGCGCTCCGAAGGCGATGATTTCATCAGGATAGGTACTACCTTTGATTTCTGCAATTACGTTTGAAGAAGGTACATTGGCAAGGGTACGGCAATTTTGCTTAAAATAAAATTGTAAATTCGGATTTAAACTCAGCAAGCTACTCAGCAAATCAGCTCCTTGGGTACTGATAGCAGCCGCAGGAATTTGTCGGCTTTTAGGTAAGTTTTCATAAGACATTACTCCCGTGTGCGGATGATTGTCAACTTTATGTGAAAGCGAACGTACAATTACAGCAACAGCTCCTTTATCTACAGCAATACGTGCTCCTGAATAACGTTGCGAACCACAAGCTCCATACGCATCAAAAGTGTTAATCATCGCATTAGGGAGCGCTCCGTTTAAAAACACGATTTTCCCAACCACTTGGTTAATATTCGCATTTTCTAAATCTTGAAGGCTTTTAAATTCCACCACCGAAGCTTTGATGCCTGTCGCTGGAGTAGCTACCGAACCGCCTAAAGCCAATATCGGTACATTTATTGTTTTGTCTTTTGCTGTTTCAATATAAGCATATTCAGGCAATCCTCTGACCCAATGAGGTACCATAACCGACTGTAAATTAACCCTAAGTCCTAATTTTTCGAGTTCTTCTTGGGTATAGGTAATCATTTTTTTCTCTCCGTAAGACCCTGAAAGCCTCGCTCCTACATTATAGCAAATATGGTGTAACCAATTGTAGGCCTTACCCTCAGTGAGCGCTTGTGTATAAATATTTCGCAACATCACGGAATCTCTATGAAAATCAACAAATTGAGCCTTTATAGTAAATACAGTTAAAATGAAAAATAGGGTTAGTTTTAGTTTCATCTCATTTAATTTTTTATGGTTTTTCATTTTCTAATTGCGTTTTATAGATTTGTAATTGAGCTTTTGTTTCTTGGTTTAACTCAGGATAACGAATATCTTTATATTTTTTTAAACTTTCCCATAATATTTTGGCAACCAACAAACGAGCGGCTTTTTTATTATCAGAGGGGATGATGTACCACGGAGCTATTTTAGTAGAAGTATGCTTAATAATTTCTTGATAACAAAACTGATATTCTTCCCAATATTGTCGTTCTTCCATATCTGCCTTTGAAAATTTCCAGTTTTTGGAGGGTTTTTCCAACCGATTTAATAGGCGTAAACGTTGCTCTTCTTTTGAAATATGTAACAAAAATTTAAAAATAATAATTCCATTTTGAGTAATATGTTTCTCAAAATCATTGATTTGATTGAATCTTTTCTTCCAAAAATTATGAGGAATATCCTCAATCTCATTTATTCTTGGAATATCTTCATTAAGAATATACTGCGGATGTACTCGTGTAACCAGCACATTTTCATAGTGCGTACGATTGAAAATGGAAAATTTTCCGCGTTCAGGCAATGCCATATAGTGTCGCCAAAGATAATCGTGCGCTAATTCTTTGGTAGTTGGCGTTTTAAAGCTGTGTGTTACAATGCCTCTGCTATTAAAGCCTTTAAAAATTTCGCGTATCATACTATCCTTTCCAGAGGTATCCATTCCTTGTAAACAAATAAGTACGCCATATTTTCCGTGAGCGTACATCATATTCTGAAAATCAGCAATTTTTTGGCTAACCAAAGCTAATTCCTCTTCCAATGTATTACTATTGAGAAAGGTAATTTCGTTGGTAGGACACTCTTTGAGTTTTGTATTTTTAGTTACCCGATACTTCTTTAAATCATCATTCATAAAAATCAACTTCGAAATCAAAACGATTTATAAAATTACTATTCCTGACTGATTTGCGCAAATCTTTCTTCAAGTTTAACATAGGTATTTTGGGTAGCTTCTTCTACGGCTTGGCTTCCTGCCCAAGGGTCAATACTTTTTAAAAGCATCGAATTTTCTAATAAAATAGATTCATTTTCAATAAAAAAATATTGATTTTCAGAAAAATAAAATATCTGATGAATCCCTGCCATAGCTGCAAAGTATTTTTGCATTGGGGTGTGTACTCCTGCGGCAATAGGTAATTTTTTAGCAATATTAAAATTAAGCATCATTTTTGCCCAAAACATACGTATTGCTCGTATTTGGGCAATATTTAAAAGATAATCATTAGTAAAAATATACAAAAACCCTATATTTTCTGATTTTTTTTCATTAGTCTTAAATATTTCTTTCGCTTGAAGTAATTTTATAGCTATAACTTTTTCAAAATCTGTTGTTCTATCATCTTTTAACAGGAAGAACGTTCTTTCACCTAAAACCACTTCTTGAGTATTAGCTTCTATTTTGATATTAATATCTTTAAAACAAATCGGTTGCAATAGATTTTCAGAAGCGGTATATCCCCTAATATAAGGAGGAAACCCTGCAGCAAAATTAAGATGTTCATAAATCTTATCTTGCGACGGATTTATCGGTATTGTAAGGTTTTCGAAACGATTTTTCATTGTCTTGAATGTTTTTTTTCCAACTTTTCCCATAACCTATTGGCTACTAACGGAATTACGAATGTTTTTTCTCGATTTTTTTTACTGAAAGGTACAATTTCCCAATCTTCTTTAGAAACAAAATTTGAAAAATCAGGTGAATTTTTACGTAGTAAATCGTCAAATAATTGTTGTTGTTGAGTAGCTTTTTCTTTTACTTTACGTTGCAGTGTATGTTGAGTGATTTGTTTTAACAATCCACCCGATGCCACAATATTTTTAAACAAAAGTAAGGCTTTTTCAGCCATTTCTGCACTAAGAGTATCTATCAGTAAATTACCATTGCATTGTTCAGCAGATTGATTTTGAACTGCATTTTGTAATCTTTGCATCACCTCTATTTTGATTTCTGGGGTACTTTTTTTGAAAAATAACGCATTTTTTCCTTTGATAAAATCAGCACCTCCAAAAATAGCACTTTGGTAAGCTAAATCTGTAATTATTTGATTATAATTAGTATGCGTAATTTTAAATTCACGTTGTGAAGGTTCGGCAATCACAAAACATTTTATTGGAAAGGAAAATACAGAAAAAACGACTTCGATGAGTTGCCTTAATGCTCTTAATTTTGCGATTTCAAAAAAACATTGGCTCGATAAAGCTACTTCAAAATAGAGTTTTATATCGGATTTATCACTCTGATTTTCAATAATTTCAAGATATGTTACCGCTTGAGATAATCCGTATGCCAATTGTTGTATTACACTGGCTCCTGACTGTTGGTAAATAGCCGTATTTACGTATAAAATATCTGAATGATAGTCTTTTATCAGTTGTAAATCATCAGATTGATTGGAAAACCAATGTCCTACTGAAAGTAGCCTACCGATATAATCGCAACAAAGATTGATATTAGCCTCACTTTTAAAAATTCCTTCTGAAAGTTTGCTGAAATGAGCAACATCAGCATATTGCGGATGAATGAAATAAGTACCATTTTTAGGCAAAGCAGCAAAAAAAGCTGCCCAATTTTCGTTTTTAAAATGTAAGGTTATCGAAAAACAATCAATTCCCATAGCATTTAAAAGCTGTATTTCTTTTAAGGCTTTCTGGGGTTTTATACAATAAATAGTAGCAGTGGGGCTTGATTTTGTATGAACTTTGAAATGAGTTCTTTTATTTTCAGTCGTATAAAATGGAAGTAATGTTACTTCATCGTGAGTTTGAGCTACCAGAGTTTGATTATAATCTTGTCCGTTAAGTTCAAAATGAAGTTTTTGCTTCCATTCTTTGGTGCCAATTTTAGTAAAAGGCAATAATAAATCGGTCATCGTTATTTTTTCACACAAATTGGAGACAAAAATATGCTTTTTATTTGTTATGCAAAAAGGAACTCGAACACAAAAAAGGTTGTTAATTCACTTAACAACCTTTTCAATAAAAACCTTAAAACTATGGAGAACCCTAATTAACTGCGTCATTCAATTCTGAGCCTGGTTTGAATTTAACCACATTTTTGGCTTCAATTTTTATGGTTTTTCCTGTTTGCGGATTTCTTCCCTCTCTTGCTTCTCTTTTAGAAACTGACCAAGAGCCAAATCCTACCAAAGATACCTTTCCACCTTTTTTTAAGGTGTTTTCAACATTACCTAAAAAAGAATCTAAGACTTTTTTAGCATCTGATTTTGAAACTCCTGTTTGCGCTGCAATAGCATCAATAAGTTCTGTTTTGTTCATAAGTATATTATTTTGTGTGTAAATTGTCTTACAAAGATATAAATATATTCAAATGATGCTATTTTTTTATAATGAAAAAAGTTTATTTTTTGAAATTATTAACATTTAATCATAAAAAAAGGGGGATTATGTTAAAATAAAATGCGACTCAAAGGCAAAACCATTGAGTAATTCTTTTGTTTTCATTCGTTTTTTTCCAGGTAGTTGAAGTTCGTTAATGGTCAAAATCCCTTGTGGAACGAACACTTGCAATGCTTTTTCATTGACTTGAAGCGTTCCAAATTTTTCCTGGTGGTGTTCAGGGGAGAAATCAGCATCATATATTTTAACAGCTATTTGTTCTTGATTATTGGTCTGCAAATTAGCCCAAGCTGCAGGATACGGACTCATCCCTCGAATTAAACGCTCAATGTCTTCTCCATTTTGCTGCCAATCAATTTTACACGTTTCCTTAAAGATTTTGGGAGCTTCGGCAAATGTTTCGTTTTTAGGCTGTGGTTTAGGTAGAACTTCATCGTCCTCAATGATTTTTACCGTTTTTAAAACCAAATCAGCTCCTATTACCATTAGTTTATCGTGAAGCGTACCTGCTGTTTCCTTATTGGCAATTTTAATTTCTTGTTGCATAATGATAGCGCCAGTATCAATTTTTTCATCAATGAAAAAGGTGGTTACTCCCGTAACTTCTTCTCCTTTAATGATTGCCCAATTGATAGGAGCAGCACCACGATAATTAGGTAATAATGAGGCGTGTAAATTAAATGTACCCTTAGGGGGAATTTGCCAAACGACTTTAGGTAACATTCGAAAAGCAACTACGATTTGCAAGTCGGGTTGTAAGGCCTTTAAATCAGTTATAAATTTTTCATCTTTTAAATTTTCAGGCTGAAGAACAGGAATATTCTTACTTTGAGCATATATTTTCACGGGGGAAGATTGTAATTTTCGTCCTCTTCCTGCTGGTTTATCGGGCATTGTAACTACCCCTACAACTTGTTTTCCGTTTTCAACCAATACTTTTAGGGTTTCCAGTGCAAACTCTGGCGTTCCCATAAAAACAATTCTAAGATTTTCTTTCATCTAACAAATATTCATTAAATTCGTTTAAACGTATTTCATTCATTGATAGTAATATCTTTAAGGCTTCTAAAACGATGGTTTGTTGATATTCAAGAGCAAATATCAAATCCTGCGAACTCATTGCCTTTTGTTGTAAAAGTGCCAAAATATCATTTTTTACCAAATTGATATTGGTTTTTGCCTGTTTGTTTGCTACACAAACCGAACAAATTCCGCAGGGCTGGGTGTTTTCCTCACCAAAATATGCTAAAAGTTGCTGACTTTTACACTTTTTATCATCGTCTAAAAAGCGAAGCATCTGCTTAAAAAGCGTTTCTTTCATTTGGTTGTAAGCCTTTACGTTTTTGGCTATGGAATAAATTAAAGCATCGTCCCTTCGTGGAAAATGAAAAGTGATTTCCGCATCGTTGTTTTCTCCTCTGTAAGCGATAATTTCCTCTTTTTGTAGTTGAATCAAATCGTTTTCTATTTTATCTGCAGACAAATTCATCTTAACGGCAACTTTTTCTAGATTTACCACCATAGGATGATCGTGTATGCCTGGATAATTTCGTAAAAAGAAGAAGACCAAATCTTTATATTTTGGATTATTTTTCAAATAATCAATAACCTGATTCCCTGAAACCAAAAAATGTACGGTAGCTTTACTAAAATAGCTTTGGTTAAAGGTAAGTACCGATTGAGCTTCAAGCAAAGCTAGTCCGTTAGCGACTTGTTGCGGATTGAGTTTGTAACGCATACAAAAATCAGAAAACTGAAAATGATGCAGAATTTCCTCTCCCTCACCGTAAGCAATTTGAAAATAAGCATTTAGTTTAGCATACAAAAGTTTTAAAAAAGGAACATCTGTTTGATGTAACAAAAATTTTTTTTGAGTGCTTTGATACTGATAATCATTATAAAGCATTACGGCAAATGCTTTTTCACCATCACGCCCTGCCCTACCTGCCTCTTGAAAATAATCTTCCAGAGTGGGCGGAATGTCCCAATGTATGACAGTTCGTACATCGGGCTTATCAATTCCCATTCCGAAGGCATTAGTAGCCACCATAACTTGTACATCGCCAAGCATCCACATTTGCATTTTTAAACTTTTCTGTTCGGTGGTCAATCCTCCGTGAAAGTAGGTGGCTGTTAATCCTTTAGTATTGAGGTATTCAGCCATTTCAACGGTTGATTTTCGGCTTCGTACGTAAACTATGGAACTTCCAGTGTTTTTATGTAAAATTTGCTCTAAATATCGCCATTTGTCTTCCGTCTTGTACACCATATAGGCGATATTTGAACGTTTTAAAGAAGATTTAATCACCTGAGCATCATTTATCTGCATTAGTTGAACGATGTCATTTTGTACCCTCTGTGTAGCCGATGCCGTTAGTGCTAGTATCGGAATTTTAGGAAATTCTTCCTTAAGCCAAACACATTCCAAATAGGCAGGACGAAAATCTTTTCCCCAATGTGAAATACAATGTGCCTCATCAATAACTATCAAGTTTACAGGCATTGACTTGATAAAATCACGAACGATCTCTTGTTGTAGCCGTTCTGGAGAGAGGTATAAAAATTTATAATTACCTAAAACAGCATTGTTTAGTATTCGTTCTAAATCGGTATAAGAAAGTGCCCCAGCTAAGGAAAGGGCTCGAATTCCTCGTTTTTTAAGCCCCTCTACTTGGTCGTTAATCAAAGCAATTAAAGGCGATACCACAATGCAGATACCACTTTTGAGGAGCGCAGGTACTTGAAAAGCGATAGACTTTCCGCCGCCTGTGGGCATTAAAGCAAGTATGTTTTTTCCTTCCAAAACCGCTTGTACGATGTCCGCTTGTGGTGAACGGAAAGCATCGTATCCCCAATATTTTTTTAATATTTCAAGTGGTGTTTCGGTCAAAACAGGAAAATAATTCTAAAGTTAAACTAAAACTCTTTAAAACTGGTAATAAATGTTTTATTGGGACAATCTTCAATAATTACTTCCACTTTATTTTCAGATATTTTTCCTTCAATAACATAGCTTTTACAAGGATTTGCCTTAACATTGCTTTTTGAAAATAACACTTCTCCTTGTGAAAGAAGGTGGTTTAATTGAGTAGAGGTAATTTTAAATTCAGGAGCAATTTCGATATTTTTAGAGCGTAATTCCTTCAATACCCGACAATTGGGTAGATAACAAAACTCAGCTCGTTTTTCCTTAAAGAAAAAAGCTAAAAATACAACTCCGATGGAAAAGCCCAACAAATAAAAACCAATTCGTTTGATTAAAGGCATATTTTTAAATAAATAACAGATTTACAGGTTTATATGGTATATCAAACCATTGCGAAACTGTAGCATTAGTCAATACACCGTGATAAAAATATAGCCCATTTCTTAAGCCATAGTCGGTTTGTAGGCTGTTTTCAATACCGCCTTCCTCGCCGATTTTAAGCAAGTAAGGCATCAAAATATTACTGAGGGAGAAAGAAGCCGTACGTGCATAACGCGATGCAATATTAGGCACACAATAATGTATAACGTGGTGTTTTACAAAAGTGGGAGCAACCAAAGTGGTGAGTTGGCTTGTTTCGATACATCCTCCAGTGTCTATGCTAACATCTACAATAACAGCTCCTTTTTTCATCAATTGTACCATATCTTCAGAAACTACAACGGGAGAACGATTTTCACCCCGCATCACTCCGATAACTACGTGACAACGCATCAATGCTTTCTTCAAAATTTTAGGTTGAAGCGTTGAGGTGAATACCGAATGATTTAACTTTTGATTTAAGTTACGAAGGTCAGTAAGCGAATTATCAAATACTTTCACATTAGCACCGAGCCCCATTGCTGCTTTAACGGCAGCTACAGCAATGTCATCGGAACCCAATACCACTACTTCAATAGGAGGTACTCCAGTAATGTTCCCAAATAAAACACCAGCACCGTGGTTGGCGTCGGCAATCAATTCAGAAGCTATTAAAACAGAGCCAATACCTACAATTTCGCTAACCGACTGAAATACTGGAAAATTCCCTTTTTGATCTTGAATAAATTCAAAAGCCAAAGCCGTAATTTGCTTTTTAGCTAATAATTCAAAATAAGCCTTATGCATTGTTTTAATTTGCAAAGCCGAAATCAAAACAGTTTTAGGTTGTAAATAATTGATTTCCTCTAAAGTAGGAGGTTCAATTTTTAATACAATAGCGCAAGAAAATACTTTTTTGGTATCGGTTGTGATTTCAGCTCCAGCTTCACTATAATCCTTATCCGAGAAATTAGCGTGTAAACCCGCTCCTGATTCTATCAAGATACGATGCCCGTGTGCCACCAGTACAGCAACATCATCAGGAGCTAACCCAATACGTCTTTCCTGCCAAGCACTCTCCTTAGGTACTCCAATTTGTAATGCCATCCGGTTTTTAGTAACGGCTAAACACTCTTCTTTAGGCAAAATATCTGAAAATAAGGCAAATGACATATTCTAAATTTAAAAATCTAAATTAGATTTCTTCCAATAAATATTCTTAAAACGGATTAAAAAAGATGTTTTTTAATATCCGTCTTTAAACTCGGCGAGGCTTCTACCAAAGGCAAACGTACATAAGGGTTACAAAGCCCTTTTTCGGCTAAAATAGCTTTTATTCCTACTGGATTTCCTTCACGAAAAGCTAAGGAAATTTGAGACATCAACTTATAGTGTAACACATTGGCTTTCTGTATTTCACCTTGTAAACCCAAATGAATCATTTGTGAAAATTCTTTAGGGAAAGCCCCTCCTACTACCGAAATACCCCCACTTCCGCCCATATAAACCGAAGCTAATGCAAACATATCATCTCCAGAAATATACAAAAAATCTTGAGGCTTATCTTTTATAATTTCCATAGCCAATTGCGAATTTCCGCCTCCCTCCTTTACCGCTACGATATTATCAAAATCACGAGCTAATCTATTTACGGTGTCGGCAGTCATAGAAATCCCAGTACGCCCTGGAACATTATAGGTAATTATTGGTAATTTTGAATTTTTAGCAATTTGAGCGTAATGCGCATAAATTCCATCTTGTGTAGGCTTGTTATAGTAAGGCACTACCGAAAGTATAGCACAAAAACTGGAAGTATCAGTTTGCTGAATTTCATTAACAACGGCTTCAGTGTTATTTCCGCCTATGCCTAACACTAAGGGCAATCTTCCTTGATTGGCTTTTACTACAGTTTCACGTACTAGTTGTTTTTCTGAGGCTGATAATGTAGGAGTTTCGGCGGTAGTGCCTAAAACAACCAAATAATCAATTCCTCCTTCAATAAGGTGGTTTACAATTCGGATTAAAGCAACAGTATCTACCTGATTATCTTTTGTAAAGGGAGTTACCAAAGCAACTCCAATGCCTTGTAGTTGTTTTTGTATCATAGGTTGGTTTTATTTAAGGTTTTCAAAATTTTCTTTACTTCTTGAGCAAAAAGAGCTTCTTCTTTTAACGGACATTGCACAATGATATCATTAAAATCTGGGGCTATCCCTTGAACTCCTATTCGGAGTTTTGCTTGAATGGTGGAAGAAAGTAAAAGCAATGGCAACTTGGGCTGATCAAAATAATTGATAAGGATATCATATTCTTGCTCAGCAAGCCTGTCAGCGTGATAATTACGTATTTTACCTTGCCAATTGATTTCTCTATCGGTTAAAAACGGAATACCACCAATATGTGTTTCTTCCGATTTTTTTTGATACCCTAAAAAAATATAATTCTCTGGACGTAAATTAAAACTATTTACTAACTGAAGTAAAGGTTGAACATCTTTTATGGTATCCATATCAATGATACAACCTACCTTTGAAATTTTGTCGAACATTTGGTTTGCCGAGCTCTTTTTCAAAGTCTGTAAATTTTTCTGAATTATTTTTTTTATGTAATAATCTTTTATCACGCTATTTTTTTGCTATCTTTACAATCTGTTTTGCAAATGTAATATATTATTTAATATCAGAGTACTATTTTTACAATTTAACTTATAGGATATGAGTAAATATTTTCTGAAAGTTTTTTTGGTGTCTCTTTTTGTTTTTTCTTGTAAATCAAATACGTATCATTTAGAAAAGACAGAATACAAACTTTTTAACATTAATGATTCTGTACCTGCTTCTCAAGATGTAGAAGCTGTGGTGGCGCCGCTTCGTAAGCACTTGGAGCAGCAAATGGGGGCTGTTTTGGCTTACAATCCAGAGGCATTAACCAAAGAAAAAGACGTTTTAAATGCAGGAATAGGTAATTTTATGGCAGATGCTTGTTTTGAGCAAATTGCTCCCCTATTCGAACAAAGAACAGGTAAAAAGCTTGATTTTGTACTACTTAATTGGGGAGGAATTCGCTCCGATTTAAAAAAAGGAGATATTACCATAGGTTCTGTTTTTAGGCTGATGCCTTTTGAGAATATGCTGGTTGTTTTGGAAATAACTGGAGAAAAAGTTAATGAAATGGCAGATTATTTGGCGCGTCGAGGCACGGCGCACCCACTATCCAAACAAGTAGGATTACAAATCACTACTGATGGTAAAATCAGACAGTTTACTATCCACGGAAAACCGATAGACCCCAAAGCTACGTATCAAGTTTGTACTTCCGACTTTTTAATGTACGGAGGTGATGGTATGACTTTCTTTGCCAATCCTATAAACGTACACGAAACAGATTATTTAATTCGTAACACGCTAATTGATTATTTCAAAAAAATAGATACCCTACAAGCTCAAAAAGATGAAAGGTTCATTTTTGTAGATTGATTTTTTTTATAACGATTTTTTCTAAGAAACATAAAATAACGATGAAACGAAGAGTTTTTACTAAAAATATAGGGGCTTCTGCTTTGTTTTTAGGTTTAGGAGGAGCAAATTTGTCATTTTCTTCGCCAAAAGTAAAGCATTTGACCATTTTACATACTAACGATACACATAGTCATATTGACCCTATTGCTGCTGATGCACCACGAAATCCTAACCAAGGCGGAGTGGCAAGACGCGCCTACCTCGTGGAACAAATACGAAAAGAAAATCCAAACACCTTACTTTTTGATGCAGGAGACATTTTTCAAGGAACACCCTACTTCAATTTTTACGGTGGAGAGTTGGAATTCAAACTTATGAGTATGCTCAAATATGATGCTGCCACTTTAGGTAATCACGATTTTGACAACGGAGTGGACGGCTTATATGCACAGCTACCACACGCTAAGTTTGATTTCATTACCTCAAATTATGATTTTAAAAATACCATTATGAATGGGCAAACCCTTACTCATAAAATTTATACCGTTGACGGAATCCGTGTGGGGGTTTTTGGCTTAGGAGTATTGTTAGAAGGTTTGGTTAATAAGAAAATGTATAAAGAAACGCTTTACCTCAATCCTTTGGAAATTGCCCAAGATATGGAGCGAAAGTTAAAGATAGAGGAAAATTGCGATTTAGTCATTTGTCTATCGCACTTAGGATATGATTACAAGGAAAAAAATATCGTCTCAGACCTAATAATTGCTCAAAATACCTCCTATATTGATTTAATTATCGGTGGGCACACGCATACTTTTTTGGACGAACCTACCTCGGTAATCAACAAACAAGGAAACATCACTTTAGTAAACCAAGTGGGATGTTTCGGAATAAATTTGGGAAGAGTTGACTTCTATTTTACAGACAATAAAGTTACTGAAAATAAGCATAAAACCATACAAATTTAAAAGTATTGCTTTAATTTCTATTTTTTAGTAAAGGAACAAACTGGAATTCACCATATTCACTTTTATGAAATTCTTTTTCGGAAATACGCTCAAACAGCGTCATTGTTTGCGTGTTTTTCCCTATGGGGATTACCATTCGTCCTCCCACAGCAAGTTGAGCAAGTAAGGCTTGAGGCACCTGCGGGGCACCTGCCGTAACCAAAATTCTATCGAAAGGAGCTTCTTGAGGAAGCCCTGCATACCCATCACCAAAGTACATCTTTAAAGGACGATTGATAAGTTTAGGAATAAGTAGCTTTGCTTGTTTGAAAAGCTCAAATTGTCTTTCAATGGTAAATAATTTCACTCCTAAAAATAATAAAACACTTGATTGATAACCACTTCCAGTGCCTATTTCGAGTACCTTTTGCCCAGATTTGACTTGCAAAAGTTGGGTTTGAAAAGCTACCGTTGACGGATGCGAAATGGTTTGCTCTGCCCCAATGGGGAAAGCTTTATCCTCATAGGCGTGAGTTTCAAAACTACTATCAATAAACAAATGTCTTGGCACTGCCTTTATGGCTTCCAAAACTAAAGTATCAGTTATGCCTTTTTTTGCCAAATTTTCGGCAAGTTGATTGCGCATTCCCTTGTGTTTGAGAGTATCTTTTAATGGTAACAATTCTTATGGCTCTTTTTTAAGATTTGTGCAAAAATAATCTTAAAATTTGACAGAAACAAGCCTTAATTACCAACGTCCACCGGCGCCACCTCCGCCTGAAGAGCCACCTCCGAAGCTTCCGCCTCCGCCCCCACCTCTGCTGCTAAAGCTTCCTCCTGAACCAGAGGAACTTTGTACTTTTTTAGCGATGGTATAAAATCCGTGAGAAAAACGATAATAACACAAATTACATTTATCGTATTTTTCTCCTTCTCCTGTACTGGTATATGTGGGCTCAACAATGGTTTGTCGAATATTTTTTTGAAGCGTTTTGTAGCCACAACTAGGGCATTGCGTGTATTTTTTGGATAAATTCCAAGGTTTCAATACAACTTCTCCTGTTTGTGTATTGGTCCAGATTTCATACTTAACGCTACCAAGTGTTTCCTCACGACGTTGACCTTTATCTAAATAAGCAGATAATGTTTTTGAGTTTATCCATTCCCGATTTTGGCGAATCCATTGATTAGAATCATCTGGAGGTGCAAAACGAGCTTTAGCTTCTAAAAAACGTTTGATAATTTGCAATGCAGTTATGTAAGCCAATGGAGAAAATAGCATCGGAATAAAAGATAAGGTAAAAAACTTTTTAAAGGCTTTATTTTTCTCTTTTTCATCGGCATAAGATTGCATAATAACCTGATAACTACGTTCATACTTAAAGGCTAAAGCCAGCGAACCCGAAATCAAAATTAAGTACAACGAATCCACAAAAACCTCTAAAATCATATAAATAACAAATAGTAATATCAAGTAAATAACCAACGAACAACCACATCCTTCTGCAAGTGAACGAAAAAAACTACTCTTATCCACCTGAATTGTGCCTTTGGTCATTTTTTGTACAAAATGTATCCAAACGTAAGCTAGTAAGAAAAAACCTATCCATATAATGTATGGCGAATAATCAATTGGAGGTTCTGCTGGAAACAATCGCTGTAATTCAGTTTGAGCATCAGGCGCCAATAATATTTGCCGAATGATTTGAGAGGTTTCTAAAATTCCAGCATCGTAATTGCCATTTTTGAAATTAGGTACAAGATATTGTTCCCCTATTCGTTTTAGATAAGCATCAGTAAGGATACCCTCCAAACCATATCCCGTAATAAACCGCCACTCACGTGTATCTTTGGAAATAAAGAGCAGCAAACCTGTATCTTTTCCCTTTTTACCTATCCCCCAATGCGTGAATAAATCAAAGGCGAAATTAAAAGCAGTGTCGCCATCATAATTATCAACCAAAACCACGGCATACTCCACTTCGTTTTTTTCATCAAGCTCTTGGGAGAGCATATTGATTTGATTTATGGTCTGTTGGGAAAGCAAGTGAGTCATATCAGTGACAAAATGAGCCTGTCCTGAATTTTTAGGATTGGGCACATCAGTAACCGAAACACCATTTTGTGTGAAATAAAATTCTTGTGCAACAATTGTTAATGAAACAAAACAAGATATCAGCAACAAAAAATATTTTTTCAGTTTCATTGTTATTTTTTTAGATATTCAAGTTAAATTCCTTCCTAAATTGTTCAAGAATAGGATTAGTTTCTAAAAGTCTGTTGTATTTATCTTGTGGAGTAAAGGCTGTTTTAGGTCTGAAATCACGTTCGTTAACCACAATTTCCAAAGCAATAGTATGATTTTTTAGCCGATTTTTTAAAAATTGCATCAAATTATATTCGTTAGCTGCTATTTCGGATTTTATATTTTGGCTGGGAACATCTAAAAATATAACATTTCCTTCTTTCAAAATGGGGTCCTGTATGCGTAAACTAGATGCTTGGAGCTTTTTACCCGATTTTTCCACTTGCTCAATATAATCTTTCCAAGCTTTTAGTAAATCTTGTTGGGTAAAGGATTCTTTGGGAAGTGTGTCAGAATCAACTTCTTCTGATTTCTGATTATTTTTAGCATCAATTCTAAATTGTACGCTTTTGAGCGAAAAACTGGAAACAGAAGTTCCGCTACTTAAAGCAGTAAAATTATCAAATGATTGTATTTGAGAGGACTCGGCAGATGAAAAACCTGTATCTTGCTCTTTTAAGCCCTGATTTTGAGAAATCTTTGAAGTTGAAATAGTGGTCTCAGCCCTTTGAGGGTGAAACATTTCGGGAGAAGCTATGAAGCGTCCATCATTTTTTTTTTATCGCCAACAAAGGTTAAGGAAGCCAATTGCATCAGTGCTATTTCAACCAGCAATCGTTGGTTACGACTACTTCTGTATTTAAGCTCACAATCGTTTGCAATTTCAATAGCTTCCATTAAAAAAGCTGTATTGGCTTTTTGACTTTGCAAGGCATATTTCTTTTGAGTTTCTTGCCCAACTTCCATTAGCGTGATGGTAAGCGGATTTTTACAAACCATCAAATCCCTAAAATGACTCGCCAATCCTGATATAAAATGATGACCATCAAAGCCTTGTCCGATAATTTCATTAAAGTTAACCAACAACTCAGGAAGTTTATTTTCCAGAATCAAATCGGTGATTTTAAAGTAAGTTTCGTAATCAAGTACATTTAAAATTTCAGAAGTAGCTTTTCGAGTAATAGTTTCTCCGGAAAAACTAACCACCCTATCAAAAATGGATAAAGCATCACGCATTGCTCCATCTGCCTTTTGAGCGATGATTTGCAGGGCTTCATCTTCTGCTTCAATACCTTGTTGTTGAGCAATATATTTCAGATATTCCCGAATATCATTTATGGTAATTCGCTTAAAATCAAAAATTTGACATCTTGAAAGAATCGTAGGGATAATTTTATGTTTTTCAGTAGTCGCTAAAATAAAAATAGCGTGTTTTGGAGGTTCTTCCAATGTTTTTAAAAAAGCATTGAAAGCCGCTGTGGAAAGCATATGTACCTCATCAATAATATACACCTTATATTGCCCCACTTGTGGTGGAATACGCACCTGATCAATCAGATTACGAATGCCATCGACACTATTGTTTGAGGCAGCATCTAACTCAAAAACATTAAAGGCAAAGTCGTTTTGGTCTGTAATACCCGATGTTTTTTCGTTAATTTTTTTTGCTAAAATACGGGCACAAGTAGTTTTGCCTACTCCTCTTGGTCCTGTAAAAAGCAGTGCCTGAGCTAAATGGTTGTTCTCAATGGCGTTTAAAAGGGTATCGGTAATTGCCTTTTGCCCTACCACATCACGAAAAGATTGTGGTCTGTATTTTCTTGCGGATACTACAAAATGTTTCATAAGGCAAATGTAGTTTTTTATTCTGAAAAAGAAAATATAAAAAATGATATTTCTTATTTTGGATGTATCCTCTAATCTAACAGAAATATTTTTAACAATAAAAAGGGAAGTTTTTAGACTTCCCTTGTATCAAAAGATTAGATGTTAGGGAGTAAAAAACTCATTGGGTAACACGATTGTTTTATCCCTAACAACTAAATTCTAATCACTCTTGCCTATTTCTTAATACTTCTTTTAAGAAAGCCCAGTGATTACGCCGTTGTCATCAATATCCATTCCTTCGGCTGCGGGAACACTCGGAAGACCTGGCATACGCATTGTATCTCCTAAAATAGGAATGACAAAACCTGCTCCAGAAGCAAATTCGAATTCGCGTACAGTAACTTCAAAACCAGTAGGACGAGCTAATTTCTTATCATCATCACTCAACGATTTTGGTGTTTTTACCATACAAACAGGCATCTTATCAAAGCCAAGTGTGTTGATGTTTTTCAATTGAGTACGTGCTTTTGAAGTATAGTTCACGCTACTTGCTCCGTAAATTTCTTTGGCAATTGTTTCGATTTTCTCTTCAATGGAAATAGCGTGGTCGTACAGAGGTTTGAATTTGCTTTCTCCACTTTCGGCAATCTCCACCACTGCTTGGGCAAGTTCTTTGGTTCCCTCACCACCTTGTGCAAATCCTTTGGAAACGATAGCTTTAACGCCTTTTTGCTGACATACTTCCTGAATGTACTTGATTTCTTCTTCGCTATCATTCGGGAAATTATTAATCGCTACAACGGCTTTCAAGCCAAACTTCTGCACATTCTCGATGTGTTTTTCCAAGTTTCCGATACCTTTTTTTACTTTTTCGAGGCTTGGTGTATTGTATTCTTCCTTCAAAGCTCCTCCGTGATGACGCAATGCACGAACTGTAGCAACAATCACCGCAGCATTGGGAGCAATTCCCGCCGAAACGCATTTGATGTCCAAGAATTTTTCAGCTCCTAAATCGGCTCCGAAACCAGCTTCCGTAACGGTGTACTCACTGAGCGACATTCCCATCTTCGTTGCCAAAACAGTGTTCGTTCCTTGTGCGATACTGGCGAAAGGTCCTCCGTGCAAAATCGCAGGATTATTCTCCAAAGTTTGCACCAAATTAGGCTTGACAGCATCTTTTAAAAGCAAAGCCATCGCTCCCACAACGTTCAAATCACGTGCAAAAACAGCAGAACCATCGAATTTCTTTCCGACGTAAATATTTCCGATACGGCGTTTCAAATCCGAAAAGTTTTCTGACAAACAGAGGATTGCCATAATCTCGGAAGCGGGTGTAATGTTGAATCCGTCCTCTCGGGGAATACCGTTAGCACTTCCGCCCAGCCCGATAACAATTTGGCGAAGAGCTCGGTCGTTCATATCCATCACACGTTTCCAAACAACAGTACGAGGGTCAATTCCGATGGAATGAGTTTTGCTTTGGATATTGTTATCGATAACTGCGGCAAGTAAATTATTGGCTTTTTCGATAGCAGAAAAATCCCCAGTGAAGTGCAAATTGATGTCCTCCATCGGTACCACTTGCGAGTAACCTCCACCAGCGGCTCCACCCTTAATTCCAAAAACAGGACCTAAGCTAGGCTCTCTTAAAACAGCCACAGCTTGTTTGCCGATTTTGTTAAGACCTTCAGTAAGCCCAATACTGACGGTCGTTTTGCCCTCTCCAGCAGGTGTAGGTGTGATAGCAGTAACTAAAATCAGTTTGTTTTTCTTGATTTTCTCCTTGTCGATGAGCGTGAGTGGCAATTTGGCTTTGTATTTACCATATTGCTCCAAATCGTCTTCGTTAATGTTCAGTTTTTTAGCAATCTCTTTAATGTTTTGCATCTTCGCATTTTGTGCGATTTCTAAATCGGTTGGAAAACTCATATGTTTTATGTTTTTGTAATGGTTAATAATTATTATAGCGTAAATATTCTCCCAAAGGTAACAAATATTTTAAAAAAACAAGATGTAAATTACAATTTCTTAAAGCAGGGCACATTCAACCCCCAAGTGCAATTTTTTATACCACGAATTTATAAAATAAATTTTTAGGTTCTTCAAAATCTAATATTATTATTCTACACTTACTAATGGAATTTAAAACATAAACTAAGTCTAAAAATAAATATTTTTAGTAATAAAACACAAAATAATTTAATTAAAAAGTTAAATAGATATAAAAAATATAATTTGCAAAATTATTTTGGTACTTTTGTAAAATAAATTTAAAATCATTTTATGAAAAGAATCTTTTTTTTAGGTTTAGCATTGGTTATGCTAACAGCTTGTGGAAGTACAAAATCACCAGAATTGAAACGTTTGGAAGCTAAAGAAGAAATTTTATCGTTGAATACCAAACTTAATAATTTAAAAATCGAATTGGAAAAAGAACGTATCTCAACAGCAGGATTTCGTGACGAAGTAGCAAAAATAAATGCTGACGCTGATGAGAGAACTTCTTCTTTTTCAAATTCCGATGACGCTTCAGATGCAGCACAAAAAGCACGAAGAGCACGAAGAGCTTTGAAAAAGGCACAAAAAGCCAATAGAGATTTGGCAAAAAGTGAGAAAAGAATGCAAAAAATACAACGAAACATCAGTAAGGTTGAAACCAAATTAGAAAAACTCAATAAAAGCATCGAGTTTGTATCCAATTCTGAAACAAACCCTACTAACCAATAAAACAAAAAACGGCTCAAAAAAAGCCGTTTTTTCATTTATTAAAATATTGAATTATAGATTCAGCACTCCGCAAGGATGCTCATAGGGAGCTTGATTTTTACTGAAAATACGAGCAGTTAAACCGCCTTTAAGGAGTATTTCTTCGCCAATAACACGTAGCCAACTTCCTTCACGCAATCCCACTACAGAAAGGTCGGACTGTTGTAAAAATTCTTTGATGCGGGTTTCGCGCGTCTCACCCATATGTTTTAACTCAGGCTGAGGGTCCAAATAATGCGGGTTTAAGTTAAAAGGTAAAACACCTAAGGTTTTAAAACTAGGTGGATATACGATAGGCATATCATTGGTGGTTTGCATCGTTTGCCCCACAATGTTACTTCCTGCACTGGAGCCCATATAAGGTGTGCCTAAATCAATTGCTTGGCGTAATGCTTTCATAACATCAAATTCATAAAGTTGTTTTACCAATAAAAAAGTATTGCCTCCGCCTACGAAAATAGCCTCTGCCTGTTCAATGGCCGCTATAGGATTAGCAAAGGTATGCAACCCTATCACCTTTTTACCAATAGCTTTAAATCCGTTTTCAGCAATTTCGGTATAAGCATCGTGCGATATACCAGAAGGACGCGCAAAGGGCACAAACAAAACGGTATTTATGCCCTGAAAGAAGTCTCCCATTTCCTGATGAAGATATTCCAAATATTTTCCCCCGTAAATGGTAGAAGTACTGGCTATGAGTAACTTTCTTTTGCTATGTTCCATAAATAACTATTTATTTTGAGGATAGTGATTATTTTCAGTATGTATATCGGCAGTGATTTGCTCTGGATCAATCTGAAAATGAGTTATGGGTTGGGTCGTTGCCAAAACGTGTACGAATTCAAGGTTATTTTTACGCCATACTTGTACCGGATAAGTAATCACCTCGGAAGTACCATCAGCGTAGGTTACTTGAAGAATGATAGGCATAGGTACGCCTCCTTTTTTTTCAAAAGTAATTTCATAAAAATAACTAGCTTGTGAGAGCTGTGCTTGTTGCTGTAAAGGAAGATTATCTGCAATATAGTCCGAAAGGGCATCAGAAATTTCAATCACACTTTTTTGATGGCGTTTGACATCGTAAGCCTTATCTGACTCTGAAACTAAGTGTACTAACGGACGTAAATCAGTAAGTTTTACTCCTCTGTCTTCTAGTATTTTAGTTACCTCATCACTGGGAAGCTCAGAAACTTGATGTATTTTAACCGATTTGATACCCAAATCAACATAATCTGTGGTATAAAACCAAGTACGCCAAAACCAATCCAATGCCACTCCTGAGGCATCTTCCATTGTACGGAAAAAATCCTCTGGGGTAGGATGTTTAAACTTCCAACGATTTACATACGTTTTAAAAGCGTGATCAAAAAGTTTATGCCCCATAATGGTTTCACGTAAGATATTGAGCCCTGTGGCGGGTTTGCTATAAGCATTCTCTCCTAAATATTGTACGGTTTCTGGATTGGACATAATAGGGGCTATTTCAGAGGAATTAGCAGACATATAAGGAATAATTTGATGTGGAAAACCACGCTCAGAAGGAAATTTCTCATAAGGATAAATATCTTTCGGATAGGTTTTGCCATAAGACTGCTCGGTAAGGAATTGCAAAAAGGTGTTGATTCCTTCGTCCATCCAAGCCCACTGACGTTCATCGGAGTTGACAATCATCGGAAAGAAATTATGTCCCACTTCGTGAATAATGACACTCATCATTCCGAATTTAACCTCATCAGAAAAAGTACCATTGGGGCTACGTCCGTGATTCCAACTAATCATTGGGTATTCCATTCCTTGATCTTCGGCATTAACTGCAACTGCTTTAGGATAAGGATAATCCAACGTATATTGAGAATACGTTTTTAGCGTGTGTGCTATCACCTTAGTAGCAAATTTTCCCCAAAGTGCACTTCCTTCCTTAGGGTAGAGTGACACTGCCATAACTAGGCGACTATTTATTTTAACAGGCATCATCTCATAAATAAATTTGCGAGAGGAAGAAAAAGCAAAATCACGTACGTTTTGCGCCTTAAATTGCCAAGTTTTTTTATCTTTTGATTTTGTTTTTTCATTGATTCGGGCTTCTTGTTCGGTAACAATAAAGGTAGGCTTGTCAAAATCTTTTTGAGCCTGATTGTACCGCTGAAGCATCAATGGGCTGAATACGGCTTTACGATTTTGCAATTCTCCTGTAGCCTCAACAATGTGGTCGGCAGGTACGGTAATGGCAACTTCGTAATTTCCAAAAGGAAGCGCAAATTCACCATCTCCCCAGAATTGTTCATTTTGCCAACCTTCGGTATCGTTATATACTGCCATACGGGGGAAAAATTGGGCAATTACGTATAATCTATTATCTTCCTCTGGGAAATATTCATAGCCCGAGCGTCCTCCGTTTTTCTGATAATCGTTAATTAAATACGACCATTTTATAGAAAAAACTAACTTTTCATTGGGAAGCATCGGTTTGGGCAAATCAATACGCATCATCGTTTGGTTGATGGTATAATCCATCTCTTTTCCGTGTGCATCTTTCACATAATCAATTTGAAAACCTCCCTCAAAATGTGGCTCTAAATGTTTTTTAACAAATTCTTCAGGGGTGTATGCAGGGCTTATCCATTTGTCTTTACGTAGATTGGCAGGAAAGTGCGGCGCTCTTACATTTTGGTCTAATTGCACCCACAAATATTCCAATTTATCCGGAGAGTTATTGGTATAGGTAATGGTTTGGTTGCCGTATATTTTTTGGTGGTCATCATCGAGTTCAATTTGCATCACATAATCAGCTTGTTGCTGATAATATGCAGCGCCAGGTGCTCCTGCTGCAGTACGATAACTATTAGGAGTGGCAAACTCTTGAGTCATTTTCCGAAACGGATTCAGAGTAGAGGTTTTCTGCTGTTGTAGTGTATCTTGTCCCCAAACGGTTTGCAATGCTACAACTGCCAAAAGTGTTATTTTTCTCATCTTTTTTATAAAGTTAAAGTTAAATACAGTATTGAAACGCTCAAAGGTATCTATTTTTTCGGTAAAACATATCAGTCTTTCTGAAAAATATCACCAATTAAAGCTTGAAAATATAACTATGAATTTTCAATACATACAAAATATGTAAAATACAACTTTATTGAAAAAGTAGGAAAACTTAAGCTCTGAGTATTATCACCTTTCAGTTAATCGATTTTAGGTAGATGGAAAGCATATTTTATAGCCACCAAGCGAATCACAATAACCACAGCGATAGCTATCAGATAAATATAATCACTAAAATAGCCAAATTCCTGCAGCCCCAAATAAGTTATGGCTCCTATAACACAGGCTGTGGCATAGACCTCCTTGTGAAAAATAGCTGGGATTTCATTACACAATATATCACGAATCACTCCACCAAAACAAGCTGTTACGGTAGCTACCGAAATCACTCCAATGGGGTGTAAACCAAACGATTGTGCAATTTGTGCACCCAAAACGGTATAAAAACCAATCCCAATAGTATCGAAAAGCATTAACGATTTTCGTAAATAATGTATTTTGTTTCTTAAAAATATGGCAAAGAAAGCTCCCGCAAAAATCATTGTGATGTACATAGGGTGTATCATCCAAAAAACGGGGGTTCTTCCAATCATCACATCACGGAGCGTACCTCCTCCAAGGCTAGTGACAAAGGCAATAATGAAAATACCAAACAAATCCATCTTTTTCTCACGAGCTGCCAATGCCCCAGAAATGGCAAACACAAAAACGCCGATATAATCGACAATAGTAAAAAAATTCATTCTTCAAAAAATAAAGTGCAAATTTAAGAAAGAAAAACATTACACTTAAAAGAAGTACGATATAAAATTCATAGGCTAAAAAACAAAAAGAGCCATCTAACGATAGCTCCTTAGTTGAAATAACCTCAAAATTAAGGCAATTTATACTTGTTGTCCTAACCAAGCCTTCATCATCCAAACGGTCTTTTCTTGCTCTTTTATAAAGTCACTCATCATTGAACCAGTTCCTTCATCATCAACATCTGAAGCATTTTCAAGAATAGCTCTTTCTATCTTCAAAAGCACGGTTAATGAATCTACAACAAGTGCTATTGCTTTTTCATCTTCATACACATCTTTTCCCACAGGAACTTGTGCATTCTGAATATAGTCTGCCAAAGTGTGTATCGGAGTTACTCCTAAGGTAAGAATACGCTCGGCAATCATATCTACTTTTTCGTTAGCATCGGTGTAAAGCTCTTCAAATTTAGTATGCAAATCGAAGAAACGTTTTCCTTTGATATTCCAATGAATTCCTCTTAAATTCTGATAATACACCTGAAAGTTAGCTAATAATTTATTCAATTCCGCGGCTAATACTTTTGATTTTTTGGCATCTAAACCAATACTATTATAACTCATAATTTAACGCTTTTAAATTTACGACACAAATATAAGCACTAATATGAGTAAATTCAATATTTATTCATTGAATTATTTGATAATTATATCAGTATTTTTTATAGCTTTGTGAAAACCCCACACAAAATAATTAAATTATGACTATCACACAATTAGAATATGTACTTGCCGTAGCCCAATATCAAAATTTTACTTCAGCTTCCGAGAAATGCCACGTTACACAGCCCACCCTTAGTATGCAAATTCAAAAATTAGAAGAAGAATTGGGCGCTTTAATTTTTGACCGAAGTAAAAAACCCATACAAATAACAAAAATTGGAGAGCAAATCGTTAAACAAGCACAAATCATTGTCAATGAATCCGAACGTATGCAAGACATTGTTGCTCAAGAAAAAGGATTTATCGGTGGCGAATTTCGTTTGGGCATCATTCCTACGGTTTCACCAACGCTTTTACCTCTTTTTCTAAAGAATTTCATCAAAAAATACTCAAAAGTAGATTTAAAAATTGAAGAACAGCACACACAACAAGCACTGACTAACATTGAAAATGGCTCCCTTGATGCCGCCATATTGGCTACCCCTCTTGAAAATGCTAACTTCATCGAAAAGCCTCTTTTTTACGAACCATTCGTAGCATATATCCCTGAAAATCATTGGCTATGCAAATCCAATAAAATAAATAGTGAAGACTTACAAATCGATGAAATATTGATGCTAGAAGACGGACACTGCTTTAAAAATACGGTGTTAAACCTCTGCGGACAAAAACAAGCCACCCAAAAAAGAGGATTCCAAATTAAAAGTGGAAGTTTTGAAACCCTCATTCGTCTTTCTAATGAAGGACTCGGAATGACACTCCTCCCCTACTTACATTCGCTGGAATTAAGCGAAAAACAATTACAACACATTCGCCATTTCAATGAACCGCAACCCGCCCGTGAAATCAGTTTGGTATATCATAAAAACGAACTCAAAGCACAAATGATCAATGCTTTACACGAAGTTATTTCGGGAGTAATTCGCGGAGCAATTGCCTTTCACGATGTTAAGATAATAAGCCCAGTGGTTAAGCCTAAATAATATCAATACTTCCTTTACCCTCACGAAGCACAACGGGCTGACTACCCGATAAATCTATCACTGTTGAAGCCACATTATCGCCATAACCCGCATCAATTACGGCATCAACTCGGTTTTGCCATTTTTCAAAAATAAGTTCGGGGTCTGTGGTGTATTCTATAACATCGTCATCATCGTGAATGGAAGTAGAAACTATCGGATTACCCAAACGTTCAACAATTATACGAGCAATATTATTATCGGGTACACGAATTCCTACAGTTTTTTTCTTTTTAAAAGCTGATGGAAGGTCATTGTTGCCTGGTAATATGAAAGTATAAGGTCCTGGAAGGGCGCGTTTAAGGATTTTGAATGTTGCGGAATCAATCTGTTTGACATAATGAGACAAATTACTTAAATCGGCACAAACAAATGAAAAATTTGCTTTTTCAAGTTTAACCCCCTTTATTTTAGCAATACGCTCCAAAGCTTTGGTGTGGGTTATATCACAACCTAAACCGTAAACAGTGTCAGTAGGATAAATTACCACCCCACCGCTTTTGAGGATATTTACCACACGATTGATTTCCCTTTCATTAGGATTTTCATTGTATATCCGGATATATTCAGCCATAATTTTTAGCTTTTTAAATTAAATTTACTTTTGCTTCTCCAAAAGTATAAAATATTTTCAATTAAACCGAATTTCGTGTGTTTATAGTTGAATGTGCCAGGTATATTTTTGTACAAATAGTTTTGAAAATACAATTTTTTTGTTTTATCTTTGCCCCACCTTGGGGATGTAGCTCAGCTGGCTAGAGCGCTTGCATGGCATGCAAGAGGTCGTGGGTTCGACTCCCATCTTCTCCACAATATTTATTGAAGACCAATAAGATATGAAAGGTGTACACAATTTTGTACACTTTTTTTGTTTTAAAATTATTCCAATTGGCTAATAAGCTTAATCAATTGCTCCTTACGAGTTTTCGGTTGTGTTGGCTTATTATGCAGTATGAACCGCCAAAATGAAACCGTTTTCATCCTGTAAAGATCAATAAAATATCCGTACTTTATTTTTTTTAAAATGTTTGGATAGATTTAGGTTTAATTTCTGATATTTTTATACCTTTGGGTGCATTAACTTTTCAATTAAAAAATATGGAAAAATTGACCCAACGTTTTATTGATTACATCAAAATAGATACACAATCAGACCCTGAAAGTGCTACTACTCCCAGCACCGAAAAACAATGGAATTTAGCTAGAAAATTAGTAGAAGAATTAAAACAAATTGGATTGGAAGACGTTAACATTGACGAAAATGCTTACGTTATGGCTACATTACCTTCCAATGTTACGCATCACGTACCAACTATTGGTTTTATTGCTCATTTTGACACTTCCCCTGACTTTTCGGGAGAAAATGTAAATCCGCAATTCGTTGAAAATTACGACGGAAACGATATCGTACTCAATAAAGAACAAAACATTGTACTTTCGCCATCTTACTTCGAAGACCTTTTACTTTATAAAGGGCAGACCTTAATCACCACTGACGGAACGACCCTTTTAGGAGCCGATGATAAGGCTGGAGTTGCCGAGATTGTAACCGCTATGGAATATTTAGTGAAACATCCAGAAATAAAACACGGAAAAATACGAGTAGGTTTCACGCCCGATGAAGAAATCGGTAGAGGAGCTCATAAGTTCGACGTAGCCAAATTTGGCGCCGAATGGGCATATACTATGGACGGTAGCCAAGTTGGAGAGCTTGAGTATGAAAATTTTAACGCAGCAGGAGCTAAAGTTCTATTCAAAGGCAAAAGTGTGCACCCAGGCTATGCCAAAAATAAAATGGTGAATTCGTTGCTTATTGCCAATGAATTTGTTGGAGCACTTCCTGAGAGTCAAGTCCCTGAGCGAACCAGTGGTAGAGAAGGTTTCTTTCACGTGACAAGCATTTCTGGAGACATTGAAAATACAGTGGTTCAGCTTATTGTAAGAAATCACGACCGTGAGCTTTTCGAAAAACAAAAGCAATTGCTACATCAAATTGTTGATGACTTAAATCAAAAGCACAACAATGCAGTAAGTATTGAAATTAAAGACCAATACTATAATATGCGTGAAAAAGTAGAGCCTGTATTCCACATTGTTGAAATTGCCGAACAAGCAATGAAAGACTTAGGTATCACGCCAATAATTAAACCAATACGTGGTGGAACCGATGGCTCACAGCTTAGCTTTATGGGGCTTCCTTGTCCGAATATTTTTGCAGGAGGGCACAATTTTCACGGGAAATTTGAATATGTTCCTGTAGAAAGTATGCAAAAAGCTACCCAAGTTATTGTAAAAATTGCTGAAATTACCGCAAATCGTTATCAAAATCAATAAACATAGGAATAAAACTACTTGAAAACAAGTAAATAACTTTATTTATTCCGTAAAATCAATATTTAACACATAATGCAATAGGTTTATTTTACTAATTTAAACCTATTGCATTTAATGAATTGCATATAAAACTATAAAATAAACTTATTGCATCAGATGAGTTAAGTTTAACATCATCTATTGTATTGATTACACTCAATGAATTAAGTTTAATTTATTTAATTAAATAAATTACATTGAGTGAATTGATTTAAAAATGATTTATTCTAATAATAGCATCAAATGAATTAAATTTAATTTGGTTTGATAAATACATTTCATTAGTTGAATTAACTTTTTAACATCAAAATAAATAAAACTCATTATATGATGTAATTATAAAATAGCCTAATAGAAAAAACATTGTTATCTTTTCTTTTAAAATAACTTATCATTATAATAAAAGTAATTACAAATCAATTTATTTTAATCATAATATAATAAAAAAAGTATGAAAATTAGGTGTTTTTTATTTATAATAATAGGTTTACTATTGATTTCTTGTAAGTCTATTCCTTATGACAATGTAAAAATTTCAATTCCTATAGATAAAAATCTTTATCCTAACAGAAAACTAAAATCAACAAGTACTTTTTACTATAATGCAATTGAAAAAGACGGAAATATTATTATGTCAAGAGGTCTTTCAATAACACCTTTTGATGATGACCATTATAATAATACTTATACTTATGACCTTAAAGGAAATATCATTGAACGTATCAAATGGGATACTCTTGGTAATCCAGAATTGAAAGAAATAACCTTTTATAATACTCAAAATAAAAAATACTATAAAGAAACCTATGAATATTATGGTGAAAATTCTACAAAAACACAAATAGATACAATTATTTATAACAATAACGGACAAATAGTTAGCCATATTATACAAGGAAAATACGAAAAACAACAAACAGATTATATCTATAATCAAAATAATAATAAAATTCAAGAGAAGAATTATATGGATAATGCTTTATTCTATTCCAAAGTTTTTGAATATGATAAAAATAATAACCTGATACATCAAAAAACAGAACATCATCAGGAAAAAGAATTAGAAGAAGACCAATATTTCTTTTATGATAATAAAAATAGATTAGTAAAATTTGAAAAAAGAAATGATGAAGGTGTTATTTATGAAAAAACTACATACAAATACAATGCAAAAGGTAGAGTTATTAAAGAATTAACATACAATTCTGATAATAAAATTATAAAATCAATTATAAAAGAATATCATTTTAATAATCAACTTAAAAAGCAAGAATATGCATTAGAAAATAATCGGAAATGGATATATACATATGATAATGGCGGAAAAGTAATGGAAGTTTTTGAACAAAATGATAATAAGATATCTAAAAAACTTTATTCTTATAATGATTTTGGGAAAGAATTAAAAATAGAAAAATTTGATCAAAATAAAAAAAGAATTGAACTAGAAACTTTTGAATACGATTCGAAAGGAAATATGATAAAGAACACGTCTGTTTATAATGATAATTATAATAAAGTTAAAACGTATCAATATGATGAAAGCGGCAATTGCTTACAAACAAAAATATATGTAAATGGGCAATTAACTCATATTATTGAAATTGAAATAACTTATTATTAGTAAATAATCATTACTAAATATCAAAAATAATTCAGATGACAAAAAATATTAAGTAGTTTTTTACTAAAAGCAAATCAGTAATTTGTAGGAACTAATTATCATATAGATTTTAATGATTGAAAACTAAAAAGAAATGAATGAAACTATCATAGCGTTAGCAACAGCTTCAGGGAGTGGAGCTATTGCTATCATCAGAATATCAGGAAAAGATGCCATTTCAATTGCTGATAGCGTATTTAAAGCACATCACGGAAGAAGTTTAGCTAATTCTGATTCGCATACCGTACATTTGGGATATTTTTTTGATAATAAGACGATAATAGATGAATGTCTTGCAACGATTTTTAAAGGAAATAAGTCATATACGGGTGAACCTACTGTAGAATTTTCTTGTCACGGAAGTAGTTATATCATTCAGCAAGTGATAAAAGTTTGTCTTGCCAAAGGATGTCGATTAGCAAAGGCGGGGGAATTTACTTTAAGGGCATTTCTAAATGGAAAAATGGATTTGTCACAAGCTGAAGCTGTTGCTGACCTTATTGCCTCCGACAGCGAAGCTGCTCACACTATCGCTATGAAACAAATGCGAGGCGGTTTTACTTCTGAAATTGAGGAACTACGTACTGAATTACTGAATTTTGCATCTTTAATTGAATTAGAACTTGATTTTTCGGAAGAAGATGTAGAATTTGCCGACAGAAACCAATTTCGTTCACTACTTTCAAGGATTCAGACTACAATTAAACGATTGATGGACTCATTTGCAACGGGAAATGTTATCAAAAATGGGGTTCCAGTGGCGATTGTAGGCAAACCCAATGCTGGGAAATCAACGCTTTTGAATGTTCTTTTGAATGAAGAACGAGCTATCGTTTCGGACATTGCGGGAACAACACGTGATACCATCGAGGAAGTGTTACACATCGGCGGAACAGCTTTCCGATTCATCGATACAGCAGGAATTCGTGAAACTTCTGATAAAATAGAAGAGATTGGTGTTAAAAAAGCGAAAGAAAAGATTACACAAGCCAATGTTTTATTATACCTCTATGATGAATTGGATAATCAACCTGAGGAAGTTATTGATTTTGTGAAAGAAGTATATCGAGACGACTTAAAGATAATTCTTTTGCATAACAAAGTAGATGTATCTGGTGGTGAATTTGGTGATTTCGACCGAAAATTGAAGTCGGAACTTGTCCCTAAATATACAGATATCATTTTAGGAATTTCCGCTAAGGAGAATATAAATATAGACATATTGAAGTCAGAACTTGCAACGTACGCTGAAAGTTTTACGTCCTCTGCGAATAATATAATTATTAGTAATTCACGTCATTACGAAGCACTTTCTAATGCCCTTGCCGAGATTATAAAAGTTCAGGAAGGTTTGGAAATGAATATTTCAGGAGACCTTCTTGCTATCGACATTCGTGAGGCTCTCTACCATCTTGGTACTATCTCCGGCGAAGTGACTAATGACGAAGTACTCGGGAATATCTTTGCGAATTTTTGTATTGGCAAATAAATTTGTTTTCTTTAGTTTCTTATGTTTTCTTTTATTTGATTTACAGAAAATTATGTTGGATTTATTTTCTAGTGTAATCTTTTATTAATACATTTGTACTACTCCAAACCAGAGAGTAGTACAAACGTACTACTTATGAAAATATCATTATTTCAACGAAAATTAAAAGACGGAAAAGTTAGCCTTTTCATCGAATACTATCGTGGTTCGGAAGTCGGTAAAGATGGTAAACGCAGACACTTGAGGGAATATGAAAATCTTAAACTTTATCTTCATTCAAATCCTAATTCAAAAGAAGAAAAAAAACAAAATAAAGAAACTCTTGAGCTTGCTGAAAACATCTTAGCAATTCGAAAAACCGAGTATATTCAAGGGAATGTCTCGTCCTGAAAAAATGATACAGGATTAAACAACTAAAAAATTATTAATCAAGTGGTACAGTCTTACCAACTGTATCACTTTTTCTTTTATACAATTTAGGAACTAATTCCTGTTGGGTATGCATCTGTTTTGGGGTTAAAAAATGATTCGAAAAATGAGGTCTCTTTTCGTTGTATATTTTAACCACATCAGCTACCAACTTCTTTCTACATTGCAAATTTACATTAAATTTGTCAATATCATACTCTTGTTTCAAAATTCCATTGATTCTTTCCGCAATTGCATTCTGGTAAGGATCAGACTCTTGAGTCATACTACATCGGATATTATACTGATTTAAAACCTTTTGATAATCATCTGAACAATATTGCAACCCTCTATCTGAATGATGAATTAATTCCTCTATTTTTTCCTTTTTCAAAGCGGATTTTAAAGCTTTTAAACTGGAAGTACTAGCCAAAGAGTCCGACACATCATAGCCTACAATTTTCTTCGAATAAGCATCTGTAATCAAACTCAAATAAGCAGGATTTTCTCTGTTACCCAAGTAAGTAATGTCTGCTACCCAAAGTCGGTTAGGAGCTTTTACTTGATAATCTTTTATCAAATTAGTGTGTTTCATAAAACGATGTAACGAGTTGGTTGTTTTATGATAACTTCTTTTAGGAATAATAAGTAAATGATTAGCTCTTAGTATATTAAAAAATTTATCTCTACCTATTTTTAACATTTTCAATTCCTCTTTTAAAAGAGAATAAAGTTTTCTTCCGCCCATTTTGGGACTGTGTTTTCTTATTTCTGCTACCATTGCCACTACTTGTTTTGCGTTGTTTTTACGCGTATCTCTACGCTTTAAATTGCGATAATAAACCTGTCTATCCACCCCGAACAGCTGACAGGCAAAACTTACTGTTTCTTGTTCTTTTTCTCGGAAAGTTTCGATAGTTCGGGGGTGAGTTTTTTAGTTCGTGTATTTTATTTTTTTCAATAGGACTCACTGAATGTTTCACATTTCGTATATCAATTTGATATTCTTGTTGGGCAAGGTCAATCATCATATCGAAAATAATTGATTTCTTATCCGATACATAGGCTTGTCTTTCGAGCAGTGCTTTTTGTTTTTTTAGGAGTTTTACTTCTGCTTCAAGCTCCATTATCCTTTGTTCTGGTGATTTAGGCATATTTGATGGGGTTTGATTTTCCCAGTCAAAGTTACCAAATTTTCTCAACCAATTCATAACTGTACTTCGTGACTGAATGCCATATTTTTTACAGGCACCACAGGTCGATAAGCTGCCTGATTCAATCTCTTTTACAATATTGAGTTTAAAACTCATACTGTAATCTCGTTGAGTGCGTTTTACATATTTATCCATAATAACGATTTTTTTTGTATCGATATTTCAGGATAAGACAACAATGGAAAACGAAATCATCATTAACAAACTAAACCGAATAGAGAAATATATATTCGGACTGAAAGAAATTCTTACAGTAGAGGAACTCGCAGAATATACTGGATTCAGACAGTCGTACATTTATAAGTTAGTACATACTGGAAGTATTCCGTATTCTAAACCTAATGGCAAAAAATTATTTTTCTCAAGGAAAGAAATAGATGAGTGGCTACTTAGAAATAGGCATAAATCATTAGAAGATATAGAGACAGAGGCGATTGAATATGTGTTTAATAAAAATCAAAAATCAGCCTTATGAAAACCTCATATCTCCGCGTAGGCACGATCTATTACAAACTCATAGAACGCCCTCAAATTTCTGGTGATAAAATCACATCTTTGGTAAAATGGTCAAGAGAAACGATTATCCAAGACCACGGCAGGTCATATACTAGAATCTACTCCGAAAACCTTTGAGATTAAAGCATCAAAAGAAGAACTCGAAGCTCGAGAGCAATTTATAAATTCTATTCCCAAATGTATTGAGGCTCACATTCCTGAAAAGCTGGAAAAAGACTTGATATTGTTAAATAGAAACTTATCAAAAGTAAATATGAAATCTAGTATTTTCAAATATTCTATTTTGGGAGGAATAGGGAGTTTAATTTTATCTATAATATTACTATGGGTTAGTGGATATTTTGCTCAAAAATGGTATGCTGAAAGTGTAAAAACAAAGGAGGAAATCAGAAATCAAATTTTTCAAGAAATGAGAAGCAAAGGTAAGGATTTTTACGAAAATGAATATGTTAATCAATTGAAGTTAAACACGGAAATCATCAACAAATGGATGGAGAAAAATCCGAAAGAAGATGATAAATTATTGATTTTCAAAGAGGGGTATGAGGCAAAATAAAAAAAATCGTCATATATCACTTGTGAAAAATCCCCTTATCGGAAGTACACCGAACACTTCGCTGATGGCACTGCCAAAAACATCTCCGAAGAAATTCCTTTTGAAATCCCCGAAAATTGGGCTTGGTGTAGATTGGGGGAGGTTGGTAGAACTGTCCAATATGGAGTTAGCAAGTCAGCAAAATCGGAAGGGTTATACAAATTATTGAGAATTACGGATATTCAAGAGAATAAGGTTATTTGGGAAAATGTTCCATTTACAGATATAGAAGAAGAGGAAGCAGAAAGTTTTGTTTTGGAAAATGGAGATTTTCTATTTGCAAGAACGGGAGCAACGGTTGGAAAATCTTATTTGGTTGAAAATTTAATGCAAAAATCAGTTTTTGCATCCTATCTTATTCGTATATCTTTACTACCAAACAATAATATCAACTATATAAAGTATTTTTTTAATTCTGAATATTATTGGCAACAAATCTCGGAAAAATCGGTTGGTATAGGACAGCCAAATGTTAATGGTACTTCACTAAAAGAACTATTCCTCCCCCTCCCACCTCTTTCCGAACAGCAACACATTGTTTCCAAAGTAGAAGAATTGTTAGCCTTGGTAGAGGATTTGGAAACCAACAAAACCGACCTAAAAAGCACCATTCAACAAACCAAAGCCAAAGTATTGGATATGGCAATTCGTGGAGAGCTTGTACCACAAAATCCTGACGATGAGCCCGCTTCGGTGCTTTTAGAACGCATCAAAAATGAACAACAATCTGCAAAATCTAAAAAGAAAAATACGGTACATAATACACACTATGACAATGATAAATTGTTAATGGTTAATGATGAATTTCCGTTCGAAATCCCTGAAAATTGGACGTGGTGTAGGTTGGGGGAGATATTTAAAATTGGATCAAGTAAAAGAGTTTTACAATCAGATTGGAAACAAGAAGGTATTCCTTTTTATAGAGCAAGAGAAATTGTAAAGTTATCTGAAAATAATATTGTTAATAATGACTTATTCATTTCGGAAGAACTTTATGAACAATTAAAAAAGACTTATGGTGTTCCACAAGAAGGCGATATATTGATATCTGCAGTTGGTACTATTGGAAAGCCTTATGTTGTTAAAAAAGAAGATTTATTTTATTATAAAGATGCAAGTGTCTTGTGTTTTCAAAATATACATAATACAAACTCAAACTATATTAACT
This sequence comes from Capnocytophaga canimorsus, assembly GCF_002302565.1. Lineage (NCBI taxonomy): Bacteria > Pseudomonadati > Bacteroidota > Flavobacteriia > Flavobacteriales > Flavobacteriaceae > Capnocytophaga > Capnocytophaga canimorsus. Next base: position 288,471 of record NZ_CP022382.1, on the reverse strand, counting down.
CAATTATGAAATCAGAATTTATACAAGCTCAAATCTATGAAAATTCAAAAGGAACAACAGTAGATACTATTACTATTGAAAAAGCAAAAGGGTATATTTTACCTCTCCCCCCTCTTGCAGAGCAACAGCGAATTGTGGAAAAAATCGAGCATATATTTTCGGTTTTAGATGAATTGGAAGAAAATTTAGGTTAATTGTAAATGATTACTTATAATTGATAATCAAGAATTGTTTATGTTTTCTATTCATTTTAAAATAATAGAAATATGCAAAAACAATTTGAAGCCTTTTTGGCAAAGCAGGAGCTATCGCCTAATACGATGAGTTCGTATGTTTGGACAGTGGAGTATTTCCAAAGGAATTATCAAACGCTGAATAAGGAAAATTTACAAGCGTACAAAGGCTATCTCATAGAGCATTTTAAACCACAAACCGTTAATCTTCGTCTGCAAGCTATCAACAAATTTTTAGAGTTTCAGAAGAAAGACCGCCTGAAAATGAAATTTGTAAAGGTTCAGCAGAAGAATTTTTTGGAAAATGTCATCAGCAATGCCGATTATCTTTTCTTGAAAGAACAATTGAAAAAAGATGGCTACCAAGATTGGTATTTCGTGGTGTGGTTCTTGGGAGCTACGGGGGCAAGGGTGAGCGAACTCACACAAATCAAAGCCGAACATATTGCACTGGGATACTTGGATTTATACACCAAAGGGGGCAAAATCAGAAGGCTTTATATTCCAAAAAAACTCAGAAACGAAGCTCAAAAATGGCTCAAAGAAAAAGGCATCTCTTCGGGGTATATTTTTCTGAATAAATTCGGAAACAAAATTACTACCCGAGGTATTGCAGGGCAACTGAAATATTTTGCCGAAAAATATGAGCTGAATCCCAAAGTGGTTTATCCGCATTCATTTCGGCATCGTTTTGCTAAGAATTTCTTGGACAAGTTTAACGATATTGCCTTTCTTGCCGACCTTATGGGGCACGAAAGCATAGAAACTACCCGAATTTATCTCCGCAGAACTTCCACAGAACAGCAACAAATTGTAGATAAAATCGTAACTTGGTAGAAATCAATGGTTAATTATTGATGATGAATTGATAATTAACCATTCATCATTAAGTTAGATTTTCCTCAATAGTATCTAATTCCGTGAAAATTTCCTCTATTTTCTGAACAATTCTTTTCTGCTCGGAAAGGGGCGGGAGAGGAACGATTTCATTTTTTATCACATCCATTGATATAGAGGAAAATGTAGAACCTGTAGCTTTTTGAATAAACTTTCGTTTTAGTGTTTTAGTCCAATAATATATAAATTTTTCACTCATTCTCTGTAATGGAACTATACAGCATAGACCTCTACCTATACATAACCTTCTATTAGTAATATTTACTTCGCCTACCGGAGCTCTCACACAAATTAAAACACTATTTGCAGGTGCAACTTTTGTTATTTCATTTGTATAAAAGTTTGAAGGTTTAATATACTTGGAAGTAAAAAATATTTTTCCTTGATGAAACTCTAAATTTCCTTTTCCTGAAATATTTTCACTTTTAGGTGATTGTCCCATAATAACTTCCCCAATTTCCCCCAACCTACACCACGCCCAATTTTCAGGAATTTCGAACGGAAATTCATCATTAACCATTAACAATTTATCATTGTCATAGTGTGTATTATGTGCCGTGTTTCTTTTTTTAGATTTTGCAGATTGTTGTTCATTTTTGATGCGTTCTAAAAGCACCGAAGCGGGCTCATCGTCAGGATTTTGTGGTACAAGCTCTCCACGAATTGCCATATCCAATACTTTGGTTTTGGTCTGTTGAATGGTGCTTCTTAGGTCGGTTTTGTTGGTTTCCAACTCCTCTACCAAAACTAGCAATTCTTCTACTTTGGCAACGATTCTTTTTTGTTCAGCAAGGGGTGGGAGGGGGAAGAATAATCCTTTTAGTGAAGCTAAATATATTCCTTTTTGAGCAGTTCCTTTACTATTATTAATCATTGTGTTATATAAAAAATCTGTCTGCAACATATAATGAATATATTCAGAATTTACCATAACTGGTTTAATTACAGCAACACTTCTCTGTAAAGCAAATTTTTTATCGGATTTAACAACGGCTGTTCTTCCTATCGTTCCTACAATAGTTAATAAAACATCATCTATTTCAATTTCTGTTCTTTTGTTTTCAAATTCCCATTCTTCTTCTAAAACCCAACGAGAACTTGTATCATAATTAATTTTATCATCAAAAATATTGGTTGCACTTAGCATAGGAATTCCACTATATCGATTTGGAGGAGGATTATGAGAACCATCTGTTATTTTAGAAGAAATTTCCCCCAATCTACACCACGCCCAATTTTCAGGGATACTGAAAGGTATCTCTTCGGTAATGTCTTTGGTAGTGCCATCAGCGAAGTGTTCGGTGTACTTCCGATAAGGGGATATTTCACAAGTGATATATGACGATTTTTTATCTTTTTTTATCTTTTTTTGTTCAATCAATATCTGTTTTTCTGCACGGATTTTTTCCAATAATACTGATGCTGGTTCGTCTTTGCCGTCTTGCGGTACAAGTTGCCCACGAATGGCAAGGTCGAGTATTTTTTGTCTGAGCTGCTGGGTGTTCACTTTTTTAATTGTTAATGTTTTTTCTATATTGAGGTTACGCAATGGTTACGCAATTTTAATTCATCAAACATCTTAAAATCATAAAGTTATAAAATTGAATTGTTATCAAAATCCTGTTTTGGTTACGCAACGGTTACGCAATTTTATTATGCTAAATGGTTTATAATAAAATGTTTATAATAATAAAGCAATCTGAAAGTATCCTTTTGGTTACGCAATTTTATGCCCAAATAGGAATATATTTCATAGCTCTTGTTCCTGCCTCTTCATCAAATACTTTGATAAGCTTTTTCTCTTGAGCTTCTTTTATGATTTTACTAATCATTTGGCTGGTAACCGTATTGCCAAAGCGTTCCCGCAAAGAGGTATTGCTCATCTGTTCACGCATAATGTATTTGGATACACAGTGCCAATAACAAGCTCTCAATCTTTCTTCTTTAGTCATATTCGAAAATTCTTTATAAGTAAAAATAGTGGCTTTGGTGTAGCCTCCTATATCTTCGAATAAAGGAGCAGGCATTTGATTGATTTCTAATTGCAAAATTACTTTATCTATTCCTGAACCTCGTTGTTCACAAATATCCATTCTACGCATTAGTGAGGCTAAGAGTTCATTTCTACTTCGTGGAGGTTTGTCCATAAAACGGTTTACTTCTACTAATGGCGAACCTGTATTGGTTATTTCTATGCGATGTGAAAAAATTTCTACCATCGGCGAAGTTCCTGTTTGAGCAAAATCCTGATGTATCAGAGTATTGGCAACTAATTCACGCAAGGCAATATCAGGATAATTGCCTATTTCTTTACGAAATGACAAACCTATTTCTTCATAAGAAGGTAATAAAGCTTTTATACTACTCATTATAAATTCGAAATCTACGGCATAGCCTGCTTGGTTTTCTATTTCTTTTACAGTAGACAATTTGTTATTGTCCTTATAACGAATGATTCGAAGTGATTTTCTTGCTAAATGTTCAAAATCAGATAGTTTTTTAGCAAATAAAACAGCTCCAAGGTTTGTAATATCCCATAGATTAGCGTTCTCTATTATGAGTTTTTCATCTTTTAGTTTTTGCAAAATACTTTGTTGATTTTGAGGCAAAGGTTGTTTTGTCAAATCAAAATATTTACTAAAATCCAATAATCGTAGAACCTTTTCTCCTTCTACGGATTTCATCGCTGATTGTTTTTCAAACGGAATGTACTCTAAGGCTCTCCACAATTGCCTTTCTTTCTCGGGAAATTCTTGCAATTTTTTGGTATAGGAACCAATGCGAAGATATTCTGTCCCATCAAAGCGAACAGGTTTATGAGTTGCAGGCTGAATCTCTAAAATAACTAACGATTTACCTTGATAATCAAATTCAAAAAAGGTAAAATCAATCTTGGGTTCAAGCTTTTGTAGAAGCCAACTCTCCAATTCTTGTTGTTTGTATTTTATAACAGAAGGTTTAAATTTGGTGCCTATTAGTTGATGTGTATCGTCTTCTACTCCCCAAACTATATAGGCCTGAGGTTTATTGATTAGTAAAGAGCTATTTGCCAAAGCAGATATTCTTTGCCCGATCATTTCAGGGTCTGAATTACTGTCTTTGAACTCTACCCATTCATTCTCTTTGGGTAATTTCAACAGTTCTTCTAATAAAATATGCAGTTGAGTTATATCTTTTTTACTCATTGACTCTCTATTTTTTAATTACAAAGTTATAATTTAATCAATTTGGTTACGCAATGGTTACGCAATTTTAATTCATCAAACATCTTAAAATCATAAAGTTATAAAATTGAATTGTTATCAAAATCCTGTTTTGGTTACACAACGGTTACGCAAATAAAAGAAGAATGTTTTCCTCTTGTTTATTTACAATTTATAATCAGCTTCAATTTTTCTACTGCCGACATAATATTGGTAGCTTTTTCTTCGATGTTTTCAAGTAGTTCATCAAGGGGAATGTCTTCGGTTTCTTCGCCTTGTTTGAGCCACGCGATATCCAAACTAGTTTTATCGCGTGCCATAATTTCTTCTATGGTGTATTTTCGCCATCTACCTTTCGGATTTTCAGCAGAATAGGTTTCTTTTCGTTGGCTGAAATCGTCTTCGCAATAGCATTCGATAAACTCCTGAAAATGTTCGTATTTCAAAGGATTGGTTTTCCCAAAATTCGGCATATTGCTTCGCAGGTCATAAATCCAAACTTCTTTGGTATTGTTTTTTTCGGTTTTACCTTTGGTAAAAAACAGTACATTGGTTTTCACGCCTTGGGCATAGAAAATCCCTGTAGGCAGACGCAAAATAGTGTGCAAATTGCACTTATCCATCAGGTCTTTACGGATTTTTTCGCCGTCGTTGTCTACAAACAAAACATTATCGGGCAATACGACACCTGCACGACCATTCACATTCAAACTTCGGTAGATATGTTGCAAGAAGTTGAGCTGTTTATTAGAAGTCGGAAAGGTTAAATCGTCGCGAGTAGCTCTTTCGCCACCTTTCTTTGTACCAAAGGGCGGATTGGTCAGTACCACATCAAAACCTGTCATTTTTTTACCTTCGGAAGAAAGCGTATCCCCCAATTTTATATCGCCCTTGATGTCGTGGAGCATCGCATTCATCAGTGCCAAGCGGTGCGTTTCGTATACGAGTTCGCCCCCTGTAAAGGCTTCATTGATTTGAAAATTTTGCTCTTCTTCGGACAAATCGAAAAGGTTATCAGTCTGATTTTTAATATGTCGGTCGGCGGCAATCATAAATCCGAAAGTTCCGCAGGCAGGGTCGTTGCAGCGTTCGCCCGCTTTTGGGTTAATTAGCTCGGTAATGACATCAATCAGCACACGCGGGGTGAAATATTGCCCCGCTCCCGATTTCTTTTCGTTGGCGTTTTTCTCTAAAAGTCCTTCGTACAAGTTGCCCAAGCCCTCTTCCTTGGCAGAATACCAATCGAGTTCGTCAATGGTTTTGATAATTTTTTCAAGGTTTTTAGGTTCTTCAATATTTGATTTTGCACCGCCATAAATTTCGCGTATGCGTCCCGTACATTCTTCGCCCAAATGCTCCAAGAGTTCCTTGTAAAACTTTTTCAGGAGGATGCCGTCTTGTTTTACGAGTTTGTCCCAACGATACTGCTCAGGAATTTCCTTTTCGGTATCGGTTTCCTTTGCCATTTTTAGGAACAGAATATAAGTCAGTTCCGTTACATACTGATGATAGGTGATGCCATCATCTCTTAATACATTACATAAAGCCCACAGCTTTGATACGATTTCTTGGTTATTCACGGGGGTAATTGTTAATTATTAATGGTTAATTGTAAATTGTTAGTTGTATTCATCTACGAAATTGAGTTTTAGTATATTTTTCTCTGATTCCTTGGGTATAAAATTATGTCAAATGTGATAATTGAACTTGATTCCAAAAATCAATTTTATCAAAATTATCATTGATTGTTTTTATGATAACTTTATCTGATAAATTATCATTATATATTTGATCTCTAAAAATCGTATCCCTTAGAATTATTGCCACTTCTCTAGGAATATTTAAATTAATAAGTTGGATTGTTATCGGCTTGTAAGCTCCCATTTCTATATAACTAACGAATTTTGAATCAGAGTCTTTTATAGAATAAAAAGGTCTTAATAAAGTAGAAAGGTTAAAGCATATATCTTTTTGTATAATATTTATTGCATTATCAATTTTTTCTGATGTATCAAAATGTGAGTGACTCAATATTTTTTTTAGACTTTTCTCTTTAATCCAATTATTAACTGTATAGAAAAAATAAATTGATAAATTTTGTTTACTAAAAGCTTTTTCATATAATTTTGGAAATCTTTCTTTTATTTTATTTACTGTATTAAATAACTTATCAGCTAATAGACTATCATTAATTGACATAGGTAATTCAAAATAGTCTATTTCTTTGTAAATATCATTTAAAACAAATGGATCTATATACCTATTTCTAAAACAAACTTCTAATGGAACAGATAAGTTATTAATTAATTCATTATAAATTTTTGAAATTTGCTCTTTAGATAATTTTACACCTACAGAATCTAATCTTTTAAAACTTTTTTCTTTATATCGTAATATAGTTCCTCGTATATAAGTAACTAAGAAACTAAAGTTATCACCTATGTTTTTATCAACTTTTTCGCTACTAATATTTTCAAATAAAGAAGAATTTATTTGCTTGTTATATTTTTCAAAAATATTAGAATAACCTGTTTTCAATGATTTTTCTTCATCTTGAAATAAAGTTATTGTCTCAGCTTTGTTTTCAAAAGCATTTTGATCTAACACAAATGTCCTTCCTATAAAATCTTTTAATAATCTACCTGCTCTTCCTCGTAAATTAGAGATTTCGTAGTTTGTCAATTTTGGCATAATTCCATTTTCTTTTTTAAGCCTAATATTTCCATTTCTCATAATTACATTTTGAGCTGGTATATTTACTCCTTGCATAAGAGTTGTTGTGCAAACAATATTATTAATCATTTTTTCTCGTACGGCATATTCCAAAACATTTCTTATATGAATAGGCATTTTTCCGTGATGATAAATTATACTTTTTCGAAGTACTTGGTTAAGATCATAATTTTTATGAATAGTGTTGGAAATATATTTTATCAAACTATGAATTTTAGCACTATCATTTTTTAATACTATTTTTTCACTTAGCTTTAGAGCAATTTTTCTAGCAGTATTTGAAGTTGGTGCAAAAATTATATTTTTTGTTTCATTGCCTAAATATTGTACAACGTTGTTTAAGTATTTAAAATAAGTATCATCATATTGACTTCCTCCTATTTTAATATATTCTGTGTTTTTAATCTCAATTGTCTGATAGTTTTTCTTGATTTGTGAGTATTGATTAAAAAAATATTTCTTTCCTTTTTTAGAAATGCTATATGTGAAATTTGCAACAGGCGAAGAATCAGTCTTTACTTCCACAGAATCTTTTTCTTCAAATATCTCAAATCCCATTTTTTTTAATCCATTAACCCTTGGTCCACTAAAAATAATATTTTTAGGATTGTAGCTAAAACTCAATTCAATAAGGCTATCAAAAAGTATCTTTGCTCTCTCATCATCTTCGTTTTCAATTCTTTCTATGTTTTGAATTTCGTCCACAATAAATGTACTTATATTTCCAAATGGCTTTTCATTTTCTCTATATGCCGAAATCATTCTTTCGGGAGTCAATATATATATGATATTGATAGTTTCACTGTCATTACAACTTGTTAAAATACTATAATTATCTAATCCAAACTCTTTTAATATTTTATGATAATCATTAACAACTTGTGTAATTAGGCTTAGTGTAGGAACAATGTAGACAATATTTCCTCCCTCCCTCAATATATTTTCTATTGATTTTAATAATATAATAAATGATTTTCCAGCAGAGGTAGGAGCAGAAATCCCTATAAATTTAGCTTCATTGCATTTATCCCAAATATTTTTTTGAAAATCAGTAAGTAGAAATATTTTATCTTTTACAAATATCTCATATTTCAACTGATTTATTATTGTACTTAACTGATTGATAAAACTATCCATAGGACTAAATCGATTTTGTTCAAAATCAAAATCCTTATCAACCATAATTGCAGAAGGAGCAAATCCAATACGAGATAAGACAATAACTAAAAATTGGTTTAAACCTCCCCAATGTTCCCTTTTATAAGTATATAATATAGAAGATAGAACAATAACTATTTGTTTTGCATAGTCTTCTTGTATTCTTGAATAATAATCGATTACTCCAACCGCTTTATATAATAATTCATCTGAGATAATATCGGAACCACTAATAAAATTTAGTTTCTGAGCAATCGATCTATGTTCAATACTCAAAAGTTTATCAATTATTATCTTATGTTCTTCTTGTATCATTTTTTTGAACCTACTTTATTTTGAAAATCATTTAAAAGTGTGTCTAAATTCCAAATGGGAAAGATGATATAATTAACTCTAGCTAATATAGCTTTTTCGATATTAGAAAAGCTATCTTCACTTATTGAGTTACATCTATCTTGAATAACTTTTTTAATTTTACTTTTGATAATTTCCTCTCCTCTATTGTCTAACACTTCTTTATTTTCGCTATAAATAATTAAACAAACAAGTTCATATCGAATGTTTTCTAGTTTGCCTTGTTTGTATTTTTTTACAAGTTCCTCTAATTCAGGTTCAATAAAATCATCGTATAGATATAAATCTAATTCTTTGTCTAAATCGTTAAATGTTTTTATAATACTTTGTATAGATTCTTTAAAAGCTTTATTAAACTGATAATCACTCTTATAGCATTTAGATTCCCCTAGTATAAATACATTTATATTTTCTTCATTTTTATAATGAATCGCGTCTGCTCCAAATCTTTCGTGTCCAAGAGATGTTGTAATTCGTTGTTTTCTAAGAATTGGGATTGCTTTATAGTAATTCTGAATAAGATTAAACAGTAATAACTCTCCAAATTGTCCTTGAGGATGTCCTGGTCTAAACTTACTATACGCTTGATTAACTATAAAACTCATAGCATTACCAAAATCCGTATCTTTTAATCTATCATTGAATAATTTCTCTTGTTTACTTTTATGGTAAACCCAATTCACAATAGTATTAAGTAACTCTGCCAAGAAATCATCTCTTCTTTCTTTTATATCAGAATAATTTATCGAAAGACCATAATGTTCTTTTCTAGGTTCTATATTTAAATCTTCATAGAACCAATATATATGCTTTAGTAGCAAATCAGTATTAGTAAGATGATTAAGCATATTCTTTATATTTCCCACAAATTTATAAATCTTTTTTTCTATATAATATTTATGAACCCATTAATCATTAACAATTAACCTTTAAAAAACTCACCCCACAAAAAGATACTCCTTCAACTCATCTACAATTTCATCTAATTGATTTTTAAAGGCTTTGTTTATTTTTTCGTAGCCACCTTCGTTTTTGAATGCTCCCGTGTTAAAACTTTCGTGGTCGATGAATTGTTCTTTGACGAGGTGTTTTTCGATGCGGTCGAGCCATTTTTCTTCAATTTTTGTGAATTGACGATGGTTTTTGAGTTTCTTAAACGCATTTTCTAAGCGAACGGAATAATCCACCAAAGCACTGCCCAACGCCAAAGTACGAACGATGCCGATGATATCAGTGGTGATGTCCACATTTTTGGCTTTGTTCCAAGCATGGTTGATTTCCCTGATGGAATAGCCCGCCTGTTCCATTTCCAATCGGAGGCTTTTGAGTTCGTTGCGTGTCAGCTCCTTTGGTCGGGTGCAGAGGATGTTGAGAGCGGCTATTCGGTTTTGATTTTCCGTGATAAAAGTTCTGAATGCTTCGATGTAATCCTCGGGGCGTTGTTCCGCTCCGCCGTAGCCTTGGTAGCGTTCGGCAACTTGGTCGGTTTTATCACTGATGATTTTGTATTGATTTGATTTTGATTTGGAATGAAACAAAAATTCAATCGCTTTTTTATGGTTTTGGATAAAGATTTTTACCTCATCAATGGGTTGTTCTTTCAGTTCTCGGATAAACTCTTGTGGTGTTGTTTTCTGTAAATTAAGGAAATAATCTTCGTCTTGTTTTACAATATTTTTTACTCGTCTTTGCAATCTTCCAATGAGCTGATTTACATATTTTTTCACCGAAGAAGTCTCGCCGTTGTGGTTAATTCCATCGATAATATCCTCAAAAGAGGCAGACGGATTGGTAGCTACGGGCGTCATTTTTGTAAAATCTACAATGCTTTCAAAAACGCCCACAGGGTCGTAAATTTCAAAATTTTCTTTATTAATTTTCGGACAAAGACGCGTGGCTCTCCCTAACATTTGTTCAAACAAAATCCTTGATTTCACACGGCGTAAAAACACCAACGAGGTGATTTCAGGCACATCAATTCCTGTGGTGAGCAAATCCACCGTAACGGCAATGTTCGGATATTTTTCGTTCTTGAATTGCTTGATGGCTTCCAAAACGCGTTTTTTTCCACCCATCGAGTCATTTGCTGTGATTTTTTTAATTGCATCATTATCAATACCTTGCTCGGCATAAATTTCTTTGAGAATTTTTACGATGAGGTCGGCGTGTTGGTCATCTACGGCAAAAATCAGCGTTTTTCCTTGTCCTTCAGGGTCAAGGTCTTGGGCGATTTCGGTGAGTACCACTCGGTTAAAATCTTCTACAATGATTTCTTTATTAAATTGTTCGATGTCAAAATCGAGTTCGTCTTCAATTTCTGAAAAATCGGTAATTTCATTTTTTTCAGGGTCAAAAAGTTGAATGGTATCTCCTTTTTGGTAATGAATGCCTTCTTTTCGCAATTGCGTAATGATTTGATGCGGAAGATTATAATCCACTAAAAATCCGTCTAATACCGCCTCACGGTACGAGTATTCAAAGACTGGTTTTCCGAAAATTTCGGTGGTATGGAGGGCAGGAGTGGCAGTAACAGCAATTTTCACGGCATCGAAATAATCAATCACGCTTCGGTATTTGCTGACAAAATCGTCCTGATTTCGGAACTCCAATTCATCGTCAGCCATCTCTTTATCAAGGGTATAGCCTCGGTGGGCTTCGTCGATGATAATCAAATCATAATCGGAAACCGACGGGGTATATTCGCCTTCGTTGTACAAAATCCGTTTGACCATCGCCTGTACCGTACTCAAGTGAATTTTGGTTTCTCGCTCGATGGTTTTCTCTTCCAAACCTTTGATATTGTAAATGTTAGCTAAAGTTTGCAAATCTTCCAATCGCACTTCTCTGAATACATCGTGTGCTTGTTCGCCGAGCGAGGTTCTATCCACCAAAAACAAAATGCGTTTGAAGCGTTGGGTTTTCAAAAAACGATATATCATCGCCAAAAGGGTACGCGTTTTTCCTGTGCCTGTTGCCATTGAAAGTAAAATTGACGATTTGCCTTTAAGTAATTCTCTTTCAGTGGTTTCTACGGCTTTTATTTGGTATTCACGCAAGTTGAGTCCGTCCTTGTCTCTTAACAAATTGTAAGGCGTTTCGGCGAGTTTTTGGTTGGCTTTTTCGATGTCTTTTTCCAAGTCTTCCAATAAGCCTTGCGGACTTTTCCAACTTTGTAACGCCTTGGGAATGTTATCATTTCGGCGTGTGTCCAAAAACCAAATACCCGATTTGGTCTCCAACTGCTTTAAATATTTTCTGCCATTGGTAGCAAAGACAAAAGGTACTTGATAAGCTCCCCATTGGGAAATAATGTATTCAGAATGTTCTGATTTGATGTGTGTTGCATAGTCCTTGCACTGATTGGCGATGATGGCGGAAATGTCTTTGTGTTCGGGTTTGGCTTCTACAATTCCGACCAATTTCAAACCTGCAAATAGGGCGTAATCGGCATTACCTTTATCGGTGGGAAATTCGGCAATGGCTATATTTTTTCCTTTTTCGGGGCGAGTGCCTTGCGAATATTTTAGGAGGATAGAATCGGCTTGCCAACCCGCTTCTTGCAGTTGAGCGTCAATGATTTTTCGCGTTTCCTCTTCAGAAAGATTGAGCTGACTCGCGTATTTTTGCGATTGTTTCACGCGTTCTTTTTGTGCCGATAAAAATTCTTTGGATTGGCTTTCCTCTAAATATTCTTTCTGTTTTTGGAGTTCAAATAATTGCTTTTGAAGGGTCTCAATCTGTTTTTCTTGGGATTCTTTTTCCGCTTTTAAATCCTCTATGGAAAAAGTATGTTTTTCAGGCAACACAAATTCCGAATGCCCTTTGGTGCCCTCACCATAAGACAACGCAAACCAGCGGGCCAATTGGTAAGCGATTCTGAGTAAAGTTTCGGCGGCTTCTTGCGAGGCGTACACTGAATGCACAGCATCATTTCCTTTGAGTCGAAGTTGATGAAAAAGATCGGCGATGATAGGCTCTATAATGCCTTCTTTTTTAAGTGTATTGATTTTAGAAGCCTGATTTCCCTCATACGGTAACTGAATATGCTCAATCTGATAAATTTCATTAATCATCACTTCGCTAAACTGCCGAAGTTTAAACATACAAGTGTTGGGGTCAGAATAGAGATTTTTTTCAGATAAATAGGCGATATTGTATAACAAATTATAGTCTTCTTGTAGAAATATAAAGTTAGAGGTCATAGTTTTATTTTTGAGCGATTAATTCAGAAGAACTTCCCATAATGTAAATTTATCGGAAGTAAAGCCACAAAAGTACAAATTATTTTAACTAAACTATTAGAAAAATGGCTTTAACCCCTGATAACCTTTCAATAATTACTGCTATATATTATGCTGGTTTTTAATGGATATAGTAACGATAAAAAAACTAGTAATTTTTATAATTTGTTATTTAATTTTTATTTTGATAAAGAATATTTATAACTCTTTTTTGGTAAAGGTATATTTTTACTTACCCCCCCTTATATATATCAATAGATGAAAGTGATTTTAGCCACTGTTCTTAACAATATATATGAATTTTTAGTAAAAGCAACTAAACAGATTTTGGAAAAATTAACATATTGGTCATTCTAACTCTGAAGGAACTTAATAAATAAAATACTTTTAACTCCCCTGTCAATAAACAGCTATTCGTATAAAAATATATGATTGTAGCTACTTTAAAAAGTAAAACAAAAGATTAATACTTTGGAGGTATACATTTAATTGTACTACTTTTGTACATCTTTAAATGTTTAGTTTGTTGAAAATCAGCTTGCTTTTACTTTCTGTATCGGAAAATAAATTTGTTTTTCTTTTGTTTCTTGTGTTTTCTTTTATTTGATTTACAGAAAATTATGTTGAATTTATTTTCTAGTGTAATCTTTTATTAATACATTTGTACTACTCCAAACCAAAAAGTAGTACAAATGTACTACTTATGAAAATATCATTATTTCAACGAAAATTAAAAGACGGAAAAGTTAGCCTTTTCATCGATTGGAAAACACATGTAAGTTAACGGATAAATTCGTAAAGAGGAAAGGAAGCTTATTAGAAACTAAAATTATCCGCCTATTCAAACAATTTTTTAAAGGTGAGGAAATAATTTTCTCCAGTTATTTTATTAATAATTGTGAACAGGACATTCTTATTTTATGGAAAGAATTTGCTTTCATTATTGAGTCAAAAGATTTTCAAATGAAAGAACCATTTAGAAATCCAGAAAAAGATTTTATAAGAATAAAAAAGGATTTCGACGATTCAATTGGTTATGTTTATACATAAACAAGGAGAGTTGAAATTATCTTTGAAAATAAAGAAATCTTGGAAATAATAGATAATAAAGGAGATGTTATTGAAACAATATACTTCATTTAGTATCATTGTAAATAAAAACTCATTTGGACAAGTGCAATATGACTTGTCATTGTTGCTGGATATAGATGATGATTCAGTATTTCCGTGGGCAATCAAATTTGATGACCTTGAAATATTTCTATTAACCTTAATCGCACAAAAGAAAGACCTTGTTATTTTAGTTGATTTTCTACTAATGAGAGAAAATTTACATGGAAAGCTTATATGCAGTGATGAACTGGAAGTTTGTTGTGCTTTTATTTCGAAAGAAATCAATTCCAAAAAAATAAAACATTTGAAATTGTTAGAAACAACTCCGGAAATGGGTGATTTGTTTGATGTTCAGTATCGTAAAGGGATGGAGATTGAAAACGACAAATATCTTTATGAAAAACGAAGTGGAAAATTTATGTTTTGGTAATTTAAGTTTCCTGAAATTTAACATCGATTATTACTCGTTCGTTGGTTTTCTTGAAACTGCGATTCATTAAGAATTTTCATTTTTATATTGCCAGCAAAAACTAGCCGAGATTTGAAATTCTTCAATTTCCATCAAATTAATCTAAAATTCCTTGTCCATTTCAAAAATGTTCAATATATTTGAATGTTCATTGTCACTGAACATATTATTTTATTGAACAAAATGTATAAAGATACCGACTTTATTTACGAAGCAATTGCCAATCTAGAAGAATATACTGGATTGAAAATCAGCGTGGAAACTTCAAGAAAGGAATATGACGCAGTCTTGGATATTAATGGTGAAATTTTCTACGTGGAGGCAAAGCCCAGTGCAAGAAATTCTAATATTGGAATTATCCTCGACCAGATAAGTCAATATGATAAAAGCAAAAGCTGGATTCTTATTGCTGATTATTTGGCTAAGGACGTTGCAGATAGATTGCAGCAGCAACACAGCAATTATCTGGATTCTGCCGGCAATGCTTTTATTAAAAGCAATAATCTTTTTATAATAGTTGAAGGTAAGAAAAAGGAAACTACTGAAAAGAAAAATCAAAGCCGTGCATTTCAGGAGGTGGGACTGAAACTTTTGTTACTACTCATTTCCGACCAAGAAAGTCTGCAATTATCTTATCGTGCTTTGGCAGAAAAAACTAAAATTTCTTTAGGTTCAGTAAGCAATATTTTTCAGGAACTTGAAGACGGCGGTTTTATTCTGAAAATCAAAAGAAAAAGAGTCCTCAAAAATATCGATACGCTCTTGGAGCGTTGGGTAATTGCCTATAATGAAATCCTTAAACCCCGTGTTTTGCGTAAGAAATACAGATTGGCAAACAAAAATTTTGATTTGAATTCTTCCGATATTGAAAGGCTTGGCTTTTTCTGGGGTGGGGAATCTGCTGCTGGTAGCATTACCAACTATCTTAAATCTTCCAATCACACCATTTATTACGATGGCGAACTTTCAACATTGGTAAAGGAACTTAAAATGATTCCCGATGCCAACGGTAACATAGAAGTTTACAACACTTTCTGGACCGAAGACCTTCAACTGAAATATCCCAATACTGCACCGCCTTTAGTTGTTTATGCGGATTTAATGGGAACCAACAGTAGCAGAAATATCGAAGCCGCAAAAATGATTTTGGAGAATGGATTATAAGATTGAAAGTAAAAATATCGAGCATCCGTTACTGAAACCGGTGCTCGAGGACTTGATTCCTGTTTTTGAAAAACGTGGGATTAAATTCTATATTATTGGTGCGGTTGCAAGAGATATTATTCTCGATCTTCATAATGAAAAATCAAGCCGGGTTACGATGGATTTGGATTTGGCGATTGCCATCAGTCATTGGGATGATTTTAAGAATATTTCTGTAGATATTTTGTCTCTGTCGAATTTCACAAAAGATCCAAATCAACAGCAACGGTTTCTGTTTCGGGAGAAATTTCAGGTAGATATTGTGCCTTATGGCAGCATTAAAGACCAAGACGATAAAATCTACTGGCCACCTGATGAATCATTTGCAATGTCTGTAATTGGTTTTGAAGAAGCTGAGCAAAACCTGATTTCCATCAATCTCGACAATGAACTACATTTTGATATCGTATCATTGGAAGGTGTTTTTCTGCTGAAATTATTTGCCTGGAAAGACCGTTTTCGTAAAACCTCAAAAGATGCGGAAGATTTAGGGTTTATTTTAAATAATTATTTGCACATCAACCGAGACATATCCTATACTGAGCCTTATAACAAAGTTTACGACTTAGAAGATTTTACCGAACTGAGAGCGGGTGCAATCATTCTCGGAATTAAGTTGAATGAAATGCTCAGCAATAGCCCCCCGGTAAAAGCTAAAGTTAAATCACTTTTAGAAGAAGACTTGAAAATAGAAGAGTCCAGTAAACTCTTCAACCAAATTATAGAAACAAATAACAACCTGAAGTTTGATGACGTGGCAGAAGCCATTGCACTCATCGACGAAGAACTAAGCTAATTATGAGCAACAAACCTGAAAATACAGAAGAAATCGCTCTGGAAGAGAATCAGATTCTGTGCGTATTAACCGGTGTAGCGAAAAAAACAAGCGCCAAGGAGGAAAACCTGCAGTCCACTATTCTAATGCTGAATGAGGAATATGGTTTCGACCTTTCGGATATGGAACGGGATTTCATTATTACGTTCATAGATCCGGACAGTGGAAAATCGAAAAAGCAAAAGGTAGAACTGGTGATTTTCGATAAAGACACAAAACACGAACAGGGCAATATCATCCGCATTGCAGCAGTGCAGGACGATAAAACCAAAGAAAACGACAAAAAGAAAGGTGTTCGAATGACTTTGGAAAATGCAATGGCAGCAGTAGATAATTGCGAATTCGGTTTGTGGACTAACGGAATCGATATCAAATACCTGCAACGTGAAGATGATGTAGTCGGGTTCGATTATATTTTCAGTGATCTTTCCGATATTCCTGGTTTTGGTGAAAACATTAATGACTTGGAAAGACCGGAACGCTCACACAGCCGTAAACCTGCCAACGATTCGTTAATAAAAGTGTTCAAGCGTTCTCACGATTATATTTATGGCAACGAAGGCCGCAAAAAAGATGCATTCTGGCAATTGCTCTATCTAATCTTCTGTAAATTGTATGATGAAAAACGCAGATTTACCGACCATGAAAAAGGAATTTCTTACCGCAAGAAATTTTGGGTGGGCGTAAAGGAACAGAACTCAAATGAAGGTAGAAAAGCAGTTGCTGATAGAATAAAATCGCTGTTTGCCGAACTGAAAGAAGACGATGTCTTTTCCGGGGTTTTTGATGGACACGAAACCATTGATCTTACCGACAAAGGTTTGGCATTTATTGCAGGAGAACTGGCAAAATATTCGTTTCTTGATGCCACGGTAGATGTAAAAGGTCTGGCGTATGAAACTATTGTAAGCAACACTTTGAAGCAGGAAGCAGGGCAGTTTTTTACGCCGAGAAATATTGTTCGTGCAATGGTGGAAATGCTGAACCCTGATGAAAATACCCGAGTTCTAGATCCGGCTTGCGGATCCGGAGGATTTTTGGTGATGGTTTTAGACCATGTGCGTAGAAAAATTGCGGCAGGAATGTATCCCGAACTGGATGAAGTGCTGATTACCGAGAAATACAACTCTTATGAAGTAAACGAGCGTGTACGCAAATATGCCGAACGCAGCATTTTCGGATTCGATTTTGACCCCGATTTGAAGAAGGCGGCACGTATGAATATGGTAATGGCAGGTGACGGACACGCCAATATTTTCCATGTAAATTCGCTGGCTTATCCGAACTGGGAACATCCGCAGGAAATTGAAAAAATAAAAAAGGCGATAGAGAAAAGCCTGAAAGAAATGAAGGACATCACCAGCAATTACACGCCCGATGCTTGCGGAAAGTTCGATATGGTGTTTACCAATCCACCGTTTGGTGCAAAAGTAAAGGTGGACAGGGAAATTGCCCAGCGCTACCAACTGTCCCAATATTCGGATGCTCCGGAGGTTTTGTTTATAGAGGCTTGTTACGATTTTCTGAAAGAAGGCGGCAAAATGGCGATTGTATTGCCCGACGGAATTTTAGGAAATCCCAATACTTTGCCGGTGCGCGAATGGATTTTGGACAAGTTTAAAATTTTGGCATCTATAGATTTAGCAGTTGAAGCATTTCTGCCGCAGGTTGGTGTGCAGGCATCGTTGCTGTTTTTGGAAAAGAAAACCGAAACCCAAAGAAACCTGGTGCACGATGGCGGCGAAGATTACGATGTATTTATGGCCATTGCCGAAAAACTGGGCAAAGACCGCCGTGGCGTTCCCATTTATGTAAGGGATGAGGATGGTGCGGAAATACTTTTTGAAGGCGAGAAAAAATATTTGGCTTATAATGAACAAGGGAAATCTTATGTGAAATCTCGAAAAGAAAAGGTGAAATTATTGGATGATGATTTGCCCAAAATTACAGAAGCGTATTTAGAATTCTTAAAATAAAAAATGAAAACGCTGAAAATAAATAATAAAGATATTTTCTCTGCAATGAGATTTATAATCCGCAAAACCAAATGTACCGAAATTCAAAATGAAATGTACATTTTTTGAGGATTTCATCATCAAGCACAAAGGTATTACAAAAACACAAAACCACGGCGTTTTAACCGTGGTTTTTTGATGTTAGCGGCATCAATGTCGCCGACATATTACGTGCTTTCCCCTGCAAACTGCTCCAACATCAAAAGGTCGGGTTTGTAAATATCTTTGACGTTGGTATCGGGTTCAAAAGTAGAGAAACGTTTGTCCTGAGGTGTTCGCTTGATCACTCCATTTAAAATATCTTTAAATGCTGTTTCAAAGAGTTTTAAACCCATAGGCAATAATTCATCTCTCCATAAATCCGTTGCTCTTTCCTTTGGGTTGAGGTAATACTCAGGCGGTATAAAACACCAATCCTGATACGCTATATCGCCCCTATCAATCCCTGCATTGAGCCAAAATACGGTACCGCCCGTAATGGCGTCGTGCATCTTTATCGCCCACTCAATCGCCGAACGCCCACGATGACGAGGCAACAAACTTGGGTGATAGCCGAGCCAACCCAAACGAGGTATATAACGCGTTCTTTTGCCGATATAATCAAACGAATGGGCGATGAGATGTATAGTCATTTGGATTTTACTGAAGATTCGTTTTTAGTTCCTTCGGTCAATCCTGAACGAACATTTTTAGAGAAAATATTTTTGCTTCACGAAGAGTTTCAAAAGCCGAAGGAAAAAATGAGAGTGAACAGATTGAGCAGGCATTTAGTAGTAGTTTTTAGTATCTTTGTACCTCATAAAGGTAGTTGCAGTAAATTATATGGTAATTTCGGGCTTTTTAAATGGTAATTAAATAGTAGTTAATAGTAATTATTGCACATTTGGTTTTGGTTGCATTTGCGGGATTTTTTGGTTGTAACTGCTTTATTTTTAATATTTTTCGGGATTTTTTATATTATATCTTTTTGTACATTACATTTTAACCCCCATAGGTGGTAGTTCTTGCAAAGGTCTCTAACTATATCGAAATTTTAAACCTAAATATTTCATAAAAAATTGGTTACAATATAAAAACGCTGTACCTTTATGGTGTGTTTATAAATTTTTTCAAAATGGATCGGGTTCAAAAGGGGAATATACTCATTGCAGAGCCATCAATGATTGGCGATGTCATTTTTAGTCGTTCTGTGGTCTTTTTAACAGACCACGGTATTGAAGGTACAGTTGGCTTTGTGCTGAATAAGCCTTCGGAGTTTTACTTAGATGCCTTTTTTGATGTAATTCCAGATAATTTCAGAATTTATCACGGAGGTCCAGTACAACAAGACAGTCTGTATTTTATCCATTCTCGTCCTGATATTATTGAGCATAGCTTTCATATCGGTAATGGAATCTATTGGGGAGGTAATTTCAAACAAATTATTGAGCAAATCAATTTAGGAAATTTGAAAACTAATGAAATCAAATTTTTCTTAGGGTATTCCGGTTGGGCAGAAGGGCAACTCGAAGCAGAGCTTGATATGAATGCTTGGGTAATTTCTGATGATATTGTTCCCTCACAGTTGTTTCTCAGTGGCAGTGCCTCATTATGGAGAGAACGTATCAAAACCTTAGGAGATGAATACTTACTATGGATAAACACGCCTGAAAATCCACAATTAAACTAATCGTTAATGTTATTTTTTGTTTTTCAACGAATTAAAAATTAAGCTATTTTTTCTGTTTATATATTCTTTGAATACAAAAAAATGTTATTACCTTTGTGTGTTTATACATCAAAATTTTTGTAAATGAAAGTACTTCTAAAATCGGTAACAGTTATTGACTCTTCTAGTCCTTTTCACAATACGATACAACATATTCTGATTGATAACGGATTGATAACAAACATATCAAAGGATTCTATAGCTGAAAAAACAGATGTGGTTTTTGAAGGAGGATATGTCTCACAAGGATGGACGGATAGTAGCGTTTGTTTTGCAGAGCCTGGCTTTGAAGAACGTGAAACCTTAGCCAACGGATTGCAAGTAGCTGCTCGAAGTGGTTTTACTCACGTTTGTGTAAATCCGTTAACAAATCCGGTCATTGACAATCAGCTTGGTGTTCAGTATATTACTGATAAAGGCAAAGAAAGTGTTTGTACCCCTCATCCTATTGGGGCATTGACCAGAAAATCTGAAGGAGAAGATCTTGCAGAGCTATACGATATGAAAAATGCTGGAGCAGTGGCTTTTGGCGATTATAAAAAATCTATCAATAATAGTAATTTACTTAAAATAGCACTGCAATACACACAAAATTTTGATGGATTGGTTATTTCGTTTCCTAACGACCCTAAAGTAGCAGGAAAAGGCGTAGTTAATGAACATATCTCGGCTACCAAATTAGGACTTAAGGGTATACCTGCTTTAGCGGAAGAGCTTTGTGTCGCTCGTGATTTGGCTATTTTGGAGTATGCTGGTGGAAAGTTGCATATCCCTACCATTTCAACAGCAAAATCTGTGGAGATGATTCGCAAGGCAAAACAGAAAGGGCTTGATGTGAGTTGTAGCGTAGCCATTCATAACTTTCATTTTACAGATGAAGTACTTGAACAGTTTGACACCAATTTTAAAGTACTCCCTCCTTTACGTGATTTGGAAAATGTAAAAGTTCTGCGTGAAGCACTACGTGATGGTACTATTGATTTTGTTACTTCTGACCATAATCCATTAGATATTGAGTTGAAATTCAAAGAATTTGATTACGCTCATTACGGAACTATTGGTCTTGAAACGGCTTTTGGAATTCTCTCACAATACGTTTCGGTACAAAAAGCGGTGGAGTTACTTACTGCTGCCCGAAAACGCTTTGGCATTACCGAACATCCTATAGCGGTGAATTCAGTTGCCGATATAACGTTATTTACCACAGAACCTATGTACGTCTTTGAGAAAGAACACATTTTATCAGCTTCACACAACTCAGCATTTTTATCTCAAAAAATGAAAGGAAAAGTCGTAGGCTGTATAGCTAATAATAAAACCACTTTTTAATTTTTATTAAAATGGAAACACAATTGCCTTTGGAGTACATCATTAAAGAGTCAACCAAAAAAAGTAAAAATACACCCGTAATTTTTATGTTACACGGCTATGGAAGTAACGAACAGGATTTGTTTTCATTTGCTAATGAACTTTCTGAGCAATACACGATAATATCTCTTCGGGCTCCTTATAAACTATCCGATTTTGGATATGCTTGGTATGCTATTGATTTTGATGCTGATAAAGGAAAATGGAGCGATAATAAACAGGCAATCGAATCACGTGATTTGATAGTTAATTTTATTGAAGAAGCTTGTAAAACACATAAATTAGACGCCAAAAATGTAACCTTATTAGGTTTTAGTCAAGGATGTATCTTAAGTTTAGCTGTTGCACTTTCTTATCCACAGAAAATTAAAAATGTAATAGGATTGAGTGGTTACTTAAATAAAGATATTTTAAAACAAGACTTTGAAAAACAGAATTTTACCGGATTGAATATATATGTTTCTCACGGAGCTAGTGACCAAATCATTCCCGTGGAGTGGGCTCGGGCAACTGCTCCCGAATTGCAAAGATTACACATAAATTTTGTTTATGAAGAATTTCCAGTAGGACACGGGGTATCCCCTCAAAATTTTTATTCATTTCGAGATTGGCTCAAATCAAAATCTTGATTTAAGTGATTTATTTTGAGTATATTTGAATATAGAAAATGAAAAATGTTTTAAAATCAAAATATGATATTTTAAGGCAACAAGCCTACGTAATTATTTACGGAACCAATACACCTTTGGGAAGGCTTTTTGATATTGTTTTACTCCTACTGATTTTCGTCAGTGTGGTTATGGTAATGCTTGAAACAGTAAAAGATGTAGATGTCAGATATCACGGTTTTTTAGTGTTTTTAGAGTGGGTAATTACCATTTTTTTTACCTTAGAATACATTCTTCGGATTATCTCCAATAAAAAACCTTTTCAATACATATTTAGTTTTTACGGAATTATCGATTTGATTGCCATATTACCAATGTATTTATCTTTCTTCATTCCTGGTTCAAAGGTACTTACGGTGGTTAGAGCTTTGCGTTTATTGCGAGTATTCCGTATTTTAGATTTGGTGAATTTTACTAATCAAGCCAATGAACTTAAACTAGCTTTAAGGATGAGTCGAACTAAAATTACTGTATTTATCTATTTTGTTTTGGTAATTTGTATTTTGTTGGGCTCTTTTATGTATGTTATTGAAAATGAAGAAAGTGGTTTTACCAGTATCCCTCGAAGTATCTATTGGTGTATTGTAACTTTAACTACGGTAGGTTATGGCGATATTTATCCAGCAACTCCTATGGGACAGGTAATTGCTTCATTTGTAATGATTTTGGGTTACGGAATTATTGCTGTACCTACAGGAATTGTAACGGCAGAGTATTCCCGAGTGAAGTCTAAAATAAAATCTGGAGCGTGTCAGATTTCAAACTCTACATCTACTCGAAAAGTTTGCATTCATTGTAATGAAAAGCATCACATATCTGCAGCGAAATATTGTTATCAATGTGGCGGAATGCTTACTGAAACACTTGTAGAAGACGATGAGTAAAAATTTGGAGAAAAAGCTCATAAGCATCGTAGGACCTACCGCTATTGGTAAGACACGTATGGCTATTGCTTTAGCAAATTATTTTCAAACTGAAATCATTTCGTGTGATTCTCGTCAGTTTTTTAAAGAAATGAATATCGGTACGGCAGTACCTTCTGAAGAAGAGTTACAAGCAGCTCGACATCATTTTATTCAACACAAGAGTATTTTTAAGCCTTATTCGGTAGGAGATTTTGAGCGTGAGGTCATAGCTTTGCTCTCTAAACTTTTCAAAAAGTACGATGTAGTTATAATGGTAGGAGGTAGCGGACTTTATGTCGATGCCGTTACTAATGGCTTAGACGATTTCCCTGAGGTGCCCTCGGAAGTTCGGGAAATGGTAAAACAAAATTACGCTAATCAAGGCATTGAATATCTGCAAAATACATTAAAAGAGAGAGATCCAATTCAGTTTCTAAAAATGGATACACAAAATCCACAGCGTATGATACGCGCGATAGAGGTTTGTTTATCAAGTGGTCAGCCATATTCTTCTTTTCTAAAAAAAAATGAAACGATAAGAAATTTCGATACCATAACCATAGGGCTTACTGCCGATAGAGAGGTTGTTTACCATCGTATCAACCAACGTGTGGAACAAATGCTGGAACTGGGGTTACTATGCGAAGTACAACGTTTGCTTCCGTATAAGAACTTAAATGCTTTACAAACAGTAGGATATAAAGAATTATTTGGTTTTTTTGAAGGCAAATTTTCATTGGATTTTGCCATAGCGGAAATGAAAAAAAATACAAGACGTTTTGCTAAAAGACAATACACTTGGTTTCAAAAAAATGATAAAATACATTGGATTGATTATCAATCTTCTGCTGAAGAAGTTGTAGCAATAATGGAAAATAAATTAAATAGATAACTTAAATTAAGATAAAATACAATATGATTCGAAATACATACATTGTTCTATGCTTATGTTGCTTTTTTAAAGCATTTTCACAACAAGATTCTATATATCATCGTCATAAAATATGGAAATCGACTATTGAGCAATTTGAGGCGGAAGATAAAATCACCCCTCCTCAGTCTGGAGCTATTTTGTTCGTAGGAAGTTCTTCTTTTACCAATTGGAAGAATTTGGACACTTATTTTCCGAATAAGAAAATCATAAACAGAGGTTTTGGAGGCTCGGAGCTCAAAGATGTTATCTTTTATTTCGATAGAATTGTAACTCCGTATAAACCTAAGCAAATTGTTCTTTATGAGGGAGATAATGATATTGTTTTTGGACAAACAGCAGAAGAATATTTTGATGATGTAAAAACTTTTGTTCGTTTAGTACAATTGCATTTACCTGGCACGCCGATTTTATTACTTTCCATAAAAAAATCACCCGCTCGTAGCCACTATACAATAGAATTTGACCGAGCCAATGCCCTAATGTATCAATATGCACAAACACAAAAAACAGTACAGTTTGTGGATGTTACCTCTGTACTTTTTGACACGAAAGGAGAAATGCGTAAAGATTGTTTTTTATCCGACAACTTGCATATCAATGAGAAAGGATATCAGCTTTGGGCAGATTTGATTCGAGGTTTTCTGCTCGAATGACAGGATTCACAAGAATCCATTCCGAGAATACGAAATCACAATGCAGGAAAAAGACCAAGGCTTTTTGTTAAAAGAAGAAATTGGGCCGTTGTTAAACTGTACTTTTAAGAGTAAAACCCGTGAATTGGAAAAGTAGCCCATAAGTTTGATGGTTTAGGGCAAAGATTTGCAGTTTCATTATATCGTAATTTACTGTAATTCATATGATAATGTAAAATATCAATCTTAAAGATTAACTGATACAAGGATGGTTTAGAATAAACTTCTAAATGTTTCATAACGTTTCGGTTTTTAGCAACGTTGTTACGTTTACTCGAATGTCCTTAATAAAAAACGACTGATTTTTTCAGTCGTTTTTTAATATCTTTCTAATTCTGTATTTTCACTTCTGTTTCAGGCATTAAATTGACTTTTATATCCTCAACGGTTAATGGTCTTCCAAAATCATTCTGCTGTAGAGTTACCCCTTTAGCCCTTTCAAGAAAGAACGGATATTGATTCCAATGAAAAGGTTTAAAATCATTATTATAGATAATTTTATTGTTCTTAAATAAAATATTTTCAGTAGATTTTGCATATAAAATGGGTTTATCGAACGTTTCAAAAACATTATCTTCAATAGTTATTCCAGAATGAAAAAACTGTTTTTGTTTTGCCAATTGAGGAATTTCAGGATAAATGGAAATTACAGCATTAGTGAACTGATAATTAGCCGTAAGGGCATTTATAAATTTATTTTTACGGATAATCACCTCTCGGCAAGCTCCAGTTTCAAACCAACCATTACAATCGCCACAAAGTAAAATTGCCGTACCATGAGTATGATCAAAGGTATTTTCTTCACAAATTACTTTTTTAGGCGTACTGAATAACGCTCCACGCGCTCGGTTATTACGAACAATGTTGTTTTTGAAAATAACCTCAGGAGTCCAAGTTAAATTTTCTATACCAACCGAATTTTCAATTTTAATATCTTCGTGTAAATCAGCATCAAATTCTATTTCAAATTCTTTGGCTCCAAACTCGGAAGGTTTATCAATTGCTTTAATGCTTTTTATAGTATTGGTTTTACCAATAATTTCCATAGTTTCAGAGGAAACAAATTGTATGGTATCCCCTACTTTACCCCAAAGAAATCCCCAAGCTTGATGATGCATATACTTTGCTTTTAATGTTTGATTATTAACACGTTCAAACACTTTTAAATAAGTGCCGTGTACATTGATGGCATCGTCTGCCATACCCTCATACAATCCATTTTCACTTCGGATAATTCCTTTACAGCCCGAAAAATGGGTAGCATCGGCTTGTGTGGTAAAATAACGAGGGTCTTTATCATCACGTAAACAAACTGAAAATCCGTTAAGATGTATATTTTCACTTAGTTGAGCCAAAAGCCCCATTCCGTTAGCATAGTGCACTTTAACTTGCTCTACAACCGTATTTTTACAATGGTCAATTACGATACCTGGTGTGGGTCGAGCATAGGTTCGTAAAGCAAAACGCTCACCTTGGGTAGTTTTGCTTATTTGCTCCCAACCTTCAATTTTTAAAATATTACTTTTCAGTTCAGTAACCTTTAAAGGATTAAACGCCACATCTGGACGATTATATGCCAATCGTTTATCTTCACTAAAAGCCATTGCTACATTCGGAATTTTTTGATAATCTTCTCCGAAAATAACCAATTTTCCATCTTCAATGCGATACTTCCCGTTTGGCTGAATTTCAGCTATACAAGTATTTTTAGCTACATCAATTTGATCAATACGTAACTGACGTAAATGTGGCTCATCAGAGTCTATCACAAAATTTTTAAGGGTTACATTTTTACAATTCTTCAAAACAAACGGAATCATAGTCCCCCTAAATATAAGGGTGCTCCCTCCCCCATCAATGGTTACATTTTCGATATTTTCTAAGAAAAACGCCACTTTTTTTGGGTTATCTTGGTCGTGATTGGAAATGTATAATTCTTCAACAAAAGCTCCTTCTGGATGAAAATAATAGTCTTGTTTGTTTAAAAGCAAAGTTACCGATTGGTCATTTTTAGCTTTTGCTAGACCAATCATTTTCTGAATAATAGGAGAAAAATTTTTAACCGTGTCCGATTTTTGAGTAACATCAGCCACTGTAATTTGATTCTCTACTTTGCTTTTTTGACAACCTATTACCAATAGAATAAGTACTAAAAAAGAACCTCTAATTTTGTTTTTTAACTTCATAATATAAGTTTTCATATAATGGAATAATTTTATTTTCATCAAAACGTAATGCAGAGATACGAGCTTGTTCTTTAAATTTTTTCAAAGTCGTATCGTCTTGCAAAATATGTATTGCGCTGTTTGCCATTGTATTTACATCAGCAAGCGGACTTAAAAATCCCGAAAATCCATTCTCAATCACTTCGGGCAATCCGCCCACATTGGTAGCTATTACAGGAACCCCAGCTGCCATTGCTTCTAAAGCAGCCAAACCAAAACTCTCTGATTCAGAAGGCAATAAAAACAAATCGCTCAAACATAAAATACGATCAACATCTAAACTATTTCCTAAAAAACGAACTTTATGTTTGATGCCCAAATCTTTACATTGTTGTTCGGCAGCTTCCTTTTCAGGTCCCTCGCCTACCAAAATCAATTTGGCTGGTATTTTCATCTGTATGCGATAAAACACTTCAATTACATCACTGATTCGCTTTACTTTACGGAAATTACTAATGTGAGTAACTATGCGTTCGCCTGTTTCTGCCATTAAATCACGCGGACAAGGATTAGTGCGAATTTCCTTAGCTATATTTATAAAATTAGGAATTACAACTACTTCTTTTTCAATATCAAAAAGACGAAGTGTATCTTGTTTTAAACTTTCAGAAACCGAAGTCACTACCTCCGATTGGTTGATACTAAAAGTAACCGATGGTTTATAATTTGGGTGATTTCCCACCAGAGTAATATCCGTACCGTGAAGGGTAGTAATCATTGGAATGGTAATCCATTCTTTTTCAAGCATTTGTTTCGCCATATATCCTGCATAAGCGTGTGGAATAGCATAATGCACGTGCAATACATCTATATCGTAATTTTTTATCACTGAATACATTTTGCTGGATAGCGCCAACTCATAAGGTTGATAATGGAACAAAGGATATTCTTCAACGTGTACCTCGTGAAAGTGGATATTTTTTTGTAAATAGTCCAACCGTACAGGATGGCTATATGTAATGAAATGTACCTGATGTCCCTTACGTGCCAAAGCTAATCCTAACTCGGTGGCTACCACACCACTTCCGCCAAAGGTTGGGTAACAAACTATTGCTATATTCATAAAAGAGATAATATATCTTGTTAGTTAAAAAATTTAGTTCATCATTTATTTTCATATTTATACTTTTGTCTTCAAACATAGTAAGCGAGAGCTTAGTATGTGAAACCAAAAATTCAAGGCTGTGGATACTCCGCTAAAAGTCAAATCTCACATACTCCGCTTTCGCGGACTTTGCTGAAAATCTCCAAACTCGCTAACGCTCAAACAATTGATATTTTCTGCGTTCCATTCATTGATTTTATTAACGGTACATACTCCGCTTTCGCGGACTTTGCTGAAAATCTCCAAACTCGCTAACGCTCAAACAATTGATATTTTCTGCGCTCCATTCATTGATTTTATTAACGGCACATACTCCGCAGTGCGGACTTTGTCTCCAATACCAATAAAATTACAACAAAAACACTCAAAAATCAACACTTAACTATAAAATAAAAATATGTATTTAAGTAATGACCTTTATAAAAATAGTAAATTATATCTAAAATCATCTTTAGCTCCAATCAATTTCCGATTTACCGATGGATTTTAAATATTGATTCGACTGACTAAAATGCTTATTACCAAACCAGTACCCCCGATTAGCACTCAAAGGTGAAGGATGTCCCGAAGTAAGTATGCAATGCTTAGTAACATCAACCAAACTCATTTTTTTCTTGGCATACCCACCCCAAAGTAAAAATACAACTCCTTGTTTTTCAGAAGATATTTTATGAATCACGGCATCGGTAAAAGTCTCCCACCCCTTATTCTGATGGCTTCCCGCTTGGTGTGCTCTAACCGTTAAGGTGGCATTAAGCAGTAAAACTCCTTGTAACGCCCATCGTTCCAAATTACCGCTTTGCGGATAAGGCAAATTCAAATCTGTTTGTATTTCCTTAAAAATATTTACCAGCGAAGGCGGATGTTCAATACCGTCGTGTACTGAAAAGCATAATCCATTTGCTTGATTAACACCGTGATAAGGGTCTTGCCCTATAATAACTACTTTTATTTGATCCAAAGGGCAATGGTCAAAAGCCGAAAAAATCTGACTTCCTTTCGGATAACAAACTCCTGTTGCGTATTCTTGTTTTACGAAATTAACAAGTTGTTGAAAATAAGGCTGTTCAAATTCTGGCTGTAATAAAGGTTTCCAGCTTGGATGAATATTCACATTCATTTTTATTCTATTTATAAGACAGAAATATTCCTATTTTAAAATTCCAAAAGTAAAAAATTTGAAGAAGTATTCCAATATCTTTGTATTTTTAAATAATCGGCACATTCATTCCTTGCTCCTTAAAGGAGATTTGTAAGTAGAGTAAGTTAATCTTTGAATTTTTGAATCTTTTTAATTTCCTTATCATCTTTACTTTTATATATTTGCAAAAAATAGAAGGTGTACAAATATGTCGGTAACGGTCAATCAATTAACAAAAAAGTACGATACACAAATTGCTGTAAACGGACTTAGTTTTTCACTCAATAAAGGAGAAATTACTGGATTTTTAGGTCCGAATGGAGCGGGAAAATCCACCACGATGAAAATCATTACTGGCGCCTTGTTGCCCGACTCGGGTGAGGTAACCATAAGTGGTTTTGATATGCTTAAAAATCCGATTCCAGCACAGAAAAAAATAGGATACTTACCCGAGCATAATCCGTTGTATTTAGAGATGTACATTCGTGAGTATCTTTCGTTTATGGGGGATTTATACGGTGGCGTTTCCGCTCAAAGAGTAGAAGAAATTATCACCCTTACAGGGCTTAGTACTGAAAGCCATAAAAAAATAGAACAACTCTCAAAAGGTTATCGGCAACGTGTAGGACTTGCCGCAGCCCTCATTCACGACCCTGAAATCCTAATCCTTGATGAACCTACCACAGGGCTCGACCCCAACCAACTTATAGAAATCCGTCAAATCATCAAAAATTTGGGTAAAGACAAAATCGTGTTGCTATCCTCGCATATTATGCAGGAAATTCAAGCCGTTTGCGACCGCGTTATTGTTATTCACCAAGGTAATTTGGTATTAGATAAAAAAATGGAAGCACTCAAAAATGAAAAACAAATCATTGAAGTTGCTTTTGATTATCGCATAGAGGAAAAACTCCTACGGCAAATCCCTAATGTGGTTTCGGTAGAAAACATTTTTGAATTTTTATATCATTTACACTTTGATACGCAGGAGGATATGCGCTCAAAAGTTTTTGATTTTGCCAATGAAAACGGACTTAAAATACTTCAAATCAATCACAAACACCAAGATTTAGAGCAGCTTTTTTCACAGCTTACCGCATCACGATAAAAAATGCCTTTAATTGATTTCTACTTGAAACTGCAAAACGAGCATTCCCTTTCGGGAAATGACTTCGGTAGTTTCTTTAGAAAAAATAGGACGATTTTGGTATGATAGTGTCAGCTTTCGGTCGTGTCCTTTAAAAAATACATTTAGCCCCAAATCGTAAACGGTCATTGCTTGTTTCAGTCCGTCAAAATTAGAGTGTTGAATACTCATATGAGGTTGTATTCGTGCTTTAAATTTATCCGATTTAGGCAGTAAATATCCGGTTTGTAAAAAGAGTGTACTTCCTGTTCCCATCATCGGAAAATCATTGCCGCTACCATTGAAAGAAGTCCCTCCTGAAGCATCAGCAACATCATTTGCCCCCAAATTTCGGACATAATTCCTCCCGAAATCAGTATAAAAATAGCCTAAATAAGCCGTAATCGCTGTATTTCGCTCGGAAATTGGCGTATCAATAAACAATTCGGAAGAAAAATTACGATAATCATAATATTTGGGTTTTCCGCCTACCAATTCTGACATCATTTCAGATTGATAAACTCCGCCTATTGCCAGATTACATATTTTTTTAGCTCCTATATAAGTCCCAGCCCCTCCGCTATAAGATGTTTTATTACTTTCGGTTTGCCAAAAGTCATATTTCAAATATCCTGAATATTGCTTGTTTGAAACTAAGGCATAATCTACAACATTTTCTTTAGGAAGTGCACTCATTTTTATCGGATTTTTTACCGTAAATACATAATTCCACTTACCTACATTTCCTTTGGCAAACATTCCTAAACTTCGGGCAGCATCATCATTTTTATTGACAGTAAATAAAGTAAACAACGGTGTGTCAAGTCCCATCATCGATTTGCTACTACGCATTGTACCACGACTTGCTCCCCAACCAATTTCTCCCATTCCTAAGGCAAATTTGGGTGAAAAGGCATACTGCACATACATATCCATAATATCAAAACGGATACTTTTTTGGGTAACCATATTGATATTATTACAACCAAAATTACTATAAAAGAATAATTTAGGTGTGATTTGAGATTCGAAATTCATCCGAAGCCTACGGATTGAAAAATCGGTAATTTGATTGGTTGCCTCTCGTCCCATCAACGTACCTGGATTGGTTGCATAATGCCTTGCCCAGAAATTGGCTCGAACAGCAGCTTTCACATAAGTAGTTCCGCTTTCATCAAAATTCCGACGCAAGTATTGTGCACAAAGCGAAGAAGAAAAAGCTGAAAACAAAACAAAAGCAAACAAATACCGAATCTTCATCATTTTAAGATTTTTCGCCAAAGGTATCAAATACTCTTGCTTTTGCCTATGATATATATCATAAATTGAGGCATAGCCACTAGGAAATAGAATAAGTAACTTTACTTTTCACTTTATCTATCGTCCTTGTAACTTGTCTCTCTATTCTGGCTGAGAAAGATGTAACCTTGCCTTAGCAGTTACTGCATTATTGGTGAACTGATTTTGCAGAAATTTGTAATGCCCTACAATACCAATCATTGCAGCGTTATCAGTACAATATTCAAATTTGGGAATATAGGTTTGCCAACCATATTTCTGACCGTAATTTTGCAATGCCGATCGAATACCCGAATTGGCAGAAACTCCTCCACCGATAGCTACTTGTTTTATTCCCGTTTGTTTAACCGCTTTGAAAAGTTTGTCCATCAGAATTTTAACAATGGTATGTTGTATGCTGGCACATATATCAGGTAAATTTTCTTCTATAAAATTCGGATTTTCAGAAACTTGCTTTTGAATAAAATAAAGTACCGCCGTTTTCAGACCCGAAAAACTAAAATCAAGCCCTGAGGTTTGAGGTTTAGTAAAAGTAAAAGCCTTAGGATTTCCGTTTTGTGCATATCGGTCAATTAAAGGACCTCCTGGATAAGGCAATCCTAAAATTTTTGCTGTTTTGTCAAAAGCCTCACCCACAGCATCATCTAAAGTTTCACCAATAACTTCCATTTTAAAAAAATGCTCTACGCGAACAATTTGAGTATGCCCTCCGCTGATGGTCATCGCCAAAAAAGGAAATTGAGGTTGCGGAGTGCCTTGTTCAATAAAATGAGCCAAAATGTGTGCTTGCATATGATTGACTTCAATGAGAGGAACATCAAGCCCCATTGCCAATGACTTTGCAAAAGAAGTTCCTACCAGCAAAGAACCCATAAGCCCTGGTCCTTGTGTAAAGGCAATTGCCGAAACATCACCTAACGAAACACCTGATTGCTCAACGGCTTGATGCACCACTGGAACAATATGTTGCAAGTGTGCTCTCGAAGCCAATTCAGGAACCACCCCTCCGTATTGTTGGTGAACCTTTTGACTGGCAATCACGTTGGATAGCACAGTATTTCCCTTCAAAACCGCAGCTGAAGTATCGTCACAAGATGATTCTATGGCTAAAATCAACACCTCTGAACTTTCCATAAGTTATTCAAATAAATTTCCGGACAAAGATAGTGTAAAAAAAGATATTATTATGTATTTTTGTACCTTTGGTATATGCCCTAAAAGATAATGAACGAACAAAATACAAATAATACAAAACGATTTTCTTTAAAACGATTTTTATTACGAACCCTCCTTACCATTGGTATTATTTTAGGAGTGATGGCTCTATTTCTAGCTATGCCATTTACTCAAAATTATTTAGCTAAAGGCGTGGTTAGTTGGTTAAATAAGGAATATAATATTGATATTGAGATAGAAAAAGTGCATCTTCAAATCAATGGAAGTGTACGTGTAAAAAATATTTTAGTTCGAGACCATAAGCAAGATACCCTTTTAGCATCAAAACGGATAAAGACGTCACTAACCCGCGTAGGTCAGCTTATTAAAGGAAACTTATTGTTTGGCAACTTAGATATTGATAATCTGATTTTTAACTTAAAAACACATCGTGGCGATAGCTTATCAAACCTTGATGTTTTTATCGAAAAATTCGCTTCCGAAAGCCCCAGTAGTGGCGATTTTTTGATGAAATCTCCAAAAATCACCCTTAATGACACCTATTTCAGAATTATCGACCAAAACCAAACTGAACCAACAGTTTTTCAAATTGATAGGCTTCAGGCTAAAATTCTAGATTTTAATATTTTGAATTCAGATATTTCATTCCGTTTGGATTCTGGAAATTTATTACTTAACAAAAATATAAATATCAATCAATTACAAACTGATTTTGTGTTTTCCCAGCAATTTGTGAGTGCTTGTAATAGTACTATTAAAACTAATTTTTCGGAAATTCGCGGAGATTTTGATTTATATTTGACTCAAAAGGGTTTCTCTGATTTTGGCAATAGTGTTGATTTACACGTTTATCTTTCCGAGGCTTTAATTGCTACAGAAGACATCAACTTATTTTACGATGGTTTTGGCAAAGGCAAAACTATTTACAGTAACAATTTGGAACTGAGAGGTCCGTTAAACGATTTTAGCATTACACAAGGAAGTATTCAGTATCAGAATACTACTTTTGACGGATTTTTGAGATTCAAAAATCTGTTGGATAGTGAAAAAAATATCGAAATCATAGGAAACATTCAAGAATTTAGTAGTATCTACAATGATTTAGCTACACTAATGCCCAATCTAATCGGAAGTAATTTACCTGAAATCATTAAAGAATTGGGCTTTTTCTCTGCAAAAGGCTTTTTTAACTACACCACAACGGCTCTCGAAACCAATCTGCAACTGACCTCCAGCAAAGGTAAAGCTCACGCTATGATGATTTTAGACGGATTAGAAGATTTAGACAAAACGGTTTATAATGGTAAAGTTTCGGTAAATAACCTTAATGTTGGAGCGCTACTTAAAGACCCTACCATAGGAACTTTAACCACAGATATTGAAATACAAGGTAGCGGATTTACCCCAAAATCGTTATTTGCTCGGGCTAAAGGCGATGTACATTCCTTTGTGTACAACAATTACCGATACAATAATATCTACTTTACTGGAGACTTTAAAAATCAACTATTTAACGGAATTGTAAAAGCCAAAGACTCCAATTTAGATTTCGAATTTAAAGGCTTGGCAGACCTTTCTAAGAAAGAGTCAAAATTTGATTTCGGAGTGAAAGTAAAACACGCTGATTTACACGCACTCAATTTTGTTCAAAACGATTCTATTTCAAAATTCAAAGGAAATATCATCATTGATGGTCAAGGCAATAGCATTGATAACGTTATTGGAGAAATACAATTCCGAGATTTACAATACACAAATTCAAGAGGAAACTATACTTTAGAAAACTTTGAAGTGAAATCCTCAATGGATAATGAAGGAATAAAAAAAATACAAATCAATTCTCCCGACATTATCAATGGTTACGTTACAGGAACGTATAAAGTTGCCGAAATAAAAAAAATCTTCCAAAATGCCTTTGGAAGTATTTATGCACATTTCAAACCATACAAAATTGCTGAAAATCAGTTTATCAATTTTGATTTTACAGTCAATAACAAAATTATCGAAATTTTTGCTCCAGAGGTACAAATCGGAAAAAATACTTCACTACAAGGAAAAATCGTCGCCGATGATGGTAGCTTTAAAATGCAATTCAAATCATCGGATATTAAGGCTTATGATTATAAAATCAAAAATATCAATCTTAAAATTGACAATAAGAACCCATTGTACAACACCTATTTAGAGGTAGGTGATGTTGATTTAGGCGTTTACAAAATCAATGATTTTAACCTAATTAACACCACCATTAAAGACACACTATTTTTTAGAACCGAGTTCAAAGGTGGGGTTACCAATAATGACTCTTATGCTCTGAGTTTCTACCACACCTTAACGCAGAAACAGGAATCGGTTATTGGTATAAAAAAATCGGAAATCAATTTTAGAGGAAACAATTGGTTTATCAATCGTGAAAATGATGACCAGCGCAATAAAATCATTATTAATCGCACTGCCGATTCCATAAAAATCAACAACTTTAAAATGGCTCACCGCAATCAATATTTAAGTGTAAGCGGACTAATTGCCTCTCCCGAATACAAAAATTTACACATCGTTGCCAATAATATTTCTTTGGATAAAGTAACCCCAGAAATGGAAGGAATTGACTTGAAAGGTACTCTGAACGGACATATGTCTCTGATTCAGAAAGAGAAGCTCTTTTTCCCTTCCTCTGATTTATTTATCAAACGATTACGACTAAACGGATACGATTATGGCGATCTTGAAGCCAGCGTGTTTGGGAATAATGACCTCTCAGCATTTAAAGTACAAGCCCATCTCATTAACGGAAAAACAGCAGGTTTCCAACTCGGTGGAAACATCTTTTTGGACAACCAAAAAGGTACTTCTTTGGACCTAAAAACGCGATTTATTGATTTCAACTTAGCACCTTTCAGTCCTTTGGCTAAAGATATTTTATATGACCTACGTGGCTGGGTATCTGGTGGTATAGACATTGAAGGCTATATTGAAAATCCAGTGATGGAAGGCGAATTAAGCATCAATAAAGGAGGGTTTGGAATCAGCTATTTGAATGTAAACACAGCGGCACAAGACAATGCCAAAATCATCGTTAAAAAACAAACCTTTGAGCTTGATAATTGGTTACTTACCGATACTGTACACAGCACTCAAGCCCTAGTTAGCGGAAGTGTACGCCACAATAACCTATCCGATTGGTTCTTTGACTTATCGTTAGATACTCAAAACAAGCGATTTCTGGTGCTCAATACCCCATATACCGATGATGCCTTATTCTACGGAACAGGTTTTATCAACGGAAAGGCAAGTATTCGTGGTGCTTTAGACGAACTGGTAATCAGTGTAAATGCTATAACTTCCGAAGGAACAAGTTTTAAAATACCGCTAAGTGACAATCAAAGCATAGGTGATGAATCCTTTATCAATTTTGTAGAAAAAAATAAAACACAGGTACAGACCGAGCGTGTGTTACAATCCATCAAAGGGTTGGAATTACAGTTTGATTTAGGCATACGCCCCACCGCCGAAGTGGAAATCATCCTTGATAAAAAAACAGGGAGTAACTTGGTGGGCAGAGGAGAAGGAACCGTACTTATAGAAATCAACACCAATGGAAAATTCAACCTATGGGGAGACTTTATCACCTACTCTGGGTATTACAATTTCAAATATGAAAACATTATTGACAAGCGCTTTGAAGTACTTCCTGGAGGTTCTATTTCGTGGGATGGCGACCCATTGAAGGCTACCTTGCGCAACCTACGTGCTGCCTATATGCTTAATGCGAACCCAGCGGCACTTCTGGAATCATCACAATACAACCGAAAGATACCTACTCAGGTGGTCATTAAGTTAGAAGGCGAACTAATGAAACCCGAAACCCTTTTCGATATCAACTTTCCGGAAAGTAATGCAGGGCTAGTCTCAGAGCTCAACTACCGTTTGGAAGACCAAGACCGTAAGCAACTACAAGCCTTTTCACTACTTGCTCAAGGTTCATTTATGAGCGAACGAAATACAGATAACAGACTACTGGCTTATAACCTATTTGAGACCGCCGCAGGGCTGTTTAACCAGATTCTTTCAGATGAAGATAATAAACTCAATTTAGGGGTGTCTTACGAAGCTGGAGCTACTGATAGTTCTGCCGAATATGAAAATAGCGACCGATTGGGTTTTTCTGTCTCCACACAAATTGACGACTGGATTAGTATAAACGCCAAAGTGGGTATCCCTGTAGGTGGAGTTACCCGAACTGCTGTGGCTGGAGATGTTGAAGTTTTATTACGACTTACAGAAGACGGAAGCCTTACCGCCAAAGTTTTCAATCGGGAAAATGAATGGCAACAATACGTGGTGGACGATGTGGTTTACACCCAAGGGGTGGGTATCAGCTATAATGTGGACTTCAACACCTTCAAAGAGCTAATCCATAAAATCTTCGGAAAAGGCGGGAAGATTATTGAGAAGCAATAAAGCTCTAATAATGCTTCTCGTTGGCTAACCGCCACAAGTTTAAATAGGAAGCCTTAGTGATTTCTACCATTTTATCCCAATTCAGAAGGTGCGGATGGTCAGAAGGTTTATGATAGTCCGGATGCCCATCGGTATGCCACCAAATGATAGGTATTTTAAATCGGGCAAAGGAACCATTATCACTTCCGCCTATTGGGTTATCCCACGCCCGATAATCGGGTTGTAAACGAAAGCCATATTGAGCTATATCTTTCTTGAGCCACGCTCCGAAAGCAGGGTGTGCCGCCGTATAAAAATAAACCACATATTCAGGCTGGTCTTCCCGATGATTTCTACCAATCATATCATAGTTCAGATATCCTTTTATCTGAGATAAAAATTCACAATGGTTGGTAAAATACTGTGACCCTAATAACCCACGCTCCTCACCGTCCCAGAAAGCAAAAATGATTGTTCTTTCAGGTTGTTTGCCCGAAACTTTAAAGGCTTTGGCAAGTTGCAATACTGCCGAAACCCCCGAAGCATTGTCATCTGCACCATTGTAAATTTGGTCGCCGTGTAGATATACATCAGTACCTAAGTGGTCAAAATGTGCTCCTACGATGACGTATTCATCTGTTTTTTTACCCCAAATTACGCCTAATACGTTTGCCATTTCAAGTTTGTAGTGTGTTTTTTCTTTCAAGTCTGTAATCAGACTATCCACTACCGTATATCGTTTGTTTTCTTTAGACTGACTATCCACCCGATAAGCACTAAAAGGCTGATAATATCCCTCAGATAATAAAGGTGATATCCCATACTGACGCAATTGTGAGACTATATAAGCTGCTGCCACACGACTACCTAAGAACCCTGATTCCCGTCCTTGCAGCTCATCACTGGCTAAAAACTCAACGTGAGCCATTGCAGCTTCCTTATTTATTGAAGCTAATCCTTTCAAAAGTGGCTGATTTTGAGCCATACTCCAAACACATACTTGTAAAAGCATCACTAAGGCTACTACTTTTTGATACATATTTCTTCTTTTACATTAAACAATACTACTAGTAACTAACTCGATATAAGCTATGAACAATATTTTAACTAAAATACTTTTTATTGATGATTAAGTACTCTATATTACAGGATATCTTCTTAGAGCTACTACAGAATTAGATTATCCTTATATAATTTTTCTTTTTATTTCTGATTTAAAAAAGTTCTATACAAACGAAATAGATACATTACTTTTTAAACTTGACTTGATATGATTATTAGTAGTTCCTTTACTTCAATAGAAATTAACTAAAATACTCATATTACTATCAGACTTAAAAAGCAATGTATTCAATACTTAAAATTTTATTTTATATCTTTATAGACATAGAAAATATAAATACTAACTTTGGGTTTACCATTAGTATATCAACAAATGACTATACTTTTTCTTCAGAAGATAGATTCTTTTCTTCTTTGCTAATAGTTGATTTTTTATTGATAGTACTTTGTGATAACCGCTGTTTATTAGCATTCATTGTATCAGCAATTAGCTTATTTAAAAGATTTATAAAATTAGCACTTTCGGAAGATTGCGTAACTATGTGTTGCCCTTCCACACATTTTATCAGATACCGATATAGCTTAGTAGCCTCTTTACGTACTTTCCTTGAATTGATAAGTACATTCGTAAGCTGACTCTCAGCCCTACCAGATACTAATTTTTGATACTCTTTATTTGCTTCAGTTAGTGAGTTAATCACGTGGCTAATCCCTAAGGCTTCTACATAAGTATTTAATTCAGGTTTTTTAATATCTACTAAAAAGCCTTCAATAGTTTGTGTCTTTTGTCCTGAGGGTAAGGACTGAATACCTGCATAATTTTTTAGTGTTTTATGAAGTATTTTAGCTGCTTCTTTTCTGCTTTCTAATGAATTTTTTTGTTCAAAACGAAAAGCAGAAAGCAAGAACACCACATAATCACCCCTTTGTTTATCTAAATTATTTATTTTTTGTGTTTCACTACTAAAACGAACTTGACGAGTGCCTTCAGTAAGGTCTTCGTGGCATTTCAGAAGTTGGTCATATACTTCTTGCTCCAAGTTTAAATGCTCTAAATCTGTATGCTTAACCAAATCAAGCATACTTTTGATAAAATGGGCATACTCTATACTATTGAGTAGCTCGAAATTTGCTTTCTTAATCTCTAAAACAGTCTTCATAATTATTTATTTTATATAAGTGATTTATAATGCAGTAAATATAGGAATGTATTTTTAATAAAACAAATTTATATACTACTATTTATGTTAATAAATCATTTATATGAACTCCTATTACAATATGTATCAATAACTTTATTTTATATTTAGTAAATACACTATAAAAATAAGTATTGGATTGCCTAATTTATAATATATATCTTAATAATAATATATACTATACCTTAAAGGAGTAAAACCTATGATAAGAAACCTTAGTATCCTATATTCATTATATAAAAAATACCCTCCTAATGGTTAGGAGGGTATTTTTTATAGCATTGAACTGCAATACTAACGTATAAAACACTATTTTTTATACCCTAAATCTACGATACTAACGTATAGAAATCCATTTTCTATATACTGAAAGTATGATACCAACCTATAAAAACCTATTTTCTATATCTTAAACCTACGATACTAATGTATGTGAGCCTACTTTTCATTTGTTTTAGGTAGGATTATAATACTACTTTAAAAGACTATCAAAAGTTTTAGTTATTTATCATATCAATCCTATGTCAATATCTATTACTAATAGGTATGTATCTAAAAATTTACAAAATTGCTTATTACACTTGATGGTACTTTACCTTTGTTTTTATTTCACTTTACCCTTTACGAATAAGCTCAATTGCGTGATTTCGGGCAGAGTTAGCACTATCTTTTCCTCCAAGCATTTGAGAAATTTCATCAATGCGTTCCTCTTGGGTTAATCGTTTTAATTGAGTGGTGGTCTTCCCGTCAATATCTTCCTTAAATACCTTAAAGTGAGTACTTCCCTTAGCCGCAACTTGAGGCAAATGGGTAATGGCAAATACCTGTCGGTTACCACTCATTTGCTTCATAATCGCTCCCATTTTTTGTGAAATTTCCCCTGAAACTCCCGTATCAATCTCATCAAACATAATGGTAGGCAGTGCTGTATGTGCTGCCAAAATGGCTTTGACAGCCAACATTATGCGCGAAAGCTCACCACCAGAGGCTACCTTTTTGAGTTGCCCAAAGCTTCCGCCCTTATTGGCAGAGAATAAAAAGGACAATTCATCTGTTCCATTAGCATAGAAACTCTCTGTGGGGGTCAATGTTATTGAAAAACGAGCATTAGGCATTCCTAATTCACTCATAAATGAGGTCAGACGAGCATCTAACTCAGGTAAAACATCTTGGCGTAGTTGATGTATTTGTGAAGCCGTTGCAAGAGTTTGTGTACGCTGCAAGGCTACTTGCTGCTCTTGTTGAGTAATTGAATCGGCACTATTCTCTACTTGGCTTACCAACGTTTCCAATTTATCTTGTATCAGCATCAATTCCTCCACCGTACTTACTTGATGTTTCTTCTGTAAATCGTATATGAGCTGTAGCTTCCGAGAGGTTTCAGCTAACACCTCGGGGTCTGTTTCTATATTTTCTTCAACATCAAAGACCTCTGATTGTAAATCTTCCATCTCAATCAATACCGATTCGGTACGCTCGAACCACTGCTTGTACTGCTGGGAATAGTTTTCTAGCCTACCGAAGATACCTTTAAGCTCACGCAACTGACTTATCACACCGATATTTTCATCTGAAAGCCGTTGAAGGGCTTCAGAGATGCGCTCCTTTATCTCCTCAACATTGGCAGCCTGTTCGTATATTTCTTCCAATTCGCTTTGAATACCGGCTTGTAAAGGTGCTGATTTTAATTCTTTGAGCAGGTGGAGGTTATAGTCATATTCCTTATTAGCATTCTTTTGAAACTCAATAAGCTCTGAAAGTTTCTTTTCGCTTTGTTTTAGAGCTTTGAGTTGCTGGGCATATACTGATTTTAAATGCTGATTATTCGCTATGGCATCAATGATTTGAAACTGGTATTCCAAGCTACCCAAAGCTAAGGTTTGGTGCTGAGAATGTATGTCCACCAAGAGTTGCCCCAATTGCTGCAGAACGTCCAGCGTTACGGGGGTATCATTGATGAAAGCACGTGACTTCCCAGAGGGCAGTATCTCCCTACGTAGAAATGTATCTGGGGCATAATCGATATCCAATTCGGTAAAAACAGACTCAAAGTCATATTTTTCTAAGGCGAACTCAGCCTCAATGATACATTTTTCATCGGTATTTCGTAAAGCGGACAAGTCGGCTCGTTTGCCCAACACCAACGATAAGGCATCTAATAGAATGGATTTTCCAGCGCCGGTCTCCCCAGTGATGATGATGAACCCTTCGGGGAAATCAATCTGCAAGTCGTCAATAAGAGCATAGTTTTTTATAGAAAGTGAAGTTAGCATCGGGTATATAACGTTATGATTTTAATGAATTACTTGATTTCGTTCCATTTTGAGGTATGTAGCGGCGCCATCTTTTGGAGTTTCTCCTTCAAGACTTGTGTATTGATAAGCGCCCCTGCAGCAAATATTGCCTTTATTTCATCGGCTTTGGCATCAAAAAATAGGTTTGTGGTGTATGAGTTGAGCCGTACATTAGCGATTTCGGAAAGCGAAATTAAGGCTTTTTGAATCTCTTCTTTAGCTTTTTTGGTATCAGAACTCATCAAGTCCATACCAAAACGATGGTACTGATACAATACTTGATGAAATTGGCTATAACTTTCGGAAAGAAGTTCATCAAGTAATCGCCAACGGTTGTTGGTGCCATCATCTGTCCACCCGCCAAACCCACTACTTTGAGCATTGATAAGTACTGATTGGGCTTGTAAAAACATCGGATGCCCAGCAGATGGAGCAAAAGTATCCCTATCAAAACCTAAAATGACGTAAGCATAGAAAGCCAACACGGAGGTCAAATTAGAGCTAAACGTATTGTTATTAAACGACAAGGGTTCGTGCTCTTGATACGTAAAGGCAACTTGCTTGTCTTGTAGGTTTAATACAGGAGATTGATATACTGCATTATACACTGGGCGCATTGCCTGAACCAGCAAATTACCTTCAAATTGATTGCCTTCAAACTTTGTCAGTACCAAAGTCATATTACATTGTATTCTTTCTTTGGAGGTGTTTTTAATATTGCTCCAAGAGGTTTGATTGATAAAGTCTTGTACCGACTTTTCAAGTGTTTTAAACACGCGTTTGTCGGTTATGTTTATCTGACGGGCATCCACCGAAAAGGTGCAATTGAGCTCTTGCGAATGCAACTGCCCCAAAAAACA
This sequence comes from Capnocytophaga canimorsus, assembly GCF_002302565.1. Taxonomy (NCBI): domain Bacteria; kingdom Pseudomonadati; phylum Bacteroidota; class Flavobacteriia; order Flavobacteriales; family Flavobacteriaceae; genus Capnocytophaga; species Capnocytophaga canimorsus. The sequence goes on along the minus strand of NZ_CP022382.1, from coordinate 245,815 downwards.
GCTCATTAAAACGAATATAATTTTCTTCATAGTGATAATTTTATGCCAAATATAACCTTTTTACAGCAATTGAGTTTAATCCTTGTAAAGTTTGAAAGGATATTCATTGATAAACATCTCATTACTTCGGATATGGGATACGCAAATGATAAATGTTAGTAAGTTTATCTTTAAATACGGCTTTTATACGTTCTATTTCTTTGAGGGTAATGTCGGAATTCATAAATTGATGGTCGTCAAATTGTTTTTTGATTATACTCTCAACGAACTCATCAATCATTGGGTAAGTTGGGTTTTTAAGGCTTCGGGAAGCTGCCTCCACCGAGTCTGCCATCATCAAAATAGCTGTTTCTTTGGAGGAAGGTATAGGACCTGCATAACGGAAATCACTCTCTATAACCTGCTCATTTTGTTCCATCTCCTTTCGGTAGAAGTAATATACCAAGCTATTGCCGTGATGTGTTTTAATAAATTCGATAATTCGCTCGGGAAGCTTGTGCTTTCGGGCAATTTCAACTCCTTCAGCTACGTGATTGATGATAATACGGGCACTTTCAGTTGGGGTTAAGCAGTCGTGCGGATTTATATTTGTTTTCTGATTTTCAATAAAGTAAACAGGGTTTTTCATTTTCCCGATATCGTGATACAAGGCTCCTACCCTTACCAATAATGCATTAGCTTTAATTTCAACGGCTGCGGCTTCCGCCAAATTAGCCACCTGCATAGAATGTTGGAAGGTACCCGGAGCTTTTTCGGAAAGTTCACGTAAAAGTTTGGAGTTAGTGTCTGTCAATTCTAAAAGGGAAGCATCACAAACCAAACCAAAAACTCTTTCATAAATATAAGTAAGTGGTTGAGAAAAAAGCATTCCCATTCCGTTTAAAAGAAACATAATCAAAAATGAAACGTGTAAATTATGGAGCTGACCTTCTGTAATTAAATGGAAAGCCATATAGGTAAACAGATAAGCAATTGTAGTATATGCTGCTGATATAAAATTATTTAAACGATATTGCGTATCTTTGGTATTTAAGATGATGAATGCCCCAGCAATTATCTGAATAAAAATAAATTGAAAACTATTAGGGGTTATAAATCCGGTTAACAAAATCGTGATGACAAACACAAAAATTGCTGTGCGTAAATCAAAAAATGATTTCAGAATCATCAGCATTAAACAAACGGGAGCTACATAGATATAATCGGGGAATGTTTTTATAAAAAAACTCACCAAATAAATGATTAACAGAACATTGAAGAAAATAAAACTGAGCTTGATGTTATCGTTATAAATGTCAATAGCATAGCGTTGCAAATATACCAAAACGATAAAAATACAGATGCTTACTAAAGTGTAATACCCTAATAAAGACCAATAGTAATTGCTCTGATTCCACGTTTCGGATTCGTATTCCGATTGAAGTGATTCGAGCATCGCCAAGCGTTCTCCCTCCACCATTTCGCCCTTAGCGATGATAAGTTGCCCTTGATTGACTATCCCGTAGGTATAAACCAAATCTTTAAGATTCTCATCAAGAGCCTTTTGTGTAAACTTCTGTTCCACACGAAGGTCAGGTTGCATAATCTCGAAAAGCAATGCTTGGTAATTTTTACGATACTGAGGTTCAAAGGCAAGTTCTTTGGTTACATAATCATTGAGCTGTTCCAAAAAAAACACCTCTGATGTAAGTAACTCACTCACTTGATTTTGCTTACCTATAATCATAACTGTACCTGAGGTAAATCCCTGCGAATTGATAAATACCCCTACCCGATAAGATTTTTTCAAGAATTCAGTTACTTTATCAATGATTTCCTGTCTTCTGTTTTCTGAAATTTTATCTCCGAAATAGGTGGTAATCTTGTCGGGTAAGCGTTGAAGTACGTGCTGATAGACCAACGTATCTTTAGTATAATAAACCACTGATTTACTGACTATTTGTTCAGTTTCTTTAGCTATTTGCTCTTCGCTTTTTTTTAGAGGAAATTCAAAAGGAGCATAAAAAGTTTCGTGCTGCCAAAGTTTTCCTTTCTGAAATTCATACTTAAATTTGGCCTTTTTAGGGAATACCTGCACCACCAAAACTACTGTAATGACAGCAATCAAAATCTTTAAAAATAGAGGATTTATATTTAATTTTTGCCAATATTTTCTCATAAAATGTCTGATTTAAAAATCACAATCTTTAGCAAAAAAGTATATTTACTTGAGATTTTCTTCAATCTTACAAAGGTAATTATTTTTTGAAATGAAATGAACAATTCATACCGATGATTTAAATAAAGTATTGTGTTTTTTCATTTTTAAGAGTGATTTTATACACTTTTCCATACTTTTGCAAACTTAAAAATGAATATTATGCTAAATGTACACGATTTGTCAGTTTCTTTTCAAGGAGAATTTTTATTTGAAGAAGTGGCTTTTATGCTCAATGCTGGTGACCGAGTAGGACTTATTGGGAAAAATGGCGCTGGAAAATCGACGCTTCTAAAATTACTTGCTAAAGAAATGAAGCCCGATTCGGGTACTATTGCAGCTGATAAATCTGTTAAAATCGGATTTTTAAAGCAGGATATTGATTTTGAGAACGGAAGAACAATTTTGCAAGAGGCTTATCAAGCATTTACCGAAATCAAAATCATTGAAAGTCAAATGCAAGAAATACAACGACAACTCGAAGCTCGATCGGATTATGAAAGCCTTCATTATCACAACCTTATCGATTCGCTTACTGACATTACACATCGTTATGAAATTCTTGGAGGATATCATTATCAAGGAGATACCGAAAAAGTTTTATTCGGATTAGGCTTTAAACGTAACGATTTCGATAGACAAACCGACGCCTTTTCAGGAGGATGGCGTATGCGTATTGAATTGGCAAAACTTCTATTACAAAAAAATGACATTCTTTTGTTAGACGAGCCTACCAATCACTTGGATATCGAATCCATCATTTGGTTAGAACAGTTTTTAACCACCTATAGCGGAGCAGTAGTTATTGTCTCACACGATAAAATGTTTTTGGATAATGTTACCAATAGAACCATTGAAATTTCAGTTGGAAAAATTTACGATTACCCCAAAGCCTATTCACAATTTTTGCAACTTCGTGAAGAAATTAAACAGCAACAACTTGCTGCACAAAAAAATCAAGAAAAAAAGATACAACAAACCGAAAAGCTTATTGAAAAATTTCGCGCAAAAGCCTCAAAAGCCTCTATGGCTCAATCGCTTATCAAAAAATTAGACAAAATTGAACGTATTGAAGTGGACGAACAAGATAACAGCGTGATGCACTTACGCTTCCCTGTATCGGTCACACCAGGAAAAGTAGTGCTTGAAATCGCTTCAGCTTCAAAAAATTATGGTGAAAAACAAGTATTACAAAACATTGATTTACTGATAGAAAGAGGTAGTAAAATTGCTTTTGTAGGGCAAAACGGACAAGGCAAAACCACTTTAGCTAAAATGATTGTTGGAGAAATTCCATTTGAAGGAAATATCAAATTGGGGCATAACGTACAATTGGGGTATTTTGCTCAAAATCAAGCAAATTATTTAGATGGTGATATGAGTATCTTAGATACTATGTTTTATGCGGCTAACGATTCTAACAGAATGAAAATCAGAGATATTTTAGGCTCTTTTTTATTTCGCGGTGACGATGTTGAGAAAAAAGTAAAAGTACTTTCTGGAGGTGAGCGGAATCGGTTGGCTTTAGCCAAAATGTTACTTTCCGATTTTAATGTTTTAGTGATGGACGAACCTACTAACCATTTGGATATCAAATCGAAAAATGTATTGAAACAAGCCTTACAAAATTTTGAAGGAACGTTAATTATCGTTTCACACGACCGTGACTTTTTGCAAGGATTAACCGATAAGGTGTATGAGTTCAAAGACAAACAAATTAAGGAATTTTTAGGAGATATTGATTTCTATTTAGAGTATCGTAACGCTACTGATTTTCGGGAAGTTGAAAAAAGCAATAACGAAACCAAAACGACTTCAACTTCTGAAAAAAAATCAGAAGAAAAGATTTCTTACGAACAACAAAAACAACAGAAAACACTACAAAACAAACTCAATAAAGTAGAAAAATCAATCGATGAAATTGAAAAAGAAATTGAAAAAATGAATGAACAAATGTCAACTCAGAACATTGATGATGCGTTTTTTATTCGATATGAAAACAAGAAAAAGGAATTGGAATCACTGATGCAAACGTGGGAGCAATTGCAAGAAGAGCTTGATTTTTAATCACAATTTTTAACAATTCTGTACAAAAGAGAATCTTTTTGAAATTTTTATTGTATTTTTTGACTACTAAAAATTGGCAAATATCTAAAAATACGTATTTTCGCACACAAAATTCAATTCAACAGGAAACAAAATTGTAGATTGACACCTCAGATTTAACAAAAACGAAAATGAATCCTAAAAAAATATCTTTTTTCATTGTATCGGTTCTTTTAGTTTTGTTTGGAATCACGTTTTTGAGTGGTCTGCACCAAACAGAAAAAGGAACCGTTAATGAAGGGTTTAACATAAAAGTAGCCCTTATTAAATACCCTACCACGAGCTTGTTACTAAGTAAAAAAGCGGATAAAAATGACAAAGTTGCCAGTATTATCAATGAAACCCACATCATCAGTAACGATACCGAAGAAAAAAATGATGAAAGCCAAGAAAAACGAGATTCTTTAATATTTGCAAAAACAGATAAAAAAGAAGCTCTAAAAACAAATACCGAAGGGCGAATATACTACCCCGATAGTATCATCGGTTTTATTACTAAACTCAAACAAAAGCTCAAGGCCTCACGATGCCAAATTATTCATTACGGTGATTCTCAGATTGAAGGAGATAGAATTACTTCCTATACCCGAAACCGATTACAAGGGCTTTTTGGGGGTGGTGGACCAGGATTTTTCCCTATAAAAGTAGCTTACGAACAAAATAGCATTGATATTACAAGTAGCCCTAACTGGCTTCGGTATGCTGCCTTTGACCGAAAACAAAAGTATTTAAACCACGCCAAATATGGTATTTATGGTAGCCTTTCAAGATTTACTCCTCACCTAAATACGATTACTGACTCGGCAAAAGTTGCACTAATGCCTACCGAAAAAGCAACATTTACCATAAAACCCTCTAAAAAGGCATTTCAGCGACTACAGAAATTTCATAAGATGGGAATACATTATGGTAACAATCACACACCAACTTTTATTACCGTTTATGAAAACGGAAATATCTTAATGCGTGATTCTTTAAAAACTGACGGCAGACATCATTTGTTTCAGATTGACTTTCAAAGTACGCCACAAGAAATTAAAGTAGAATTAGAAGGCAAGATAAGTCCTGATTTTTACGGAATTACTTTAGATGACATTACAGGAATACGTATGGATAACGTGGCTATGCGCGGAGAATCAGGGCGTTTTTTCATAAAAATGAATCAGGAAAATTTCCGACAAATGGCAAACCAACGAAAAGCCGATATTATCATCTTCCAATATGGTGGAAATACTATTCCATACATCAATGAAGAAAAACAAGTTGGAGGCTATGTTAGAACCCTAATGCGAAACATCATGTGGGTAAAAGACAGTAATCCAGAGGCTTTGTGTCTTTTAATTGGTCCAGGGGATATGGCAACTTCAGTAAATGGTGAAATGGTGACCTATCCGTTTTTACCTTTACTTAACGATGAAATGAAAAAACAGAGTTTACAAAACGGTATGGCGTATTGGAGCCTTTTTGAGGCTATGGGTGGTGAAAATTCAATGGTTTCTTGGGTAGAAAAAGGGTACGCTTCACCCGATTACATTCATTTTCGCCCTGAAGGAACTCGCCTAATGGCAGAACTTTTGGTACAATGTCTTCAAGAAGACCTTTTAACTATTGATTGATTATGGAATTGTTACAAGATATTTTTGCTTTTTCTGATAAAAATCCGCTGATTTTCACTCGAATTAACTTCTGGATATTTTTTGCTGTAGTTTATTTTGTTTTTTCCTTAATTTATAAAAGAAATCACATTCGGAATGCCTTTTTGCTATTAGCGAGTTTATTCTTTTACTACAAAACCAGTGGTTTATTCGTGTTATTACTGATATTCAGTACAGTTACTGATTTTTTCTTAGGAAAATACATCTATAATCAAACTCGTCAGTATTTGCGAAAAAGTGCTGTAACTATCAGTATCATTATCAATCTGTTAGTACTTTGTTATTTTAAGTACGCCTACTTTTTTACCGATAGTTTTAATTTCTTTTTTCATACTAATAATGAAGTATTTAACTATTTGGCTTATTGGGCAAATGGTTTTAATTCAGAAGGATACTTTAAAGTAGATACTATCATTTTACCTGTAGGGATTTCTTTCTTCACTTTCCAAACCATCAGCTATACGGTAGATATTTATCGTAAAAAGGTAGCCCCCTTAAATTCGATTCTTGACTTTGGTTTTTATGTGAGTTTTTTCCCTCAATTAGTAGCAGGACCTATCGTTCGTGCAGAAAGTTTCGTACCTCAAATAACGGCAAACACCCAAATTGATGCCTCACATTTTAACAAGGGAATTTATATGATTCTCAAAGGTTTAATCAAAAAAATGATTTTTGCAGACTTCATCGCAATGCATTTTTTGGATAAAGTCTTCGATTCCCCTACTCTATTTACAGGATTTTCCAATATGATGGCTTTAATAGGATATTCTTTACAAATTTATGGCGATTTTTCAGGATATACCGACATAGCCATTGGTTTGGCTCTTTTAATGGGCTTCCAACTCCCTACCAATTTTAATTCTCCTTATAAAGCTATAAATTGTGGCGATTTCTGGAAACGTTGGCACATTTCATTATCTACTTGGTTACGTGATTATTTGTATATTCCTTTAGGAGGAAATCGTGGTAGTTCTTGGGCTTCAATTATTATTTCTTGTTTATTGATAATAGGTGTTGTTATCGCTTTTAATAATATGTATTTCACTATTTCTGTAGGAGTTATATTGGTTATCGGAACTATTTTGGCTTTTATAAACAAAAATTTTGAACGACATATTTCCACCAATATAAATATTATGCTCACGATGCTCATTGGAGGATTGTGGCACGGAGCTTCTTGGAAGTTTGTGATTTGGGGCGGACTTAACGGCTTGGGTATTTTGGTGTACAAATTTTGGCGAAAAATAAGTCCTTATGAGAAATCAATCTCTTGGTTAGCTACTACTTGGAAAATAGCTATTACTTTTATTTTCATCACTTTAGTTCGAATTTTTTTCCGAGGTGAGGATATGCAGCGTATCTCCTTATGGTTCAATCAAGTACTGTACAATATGGATTGGGGATCTGCTTGGGAGGTAGTTTGGCATCACCGCTGGGTTTTTCTGGTGATGTTCATTGGCTATGTAACCCATTGGTTACCCCAAAATTTCAAAGACCATATTGAACGAAAATTCTCTGAAAGTCATATCATTGTTAAAGGAGCTATTGCTGTGATTACAGTTATTATCTGTTATCAGGCGTATTCTTCGGATTTTCAGCCTTTTATATATTTCCAATTTTAATCTATGCTTGACATAACCTGCGTTGAAAATCAACCTATTGAGCTTTGTTTCCCTCACGGAATAACACTTGATATCAAACGAGAAGACAAAATTCATCGTTTTATATCAGGTAATAAATACCGAAAGCTGAAATATAATCTGTTAGAAGCTCAGCGACAAAATAAAAAAACATTGCTCACTTTCGGAGGTGCTTTTTCAAATCATATCTCGGCAACAGCCTATGCGGGACAAATTTCAGGTTATAAAACCATAGGCATCATTAGAGGTGACGAGCTCAAAGATAAAATACAAGAAAATCCGACCCTAAGTTTCGCCCAAAAATGCGGTATGCAACTACATTTTATAAGCAGAGCTGAATATCGTTTAAAAAACACTTCTTCCTTTATCAAACAGATTTACAATCAGTTCGGAGAAGATATTTATTTGGTTCCCGAAGGAGGCACCAATGCTTGGGCTGTAAAAGGCTGCCAAGAAATCATTACCTTAGAAGACGCAAAATACGATGTTATTGCTTGTGCTGTGGGTACGGGAGGTACACTGTCGGGAATTATTAACGCCAGTTTTCCGCACCAAACCATAATTGGTTTTCCGGCTTTGCAGGGAGATTTTCTGCATTCGGAAATAGAAAAATACGTTTCAAAAACCAATTGGAAACTCATTCACGACTATAATTTTGGCGGATATGCTAAAGTTTCCGATGAATTAGTACACTTTTTAAACGATTTTTATCAAAAAACAAAAATCCCTTTAGACCCTATTTATACTGGAAAAATGATTTTTGCTATTTTTGCACTCATAAACAAAGGTTTTTTTAAAGCCAATTCAAAAATATTAGCCATACATACTGGCGGATTGCAAGGCATTGCCGGACTGAATCAGAAGCGAGAAAAACAACACCGAAAGACACTTATTTATGATGAAGAAATTTAGCTTTTTACTATTAGGATTATTGGCACTTTCGTGCTCTCCCAGATATTATAAGAAATCTAAAAATCCAAAAAAAATCACCCAAAGAAATACGCAATCAAAACACATTCTAAAAAGCACTTCAAAAATCGAAAAAAATCACAAAAACGATGATGAAGATGAATATTTAGTAGCCACCTCGGCAGTCGAAGTAACACCCGCTGTAATTAGACAATATATTGAAACCTACAAAGATATCTCAATGGTTGAAATGCAACGATACAAAATTCCTGCAAGTATCACTTTGGCACAGGCAATTTTGGAAAGTGGTAGTGGACAAGGTCGTTTGGCTCGCTACGGAAATAATCATTTTGGTATCAAGTGTCATTTGGGCTGGGAAGGAAAAACCATCTCACACGATGATGATGAAAAAGGAGAGTGTTTTCGAAGATACAAACACCCCAATGAATCTTTTGAAGACCATTCTATTTTCATTGCCAATAGAAGTCGATATGCTTTTTTATTTGAGTTAGCCCCTGACGACTACAAAGGTTGGGCATACGGACTCAAAAAAGCAGGATATGCCACCGACCCCAAATACCCGCAAAAACTCATTTCTCTTATCCACAAATATCAGCTCCATCAGTACGATGAGCAAGTTTTAGGAATTAAAAAGGATAAGAAACAATCACCTAACTCAAAAGCAAAATATTACATTGTGAAATCGGGCGATACGTTGTATAAAATTTCAAGAGAACAAAACGTTTCGATTGAACGAATTATACAACTTAACAATCTAATAAACAATAACATACAAGCTGGTCAGCAATTACGATTGGAATAATTATTTATATCAAATAATATTTTTAGTTCGCTATAATTCTTAAATTCCGTTAGTAAGTGCATTTTTTTGGGATAGTTTTTCTCTCTTATGAATGGAGGCGTAGCTGAAATGAAAAAGAGAGAAAGTAAAAAACTTTCTCTCTTCAAAAAAATGTTATTCCTTTGTCAAATAACCACATAAGACAATGAAATATGAACATTTGACTTTGGGGCAAAGATACGGAAATAAAAGCATATCTTAAATGCAATAAATCCCAAAAATTTATTGCCAAACAATTAGATGTATCAGGGGTAATGACAGGTGATGATTTTTCATTGGATATTAACAATCCCAAAGAACCTAAAATCCTTTGTGTAAGTAATAATCCCGACAGGCAAAACATCTATTCGGCAGATTTGGGACTCTACAATTCCTGAATCGTAAAACTCATCAATAAAAAAGGACAACTCTAATCTTCCGTGATTATCGATGAGCTTCCCTCCATTTATTTTCGTGGATTGGACAATCTTATCGCCACCGCACGAAGCAATAAAGTAGCCGTATGTTTGGGATTTCAGGATTTTTCATTGTGTAGAAATTATGAATTACTGCTAGAAAACTCAGAAAATATGGTCAAATTATCCGCTATAAAAATTTTACTCAATAAAAATTTAAATAGGCTTTTAATGTGCCCCTTCAAAAAAAATCGCAAATAAATTTGGTAATATAAAATATTGTTGTACATTTGCACTCAGAAAATCGCGGGATAGAGCAGTAGGTAGCTCGTCGGGCTCATAACCCGAAGGTCACAGGTTCGAGTCCTGTTCCCGCTACAAAGTTATAACTATTTGAAAAATACGCTTTTAGGCGTATTTTTTTATGTTGAATATTACCCATTTAATCCGTACTGAGTATAAAAGGGAGTATAACGGGGGAAGCCTAATAAATCAACTCCTATCTGAAAGGAAACTTTTCAACGTTTGTGATAAAAACTTTTGACATATTCTTAATAAATTTTATTATACGTTTGATTTTCAGTTGTTTGCTCTTCGGTTTCAATAGGTAACAGCCTTTGCTGAAAAATATTGTATTTCAGTTGGTCGGCGGGGATATGGTTGTATCGGTTTTTGTCTGGATACACATAATTTTCCTGATAATTCGGGAATTTTTCTGTGAAAAGAATAATATCGCCATCAAATTGGGATTTGCTGTCGCCTCGCATTTTGCCGTCTGTGGTTTGTTGGAAAATGACTAAAAACAATTTGCCGTTGTATTTTTTACGCAAATCTTTATCCACTTCAAATTTGCTGTCAATCTCTTTGATTTTCTGAAAACTATCTATCACAATAACCTCATTTTCACGAATGATTTTATCAATTTCGGAAAGTGAGCGTACATCGTGAGCTTCGATATTGTTCAGAGCCGTGGGGTTCAAATACTGATAGGCTTTTTCCTTGTACAAACGGCTTTCAGGATTCTCCTCGATAGAAATATGCCCTACTTTGTAACACTGTGCTAGGTCATTCATAAACTGAAAGGCAAAGCGAGTTTTTCAGTTTCCTTGACCTCCTGTGAGCGTAATTACCAAGCTGTCGGTACTCAAAGACGTTTACATCATTCTCAAAAAGAAATCGAAACGGAAGATAATTACACCTTTTTTGAATATTTTTTACGACCAACGTATGATTTTCGACAAGAAATTCTCTCTCACGGAGCTGAAATTGAGGTGATTTCACCCAATTAGTTTCGCAAGGAAATTCAGCAAATTGTAGCTGAAATGCACAAGTTTTACAAATTTAATAGCATAAAAATGTTAGAGAAAAATAATTTTTATAACTAGGAATAGCATTCTTCAATAGATAATGCTTTCGTTATCTTCGTTAAATAGTTTTCTATTTTTAATTACGGCATCGCGAGATGCATTGGCATAACAATACACACAGAAATAGCTACACGTATTGTACATACCTATATCTTTGCTAATCATACAGCCACATACTTTTCGCTGTCCTTTATCTTTCATTTTTTCGGGAGACAATTGCTTTAAATTCTCTAATGGGAAAAGAGTGTTTTTCTCGGGGAATTTTCCGTAGTTAAGATAGTACACAAAATCGGTATCGTGAGAAAAAATACGTTTCATTAATTCACTATCAACACAACGATTGTGATAAATTCCGTAGAAACTCAAATCTATGTCTTCACAGCAAGTCGCTAATTCAAGATACCAATTTTGATTTTTCCAATATTCGCGTAATTTCAAAAGTCCTTCCGCAATTTCTATTTTTTGTTCATTTGTAAATTCTGATTTTTCAATATTTTCTTTATTAAACTGATTGGTTGTTTTTATCAAATTATTTTGAACTTTTCGATAACCATTAATATCGATATAACTAAACACTAATTTTTCGGTATATCCTTTCAATTGTTTTCCGATATTCCAAACGCGACGAAGAATTTCCCTTGGAGGAATATCGTCTGTTACTATCATTGGGTCAAAACGCCATATTACTTTCTCTTTTCCAATCATTTCTGACAGTTTTTTGAAGATTTCAATGCGTTTTTCTACGGTTGGCACATTAATTTCAAAATTTTCTTTATCGTAGTCATTTAAGGTAAACTGAAAGTAATAATGTATGCCCTGCTCATCCAATTCTTTTAAATAAGAAAACAAAGGTTTAGGGTTTTTAGTCCAAAAAACAACCGCTTTACAATTCTTAAAAGAAACGTACATCGGCTTTTGATTAAATGGATTATACCAAACCACATATCCTGCTTTCAGCCTATTAGAAAACCATTTGGCAAAAAAAGCAGGAATATCCGTAGCACGAGAAGCAGAAATAACCACAGGAGCTACGGCTTCTACTTGCTCTCCTTTATCTGTTGTAATAATAATTTTTTCGTGCATTATGATATGATATTATTTTTTTTACACTTTTCAAAAAAAGGATCATATTTATCATTCCCTAAATTTAAAATAAATAAATTCCTTTTGGCTCTGGTTAATGGCTGTATATATCAGTTGGGGAGAATCAAAAAATTTCTCACCCTTTTCCGTTTCCATATCCGAAGGAGACTCTATAATCAAAAAGATATTTTCAGCTTCCCAGCCTTTGAAACTATAAATGGAAGATAATTTTAATCCTTCAAAATTATCAGTAAAGTTTATCTTCTTATTACGCCTAACTTTTTTTATTTCATTCCAAAAATATGAGGTGTCTCCGCCATATCTTTTTTTCAATTCATCGTATACTTCTTGAGTTTCAAATGTTGTGAAAACATCTTTGTTTAACTTTCTCCTATAATGATAATCAATCATTCTCAAATATCTGTGAGTAGGAGCTAATATAACAAACTTATTTTCTTCTAAATTGTATTTTTTCAATATTTGGTCTATCCAAACTATTGGGTGAATAGCTACATTGCATATATATTCAACTAAATTTTTATCGAAATTCATTTTGTCTATAGCTATTGCTTCATCTATTGGGTAGTTTATAAAAAATTCTTTTTGAAAAGCAACAGCTAAGTCTTTTAGTTTTATATTACTGAAACGAAAACCTTTATTTAAACTTCTATTCCATTTTCCACTTACTGTTGGTATAATAATTTGTTTTTGTTCATCTAATTCTTTATTGTAAACATTTTGCTTCTCATCTCCAAAAACTATTAGCTCTCCATTTTCTTCCAAAAAATATTTTTCTATTATTCTAAGCCAAGGTTGTGAATAATCTTGTACTTCGTCAATAAGAATAGTCGGAAATTTTGGTAATCGATCTTTTACTTCTTCAAAATAATTCTCATCATCAAATGGCTCTATTGATTTAACTTTTATCATTAAATTATTGGCTTGTGTTTTGAAAAATTGATGATAGCTCGTTATATAAAACTTATTCCAATAAAAATCAGCTCTAACATCTGCTAATCTGTTTTTTATATAGTTGACTAATGTCAAATTAAATAATAGTATTAAAACGTCTTTACCTGACCTAATTTGTGCATTAACCGCTCGTAACGCTAAAACTTGTGTTTTTCCACAACCTGCTATCCCTGCTATTTTTTGAGAATAGTTATTTTTAGACAATAATTTTTGTTCTTTGGTTAAATTGATTTCAACACCTTCTTTGTAAGAATGCCAATTTAATCCCAACAGTTTTATAAAATTATCATATATATCTTGGATGAATAACTGATTTTGGGGTAATATATTATCTAAGAAATTCTTATCATAATCATAGCCATATATGATATTATAATTTCTATTTTTTTCAGTTCCCTTAAATATTTCGTTTATTTCTTTGGTTGTGTAGTTACAAAAATACAATACTTTTTTTATTACTTTTTGGAAATTTTTATTTAGGATCATTTTTTCCTTAAATCCTTCAAGATACATATCAACTAAATTATCACGGATATTATCTACTTTTCTTAAAATGTCACTTTTGTCATCTTCTTTAAAAAAATCTTTTATACAGCCTATTAGTAAAATTCCCGCATTAGGTCTAATAATTATCATATCAACAATATCACCGTTGATATTGGGTTTTACAAAAAGAGTATCATTTTCTGTTAGCCAACCTCGAATTTTCGCATAGAAAGAATACCATTCATCATCAACTCCATAATTTACAATTTTTTCATCATAATCAGTATAGGTATCTTCAATAGCATATTTTTGTTTACGTATTTTCTCAATGATATTATTGTTTGTGTTTAGCCCTTGCTTATTAAACTCAAATCCCTTTGTGTAACATGTAAAAGGATGCTTCGTGTCCGAAGTATAGCCATAATTTGGATTATCTATATTCGAAAAGAAAGAGATAGGGCTAAATAATTCACAAAAATGATCAATACGAATTCTATTATTATTTCTGGGTCCTATACAAAGAACAAAATGTTTTTCTCTTTTACTTGCTTTTTGTATCAATTCAAACAAACGCACTAAATCAATAGAAATAATATCTAAAATATTTGAAAATAAATGAATTGTAATCGGACTATTAAACGATAATTGATTAAAATTTTCTGATACGTTGTTATTAGAGGGTAAATATTCATTAAACACTTCAATATTAATTTTCCCTTCCGTATATAAACTTAGATTAAAAACAGCTCTTTGTAAAGCTGATTTAGAAGGCTCTATAAGTGTTATTTTTCGTATAAATTGTTCATAATAGCCTTTGTCTCGCTCCTTTAAAACTTGTAAGAAACATAAAGAAGCTATTCCTTGTCCACATCCCCAATCTACAATTTCAATAACTTCGTTTAACTGATCGAAAGGGAAGTTTTGAAAGGCTGCATAACATTTTATTTTATGCATTTCGCCATAAGCAGCGATATAGCAAGCTAATTCGTCTTCTGCTTCTAATAAATCTTCTCCGTGTTTTAATTCCTGCCAAGGTTTACTTTTTCTATCATTAGGAACTAAATCCTTTGAAATTTGTATAATATGGTTTATATCAAATAATTTTCTTCTATAAAGAATGTTTTCATAGGTTTCCATAATTAATCTTAATTTATTAGAGTTAGTTAATAAATAAAAAATAGAATCTTATCTTAAAACTAAAAAAATACACTATGATTTTTTCTGAAAACAAAGTTACATTTTTTTATTATTAACAAAAATTTGATATAAAATTATTTATTGTTTAGAATATAAAATATTTTTCATTCTATTTATCATTGTAAAAACAAAAAATGAAACTAACACTAAAACATCTAAAAAAGTAGTGAAAATTTTAAATTATTTCTCAAAAAAGATGTAGATGTATTAAAAAAATTCAGCAAATTGTAGCTGAAATGCACAAGTTTTACTCATAGTTTATTTCTTAAAAAAATCGTATTTTTGTAGTTCAGATTTTTACAATTATGTACTTAATTTTCGATACCGAAACCACAGGTTTACCAAAACGTTGGGACGCACCTATCACAGATTCAGATAATTGGCCTCGTGCCGTACAGATTGCTTGGCAGTTGCACGACCGACACGGAAAACTCATCGAGCATAAAGATTTTCTCATCACACCTGATGATTTTAACATTCCGTACGATGCTGAAAAAGTACACGGAATATCTACCGAATTAGCTCAACAACAAGGAGTTTCAATTCAAAAAGTATTCGAAGAGTTTAATGAAGCTCTAAAAAAATCAACTTATGTGGTGGGGCAAAATATTGGGTTTGATATCAATATTATGGGTGCCGAATTTCATCGCTATGGTGTTGATAGTCCGCTTGTTAATATGCCCGTTTTGGATACTTGTACCGAAATCACAGCAGAACTCTGCAAGATCCCTGGGGGACGTGGTGGTCGTTATAAATTACCTACACTCACCGAGTTACACGAATTTCTGTTCAATGTTCCTTTTGCAGAAGCACATAATGCCACTGCCGACGTGGAAGCAACTACCCGTTGTTTCTTTGAATTGATACGCATCGGACAAGGATTTGAAACAAAAGATATTTCGGCTGAATACATTACTGAATTTCAACAATATAACCCAACCGAAATTCAACCCATTGGGCTAAAACACATCAACCTGAAAAAAGCTTCGGAAGAAATTCGTAAAGAAATTCAAAAGCAATCAGGAAGCGGATTAAGTGAGCAAGAGCTTAATGCAAATATCGCCTTGTTGGAAAAAGCTCCATTCGCTCATTTGCATAATCACACACAATTCTCTGTATTACAAGCTACTACATCTATACAAAGTCTGGTTAAGAAAACCATTCAAGAGAAAATGTCTGCCGTGGCAATGACCGATAGCGGAAATATGATGGGGGCTTTTCATTTCATCAAGGAAGTTTTGGGGTACAACAAATCCGCCAAAGCCAAAAATGATGAAGCTATAGAAAAGGGCGAAACTCCTTCCGAAATCGAAATTAAACCCATTGTCGGGTGCGAATTTAATGTCTGTGAAAATCATTTAGACAAAAGCCATCAAGACAATGGTTACCAAGTTGTTATGTTAGCTAAAAATAAAAATGGCTATCACAATTTGGCAAAAATGGCTTCCATTGCTTATACCGACGGCTATTATTACGTACCGAGAATTGACAAAAATATCGTTGAGAAATATAAAGAAAACCTCATCGTATTAACAGGTGGAATGAATGGCGAAGTTCCGTCCAAAGTGCTGAATATCGGAGAGAAACAAGCCGAAACAGCGTTACTTTGGTGGAAAAATCTTTTCGGTGAAGACCTTTACATTGAACTAATGCGACACAATCAAGAAGATGAAAATCGTGTCAATCAAGTACTTATAGAGCTATCTAAAAAACATCAAGTAAAGCTTGTAGCTACCAATAACACATTCTATATCAACCAAAAAGATGCCAACGCACACGATATTTTGCTGTGTGTAAAGGACGGAGAAAAACAGGCAACTCCCATCGGAAGAGGTCGCGGATATCGTTTTGGGATGCCCAATCAGGAATATTATTACAAGTCCGCCGAGCAAATGAAAACTTTGTTTAAGGACGTTCCTGAAGCCATTCTAAATATTCAAGAAATCATCGATAAAATTGAGATTTATAACTTAGCTCGAGAGGTTTTGTTGCCGAAATTTCAAATTCCTGACGAATTTCTGGTAGAAGATGACCCTGACGGAAAAAAAGGAGAAAACAAATATCTCCGACATCTGACTTATCTCGGAGCAGAAAAACGTTACGAACTTCCTCTTTCTGAAGAAGTTATTGAGCGATTGGATTTTGAATTGATGATTATTGAAAAAACAGGATATCCTGGGTATTTCCTTATCGTTCAGGACTTTATCGCAGCAGCTCGTGAAATGGGTGTTTCCGTAGGTCCAGGAAGGGGGTCAGCGGCAGGTTCGGCAGTAGCTTATTGCCTCGGAATTACGAACATAGACCCAATCAAATACGACTTACTTTTTGAGCGTTTCCTCAACCCTGACCGCGTAAGTATGCCCGATATCGATATTGACTTTGATGACGAAGGACGCTCATTAGTAATGGATTACGTTATCAACAAGTACGGAAAAAATCAGGTGGCTCAAATCATCACTTACGGAACGATGGCGGCGAAATCTTCCATTCGGGATACCGCTCGTGTACTGGATTTACCTTTGCACGAGTCCGACAGAATTGCCAAGCTCGTGCCAAATATGAAATTGGCAAAGATTTTCAGTATGGACGACAAACAGCTGAAAGAAAAACTACGTTCCGATGAACTTCCAAAAGTAAACGAACTCAAACAAATAGCCGAAGGTACGGATTTGGCTGCCGAAACGCTGCAACAAGCTCAAGTTCTGGAAGGTTCTGTTCGCAATACGGGAATTCACGCCTGTGGCGTTATTATCACTCCTGATGATATTACCAATTTTGTGCCTGTTTCAGTCGCTAAAGATTCGGATTTATTTGTTACTCAGTTTGATAACTCCGTTGTGGAAAGTGCTGGACTGCTAAAAATGGACTTTTTAGGGCTTAAGACACTCACCTTGATTAAAGATTCTGTCGAACTTATAAAAAGGCGGAATGGCATAGAAATCAATCCTGATGAAATTCCGATTGATGACAAAAAAACGTACGAGCTTTTCCAACGTGGTGAAACTGTGGGGATTTTCCAATACGAGTCGCCTGGAATGCAAAAATATATGCGAGAGCTGAAACCTACTGTTTTTGCTGATTTAATTGCGATGAACGCCCTATACCGACCAGGACCCTTGGAGTACATTCCGAGTTTTATCAAACGCAAACACGGGACGGAACCCATTGTGTATGACCTTGATGCAATGGAAGAATACCTCAAAGAAACTTACGGAATTACGGTATATCAGGAGCAAGTAATGTTACTTTCTCAGAAGTTGGCTGGTTTTTCCAAAGGTGATGCTGATATGCTTCGTAAAGCAATGGGGAAAAAGATTTTCGCCTTGCTTGAAAAACTAAAACCTAAGTTTGTGGAAGGAGGTATCAAAAACGGGCATCCTGCGGATATTTTAGAAAAAATTTGGAAGGACTGGGAAGCCTTTGCAAGTTATGCTTTTAACAAATCGCATTCCACTTGTTATGCTTGGATTGCATACCAAACTGCATATTTGAAAGCCAACTATCCTGCTGAATTTATGGCGGCGGTACTCTCCAATAATATGAACGATATTAAGCAAGTTTCGTTCTTTTTGGAAGAATGTCAACGTATGGGAATCAAAGTGTTAAGCCCTGATGTAAATGAATCGTTTTATAAATTTACTGTAAATAAAGACGGAAACATTCGCTTTGGAATGGGAGCCATCAAAGGGGTTGGAAAAAATGCAGTAGAAACCATTGTTGATAGCCGAAAAGATGGAAATTATACTTCTATTTTTGATGTAACCAGACGTGTAGATTTCAGAAATATTAACAAAAAAGCCTTTGAAAACATTGCTCTGGCAGGTGGATTTGATTCTTTTACCAAAGTGCATCGAGCTCAATATTTTCACGATGAAGGCGATGGGATTGTCTTTTTAGAAAAAGCTATCCGATATGGCAATAAATATCAGGAAAACAAAAACTCCCCTCAAATGAGTTTATTCGGAGAGAGTTCGGGAGTTGAAATTCCTGAACCTACCATTCCGAATTGTGAAAGTTGGGGAAATTTGGAACAATTACGTCGTGAAAAAGAAGTTGTGGGAATTTACATTTCAGGACATCCGTTAGATGATTTTAAACATTCATTGGACAATTTCTGTAATTTATCACTTACACAATTACAAGACCTTTCTCCCTTGATTAACAGAGAAATAAGTATTGCTGGAATGATTACCGATGTCCAGCATCGTACCTCTAAAAACGGAAAAGGTTGGGCGTCATTTATTTTGGAAGATTACGAAGGGTCGCACGAATTCAGATTATTTAATGATGATTATTTAAAATTTCGTAACTACCTCATTTTAGGTACTTTTCTGTATTGTAAATTTCTAGTCAAAGAAGGTTGGCAGAAGAAAGATAGCAACGAAAAGGCAGAACCTCGCATTCAGTTTACAATGATGATACAATTACAAGATGTACTTGCTAGTTTAGCAAAAAAAATCGCTTTACATCTAAATATCAAAGATATTTCAACAGATTTAATTGAAAATTATAAAAATATCATTGAAAAACATCAAGGAAATTATCCAATTACGTTCATTGTGCATAATATGGAAGAAAATATACATCTAAATATGGACAATGGACAACTGAAAGTCGATATTTCAAAAGAATTTCTTGAAGAACTAGACCAAAAATCAGTTTCATACGTCTTGAATGACCGAAAAATGGAGAAATTGATTACCAAAAAGAAAGAGGAAGTCGAAGAAGAAGAGCAATTAGAAGTTGAATTAATCGAAGAAAATTAAATACTTTCAATCAAAAAAATTGATGAACGCTTTTTACGAAAAATATATTTTAAATTTCAAACGTCCGTCGGGAACATCAAGAGGAATACTGACCCAGAAAGAAACCTATTTTTTAGTAATTACCGATGGAGAAAAAAAAGGAATTGGCGAATGTGGTTTGCTAAAATCATTAAGCTTTGATGACCGCCCCGACTATGAAAACAAACTGCAGTGGGTCTGCGATAATATAGCATTAGGAGAAACATCTTTACTTAATGAACTTACCGAGTTTCCTTCTATTCAATTTGGTGTAGAACAAGCTTTTAGGTCATTAAAATCTGATAATCAATATATTTTATTCCCTTCTGATTTTACGCAAGGAAAGTCTAACATTCCTATTAACGGACTGATTTGGATGGGTACTCCCGAGTTTATGAAATCGCAAATACGAGAGAAACTCGTACAGGGTTTTCATTGTATCAAAATGAAAATTGGGGCAATTGCCTTTGAACAGGAATATGAAATTTTGAAAAATCTACGGAAAGAATTTTTGACACAAGATATTGAAATTCGTGTAGATGCTAATGGAGCATTTGCACCAGAAGAAGCTTTGGAAAAATTAAAACGTCTGAGTGAATTAGAGTTACATTCCATTGAACAGCCAATTAAGGCAAACCAGATTGAACAAATGGCAACTCTTTGTCAAAATACACCTATTCCGATTGCATTAGATGAAGAACTTATTGGAGTGATTCACTTCTCTGACAGAAAAAAGCTTTTGGAAGAAATAAAACCGCAATATATCATCATAAAACCTTCTCTTTTAGGAGGATATAAAAATTCAGAAGAATGGATTTCCCTTGCCGAGAAACAGAAAATAGGTTGGTGGATAACCAGTGCCTTAGAAAGTAATATCGGACTGAATGCCATTGCCCAATGGACTTTTACACTTAATAATCCAATGCCTCAAGGATTAGGGACAGGAGCTTTATATACCAATAACATTGCCTCCCCTTTGTTAGTAGAAAAGGGTACTTTAGGCTATAAAGCAAGTATTCCGTGGGAAGTAATGCCATTACCAACAAACCACAGCCAAAGCACGACTTTCTCTTGAAAGTTAATCACTTATAAGAAAACAGGGCAATTTTCAAGAAGTTGAAAATTGCCCTGTTTTTAGGTTTTACGTTAATCTACCGTTTGTTTGTGCCATCTACCTCTACTATGAAATCGAATCTCTTTTCGTTTGCTATCTTCTTTTAGATTGGTGGCAGTATTTACTAAGCTATCGTTGTATATGCGATAGTGATTGCCCTTTTTAAGCCAATAATAGTTTTGTTCAAAAAAAGTATCAATATCTGAATCGACTGTAAAGACTACATTATCAGGAACATTTAACAATAGGGTTACTTTCTGCATTCGGAATTTGTTATTTTTATCTAAGATGTAATATTCAGGAATGGTGATTGTATTTCCGCTGATTTCCAGTGGATAATCTACTTTTTTAGCATTTTGTTCAGCATCTCTGCCATTGGCTCCTTGAGAAGAGGTCCAAATTTCCAAAAATGGAGTTCTTTCTGTTCGCTTTATTTCTACCCAATTATTATCTTCAATAACTGCTTTCCCGTCATCTTCTATATAAAGATTCCAAGAATCTCCATAATTATCCCATCTTTTGACTTTGATTTTCAGCGTATCTGCAATATTTTCTAACGGAATATTTTTAGATACTGACCTGTGATAACGAAAATCTCGAGCTGTATTTCCCGCAACTACCAACATCACTATTATTCCAATAAAAAATAGCAATACATTGGCAATCACCCAGTTTTTGGAAATCTTTTTGCTTTTCGATGAAAACAATCGGATAAGCACCATTGTTGGAACGCAAATCGCTACAAATAGTAACATCGTTAAGGCGATATAAACCGCTGATAACTGCCAAGAACCTGCAAATAAAAATGGTAGATAATCGTACATCGTTGCAAGAGCTCCTGTTACCCCTAAAAAAGCAACATTTACCCCCAAAAATACCAAAAAAAGTGAAAAGAAGACAAATAATAATATCAATATCACAAAACCAATAATAACATACAAAACGCCTTTGAAAAATCCGCGTATGATGCTCCAGATGCTAAAATCTGATTTTTTATACACAAATTCCATTTTCTGTTTTGGAGTGTTTTCCTGCGAAAAGTCACTTTCTACATTAAAATCATCTTCAGTTAGATAATCATCTTCTTTTTCAAAAATAGTTTTTCTTTTGTTCATTGACAATACCAAAAATACATAACATAAAATGAATACAAAAGTGAAAAAACCTTCAAATAAAGGGATAGTTGCCAATGTCAGTATCACATAAGCAATACGTACGCCCGTTACATTCCAGCCATAATGTTTGCTAAGTCCTCCAAAAACTCCAAAGAGTTTTCGACTTTCAAGGCTTCGAGTGAGTTGCAAACCATTTTGCATTTTTATTTCCTTAATGGAAGAAATAGTGTCAATATTTACTGCTTTTCCGTGCATTGCTAGTTTCTCTGCAGTGGTTTTCGCTGACGGAATTATCAGTGCCAGAAGCACATAAATTGCTAACCACGGAAAAAACACGACAATAGAATCTACCTTTGAAAAATAGAATATATGTCTGAAAATAAGTGCAGAAAGTGCAAACAACCAAAGATAAGCAAAACGCAACCACGTTTTTTCAATTGCCAAAAAATGCCCGAATCCTGCAAAAACACCCGCTAACAATTTGTTCTCCAAATCTCTGTATAGCTTCTTATGTCGGAAGAATTCAACTATTCGGTTTTGTTTTTCATTAGTAGTAAATTTCGCTTCTTTTTGAGTTTCTTCTTCTAAATCAACGTATTGTTCTGGTCGCCCTAGAACACTGATTAAATAATCAACATCTTGGTTTACAATCACTTCCCTACCCTTCATTTGAGCTTTGAGCAGTTCAGCCATTCGTTGTTCCACATCATAAATGATTTCGTTGGTATCAGAAGTATTTCCGAGTGATTTACGTACTTCGTTTAAATATTTTGAAAGTTCTTGATAGGCTTTATCTTCAATCAAAAATGAAAATCCGCCCAAACTGATATTGTGTGTTTTGTCCATAACTAAATAATTTTATTAACCATTGTTTGTAGTTCTTGCCACGATTTCACGATTTCTTGCAGAAAAGTTGTGCCATTATCGGTCAGCACATAGTATTTTCGGGGTGGTCCCGAATTGGATTCTTTCCAATTATAGTCGAGTAATTTTTCATTCTTTAACCGTGTTAAAAGCGGGTAAAGTGTTCCCTCAACTACAATCATATCAGCAGATTTCAGAGCCTCAATAATATCCGAAACATATGCCTCTTTGTTTTTGCTGATTATGGAAAGAATACACATCTCCAAGATGCCTTTTCGCATCTGTGTTTTGGTTTTTTCTGTGTTAATTGTCTCCATATTATATAAGGTATTTTGTTAGGGCAAATATATAACAATAAAAAATACTATGCAATACATAGTACTAAAATATATTTAAAAAAGTTTCAGGTTTAAAGTTCCGAGAATCAAGGTTCAAGTTCCAAGGTTAAAAGTTAAGAAAGAATACAAAACTGGTCACTTAAATTTTTCACCTTTTCAACTTTTTCCTTGTAACTTAATTTTTCCTTTATGCTTTGAAATAAAAACGTATATTCGCACGACAAAACCAATACTTGATTACTATATGGCTTCAAAAAATAAATATTATGTGGTTTGGGAAGGGTATGAAATCGGGATATTCGATTCGTGGAATGCTTGTAAGCGTGTAGTTCACGGATATCCTACCGCTAAATACAAAGGATTCCCAACGCTACAAGAAGCCCAAAAAGCACTAAAAGGAAGATATGATGACTATAAGGGAAAGAAAATCAGTTCCATTACACTCTCCCCTACCGAATTACAACGCATCGGCAAACCTATAACTCCTTCCATTTCGGTAGATGCCGCCTGTAGCGGAAACCCAGGTATTATGGAGTATCGAGGCGTAAATACCAAAGATGGCAACGAAATATTCCGTATCGGTCCGTTTGCACAAGGCACAAACAATATTGGAGAATTTTTAGCCTTAGTACACGCCTTAGCACTGCTGAAAAAAAAGCAACTCAATATACCCATATATAGTGATAGCCAAATAGCCATCAATTGGATACGATTAAAAAAATGTAAAACCAAAAACAAGCCTACCGCAGCTAACGAAAAAATCTTTGAACTTATTGATCGTGCTGAAACTTGGCTAAATGAAAACACCTTTAGCAACCGCATCTTAAAATGGGAAACCAAAGCTTGGGGAGAAATCCCCGCCGATTTTGGTAGAAAAAGTTAAAAAAATGAGTACTCAGATTACATAAAAACAATCGTTTTTAAGTACAATTTAATTTTTATTAAACATTTTTTTGGACATTAGTAAAATAATTGTAATTTTATCGGTATGAATTACAAAATCGACATAGAGGAGGAAAACAAAGCAATTGCTCGTGAATACAAGGAATTGCTCAGCATCAGCTATCAAACACTAACCGATGAAGACAAAAAGCTCATCCGTTTGGCTTTTGATACGGCTGTTGATGCTCATAAGGAGCAACGCAGAAAAAGTGGAGAACCGTACATTCTTCACCCTATTGCAGTTGCTAAAATTGTTGCAGCCCAAATTGGCTTAGATGCCGTTTCTATTGCTGCTGCACTATTACACGATGTAGTCGAAGATACCGACTACACCGTAGAAGATATGCGTAGGCTTTTCGGCGATACTGTAGCTCTCATTGTTGAAGGACTTACCAAAATTTCACACCTAAGCAAAGAGAAAGACGTTTCTCTTCAGGCGGAAAACTTCCGAAAGTTGCTACTCACTATGAATGATGATGTACGGGTTATCATCATCAAAATTGCTGACCGTCTGCACAATATGCAAACTATGGACGCTATGGCAGAACACAAACAAGCCAAAATAGCCTCCGAAACCCTTTACATATATGCACCTCTCGCCCATCGCATCGGGTTGTATAATATCAAAACCGAATTGGAAGATTTAGGCTTAAAATACACTGATTCTGAACGATATTACAGCATATTAGGTAAAATGGAAGAATCTAAAGAGGAACAGAAAGCCTATATTGAATCTTTCTCAGAAGTAATTAAAACCTCATTAGATAATCAAAAGATAGAATATTACATCAAAGGAAGACCCAAATCCATATATTCCATTCACCGGAAAATGGAAGCACAAAACGTAACCTTTGAGGAAATTTACGACAAATTCGCCATACGGATTATTTACAAATGTGAGCCTTCCGAAGAAAAGTTTTTGGCTTGGAAGATATATTCTATCGTCACTGATCATTTCCGCCCCAACCCTACCCGTTTACGCGACTGGATATCTGCACCAAAATCAACAGGTTATGAAGCACTTCATATTACCGTTATGGGTCCGAAAGGGCGTTGGGTCGAAGTACAGATACGTAGCGAACGTATGCACGAAATCGCTGAAAAAGGATATGCCGCTCACTTCAAATACAAACACGGCAACCACGAAGAAGCAGGTATTGAGGTATGGCTCAACCGATTACAAGAAATGCTTGAAAATAGCGATGGAAATGCAGTGGACTTCGTGGAAGACTTTAAGCTCAATCTGTACGCAAAAGAAATTTTTGTATTTACCCCCAATGGCGAAATCAAATCTTTACCCAAAGGAGCCACGCCTATTGACTTTGCGTTTTATATTCACACAGCCGTAGGAATGAAAACACGCGGTGCCAAGGTAAATAACAAACTCGTGCCCTTAAACCATCGGTTACATAGTGGAGATCAGGTAGAAATTATCACCTCGGAAAATGCAAAACCGAACAAAAACTGGCTAGAATATGCCACCACAGCCAAAGCACGAAGCAAAATTAAATCTTCGCTAAAAGAAGAAGTAAAACAAGTAGCTGCCGAAGGAAAAGAATTATTGGTTCGCAAGTTGAAACAATTAAAAATCAACCTCAATGAAGATGTAGTAAATGAACTAGTTAATCATTTTAAAACGCGTTCAAGTTTAGATGTTTTCTACCAAGTAGGTACAGGGGAAATCAGTAACCAAATGTTACGTGAGTTTGCCTCCAAGCGTTCGTCTATCTTTAATTTTCTTAAAAGTAAAATCACACGTAAGGCCTCTTCCACACCACAAGAAGTAACACAAGAGGCTAACGAACATTATGACCATATCGTATTTGGTAAAGAAGGAGAGTCGCTGGACTACTCATTTGCGAAATGTTGCAACCCCATTGCTGGTGATCCTATCTTTGGTTTTATCACCATAAATGAAGGAGTAAAAGTTCACAAAAAGAACTGCCCCAATGCCATCTCAATGCAGTCCAACTACGCCTACCGGATTATGACGGCAAAATGGGTAAAATCAGAAGAGCAAGAGTTCAAGGTAGCTCTGCGTATCAGCGGTTTGGATAGAGCTGGACTCATTGCTGATATTTCAAAAGCCATTTCCGATTGCAAATTCGTTAAGCTTACCAATATCAACGTAGATGCCGAAGGAAATATGTTCAAAGGAAAGGTATCCGTAACCATTAACAACAATACCACATTAAAACAACTGATGCAAAGCATCAAAGCCATATCAGGGATTGATAAAGTTACCCGATTGTGAGTTGAGGGATTGAAAGATTAAATGATTAAAAGATTAAAAGATTAAATGAGATTGAATGACTAAAAAAATAGAAAAAAGACCGTTGATATTAGTCACCAATGACGACGGAATTACCGCCCCTGGTATTCGTTGCCTGATTAGAATAATGAACGAAATCGGTGATGTTGTAGTAGTTGCTCCTGACTCACCACAAAGCGGTATGGGACACGCCGTTACCCTAAACGCAACCCTATACTGCGACCCTATTCGTGTTGATGATGGCAAACAAAAAGAATACAGTTGTAGTGGCACCCCCGCCGATTGTGTTAAAATGGCAAACCACGAAATTTTAGACCGAAAACCCGACTTATGTGTAAGCGGTATCAATCACGGTTCAAATTCATCGGTAAACGTAATTTATTCCGGCACAATGAGCGCCGCTGTGGAAGCTGGTATTGAGGGCATTCCTGCTATTGGCTTTTCTCTGTTGGATTATAGTTGGGATGCCAACTTTCAACACGCCCAACAATTCATCAAACAAATTGCACTAAACGTATTGCAAAACGGACTGCCCAAAGGAGTGGTGCTCAACGTTAATATTCCTAAAGTTGAAAAAGAAAACATCAAAGGCATCAAAATTTGCCGACAAGCCAACGCACGATGGTCGGAAGAGTTTGATAAACGCGTTAGCCCTCAAGGTAGAACCTACTATTGGATGACAGGAAAATTCAACAATGAAGACAAAGGTGAAGATACCGATGAGTGGGCTTTGGCAAACGGATATATTTCCGTGGTACCCGTACAGTACGACCTAACTGCCTACCACGCCATACAAGAATTACACACTTGGCAGTTTAACCCCTGAATAATCCATAAATAAAATGAATTCAGTCAGAAAAGAAATTTTAATAGGCTTTTTGGCAGGACTTATTGCCAATGCCTTCGGGATTTTGCTTTATGTTTTAATCTTTTCCAAATACGGCATAGAAACTACTTTGAAATTAGCTTACCAGCAAGGCATTTTAGGGGCTTTAATTGGTCTGGGAGGAATTCTGAATCTATTAACATTTTTCGGTTTTCTACGAATAAAACGCGATGAAAGAGCCAAAGGCGTACTTTTAGCTTCCTTTATGTTGGCTTTGTTTATTCTGTATTTGCAGTTTTAAACGCATTTAAGTAGCTTCACTTTTATTTTTTTTGATTATATTTGCACGCTTGTTATCTATTAGAGCGTTTAGTAAAATCCGTTTGAAAACAGAAAGATTTAAAATATTAGTAAATATTTGGGTGTTGTGTTGCTACTTTTTGGCACTAACCCCCGTTCATAGTCTCTGGCATTGGGCAACGGAAGAATCGCATCATTGCTCTGAGGTTTCACACGCTCATCCTTCTGATGATGAGTCGTCAACTTGTAACTATTGTGATTTTATTCTATCTGAACAAACAAAACATCTTGAGGCAGTTATTGCTAGTTTTGATTTTTCAATAGAATGGATTACCTCCCCTACTACCCTGCCTAATTATTATCAAGAATTACCTCACAAACTCATATTAGGGTGTAGCTCACTTCGCGCACCTCCTATTTGCTAAACAAAACCAAAATATTCAAGAGTATTTCCTCTTAAAAAAGATTTTAAAATTTGATTTTTTAAACGAAAATCAACATTGGTTTTATTTGCAAATAGCTTGAAAAACAATAAAAAACATATTCAACTTATCAATTTAGTTGTACTGATTGGTATGCTTAAAGTAGGCTTCCCTATTGGAGAATACTTTCATCATCATCAATCGGATGCGGAAGTCTGTACCCAAAATTCAAAGCAAAAATGTACTCATAAAACCCACTTTTCTGCCATAAAGTATCATTCAGATTGTATTTTTCATCAGTTACATCCTTTTTTTGATGGTATTTTTGATGGCTATTACATACATACGATATATCCGTCATCTGATATTGCTTATTTTACAAAAGATTATACTTTTATAAAATCCATTTTTACTCCTTCAAGGGCTCCCCCTACCCGAATTGGCTAGAATAAAAGCTTTTTTACTTGTTCATACAACACGACAATAAAACAAATCATCAAAAGAAAAACGATTTTATGCAAAAAACATACGCATTTGTATTGTATTTTTTAGGATTTTTTTCAGGATATGCGCAACACCCTCTCCAATTACAGATAAATGACCAACATAATGCTCCTCTCAATGGTGCAGTGGTTCATTTTTTGGGCAAGCACTATGTTTCTGACCCTTCGGGGAAGGTAATCATTTCAGCAGCAAAGTCGGGGCAACATACTCTGAAAATCACTTATTTGGGATTTGAAGAATATCTCTTGAAAATCACTCTTCCCCAGCAGCGTCCTGTGATTATCCAGATGCAGGAGAGTATCAACGAACTGTCAGAAATGGTGGTGGTTCAAGAGCAAAGCCGAATGACATCTCGCAATAATGTTGCTTCTGTTTTGGGTAAAGATGACCTACAAAAGAAATCAGGGGAATCATTAGCCGAATTACTTGCTTCAGTTCGGGGAGTGTCGATGATACAAACCGGAGCCACTATCGCAAAACCCGTAATTCACGGGCTACATAGCAACCGAATTCTCATACTTAATAATGAAGTTCGGCAAGAAGGGCAACAATGGGGAGCAGACCACGCACCTGAAATCGACCCTGCGATGGCAAATCGCATTGCTGTGGTGAAAGGTGCCGATGCTGTCCGATATGGTTCCGATGCTTTGGGAGGTGTTGTCGTTATTTCACCTGAAAAACTTCCGTATGGCGATGCTCTTCACGGAGAAGTTTCTCCTTCGTGGGCATCTAACGGACGAAAAATGGCAACTTCCTTGAAGCTCGAAACAGCTGTGCCAACTCTTCCGCAATGGGCGTGGCGAGTTCAGGCAAGTGCGAAACGTTCTGGAGATGTTCAGACGGCAGATTATCATCTGAATAATACTGCTCAGCAAGAAAAAAACTTTTCTGTAGCAACTGGCGTGGAAAAGGAGCAATGGGGTGTGGAGGCTTTCTATAGTAGGTATTACAATGAAACGGGTGTTTTTTATGGTTCGCATATTGGGAATTTAGATGACCTACTTGCCCGATTTGAAATCGGACGTCCGCTAACGACTTATCCGTTTTCCTATCAGATAGAAGCACCTAAGCAAGAAGTTACGCATCATTTGCTGAAAGTAAAAGGATTTGTGCGACTTCCTTTCGGAGGAAAGTTCACAGCTCAGTATGCTTTCCAAGATGATATCCGAAAAGAATTTAACGTTCGCCGATTGGAGCGAACACGTATCCCAGCGTTGAATATGGAACTTTCAACACATTTATTTGATGCTTCGTGGGAGAATCATTATGGCAAATGGAAGTCTCATCTTGGAGTAAGTGCCTCACAACAGGTCAATTATAATTCACCTGGTACGGGAGTTGTTCCAGTGATTCCGAATTTTGCCTCTTTCGGATACGGAGGTTTCGCCATTCAAAAGTATGATGGCGGAGCTTGGGAAATAGAAGGCGGACTTCGGTACGATTATAAATCATTCAATGCCGATGGTTACAACGCTTTTTCGCAACGTTACGGAGGAAATCATTCATTTCACAATATAACGTACTCTGTTGGAGGAAGCTATGCTCCAAGTGAGCAATGGTCGTTCACATCTAATGTAGGAGTGGCGTGGCGTTCGCCTCACGTGAGCGAATTGTATAGCAATGGGCTTCATCACGGGGCAGGAACGTACGATATTGGCGATGAAAATTTACAATCAGAGCGAGGCGTAAAATGGATTACTTCGGTAAAGTTCGAGCAGGAAAAATGGTCGCTTAATGTGGATTTCTTTGCACAACTTATCAGAAACTATATTTACGATGCTCCGACAGGTGAAACCAAAACGCTTTTTTCAGGAGTATATCCGATTTTTCGTTACGCACAAGCCGATGCTTTCTTTCGCGGTATGGATTTAGAGATGAGTTATCAGTTTTTACCTCAATGGAAGTATGGTCTGCAAGGTTCGGTGGTGTATGCTAATGAACTCAAAACGAAGCGGTATTTTCCTTTCATTCCTTCGGAGAGAATCCAACAGGAGTTGCATTGGGAATTACCGAAGATGGGAAGGCTTCATAATGTGTACATTTCGGCAAAGCATACGTTTGTTGCAAAACAACTGCGTTTCGACCCGAAACAAGAGTTGGTAAGCACAACCCCTGATGCGTATCATTTGCTCGATGTGGGGGGAGGTTTTCGCTTTCCGTTTGGACAGACGCAATCACTTGCGGTGCATCTTTCCGTTGAGAATCTTTTTGATAGATTGTATAAGGAATACACCAACCGCTTCCGATATTATGCTCACGACTTAGGGCGAAACGTGCAACTTCGATTGACTTATAAGTTCTAAATGAAGAATGAAATAAACAATGTGGAGTGAACAATGAACGATGTCGGTCAGAATGTTTTTTATATCAGGAAGGAAGTTTTTTATCTTGCGGAAAAGATTTCTTAACTGCGGAAAGTGATTTCCGAAGTGAAGCAAACAATTTCCGAAGTGAAGCAAGGAGTTTCTGATATGAAGTAGGTAATTCCCGATGTGAAGCAAATGGTTTTCTGTATGAAGCAAGTTGTTTCTTTTAAAAGAAAAGATGATTTTAATGTAAAAAGGAATGTTTTTTTAACTGAAGAATACTATTTCGGTAATAGAAACTTTCAAAACAAATTTAATAACAAATAAAAATAAAATTAAATGATGAAAAACATAGTTAGATTTGGTTTTTTAATAACCATTTTAGTGGCTTTGATAGGTTGCTCTAAAGAACCTCCAGCACCTACCGATGAATCAATAGATAAGGGACACGAAAATCCAGATAGAGTAGAGTTTATCTTTACTAAAGTAATAAAGAATGGAGATGATTTTTCATTTACAGATGTTGTTCAAAAACGTATCTATCAGATGAATGGAGTCGCTGGAGTTCAACCACAAGGTGATGATATTGTATGGGAAGCTGGTACACATTACCATCTTGAAATTATATATTATAATAAGGCTGGTACACGTATGAATGGAGAGTTTGTAACTGCAGAAATGGCTCCGATACATCAGCATTTCTTTCTTTTGAAAGGGAAAAAGACTGAGCAGATGAATGCTATTGTAACTTACACTTACCGCGATACCAATCCTGAAAGCGGAATATTAGGTCAAAATGGAGTAACACTTCGCAAACGTAGTTGGGATAAAAACAATCCTGAAGCAATCGACCCGATAGGTCTGAAAGGTATTTTTTCAGTAAAGCAAGAAATTGGTAAAGTTGATTTGCAAGTTACCTTAGCTCACTTTTTGGGTGCAGAACGTGGCTTCAACAAATTGAAAGACGGAGCAATTCAAAACTATAATGAACTGCCTTCAAGTAATTTTTTCTCGTCAGATGCTACAGTAATCATTCCAATAAGTATCAATAAATAAAAATAATTAACAAAATAGAATAAAATATGAAACGTATAGTAAATAAAATAGTAGTTGCAGTAGGTTTAATTACCACTTTAGTAAGTTGTTCAAAAGATAATAATGAGGTGGTTACTCCTGATTTGAATCATCAAGAGCCCGAATTTCATAAGGTGGATTTCATTTTCACGGAAGGACACACCCACGGACTTTCATTTCACGGTGACCCCAAATATGAAGGAGTCAAATACTTGGTTAATCAGCAAAAAGTAACTTTTGAGTTTAAAGATAAAAAATGGGAGGCTTCAGGTGCAGATGTCATTCGTTGGAGACAGAGCTCTTATTATGGTTTAGAAATCGTTTATTATAATGAAAAAGGAGAGCGTATCAATAGCGAATATATTGAACACGCTAACTCACATCAGCATTTCTTTCAGTTTCAGGATGTAAAAACAATTAAAACAGGAGAGCTACCAGCTGATAATAACACAATAGCTTCTTATCTATACAGAGATACAAATCCTGAAAATAAGTATTATACCAAAGGTTCTGATGCACGTTTGTTAGATAATCCAGTAGGTTTGAAAGGATATTTTCACGTTAAACAGAATTATTTAACATTTAACTTAAAAGTTACATTAGCTCACTTCCTTTCAGGGAATAAGAAACAAGGTGAAAAGTATCTTGCTTATAATGAATTACCTTCACCAAATATTGCAGCAAGAGAGTTTGAAGTACAAATTCCAATTCGTATCTACAATGATCGTTTAGAAAAGGAGAGTGTTACATTACAAGATATGGCAGATGAGTTTAAAATAACTATTCAAGAAGCTGAAAAAGAGTTGGAAACAATAATTGAGGCAGATATAGACCCTGAGTCAAGTCAAGTTTGGATGTGATTTTTCAATTCGATTGGCTATAATAAAAAATCTATTCTAAGAATTTCCTTAGAATAGATTTTTTTTACTTTATATAATATTTCACTTCACATAACCAAAGCCAATATCGAAGCAGATGAAGATATTATATTGGAAGTTGACCCACACGGTGAAGGAGCAAGTCCTGTTTATATTTAAT
Source organism: Capnocytophaga canimorsus (assembly GCF_002302565.1). Taxonomy (NCBI): domain Bacteria; kingdom Pseudomonadati; phylum Bacteroidota; class Flavobacteriia; order Flavobacteriales; family Flavobacteriaceae; genus Capnocytophaga; species Capnocytophaga canimorsus. The sequence goes on along the minus strand of NZ_CP022382.1, from coordinate 213,047 downwards.
ATTACTACAGATAAACGATTTTGAATTTAAAATTACTGAAATAAAAATCTTCGACTTCGCTCAAATTAACACGGAATTTGTCTTGCTGAGCCAAGTGAAAGCATCCAATGATGATTACAGTAAATTCAAAAGTTGTTTGGTATTTAGCTAAAAAATTCCCCAAAGAAGGTATTTTCTTTGGGGAATTTTTTATTATGATTTTTTTCAAATCAAATACTATTGCTTCTTGCCTACTTTGTGTCCTGCCATACCGTAATATAAAATAAATAGGAAACAAGGGAAACAAATCCAATAAGCGTTTTGCATTCCGTAACTATCTTTTAACCATCCGAAAATAAGCGGAAGTACAGCCCCTCCGGCAATCGCCATCGTTAAAAGAGAAGCTCCCGTTTTGGTGAATTTTCCTAATCCTTCCATAGCCAAAGGCCAGATGGCAGGCCACATTAACGAGCACCCCAAAGCCATAAATGAAATGAAGTAGATTGAATACTCAGCCGGAGCAAGTCCAACTGCAATGGTTCCAAAAATAGCAATTAAAGAGCAAATTTTAAGAGCCGTAGATTGTGAAATGTATTTCGGAATGAACAAAGCTCCACAGATATAACCAATAATCAACCCAATAGAAGGAATGAAAGCTGCTAGTCTGCCAAAACTTACTTCAAAACCAAAAATCGAAATTATATGATTATCAACCCCCAAAACTTTGGCATAATCTACAATAGTTGCCAACGAAATGGTTTCAACTCCCACATAGAAGAATAAAGCTAAAACTCCTAAAAGCAAATATGGAAAATCAAATGCAGATTGTTTTTGGATATAAAGCACTTCAGGTGTATCTACTTGCTCTTCTTCACCTTCGGCTTTTACCTCAGGAAGCGGAGCCATAAGCGAAATCACTCCTAAAAGTAAAAATACCCCAACAATGATGTAAAAAGGCATTTGCAAGTCGGCAGGAGCTACATTGTCAAGCTCTTTACCGATAACAAAGGCTAAAAACAAAGGAGCCACAGGCCAAGCCAATTTGTTACAAATCCCCATTATACTGATACGTTTTGCAGCACTTTCAATCGGACCTAAAATCGTAGTATAAGGGTTTACCGAAGCTTGTAAAAATGTATTAGCCGTCCCACTTACAAAAGATGCCAATAAAAAAGTATAAAAGTTCGATGCATTAGCAAAAATTCCAAAAGCAATGGCAAAGAGTAAAAATGAAAAAGCCATTGTTTTTTTATACCCAATTTTTTTTATCAACATCGAAGCTGGGTATCCAAAAATTAAAAATGGAATAAAAGCAGCTGCTAAAAGCATATAACTCCCTGCTGATGAAATATCCAAAGTTCCTTTCAAAACAGGAATCAGATACGAGTTAATCCCAAAAGCAAACCCAATGGAGAAAAACATCAACCCAATAAATGCCAACGCAGTGGCGAAATTTTGTTTTTTTGTACTCATTATGTTTATTTTTTAATAGTTAAAAATATTTATTGATTAGTTAATTTTTTAAATATAAAAGTCCTTCATTGTAAGATTATAATGTCTTTGTGGGGCGCTAAATTACAATTTTTTCCTTGTATTGAGAAGTATAATTACAATTTTATAACCAACCGAAAACGTTAAAGTTAATTTTTGATCAAAAAAAGGCAATTAAGTCTTATTATTCAAAAAAAAAGCCGTAATTTTACAAACGAAAAAATAATGTATATATTAAATGTCAGAAAAAAAGATTAAGAAAATAGCAGTTTTAACCTCTGGTGGTGATGCTCCAGGAATGAACGCTGCCATCCGTGCGGTGGTTCGTACGTGTGCGTATCACGATGTTGCCGTTTTGGGGGTGTATCGTGGTTATCAAGGAATGATTGAAGAAGATTTTGTAGAATTGAATGCTCGTAGCGTTCGTGATACCATCAATAAAGGAGGAACTTTCTTGAAATCAGCACGTTCTAAGGATTTCCGAACTAAAGAAGGTCGCCAAAAAGCTTACGAAAATCTTAAAAAACACAATGTAGATGCCTTAGTTGTTATCGGTGGAGATGGTTCATTTACAGGGGCTTTGCTTTTCAATGAAGAGCATAATTTTCCAGTGATGGGAATTCCTGGAACTATTGATAATGATATTTATGGAACAAGCCATACCTTGGGTTACGATACTGCACTTAATACAGCGGTAGAAGCTATTGACAAAATCCGCGACACAGCAAGCTCTCACAACCGAATGTTTTTCATTGAGGTTATGGGGCGTGACGCTGGGTTTATCGCACTAAATACGGGTATTGGTGGCGGAGCAGAGCGTATCCTTATTCCAGAGGAAGACACGCCTATCGAAGAACTTTTGCAAGATATTGAGGAAGGTCACGCCAAAGGAAAAACTTCTAACATCATCGTGGTTGCTGAAGGAGATAAAACGGGTAAAAATATTTTTGAATTAAAAGAATATGTTGAGAAAAAACACCCAGAGTACGACATTCGTGTAGCCATTTTAGGGCATATGCAACGTGGTGGAGCTCCTTCTTGTTATGACCGTGTTCTTGCCAGTCGTATGGGAGTGAAAGCGGTAGAAACGCTTTTGGAAGGAAAATCGAACTATATGGTAGGAATCAACAATGATGTAATTGATTTAACTCCACTTGAAAAAGCTATCAAGGGCGGAAGTAAGTTGGATATGGAACTTGTTCGTGTAGCAGAGATTATGAGTATTTAATTTCTCGTAATTCGGGAAATTGTTTTTATGCAGAAATATCACACATTTAACGTAGATAATTAGGCAATAATTTTATTAGGATGTAAAAATGGTGGAGTTAGTTACAAAACAAGAATGGTTAGACAATTGGCAAATAAATCGCCGATTAACTCGCAAAGTGATTGAGGCTTTTCCCGAGAGGGAATTGTTTGAATTTTCCGTTGGTGGAATGCGTCCGTTTTCAAAAATAGTTGATGAATTGATCTATCTTGGTGTTATTGCTCTTAGACAATTTTCTGAAAATGAAATAATTACTTTTGAAAATCACGATAATTATGCTGGAAAAACCAAAGCCGAGATTTTGTCAAATTGGGATAAACTTACCGAACAAATTAATACATTTTTTACCAATACTTCTTTGGAGCGTTTTCGTGAAGAGTTTAACGTGTTTGGAATGTTTAACTATCCAATTATTCATAATTTAGATTACCTTTTGCAAAACGAAATTCATCACAGAGGGCAAGGATATGTTTACTTGCGAGCATTGGGTATTGAACCGCCAGCGTTTTATAGTGAATTTTAATAAAAACAATAGAATTTAATAAGGATTTTCAAAATTGAAAAAAAATATAAAGATTGTAACATAAAAAGCTAATTGCTAAAAATAATTTAATAACAAATAAAAGAGATAATTATGTCAACATTAAAAATTGGAATCAACGGATTCGGACGTATTGGGCGTCTTGTGTTTAGAGCGGTTTACGAAAGACCAAATGTAGAAATCGTAGGGATTAACGACCTTCAAGACGTAGAATACATCGCTTATCTTTTAAAATATGATTCAGTTCACGGAACTTTCAAAGGAAACGTAGAAGTAAAAGACGGAAACTTGGTAGTTGACGGAAAAGTGGTTCGTATCACTGCTGAAAAAGACCCAGCAAACTTAAAATGGAATGAAGTTGGAGCTACTGTAGTTGCTGAATGTACAGGTATCTTCACTACATTGGAAAAAGCTCAAGCTCACATCAATGCAGGTGCTAAAAAAGTAGTTATTTCTGCTCCTTCTGCTGATGCTCCAATGTTCGTAATGGGAGTTAACCACAAATCAGTAAAACCAACTGACAACATCGTTTCTAACGCTTCTTGTACAACAAACTGTTTAGCTCCTATCGCTAAAGTTATCAACGATGCTTTCGGAATTGAAGAGGCTTTGATGACAACGGTTCACGCTACAACAGCTACGCAATTAACTGTTGATGGTCCTTCTAAAAAAGACTGGAGAGGTGGTCGTTCGGCACTTATTAACATCATTCCTTCATCAACAGGAGCTGCTAAAGCGGTAGGAAAAGTTATTCCTGAATTGAACGGAAAATTAACAGGTATGGCGTTCCGCGTTCCAACAGCTGACGTTTCAGTAGTGGATTTAACAGTTCGTACTAAAAAACCAACTTCATTAGCTGAAATTAATGCTGCTATGAAAAAAGCTTCAGAAGGTGAATTAAAAGGAATTTTAGGATATACTGACGAATTAGTTGTTTCTCAAGACTTTGTAGGCTGCAAAAAAACATCTATTTATGATGAAAAAGCAGGTATTGCATTGAGCGACACTTTCTTCAAAGTAGTTTCTTGGTACGATAACGAAGCAGGATACTCTAACAAATTGGTTGATTTGGCAGAGCACGTAGCTTCTTTATAATAGCATACTTTCAAGGCTGTTTGGCAAAGTCAAACAGCCTTAATTTTAACCTCAATACTTTCGTTTTATTATGTTTGTTTTCGTATATCTTCGAGAGTATTAAAATGGTTCTTTAACAAAATATTATTAACCGAACTTACAAAGAATTTTTATTGTTTATAAAATTCAACAAAATTACAAGAAGAAAAAAAGTATAATAGATACAATTTTTGTCTAGCTAAGCGAAGTCGGAGCCTAAAATTCTTGTCTTACTTCTAAAAGTTCTTGTAATTTTATTCAAATGAAAAGTTCATAAAAAATTTGATATGATACTTATTGTAGATAGTGGTGCCACAAAAGCCGACTGGACAGCCTTAAACCCCGATGGTGAAAAAGTATTTTTCACCCAAACTCTTGGTTTAAATCCGGAAGTGTTAACCGAAGAGATTATGATTGAGCGTATTACTAATAACTATCAATTATTTGAAAATCGGAAAGTGGTTACCCACGTGTATTTTTATGGTGCTGGGTGTGGTACGCAACGTATGGTTGCCTTTACCGAGCGCGTACTTAAATCGTTCTTTACTGAAGCTGTAATCGACGTAAAAGAAGACACTTTCGCAGCGGTTTATGCCACTACAAACCCTGCTGACAAAGCCATCGTTTGTATTTTAGGAACTGGTGCCAATTGCTCATATTGGAATGGTGAAAAATTGGTTCAAGCAGTGGATTCATTAGGCTATATTTTGATGGACGAATTCAGTGGAAATTTCTACGGAAAACGACTCATTATTGATTATTTCTTTAATAAAATGCCAAAAGATTTGGCACAAAATTTTGAGAAACAATATGATTTGAATTCTGACGTTATTAAAAATCATTTGTACAAGTTGCCTAATCCGAACAGCTATTTAGCCACATTTGCTAAATTTATTGTCGAAAATAAAAATCACGAATATTGCAGAAATATCATTAGAAATGGAATGCAGTTATTTGTAGATCATTGGATTTCTCAATACGAAGCCCGATATGAAGTGCCTATCAATTTTGTAGGAAGTATTGCATTTTACTTGCAAGACATTCTAAAAGAAGTACTTACTGAAAACAACCTAAAAATCGGAAACGTACTTCGCAAACCTATTGACGGGCTAGTGGCTTTTCACGTAAATAAACAAAAATAAAATACGCTTTAAATACCATTTTAAAATAAGGATTATATTGATTTATAGTCCTTATTTTTTTACTTTTGCAACTGATGGAAAGAAAGATTTTTATAACTCCTTACGGAATTTGCAACCAAAGTGTAGTGCCAGTACGCTCCGAGCCTTCACACACGGCTGAAATGTGCACCCAGTTGCTTTTTGGAGAATTACTTCAAGTAATTGAAAAACAAGAAAGCTGGAGTCTAATTCGCATTTTATTTGACGGGTATGAAGGTTGGGTAAGTAATAAACAATTTTTAGAAATTTCAGACAAAGAATATCGGAAAGCCCTAAAAAAGAGGATACGCTACGCTCATAATTTGGTCACGAAATTACCTGTAAAACAGCTCTCTGGCAGTTTTTTACAAATTCCTAAGGGGGCTGACTTTACCCATAACTCGCTTTTAAAGGTGGGTATGCGTAATCAAAAACCAAAAAATATAGGAATTATCGCCACCGCTATGGAATACCTGGAAGTACCTTACCTATGGGGAGGAAGAACGCCTTTCGGGATAGACTGTTCAGGCTTTGTGCAAATGGTGTATAAACTCAACGGAATCGCTCTTTTAAGAGATGCTTGGCAACAAGCCTCACAGGGAGAACTCATTAGCTTCATTGAGGAAAGCGCCCCTGGTGATTTGGCTTTTTTTGACAATGAAGAAGGAAAAATCATTCACGTAGGAATTCTCTTGGGCGACAACCGAATTATCCACGCTCACGGCAAGGTGCGTATTGATCGTATTGACCACGTGGGCATATTTAATACTGAAATACGTAATTATTCACATCAATTACGAATGATGAAACGCATCATACAAACCAATTAATACCTAAAAAATAGTTATTCAATTTTCAAAAGTATTATATAAAATTTGAACCAAATATGACAACACAAGACAAATTCAAACAAACCATAACCACAGGATACGCTTGTAAAGGCGATTTCATCTCTCTTGGCGGAGCAATGCTCAATGGCGAAGTCGTAAACGATACCTTGGTTAACCTTCCTTTAAAAACACTTAACAGACACGGACTTATCGCAGGAGCAACCGGAACAGGAAAAACCAAAACCTTACAAGTAATTGCCGAAAATCTTTCTGAAAAAGGAGTCCCTGTGCTCTTGATGGACTTGAAAGGCGATCTTAGCGGACTTGCCCAAGCCGGAGAAGAGAAATCCTTCATTACCGAACGACATCAAAAAATAGGCATCCCTTACAAGGCACAACATTTTCCTGTAGAATTACTTACCATTTCCGAACAAAAAGGAGTACGTCTGCGCGCTACCGTTTCTGAGTTTGGTGCTGTGTTGCTTTCTCGTATTCTGAACCTTTCAGATGTACAAGAAGGAGTTTTGGCTGTAATTTTCAAATATTGTGATGACCACAACTACCCCCTACTCGACTTAAAAGACTTAAAAAAAATACTGCAATACGCCACCGAAGAAGGAAAATCAGATTTTGAAAAAGAATACGGAAGCATCGCCAAGACTTCCACCAGCGCCATTCTTCGGAAAATCGTTGAATTGGAACATCAAGGAGCCGAGTTATTCTTCGGAGAGAAAAGTTTCGACCCTCAAGATTTGTTACGTACCGATAACCAAGGAAAAGGATATGTGAATATCATTCGTCTTACCGATATTCAAGACCGCCCCAAAATGTTTTCTACATTTATGCTAAGTCTTTTGGCGGAAATTTATATGACTTTCCCTGAGGAAGGCGACCTGCAAAAGCCTAAATTGGTTATTTTTATTGATGAAGCCCACTTGATTTTTAGCGAAGCCACCAAAACGCTTTTAAATCAGCTTGAAAATATCGTAAAATTGATTCGTTCTAAAGGAGTGGGGCTTATTTTCTGTACCCAAAACCCCACCGACGTACCCGATGCGGTACTTGCTCAATTGGGTATGAAAGTACAACACGCACTTCGTGCTTTTACCGCTAAAGACCGAAAAGCCATCAAGTTAACCGCCGAAAACTATCCCATTTCGGAATTTTATAATACTGCCGAGACCCTCACCGCATTAGGAACTGGAGAAGCTTTCGTCACGGTACTGAATGAAAAAGGAATTCCTACCCCACTGGCTGCTACAATGTTAAGAGCGCCTATGAGTCGTATGGATATTCTTTCCGAAGGGGAAATAGATAAACTAATAAACCATTCAGAATTGGTGGATAAATACAATAAGGTTATTGATCGTGAAAGTGCTTACGAAATACTGAATCAAAAAATAGAAAATGCTCAAAAACAAGATTCACCTATAAAAGAAACCACTACAAGAAAAACTTCTACTTCCGCTTCTGGACGAAAAAGTACGGCACAAAACCCTATACTGAAAATGGTTACCAGCGCTACCTTTATCCGTGGTGTTTTTGGTGTACTCAATAAAATGATGAAATAAAAACAACTCATAATTCAATAAAAATCAAATTATTAACATTTAAAATCATATAACATATTATGAATAAAATATTGTTTGGTTTACTAACAGGGCTATGTTTGACCGCCTGTAAAAAAACAGATACCAAATTTGAAATCACCAATGACAAAGTAGGCTTACTACATAAAAATACCAAGATTGAGCAATTGGACTCTATTTTTGTTAAGGATTCCATTGCAAGTTCTGCTTTTGAGGGAGAACTACGCTATGCAAGTAACGAGCGTATCATTTTGTTCGAAAAAGGAGGAAAACAATTATTAGAAATTACCCCTGGAATCAACAGTGAAAATACAAAAGTAGTGGAGAGCGTTTTAGTACTTGATAATCGCTATACTACCGATAAAGGTATTTCGCTACAAAGCACTTATAAAGACATTAAAAACAATCATCCTGAATTCAATATTCAGCAAACATTGAATAGTGTACTTATCATTTTACCTAACGAAAATTATTTTTTCACTTTTGATAAATCGGCTTTGAAGACCTCAAAATTCGGAATTTCTTCTCAAATCGGGAAAGAAGATATCTCTGATGAGGCAAAACCTTCTCGTATTACCATCAATTGGGACTTGTAAAAAAACCTCTTTTTGAAAACAACAAAACAAATAACAATCAGTGTCATTGGTGGTGGCAATGTAGCTTTCCACCTTCTCAATGCGTTATACAAAAAAAGTGAAATCATTGTAAAACAGATATATAACCGAAGTGATTTTTCTTCGGATTTTGATATTTTTCCGATAGAAAAAATACATAATCTTACTGATTTAAAACCTGTTGATGTGTGTTTTATTGCGGTAAAAGACGAAGCTATTGCGCAAATAGCTCAAAATATTCCCTTTTCTGATAATTTAATAGTTCATACCTCTGGAAATACGGAAATGGAAATACTAAAAGGCAAAAACAACATAGGAGTCTTTTATCCACTACAATCATTTTCAAAATCGAAATCGGTTGATTTTAAGAATATTCCCATTTGTTTGGAAGCCGAAAATAAAACAGACCTTCAATTGCTGGAAAAAATAGCAAGATTGCTATCGGAAAAGGTGTACTTTATGGATAGTAAACAACGTAAATATTTACACATTTCGGCGGTGTTTGCTAATAATTTCACCAATTATATGCTAGCTGTTAGCCAACAAATCTGTCAGCAACAGCATATTCCGTTTGAAATTTTGTCACCACTGATTGAAGAAACTTTTCAGAAAATAAAACATATCGCTCCTGCTCAGGCACAAACAGGTCCTGCACGACGCGACGATAAAAAAACCATACACGAACATTTACAATTATTAAATGCCTCGCAAGGCGAATTATATAAACAGATAACCAATGCTATTTTAGATGATTATGGAAAAGAAAAGCTATAAAGAATATCTTAAAAACATTACCACTTTTGTTTTTGATGTCGATGGTGTACTTACTAACGCTCAAGTTTTGGTAACCAACGAAGGCGAATTGTTACGAAGTATGAATGTAAAAGACGGATTCGCTATGAAATTAGCATTAGAAAAAGGCTATAACATTTGTATCATTACTGGTGGAAATAACTTAGGCGCAAAAAAACGATTGGAAGATTTAGGAATTACAGATATTTATATGCAACGTCATCGTAAATTGGATACTTTTTTAGAATATCAAAGCCTTAAAAATCTTAAAAAAGAAGAAATTTTATATATGGGCGATGATTTACCTGATATTGCTCCGATGCAGGTTTCAGGAATGGCTACTTGTCCGCAAGATGCTGCTGCTGAGGTAAAAGCTGTAGCTCATTATATTTCACATCTGCACGGCGGACAAGGTTGTGTACGCGATGTTATTACTCAAGTGCTTAAGCTACAAGGGAATTGGGAGTTTTAGTACAGCAAATATCAACACACAAAAACCAAATAAAACACTAAAAATCAATAACTTATCGTTTTAAAGTTCTTTTTTAACAATCACAAAAAAGTTAAAATTATTGTATTTATGAAACTTTTATGTATTTTTGAACTCCCAACATAGTTTTTTATGAAAAGTTTACAAAATACATTTGTTGTTTTGTTCATATTAACGGCAATTCCGCTGGTTATGGCTTTTTTCACAAAAAAAGATTATGCGGTTAAACGTGAAATTGTCATCAATAAGCCACAAAAGGAAGTTTTTGATTATGTCAAATACATCCGAAATATGGACAATTACGGAATATGGACGGATTTAGACCCCAATATGAAGCGTTCTTATTTAGGATTTGATGGCACAGAGGGGTATATCGCCGCTTGGGAAAGCGATAATGAAAGAATAGGTAAAGGCGAACATAAAATCACGAAAATTACCGAAAATGAAAGTATTCTCTACGAGATGCGCTTTTTCAGACCTTATAAAACTGTAAAACCTGTTTACATAAAAACTCAAGCCATTTCAGAGAATCAAACTCAGGTGCAATGGGGTTTTAGCGGGAAACTTGATTTTCCTGAAAATTTACGGCTACTTTTTGAAGATTTTGAAGAAGACATTGGCGATGATATTGCACTAAGTTTGCAAAACCTTAAAAACATTATGGAAAGTAATAAAACTTCTGATGTAAAATAAAAAAATGGCTTCTATAGCCATTTTTTACTTTTAAAATACAAAAACATCATCGCGCCAATCAAAAACATTGTTATCAAAACTACAGGATATGCCCATTGATACTCCAACTCGGGCATATACTTGAAGTTCATCCCATAAACTCCAGCTATGAAAGTCAGCGGAATGAAAATGGTAGATATGAGCGTAAGCAAACGCATCACATTATTCATTTTATTGCTCATTGCCCCCATAAAAGTATCGGTAAGCCCCCAAAGCATATCACGATAGCTTTCCAAAGTTTCAGAAATATGAATGCTATGCTCGTACAAATCTTTTAGAAAAAGATGAGTTTCCGAACTAATTAGCGGATGTTCCAGTTTTTCAAGTTTACTCACCAACTCACGAGTAGGATGTATGGTTTTGCGCAAAGCAATGGCTTCTTTTTTCAGATTTTGAATTTGAAAAATCATTTCTTCTTGCGGATTAGCAAGAATTTGGTGTTCAATCTGCTGAATTTGCTCACTAATTTTATCCAAAACTAAAAAGTAATTATCTACAATGGCATCAAGTAATCCGTAAAGCAGATAGTCTGATTTACGTTTACGAATGGTATTATTTTCGTTTTGTATGCGCTTTCTAAGCACCGAAAAAACGTCCTCCCCTTCCACTTCTTGAAGGCTAATTACATAGTTTTGCCCTAAGAGCAAAGCCAAATGCTCGACAACCAATTGACCGTCTTTGCCCTCGTAAAGCATTTTTATGATTATTAGCAGATTATCATCAAGTATTTCGAGCTTAGGACGGTGTTCAGTATCCAAAATATCTTCTAACAAAAGGGAATGAAGTTGAGTAAAATTACCCATTTCATTTATTTGCCCAATATCTGTTAAACCATTAACATTTATCCAAGTTACACTTTCTTCACTCACAAAAGAAAAAGCCTCCGAAATGCTATTTATTTGCTGTAACTTTACTAAATTATCGTTAAAAGAAAGCACATCAATAGTAATGGGTTTTTCTTGTTTATCCCCCATATACATCAACGTTCCAGGAGGCATTCCTACTTTTTTAATCTTGTTAGATTTTCGTTTTTTACCCGCACGTAAGTTCATCTTTTTCGTCATAACCCTTGTTTTATTACGATAGAACAAAAGTAAAAATTGTTTTTGAAACTGAAAAATATCGCATTTATAAAAACAATTCACTACACAATCAAAGAAAAACACATCACAATCAAAAATAAATAATAAAAACACTGAAAATTAGATTTTAATAACTATAAAATTAAATCATTTATTCAATAAAGATAACATTTTGATAACAACTGACAAACTGTCATACTCCAAATGAACTTCCCCTTATAAAATGTACAAATTCTCTTAAAATAAAAGGATTTAGCTTACAAAAAACATTTTTAGAACACCTTCATTGATAACAGGATAAAACACTAAAACAAATAAAATTAAATGATTTCTTTAAAAATTAAATATAAAACAATTATAATCAGTAGTATAAATAAAAAATAAACCCTATTTTTTACTTTTACTTCTAACGAGTGAAAAATCCGATTTAAGGTGATTGATTTTTGATACAAAAAAAATGGTTGTTGTACCTACCCGATATTAAATAGATAAAGTAGTAGCATTAACAGATAAAAAACATTGCTTCCCTCCTACACTTTATTACTTTTTAAAACTGATAGAAAAACAAATTTTGTTTTAAAAATTCTCTTTCTAATTATTAACAATCTATTAACTAAAAAACAAAAAAATCTGCATAAAAAACAGAAATAAGTCGAATCATTTTTTTAACAATTTTATTGCATTTTCATCAATCGAAAAATAAAAATACAACAAGACAAAATTTTCACAGAAAGGTGAATCGATAAAAGGGTTTTAGATATATCATTATTTTTGATTACTTTTGCACCCGATTTAATTTTTAAAGACAATGCTAACAGTTTCAAATTTATCGGTTCAGTTTGGGAAAAGAGTTTTGTTCGATGAGGTAAATGTAACCTTTACACAGGGCAATTGCTACGGGATTATCGGAGCAAACGGAGCAGGAAAATCCACTTTTTTAAAAATCCTTTCTGGAAAAATAGAGCCTACCAGTGGGCGTGTTATCCTTGAACCTGGCAAACGAATGTCCGTTTTGGAGCAAGACCACTATGCTTATGATGAATTTACGGTTTTGGAAACCGTTATTATGGGAAACAAAGTGCTTTCTGCCATAAAAAAAGAAATGGACGAGCTTTATGCCGATTATTCCGATGAAAATGCCGACCGAATTGGCGAACTACAACTACAATTCGATGAAATGAACGGCTGGAATGCTGAAAGCGATGCTGCTGCCTTGCTTTCCAACTTAGGAATTTCTGAAGATATGCACTATACTTTGATGGGCGAAATGGACGGAAAGTTAAAGGTTCGTGTACTTTTGGCTCAGGCTCTTTTCGGAAATCCTGACGTGCTTATTATGGACGAGCCTACCAACGACCTCGATTTTGAAACTATCGGTTGGCTGGAAAACTTCTTGGCAAATTACGATAACACGGTAATTGTCGTTTCGCACGACCGTCACTTTTTAGATGCTGTGTGTACCCACATTTCTGACATTGATTTCGGAAAGATTAACCACTATTCCGGAAACTATACTTTCTGGTACGAAAGTAGCCAATTAGCTGCTCGTCAACGTGCACAACAAAACAAAAAGGCAGAGGAAAAAGCCAAAGAGTTGCAAGAATTTATTGCTCGTTTTAGTGCCAATGTGGCAAAATCAAAACAGGCAACTTCTCGTAAAAAGATGTTGGAAAAATTGAATATTGAAGAAATCCGACCTTCATCACGTCGTTATCCTGCTATTATTTTTGACAAAGAACGAGAAGCAGGTGACCAAATTTTGCACGTGGAAAACCTTTCAGCTTCTATCGATGGCGAAATTTTGTTTCAAAATGTGGATATTAACTTGGCAAAAGACGATAAAGTGGCTGTCATTTCAAAAGATTCACGAGCTACAACGGCTTTTTATCAAATTCTGAATGAAAAACAACAACCCGATAGCGGAAAATTCCAATGGGGAGTAACCACATCGCAATCGTATCTTCCTGTGGACAATTCGGAATATTTCAATAACGATTACTCGCTGGTAGATTGGCTTCGTCAGTGGGCAAAAACGGAAGAGGAACGCGAGGAAGTGTACATACGTGGATTTTTGGGCAAAATGTTGTTCAGCGGTGAGGAAGCCTTGAAAAAATCATCGGTGTTATCGGGAGGAGAAAAGGTACGTTGTATGCTTAGCCGTATGATGATGCTTCGTGCTAACGTACTGATGCTTAATGAACCAACGAACCATTTGGATTTGGAGAGTATCACGGCTTTCAACAATTCGTTGAAGAATTTTAAAGGGAATGTTTTGTTTACCACACACGACCACGAATTTGCTCAAACCGTTGCAAACCGAATTATTGAGCTTACTCCCAACGGAGTTATCGACCGTTATATGACTTTTGACGAGTATATGGACGATAAAAACATTCAAGAGCTTCGCAAAACGATGTACGAAAGAAAATAAACGCTTTCAGAAACTAAAAAGAATTACAATAAACAACTCCGAATGCATATTTTGTGTTCGGAGTTTTTTTTATACACTGGAAGAAAGTCGAAAAAAGCAAAAAAAGAATTTAAAGAAGCTAAAAAATAGGTTCTGGAACCTAAAATTTAGTCATCAGAAGCTAAAAAATAGTCATCAGAAGCTAAAATTTAGTCATCATAACCTAAATTATTGATTATAGAAGCTAAAATATTGTCATCAGAACCTAAAATATTGCTTTTGGAATCAAAAATATTGCTTTTGGAATCAAAAATATTGCTTCTGGAATCAAAAATATTGTCTTCGGAAACTAAAAAATAGTCATCGGAAGCTAAAATATAGTCATCAGAATCTAAAATATTGCTTCTGGAATCAAAAATATTGTTTTCGGAATCTAAATTATTGCTTTCTGAATCTAAAAAATAGTCATCAGAATTTAAAATATTGATTATGGAATCTAAATTTTAGTCATTGGAATCTAAAATATTGTTTTAAAAACAATTTTATTTTAAAAAAAGCTAAAAGAAAAAAGGTTATCATTCTTTCTGAATTGATAACCTTTTCTCTATTTTGATATTTTATTTAGTAATTGATTTCGATTGTAGTTACGTATTTTTCTTTATTCCGAGTATTTTCGTAATTTTCAGTGATTTTGGTAACATAGCCTTCCTTATCGAATTCGTATTCATAAGTGTAAGTGTATGCATCTGAAGAAACTTTAGTAGGAAGCATTTTTGAGTTTTTTCCTACAGGAAAAGGTAAATAAATTAAAAACATTTTATAATAATGAGAACGACTTAAAATTAATGAAAAATTGTTTTTATTGACATTTTTTCCATATTCAATTCTTACAGCAGGATTATTTTTGTCCCCTAAAGCTACAAAATTACCATTTTCCCAATGATAATTATATATTTCATCTTTATCGATGGTTCCTTCGGCTGCTTTTTTGGTTTCTTGAATTAATTGATTGTCAGCATTGTATTTATATTCATATTTTTTATCGTAAGTTTCTTTTTTTATTAAAGAAACGACATTTCCTTTTTCGTTAATTGTAGCTGATATCTTAAATGTTTCAACCTCAATCTTATTTTTTGAGTAAGATATATCAATTACATCACCTATTTTAGTAATTTTATTTTCATTATTGTATGTATAATGAATTATAGCTTCTTTTAAATTCTCTTCTCCGCCGTTGATTTTTATTGACTTAATAAGTTTTACGGGAGTTGAATCATTTTCATTAGGTTTTGGACTATCGGTATCCTTTCCACAAGAAATAGTAGCTAATGACACTACTAAAAAAATCATTTTTAAAACACTTTTTTTCATTTTACTCAATTTTTATCTGTTGAAAGCACAAATGTATAGAATCTTTTTTAATTTTTCCCTTCTACTTTTAAGAATCGAATCGAAACGAAAAAAATAGTATGATAAAGCAATCAAATTAATTTATTAGACTTCAATTGATATGGAATATCTTTATTAAAGAATAAAAATACTAATCAAAATCTAAATTATTGCTTTCTGAATCTAAAAAATAGTCATTGGAAGCTAAAATATTGTTTCTTGAACCTAAAAAATACTCATCATAACCTAAAATATTGTCATTAGTATATTTTTGTATTGTTTTGAATGAAATAGGAATTAGTGAATATCTGGGAAATCTGTGGGAAATAACAAAAACATTGCTTTGAAAATCAAAAAAATAATTTACATTAGCACTTTAAATCTTAAGGAAATCATTATGAAAGGAAAAAGTATTTTAATTATGGGGTTGGCAGTTGCTTTTGTAGCTTGTAATCAACAAAATAAACAGACGACAAACATAAATTCACTTACCAAACAAGAAAATGTTGAAAATCAGCCTTTTTTAAAGCAAATGGAATATTCTAATTTGGTGGATAAAGCCAGTCAGGAAGAAGTAAAACAGGCATTTGCCAATGCTGGAATTGCTCAAGCTAATATTGAAGCTTTCTTTGAAAATGTAAACTATTTTAATAATTTGGTGGGCGATGTAGGATTGGTTCAGCAAGGGTTTTCTACTTCAGATAACTTAACTCCTAAGTATGACCAAGTTAGTGTTATAGAACGTTGGGATAAAAAACACCCTAATTTTCCTGGTTATAATTGCAGAATTACTTCTTTGGATTTATTACGTGATTTTGTCGAGGTTAAAGAGCCTAAAACTGATGTTGGTTTAAATCTATTTGTGGATAATGACGCATTGGAGAACAATCCTAAAAGGGTATTTTCTGAGAGGGAAAAGGAAGTTTTTATGAATTTATACACCAATTTCCCAACTCCGTACGTTTCTGATACTCAAAAACATATTGAAAATGCACGAAAAACTTGGAAAGAGAAAGGCATCACGTTTCCTCATAAAAATGATAGAGCCAAAGCGTCGCTCATTTCAGTTTTTTTCCATTCGGCAATTACTCCTGAGGAAAGTGAGTTATTTGTAGGTCACGTGGGGGTTTTAGTTCCAACAACGGATAATAAACTTATTTTTATCGAAAAATTATCTTTCCAAGAGCCTTACCAAGCGGTGAAATTTAACAATCGTACTGAGCTAAACGATTTTTTGATGCATCGTTACGATGTAGAATGGAATCAACCTACGTCAATTCCATTTATATTTGAAAACGATGATTTACTAGAAGGCTATCGCCCAAATGAAAATAAGGTAAAACAATGATTTTTTTAAAAGTTTTTATTTGCTTTCATAGGTTGTCCAAAAAGGTCAACCTATTTTATTACTGATAGTTTTCTCTTTTATTGCAATAGAATTTAAAAAGGTAATGTACTGAAAAATAGTTGGTGATTTTTTACAAATTAATCATCATATTACGCTTATTAGTGCAAAAAGGAAAAAAGCTTTGATGGATACCAACTTTTCAGCAATTAGGATTAGAGCCTATTTAAAAATTAAATTATAGAAATTTGTAAAATAAAATTTATACGAAACATATTAAAAATGTACTTTTTCTTGGATAGACAATGCTCTAAAATCGTATAAAAATTACAAACTACTTTATAGGAAAAACTTAAGGAGTATGGTCAAATTATCCACTATAAAAATTTTACTCGAAATTTAAAAAAGGCTTTAAAAACAAAAAAAGCCTGATTCGTTTTGAATCAGCCTTTTCTTTAAAGAAAGCTGTCTTATCCTGAAATATCGATACAAAAAAAATCGTTATTATGGATAAATATGTAAAACGCACTCAACGAGATTACAGTATGAGTTTTAAACTCAATATTGTAAAAGAGATTGAATCAGGCAGCTTATCGACCTGTGGTGCCTGTAAAAAATATGGCATTCAGTCACGAAGTACAGTTATGAATTGGTTGAGAAAATTTGGTAACTTTGACTGGGAAAATCAAACCCCATCAAATATGCCTAAATCACCAGAACAAAGGATAATGGAGCTTGAAGCAGAAGTAAAACTCCTAAAAAAACAAAAAGCACTGCTCGAAAGACAAGCCTATGTATCGGATAAGAAATCAATTATTTTCGATATGATGATTGACCTTGCCCAACAAGAATATCAAATTGATATACGAAATGTGAAACATTCAGTGAGTCCTATTGAAAAAAATAAAATACACGAACTAAAAAACTCACCCCCGAACTATCGAAACTTTCCGAGAAAAAGAACAAGAAACAGTAAGTTTTGCCTGTCAGCTGTTCGGGGTGGATAGACAGGTTTATTATCGCAATTTAAAGCGTAGAGATACGCGTAAAAACAACGCAAAACAAGTAGTGGCAATGGTAGCAGAAATAAGAAAACACAGTCCCAAAATGGGCGGAAGAAAACTTTATTCTCTTTTAAAAGAGGAATTGAAAATGTTAAAAATAGGTAGAGATAAATTTTTTAATATACTAAGAGCTAATCATTTACTTATTATTCCTAAAAG